>NZ_DASZSE010000020.1:0-13671 GCF_035548915.1 Ramlibacter sp. | reverse complement strand
GCGCGTGGTGCTGCGGCACCTGCCGGAGGGCGAAGAGCCGGCGCAGGTGCAGGACTTGACGGAGATTCCGGAGATGATCGGCGAGCGAATGGAGCGGTGGAAGCAGCAATTGCTGCAGCAAGGCATCGAGCAGGGCATCGAGCAGGGCATCGAACGCGGCATCGAGCAAGGCATCGAGCAAGGCATCGAGCAAGGCATCGAGCGCGCCCAGGCCGAGATGCTGTGCCGGCTCCTGAAAGGCCGCTTCGGCGAGCTGTCCGAGGCCGTGCAAGCTCAGATCGCCGGCGCGCATCCGCAGCAACTGAGGCAATGGTTCGACCGGGCGATCGACGCCCCCACGCTGGAGGCGGTGTTCGGATTCCATTGAATCCCCGGCAGCGCTCCTGACCGAGAGACTGCGAGTATTCGGCATGGATTCGCGCCAGGGCACGCACCCGCCCTGCAGCGTCTTGGCGTCTTGTCGCCGTCAGCACCCGCCGCCTTTTCCGCGGGATTTTCTGCGCCTGCGAATCGCGAATCGCGGTCGCCCGATGGCGGGCCCGCGATACCCTGACGCGTTCAGATGCGCTGCGCCATGCCGCGAAACTCCGGCATGAAACTGCCGTGCGAGGGTCCGGCGGCGCTCAGGACTTCGTCCCACAGCTTGCCGCCGTGCCGCGCGGCATCGGAGATTTCCTGCCATAGCTCGCGCGCGGACATCATGGGCTCGAGGCGCACACGCATCGTCACGATCACGTCATCCGACTCCGGGTAGAGACTGAAGATGCAGTCGCCGCCGTAGCCGCCCTTGTAGTTCGCTTCGAGCAGCGCACGCACGACGCTGCTTCCCCCCCGCACCGGAATTCCGCCAAGGAGGATGCGCACCTGCAGCAGGTTCTCGTCGTACCTGGGCTCGTGGGCGAGCAGGGCGTCGTATTCGCCGATCTTCACGCGGCCATGCGACAGCAGGCCTGCGGGATTCGTGAGCCCGCCGAGCTGGGCGAGTTCGCGCAGGAGAGTCTGGTACTGTTCCGAAGTCATGCCGTTGGCTCGTGGGTTGCGGTCTGCTTCAAGAAGGGGCGCCCAGGCTCACTCGCCTGCGCGACGGTGGCCGGCCGGTCATCCGCCGGACGTCGAATCGGAATGAGCCAGTGGAGGTTCTCCCGAATTTCCGCCCTGCGCCGCCTGGGGAGCGGAGAGCTGGCGGTCCGCCGCGACGTCAGATGGGACATCGGCCGACCCAGCTCGTCCGACCTGCGCGGCGCTCGCCGTGCTCGGAGGAAGAATGGAGGGGAATGACGGCATGATGGCCTCGACCGTTAGTGACTAGTGCCATTTCGTAACGCCCCGGCCGAAATGGTTCCAGCCTCCGGCCGCGAGGCGCCCCACGCTTGCGTCGGCAGCTCCTATTTCTTCTCCCTCGGCACCCTCCCCATCAGATAGAACTCCGGATTCGGCATCATGTTCGAAAAGCTCGCCATCCTGTTGGAAAGACCGAAGAACGCCGTGATCGCGGCAATGTCCCAGATGTCCTCGTCGTCGAAGCCGTGCGCGTGCAGTGCGTCGAAATCCGATTCCTCCACTTCGTGCGAGCGCAGGCACACCTTCATCGCGAAATCGAGCATGGCCCGCTGCCGCGGCGCGATGTCGGCCTTGCGGTAGTTCACGGCCACCTGGTCGGCCACGAGCGGCTTCTTCTCGTAGATGCGCAGGAGCGCCCCGTGCGCGACCACGCAATAGAGGCACTGGTTGGCCGCGCTCGTCGCCGTCACGATCATCTCGCGGTCGCCCTTGGTGAGCGAGCCGGTCTCCTTCAGCATGAGCGCGTCGTGGTAGGCGAAGAAGGCTCGCCATTCGTCCGGCCGGCGCGCGAGCGCGAGAAAGACGTTGGGCACGAAGCCGGCCTTGTCCTGGACTTCGAGGATGCGCGCGCGGATGTCTTCAGGGACGTCCGCAAGCGCGGGGGCGGGGTAGCGGTTCGCCATCGAAAAGCTCCTTCAGTCGTCCAGCCCGCTCAAGCCCTTGCGATGCGGCAACGGCTTGGCCCCCGCGATGCGGTAGAGCACCGCTCCCGGCCACGCGAGCTTGCCATTTTGCTTGCCCGCGAAGAGCACGCCGTTGGTCTGCGCCTTCAGCTGCTTGCGCGCCTTCGGCCCGCGCGGGTCCGACGGATCGATCACTTCGGCGATGGGGTCTCCCTTCTTCACCCATGCGCCCTTCGCCTGCAGGAACACGGTGATTCCCGTCGCGGGCGAATACCCGACGTCCATGCCCGCGATGGGCGTCGCCTCGCGCTTCAGGGCCGGAAGCTTCCCGGCGCGGCCCGCGATCATGCCGCGCCGCACGAGGTGGCGATAGAGGTTGTTCGCATCCGACTCGCCGAGCGCGTGGCTCACGTCGTGCTGGCTGCGATATTCGACGGTGGCCGAGGTGCAGGCCTGCGGGATCGCCGCGTCCGGGAAGCGCTGCGCGAGACGCGCCCAGAGCCCCCCGTGCACACCCGAGAAGGTGAGGGCTTCGGGGTAAGGCTCGTTGTAGAGCGTTGCCTCCGCGCCGATGTCGGCCGCGAGGTCGACGGCCGCGCCGGGCACGTCCTTCTTCGAAACGAACAGATGCAGCACGGCGTCCTGGTCGCAATGCAGGTCGAGCACGAGGTCCGCATCCACCGAAAGCTTCATGATCTCGCAGCGCAATGTCTGAAGCTCGGTCTGCGGCTTCATCTCACCGAGCTCGGCCAGGGCGGCCGAGCGGATGAGCGACACGTTCTTCTTCGCATCGCCGCCGAGCTTCGCGCCGACACTGTCCGCGACCGCGTTCGAAAGATCGAGCCAGTTGCGGTTGAAGTTCTCGCGCCCGAGAAAGTCGTAGCGGCCGAGGTGGATGTTGCCCGCGAGCTGCGCGAGGCCGATCGGGTTCACGGTGGGCACGATCACGATCTCGCCTTCGATCAGCCCCTTGCGGTCCGCCTCCTTCAGCATGGGCATCAGGTAGTGCAAAGCCATGGCGCCTGGCAGTTCGTTGGCGTGGATGGCGGCTTGCAGGTAAGCCTTGGGACGCGCGCCGGGTTTGCCGAAGCGGTGCACGACCACGCCGCGCGTGGTGCCGGGCGTCATCGTGGGCAGGTCGATCGTATGGGTCTTGTGGGCCACGGAACTCCTCTTTCTGTCTGTTGGGTGGGTGCTGCCACGCCATTCTTGCACCGCCCGAGTCGGTTTTGTCCGACGCGGGGTCGCGAGCCGCCGCGCTAATGTGCGCCGCATGGACGGTTTTTCCCGGCGCCATTCGCTCGTCTTCGCATGCGGGCTCGTCTTCGGCATCTGCCTCGCCGCCGCGGTGATGTCCGGGCTGAACCCGGGCGCGCAGTCCGCGAACGCGGCGCCGGCGCCCGAACCCGTCGCGACCTCCGCCGCGACCCCCGTCGCGTCCCCCGCCGCGGCGCCCGTGGCTCCGGCCGCGCAGCAGGCGGCGGCCGCGCAAGCCTGCGAATTCGATCCGATTCTCGTGGCCGCGTCGCAGGTCGACGGCAAGTTTCCAGCTCCGATGGACCTGCGCGGCGCGGACGCGCTCGACGTGCCCGCCTATCTCGCGGTCGGTGCCGATGCCGCGGCGCAGAAGCGGCCGCGCGATGCGGAGACGGCATTCATCACCGCTTGCCGCGTGGCCGCGCAGGTGGCGCGCGCCGACCCGGTGCGGCTCGCGGACGCGCAGTATCAGCTCGCGCACCTCTACCTGCAGTCGCTGCCGGGCGACGGCAAGTTGCGCGAGGCGGTCGCAAAGCGCGCGCACAGTCTGTTTTCCGAGAGCGTGACGACGTATGGGATGAAGTTCGGCCTCGACGCCGAAAGAACGCGCCTTGCCGCGGCGGGACTCGCGCTGGCGCAGCAAAGCGATGCGGCACTCGGAGCCGAAGCCGACCCGGTGCTCGCGGTGCCGCGCGTGCTGCTCGCGGAGCGCAACACGCTGCAACTGCCGCCGCAGTGGATGACCACCGCGATGGGCGGCCCGCCGGCGAGGAAGAAGGCGAAGCCGGCGGTGCAGCCGCAAGACGCGCGCGCTCTCGAAGTGGCCGCGCCCGTCGAGGCGCCGCGGCCTCGCGAGGAGAGCCCTCGCGAGGAGAGCCTGAAGTTCGACACGGCGCCGAAGTGGGAGCGTGCCGGGGCCCCGGCGGATGACCCGAACGCGCCGTGACGCAGCAGGCTGCGCTATCCCCCCGCCATCAGCTTGTGCACGAGATCGGCCGTCGTATTCGCGCGGAACTTGCGCATCAGGCGCGCCCGATAGATTTCCACCGTGCGGTGGCTGATCTTCAGCGTCTTGCCGATTTCCTTGGACGTCATGCCGTCCAGCAGCCGCGCGGCCACCTCGCGTTCACGCGCGGTGAGTTCCGCCTTCACCGGACGCCGCGCGCTCAGGTCCTCGAATGACCATATGCCCGCCTCGTGCGGCTCTTCGCGATTGAGCGCGCGGCCGGTCACGTGGCACCAGAACACGTCCCCGCTCGCGCGCTTCATGATCCTGTCGTCGGCGTAGTGGCCTTTGGCATTCAGGATCGGCGCCATGCGCGCGCCGAGGCGTTCGTACTCGTCCGCGCTCGGATAAAGCACGAGAAACGACTGCCCGATCAGGTTCTCGCGCGACCAGCCGAACATCTCGCACAACTGCTGGTTGCAGTCCACAATCCCACGATTGCGCGACAGGCACAGACCCACCGGCGCAAGATCGAACGCCTGCCGGTAGTCGACTTCCAGCGGTGTCGGGGTTGGCATTTACGGAGTACTACGTAGCGCAATAGGTAGTATCGTACGCGCAAGAGGCGGGTGCCTCAGGGTTTGACAGGAGATTCGCGTGAACAAGATTTTCCCCAATGCGCATGCCGCGCTCGACGGCGTGGTGCGAAGCGGCCAGCTCATGGCCGTGGGCGGCTTCGGCCTGTGCGGCATCCCGGAGGCGCTCATCGAGGCGCTGAAGGACACCGGCGTGAAGGACCTCACCGTCATCTCGAACAACGCGGGCGTGGACGGCTTCGGCCTCGGCAAGCTGCTCGAGACGCGGCAGATCCGGAAGATGATCTCCTCCTACGTCGGCGAGAACAAGGAGTTCGAGCGGCAGTATCTCGCCGGCGAACTCGAGCTCGAGTTCACGCCGCAGGGCACGCTCGCGGAGAAGCTGCGCGCCGGCGGCGCGGGCATTCCGGCCTTCTTCACGAAGACGGGTGTGGGCACGATGGTCGCGGAGGGCAAGGAGCTGCGCGAATTCGACGGCGAGACGTACGTGATGGAACGCTCGCTCGTGCCGGACGTGTCGCTCGTGAAGGCCGACGTCGCCGACAAAAGCGGCAACCTGCGCTTTCGCCTCACGGCGCGCAACTTCAATCCGGCGGTGGCGATGGCAGGAAGAGTCTGCATCGTCGAAGTGGAGAAGATCGTGGAAGTGGGCGAACTCGCGCCCGACGACATCCACCTGCCCGGCATCTACGTGCATCGCATCGTGCACAACGCGAACCCCGAAAAGCGCATCGAAAAGCGCACGACCCGCGCCTGAAGGAGAATCGACATGCCCTGGACGCAAGAACAGATGGCCGCGCGCGCGGCGCAGGAACTGAAGGACGGCTACTACGTCAACCTCGGCATCGGCATTCCGACGCTCGTGGCGAACTACACCGGCGACAAGGAAGTGTGGCTGCAGTCGGAAAACGGCATGCTCGGCATCGGGCCGTTTCCGAAGGACGACGAAGTGGATGCGGACCTCATCAACGCGGGCAAGCAGACCGTGACCACGATCAAGGGCTCGTCGATCTTCGGCAGCCACGATTCGTTCGCGATGATCCGCGGCGGCAAGATCAATCTTTCCATCCTGGGCGCGATGCAGGTGAGCGAGCACGGCGACCTCGCCAACTGGATGATTCCCGGCAAGATGGTGAAGGGCATGGGCGGCGCGATGGACCTCGTGGCCGGCGTGCCGCGCGTGATCGTGCTGATGGAGCACGTCGCGAAGAAGAAGGACGGCTCCGAGGACCTGAAGATCCTGCCGAAGTGCACGCTGCCGCTCACGGGCGTGGGTGTGGTGGATCGCATCATCACGGACCTCGGTGTGTTCGACGTGACGGCGCAGGGCCTCTTCGTGGTGGAGCTTGCACCGGAGGTGACGTTCGATCACGTGCAGTCGAAGACCGGAGTGCAGTTGATCCGGTGAAGGCAGCGGGGTGCCCGTGCGAGCGCTTCGGCATCTCTGGCAACTCGCGCGACTGCCGGACGACGCGCTCGCATTCGCCCAGCTGAGCGGCCGAGACCCGGTCTTCGCATCGACCTTTGCGGTAGGCACCGCCGCGCAATCCAGCATCGCCGCTGCCGCGCTCGGCGCGTGCGAACTGGGGCACACACGCGGTGTGCCGCGCCAGGCCGTGCACGTCGACATGCTTCACGCCGCGATCGAATGCACCGGCTGGTTCAGCCTCGATGGGCGCGTGCCCGAGATCTGGGACAAGTTCTCCGGCCTGTACCGCGCCAGCGACGGCTGGGTGCGCGTGCACGCGAACTTCGCGCATCACCGCGAAGGCGCATTGAGGCTCATCGGGCTCGACCCCGCGCGCGCTCAGCGCGCCGATGCCGAGCGGGCGATGCTGCGGTGGAAGGCCCTCGAATTCGAGACGGCCGCGGCGGAAGGCGGACTCGTGGCCACTGCTTTGCGCACCTTCGACGAATGGGACGCGACACCGCACGGCCGGTCAGTGGCAGCCGAGCCGCTTTTCACCATCGATCGCGTGGGCGACGCGCCGCCGATTGCGCTGCCGCCATTGGGCGAGACGCAGCGTCCGCTCGAGGGCATCCGCGTGCTGGACTTCACGCGCATCCTCGCGGGCCCCGTGGGCGGCAAGGCGCTCGCGGCGTACGGTGCGGACGTGATGCTCGTGAATTCGCCGCACCTGCCGAACATCGAGGCCATCGCCGACACGAGCCGGGGCAAGCGCTCCGCGCACGTCGATCTGCGCGAGCCGCAAGGCCGCGCGACGATGGAGGCGCTGCTGGCGGACGCGCATGTCTTCCTGCAAGGGTATCGGCCCGGGGGCCTGCAGGCGCTGGGCTTCGGCGTGGAACACGTCGCCGCGAGGCGGCCGGGCATCGTGTACGTGTCGCTTTCCGCCTATGGCGCGCAAGGCCCCTGGGCCTCGCGCCGCGGCTTCGACTCGCTCGTGCAGACCGCGATGGGCTTCAACCACGCGGAAGGCGAAGCGTTCGGCGAAGGCAAGCCGCGTGCGCTGCCGATGCAGATCCTCGACGAGGCGACGGGCTATCTCATCGCCTTCGGCGCCGCGACCGCGCTCGGGCGGCAGCAGCGCGAAGGCGGATCGTGGCACGTGCAGGTCTCGCTCGCGCAGACGGGTCAGTGGGTGCGCTCGCTCGGCCGCGTGCCCGAAGGTGTCGGCCATGAGCGCCCCGCCTTCGATCCCTGGCTCGAAACCATGGATTCGGGGTTCGGGGCGCTGCGGGCGGTGCGTCACAGCGCGCAGCTCGAGCGCACGCCCGCGGCGTGGTCGCGGCGTTCCGCTCCGCCGGGCACGGACGAGCCGCGATGGTGATGAGCCGGTTCGGCCGCCGCTGACATCGAAAGCCCGAATCCGCCTGCAAGCGGTGCAAGCTGCCTGCGCAGATGATGGGTTGTCCCCACCGCCGGGTCGACCGGCCGGAGTCTGGCCATGCATCTCGCAAAGCTTTTTTCGCCGAAGCGTCTCGTCCTGTTCGCGGCCGCGTTCTGGGCGTGCAACGCCATGGCCTGCTACACGGTCTTCGGGCCGGGCAATCGCGTGCTCTACCACGACGAGCATTCACCGGTCGACATGCGCCTGAAGCTGCACGATGCGCTTCGCGCCGCGCGCTATCCGGCCGGCAGCATGCTGGTCTTCAACGAGGCCGCGGCTTGCACGCCCGTGAGCTTCGCGCAGGTCGGCGCGGCACCGCCGGCTGGAGCGAGCCGCACGGCCGTGATGGGTGCCGGCCCCGCCCCTGGCACGGTCGCCCGGAAGCAGGTCGCGGTGAGGCGCGCGCGGGGCAGTACCGCGCCGCTCATGACCACGCGCAAAGACGCCGAGTCGGCGGGCGTGCCCTATCGCCCACTTGAAGGCAACATCGTGATCGTGCCGGCGCAGGCCGCGGCGCGCGTCGACGTGCCGAACATGACTGTGGTGTCGGCTCCGCCGAGTGTTGCGAGGGAAGCCGAGGCGCTGCGCGGGGACGTGGTCCGGCGTTAGCGGGGCCAGTCGTCGTCCCCGCGAAGGTGGGGACCCGAAGCTTCCCAACGCCCTGGATTCCCGCCTTCGCGGGAATGACGTCCAATACCTCGGCTTCCGCCTTCGCGGGAATGACGTCCAATACCTCGGTTTCCCGCCTTCGCGACGGAAAGAAGCGAGGGACGACGAAGAGAAGCGGGGATAACGGAGCTTCGCGCCGGAGCCCTCTCAGAATCGCCTGCTGAGAAAGGCGCAACCCTTCAGCCCGAAGCGCCATGGCACGTCGGCTGCCTTGCTGATACCGACGCGCGGCCCCGCGACGATCTCCACATCGCCTTCGCGCGCGAGCACGCGAAAAGGCTTGCGATCGAGCCGCATCCCGTTCATGTCGTGAGTGATCCCGAGCGCCTGGCCCACGCGGCCCGGGCCGGCGCAGAGCAGGCGCTCGTCGTGCAGGCCCCGCCTTTCGCGCATCGTGTCGATGCCTCGCAGCGGCTCGATCGCACGGATCAGCACGCCGGCACCGTGCCCTTCCTCGCGGCAGACGAAGTTCAGGCACCAGTGGATGCCGTAGGAGCGGTACACGTACGCGCGCCCCGGCGGGCCGAACATCGAGCGATTGCGCGCCGTGGGCCCCGAATAGCTGTGCGACGCGGGGTCTTCGCGGTCGTAGGCCTCGGTCTCGACGATGCGGCCTCCCACGCCGCCCACGAGCAAGACGGCGCCGATCAGCGATTGCGCGACCTCGTGCGAATCACCTGCGAAATCGGCCGGGTGCATCGGCTTTGTCATGAGGCAAAAGGATTAGCCTACCCACGCCGGGAAAAACACTGTATAAATAGCCAGACAGGGCTTCGAGCCCGCTTCACGCCAGCCTTCGAACCGTTCAGCCCGTTTCCCCGCCATGCTCCGCGCCGTATCGTCCCCGCTTTCCATCGCCCACGTGTGGCGGGGCGAGGAACTCGCGCAGTCTAGCGAAAGGACGCTGCCCTCGGGCCATGCGCAGCTCGACGCCTGCCTGCCCGGCGCGGGCTGGCCGCTCGGCTCGTTGATCGAGATTCTGCAGGCGCAGCCGCAGCAGCATGCGTGGCAGTTGCTCCTGCCCGCGCTCGCGCAGGCCTCGCAAGCCTCGCAGGGCGAAGCGGGGCCCATCGTGCTGGTGGGTCCACCTTTCGAGCCGTTCGGCCCCAGCCTGCAGGCGCAGGGCCTTTCGCCCGCGCGGCTGCTGCGCGTCGATGCGGACAAGTCCGCCGCGCGCCTCTGGGCTGCGGAACAGGCGTTGCGCTGCGCCGAAGTCGCGGCCGTGGTCGCCTGGCTGCCGCGCTCGAACGCGAACGAACTGCGGCGCCTGCACATGGCCGCGCAGCAGCACGGCCGATTGCTCTTCGTGTTTCGCACGCTGCATTCACGCAGCGACGCGAGCCCCGCGCGCCTGCGCCTCATGATCGAGGGTGCGCAGGAACTGCAGGTGCGCATCCTGAAGCGGCGCGGTCCGCCTTTGCTCGAAGCCGTGAGCCTGCCCGCGCAGCCGCCGCGCCTCGCGGCCCTGCTGCGTTCGCGCAAGAGCGCGCTCGCGCGCGACGCCGCCGTTTTCCCTTCGTCGAGGAGCCGATCCGATGTTCTGGATCGCACTGCGGCCCACGCATGAAGAAGAAAGGCAGGCGTGGGGATGGAGGGCACTGCAGTTCACCCCCCGCGTCGCTTTTCTCGACGAAGCGCTCGTGCTCGAGGTCTCGGCCTGCGAGCGCCTGTGGGGCGGGCGCAGGCGCCTCTTGCGCAAGCTCTTCAAGCCGCATGAAGCCCTGTCGTCGATGCCGGTGTGGGCGAGCGGGGCGACGTCGCTCGTCGCGCTCGCGCTGCTGCGCCTGAGGGGGGAGGGCACGCCCGAGCGCATCCCCGAATTCGTGCCCGACGGCCTGCCGGTGCACACGCTCAGCGCCGCGCGCGATCATCTGCCGATCCTCGAGCGCATCGGCTGCAACACCTGGGGCGGGTTGCGCGCGCTGCCGAGCGCGGGTGTGTCGCGCCGCTTCGGCGCGGCGCTGCTGCGTGCGCTCGATCACGCTTATGGCGCGCAGCCGGAAAGCCATGCGTGGATCGCGCTGCCCGAGCACTTCGACGTGAAGCTCGAATTGCCCGCGCTCGCCTGCAGCGCGCCGGAGCTGATGTGGACGGGGCAGCGGCTTTTGTCGCAACTGCAGTTGTGGCTGCAGGCGCGCAATCGCGGCGTGCTCGCGCTGGAGCTCGAATGGACGCTCGATCTGAAGCGTCTGGACGGCAAGCCGCTGCCGCCTTGCGAGCAGCTCGAAGTGCGCACCGCGCAGCCGACGCAGGACATGGCGCATCTGCGCCGGCTCGTGAGCGAGCATCTTTCGCGGCGTGCGATCGCGGCGCCGGCGAATCACTTGCGGCTGCGCTCGCTGGAGACCGTGCCGTGGGGCGGCGTGACCACGAGCCTGCTGCCCGAGGACAACCGCAAGGGCGAGAAGCTGCACCAGCTGGTGGAGCGGTTGAGCGTGCGGCTGGGGGAGGGGAATGTGCGCGTGCCCGTGGCGCATGAGGATCATCGGCCGGAGCGGATGCAGGAGTGGGTGGCGGCGAGGGGGGTGAGGGGCACGCGCGGCACCACCTCCCCCAGCACCCCCATCTACCCCACCTGGCTCCTGCCTCACCCCATCCCGCTCGAAGTCAAAGCCGAAGTCCCCCACTACCACGGCCCGCTTCGAAGGCTCACGCGCCTCTATCGCCTGGAAACCGGCTGGTGGGAGGAAAACGGCCCCGCCTTGCGCGACTACTTCATCGCCTCCAGCGACGAAGCGGGCCTCGTCTGGATTTTTCGCGAACGCCCCGCCAGCACGGGCCGCTCGCGCTGGTACCTGCAAGGCCTCTATGCCTGAACAACCCTTCAAGCCGCGTTCCTCGGTCGACGAGGAACGCTCGCTTCCGCCCGTGCTCGGCACCGGCTCCGAAACACCCGACGTGCTGCCCCGCTACGCGGAACTGCACTGCCTTTCCAACTTCAGCTTCCAGCGCGGCGCATCGCATCCGCAGGAACTCGTGCGGCGCGCCTACAACCTCGGCTACGACGCGCTCGCGATCACCGACGAATGTTCGGTGGCGGGCGTGGTGCGGGCGTGGTCGGGCTTCAACGAATACCGCGAATTCATCGCGAAGCTGGAAGAGGAATCTCCCGCAGAGCGCCGCCTGCGCGAATTCAGACTGCTCTTCGGCAGCGAGTTCGACCTCGGCGAGGGCCGGCTCGTTGCCATCGCGCGCGACCTCGAAGGCTGGGGCGGCCTGTGCGAATTCATCACCGCCGCGCGCACGACTCGCGCGCCCAAGGGCGAATACAGCGTCGGCTGGGAATTCAGCTGCTTTGCGCTCCTGCGGGGCTGCGAAATCCTCTATGCGCCCGAGCGCGCGGGCTTCGATCCCGATGCGCTGCAGCGGCGCCTGGTGCAGCTGAAGGAGTGGTACGGCGCGAGCCTGTGGCTTGCGGTCGAATTGCCGTATCTCGCCGACGACGACCTGTGGCTCTCGCAAATGCGCGAGGCCGCGCGCGCGAGCGGCGTGCGGCTCGTGGCCGCGGGCAACGTGCACATGCACGTGCGATCGCGCAAGCCCCTGCAGGACGTGATCACGGCGGTGCGGGTGGGCAAACCCGTGCACGAATGCGGGATGGAGCTGCAGGCGAATGCCGAGAGGCATCTGCGCCGCCGCTCGCGGCTGGCCGAGACGTTTCCTTCGGACCTGCTCGCGGCCACGCTCGAAGTCATGCGCCGCTGCAGCGCCTTCGAGCTCGAAAGCATCCGCTACAACTACCCGCTCGAAACCGTGCCCGCGGGCATGACGCCCACCGAAGGCCTGCGCATGCTCACGTACGAGGGCGCGGCGCAACGCTATCCGCAAGGCATTCCGGAAAAGGTTCAGCGCCTGCTGGAAAAGGAACTCGTGCTGATCGCCGAGTGCGGATACGAGATGTTCTTCCTCACCGTGCACGACATCGTGCGGTTCGCGCGCGGCAAGGGCATCCTGTGCCAGGGGCGCGGCTCGGCCGCGAACTCCGTGGTGTGCTTCTGCCTGGGCATCACGGCGATGGACCCGATGCTCTCGCAGCCGCTTCTGGAGCGCTTCATCAGCAAGGACCGCCGCAACGAACCGCCCGACATCGACGTCGACTTCGAGCACGAGCGGCGCGAGGACGTGATCCAGTACATCTACGCCAAGTACGGGCGCGACCGCGCGGCCATCGCGGCGGTGGTGATCACCTATCGCACGAGAAGCGCGGTGCGCGACGTGGGCAAGGCGCTCGGCTTGCCCGAAGCGCTGATCGATGCGTTCGCGAAGGATCACTACTGGTTCGAGGACAGGCTCGCGCCGGAGCGCCTGCGGAAGATGGCAGAGCACACAGGCGTGTCGATCACGGAACACCAGGCGGTGCAGTGGCTGGAACTTTCGGCGCAGCTCATGGGGTTTCCGCGGCACCTGAGCCAGCACGTGGGCGGCTTCGTGCTCACCCAGTCGAAGCTCACGCGGCTCGTGCCCGTGGAAAACGCGAGCATGAAGGATCGGTCCGTGATCCAGTGGGACAAGGACGATCTGGAGGACATGGGCCTCATGAAGGTGGACGTGCTCGCGCTCGGCATGCTCACCGCGATCCGGCGTTGCCTGGAACTGGTCACGATCCGCAGGGGAACGCCCTTCACGATCTACGACATTCCCGACGACGACCCGCAAACGTACGAGATGATCCGCCGCGCCGACACGGTGGGCGTGTTCCAGATCGAAAGCCGCGCGCAGATGTCGATGCTGCCGCGGCTGAAGCCCACGGTGTTCTACGACCTCGTGGTCGAAGTCGCGATCGTGCGGCCGGGGCCGATCACGGGCGGCATGGTGCATCCGTACCTGAAGGCGCGCGACAGGCAGCGCCAGGGCCTCGCCATCGAATACGCCAAGCCCGAGCTGCAGGGGCCGCTCGGGCGCACGCTCGGCGTGCCGATCTTCCAGGAGCAGGTGATGCAGATCGCGATGGTCGCGGCGGGCTTCACCGCGTCGGAGGCCGATCAGCTGCGCCGCGCGATGGCCGCGTGGAAGCGCAAGGGCGGCGTCGACAAGTTCCGCGATCGTGTGATCGGCGGGATGCTGAAGAACGGCTACGAGCTCGCTTTCGCGGAGGCGATCTTCAAGCAGATCGAGGGCTTCGGCGACTACGGATTTCCGGAGAGCCATGCGTACAGCTTCGCGCTGCTCGCGTACAAGAGCAGCTGGCTGAAGTGCCACGAGCCGGAGGCCTTTCTCGCGGCGATGCTCAATTCGCAGCCGATGGGTTTTTATTCGCCCTCGCAGCTCGTGCAGGATGCGAAGCGGCATGGCGTGGAGGTACTGCCGCCGGACGTGTCGTTCAGCGATTGGGACAGCAAATTGGAACCGGACAAATTGGGGTCAGATTCCAATTTCGCTTCGAAATT
>NZ_DASZSE010000019.1:0-114836 GCF_035548915.1 Ramlibacter sp. | reverse complement strand
CGACGTCACGTATTTGTCGGCCATGGCGCTCAGTTCAGCGGCCGTGGGATTGGCGATTTCTTTGCCCAATGCATATCTCCTGGATCGGGTGGGTCGGATGAATCTGGTGGGACAACTTTCCTTCCGGTTGCCTTCGGGCTTATGGCCCGCGTCAACCGCGGTCGAGACTTTAGCGTGACATCGCGCACGCCGATAGCTACCTACCCAGGTATATCTCCGGATGGCAGGCGTTCCAGGCTGGCTCGCGACAACAAGTCGACAGCACGAGCTCGTGGTATCACGCCATACCGGACGCCCTACCTGAAGCTATGCCTGATCACGCATCCGCGGCAGGCACCGCCGGACCTTCGGGAATCCGGCTGGCGCCACCGCCAGGCAGGTTCAACGAGACCGCGTGTAGTTCGCGAGCTGCATCGAAGGCTGCGTCACGTCGTAGGCGCCGAAGACCTGGCGGATGCTCTTCACATCGGGCAGCACGTACACCACCGCGCCGTACTTCTTCACGGTGGGTTCCAGCACGTTGTCGAAGAATTCGAATGGCATGTTGATGCAGCCGAAAGAGATGCGGTTGTCCGCGATAGTGGGCGAGGCCAGCCGCGCGAAGCGGTGTTCCGACTCCTTCACCTTGCGCACGCGATGCATCGACACGGCCAGATCGTACGAAACCCACACGATGTGCTCGCCGTGCGAGTTCACGCCGGGCTCCGCGATGAAGCGGCCCGCGGGCGTGGTCTTCTCGTACTCCTTCACCAGGCTGAGCGGACGAGTGCCGATGTCGGGGGCGCTGTCGTCGCCGCGCGCCTTGCCGAGCAGCACCGGCGCGCCGCGGATGAGCCGGTCCTGAGGATCGAACACGTACGCGTGCGCCTGCTTCTTGTCGATGATGACGAAGGCGCGCTTGCCATGGTCGCGCGTGTACGCGGACCAGTTCGCCACCAGCGTCGTTTCCGGCGAAAGCCGCTCGCCGCCGAAGTCCGCGAGACGGGGCGGCTCGGGCGGCCTGGCGACCGCGGGCGGCGCGGGCAGCTGCGGCGCCACGGCCTGCGGCGCAGACCGCCGAGGCTCCTCGTTCGCCTGCTGGGCGATGGTCGGCGCAGGCGCCCGCAGGGCTTCACGATGCTGCTTCCACACGCGCATCGCAGGCAGCGCGATGGCGATCGCGGCCAGCCCGATCAGCGCGCCCTTGCCGAGCGCTTCGAGGAATTCGGATGTCTCCGAGCGGCGGCGTTGCGGCTTGTCGTGCATGGCGGCGATTCTTGGCCCGCGTGCGCCGAAGACTCATGCGCGCGCCGCGCGAGCTGGCGTAGGAGCGTGCCTACCCGCGCAAGGAAACGACGAGGCGCCGCGCGGCCGCCACGGCCGCCGCCACGATCGCACCCGCGGCGACGCCTGCGATCGCATCCAGCACGAGCCGGGCCGCGGCATGCGCGGGCCCGGCCGCCTCTGCCCACGATCCGATCGCGTGATGCAGCGGCGCGATGCCGTGCACGACGATGCCCCCACCCACGAGGAACATCGCGAGCGTTCCCACGACCGCAAGCGTTTTCATGAGCCAGGGCGCCGCGAGCACGGTCCAGCGGCCGATGCGTCGAAGCGAGGCATCGCCGCGTCTCGTGAGCCACAGACCGAGGTCGTCGAGCTTCACGATGCCCGCGACCGCGCCGTAGACGCCGACCGTCATGATCGCGGCGACCGCGGCCAGCACCGCGAGGCGCGTCGTGAAGTCTTCCCCCGCGACGGTGCCGAGCGCGATGACGATGATCTCCGCCGAGAGAACGAAGTCGGTGCGCACCGCACCCTGCACCTTCTCGCGTTCGAACGCGAGCACGTCCGTCGCGGGGTCGTCGAGCGCGTGCTGCAGCGCGGCGTGGCGAGCGTCGTCTTGCGCCTTGCCGTGCATGAGCCGATGCGCGAGTTTCTCGAAGCCTTCCAGACACAGATAGGCGCCGCCGAGCATGAGAAGCGGCGTCACGGCCCACGGCGCGGCCGCGCTGATGGCGAGCGCCGCCGGCACGAGAATGGCCTTGTTGAGCATCGAGCCCTTGGCAACCGCCCACACGACAGGCAGCTCGCGATCGGCGCGCACGCCCGCCACTTGCTGCGCATTCAGGGCGAGGTCGTCGCCCAGGACACCCGCCGTCTTCTGTGCCGCGATTTTCGTGAGCACGGAGACGTCGTCCAGCAGGGTCGATATGTCGTCGAGCAGGGCAAGGAGCGTGGTCGTCACGCTCCGATCATCGCCGAACGCCGCCTTCGCCGGCGAACCGCGGACGTCACCAGTTGCCGGTGCGGTAGGGGCTTCGCGGCACGTATTTGTGCTCGCCGTCGGGAATCGGCTCGGCGCCGGGGTCGGGGCGGCGCCTCACCGCGTTCGTGCCTTCCTCGCCGGGTGGACCGCCGGGCGCGCCCTCTCGAGGCGGCCGGTTCTCCGGCGTGGTCTTCGGCCGCGGGCGTCGGAACAGCTTCATGCTTATGACCATAGAAAGCCGCTCGCGGCGCCGCTGTAGGACGGCTTCCCAAGTCGGGGGCAACCGCGGCCGATGGTGGCATAGTCGCGCGATGCGGCTATCGGCTTCCTTGTTCGCTCTCACCTGGTGGCTCGCGTGCGCGGCATCGGCGGCCGCGGGTGTCGACGGGGCCACCGTCGCGTCAACGGCGACGTTTCGCGACGACATGGCGCAGCGCACGCTCGCGTGCACCGGCTGCCACGGCCCGAACGGCCGCGCGGGCCCGGACGGCTACTATCCGCGCCTCGCGGGCAAGCCCGCGGGGTATCTCTACAACCAGCTGCTCGGCTTTCGCGACGGCCGGCGCCACTACGCGCTGATGGAACGCCTCATCGATCCGCTTTCCAACGATTACCTGCTTGAGATCGCGCGGCATTTCGCCTCGCTCGACGTGCCGTACCCGCCGCCAGCCGCGTCCCGGCTCGGGCAGGAGCAGCTCGAGCGCGGCCGTCAGCTCGTCGCGCAGGGCGATGTCGCGCGGCGGCTTCCCGCGTGCATGGAGTGCCACGGCAAGGCGCTCACGGGCGTGCTGCCGACGATCCCCGGCCTCGTCGGGCTGCCGCGCGACTACCTGAATGCGCAGCTCGGCGCGTGGCGCTCCGGTCAGCGCCGTGCGCACGCACCGGACTGCATGGCCGAAATCGCATCGCGGCTCGCGCCCGAGGACGTCGTCGCGATCGCGGGCTGGCTCGCGGCGCAGCCGGTCCCCGCCGCAGCGAAGCCATCGCCGGGGCCGCTGAAAAACCCGCCCCTCGAATGCGGCAGCGCCGTGCTGCCCACGACGCGGGCGGGCCGGTGAAGCGCGTCGTCCTGATCGCCGCCTGCGCGTTCGCCGCGCTCATGCTGTTCGTGTGGCTGCAGAACTTCACTTCGGGCGCCGACGTGGACGACAACGTGCCGGCCAATCCGCCGAGTGCGGCGGAAGTCACGCGCGGCGCGTACATCGCGCGCGCCGGCAATTGCGCGACATGCCACACCGACCGCGGCGCAGCGGAATTCGCGGGCGGCCGCCCGCTGGAAACGCCGTTCGGCACCGTGTTCTCGAGCAACCTCACGCCCGATGCCGACACGGGGCTCGGGCGCTGGTCCCCTTCGCAGTTCTGGCGCGCCCTGCACTACGGCCGCTCGCGCGACGGGCGGCTGCTCTATCCCGCGTTTCCCTACACCCACTACACGAAGGTGAGCCGCGCCGACAGCGACGCGCTCTTCGACTTCCTGCGCAGCCTCACGCCCGTGCGCAAGCCCAATCGCGCGCACGAGCTCCGGTGGCCCTACAGCACTCAGGCGGCGCTCGCGGTGTGGCGCACGCTTTACTTCCGCCCCGGCGTCTATGAGGAAGACACCGAACATTCGCCGCAATGGAATCGCGGCGCCTACCTCGTCGAAGGGCTCGGCCATTGCGGGGCGTGCCACACCGCGCGCAATGCGCTCGGCGCGACGAGCCGCGACCTCATGGACCTGTCGGGCGGGCTCATCCCGATGCAGAACTGGTATGCGCCCGCACTCACATCGCCTTCGGAAGCGGGCGTTCGCGACTGGTCCGACGAAGAGGTCGTGCGCCTCTTGCAAGCCGGCGCCTCGCCGCGCGCGACCGTCCTGGGTCCCATGGCCGAGGTGGTCGAACACAGCACGCAGTACCTCGAAGCCGGCGACCTGAAGGCCATGGCCGTGTTCCTGAAGGCGCTTCCGGTCACGCCCGGCGCGAGCGAGGTCGACCCCCGGGAAGTGCCGCGCGCGAGCGAGGCGGTGGTGGAGCGCGGCGCGAAGCTCTATGCCGATCATTGCGCGCGATGCCACGCGGAGCGCGGCGAAGGCGTCCGCGGCGCGTATCCGGCGCTTGCGGGCAACCGCGCGGTGCTGCTGCCCATCACGGCCAACCTCGTGCAGGTCGTGCTCTTCGGCGGCTTCGCTCCGGCAACACAACTCGATCCGCGCCCCTTCGGCATGCCGCCTTACGCCTTGCAGCTGAGCGATGCGGACGTGGCGGCGGTGCTCACCTTCGTGCGATCGAGCTGGGGCAACCGCGCCGCGCCGGTCACGGAATTCGACGTGGCCCGGCAACGCGGCACTTCGCAGTAACACGAATGCGGTAGCAGAATCGCTCCATGTCGCTGCGCCCCGTCACGCTGCCGCCGGAAATTCCCGGGCGGCTGTGGCTCGCCTCCATGCCCGGGCGGTTCGAATCGTGGGCGTCCTTCGAAATGCAGGCGCACAGGACGCGGCTCGGGCTGGTCGTGTGCCTCACACCGCGCAGCGAGCTCGCCGATCTGTCGCCCGAGTATCACGCGGCGGTCGTCGCGGGCGACGTGCCCTTTCGCTGGCTCAATCTGCCCGTGCCCAACTTCGGCGTTCCCGATGACCGCGCGGGCTTTCGCGAGGACGTGTTGACCATCGCGCAAGCGCTGCGGCGCGGCGACGCCGTGATGCTCCATTGCGCGGCCGGCATGGGCCGCACGGGCAGCACGGCGGCGTGCGTGCTGAAGGTGCTCGGTCTCACGACCGACGCTGCCTTGCAGCGCGTGCGCGAAGCGGGCTCGAATCCGCAGAATGCGCTGCAGTCGGGGCTCGTGGACTGGTTCTAGAAAAGACCCTCACTCCGCCTGCGCCTGCCGCGGCAGCATCGCCTGCAGCTTGGTGAGCATGCGGCTCAGCTCCGCTTGCCTTCTCACGCCCATTTTCGAATACACCGACTTCAGCTGGCCGCGCACCGTGAGCACGGCGATGCCATGGCGGCCGGCGATTTCGGCCGGCGACCGGCCCTCGGCGATCGCGGCGGCGACGCGGGCTTCCGCCGCCGTCAGGCTGAAGAGCTCGCGAAGGATCGCCTCGACGTTGCGCGCGCCCGCGGCCCCGCGGCTTGCCATCACGACCGCGAGCGGCCGCTGCCAGGGGCGTGCCAGCGGCGCGCTCGCGGCCATCGGCGTCACGACGACGAGGAGAGGCTCTTCCTGCGCGGCGGGCGCAAGGCGCAGCCATGCCGGTCGTGCGCGGCCCGGCGCGCAGGCCTCTTGCAGCGCAGCCTGCAGCGCGGCGTCCTGGAATTTCGCGACGAGGCGCTGTCCCGAGATCGTGAGCAGCCGGCTCGAGCGGCACAGGTGCTCGCCCGCGCCGTTCGCGAGCACCACGTGCCCGTCGGCTTCCACCACGATCACCGGCGTGGCCACTCGATGCAGCGTCGCGGCGGCGAAGTCCGCCTGCGCCTGCAGCTCCTGGGTGTTGAAGTGCAGCTTCACCGCGCGCTGCAGATGCGGCAGCAGGTGCACGAGCGCCGGATCGGGCTCGGCCGCGAATTCGCCCTGGCTTGCCGAGCGCTGCAGCGCGACGAGCGCGGTGTGCGCGCCGTCGCTCCAGAGCGGCGCCACCAGCACGGCATGGTTGTCGTGGCGGCGCATGAAGTCGTTGTAGTACGCGGTCTGTGCGTAAGCGGGCCCGAGCACGGCCCAGTCGCTCGTCCACCGGCCCGCCGGGAGCGCCGCGCCCAGGCGGATCAGCGGGTCGAGCGCGACATAGTGGGCGTGATACTCGCGCACCGCTTCGGCCGATTGACCCACCACGTCGATGACGCTGTTGGTGGGCACCGAGAGGTCGGCGCGCGAAAGCGAGACGCCGCGCGCATGGGCGAGCTCCATCAACGCGCCCAGGGCCTCGGCCCAGCGCGGCGCATCCAGCACCGCTTCGTAGAGCATGCTTGCGAGGCCGTCGATCGCAGACGGCCCATCGACCCTTGCCTTGCCCATGCGGCGCTCAGGCGGTCGACGCGACCGGGTCGTGGGGCGCGAGCGAGTGCATGCCGACGACCAGGCGCGTGAGTTCGGATTGCCTGCGCACACCGAGTTTCGCGAAGAGCGACTTCAGCTGCCCGCGCACGGTCTCGACCTTGATGCGGTGGCGCTGCGCGACCTCGAGGATCGAAAGCCCTTCGGCGAAGCCGTGAGCCAGGCGCACTTCGGCGCCCGTGAGGCCGAACATGCCGCGCAGCACTTCATGCAGCGTCGCCGCCGGCGCGGCGAGGCGGCTCGCCATCACGAGTACGGCCGTGCGACCGCCCACCTGCGTAGGCCGACCGATCGGCGTCACGGCCAGCAGCATCGCCTCTTCCCCGGGCAGGGCCGGTATGCGCAGCCACGTGGAACGCGCGGCGACGACGGCGGCGGCGATCGCGGCATGCAACTGCGCCTCGGCCGCCCGCGACCGCAAGACTCCGTGCGACACGCCGAGCATGCGGCTCGTGCGGCCCAGGCTGTCGGCAGCGGCATTGGCAAGCGCGAGGCGCGCGTCGGCGTCGACCACGAAGAGGGGAACGGCCAGGCGGTCGAGCGCCGCGGCGCGGCATTCGGCCTTGGCCCGCAGCTGCTGGCGCGCGAGGCCCAGGCGCAATGCGCGGCGCAGGTGCGGCATGAACGGGGCGAGGCGCTCTTCGTCATCGGCGGTGAACAAGCCCTGGGACGCATCGCGCTGCAGCGAAAGCACGGCGACATTCCAGCCGTCCCGCCACACGATCGTGCTCATGCTGAAGTGGTTGCCCGCGGGCAGCATGAAGTCGCGGTAGAAGGCACTCGCGCGCAGGTCCGGCACCGCGCAAGCGTCATTGAGCCATGCGCCATCGGGAACACGCGAAGCCGCCTCCACGAGCGGATCGTTCTCGTGGAAGCGCTCCTCGTAGGCGCGCACCACCTCGGCGTCGTGGCCCGACTGGCTCGCCACCACGTGGCGCTGACGGCGCAAGTCGCCGTGCTTCAGCACCGCGCCCCGCGCGCCCGCGTACGAAGCCAGCAACGTGAGGCTGCTTCGCCAATGCCGCGAGTCCAGCGCCGCTTCGTAAAAACTGCCTACGATGCTCTCGGCATCCGTTGCTGTCGCGCGCACTTCTTCTTCCGTCTTCCCTCTCGCATCGATGCGAGCGTATTGCAGCGATCGAGCCGATGTAAAGAATGGGTTACACCATTCCGTGCCCAATATGGGGGTACCGCAGACCGAGGCCCAGCTCTCGCTTGAGCCGCCGATTGTCCAGGCGTCTGGATTCCCCCATGAAGCTGAGCACCATGAGGGGCAACTGCTCGCGGGCCGCATCGCGCGAGACGCGCGGCGGCCGCGGCAGCCCCATGAGGTCCGCGGCGAGGTCGAAATACTCGCCCATCTTCAGCTCCGTGTCGTCGCAGACGTTGTAGATCCGCTGAGGTTTTGCGCGAAAGAGTGCGATAAGCACGGCTCTCGCGAGGTCGTCGGCATGGATGTGACTGGTGTAGACGTCGTCTTGCGGGCGCAGGACCGGCGTGCCTTTGAGGAGACGCTCGCGCGGCGTGCCGCCTTCGCGGTCCTTCGCGTAGATCCCGGGGATGCGCAGGATCGCGGCGCGCGCGCCGGTGGCGCGCCCGAAATGCCGCACGATGCCTTCGGCATCCACGCGGCGCTGCGCGCGCGGCGTCGCGGGCGCGACGGGCCGCGTCTCCGCGACACGGGCGCCCGCGCAATCGCCGTAGACGCCGCTCGTGGAGCCGTACACCGCCGCGGCCGGCGGCGAACGCAGGCGAAGCGCCCGGGCCAGTGCCAGGGTGCGCAGGTCGCGCCACCAGTGCTCGCCCTCGGTCCGCGGCGGCGCGAGGTGAACGAGCCGAGTCGCCAGGCCCGCGAGCCGCCCGAGCGTCGCGGGCCGGTCGAGGTCGCCCACGAGCGGCACGATGCCGAGCGAACGCAGCTCGTCCGCGCGCGAGGCGCTCGTCGTGAGCGCGAGCACGCGCATGCGGCCTTTCATCAGCCGGGCCGCGCGCACGCCGACGTCGCCGCAGCCGACGATGAGTACGCGCTCTCGCCGGAATCGCGCGGGCAGCGCTCCGAGTGGGTTCTGGTTTGAAGGCAAAATCCGGTGCAGCGCTCAAGGAAAAACGAGCCCGAGGATACCCAAAGATGACACCGCCCGAGAGCGCCGGCCCGTTCACCATCACCGCGCAGCCGAGCGGCCGCCAGTTCACGGCGAATGCCGGCGAGCCGATCCTGCAGGCCGCGATCCGCCAGGGCATCGGCATGCCCTACGGCTGCAAGGACGGCGCCTGCGGCTCGTGCAAGTGCAAGAAGCTCGATGGCACCGTCGTGCTCGGGCCGCATTCGAGCAAGGCCCTCTCGGCCGAGGAAGCTGCGGCGGGCTACATCCTCACCTGCTGCGGCGTGGCGCAGACCGATGTCGTGATCGAATCGCGCCAGATCACGGACGAAAGCGCGTTTCCGGTGCGCAAGATGCCCTCGCGCGTCGCGACGCTCGAGAAGGTCTCGCACGACGTGATGGTGGTGAAGCTGCAGCTGCCCGCCAACGACACGCTGCGCTATCACGCGGGCCAGTACATCGAATTCATCCTGCGCGACGGCGCAAGGCGCAGCTACTCGATGGCCAACGCGCCGCACAACGGTCCGCACGTGGAACTGCACATCCGCCACATGCCGGGCGGGAAATTCACCGACCACGTCTTCAACGCGATGAAGGAAAAGGAGATCCTTCGCGTCGAAGGACCTTTCGGCAGCTTCTACCTGCGCGACGAGGATTCCGCCAAGCCGATGATCCTGCTCGCCTCCGGTACGGGCTTCGCACCGATCAAGGCACTGATCGAATACATGCAGTTCAAGGGCGTGCAGCGCGATGCGACGCTCTACTGGGGCGGCCGGCGGCCGGCCGACCTGTACATGGACGCGTGGGTGCGCGCGCGCGTGGCCGAGATGCCGAACCTCTCGTACGTGCCCGTGGTCTCGAACGCTCTGCCCGAGGACAACTGGACCGGGCGCACGGGCTTCGTGCACAAGGCCGTGCTCGAGGACTTCCCCGATCTGTCGGACTTTCAGGTGTACGCCTGCGGCGCGCCGGTCGTGGTGGATTCGGCGCGCGAGGACTACAGCGCGCTCGCGGGCCTGCCGCCGGACGCGTTCTACGCGGACGCATTCACGACGGAAGCCGAGAAGCACCAGGGCTGAAGAGCCCCGCGGGGCCGGGGCAGGAGAGAGGCGAGGGGCGGATCGCGCGGCGATACGTTCGTATGGCGACGGCGGCACTGCCGGTACGTAGGATGAAAGTCACCCTTTCTCCGATGCTGCGACCCGCCTACGCGCACCGTTCATGAACACCGGACCTGACAACCCTCCCGATCTCTATTCGCAAGTGATGAGCGAAGTCGCCGTCCTGCTGGGGCTCGACGCCGGCAAGCTGCTCGAGGCGGGTGCCGTCGAGTCCGATGGCGTGCAGTTCCACTTCCAGCATCACACGCACCGAGACCCGCCGATCATCGGCATCCTGGCGGAGCTCGACGAGGTTCCGGAGGACGACGCGTCAGCCGTGTTCCGCCGCCTGCTGGAGGCCAATGCCCATCTGAGCCCGGAAGCCGGCACTTACGCGCTCGTGCCGGGCTCGCGACGTGCCGCGCTGCGCCTGTCGGTGCCGCTCGTCGCGGGCACGGACAACGCCCGCCGGATCGTCGACATGCTGGGCGACCACATCGCGGCGCGCAATCAAGCGCGTGCGCAACACACCGACCGTCCCCACGCCCAGCCCGGCGAACTCCTCAGCAACAACCTGGTCTGAAACGAGCCATCCATGAACATGAGAGTCAGTGTCACCTCCTCGACCTTCTACGGCGGCTACGCGCTCGACAGCGCTGCGGCCACGTGCCCGCAATGCTCGGGAACGTGGACAGTCCCGTCCGGCCGGCCGGGGGGCTGCACGCCCGCACCGCGCAACCTCGCCGACTCCCTCGCCGACTCCCTCGCCGACTCCCTCACAGACGCCTTCATGGACCTGTACCAGGCGAGCTATCAGTACCACTCGGCAAGAAGCTCGTCGACCGCTTCGTTCTCATTTTCGGTGTGCGCTTACCGCTTGGGTTCCGCTTCCTTCGCGCGCACGAGCCAATCGTCTTCGGTCTTCGACGAGTACGCGTTCGTGAAGCGGCAAAGTCCCCACGTCCCCGTGATCGAATCGTGGACTCACTCTGTCACGTACTTCTACTTCGCATCCTCCCCGGCACGCCAGGCCGCGCGGCCCGCGCAGACCGGCGACTTCGCCACGCCGGCGACCCCCGTGGCCTCCAACCCCTTCGCAGGCGTGCAGGACGCGCTGCCCCCGCCCAACGCCGCTCCGCAAGCCGAACCCGTACCGCCGCGGCCGGCTGACTTCGTGCCCCGCCAACCGCTTTCTCCTTTTCCCGAAGCGCAAAGGCCTTCGCAGGACGACTGGCAAAAGCTGGACTTCCTGGGCCACCGGGCGCGCTATGACGTGTGGCGTTCGCTGGGAGACAACGGGGCTATGCAGATGTACGGACGCCAGAGCGACGGCACGCCGCAGAAGACCGCGCAAAGCGTGATCCCGCTTGAAATTCAACCGGACGGCCGCGCTTTCAGGGGCAGGGTCGCGCACGAGAACGGGTCGAGGGAACAAGTCATCTCCTTCGACCAGGTGCATCATTTCGGCTGATAAGGGGTTCCACGACAGGGATTGCGGCCGCGCAGTGGCGACAATCCCTGCATGAAACGCCGTCACCTCCTCCTGGGCGCCGCCGCGGCGGCCGCCTCCGCGCCCGCCTTCTCGCAAGCCAAACCCATCCGCATCGTCGTCCCGTACGCGCCGGGCGGACCGATCGACACGACCGCTCGCCTGCTCGCCGAACGCGTGAAGGACTCGCTCGGCACCGTGATCATCGAAAACAGGCCGGGAGGCGGCGGCAACATCGGCGCGGACGTCGTCGCCAAGGCCGCGCCGGACGGCTCGACCATCGGCATCTCGGCCGTGGCGACCCATGCGATAAACCCGTGGCTCTTCAGCCGCATGCCGTACGACGCGGTGAAGGACTTCGCCGCGATCACGCAGATGGTCCGGGTGCCGAACGTGCTCGTGATGAACTCCGAAACAGCGGCGCGCCTGAAGATCAACACGGTGCGCGAACTGATCGGCTATGCCAAGGCCCATCCGGCGCAGCTCAATTACGGCAGCGGCGGCAACGGCAGCGCGGGCCATCTGGCCGGCGAGATGTTCAAGCGCGACGCTGGCATCTTCGCCGTGCACATCCCCTACAACGGCGGCAACCCCGCTCAGCTCGCCCTGCTCTCGGGCCAGGTCGATTTCAACTTCGACAACCTCGCCACGGCCGCCCCCAACATCCGCGCGGGCAAGCTGAAGGCGCTCGCCGTCACGACGCTGCATGCATCGCCTTTCCTGCCCGGCGTCCCGCCGGTTGCGGATACGCTCAAGGGCTTCGGCATCGACACGTGGTGGGGCCTCGTCGCCCCAGCCGGCACGCCCCACGAGATCATCCAGAAATACAACCACGCTTTCGTCGCCGCACTGCAGTCGCCGGAGGTGAAGACCCGCTTCGGCAATCTGATGGCCGAGCCCGTGCCCACCTCGCCCGAAGAGTTCGCGGCCTTCATGAAGGCCGAGCTCGCGAAGTACGAGAAGGTGGTCAAGGCCTCGGGCGCCAAGGTGGACTGATGAGGCGAAGCGCGTCCCTCCTACGCCGCGCGTAAGGCCCGTCCGACAGGGCGTGCGCAAGCGCGTCACTAGAGTGGCTCAACCAGAGTCCCCAGCGAACGCCAGGAGGCGAGATGTTCGTCGCGCGCGCCGTGCCGGCCCTCGTATGTGCGACCGCACTGATCGGCCCTGTGTGGGCACAGGTCCGCGACGCGCCGGCGACCTTTTCCACGCGCGGCTATCTGGGGCTCCTGCCGGGGCGCACCCGCAACGAGCTCACATGCGGCGCGCCCGGCTTCTCGCCCGGCTTCTCCTGCGAGCGGACCTTGCCGTACATCCACGCGGGCTATGTGATGGCCCGCAACGCGCCTGCCTCGGGCTACGGCTACGGCTACCCCACCACGCAGGTCATGGGCGGAGCGCCCGAGGCGATCACTCGCCCAGGTAGGCCGCGCGCACCTTCGGATCGCTCAGCATCTGCTTGGCCTCGCCGGTCATCGTGATGAGGCCCGATTCCATGACGTAGCCCCGATCGGCGATCTCGAGCGCGCGGCTCGCGTTCTGCTCGACCAGGAGCACCGTCACGCCTTGCCCGTGGACTTCTTTCACCACCTCGAAGATCTTGTCGACCATGATCGGCGCGAGACCCATCGACGGCTCGTCCATCAGCAGCACCTTCGGGCGGCTCATGAGCGCCCGGCCCATGGCGAGCATCTGCTGTTCGCCGCCCGACAGCGTGCCCGCGAGCTGGTCCTTGCGTTCCTTCAGGCGCGGAAAGATGCCGAAGATCCGGTCGACGTCCGCCGCGATGCCTTCCTTGTCGGCGCGGATGTGCGCGCCCATCAGTAGGTTCTCGGCGATCGACATGCGCGTGAAGACGCCGCGGCCTTCCGGCACCATCGCGAGGCCCTTTTTCACGAGGTCCCACGCGCCGCGCCCGCGGACGCTCTGCCCGAGATACTCGATGTCGCCGTCGTTCAGCGCGAGAAGACCGGTGATGGCTTTCATCGTCGTCGTCTTGCCGGCTCCGTTGGAGCCGATCAGCGTGACGAGCTCGCCTTCGCGAACTTCGAAATCCACGCCCTTCACGGCCTGGATGCCGCCATAGGCGACTTTCAGGCCGCTCACCTTCAGCAGCGTCGCGCTCATTCCGGCGCTCCCGCGGCCGGTGCCGTGGCGGGCGCGACCGGGGCGGCCGTGCCGGTCGGCTTGTGGCTGTGGCCCAGATAGGCCTCGATCACTTTTTCGTTGCGCTGCACGTCGTATGGATTGCCTTCCGCGATCTGCTTGCCGTAGTCGAGCACGGTCACGCGGTCGCACAGGCCCATGACCAGCTTCACGTCGTGCTCGATGAGAAGAATGGTGCGGCCGTCCTTGCGGATGCGATCGATCAACTCGCGCAGCGTCACCTTCTCGGTGGAGTTCATGCCCGCGGCCGGCTCGTCCAGCGCGAGCAACTGCGGATCGGTGGCGAGGGCGCGCGCGATCTCGAGGCGCCGCTGGTCGCCGTACGACAGCGTGCGCGCCTTGAAGGGCGCCAGCTTGCCGATGCCGACATAGTCGAGCAGTTCCTGCGCGCGCCGGGCGATCTCGGCTTCTTCCTGCTTGAAGGCGGCCGTGCGGAACATGGCGCCCATCAGGCCCGAATGGGTTCGGATGTGCCTGCCCACCATCACGTTCTCGAGCGCGGTCATCTCCGCGAAGAGCCGGATGTTCTGGAACGTACGCGCGATGCCCGCCTTCGCCACTTCGTGCACCGCGCTCGGCGTGTACGGCTTGCCGCCCAGCTCGAAGGTGCCGCTGTCGGGCGTGTAGAGGCCCGTGATGACGTTGAAGAAAGTGGTCTTGCCGGCACCGTTCGGCCCGATCAGGCCGTACACCTGCCCGCGCTCGATGGTGACGCCGACGTCCGAGAGGGCCTGCAGGCCGCCGAAACGCTTGGAGATTGCGCTGACGCGCAGCACGGCGTCCGTCATGCCGCGACCTCCGTTTCAGCCGCCGCCACCTGCGGCTTGGCCGCGGGCGCCTCGCGCTGCAGCGACTTCCCATGCTCGGGTGTCGGCCACAGGCCGCGCGGACGCAGCAGCATCACGATGATCATCGCAAGCGCGATCATGAGCTGACGCAAGATCGCGGGGTCGAGCCGTCCGCCGCTCACCGATTGCAGGTCGAAGACGCCCGAGACCCAGCGAAGCACTTCCGGCAGCGCGGAAAGCAGGACCGCGCCGAGGATCACGCCCGGCAGATGGCCGATGCCCCCGAGCACGACCATCGCCACGATCATCACCGACTCGGTGAGCGCGAACGACTCGGGCGACACGAATCCCTGGAACGCAGCGAACATCGACCCCGCGACGCCGCCGAACGTCGCGCCCATGCCGAACGCGAGCAGCTTCATGTTGCGGGTGTTGATGCCCATCGCCTTGGCGGCGATCTCGTCCTCGCGGATCGCCATCCAGGCGCGGCCGATGCGCGAGACTTCGAGCCGGTGGCAGATGATCACGCTGAAGAACACGAGCACGAGGAACAGGTAGTAGTACCAGGTGACCGATGCGATCGTGAAGTTCTCGGTGATCTCGAGCGGCTTGCCGAGGTCCAGGCCGAAGATGCGCACCGGGTCGATCAGCGAAAGCCCCTTGGGGCCGTTCGTGATGTTCACCGGCCGGTCGAGGTTGTTCATGAAGACGCGGATGATCTCGCCGAAGCCGAGCGTCACGATCGCGAGATAGTCGCCGCGCAGCTTGAGCGTGGGCGCGCCCAGCAGCACGCCGAAGATGCCCGCGAGCGCCGCGCCGAGCGGGATGCACAGCCAGATGCTCAGGTGCAGCCCGTCCGGGAAGTTCGTCGCGAACCACTCGAATTCCTCTGTGAGATGCGGCGACGCGAGCAGGCCGTACATGTAGGCCCCGATCGCGAAGAAAGCGACGTAGCCGAGGTCCAGCAAGCCCGCGTAGCCCACCACGATGTTGAGGCCGAGCGAGAGCAGCACGTAAAGCAGCGCGAAGTCGGCGATGCGCACCCAGAAGTTGCCCGCGTACTGCAGCGCGAGCGGCAGCACGAGCACGGCGATCGTGCACACGGCCCACACGACGTACTTGTTCTGGCGGCGGAGGAATGCTTCCATGTCGTGCGTCTCCTTCAGGCGCGGTCCGCCACGCGTTCGCCGAGCAGGCCCGAGGGACGCAGGGTGAGCATCGCGATCAGCACGATGAAAGCGAAGATGTCGGTGTAGTTGCTCCCGAGCACGCCACCGGTCACGGTGCCGATGTAGCCGGAGCCGATCGCCTCGATGAGGCCGAGCAGCACGCCTCCCACCACCGCGCCGGGGAGGTTGCCGATGCCGCCGAAGACGGCGGCGGTAAAGGCCTTCAGGCCCGGCAGGAAGCCCATCGTGTGCTGCACCGTGCCGTAGTTCGATGCGTACATCACGCCCGCGATGGTGGCGAGCACGGCGCCGATCACGAAGGTCGCGGATATGACCGTGTCGGGCTTCACGCCCATCAGCGCCGCGACGCGCGGGTTTTCGGCCGTGGCGCGCATCGCGCGTCCGAGCCGCGTGTAGTTCACCATGTACGACAGCACGGCGAGCGACACCGCGGTGAGCACGAGGATCATGATCTGCGTGGCCGTGATCACCGCGCCGCCGAACTCGAACGGCTTCGCCGGCAGGAGCGTCGGATAGGCCTTGTAGTTCGGCTTGAAGATGATCATCGCGAGCGTCTGCAAGAGGATCGACATGCCGATGGCGGTGATGAGCGGCGCGAGCTTCGGGCTGTTGCGAAGCGGCCGGTAGGCGATCTTCTCGATGAAGAAGTTGAGCACCGCGGCCGCGGCGCACGCGACCACCATCGATATCAGCAGCACGAGCCAGCCGGGCATGCCGGGAAACGTCTCGCGCAGCTGGCCGATCACCACCCAGCTCGTGATGGCCCCCATCATGAGGACCTCGCCGTGCGCGAAGTTGATCAGGTTGATGATGCCGTACACCATGGTGTAGCCGAGTGCCACCAGCGCGTACATGCTGCCGAGGACCAGACCGTTGATGATCTGCTGCAGCAAGATGTCCATAGACTTCGTTCTCCGTTACTTTGCGGGAGGCGGTGCCGTGAAGCCGTCCTGCATGGCCTGGCGCCGCTGTTGTCGGCGAGTGTGCTCTCGTGAAGCACGCACGCAACTAGCAAAAAACCCGCCAAGGAAAGCACGGGCGGGTTGCTGGGCGGGATTGTAGTGCGGGGTACTGACCGCAACCCAGCGGCAAAGGCGCGGGTTTACCCTTGAAATGAGGCCTCGTCATCGTGGAATGCACGATCCGAATGGCCTTCATTCATCCTTGTCGTCGCGCGCGGCCGAATTGCGCGCGCGCAATTCGGCGAGCTTCTCGCCGATGCGTATCTCGAGGCCACGCGCCGTGGGGCGGTAGAACCCGGGCGGCTCCATGCCTTCGGGCCAGTAGGTCTCGCCCGCGGCGAAGGCGTCCTCCTCGTTGTGCGCGTAGCGGTAGTCGCGCCCGTAGCCCAGGTCCTTCATGAGCCGCGTGGGGGCATTGCGCAGGTGCAGCGGCACCGCACGGGTGCCGTCCTTGCGCACCAGGGCGCGAGCCTCGCTGTAGGCGTTGTAGACCGCGTTCGACTTCGGCGCGACCGCGAGATACAGCACGCATTCGGCGAGCGCGAGTTCGCCCTCGGGCGTGCCCAGACGTTCGTACGTCTCGGCGGCATCGAGCGCCAGACGCAGCGCCCTCGGGTCGGCGAGGCCCACGTCTTCCACGGCCATGCGGATCATCCGCCGCGCGATGTAGCGGGGGTCCGCCCCGCCATCGAGCATGCGGACGAACCAGTAGAGCGACGCATCCGGGTCCGATCCGCGCACCGCCTTGTGCAGCGCGCTGATCGTGTCGTAGAACTGTTCGCCGGCCTTGTCGTAGCGGCGCATGCGCTCGCCAAGCGCCTTGAGCACCCACTCGTCGGTGATCTCGCCGCGCTTTTCCTTCTTCGCCGCGACCGCGAGCGTTTCGAGCGTGTTCAGAAGCCGCCGCGCGTCGCCGTCGGCATAGGAGATGAGCCGCGCCCTCGCCTTGTCTTCGATCGGCGGCACCGCATCGATCGCCTGCGCGCGTTGCACGATCCGTTCGAGGTCGGCTTCGGTGAGCGGCTGCAGCACATAGACCACGGAGCGCGACAGAAGCGCCGACACCACCTCGAACGACGGGTTCTCGGTCGTGGCGCCGATGAACGTGAAAAGCCCCGACTCCACGTGCGGCAGGAAGGCGTCCTGCTGGCTCTTGTTGAAGCGGTGCACCTCGTCCACGAACACGATCGTCCTGCGTCCGTGCGCCTGCGCGATCTGGGCCTGCTCCACGGCGTCGCGGATGTCCTTCACGCCGCCCAGCACGGCGCTGATGGTGATGAACTTCGCATCGAACGCTTCGGCCATGAGGCGCGCGATCGTCGTCTTGCCCGTGCCGGGCGGGCCCCACAGGATGCAGCTGTGCGGCTCGCCGGATTCGAACGCGATGCGCAGCGGCATGCCCTCGCCCAGCAGGTGCTGCTGGCCGATCACTTCGGCCAGGGTCTTCGGGCGAAGGCGCTCCGCGAGCGGCGGATGAGTGGAGGCGGCCGTGCTCACCTGCGCAGTTTATATTTTGCGCGCATGGACCCCACCAATCCGCTCTGGCACACGTTTTCCGCGCTCCTGGGCGCTCTGGTGGGCGGCGGGATCACGTATTTGCTGAACCGGCAGCAGCTGAAGAACCAGCTCGAAGTGATGCGGGCGCAGCACAAGACCGAGTTCGTGGCGGAGGAAACGGCGCGCATGCTGCTGTCGCACAGGTCGTTCACGGATCGTTCGTTCGAGGCGTTGCAGCGTGCGCTCGGCGGCTTCGAGGCGGACGAGCTGCGCAAGATCCTGGTGCGCGCGGGCGCGACTCGGGTCTATCGCGAAGATGGAAGCGAGTGGTGGCGGCTCGTGGCGCGGATGGATGAATTCATCGAGAGGAAGGAATTGCAACGCATGGCCGATGCCGTCATTCCCGCGCAGGCGGGAATCGAGGGCGCGGGAAGCGGAGGGGGCTCTGGATCCCCGCCTTCGCGGGGATGACGGTGGGGGCGGGGATGACGGTGGGGGCGGGGATGACGGTGAGAGCGGGGATGACGGTGAGAGCGGGGATGACGGTGAGGGCGGGGATGACGGCGGGCCGACGACGAGTTACTGCTTCACCACGTCCACACCGGTGGGCGGCGTGAAACGGAACGAATCCGCGGATACGCCGCCATTCAGCTGCATCCCGCTGAAGCGCATCACCGAGCGCTGACCGAATCCGTCCAAGATCTCGAGCACCGCCAGCTCGTCGCCGCGAAATCCCGCTTTCATGCTCCGAAGCTGCCCATCGCGCGTCCTGGGTGTCGCCTGCACCCACTGCATGCCGTCCTGCGCGGGCAGCTCCTGCAGCTCGAAGTCCTTCCTCAGGGTCTCGATGTCCGGCGAAGCCGCGATCAACGCCGCGGGAGTCGACCCCAGCACCTTCGCCTGCCGGCGCGCGGTCACCTGGTTCAGGTCCTGATCGTAGAGCCAGAGCGTCTCGCCATCAGCCACCAGCGTCTGCTCGAAGGGCTTGCGGTAGATGAAGCGGAAGTGGTTCGGCCGCTGGAAGTCGAACGTGCCCGATGAATTCCTGGTGCGGGCCGCCTGACCTTCGCGCGCGGGCGAGGTCACGGTCTGCGTGAATTCGGCGTGGCCGGTCTTCGCATTGCGGATGAACGATTCGAGCGCATCCATGCCGCCTGCGAAGGCGGACATCGAGACGCCTGCCCAACAGAAGGCGAGCACGGCCATGAGAAGTTTCTTCATGAGGTGCATTGTCTTCCCGTTGCGCTGCGCCCGCACGGCACGGCAACCCGTGGTGACGCCGGAGGAGTCCTACTCCGCGCCCGAGCGCACCAGGATCTCGCGCTGCCCGCGCCCGTTCATCGCGCTCACCAGCCCGGCCTTCTCCATCGCCTCCAGCAGGTTCGCGGCCTTGTTGTAGCCGATCGAGAGGTGCCGCTGCACGAGCGAGATGCTCGCCTTGTTGTTCTTGAGCACGATCTCCACGGCGCGGTCGTAGAGCGGATCGTTCTCGCCGCTGCCTTCGCCGACCGCGGCCGCGCCGCCATCCTCGCCATCGAGCACGCCGCCTTCCAGCACGCCTTCGATGTAGTTCGGCTCGCCGCCTTGCTCCTTCAGGTACGCAACCACGCGATGCACCTCTTCGTCGCTCACGAAGGCGCCGTGCACGCGCACGGGCAAGCCCGTGCCGCTCGCCATGTAGAGCATGTCGCCCATGCCGAGCAGCGCCTCGGCACCCATCTGGTCGAGGATCGTGCGGCTGTCGATCTTGCTCGACACCTGGAACGCGATGCGCGTCGGGATGTTGGCCTTGATGAGGCCCGTGATCACGTCCACGCTCGGGCGCTGCGTCGCGAGGATGAGGTGGATGCCCGCCGCGCGCGCCTTCTGCGCGAGCCGCGCGATCAGCTCCTCGATCTTCTTGCCGACCACCATCATGAGGTCGGCGAGCTCGTCGATCACGACCACGATGTGCGGCAGCCGGTCGAGCGGCTCGGGACTGTCGGGCGTGAGCGAGAACGGGTTGTGGATGAACTCGTCCCGGGCTTTCGCCTCGTCGATCTTATGGTTGTAGCCCGCGAGGTTGCGCACGCCCAGCTTGCTCATGAGCTTGTAGCGGCGCTCCATCTCCATCACGCACCAGTTGAGGCCGTTGGCCGCCTGGCGCATGTCGGTCACTACCGGCGCGAGCAGATGCGGGATGCCTTCGTAGACCGACATCTCGAGCATCTTCGGATCGATCATGAGCACGCGCACGTCGCGTGCCTCGGCCTTGTACAGCAGCGACAGGATCATCCCGTTGATCCCCACCGACTTGCCCGAGCCCGTGGTCCCCGCGACCAGCACGTGCGGCATCTTCGCGAGGTCCGCGACGACGGGGTTGCCGACGATGTCCTTGCCGAGGCCGAGCGTGAGCATCGACTTGGCTTCGTTGTAGGCTTGCGAGCCGAGGATTTCCGAAAGGCGGATCGACTGCCGCTTCGCGTTGGGCAGTTCGAGCGCCATGAAGTTCTTGCCGGGGATCGTCTCGATCACGCGGATCGACACGAGCGAGAGCGACCGCGCGAGGTCCTTCGCGAGGTTCACGATCTGCGAGCCCTTCACGCCGGTGGCGGGCTCGATCTCGTAGCGCGTGATGACGGGCCCCGGCGCCGCGGCGACGACACGCACTTCGACGCCGAAGTCCTTCAGCTTCTTTTCGATCAGGCGCGAAGTCATCTCGAGCGTCTCGGCCGACACCGTCTCCTGCCGGCCCGATGCGCTGTCCAGAAGATCCACCTGCGGCAGCTTGCTGTCGGGCATTTCGGCAAAGAGCGGCTTTTGCCTTTCCTTCGCGACGCGTTCGCTTCGGGGCACTTCGACGAGCGTGGGCTCGATCAGCACGGGCGTCGGGTGGTGTTCCTCGATCTCCACGCGTTCCTCGTGCAAGACTTCCTCGCGTTCCTTCGCCGCGCGCTGGCCGGCGGCGACGTCCTCGGCAATCTCGCGCTTCTCGCGCACCGCGCCGATGAAGCCGTCGATCCGCGCGCCGAGTTGCTCGGCGACGTGGCTCCACGAAAAGCGAAAGACGATGGATGCGGCAACGACGATCAGCGCCACGCCCACGAGCCCCGAGCCGAGAAAGCCGAGCCACTGCACCGCCGCCGGCCCGGTGACGAAACCGAGCGCGCCGCCCGCGTGATCCGGCAGCCGCGGCTCGAAGCGATAGAGGCGCGCCCACTCGAGCGACGTGCTGGCCGCGAGCAGCAGCGCGAGTGCCGACCAGAACCCGAGGCGGCCCCGCAGCCACGGAGGTCCGGCCGCGGGCTCGGGCGCCGGTTGGCCGCGCATCCAGCGGGCGAGCATCGAAAGCCACCCGCGGATGGCGAGCGCCACGCACCACCACACCGAGTAGCCGAGGAGGAAGTAGCTTGCATCGGCGAGCCAGGCGCCCAGCCGCCCGCCCCAGTTCCGCACGGTCGCGCCGGACCCGGAGGTGGAGAAGGCCGCGTCCTGCGGCGAGTAGCTCGCGAGCGAGAGCAGCCAGAAGGCGATCGCCACGCCCGCGGCGACGCAGGCGAGTTCGTAGGTGAGCCGGCCGGCGGGCCGGGGCGCTTGCATTGCGCCGGTGTCGTTCAGGGTGTTCAGCGAATACGTCATCGACCGCCATTGTCATTCCCGCGACGGCGGGAATCCAGAGGCCGCGTGTTACGGCGCGCGTGGGAGTGCCTCGGCTAGCCGAGCGTCGTGAGCCGGTCCTTCACGAGCATCGAGCCGTCTTCGCGCGTTTCGATGAAACCGCGGTCTTCGAGGTCCTTCATCACGCGGCTCACCATCTCGCGCGAGGCGCCGACCATCTTCGCGATGTCCTGCCGCGAGATGCGTTCGCGGATGGTCATGTTGCCTTCGCGGTCCGGCTGCGCGAATTCGAGCAGCGCCCGGGCCACGCGGCCGTAGACGTCCATGAGCGCGAGCGATTCGATCTTGCGGTCCGCCTGGCGCAGCCGCTGTACGAGCCCGCGCATGATCGCGTAGGCCATCGAGCTGTTTTCCGGCAGGCAGCGCGCGAACTCCGCGCGGCCGAGCGTGAGCATGTCGGTCTGCACTTCCGCGCGGCAGGTGGCCGAATGCGGCTCGTTGTCGATCAGGCTCATCTCGCCGATGTAGTCGCCCGGATTGAGCGTGGCGAGAATCACTTCGCGGCCGCGCTTGTCGGACGTGACGACCCGCACGCGACCCGTGAGGATGATGAAGAGCGTGTTGGACTTCTCGCCCTGCTCGACGATGACTTCGCCGCGCTTGCAACGCCGCTTGACGACTGCCTCCGCTACCGATTCGGCCTGGGAGGATGTCAGCAGAGCGAACAGCGGCACCCGGCGAATCAGCTCCAGGTTGGACAGCATCGACATGTCTCAAGACCCTCCGTGATCTGCGGCCATGGGTTCTTACAATCGCGCGAATAGGAATTACGCGAGGCATCATGCCTGCTTCGCGGTCGATACTCGGCCGCACGACCCAAAATGTACACCGTCCTGTGGCATTTCCCCTACAGGACACTCGACCCATGACCACCACGCAGCACGCCAAAGTCCTGATTCTCGGCTCCGGCCCCGCGGGCTACACCGCCGCCGTCTACGCAGCTCGCGCCAACCTCGAGCCGCTGCTTGTCACCGGCATCGCGCAAGGCGGCCAGTTGATGACCACCACCGACGTGGACAACTGGCCCGCCGACGTGAACGGCGTGCAGGGCCCGGAGCTGATGCAGCGCTTCCTCGAACACGCCGAGCGTTTCAAGACGAAGATCGTGTTCGACCACATCGCCGCGGTGGATCTGTCGAAGCGGCCCTTCAGGCTGAGGGGCGACAGCGGCGAGTACACCTGCGACGCGCTCGTCATCGCGACCGGCGCCTCGGCGAAGTACCTGGGGCTGCCGTCTGAAAGCGCTTTCATGGGCAAGGGCGTGAGCGCGTGCGCCACGTGCGACGGATTCTTCTATCGCAACCAGGTGACGGCGGTGATCGGCGGCGGCAACACCGCGGTCGAAGAGGCGCTTTATCTTTCGAACATCGCGAGCAAGGTATTTCTCGTGCATCGCCGCGACAAGTTTCGCGCCGAGCCGATTCTCATCGACAAGGTGAAGCACAAGGTGGCCGAGGGAAAGATCGAGCTGAAGCTGTTCAAGACCCTCGATGAAGTGCTGGGCGATGCGACGGGCGTGACCGGTGTGCGTCTGAAGGACGCGCGCACCGGCGAGACGGAAGACCTCGCGCTGCAGGGCTGCTTCATCGCGATCGGCCACCATCCCAATACCGACATCTTCCAGGGACAGCTGGAGATGAAGGACGGCTACATCCTCACGAAGTCGGGTCTTGCGGGCTTCGCGACCATGACGAGCGTGCCGGGCGTCTTTGCGGCCGGCGATGTGCAGGACCACGTGTATCGCCAGGCGATCACGAGCGCGGGCACGGGGTGCATGGCGGCGCTGGATGCGCAGAGGTTTCTGGAGCAGGAGTAGCCGGCGTCGCAGACCGGCGTCGAGGCGGATTGCGCGGGCAGAGCTATAATGATCGGCTTTGCTGGGTTTCTCCCAGCCGGACACCGCCCCCGCAGTGGCGAGGTGAGCCCGGTACGCGAGCGCGACCGGGCGGCAAGTAGGAGTGCTGCAATGGCACGCGAATGCGAAGTCACGGGCAAGAAGCCGATGGTGGGAAACAACGTCTCCCACGCCAACAACAAGACCAAGCGCCGGTTCCTGCCGAACCTGCAATACCGCCGTTTCTGGGTCGAGAGCGAGAACCGCTGGGTGCGTCTGCGCGTGTCGAGCGCCGCGCTGCGCCTCATCGACAAGAATGGCATCGATGCCGTGCTGGCGGACATGCGTGCCCGCGGCCAGGCCTAATTCAGGAGTGACGAGATGGCAGCCAAAGGCGGACGCGAAAAGATCAAGCTGGAATCCACGGCCGGCACCGGCCACTTCTATACGACGAGCAAGAACAAGAAGACGATGCCTGAGAAGATGTCGATCATGAAGTTCGACCCGAAGGCACGCAAGCACGTCGAATACAAGGAAGTGAAGTTGAAATGACTTGGCGCCGCAAAGCGGCGCGCGTCATTTCATCCCCGCGCGGGGCTCTTTCATTCCCCTTTCACCGCCAGCGCGAATCGTCCGGGTAACGGTCCTGCCAGTTCACCACCCCATCGCCGTCGCGGTCGTTGCGGGTGCGGTGCAGGTGCCGGTACCGGTGCGTGCTTCGCGGCACGTCGTACGCATAGGGCACGCCATTCGCATACGAATCGTCGTACTGCGGCACGACGGTGGTCGGATACCCCGGCACGAAGACGGGCGAACCGCTGTTGTACGTGAGCGCCGGCGGCGTTCCGTTCGACGGGCATCCCGCCGGAGTCCCGTAGGCCGAACCGGCCTGGCACTCCGCTCCTTGCGCGAACACGGGTGCGGCCGCCGCGACAGCCGCGGCCGCCGCTGCAGCGAGAATCAGTTTTTTCATGATGCGCTCCTTCCGCGGAAAAATTCCGCGGTTGCCCCCATTGCACACCGGCTGCGTATCCATGCCGTGTCCGACGCGTACCCCAAATCCATGTGGTCGTGACGGAAAGTATCGTCAGCCGTGACAGACATGAAAAAAGCCCGCTCGCGCGGGCTTTCGTTCGGACTCGAATCGCTGGCTCAGGCGTGGACGGCCCGCAGCTTCATCGAGAACTGGCTGAGCGCCTCGATCCCGCTTTCCTCGGCCCGGCGGCACCACGCCTGCAGGTCCACGGCGAGCTGTTCGCGCGAATGCGACGTGTTGAGCCACATCTGGCGCAGCTCCTCGCGCATGGCCATCATCTTGTCGAGCACCGGATGCGCCGCGCGCGCCTCGGCAAGCTGGGTGCGCGCCGCCGGCGTGAGCTTGTCGCTATCGCGATGCAGCCAGCGCCGGGCCGCCTTCAGAGCGGAGAAGTCCTGACCGCGCGCCTTCATCTGCGAGAGCTCCGCCTGGCAGGCGCGCTTCATTTCGCGGGCGTAGCGCGCCATGACTTCGTAGCGGTTGGCGATGAGCGCCTCGAGCGTTCGCTCGTCGGCCACGGCCTTGATCTCGCCCAGGACGAGCTTCGGCGGCACCTTCTTCACGGTGGCCCACCCCACCTTGCGCATGAGCTGGATGTAAATCCACCCGATGTCGAACTCGTAGCGCTTCACCGAGAATTTCGCCGAAGTGGGATACGTGTGGTGGTTGTTGTGCAGCTCCTCGCCGCCGATCAGGATGCCCCACGGCGAGATGTTCGTGCTCGCGTCGGGCGCCTCGTAATTGCGGTAGCCCCAGTAGTGGCCGATGCCGTTGATGATCCCGGCCGCGGTGACCGGAATCCACGCCATCTGCACAGCCCACACCGCCAGACCCGCCGCGCCGAAGAGCGCGACATTGAGGATCAGCATGAGGCCCACGCCCTGCCAGCTGTAGCGGGTGTACAGGTTGCGCTCGATCCAGTCGTCGGGCGTGCCGTGGCCGAACTTCTTCAAGGTCTCGAGGTTCTTCGCTTCGTCGCGATACAGCTCCGCGCCTTGCCAGAACACCTTCTCGATGCCGCGCGTCTGCGGGCTGTGGGGATCGTCCGGCGTCTCGCACTTGGCGTGGTGCTTGCGGTGGATCGCCACCCATTCCTTCGTCACCATGCCCGTTCCGAGCCACAGCCAGAAGCGGAAGAAGTGCGAGGGAATCGCGTGCAGGTCGAGCGCGCGGTGGGCCTGGCTGCGGTGCAGGAAGATCGTGACGCTGGCGATCGTGATGTGCGTCGTCACCAGCGTATAGATGACGATCTGCCACCACGACAGGTTCCAGAAGCCGTGCGCGAGCCAGTCGATGGCCGCGTTCAGCACGGCCCAGTCGGGAAGCAACATATCGGGGAAGTCTCCTCGGTTGGGAAAGTCAGGACGAATCCTTCTTTGGAGGGATTCTAAGGCCCGGGGTTCGAAGGCGGGCTGAGAATTTTCACAGCCGGCCGGCGCTTTGACCCAAATCAGGACTTCTGCCACACGGCGGCGAAGAAACCGTCGGTCGCGTGCCGGTGCGGCCAGAGGCGCAGATAAAGGCCGCCTTCGCCGGCAACGAGCGTCTCCGCCCTCGGGACCTTCAGTTGCGCGAGGAGCCCGCCGACCGGAACCGGGGCAAAGTCGGCGTGCGCCGCGGTGAACGCCTCCGCGATGCCTTCATTTTCCTGACGAAGCAGGCTGCAGGTCGCATAGACGAGCCTGCCGCCGGGCTTCAGCAGTCGCGCGGCGCTTTCGAGGATCGCCTTCTGCTTGGCCGCGAGCTCCTCGATCGCCTTCGGGCTTTGCCGCCATTTCAGGTCCGGGTTGCGGCGCAGCGTTCCGAGCCCCGAACAGGGCGCATCGACGATCACCCGGTCGATCTTGCCCGCGAGGCGCTTCACGCGGTCGTCGCGCTCGTGCGCGATCGCGGCGGGGTGGACGTTGGAGAGTTTGCTGCGCGCAAGGCGCGGCTTGAGCGCATCGAGCCGGTGCGCCGAGACGTCGAACGCATAGAGCCGCCCGGTGTTGCGCATCGCGCTTCCGAGCGCGAGCGTCTTGCCGCCCGCGCCCGCGCAGAAGTCCACGACCATCTGCCCGCGCTTCGCATCGGTGAGGAGCGCAAGCAGCTGCGAGCCTTCGTCCTGCACCTCGATCGCGCCGCGGGCGAACGCGTCCAGCCGCGTGAGCGCCGGCTTGTCGGCCAGGCGCAAGCCCCACGGCGAATAGGGCGTCGGCACGGACTCGACTCCGGCGAGTTCGAGCTCGCGCTGGACGTCGTCGCGCTTGTCGGTGAAGCCGTTCACGCGGATGTCGAGCGGCGCGGGCCGGCTCAACGCCTCCACGAGCGGCCAGAACTCCCCGCCCAGCTCTTCTTTCAGCGGTTGCGCGAGCCATTCCGGCAGGTTGTGGCGGTGCCGCTCCAGCAGGTTGCCGGCGTCGATGGAATCGCACTCGTCGAGCCAGTGCTTTTCGGGCTGCGAGAGCGCGCTCTTCAGATAGTCGCGCGTCCCCGCGAAGCCGAGGATCGCGAGGCGCCGCTCCTTCGGGCCGCTGCCGGAAGGGGCGAAATGCTCGAAGAGGAGCTTGCGCCTCAGCACGTTGTAGACGGTCTCGGCGAGCGTCGCGCGCTCGCGCGGGCCGAGCGAGCGATGCTCGCGAAAGTAGCGCGACACCACCGCGTCGGCCGGGTGATCGAACTTCAGCACCTGCGCGAGCAGCTCGGCGCACGCGTCCAGCAAAGCCTTGGGATGCATCGTGGCTACAGCGAAGGCAGGAGCCGCGCGATGGCGCGCGGATAGATCACGTGCTCCTGCGTGAGCACGCGCGCGGCAAGCGCCTCGGCCGTGTCGCCTTCGAGGACCGGAACGACAGCCTGCTCGAGGATCGGCCCGTAGTCGAGCTCGGCCGTCACCTGGTGCACCGTGCAGCCGGCCACCTTGCAGCCCGCGTCGAGCGCGCGCTGGTGCGTGTGGAGGCCGGGAAATGCCGGCAGGAGCGACGGATGGATGTTGAGCATGCGGCCGCTGTAGCGCGCCACGAACGCCGGCGTGAGGATGCGCATGAAGCCCGCCAGCGCCACCAGCGACGGCTGATGCACGTCGACCCGTCGCGCGAGCTCTTCGTCGAACGCCTCGCGAGAATGGAACTGCTTGTGGTCCACGACCTCGGTGGCGATAAGCTCGTCGCGTGCGAACGCGAGGCCCTGGGCTTCGGGACGATTGCTGATCACGGCCGCGATCCGGGCATCATGCGTCCTGCGCCAGTCGTCGCGCTCGGCCGCGCGGACGATCGCCGCCATGTTGGAGCCTCCGCCCGAGATGAGAATCACGATGTTCTTCATGGAAGCCTCGATTATCCCTGCACACTTGCACTCTCTTCTGCGCCCATGAGACCTCTCACCGTCATCGAAGCGCGCGTGCTCGGCACGCTGATGGAAAAAGCCCGCACCGTGCCCGACAGCTACCCCCTGTCGCTGAACGCGCTCGCGGCCGGCTGCAACCAGAAGACAAGCCGCGAGCCGCTCATGACCGTGAGCGAGACCGAAGCGCAGGAAGCGCTCGAGTCGCTCAGGCAGCTCTCGCTCGTCTTCCAGTCGAGCGGCAGCCGCGTCGCGCGGTGGGAACACAACTTCCAGCGCGGTGTCGGCGTGCCGGAGCAGTCCGCGGTGCTGCTGGGCCTGCTCATGCTGCGCGGTCCCCAGACGGCGGGGGAGCTGCGCATCAACAGCGAACGGTGGTACCGATTCGCGGACATCTCCTCCGTCGAAGCGTTCCTCGACGAATTGAGCGAACGGTCCGAGGACAAGGGCGGCCCGCTCGTCGTGAAGCTGCCGCGCGCGCCGGGTGCGCGTGAACAGCGCTGGGCGCACCTCTTGTGCGGGCCGGTCGACATGGCATTGGCGCAAGCACAAGCCGCGCGGGAGCCGGGCGGCGCGGCACTGGAGCAGCGCGTGGCCGCGCTCGAAAACGAAGTCGCGCAGTTGCGCTCGGCAGTGGCCAGCCTGTGCCGCGAGCTCGGGATGTCGCCACCCGGACACACCGAATAGCACGACCGTGCGTAAACTGGGCACCGTACCTGGAGACATCCGAATGGACCTGGCATTCACCCCCGAAGAACAGCGGTTTCGCGAAGACGTTCGCGCCTGGGTGCGCGAGAACTTGCCGCACGACATCGCCCACAAGGTGCACAACGCCCTGCACCTGTCGCGCGACGACATGCAGCGCTGGGCGAAGATCCTGGGCAGGAAAGGCTGGCTCGGCTATGGCTGGCCGAAGGAATTCGGCGGACCGGGCTGGACTGCGGTGCAGAAGCACCTGTTCGAAGAAGAGTGCGCGCTGGCCGGCGCACCGCGCGTCGTGCCCTTCGGACCGGTCATGGTGGCGCCCGTGATCATGGCTTTCGGCTCGCCCGAGCAGCAGAAGCGCTTCCTGCCCGGCATCGCGAGCGGCGAGGTGTGGTGGAGCCAGGGCTACAGCGAGCCGGGCTCGGGCTCCGACCTCGCGTCGCTCAAGACGCGCGCCGAGCGCCGGGGCGACAAGTACGTCGTGAACGGCCAGAAGACGTGGACCACGCTCGCGCAGTACGGCGAGTGGATCTTCTGCCTCGTGCGCACCTCGAGCGAAGGCAAGCCTCAGACCGGCATCTCGTTTCTCCTCATCGACATGAAGTCCCCCGGCGTCACGGTGCGACCGATCACCATGCTCGATGGCGGCCACGAGGTGAACGAAGTCTTCTTCGACAACGTCGAGGTGCCGGCGGACAACCTGATCGGCGAGGAGAACAAGGGCTGGACCTACGCGAAGCACCTGCTCTCGCACGAGCGCACCAACATCGCCGACGTGAACCGCGCCAAGCGCGAACTCGAGCGGCTCAAACGGATCGCGAAGGGCGAGGGAGTCTACGAGGACCGGCGCTTTCGCGACGAGATCGCGAAGCTCGAAGTCGACGTCGTGGCGCTCGAAATGCTCGTGCTGCGCGTGCTCTCGGCCGAGAAGTCGGGCAAGAATCCGCTCGACATCGCGGGGCTCCTGAAGATCAAGGGCTCGGAAATCCAGCAGCGCTACACCGAACTCATGATGCTCGCGGCGGGCCCGTATGCCGTGCCCCTCATCCACGAAGCGATGGAAGCGGGCTGGCAGGGCGAATACGTGGGCGCCGCCTACATCGCGCCGCTCGCCTCGACCTACTTCAACTATCGCAAGACCACGATCTACGGCGGCAGCAACGAAGTGCAGCGCAACATCGTGGCGCAAGTGGTGCTGGGCTGAAATGGAAGGCCCACCCCCGAAGCGCCTTCGGCGCCTCCCCCTCGAGGGGGCGCACCCAGCGGCCCGGCAAAGCCGGTTGCGCGGGTGCACTCGAACGTACCGCGCCTTGCGTGCGTCGCGGGTGGCCGCGGTCATGGACAACTGAAGGAAAAGCAAGATGGACTTCGAATTCTCCGACGACCAGCAGGCGCTGCGCGACGCGGTGCGCAAGTGGGTGGAGCGCAGCTACTCGTTCGAGCGGCGGCGCGAGATCGCGAAGGCGGGCGGCTTCGATCGCGGCGCCTATGGCGAGCTTGCCGAGCTGGGCCTCGCGGGCCTCTACGTCGCCGAGCAGCACGGCGGCATGGCCATGGGGCCGGTGGAGGCGATGGTCGCGATGGAAGAGCTCGGCCGCGGCATCGTGCTCGAGCCGCTCGCGCACACGCTGGTGGCGAGCGGCACGCTCGGCGCGTACGCGAGCGAGGAGGTGAAGTCGAAGTGGCTGCCGCCGCTCGCATCGGGCGAAGCGATCATCGTGCTCGCGCACCAGGAGCGCGGCGCACGCTATCGCCTCGACGTGTGCGAAACGCAGGCCGTGCACGCGGGCGCCTCGTGGCACGTGAGCGGCTCCAAGAGCGTGGTGCCCGCGGGCGACAAGGCCGACGCTTTCATCGTCCCGGCGCTGGCGGACGGCAGGCTCGCGCTCTTTCTCGTGGAACGGTCGGCCCCGGGCGTCGAGACGCGCGGCTACGGCACGCAGGACGGCGCGCGCGCGGCCGAGGTGAAGTTCAACCAGTCGCCCGCCGTGCTCGTCACGGCCGACGGCCTGGTTGCGCTCGAACACGCGGTGGATGTCGGCATCGCGGCGGTCTGCGCCGAAGCGGTCGGCGTGATGGACAAGACCATGGACGTGACCGTGGAGTACCTCAACACGCGCAAGCAGTTCGGCGTGACGCTCGCGACCTTCCAGGCGCTGCGCCATCGCGTGGCCGACATGAAGATGCAGCTCGAGCTCGCCCGGTCGATGAGCTACTACGCGTCGCTCAAGCTGAACGCGTCGGCCACCGAGCGGCGACGCGCGCTCTCACGCGCGAAGTACCAGCTGGGCGTCGCCATGCGCTTCATCGGCCAGCAGTCGGTGCAGATGCACGGCGGCATCGGCGTCACCGACGAATACATCGGCAGCCACTACTTCAGGAAGCTCACCGTCCTGGAGCTCACGTTCGGGGATACCCTGCACCACCTCGGCGAAGTCTCCGAAAGAATGCAGGACACGGCCGGCGTGTTCGCCTGATCCGCGCATCCGGCCCGGCGCGCCCGGGCCGGTCCGGGTAGAAAGACGACATGGACCGGTTGAAGGACCAGATCGCCATCGTCACGGGCGGAGCCGGCGCGATCGGCGAAGCAGCCGTTCGGCTCTTCACGGAAGAAGGCGCGCGCGTCGTCGTCGCCGATATCGACGACGAGCGCGGTGAAGCCCTCGCGCAGGAATTGGGCGACGCCGTGGCCTACCGCCATTGCGACGTGAGGATCGACGCGGACGTCCGCGGGCTCATGGACTTCACGCTGCAGCGGTTCGGGCGGCTGGACCTCCTCTTCAACAACGCCGGCATTCCCGGCCCGTTCGCGCCGATCGAATCGGTGGAGACCGCCGACTGGGACGAGGCCGTTGCCGTCATGGTGCGAGGCGTCTTCCTCTGCACGAAGCACGCCGCGCCCCTGATGAAGGCCCAGCGGGCCGGCAGCATCGTCAACAACGCGAGCGCGGCCGGGCTGCAGGTGGGCTTCGCGGGCCACGCCTACAGCGTCTGCAAGGCCGCCGTCATTCACATGACCCGCAGCGTCGCGATCGAGCTTGGGGAAAGCGGCGTGCGGGTGAACTGCGTGTGCCCGAGCGCCATCGCGACGCCCGTCTACGGCAAGGCCATCGGCCTGCCGCCCGAGGCGGCGCGGCGCACGGTGCCCGTCATGGAGAAGGTGCTTGCCACCGCGCAGCCGCTGCGCCGCCCCGGCATGCCCGAGGACGTGGCGCGGGCGGTGCTCTTTCTGGCGGGGCAGGAGGCTCGCTTCCTCAATGGCCACGCGCTCGTCCTGGACGGCGGCATGGCCGGGGGACGCCAATGGAGCGAGACGCTGCAGCGGCTCGGGCCGCTGAGGGCCGCCTTGCGCGAAGCGGCCGGCGTGCCCGGCGAATCCTGAAACACGGGCCGAAAGCCGGCCCCGTCACGAATAAAGGCGCGAACTCTTCGGCAGGTGCGCCATGAGGAACTCCATCTGGTCGGCGAGGATGCGACGGTTGCGCAGGATGAAGTCTTCCCAGAGGCTCGGGATGTAGGGCGCGTAGAGCAGGTGCATGCCCGCCTGCTCGGGCGTGCGGTTGCCCTTGCGGTGATTGCACGCGCGGCAGGCGGTGACCACGTTCATCCAGTGATCGCGCCCGTTCTGCGCGAACGGAATCACGTGCTCGCGCGTGAGCTCTTCCTCGTGGAAATGGCCGCCGCAATAGGCGCACACGTTGCGGTCGCGCGCGAAGAGCTTGCCGTTGGTGAGGCCCGGCTTCAGCTCGAAGGGGTTGATGTTGGGCACGCCCTTCGTGCCGATGATGCTGTTGACCGTGATCACCGACTGCCGCCCCGTAGCCGCGTTGTGCCCGCCGCGGAACACGGCCACTTCGGCACCGGCTTCCCAGCGGACCTGGTCGGCGGCGTAGTGCAGCACGGCCTGCTCCAGCGAGATCCAGGACTGGGGCAGACCCTGCGCGGACAGCTTCAACACCTTCAAGACACGGCTCCTTGCGACAACTTGATAGCACAGGAAAACGCGAGGCGGCAGCGCATTCGCGCGCCGTCAAGCACAATATACCCTGTTTTGACGACACGACGGTGGCACCCCGGCAGCCTCCGCGCCTTGACCGGTGGGCTGCGCGTGCTATCAAAAAGATAATCCACGCCCGATGCGCATCTTCCGCGGCTTCCACCACCCAGGCGTCGCCCCGGCGTGCGCCCTCACGATCGGCAACTTCGACGGCGTGCACCGGGGCCACCAGGCGATGCTCGCCCTCCTGAACAACGAAGCGAGCCATCGGGGCGTGCCGAGCTGCGTGCTCACTTTCGAGCCGCACCCGCGCGACTATTTCGCAGGCGTCATGCGCAAGCCCGAAGTCGCCCCGGCGCGCGTCGCGACGCTGCGCGACAAGCTCACCGAACTCGCCCGCTGCGGTGTGCAGCAGTGCATCGTCCTCGAGTTCGATGCGCAATTGTCCAGCCTGGTTCCCGAGGCGTTCGTCGACGAAGTGCTCGTGCGCGGCCTGGGCGCGAAGTACGTGCTCGTGGGCGACGATTTCCGCTTCGGCGCGAAGCGGGCCGGCGACTACGGGATGCTCGACTCGGCCGGCAGCCGCCAGGGCTTCGACGTGGCCCGCATGAACAGCTACCAGGTGCACGGGTTGCGCGTTTCGAGCTCGGCGGTGCGCGATGCGCTGGGCCGCGGCGACATGGCGGGCGCCACGGCCCTGCTCGGCCGCCCCTACAGCATCAGCGGCCACGTGGTGCACGGCCGCAAGCTCGGCCGCGAGCTGGGTTTCAAGACGCTCAACCTGCGCTTTGCCCACTGGAAGCCGGCCGCCGGCGGCATCTTCGCCGTGCACGTGCATGGCCTGGCGCAGCAGCCGCTCGAGGGCGTGGCGAATCTCGGCATCCGGCCGTCGCTCGACCCGGCCGACGTGAACGGCGGGCGCGTGCTGCTCGAAACGCACTGCCTGCGATGGCCCGAGCCCCTCGGGGAAGAAGGGGGCTACGGTAAAATCATCCGCGTGGACCTGCTGCACAAACTGCACGACGAGCTCCGGTACGACAGCCTCGACGCCCTGAAGGCGGGCATCGGCCGGGACTGCGACGCCGCGCGCGCGTTCTTCGCGGCCACCCACGCCGAAACGCGGCGCCAGACCACGCGCGACCGAATTTAGCGGTCTTCCGTCATCCCGGGCCGAGGCCCGGAACCCATCCCACGCGCGGCGCCGCCGCCCGTGGATGCCGGGTGAGCCCCGGCATGACAGGACCGGAGATCCACACATGACCGACAAGACCGACTACCGCGCCACGCTCAACCTGCCCGACACGCCGTTCCCGATGCGCGGCGACCTGCCCAGACGCGAGCCGGGCTGGGTGGCCGAGTGGGAGGACAAGGGCCTCTACAAGCGCCTGCGCGAAGCGCGCCGCGGTCGCGAGAAGTTCGTGCTGCACGACGGACCGCCTTACGCCAACGGGCAGATCCACATGGGCCACGCCGTGAACAAGGTGCTGAAGGACATGATCGTGAAAGCGCGGCAGCTGAAGGGCCTGGATGCGGCGTACATCCCGGGTTGGGACTGCCACGGCCTGCCGATCGAGAACGCCATCGAAAAGCAGTTCGGCCGCAACCTGCCGCGCGACGACATGCAGGCGAAAAGCCGCGCCTACGCCACCGAGCAGATCGACATCCAGCGGGCCGACTTCAGGCGGCTGGGCGTGCTCGGCGACTGGGACCATCCGTATCGCACCATGGACTTCGTGAACGAGGCCGAGGAGATTCGCGCGTTCAAGCGCGTGATCGAGCGCGGCTTCGTGTACCGCGGGCTGAAGCCCGTGTACTGGTGCTTCGACTGCGGCTCGTCGCTCGCGGAGTTCGAGATCGAGTACGCGGACAAGAAGTCGCAGACCCTCGATGTGGGATTCGCGGCGGATGAGCCGCGGAAGGTGCTGGCGGCCTTCGGGATGAGCGGCGAAGACTCGCCTCCCATCTTCGCGGTCATCTGGACCACCACGGCGTGGACCATCCCCGCCAACCAGGCCCTCAATCTCAACCCCGAGCTCGAATACGCGCTCGTGGACACCCCGCGCGGGCGGATCATCGTGGCGAGCGTGCTGGTCGAGAAGGTGCTTGCGCGCTACAAGCTCGAAGGCCGCGTCGTCGCGACCACGAAGGGCGAAAACCTCGGCGGCCTGAACTTCCGCCACCCGCTCTACGACGTCGATCCCGGCTACCGGCGCCTCTCGCCCGTGTACCTCGCCGACTACGCCACCGCCGAGGACGGCACGGGCATCGTGCACTCGTCTCCCGCCTACGGCCTGGACGACTTCAACAGCTGCGTGGCGCACGGGCTCGCCTACGACGACATCCTGAACCCCGTGCAGGGCAACGGGTCGTACGCGCCCGACTTCCCGCTCTTCGGCGGCGAGAACATCTGGAAGGCCGTGCCGCACATCATCGACACCCTCGCGAAGGCGGACCGCCTCTTCGCGACGGAGACGATCTCGCACAGCTACCCGCACTGCTGGCGCCACAAGACGCCGGTGATCTACCGCGCCGCCGCCCAATGGTTCATCCGCATGGACGAGGGCGAGGGCGTCTTCACGAAGGACAAGGCGCCGAAGACGCTGCGCCGGATGGCGCTCGAAGCGATCGAGGAGACTTCCTTCTTCCCCGAAAACGGCCAGGCTCGCCTGCGCGACATGATCGCGAACCGGCCCGACTGGTGCGTGAGCCGCCAGCGCAGCTGGGGCGTGCCGCTGCCCTTCTTCCTGCACCGCGACACGGGCGAGCTGCATCCGAAGACGATGGAGATTCTCGACATCGCGGCCGACATGGTGCAAGCGGGCGGCATCGAAGCGTGGAGCAAGGCGTCGCCAGAAGAAATCCTCGCGAAGGTGGGCTCGCAAGACGACGCGCCGAGCTACACGAAAAGCAGCGACATCCTCGAAGTGTGGTTCGATTCCGGCACGACGCACACGACGGTGCTGAAGCGTTCGCACGCGGGCTCGGGCCACGAAACGGGCCCCGAGGCCGACCTGTACCTCGAAGGCCACGACCAGCATCGCGGCTGGTTCCACTCGTCGCTCCTCACCGCGTGCGCGATGTACGGGCGCGCGCCCTATCGCGGCTTGCTCACGCACGGTTTCACCGTGGACGCGCAGGGCCGCAAGATGTCCAAGTCGCTCGGCAACGGCGTCGATCCGCAGGAGACGTGGAAGAAGCTCGGCGCGGAAATCATCCGCCTGTGGGTAGCCGCGTCCGACTACTCGGGCGATATCGCGGGCGACGACAAGATCCTCGCGCGCGTGGTGGACGCCTATCGCCGCATCCGCAACACGCTGCGTTTCCTGCTTGCGAACGTGAGCGACTTCGATCCCGCGAAGGACGCCGTGCCGCGCGATGAGCTGCTCGAAATCGACCGGTATGCGCTCGCGCGTGCCGCCGAGTTCCAGGCGGAGGTGCTCGCGCACTACGAGGTGTACGAGTTCCATCCGGTCGTGGCGAAGCTGCAGGTGTACTGCTCCGAAGACCTGGGCGCGTTCTACCTCGACGTGCTGAAGGATCGCCTCTACACGACGGCGCCGAAGTCCCTCGCGCGGCGCAGCGCGCAGACGGCGCTCTGGAACATCACGCATGCGATGCTGCGCTGGATGGCGCCTTTCCTGAGCTTCACGGCCGAAGAAGCGTGGAAGGTGTTCGGCAACTCCGAGTCGATCTTCATGGAGGAGTACGCGGAGCTCGGCACGCCCGATACGGAGTTGCTCGCCAGGTGGAACCGCATCCGCGAGGTTCGCGATGACGTCAACAAGATGATCGAGGAGCGTCGCCAGGGCAATGAACTTGGCTCGTCGCTGCAAGCGGGCATCGACCTCTACCTCGAGCCGGGTGACATGGAAGTCTTTCGCAGTCTTCGCGACGATCTGCGCTTTGTGCTGATCACGAGCGACGTCGAAGTCCTGCCTCTTTGGGGCGCCGAATATCAGGAACGCATCGGGCGCGATCCCATCCGGGTTTTCACAGGCAAGGCACGCGTGGGCGACGGAGTGCCACCGCAACACGGCGTCTTCGTTCGGGTGCTCGAGCATCCGAAGTGCGAGCGTTGCTGGCACTGGCGCGCGGACGTCGGCAGCGATGCCGCTCACCCGACGATCTGCGGCCGCTGCGTTGCGAACCTCTTCGGCGCGGGCGAGCCGCGGGTGCACGCCTGATGGCCCGGACCGCATCGAACGGCAGCATGCTGCCCTGGCTTGCGCTCGCGCTCATCGTGCTGCTGGCCGACCAGTTCACCAAGGTGCTGATCCTCGGCTACTACCAGTACGGCGACACGACCTACGTGACGCCATTCTTCAATATCGTGCGGGCGCACAACACGGGCGCGGCGTTCTCGTTCCTCGCGGCGGCCTCGGGTTGGCAGCGGTGGCTCTTCACCGGCATCGGCATCGCCGCGACGCTCTTCATCCTCTGGCTGCTTCGCTCACATGCCGGCCAGAGGCTGTTCTCGTTTTCGCTCGCGTGCGTGCTGGGCGGGGCGGTCGGCAACGTCGTCGACCGCCTGCTGCACGGCTATGTGGTGGACTTCCTGCAGGTTCACTGGCAGAACTGGTACTTCCCGGCGTTCAATGTGGCCGACAGCGCCATCACCGTCGGGGCGGCGGGGTTGATCCTGGATGAACTGCTGCGGGTGCGGCGCAGTCGTTGAGGTCACCTCTCGTCATTCCCGCGGAGGCGGAATCCAGGGCGTTCCGGATTCGACTGGGATCGGCGCGATCAAGCCGACTTGCGAAACAGCGTCACGTCCGGCAAGTCCTCGAAATGTGCGTCGCATGTCATCAAGTCCGCACCCAGGTGACGCGCGGTCGCATAAACGATCGCATCCGCCGTCGCGAGCTTGTGTTCACGGTGCATCTCGGCCGCAAGCAGGGCCAAGCTGGTATCGAGGGGAACGATCACGCATTCCTGCGTGTAGGCGATCACCTGGTCCGCCTTCTCTTCTCCCACTTCGCGCAGGAGCCATTTCGACAATTCCAGTTGAACGATCGTGGGAACGATGCAATGAGACTTGTCCGGCAGTTGTCTGCCGACTTTCTTGCCTACCGCGCTGCCGATGAGCCATTCGACCCAGGCCGAGGTGTCGACGAGTCGCCGCGCGGGCACTAGTAACGATCCTTCCGGTCCCGATATCCGTCGTTGCGGGCGCCCTTGGCGATCCCGGCCAGTTCATGCAACGCGGGGACAGGCATGACCAGCACACCCTTTCCCTTGGGTATGAAAACGAATTGCTGCCCTGCTTCCCAATGCTGTTCTTCGCGTACCTCCTTGGGGATCGAAATCTGAAACTTGCTGGACAGCGTCGTCGTGGCCTGCATTTCTTACCTTCTACGGATCGATCAGAATAAGGTAAGAATACATCGTCCGCGCCCACCCTGCAAGCCGGGAGCGACTCAATGAATCGTCGCCCCGCGATGCTGCAGGCAATAGTCCACGAGCGCGTCGATCTCGGTGGACTTGTCGAACACCGCGTCGGCACCGAGCTGCTCGCAGCGCCACCGCACGTCGCGCGTGGCGTGATTCGACAGCACGACGACGCGCTGCCCGGGCCGGCGCTTGCGCGCCGCCTCCAGGACGTTCAAGCCGCTGCCTTCGCGCAGGAAGAGGTCGACGATTGCAATGTCCCAATCCTCATCGTGACGTGCCAGCCAGCGCTTGCCTTCGTGCTCCGTCTCGGCAGTGCCCACCGGCTCCACGGCGGCGAGCTCCTGCAGCGTTTCGATGAGGTTCTCACGGATCGTCGCGCTGTCCTCGACGATATACGCTCTGAACTTCATGAATTGTCTCTCCGGGGTTTCGACCATACGGTAGCCCGCGCACAACGGACGGGCTGACGGCCCACGCGCCAAGGATGTGTAGGAGCTTACGGCTCAACCGTTCGCGCGTTCGCGCCCGACCCCTGCCGCCACGAAGATGAGCCCCGCATCCAGCGTGAATTCGTCGTGTTGCAAGCGCGTGCACAGCTGCGCTGGCGCAACCGAGGCGAACTGCGCGACTTCGCCGTCCTGATTGGTGGGAACGACGCCCCGCGGCACGACTGCCCGATACCAGTCGATGCGTTCGACGACGTAGCCGCAGGGCTGCTCGCCGCTGGGCCGCCGCGTGAAGAGATGTCCGCCATAGGCGACTTCCTGCAGCTCGGCCATCCGCAGCCCGGCCTCTTCCCATGTCTCGCGCTCCAGCGCCGACTCGCGGGTGTCCTTCGCCGCGACCATTCCGCCCACCAGCGTATCCCACATGCCCGGATCGCTCGCCTTGTCGAGCGCGCGCTGCTGCACCCAGTGGTGCCCCTCGGGTGTGAGCCCGATGAGATGCACGGCACGGGTGGCGATCCCGAGCAGCCGCGCCACGCCGCGCTCGCAGGTGCCGAGCAGATGGCCCTCGTCGTCGATCACGGCAAGCTGTTCGTTGCGCCATGCCCGCACCGTCCCCGCGTCGCGCAGCGCCTCGGCGATCTGCTCGAGGCTCGGCGTCATGTCGCCGTGGATTCGCCAGCCGTCGCGCTCATGCTTCAGCTGCGGCAGGTGCAGTGCAGCGGCGACGTGATGCTCTACCGAGCCGATGCGGTGATGTCCCCACCAGAGCGGCTCGCGCGGCGCGAGCGGGGAGCAGTCCGTGCGCTCGCGCAAGCTCGCGAGCCAGGGGTCGCCCAGACCGCTCACAGCGCGATGACCGTGCTGCCGGTGGTCTTGCGCGCCTCGAGGTCGCGGTGCGCCTGCCGCACGTCGTCCAGCCGGTAGCGCTGGTCGATGTGCACCTTGATCAGGCCGCCCGTGACCGCCGAGAAGAGATCGTCGGCCATCTCCTGCGTCGACTCGCGCGTGGCGGTGTGCGTGAAGATCGTCTGCCGCGTGATGTAGAGCGAGCCCTTGGGGCCGAGGATGCCCGGCGCGAACGGCGGCACCGGCCCGGACGCATTGCCGAAGAAGACGAGCATGCCGAGCGGCATGAGGCAGTCCATCGACTTCTCCCAAGTGTCCTTGCCGACCGAGTCGTAGACCACCTTCACGCCCCGCCCGCCCGTGAGCTCCTTCACGCGCGCGAGAAAGTCTTCTTCCCTGTAGTTGATCATGTGCGCGGCGCCGTTGGCCTTCGCGAGCTCGCACTTCGCGGCGCTGCCCGCCGTGCCGATCACCTCGAGGCCGAGCGCCTTCGCCCATTGCACCGCGATCAGCCCCACGCCGCCGGCCGCCGCATGAAAGAGGATCGGGTCGCCCGGCTTCAGGATGCCCAGGGGCGTGCGCTTCAGGAGGTATTGCGCTGTGAGGCCCTTCAGCATCACGGCCGCGGCGGTGTCGAAATCGATCGCGTCGGGCAGCTTGCATACGTGCATCGCCGGCATCACGCGCGCTTCGCAGTAGGAGCCGGGGAGGTTGCTCGCGTAGGCCGCGCGATCGCCGGGCCTCAAGTGCGTCACACCCTCGCCCACCGCCTCGATCACGCCCGCGCCCTCGCCGCCGACACCGAAGGGCGTCTGCGCCTTGTAGAGCCCCGCGCGGTAGTACACATCGATGAAATTGAGGCCGATCGCGTGGTGGCGGATGCGGATTTCGCCCGGCCCGGGATCGCCCACCGCCACGTCCTCGATCTCGAGGGCTTCGGGTCCGCCCACCTGGTGGACGCGCACTGCTTTGCTCATCGCTTGCTCCTTCATTCGGAATCGCACTGGCGTGCCGGGTTCATCGTGCGGCTACCATCGCTCTCGCCATGCCGCCGCGCCTCAATCTTGCCACCGCCGCCTTGCTCACGGTGACGCCGCTCCTGTGGGCGGGCAACGCCGTCACGGGCCGCATCGTGAGCCCCCTCATCTCGCCCATGCTGCTCAACTTCCTGCGCTGGGGCATCGCCTTCGTGCTGCTCGTGCCGATCTCGGGCGGGCTGCTGCGGCCCGGCAGCATCCTGTGGCCGCGCTGGCGGCGCTTCGCGCTGCTCGGCCTTCTGGGCATCGGCTCCTACAACGCGCTGCAGTATCTCGCATTGAGGACTTCGACGGCGCTCAACGCCACGCTGGTCGCGGCAAGCATGCCCGTTTTCATGATGACGACGGGCGCGCTCTTTTTCGGCCAGCGCGTCACGTCCCGGCACTTCGCGGGCGCGGCGCTGTCGATCGCCGGCGTGCTCGTCGTGCTGTCGCATGGCGACATCGCTTCGCTCGCCCAGGTGCGCTTCGTGCCCGGCGACTTGCTGATGCTCGCGGCCACGGCAGCCTGGTCGTGGTACAGCTGGCTGCTCGCGGCGCCCGGCGATCCGCCGGAACTTCGCGGCAACTGGGCGGCATTCCTCATGTCCCAGCTCGTGTTCGGCGTCGCATGGTCGGGGCTCTTCGCGACGGGCGAATGGGCGCTTGCGAGTTCGCACGCCGAGTGGGGCGGTGCGCTCGCGCTGGCGCTCGCTTACGTGGCGATCGGCCCGGCGATCGTGGCGTATCGCTGCTGGGGCATCGGGGTGCAGCGCGTGGGACCGAGCGTGGCCGCGTTCTTCGGCAATCTCACGCCGCTTTTCGCGGCGGTGCTGTCGGCGGCGTTTCTGGGGGAAATGCCCGGTGCGCACCATGCGCTGGCGTTCGCGTTGATCGTGGCGGGGATCGTGGTGTCGTCGAGTCGGTAGGGATGCGACGGGGATGCGACTCAATCTCCCAGCAGCTCCCCGATCGGCTTCAGATGATCCACCCGGTCGCACACCGCCTTCACCGCCATCAGCACCGGTATCCCGAGCAGCAGGCCCCACACGCCCCAGAGCCACCCCCACGCCAGCACGCCGACGAACACGGCCACCGGATTCATGCGGCTTGCTCGACTCGTCGCCCACGGCACGAGCAGATACCCCTCCAGCACGTTCACCGCGATCGAGATGCCCGCGATGGCGAGCGCCACGTTCACTTCACCGTCCTGCAGGAAACCGGCGAGCGCCGCGGCCACCGTCACCACCGCGTTGCCCACGTACGGCACGAGGTTCAGTATCCCCGCGGCCAGGCCCCACGCCGCCGCGTGATTCAACCCGGCCATCGCAAAGCCGATCCCGCTCGCGAGGCCCACGCCCAGGCTCGCCAGCAACTGCACGAGCAGATAGCGCTGCATCTGCGAATTGATCTCGTCGAGCGCCTGCACCGCGAGCTTCTTCTGCGCGAGGCTCGGCCCGGCGATCTTCACGAGCTTGCGCCGGAACGTGTCGCCCGACACCAGCAGAAAATAGGTGAGGAACGTGACGAGCACGGTTTGCCCGATGAGGTTGGCCACGCCGACCGTGCCGGTCCACAGGTGCTCGCGGATGTCGAAGGGCGGCTTTTCCACCACCACGCGCTGCAGGCCGCGCGAGGCCTGCGCGGCCGGTGTCGCGCCCGCCACTTCGGCGGCGCGCTGCAGCTCGACGGCCGCCTTCTGCACGGTTTCCAGCGGCGCGGACTGGCCGTGGCCGAATTTCTGCCTCGCGATGTCGCCGAGCTTGCGGGCCGCCGCCGGCAGGGAATTGATGAGTGCGTTCGCGTCGTCGACCATCGAATAGAGCGACGCGCCGCTCGCCGCGAGAATCGCGAGAATCAGCACCGCCGCGCTCGCCGCCCGCGGAATGCGCACGCGCGCGAGGCCATCCACGATCGGCGACAGCGCATAGCTGAACACGAGGCCCAGCATCAGCGGAATGAAGAAGGCGCCCGCCCAGCGCAGCACCGCGAGCACCGCCACCGAGGCGAGGATGCCCAGCGACAGGCTGCGGACATCCACGGGCATGTGCAGAAGCACCCGCGGCGGCTCCTGCGCCGGCGCGGGTGGGGCGGTCGCGGGCGGATCGATGTCGTTCGTATTCAGGCTCAAGGGCGCACTCCGGCTTGGTTACCACGGCCCCCGGTCCCTCCAGGACTCGCTTGCCGCGCGAGTCCCAACCCATGCTCAACCCGACAACGCCTCGCGCACCGCGGTCAGCTGGCGGCGCGACACCGCGAGCGACTCCTCGATGCCCGTGAGGCGCACCGCCCAGCCCTCGCCCTCTTCGGGGTCGTAGTGCTTCTCGAGGGCCCGCACCGCCCGGCGCGACACCAGGGCATTGCGGTGGATGCGCAGGAACTGCGCGCGATGGCGCTCCTCAAGCTCGCTCAGCGATCCATCCAGAATATAGCTCCTGGCGGCGGTCCGCACGGTGATGTACTTGAGTTCCGCCTTGAAGTAGAGCACTTCCAGCAGGGGCACGCGCTCGGTGCGGCCCCGGTCCTGGATCACGAGCACTTCCTCCGGCACCGGGGAGCTCGCCCCGCGCGCGGACTGCTGGCGCCGCTCCACCTTCTGCAGCGCGGCCTGCAGGCGCTCCAGGCGCACGGGCTTGGTGAGGTAGTCGAGCGCTTCCAGCTCGAACGCGGACACCGCGTGTTCGGCGTGCGCCGTGACGAACACCACCGGGCACGGGTCGGCCAGGTTGCGGATCGCCTGCGCGAGCGCGAGGCCGTCCGCGCCCGGCATGTGGATGTCGAGCAGCACGGCGTCGAAGCGCTGGCGGCGCAGGTATTCCATGGCCTCGGTGGCGTTCGACGCCTCGGCGGTGGCCGCCGCGGGCGGCGTCGCGCAGTCCGCGAGCAGCGTGCGCAGCCGGCTGCGCGCGAGCGGTTCGTCGTCCACCACGAGCAGCTGCAAGCTCGGATTCATGCAGGCACCTCCATCCGCACCTGGTACACGCCGTCCTTCAACGCGGTCTGGAACTGCGCCTGCACGTCGTGCAGCAGCCGCAGACGGTCTCTGACATTGTGCTGCGCCACGCCGTGGCCCGGAAGCCCCTGCCCGCCCGGCACCGTATTGGTCACCTTGATCACGACCACGCCGCCTCTCCTTTGCGTGCTGATTCTCACCAGCGCGCCGCGGTGGCTCGGCTCCACGCCGTGCTTGACGGCATTCTCCACGAGCGGCTGCAGGATGAGGGGCGGCACGCGCGAGCTGCCCGCGAGCGGATCGATCGCCCATTCCACGCGCAGCCGGTCGCCGAAGCGCACCTGCTCGATCGCGAGATACCGGCGCGCGAGCGCGATCTCCTCCGACAGGGTCGTGGCTTCCCCCTGGTCGACGAGCGCGTGCCGGAACAGCTCGCCCAGGTCTTCCAGCAGCGACTCCGCCTGGCGCGGATCCTCGCGCACCAGGGCGATCGCGCTGTTCAAGCTGTTGAAGAGAAAGTGCGGCCGGATGCGCGCCTGCAGCTCCGCAAGCCGCGCCGCCGTGGCCGCGGGCATGCGGCTCTTGGCGCGCAGCACGAGCGCTGCGACCAGCAGCGCGGAGAGGAACGCCCCCGCGAAACCCGATGCCACCCAGGGCGCCTCGCGCGAGAGGCCCATGAGCGCGAGCATCGCGCAGCCGTAGAGGCCCGCGAGCGCGCCGAGCAGCACGCCCGCGGCCTCCTGCAGATGCGGCGGCAGTCGCGCCAGCAGGTTCTTCAGGCTGCACGCGACGAAGAGCCAGGCGAGCGTGCCCGGAAAAGCGGCGCCGCTCAGGATCGCGAATCTGAGCAGCCATGCCTTCAGGTCCGCGGCCACGAACATCGCCCCGACGCCGACCACCGCCTCGATGAAAAGCACGGCGCGCAGCACCACACCGAGCTGGCATGCGTCGAAGACCAGCGCCTGCCTCGCGTGCGGCGTCGGCGCGGGAGGGGGCGGCACGGACTCGAGCGGAGGCCGTCCCGTCTCGGGGAACGCCGATAGAATCTGAGAATCGTCCATCGCGTGAATGCGCGTTTCTTTAGTCCGCGTGAGCGTGAGCTGCGCCATTATTGGCGAATCGCCGGCCATCGGCAGCGTGCGCCACCCACCTTCGTTTTCCCCTATGAGCCAACTCGATCAGAAGTCGCAAGGCTGGTCCGCCCTCTTCAGCGAGCCCATGAGCGAGCTCGTGAAGCGGTATACGGCGAGCGTGGAATTCGACCGCCGCCTGTGGCGGGCCGACATCGAAGGCTCGCTCGCGCACGCCGCCATGCTCGCGAAGCAGGGCGTGATCGCCCCGGCGGACCTGCAGGCGATCCAGGCAGGCCTCGCCCAGGTGACGCGCGAAATCGAATCCGGCGCCTTCGAGTGGAAGCTCGATCTGGAGGACGTGCACCTGAACATCGAAGCGCGCCTTACGCAGATCGCGGGCGAAGCGGGCAAGCGCCTGCACACGGGACGCAGCCGCAACGACCAGGTCGCGACCGACATCCGCCTGTGGCTGCGCGGCGAGATCGACGCGATCTCGCTCCTGCTCGTGGAATTGCAGAAGACGCTCGTGGGCGTCGCGCAGCAGCACGCCGACACGGTGATGCCCGGCTTCACGCATCTGCAGGTGGCGCAGCCGGTGAGCTTCGGCCACCACATGCTCGCGTACGTGGAGATGTTCGCGCGCGATCACGACCGCCTGCAGGACGCGCGCCGCCGCGTGAACCAGCTGCCGCTGGGCGCCGCCGCGCTCGCGGGCACGAGCTATCCGCTCGATCGCGAGTTCGTCGCGCGCGAGCTGGGGATGGAAGGTGTGTGCCGCAACTCGCTGGACGCCGTGAGCGACCGCGACTTCGCCATCGAGTTCGCATCGGCCGCGAGCCTGGCGATGGTGCACGTGAGCCGCCTTTCCGAGGAGCTCGTGCTGTGGATGAGCCAGAGCTTCGGCTTCATCCGGCTGCCCGACCGCTTCACCACCGGCTCTTCCATCATGCCCCAGAAGAAGAACCCCGACGTGCCCGAACTCGCGCGCGGCAAGACGGGGCGCGTGGTCGGCCACCTCGTGGGCCTTCTCACGCTGATGAAGGGGCAGCCCCTTGCCTACAACAAGGACAACCAGGAAGACAAGGAGCCGCTCTTCGACACGTGCGACACGCTGAAGGACACGCTGCGCATCTTCGTGGAGATGATGGCGGGGCTGGAAGTGAACGCTGCCGCGATGGAGCAGGCCGCGTTGAAAGGCTATGCGACGGCGACCGATCTGGCCGATTACCTCGTGAAGAAGGGACTGCCCTTTCGCGACGCACACGAGACGGTCGCGCACGCCGTGAAGGCGGCCACGTCGCACAAGTGCGATCTGACCGAACTGCCGCTGGCCGTGCTGAAGCAGTTCAACGCGGCGATCGAGAAGGACGTGTACGACGCGATGTCGCTGCGCGGCTCGCTGAATGCGCGGGGCGTGCTCGGGGGCACGGCGCCCGCGCAGGTGCAGGCGCAGGTGGCGCATCACAGGGCGCGGCTCGGGAACTGAAGCCCCGGTCGGGGCGTGCGCGCTACGATAGCCTTCCGAGGAGACCCACGCCATGCCCGTCATCACCAACATCGAAGACCTGCGCCTGCTCGCGCAGCGTCGCGTGCCGCGCATGTTCTACGACTACGCCGATTCCGGCTCGTGGACCGAAAGCACCTACCGCGCCAACGAGGCCGATTTCGACAAGCTCCTCTTTCGCCAGCGCGTGGCGGTCAACATGGAGCCGCGCAGCACACGCACCACCATGATCGGCCAGGAAGTCGCGATGCCCGTGGCGATCGCGCCGACCGGCCTCACCGGCATGCAGCACGCCGACGGCGAAATCCTCGCGGCGAAGGCCTCGAAGAAAGCCGGCATCCCGTTCACGCTCTCCACCATGAGCATCTGCTCGATCGAGGACGTGGCCGACGCGACCGGCGGCCACCCGTTCTGGTTCCAGCTGTACGTGATGCGCGACCGCGACTTCATCGAACGCCTCATCGACCGCGCGAAGGCGGCCAACTGCTCCGCGCTCGTGCTCACGCTCGACCTGCAGATCCTCGGGCAGCGCCACAAGGACCTGAAGAACGGCCTTTCCGCGCCGCCCAAGCTCACCATCGGCAACATCGTGAACATGATGACCAAGCCGCGCTGGTGCCTGGGCATGCTCGGCACGCCGCGGCGCAAGTTCGGCAACATCGTGGGCCACGTGAAGGGCGTCGACAACATGGGTTCGCTCGCCGAGTGGACGGCTGCGCAGTTCGATCCGCGCCTGTCGTGGAGCGACGTCGAATGGATCAGGAACCGCTGGGGCGGCAAGCTGATCCTGAAGGGCATCCAGGACGTGGAGGATGCGCATCTGGCCGTGGGCACGGGCGCCGACGCGATCATCGTCTCGAACCACGGCGGCCGGCAGCTCGACGGCGCGCCCTCGTCCATCTCCGCCCTGCCCGAGATCGCCGATGCGGTGGGCAGCCGCATCGAAGTGCACATGGATGGCGGCATCCGTTCCGGCCAGCATGTGCTGAAGGCGGTCGCGCTCGGCGCGAAGGGCACCTACATCGGCCGCGCGATGCTCTACGGGCTCGGCGCGATGGGCGAAGAAGGCGTGGAGATCGCGCTGGAGATCATCCGCAAGGAGCTCGACCTGTCGATGGCGTTTTGCGGGCGGACCGACATCAATGCGGTGGATCGTGGCATCCTGCTGGGTGCGCGCACGCATTGAATGCCATGGAAAGAAGCGAAGCCGAAGCCCTGTTCCAGGAGGCCGTGGCCCTGCAGGAAAGCGGCCGCTGGACGGAAGCCAAGCCGCTCTACCTGGCCATCGTCGATGCCTTTCCCGACTACCCGCACGTCGGCCATTTGCTCGGCGTGATCGCGAGCCAGGAGGGCGACCAGTTCCTCGCGCGCCGCTTCATCGAATCGTCGCTGGCCGTGAATCCGCAAGACGCCGATGCGCTCGCGAACCTCGCGTGGACCTTCGTGAAGCTCGGCGAACATGCCAAGGCGCTCGCGCGCAGCGAAGAAGCCCTTCGGCTCGCACCGGACCACCTGCGCGCCCAGCTCACGCGCGCCTTCACGCTCAAGCTGATGCAGCGCCACGACGAAGCCGTCTGCGCCTTCGACGCCATCCTCGCGCGCGAGCCGCGGCACGTGGACGCGCTCCTCTTTCGCGGCCAGAGCCTGCACGCGCTCGCGCGACACGAGGAGGCGCTCGCGAGCTACGAAGCCGCCATCGCCGTGCAGCCCGATCACCCGGAACTGCACAATAGCCGCGGCGTCACGTTCGCCGTGCTGGAGCGCGGCGACGAAGCCATGGCGAGCTTTCGCCAGGCGCTCGCGCTGCAGCCGCGCTTTCCCGAAGCGCTCTTCAACCTCGGCATGCAGCTGCAGAACCTGCGCCAGTACGAGGAGGCGCTCGCGCATTACGAGGCCGCCCTCGCGCTTCGGCCGGACTACCCCGAGGCGCTCACCTATCGCGCCTTCGCCCTGCAGCGTCTGCGCCGCATGCCGCACGAATGCGTGGCAAGCCTCGACCGCGCGCTGGCGCTTCGGCCCGGCTATTTCGAAGCGATCAACGGCCGGGCGAACGTGCTGGGCCAGCTGAACCAGTTCGCCGAAGCCCTCGAAGACTACGACGCCGCCATCGCCATCAAGCCGTCGTTTCACGAGGCGCATCTGAATCGCGGGCATGCGCTGCGCGAACTCGGGCGGCTGGAGGAAGCCGCCGAAGCCTATCGCGAGGCGCTGCGCCGTGGCGGCGACGCGCAATCGGGCCTCTTCGCGCTCGCCGCGATGGGGCAGGAGCGCGCACCCGGCGTGGCGCCGCCCGACTACATCGTGAGCCTCTTCGACGGGTATGCGGAGCGCTTCGACGAACACCTCGTGGGCAAGCTCAAGTACCAGGCGCACGAGCGCGTGTGCGAAGCGCTGCTCGCCTTCCAGCCGGCGCCCGGCGACGTGCTCGATCTCGGATGCGGCACGGGCCTCTGTGCGCCGCTGCTGAAGCCCGTTGCGACAAGCATGACGGGCGTCGATCTCTCACCGCGCATGCTGGAAGTCGCGGGGCGGCGCGGCATCTACACGCGGCTCGAATGCGCGGACGTCACGGCATTCCTCCAGGGCGAGCCCGCGTCGGGCTTCGACCTCGTCGTCTCCACCGATGTCTTCATCTACATCGGCGATCTCGACCCCGTGTTCGCCGGTGTGCGGCGTTGCATGCGGGAAGGCGGCCTCTTCGGTTTTTCCATCGAGGCGAGCGAGCGCGAGGATTTCGTGCTGCTGGCCACTCGCCGCTATGCGCAGTCGCCCGGGTACATCCGCCGGCTCGCCGCGCGGCACGGCTTCGAGGAACTGAAGCTCGAGCCCTGCACCATCCGGCTCGAGCGGCGTGAACAAACGCCCGGCTACGTCGTGGTGCTGCGCGCGCGCTGAAGCGAAACGACCGCGGGGCGCTCGACCCCGCATGCCTGCGTCGTCACGATCACGGGAACAACCGCGGGTGCCCGCGCGAGGGGCGACAGGTGCTCCAGCCCCATCCAGCGTCGCCCTACGAGCCGGCCGAATCGGCCGGCATCCAAGGATTGATCACCCGCACGTCGATGCCCTCGAAGTCTCCGACATTTCGCGTGACCAGGCTGAAGCCATGTTCCCTGGCCGTGGCTGCGATCAGCGAATCTCGCCATGATCGTGGATCGGGCACGTGCCACGGTGCGCACAATCGCGCGCCTCGCAGCGTGAACGGCAGGATGCGCCCATCGAACTGCTCTTCGAGCGCGTCGACCCAGGCCCGGAGCACGTCACCTTGCACTTTGTCCTGGTGAGCCTTGCGCTGCGCACCGATACGCAGCTCCAGCACGGTGACGCTCGACATGTACAGCGCGCCGAAGGCCTCGGCGGCCGCCCACGCACGCACCTCGGGCGACTGCCCGCGCTTGCCCGGCCGCAGCTCGGAAATCACGTTTGTATCCAGCAGGTGCATTGCCTCGCCCAGCCTGCTTCAATCGTCCAGGTCAGCGGACTTGACGAGCCCTTGCAAGCGAGGCGGCTCGAACTCGATGCCGGAGGTATCCGGCAGGCTGTCCATCACGTCGAGCAGCGAGCGCGCCGGCGTGCCCGAGTTCGCAAGGCGGCGGAAGTCTTCGATCTTCATGAGCGCATAGGTGGGCGTGCCGCGGTCGGTGATGAAGACCGGCCCTTCCTGGGCGGCGCGCTTGACGTTGGCCAGATCGTGCGCGAACTCGCGCGAGCTGAACGTAGCGACGGGCTGGGGGTTGCGTTGGGAGTGAGCAGCCATTGCACTTGCTTCCTATCGTTGTATTAACGTTATCACAAGAATTTGGCTGACGCAAATACGTGACCTGCGCATGATTCGTACGACCTTGGTCTTCTTTCTTCCCAAATTGGACTGGGCCTCTCTCGCACCGCAACAGGCTTCTCCCGCGTGCGCTCCTCCGGCGAATGTGCGTGCTGACATCGTGGGGCGCCCCCTCGCTTGCTCGGCAGCACAATGTCGGGGTGAGCCGCCCGCGCCGCATCGCCCATCTCGACATGGACGCGTTCTTCGCGTCCGTCGAACTGCTGCGCTATCCGCAGCTGAAGGGCCTGCCGGTCGTGATCGGCGGCGGACGGCGCAAGGTGGACGAACTGCTGCAGGAGCGCTACGCCGGCCTTTCGCGCGCGCAGATCCCGCCGCAAGCCTTTCCGCTGCTGAAGGACTACGTCGGCCGGGGCGTGATCACCACCGCCACCTACCCCGCGCGGCGCTTCGGCGTGGGTTCGGCGATGGGGATGATGAAGGCGGCGAAGCTGTGTCCGCAGGCGATCGTGCTGCCGGTCGACTTCGAGGAGGTGCGCCGCTACTCGCGCGCGTTCAAGTCGATCATCCGCGAGATCGCGCCCGTGGTGGAGGACCGCGGCGTGGACGAGGTCTACATCGACTTCACCGACGTTCCCGGCGGCCAGCGCGAGGGCGGCCGCGTGCTCGCACGGCTGATCCAGAAATCGATCTTCGATGCGACGGGCCTCACCTGCTCGATCGGCGTCGCGCCGAACAAGCTCGTGGCCAAGATGGCGAGCGAATTCGAAAAGCCCAACGGGATCTCGATCGTCCACGACGAAGACGTGCAGACCCGGATCTGGCCGCTGCCCGTGCGCAAGATCAACGGCATCGGGCCGAAGTCGGAAGTGAAGCTCGCGAAGCTGCACCTGCACACGATCGGGGACATCGCGAAGCAGGACCGCGCCTGGCTCGTCGACAACTTCGGGCAGTCCTACGGCGCGTGGATGCACGACGCCGCGTGGGGGCGCGACGACCGGCCGGTGGTGACGCAAAGCGAGCCCGTGTCGATGAGCCGCGAGACGACCTTCGAGCGCGACCTGCACGCGGTGCGCGATCGCGCGGAGCTGGGTGCGATCTTCACCGAGCTGTGCGAGCACGTGGCCGACGACCTGCAGCGCAAGGGCTATGTCGGCCGCACGATCGGCATCAAGCTGCGGTACGACGATTTCAAGACGGCAACGCGCGATCTGACGATCGATCATTACACGGACGACGCGAAGACGATCCGCCGTGCGGCGGGGCAGTGCCTGAAGCGCGTGGACCTGAAGCGCAGGCTGCGGCTGCTGGGCGTGCGGGTGGGCAAGCTCGCGAAGAAGGGGGAGGAAGCGTACGAGGCGCCGGCGGCCGCGCCGCTGCGGGCGGAAGAGTCGACGCCGGACCTGTTCGGCGGGTGACGACGTGCGGCAACCGAACGACACCCCCGCCACCGGGCCTCACGAATATTCGGCTCTGTCCTGCACAGCCGCCATCGCCGCGAGCGCGACGTGCTCCTGCCATGGCCGCGCCACCACCTGCACCCCGATCGGCAACCCCGCGCTTGCCTCTTCCGCCTCGCGCGCGAGCTTCTGCACCACATCCTTCGACGCCGCGCGGCCGACCTCCTCGCCCACGCGCACACGAGTGACGGGCACCACACCGGCCGGGTATCCCACGAGGTTGTAGAGACATGCATACGCGCCGCAGGTAGCGAGATCCTTTGTCGTCCCGTGAAGCAGCGCGGGCAGCGGCATCGCGGGACACACGATCACGTCGAACGGCCCGCCCGGCGCGGTATCGAGGGCGCGAGTGAAGCGATCGCGATACTCGATCTGCGCTTCGACGAGCTCCCAGTAGTGCGCCGTCGTGTCGAATCCGAAGGCTTCGAGCCCCGCGGCCAGCGAGGGCTGCCCCACGGCGCGCAGCACCTTGCGCATCACCTGGATCACCCCGCGCGGCATACCCGCGAGCTGCATCAGCTGCCCGAGCTGCGGCGACTTCGGGCCCTTGCCGATGCGCCGCCGCAAGAGCGCCATCCCATCGCCGCCGAGAATGCCGTAGAAGAGATTCATGCCGTGGCGCGCATCGGGCGGCGTCCAGTCGCTCACCTGCGCACCGGCGGCACGCAGCATGCCGGCGGCTTCGCGCACGGCGCGGCGCACCGCGGGCGCGGGCGCGAAGGTGCCATCGTCCGCATAGCATGCGACGCGCAAGCCCTCGAGCGACACACCGCGCCAGTCGCCGAGCGCGTGACCGGGCGAGGGAGGCGAACGACCGCCGTTGATCACCTCGAGCGCGAGCGCGAGGTCCTCCACGCGGCGCGCCATCGGTCCCACCTGGCTCGGAATCGCCTGCTGGCCCACGGGGACGCTGAAGCGCCCGGGGTCGTCGCAGCGGCCCGGCGTCGGCTTGATGCTCGCGATGCCGCAGAACGTGGCGGGCACGCGCACGCTTCCGCCGATGTCCGTGCCCAGGCCGAGCGGCGACGCGCCGCTTGCAATGAGCGCGGCCTCGCCGCCGCTCGAGCCACCGCACGTGCGCTCCGAGTTCCACGGATTCACAGTGCGCCCGTGGATCGGGTTCTCGGCCTCGTAGAAGAGCAGACCCTGCGCGACGTTGGTCTTGGCCATCGCGATCGCCCCGGCGGCGCGCAGGCGCGCGACATGGACTTCGTCGGCGCTCGCGCGATGTTGCGCCCGCGACGCGATGCCGAAGGTCGACGCCATGCCCGCGAGGTCGAGGGATTCCTTGATGGTGACGGGCACGCCTGAGAGCGGGCCGAGCGGCTCGCCCGCGACGCGCTTGCGGTCGATCGCTTTCGCCTCGGCGCGCGCGGCTTCGAAGCGTTCGGCGCACATCGCGTTCAGGCGCGGATTCACTTCGGCGATGCGCGCGATGTGCTGCTCCAGGACCTCCTCGGCCCTGCAGTCGCCGCGCGCGACGAGAGAGGCGATCTGCGCGGCCGAAAGCCGCGTGAGGGGGAGGTCGGAGGTGGTGGGAAGGTCGTTCTTCATGCTCGCTCCTGGGTGCGAGTGAACGATAGGCGGCCGGGGCGGGAGTTGCATCGGGCGAACACCCCAACCGGGGCGTCTGGAATGCGCGGTGGCTACGGCCCGGCAACCCCCCTCACCCCAACCCGGCCCCCTCGCTTCGCTCTCCCCCCGGAGGGGGGAGAGGGAGTTAATGCATTGGTCGCTCGGTTAGAGTAGGCCGTGCTCTACCGCGAACAGCGTGGCCGCCGCGCGCGTGGACACGCCCAGCTTCGCGTAGATGTTCTGCGCATGCCGGTCGACCGTCTTCGCCGACAACCCCATCCCTCGCGCCACCTGCTTGATCGTGCCGCCGCGCGCGAGATGCGCGAGCACCTCGCGCTCCCTCTCGGTCAGTCCACCGGGCAACGGAGACCCCGCGCGAGGCGGACGATGCCCCGCCGCCACGAGCACGGCTTGCGCACAGCGCGCATCGAGCCCTCCAGCATTGACCTCCTGCATCAGTGCCGCCGCCGCATCGGGCTCGGCCAGCGCGCCGCGATGCGGCCTCGGCTCGGTGAGCGCGCAATAGCGGTCGGCCGCGGCCAGCACGCGCGCGGCCGTCGGGATCATCGCGCCCTTCAGGCCCTTCGCATAACCGCAGCCGTCGAGCCGCTCGTGATGCATCGCCGCGATGCGGCCCACCGCCGCGAGCGCCTCGCAGCGCGCGAGGATGCGCTCGGTGTGATACGGATGCAGCCGCATCTCCTCGCGCTGCCGGTCCGGCAAGGGCCCGCGGATCAGCGCGAGCGTCGCGCTCACACCCACGCGGCCGATGTCGTGCAGCCACCCCGCGCGCCTCACGAGCAGCGCCTCCTCTTCGGCAAGGCCGAGCTGCTTCGCGGCGCGGAAGCCGAGCTCGGACACGCGCCGCGAATGCCCGAGGTGATGCGGCGACTTGAGGTCCGCGAAATCGCCCATCGCCTCCAGCGCGCGGTCGAGCGTGCGGCCGTCGAGCACGGCGGGCGAGCCCGGTTCGAGGTCGAGCACCTGTTGCCAAAGCGGCGCTGCATCGAGTCCGGCCAGCAGTTCGCCCGCGTGCTCGGCCAAAAGCGTGGCCAATCGCGGCGAATGCGCCTTGCCGCTTCTCTCGCGCGCCATCCGCACGACCGCATCGAGGCCGCCCGCCGAGTGGAAGTTCACCGCGTCCTGCGCGAGCGACACGAGCTGCATCGGAAGTCGGACGGCATCGCCCTTCACCGGCGGCACGCCCTGCCCGTCCCAGCGCGCATAGAGCTGCCGCACGCACTGCACGAACGAATCGCCGAACCCCATGCGCTCGGCGAGCCGGCCCGCGACTTCGCAGTGGCCCGGGAAGTAGCTCGCGCGCAACTGGGGCAGCTGCGCGAGGCTGCGCACCATCGCCCGCACCGTCGCAAGGGTGCCGGCGCCCGCCTGCGCGCGGCGGATCGAACGCAGCGTCATCGCGAGCAGCGCTGTCCCGTCGGCGAAGTCGATGAGCGCGGCCTCGCGCCGGATCGCGAGCTCGTCACCCGCGATCGAGGCGAACCATTCGACGTCGGCGTTGCATCCGATGTAGCGCAGAAGCGCGAGGTAGTAGGTGTCGCGCAGCGTCGCCGGGTCGGCCCGGACCGCTTCGGCCAGCCGCGTGGCGACCACGCAGCTCGCCATCGCGTTTTCCATGGGCTGGCCCATGGCGAGGTCGGTCGCCATCGAGAGCGCGGCCATCAGCTCCGCGAGCCGCACAGGCCCGGGTTCCAAGGCCTGCGCGACAGCGTTCATGCGCGGACAATCTCGTCCTGATGGTTCGCGATGTGCATGGCATGCGCCAGCGCGAAGTCCGATTTGCTCAATGCGCCGTAGGCGAAGTGCGGCCGCAATGCGCCCGCGTGCTGCTGAAAGCGCAGGATGGCCCGCCGCAGCCGCGCGGCCGGCGCACGCCAGTCGGGCCCGCTCGCAAGCGGCGGCGCACCGGGAATCGCGGCGGCGAGTCCATGACTCATCCTGCCGCGCAGCTTGAACACCGCGAAAGCCGCGGCGCCCACCGTGCGCTGGAAGAAAAGCGGCTTGGCCTCGGGAAACCCGTCCATGCTCATCTCGATGCTCTGCGCGAGATGGTCCAGCACGGAGGCGAGCGGCCATTGCCCCGTCCCGCGCGCCTCGCCCGCGCGCTCCAGGCCATCGAGCCAGCCGAGCGCCTCGTCGAGCGTCCGCACCTTCGGCGCATCTGCCATCGTGTGTCCCCTCCTGTGTGCCCGCGCCTCGCGGTTCAGCCGTTGCTTCCTACCTGGCGCCTTGCTCGCGGCCTACAGGCGCCCGCGCGCCGATCGGCCAACCTTGGATGCGTCGTCATTGTCCATGGAAGGGCTCGATCATGAAAGCCAGACTACGTCCCCGCGTGGCGGCCCTGTTGCTGCCCCCGTCGCTGTTGATCCCGGCCGCGGTCGCCCTGGCGCCCCTGGGCGTGCTGGCCGCCGATGCCGACCGGCCGCAAATCCAGAGCCTCGCCCTCAACGCCGACGAAGGGCTGCAGCCCGGCTCGCAACTCGACATCTCGGTGCAGGGCACGCCCGATGCGCGCGCCACCGTCAACTTCGGCCGGACGCACATCGTCGTGCCGCTCAGCGAAACTTCAAGCGGCAAGTACGTCGGGCACTACACGGTGCGCCACGCCGACCACATCGACCCGAACGCCACGATGACGGTGAGCCTCACGCGCGGCAACGCGACGGCGCGCCACTCGTTCACCTACCCGCCGTCGTTCCAGGCACTCGCGGCGGCGGGCTCCCCCGCGAAGCCGCCGCAGGCGACGGAATCCGCCCGCATCGAAGAGCCGCCGGTGCCGCCGCTGCGCACCGCGGCGGCGCCCCGCATCGAACGCTTCACGGCCCTGCAGGTCGGTCGGCTCGAGCCCGGGCGCGAGCTGCGCTATCGCGTGACGGGACTTCCCGGTGCGAGGGTCACACTGGAGATTCCGGGCATCGTCGAGCGCTTTCCCATGGACGAAGTGAGCCCGGGTGTCTACGAGACCACCTACACGCTGCGGGAGCGCGACGACCCGGACGCCTTCCGGATTGCGATCGCCACGCTGCGTTCGGGCGACCGCTGGGTGACCTCGCGGCTCGATCGCGGCAATGCGCCGGAAATCGAAGTGCACCGGCCGGTCGCCGTGACCACCGACTTGCCGCTGGCCGTCTTTTCGCCCGGCAACGGCGGCATCGTCGATGCGAACGGGACCGTCATCATCGAAGGCCGCACCGCGCCGCACGCACGCGTGCATGTGCGGGTGGATGCGGTGCCGCCGCACCGCGGTGGCATGTATGGCGTGGCTGAGACGGTGTTCGAGGACACGGTGCATGCGGATGAAATCGGCCACTTCAGCGCGGCCGTGGATCCGTCTGGGCCGGTGATGCCGGGAACGCGCTACGAGGTCTCGCTGCGCGCCCGCGACGGCGACCAGACGGCCGAAGTGCACCTCACGGTGCGCCAGCGCGGCTGATGCCGCGGGTGGGGGGTCGTGCCGCGCGCGTGGCGGGGCACGCCGCCCGACCGCGCCGCGTTTGACGCGCCGCGCGGTCCGCGCGTACAGTGACCTTACACCAGACTTACGGGCGAAGCATTTCGACTGAAGGGACACGAAAGCGGTGCCATGACACTCGACGAACTGCAGAGGATCAAGCGCTGGCATGTGGCGCATCGCGAGGACCACCCTCTCGAATACCATCTGTGGGATGCGATCCTCACTCTGTGGGTGATGGGCTGGGTCGGGTGGCTCCCCGCCTTCGCGTTCGATGCGGTGTGGGCGGCGCCCCTGCTCTTTTTCGCGATGTCCGCCCCGGCACTCTATGTTTCGTGGCGCGTGAAGGCGCATCGCTCGCGCAAGGTGCGCTGCGACTGGGCGCGGTGAAGGTGGAAGGGCCCTGCGATCCGGCTCGCCCTACTGCCTCGCCGTGCGCACGTTCTTCGGCAGCCCCTGCGGATGGCTCGTCCGAAACGGATTGATGTCGAGCCCCCCGCGCCGGGTGTAGCGCGCATACACGGTGAGCTTCACCGGCTTGCAGCGCTCGCGGATGTCCATGAACATGCGCTCCACGCACTGCTCGTGGAATTCGTTGTGGTCGCGAAAGCTCACGATGTAGCGCAGCAGCCCGCCCTGATCGATCTGCGGGCCGCTGTAGCGAATCTGCACGCTCCCCCAGTCGGGCTGGCCCGTGACGAGGCAATTACTCTTCAGGAGATTGCTCGTGAGCGTCTCCTCGACCGGCTGCTCGCCGAACGCCGCCGACAGCAGGTGCGGCGCGGGCGTGTAGTCGGTGCACTCGATGTCGAGCCGGTCCAGGGCGAGGCCGTCCAATTCGTGCACCGGCTCGGCATCGAATTCCTGCGGCATCACCAGCCGCACGCCCACCGACGACTGGGTGGGCGCGCCGCGCCACACGGCCTCGCTCACGTCGGCGCGAATGCGATCGCGCACCTCCGAGTGCGAAGCGAAGCGCGTTGCGCTGAAGCTCGCGAGGTACAGCTTGAACGACTTGCTCTCCACGATGTTCGGCGTCTCGCACGGCACCGTCACGTGCGCGATCGCCACCTGCGGCTTGCCGCGCGGCGTGAGCCACGAGAGCTCGAACGCGGTCCACAGGTCGGCGCCGAAAAATGGCAGCGTCCCTGCGATGCCGAGCTCTTCGCGCTTGGGCGCGCGCGAGATCGCAAAGAGCAGCGACGGGTCGTAGCGGTCCGCGTAGGCGGACGGCTTGCCGAGCTGCGATCCTTCGGGTGTGTTCATCGCGTGCGGCGCAGGTGCGGCACCAGCAGCTCCAGCAGGCGGTCGACGACGCCGGGCGCGAGATCGTGGCCCATGCCCTTCACCGGCGCGAAACGCGCGCCGGGGATGCGCCGCGCGGTGTCTTCGCCGCAGGCGAGCGGCACGAGCGGATCGTCGGTCCCGTGCACCACGAGCGTCGGGTTCGCGATGCGCGGCAGTTCGTCGGCGCGGCCCGTGTCCGCGGCGATCGCGGCCATCTGCCGCGCGGTCCCCGCGGGATGGAACGCACGCCGGATCGTGGCGGTCATGCGCTCGCGCAGCAGGGTCGGATCGATCGGAAAGCCCGGGCTGCCGATCATGCGGAAGAAGCGCACGTAGTGCTCCACGATCTGCGCTTCGCCAAGCCCCCTGGGCCGCGAGAGGAGCGCCTGCAGCACGTTCATGCGCGGCCCGGGCAGGTGGCGCGCGCCGCTCGAGCTCATGATGCTCGTGAGGCTTTCGACGCGATGGGGAGCTGCGAGCGCCACGCGCTGCGCGATCATGCCGCCCATGCTCGCGCCCACGACGTGCGCGCGTTCGATGCCGAGCGCATCCAGCACGCCGAGCGTGTCGGCCGCCATGTCCTGCAGGCTGTAGGGTGCCTTCACGGGCAGCCCGATGGCGTGCCTGAAGGCGCCCACGAGCAGGTTCGGCACGCCCAGATGGTCGAAATACTCGGACAGGCCGATGTCGCGGTTGTCCATCCGCACGACGCGAAAGCCTTCGCTTTCGAGCGCCTGCACGAGCCCGGGCGGCCAGGTGACGAGCTGCATGCCCAGGCCCATGACGAGGAGCACGACGGGCCGCGCCGACTGGCTGCCGTCCGCGCCCGTGTCCTCGACCTCGATGCGGATGCCGTTGGCCTTGACCTTCATTGCGCGAGACCCGTCATTGCCGCGCCGGCGGGAGCGCGACTCTCCACGAGACCCGTCATTCCCGCGCCAGTGGCAGTGCGAGGTTCCACGAGTCCCGTCATTGCCGCGTCAGTGGCGGTTCGAGGTTCCACGAGTCCCGTCATTCCCGCGCACGCGGGAATCCAGGGCGTGAGGAACCCCTGTAACGCCCCCTGCGCGTGAACGACGCGGGCGGATGCGTTCATGTCGACAGGTCCGATGCCCATCACTCGAAGCGCCGCTCCCGCAGCCACTTGGTCGCGATCCACTTTTCACCGGCGAGCACAGGCAAGCCGCCATGCAGCGTCTTCGTCGAAGGATGCGGCCGTTCGTAGCTGAAGAAGACCGCGTTGCCCCGCTTCGGCGCCACTTCGAGGCGGAGGTCCGGAAAGACCGTTCCGCCCCCCTTTTGCGGCTCGCCGAGATACATGATCACCGTCCCCACCCGCTGGCCGCCGCGCCTGAGGATCGTGGGCGTGCCGGGCTCCGCCGGGTCGAAGTAGTCGAAATGCGGCTTGTACTCGGTGCCCGGCGTGTAGTGCAGCACCTGCAGCCCCTCGCCGTTTTCCACCGGCCACCTGAGCAGCCGCGCGATGCGGTGCTCGATCCGCAGCACGAGCGGATTTTCCCCGCGATGGAAGAACATGCCGCTGCTCGTGCGGTCCGCATTCACCTCCTCGCCGCCGGTCTTGGTCGCGACCGTGAGCGAGCGGGCGAGCTTCGGCCGGGCGAGCTCGATCAGCTGTTCGCATTCCTCGGCCGACAGGAGGTCGCCGAACACCACCACGCGAGGCTCGGCCATCGCCTGCAGCACGTGAACCCGCCGGTCGTCCGCGTCGATGTAAAGGGGCGACTCGTCCAGGTCGGGCTGCGGCACCTGCAACGCGGGCGGCAGGCCGGTTGCCACCGCCTTTTGCTCGAGGTGGCCCCGCAGCGTGGTTTCCATCGCCTCGACGGCGACGTCCTCCTTCCAGCCGGAAGAGATCATCGCCTTCAGCACCGCTTCGGCGCTGTGGCCGGCCTGCGCCTGCTCCACGATCCACTGCCTGAGCTCGGGCGTGACGTGCTGTTGTTGGGTCTGAGTACTGCTCATGCTTCGATTGTCCGCCGGTTGCGTCGGGCAGCCACGGTGCGATCCCTTGGTGGCCTCATCGGTTCCACGAACGGCCCACCGCCCACTGGGCGGAGGCCACCGCGACCGCCATGGCCGCATACGTCGCCATCTTGCCGTCGTGGCCGAAATACCCCAGCCCGGCCGCGAGCACCACGAGCCCCGCTATGAAATCGAGAGCTATCGGTGCCCACCAGCGGCCGCCCGAGCGCCGGTCGAGCCCGAGCAGCCGGGCGGCGAGCGCGACTCCGACGGCCACCGCCAAGGCGGGGGCGGCGAAGTTCGCGAGGTGGTCCAGGAAGTCGAGAGGGCTCATGGCGGGGTGTCCGTGGCGAGTCCGTGGGGCGATTGATCTTGCGCAACCGCGCGGCGAAAACGCAAATTTTATAATTCGGCGCATGGCAGTCTGGGCCCTGGGCATCAATCACACGACCGCTCCCGTGGATCTTCGGGGCCGGTTCGCGTTCGCCCTCGACCAGATCGGGCCCACCCTGCGCTCGCTGCGCGGCACGCTTTCGCGCGAACCCGAAGCGGCGATCCTCTCCACCTGCAACCGCACCGAGATCTACTGCGCCGGCCCGCAGCACGAAATGGAGCCCACCGTCGAATGGCTCGCGCATTGCGGCGGCGTGGCGCCGCAGCTCGTGCGGGCCCATTCGTACCTGCTGCAGGACGGCCACGCCGCCCGCCATGCCTTCCGGGTCGCGAGCGGCCTGGACTCCATGGTGCTTGGCGAAGCGCAGATTCTGGGCCAGCTGAAGGACGCCGTGCGCGTGGCCGACGAGGCGGGCGCGCTCGGCACGACGCTCAACCAGCTCTTCCAGCGCTCGTTCGCGGTCGCGAAGGAGGTGCGCACCTCCACCGAGATCGGGGCGCATTCGATCAGCATGGCCGCCGCGGCCGTGCGCCTGGCGGGCCAGCTCTTCGAGGACCTCGGCAAGATCCGCGTGCTCTTCGTGGGCGCGGGCGAAATGATCGAGCTCGCGGCCACGCACTTCGCCGCGAGGAATCCGAAGTCGATCACGATTGCCAACCGCACGCTCGAACGCGGCGAAAAGGTCGCGTCGCGCTTCGGCGGCGAAGTGATGCGTCTTGCCGAGCTGCCTGCGCGGCTGCATGAATTCGACGCGGTGGTGAGCTGCACCGCGAGCCAGTTGCCCATCATCGGACTGGGCGCCGTCGAACGCGCGATCAAGGCGCGCAGGCGCCGGCCGATGTTCATGGTCGACCTCGCGGTGCCGCGCGACATCGAGCCCGAGGTGAAGGCGCTCGAAGACGTCTATCTCTACACCGTGGACGATCTCGCGCACGTCGTGCAGACCGGCCACGCGAATCGCCAGGCCGCCGTCGCGCAGGCCGAGGCCATCGTCGACGCCGGCGTGCAGAGCTTCATGCACTGGGTCGACCAGCGGCAGGCGGTGCCTCTCATCCGCCAGCTCAACGCGCAGGCGGACGAATGGCGCGCGCTGGAACTCGCGCGGGCGCGCCGGGCGCTTGCCCGCGGCGAGAACGTGCAAGCCGTGCTGGAGGCGCTCTCGAAGGGTCTCACGCAGAAGATGCTGCACGGCGCCATGGCGGAGTTGCGCGCGGGCGATGCCGACGCGCGGCACCGCGCGACTTCGGCGATCGAGCACTTCTTCCTGCGCAAGGAACGTTAGCTGAGGTCTGTGGTGCGCCGCGTTTTCTCTTCGACGCAGAGGACGCAAAGGTCGCGCAGAGGACGCAGAGGAAAATGCCTTTCTTCTCTGTGCCATTCTCTTGTTTCTCGGCATCCCTCTGCATCCCTCTGCATCCCTTTGCATCTCTTTGCATCCCTTTGCGTCCTCTGCGTCCCTTTGCGCCCTCTGCGTCCTCTTCGTCCCTCTTCGTCCCTCTTCGTCCCTCCGCGTCCTCCGCACCCCTCTCCGCCCAACCGCGTTCCTTCGATGAAGCCCTTTCTCAGACAACAACTCGAACGCTTCCCCGTGCGCATGAAGGAGCTGGACTTCTTCCTCGCGCAGCCCGAAGTGGTGAACGACATGGAACGCTACCGCGCGCTCACGCGCGAGCACGCCGAAGTGAGCGAAGTGGCGCGCGCGTTCGAAGGCTTCCTGCAGCGCGAACGCGACCTCGCGCAGGCGCGCGAGATGCTGCAAGACCCCGAGATGGGCGACATGGCGCGCGAGGAGATCGCAAGCGTCGAAGCCGAACTGCCGCAGCTCGAAGCGAACCTGCAGTCGATGCTGCTGCCGAAGGACCCGGACGACACGCGCAACACGTTCCTCGAAATCCGCGCCGGCACCGGCGGCGACGAGGCGGCGCTCTTCGCGGGCGACTTGCTGCGCATGTACACGCGCTACGCCGAACGCCAGGGCTGGCGCACCGAGATTCTCAGCGAAAGCGCGGGCGAAGCCGGCGGCTACAAGGAAGTCGTGCTGCGCGTGGCGGGCGCGGGCTCGTACGGCAAACTGAAGTTCGAATCCGGAGGCCATCGCGTGCAGCGCGTGCCCGCCACCGAGACGCAGGGGCGCATTCACACGAGCGCCTGCACGGTCGCGGCCCTGCCCGAGCCGGATGAGGCGCAGGCGGTGCGGATCAACCCGGCGGACCTGCGCATCGATACTTTCCGCTCGAGCGGCGCGGGCGGCCAGCACGTGAACAAGACGGACTCGGCCGTGCGCATCACGCATATCCCGACCGGCATCGTGGCCGAATGCCAGGACGACCGTTCGCAGCACCGCAACAAGGCGCGGGCGATGCAGGTGCTCGCCGCGCGCATCCAGGAGAAGGAGCGCAGCGAGCGCGCCGCGAAGGAAGCGGCCACGCGCAAGGGCCTGATCGGCAGTGGCGACCGCTCCGACCGCATCCGCACCTACAACTTCCCGCAAGGACGGATGACGGATCACCGCATCAACCTCACCCTGTACAAGCTCGGTTTCGTGATGGACGGCGATCTGGACGAGGTGATCGAGGCGCTGCTGCTCGCGCGCAAGGCGGAGCAGCTGCAAGAGCTGGAAGTCGGCCTGGGCGCGCGGACATGATGGACGCGCAGCGCCGTCCACTCCCTCTCCCTCTCCCGCTCGCGGGAGAGGGCCGGGGTGAGGGCCGGGGTGAGGGCCGCGCAGCGTGAAGATCTCCGAAGCGATTCGCGCTGCCGAAGCCACGGGCCTCGCGCGCCTCGATGCGCAACTGCTCCTGCTGCACGTGCTCGGGCGCAACCCGCACGACCGCGCGTGGCTCGCGGCGCACGACATGGACCCTTTGTCGGCCGTGCACGAGGGCGCGTTCCTCATGCTCTGCCGCAGGCGCCACGCGGGCGAGCCGGCGGCCTACCTCGTGGGCACGAAGGAATTCCACGGACTCGAGCTGCACGTGGATGCGCGCGTGCTGGTGCCGCGGCCGGATACCGAAGTGCTCGTGGACTGGGCGCTGGAGTTGCTCGGCGCCGCGCCCGCGCAGGGGGCAATGCCGCACCCGGGCGCACGCCCCGTCATTCCCGCGAAGGCGGGAATCCAGAGCGTCGAAACAGGAAACGCCCTGGATTCCCGCTTTCGCGGGAATGACGGACGGGCAGCAGGCGAGGATCGTCGCGACGCTGTGCGCATCGTCGACCTCGGCACCGGCAGCGGCGCGATCGCGCTCGCCATCAAGAAGTCCTGCCCGTTTGCGCGCGTCGAGGCTGTGGATGCGAGCCTGGCCGCGCTGGAAGTCGCGGCCGCCAATGCCCGCCGCCTGCACCTGGACGTCGACTTCCGCCACGCTTCCTGGCTCGGCGGTTGCGAGGAACGCTACGACCTGATCGTGAGCAATCCGCCCTACGTGGCCGAGAACGATCCGCACCTGGCGGCCCTCGCGCACGAGCCGCAGGACGCCCTGCGCTCCGGACCCGACGGCCTGGACGACATCCGCCAGATCGTCGCGCAGGCTCCGGCGCGCCTGAAGCCCGGCGGCTGGCTGCTGCTGGAGCACGGCTGGGACCAGGCGGGCCGCGTGCGGGCGCTGCTCGCCGCGGCCGGCCTGGGCCGCGTCCAGTCCCGGCGCGACCTGTCGGGCATCGAGCGCGCCACCGGCGGGCAACTCATTGAACTGGGATAATCGGCTCTCATCTACCCTGCTGCAACCTGAATTCCGGAGAGTTCCCATGAGCGACGTCCAGCAACGCATCGATGAGCTCGTCAAGTCCAATGACGTGCTGCTCTTCATGAAGGGCAACGCCAGCTTTCCGCAGTGCGGCTTTTCCGGGCGCGCGATCCAGATCCTGAAGGCCTGCGGCGTCGATCCGCGCCAGGTCGCGACGGTCAACGTGCTGGAGGACGACGAGATCCGTCAGGGCATCAAGGAATACAGCAACTGGCCCACGATCCCGCAGCTGTATGTGAAGGGCGAATTCATCGGCGGCTCGGACATCATGATGGAGATGTACCAGTCCGGAGAGCTGCAGCAGGTGCTCGGGCCCGGCGCCTCGGCCTGACAGACTGTCGGCTCATGCCGACAGCTGAACGAGAAGTGGCGCGCGCCGGTTGAACCCGGGCACGGCTTATGCTGGAATGAATCACAGCAGCAAGTTCAGGAGTGCGCCGCATGGAATCCCGCAACCTCGTTGCGCAAACGCCCGGCCTCAAGCTTCCGATCGCCAACGTTCGCAACGTCTTTCGCCCCCACGACGTGGAGCGCAAGCTGGCCAAGCTGCCCGCGCGCGAACACGAGGCGCTGCGCGCCACCTACGAACGCATGCTGGAACGCGGCCCCGAGCGCTTCCAGGTGAAGCCCGGCGGCATTCCGGACATGGCGGAGCTCTACGGAGAGCTTCCCAACTTCACCGATGCGCTCGATGACGTGAAGCGCCACGTGGCGCTCGCGCAGGATTCGCGCGACGGGCTCGAAGTGACGCCCATGCTTCTGCTCGGGCCGCCCGGCATCGGCAAGACCCACTTCGCGCGCAGGCTCGCCGAGCTCCTCGGCACCGGCATGAACCTCGTTCCGATGAGTTCGATGACGGCGGGCTGGCTGCTTTCCGGTGCGTCGTCGCAATGGAAAGGTGCGAAACCCGGCAAGGTGTTCGAAGCGCTTGTCGACGGCCAGTACGCCAATCCGGTGATCGTGGTCGACGAGATCGACAAGGCGAGCGCGGATGCGCAGTACGATCCGCTCGGCTCGCTTTACAGCCTGCTGGAGCACGACACGGCAGAGGCCTTCATCGACGAATTCGCCGAAATCGCGCTCGATGCGAGCCAGGTGATCTGGATCATGACGGCCAACGACGATCGGCTGATTCCCGAGCCGATACTGAACCGCATGAACGTGTTCGAGATCGAGCCGCCGTGCATCGAGGCGGCGCGGCAGATCGCGCTCAACCTGTACCGCTCGATTCGCGGCGATCATGACTGGGGAGGCCGCTTCGATCCCGAGCCTTCGCAGGCGATCCTGGATCAGCTCGCCGAGCTCGCGCCGCGCGACATGCGCCGTGCGCTCATGACGGGCTTCGGGAATGCGCGCCTCGCGGAGCGTGGCGAGATTCTTGCGCAAGACCTGCCGAAGCCCGCGGCGGGCAGGACGAAGATCGGGTTCGTGCAGTGAGCGGGTAGGGGTTGCCGGTTGCCGGTTCCCGCTTCCCGCTTCCCGCTTCCCCGCTTCCCGCCATGGCCGCCCCACCCCCGTCATTCCCGCGAAAGCGGGAATCCAGGGCGTGCCTCTCTCTGCCCGTGAAGATGAGCATGACCGTCTCCGGCAGCAGAGTGGCCGCCCTGGATTCCCGCCTTCGCGGGAATGACGGGGGTGGGGGGTGGAGGGAATGACGGCGCGCGGGCGCGTGACGGCGTGCTGGGCATGACGCGATACGACCAGAGATATCGACCCGAACGTGCCTGAAGAGGCGAATCACGTCGGCCCCGATGGGGGCCTGTCGACGTACTGCCACCCCTTCGCCGCCGCGAAGACCGCAGTCGGATACTCCGGCCGGCCGCGGCTGCCGTTGTAGCGGCCGAGCGCCATGTAGAGATCGCCACGCTCGCGATCGAGGTAGTACCGCAGGATCACGCAGCCGAAGCGCAGATTCGGCTTCAGGTAGAAGAGCTTGCCCGCGTCCCCGTCGCCGATCAGGCGCGACCAGAACGGCATCACCTGCATGAACCCCCGCGCGCCCGCGCCGCTGATCGCGAACTTGCGGAAGTTGCTCTCGACCTGGATCAATCCGAGCACGAGCTGCGTGTCGAGCCCCGCGCGCTTCGTCTCGTACCACGCCGTCTGCAGGAACTCCTTGCGCTCCTGCCAGGGCGGAATCTTCCTGCGCAGCCGCCCGCTCATGTCGCCCAGCCAGCGCAGGTACGCGAGGCGCGCTTCGGTGTCCTTGAAGTAAGGCTCGGGCGGCGCCGCGTCGGAGACCGACGCACTCAAGGCGGTGCGGACGGAATCCGCGAGCGGCTCTTCGACCTGCGCGCCGGCCATGGAGCGAAGCGGCCAGGCGAGAGCGGAAAGGCCGGCTGCGAGAACGATGCCGCGGCGCGTGCCGCCACCCCAGCCCTCCCCAGGAGGGCGAGGGAGTTCACCCGCCATCACACCTGCAGCCGGCCCTTGACGAAGCCGAACGCTTCGCCGGCCGGCACCTTGGTCGCCGCCGCGTCGCGGCGATGCTGGTATTCGACGGTGCCTTCCTTCAGGCCGCGGTCGGAGATCACCACGCGATGCGGCACGCCGATCAGTTCCCAGTCGGCGAACATCGCTCCGGGCCGCTCGCCGCGGTCGTCGAGGATCACGTCCACGCCCGAGCGCACGAATTCCTCGTGCAGCCGTTCGGCGGTGGAGCGCACCGCATCGCTGCGATCCATGCCGATCGGGCAGATCACCGTCGTGAACGGCGCGATCGCATCCGGCCAGATGATCCCTCGCTCGTCGTTGTTCTGCTCGATCGCGGCCGCGGGCAGTCGCGTGATGCCGATGCCGTAGCAGCCCATCTCGAAGAACTTCGGCTTGCCGTCCTCGTCGAGGAACGTGGCGTCCATCGGCTTCGAATACTTCGTGCCCAGGTAGAACACGTGGCCGATCTCGATGCCGCGCTCGATCGCGAGCGTCCCCTTGCCGTCGGGCGACGGATCGCCCGCGACCACGTTGCGGATGTCGGCCACCACTTCCGGCTCGGGCAGGTCGCGCCCCCAGTTCACGCCGGCGAAGTGGAAGTCGGCCTCGTTCGCGCCGCAGATCCAGTCGGCCATCACCGCGACGTCGCGGTCGGCCACGACCTTCACCGGCAGCTTCGTCGCGATCGGCCCGAGGTAGCCGGGCTTCGTGCCGAAGTGCGCCTCGATCTCCTGCGTCGTCGCGAAGCGGAAGCCGTCCTTCAGGCCGGCGATCTTGCGGGCCTTGATCTCGTTCATCTCGTGATCGCCGCGAACGAGGAGCAGCCACACCTGCGAGGCCGCGACTTCGCCGCGCGCGTTCAGCGAGTCGGTCGCGAGCACGATCGACTTCACGGTCGATGCGAGCGGCACGCTCATAAGGTGCGCGACGTCCTCGCATGTCGCCTTGCCCGGCGTCGGCACCTTGCGCATCGGCATCGCCGGTGCGGCTCGCGGTCCCTTCGGCGCCAGCGCTTCGGCCTTTTCCATGTTGGCCGCGTAGTCGCTTGCGGGGCAGTACACGATCGCATCTTCTCCCGTGGCCGCGATCACCTGGAATTCCTCCGAGAGTTCGCCGCCGATCGCGCCGCTGTCCGCCGCGACCGCGCGATAGCTGAGACCGAAGCGGTCGAAGATGCGCCGGTACGCATCGGCCATCACGCGGTAGCTTTTCTGCGCGGCTTCGGCGTCGCGGTCGAAGCTGTAGGCGTCCTTCATGATGAACTCGCGCCCGCGCATGAGGCCGAAGCGCGGCCTGCGCTCGTCGCGGAACTTCGTCTGCACCTGGTAGAGGTTCTTCGGCAGCTGCCGATAGCTGCGCAACTCCTGCCGCGCGATGTCGGTCACGCATTCCTCGCTCGTGGGCTGCACGACGAAATCGCGCTCGTGCCGATCCTTGATGCGCAGCAGCTCCGGCCCGTAGCCCTGGAAGCGGCCGGCCTCCTGCCACAGCTCCGCGGGCTGCACGACGGGCATGGTGAGTTCGACCGCGCCCGCGCGGTTCATCTCCTCGCGCACGATGGCCTCCACCTTGCGTATGACCCGAAGGCCCATCGGCATGTACGTGTAGATGCCCGCGCCGAGCTTCTTGATCATGCCCGCGCGCGTCATGAGGCGATGGCTCACGACTTCCGCGTCGGCGGGGGCTTCCTTCTGCGTGGAGATGAGGAACTCGGAGGCTTTCATGCGTACGGTCCGAGCCCTTCCCAGCGCGGCGAGCCGGAATGCATAATGGACTCAGTTCAAAAATTGGGGTTGATTATGCTTGACCGGGACGGCTTCAGGCCTAACGTCGGCATCATCCTGCTCAACCAGAAAAACCAGGTGTTCTGGGGCAAACGCATCCGGACACACAGCTGGCAGTTCCCGCAAGGCGGCATCGACCGCGGCGAAAGTCCCGAACAGGCCATGTTCCGGGAACTGCACGAGGAAGTCGGGTTGATGCCGGAGCACGTGCGCATCGTCGCGCGCACACGCGACTGGCTGCGCTACGAAGTGCCCGAACGCTACATCCGCCGCGACGCGCGCGGCCACTACAAGGGCCAGAAGCAGATCTGGTTTCTTCTGCAGTTGCTAGGCAACGACTGGAACCTGAACCTGCGCGCGACCAACCACCCGGAGTTCGACGCATGGCGCTGGAACGACTACTGGGTGCCGCTCGACGTGGTGGTGGAATTCAAGCGCGGCGTGTACGAGATGGCGCTGCGCGAGCTCGCGCGGTTTCTTCCGCGCAGCGATCACCGCAACCGCTATCTGCGCAGCGGCATGCGCGCGCGCGATCATGAACATCACGCACAGGAGACGGCGCTGCCGGCGGCCGTGCCCGGCGGCGGCATCGAATTGCCGCCCGGCGCGACGTTCGAGCCGAATCCGCAATCGGAGCCGCAGCCCGATCCCGAGGGCAAGCATGCGTCCTGAATCGTTCCCGGCGGCGTCCTTCGCCGCGTTCGCGGGCGTACTCGCCACCGTGTTCTCCGCTTGCGTCTTCGCGCAAACCGGCACCTTCGCCGACCCCGACTGGAAGGAGTCGGATGTACCGCCTCCGCCCGCGCTTCGAACGACCGGGCTCGTGCCGATCGAGGTGCCGCGCACGGCGCTTGCCTTCGGAGTCGACCCGCAGTCGGTCGCGATCGGCAGCGACCGCATCGTGCGCTACGTCGTCGTGGCGAAGAGTTCGTCGGGCGCCGTGAACGGCATCTACGAAGGCGTCAACTGCAGCGCGGGGCAGGTGAAGGTCTTCGCGCGCCACAACCCCGATCGCGGCTGGGTCCGCGTGGAAGACGCGCAGTGGGTGCCGATCCACGATGGCATCCACGCGACGTATTCGCTCGCGATCGCGCGCCAGGGCGTCTGCATCGGGGACGCGCCGAACCGGTCGGCGCAAAGCATCGTGCGCGACTTGCGCGCGAGCGACGATCAGAGGTTTCGGACCGACTCGTTTCGCTGAATCGCCGGGGCGCCTTTCGGCGACCTCGGCGTTTCACCGCGAGAGCACGAGGTTCGTGCGATGGATCATCTCGGGCTGCGCGATGTACCCGAGCAGCTTCTCGATTTCCGTCGAGGGCTTGCGGCAGAGGATGCGTGCTTCCGCGGCCGCATAGTTCGCGAGCCCGCGCGCGATCTCCACGCCCGATGGGTCGCGCACCGCGATCACATCGCCGCGCGAGAAATCGCCCTCCACCGCCGTCATGCCGATCGGCAGCAGGCTCTTGCCTTCGGCGCGCAGCTTGCTCGCCGCGCCCGCGTCGACCGTCACCGCACCGCGCAGCTGCAACTGATCCGCCATCCAGCGCTTGCGCGCCTGGCTCTTCTGCGTGGGTGCCACGAGCAACGTGCCGATCTTCTCGCCGCCCGCGAGGCGCAAGAGGCAATCCGGCTCGCGTCCCCATGCGATCACCGTGGACGCGCCGGACTGCGCGGCGCGTTTGGCGGCCAGCACCTTCGTGATCATTCCGCCCTTGCCGATGCCCGAGCCCGCACCGCCCGCCATCGCTTCCAGCGCGGCATCGCCCGCGCGCGCCTCGTGGATGAAACTCGCCGACGGGTCGCGGCGCGGGTCCGCGCTGAAGAGTCCCTTCTGGTCCGTGAGGATCACGAGCAGGTCGGCTTCGACGAGGTTCGCCACCAGAGCGCCGAGCGTGTCGTTGTCGCCGAACTTGATCTCGTCGTTCACGACGGTGTCGTTCTCGTTGATGACGGGCACGACGGCGAGGCCGATCAGCGTGACGAGCGTCGAGCGCGCGTTGAGATAGCGCTCGCGATCCGCGAGGTCCGCGTGTGTGAGGAGCACCTGCGCCGAACCCAGGCCGTTTTCGCGCAGCTTGGTTTCGTACATCTGCGCGAGCCCCATCTGGCCCACCGCGGCCGCGGCCTGCAGCTTGTCGACTTCGTGCGGGCGCGTGGTCCAGCCGAGGCGCTTCATGCCTTCGGCAATGGCGCCGCTCGACACCATGATCACTTCGCGGCCGTCCTGCGCGAGCGCGGCGAGCTGGCGGCACCATTCGCCGATGGCGCCCTCGTCGAGCCCGCGGCCTTCGTTCGTGACGAGGCTCGAGCCGACCTTCACAACGATGCGCCGCGCCTCGCGCAGCACGTCCGAGCCGTTCCTCATGTTGTCTTCGCTCATTGCTTCGGCACGGCCTCGCCGACGAAGCGCGGATCGACTTCCGCGGCCGGCTGCTCCGATCGTTGTTGCGACGCGATGTGCTGGTACACGGCCTGCACGAGCTTTTCGCAGCCCTCGCGCGTGAGGGCCGAGATCTCGAACACCGGCCCTTTGTAGCGCAGGCGCTTCACGAAATCCTTCACGCGCGCCTCGCGTTCTTCGGCCGCCACCATGTCCAGCTTGTTCAGCACGAGCCAGCGCGGCTTCTCGTAGAGCGCCTTGTCGTACTTCTTCAGCTCCTGCACGATCGCCTTCGCCTGCGCCACGGGGTCGACGCCTTCGTCGAACGGCGCGATGTCGACGATGTGCAGCAAAAGGCGCGTGCGCTGCAGATGCCGCAGGAACTGGTGGCCGAGCCCCGCGCCCTCCGAGGCGCCTTCGATGAGGCCCGGCACGTCGGCGACGACGAAGCTCTGCTCGGGGCCGACGCGCACGACGCCGAGATTCGGATGCAGCGTCGTGAAGGGATAGTCCGCGATCTTCGGCCGGGCGTTGGAGACCGCGGCGATGAGGGTCGACTTGCCCGCGTTGGGCATGCCCAAAAGGCCGACGTCGGCGAGCACCTTCAGCTCGAGCTTCAGATTCTTCTTTTCGCCGGGCCAGCCGGGCGTCTTCTGCCGGGGCGCGCGGTTGATCGAGCTCTTGAAGCGCATGTTGCCGAAGCCGCCGTCGCCGCCCTTGGCGATCATGATCTTCTCGCCGGGCACGAGCAGCTCGTACAGCACCTCGCCCGTCTCGGCATCGGTCACGATCGTGCCCACGGGCATCTTGAGCGTGATGTCGTGGCCGGCCGCGCCGAACATGTCCGAACCCATGCCGTGTTCGCCGCGCCCCGCCTCGTGCCGCCGCGAAAAGCGGTAGTCCACGAGCGTGTTGAGGCTCGGGTCGGCCATCGCGTACACGTGGCCCCCGCGGCCGCCGTCGCCGCCGTTCGGTCCGCCGAATTCCTTGTACTTCTCGTGGCGGAACGACACGCAGCCGTTGCCGCCATCGCCCGCGGCGATGTCGATGAAGGCTTCGTCGACGAATTTCATGATGGATTGTCCGGATTAAAACAAAAAGGCCCTGCATGGTTTGCAGGGCCTTCTTTCGCGGAAGACCTGAAAGACTTACGCCGGGACCACGCTCACGGTGTGCTTGCCGAGGGCGCCCTTGGTCTGGAACTTCACGTGGCCTTCGACCAGCGCGAAGAGCGTGTGGTCCTTGCCGACGCCGACGTTCGTGCCGGGATGGAACTTCGTGCCGCGCTGGCGCACGATGATCGAGCCCGCGCTGATGCGTTCGCCGCCGAACGCCTTCACGCCGAGCATCTTGGGCTGGGAATCCCGCCCGTTGCGCGTGGAGCCGCCGCCTTTTTTCTGTGCCATGTGACCGACTCCTTAGATAGCGATGGCGCCGATCTGCAGTTCGGTGAACGACTGCCGATGGCCCTGGTGCTTCTGGTAGTGCTTGCGGCGACGCATCTTGAAGATGCGCACCTTGTCGTGCTTGCCTTGCGCGACGATCGTCGCCTTCACCGTGACACCCGACACCAGGGGAGCGCCGACCTTGAGATCGCTGCCGTTGCCGACAGCGAGCACCTGGTCGAACGTGATTTCCTGGCCGATGTCCGCAGCAATCTGTTCTACTTTGATCTTGTCGCCGGAAGCAACGCGATACTGCTTGCCTCCGGTTTTTATGACCGCGTACATGTTGACCTCTTCTGTTGCTCTCCCGGACGGATTTCCGGGAAGCCCGCGAGTTTAGCATAGTTTGCCTTTACTCACCCGGGCCCACCGGGCCACGGCTGAGGCAGGAAGTCCACTTCCTATAATCGGGCAACCCGCCTGCCCCGGCTCGCCTGCCCGCACTCCGCGGCTTACCTTCCTTGACCGACGCTTCCTCCACCGGTACCGCTTCCGTGCTCGCCCTGATCGCCGACGACATGGCGCAGGTCGACGCGGTCATCGCACGGCGGCTCGAATCCGCCGTGCCGCTCGTGGGGCAGGTCTCGCACTACATCATCGCGGCAGGCGGCAAGCGCCTTCGGCCCGCGCTCCTGCTGCTCGTCGCGGGCGCGCTCGGCTACCGGGGCGAGCAGCGCTTCAACCTCGCCGCCGTCGTGGAATTCATCCACACGGCGACGCTGCTGCACGACGACGTGGTGGACGCATCCACGCTGCGCCGCGGCCGCGCGACGGCCAACGAGACCTTCGGCAACCCGGCGAGCGTGCTGGTGGGCGACTTCCTCTACTCGCGCGCCTTCCAGATGATGCTGGAAGCGCACGACATGCGCGTGATGGAGATCCTCGCCGACGCGACCAACGTGATCGCCGAAGGCGAGGTGATGCAGCTCGTGAACATGCACGACCCGTCGCTCGACGAAGCGGGCTACGTCCAGGTGATCCGCTCCAAGACCGCCAAGCTCTTCGAGGCGAGCGCGCGGCTCGCGGCGGTCCTGGCCCAGGCTCCGCCCTCCGTGGAGCAGTCGTGCGCCGAGTACGGCCAGGCGCTCGGCACCGCTTTCCAGGTGATCGACGACGTGCTCGACTACGACGGCGAGGTCACCGAGATGGGCAAGAACCTCGGCGACGACCTGCGCGAAGGCAAGGTCACGCTGCCCCTCATCGCGGCCATGCGTCTTGGAACGCCCGCGCAGCGCGAACTGCTGCGCCATGCCATCGAGCATGGCGCCGAAGGCGATCTCGCGCGGGTGGTCGCCATCGTGCGCGAGACCGGCTCGCTCGCCGTCGCGCGCGAGGCCGCGGCGCAGGAAGCGCAGCGCGCCATCGATGCCCTGCGGGCGCTTCCCGTCAACCCGTGCACGCAAGGGCTGCTGCGCCTCGCGTCCCAATTGCTCGTGCGCCGCAACTGAAAACACAACCGAGCCACACCAGGAGTTCCATGGCATCCATCTTTGTCGCCACCCCCTGCTACGGGGACCAGATGCTGCGAGGCTACGTGAACTCGCTTCTGCGCAGCATGGTGGTGCTGCACGAGCACGGCCATTCGCTGCACCTCGTCGCGTTCGGCAACGAAAGCCTCATCACGCGCGCGCGCAACAACCTCGCGGCGCAGTTCCTCGGCACGAAGCACGACGCGCTGATGTTCATCGATGCGGACATCACCTGGCAGCCGCAGGCGCTGCTCGAGCTGATCGAATCGAAGTTCCCGGTCTGCGGCATCCCTTATCCCACCAAGCGCTACAACTGGGACAAGATCGTCGAGCTCGTGAACAACCCCAAGCCGAACGCGGCGCCGATGACGTCCGAGAAGCTGAACAACCTCGCCCGGCTCTACACCGTCAATTCATCGAGCGAACCGCCCTCGGTGCCCCTGTCCAAGGGCTGGCACAAGGTGAACGCGCTCGGCACGGGCTTTCTTCTGATCCGGCGCGATGCCCTGGAGAAGATGCGCGATCACTACCGCGAGTCGCTCGCGTACGTGAACGACGTCGGCCACTACCTGAAGGTCTGCCCGCCGGAGCAGTGCGTCGCGGTGTTCGACACGATGATCGAGCCGGAAACGCGCCGCTACCTGTCGGAGGACTATGCGTTCTGCCGGCGCTGGCGCGACATCGGCGGAGAGATCTTCTCCTGCGGCAAGCACCGGCTCATGCACACCGGCACGGCGACGTTCTGATCGACCGGCGAGCGCGCGATTTCATCCGGTCGCGCCAGGCAGTGCCGGGGATGCACCGCACGGTGACGCGCAGTCGCCGATTCGTCCATCACATGTTGCGGCGGTACTGTCCGCCCACCTCGAACAGGGCATGGGTGATCTGTCCGAGCGAGCACACGCGCACGGCATCCATCAGCACCTCGAACACGTTGCGGTTGTCGATCACGGCTTGCCGAAGACGCGCGAGCATCGCGGGCGCCGCCTTCGCGTGGCGCGCATGGAAGTCGCGCAGGCGCTTCAGTTGGCTTTGCTTTTCCTCTTCGGTGCTGCGCGCGAGCTCGAGCGTCTGCGGCATCGAGTCGCCATGCGGATTGCGAAACGTGTTCACGCCGACGATCGGATACTCACCCGTGTGCTTGAGCATCTCGTAGTGCATGCTCTCGTCCTGGATGCGTCCGCGCTGGTAGCCCGTCTCCATCGCGCCGAGCACGCCGCCGCGTTCGCTGATGCGTTCGAACTCCGCGAGCACGGCCTCTTCCACGAGTTCGGTGAGCTCCTCGACGATGAAAGCGCCCTGGCTCGGATTCTCGTTCTTCGCGAGCCCCCATTCGCGGTTGATGATGAGCTGGATCGCCATCGCGCGGCGCACGCTTTCCTCGGTGGGCGTCGTGATCGCCTCGTCGTACGCGTTCGTGTGCAGCGAGTTGCAGTTGTCGTAGATCGCGATCAGCGCCTGCAGCGTGGTGCGGATGTCGTTGAAGGCGATCTCCTGCGCGTGCAGCGACCGGCCCGACGTCTGGATGTGGTACTTCAGCTTCTGGCTGCGCTCGTTGGCGCCGTACTTCTCCTTCATCGCCACCGCCCAGATGCGGCGCGCCACGCGGCCCATCACGGTGTATTCCGGGTCCATGCCGTTGGAGAAGAAAAAGCTCAGGTTCGGCGCGAAGTCGTCGATGTGCATGCCGCGCGCGAGATACGCCTCCACGAACGTGAAGCCGTTGGAAAGCGTGAACGCGAGTTGCGAGATCGGGTTCGCGCCGGCCTCGGCGATGTGATAGCCGGAAATCGACACCGAATAGAAATTGCGCACGTTGTGGTGGACGAAGTACGCCTGGATGTCGCCCATCACCTTCAGCGAGAACTCGGTGGAGAAGATGCAGGTGTTCTGGCCCTGGTCTTCCTTCAGGATGTCGGCCTGCACGGTGCCGCGCACGTTGGCGAGCACCCATTCGCGGATCTTTGCGAGCTCGGTGTCGGTCGGCTCGCGGCCGTTGTCCGCGGTGAACTTCTCGATGTTCTGGTCGATCGCGGTGTTCATGAACATCGCGAGGATCGTGGGCGCGGGGCCGTTGATCGTCATCGAGACCGAGGTCGCGGGATCGCAGAGATCGAAGCCCGAATAGAGCACCTTCATGTCGTCGAGCGTCGCGATCGACACGCCCGAGTTGCCGACCTTGCCGTAGATGTCGGGGCGCGGGTCGGGCTCGTTGCCGTAGAGCGTGACGGAATCGAACGCCGTGGACAGGCGCTTGGCCGGCATGCCGGCCGACAGCAGCTTGAAGCGGCGGTTGGTGCGAAACGCGTCGCCCTCGCCCGCGAACATGCGCGTGGGGTCCTCGTTCTCGCGCTTGAAGGCGAAGGTGCCCGCCGTGTAGGGGAAGCTGCCGGGCACGTTCTCGAGCATGAGCCACTTCAGGATCTCGCCGTGGTCCTCGTACTGCGGCAGCACGACTTTGCGGATCGTCGTGCCCGAGAGCGACTTCGTCGTGAGCTTCGTGCGGATTTCGCGGTCGCGAATCTTCACGACGTATTCGTCGCCCGCATAGGCCTTTCGCATCGCGGGCCACTGCGCGAGCAGCTTCTTCGCCGAGGAATCCTGCAGCGCATCGCGTTGGACGGCGAGGTCTTCCGCGGCCTCCGAAGCGCGCGCCTTGTCGGGCTTGTCCACGCGCAGCATCTCGGCGGCCGCGCGCAGCTGCTGAATCTCGCGCGCGAGCTTTGCCTCGCTGCGCGCCTTCTTCTTGTACGCGCGCACGGTCTCGGAAATTTCGGCGAGATAGCGCGTGCGCGCGGGCGGAACCACCGGCATCTGGTTCGTGCTGTGGCGCACGTCGACCTGCGGCAGGCGGCCGGCCTTCAGCGCGAGGCCGAGTTCCGCAAGACGCGGCTTCATCGCCTGGAAGAGCGCCGTCACGCCGTCGTCGTTGAAGCGCGCGGCCATCGTGCCGAACACGGGCATTTCATCGGGCCGCTGGCGAAAGGCCTCCTTGTTGCGCTGCACCTGCTTCGCCACGTCGCGCAGCGCATCGGCCGCGCCCTTGCGGTCGAACTTGTTGATGGCCACGAACTCGGCGAAGTCGAGCATGTCGATCTTCTCGAGCTGGCTTGCCGCGCCGAACTCCGGCGTCATGACGTAAAGCGGAATGTCCACGTGCGGCACGATGGCCGCGTCGCCCTGGCCGATACCGGAGGTCTCGACGATCACGAGGTCGAATCCGGCCGCCTTGCACGCGGCGATCACATCCGGCAGGGCCTGCGAGATTTCGCTGCCGAAGTCGCGCGTCGCGAGCGATCTCATGTAGACACGCGCCCCCTGCTGCCACGGCCCGATCGCATTCATGCGGATGCGGTCGCCGAGCAAGGCGCCGCCGCTTTTCCTGCGCGACGGATCGATCGAGATCACGGCCACGCGCAAGGCGTCGTCCTGGTCGAGGCGCAGCCTGCGCACGAGCTCGTCCGTGAGAGACGACTTGCCCGCGCCGCCCGTTCCGGTGACGCCGAGCACCGGCACGTGCCGCGTATCCGCATCCATCCGGATCGCCTGGACCAGCTGAGCGTCCGCGCTGCCGCTTTCCAGCGCGGTGATGAGCTGCGCGAGCGCGCGCCAGTGTCTTTCCTCGTGGCCCTGGATCGCCGCGATGTCGTGCGGCGCGTAGGGCGCGAGGTCATGGTCGCAGCGCATGACCATCTCGCCGATCATCCCCTGCAAGCCCATCTTCTGCCCGTCCTCGGGGCTGTAGATGCGCGCCACGCCGTAGTCCTGCAGCTCGCTGATTTCGGAGGGCACGATCACGCCGCCGCCGCCGCCGAAGACCCGGATGTGCTCGCCGCCGCGCGACCTCAGCAGGTCCACCATGTACTTGAAGTATTCGACGTGGCCGCCCTGGTAGGAGCTCACGGCGATGCCCTGCGCGTCTTCCTGCAGCGCGGCGGTCACGACTTCGTCCACGCTGCGGTTGTGGCCGAGGTGGATCACCTCCGCGCCCATGCCCTGCAGGATGCGCCGCATGATGTTGATGGCGGCGTCGTGCCCGTCGAACAGGCTGGCAGCCGTGACGAAGCGCACCTTGTGCGTGGGACGATAGCTGGCGAGCGCCTTGAATTCGGCGGAGAGGTCGGTCATGGGCAGAGCTCCAGGGAACCCGCAGCTTAATTGACGTTTACGTAAACGTCAATTGTGGGTGCGACGTTTGTCCATCCCCGAAGGCGCTCGTCTCTCGCTCTCTTACTTGCCGGCGTAAACCAGGCTCGGCAGCCACAGCACGATCTTCGGGAAGATGATGCAAAGCGACAGGCCGAGCGCCTGAAGGCACAGAAACGGGACCGCGCTGCGGAAGATCATCGCCATGGTGATCTCCTTGGGCGCGACGCTCTTCAGGTAGAACAGGGAGTAGCCGAACGGCGGGCTGAGGAACGCCATCTGCATGTTCACCATGAAGATCACGCCATACCACAGCGGGATGTCGTCGGGCTTCACGCCATCGATGCCGAACACGCCGGAGAACGCGAGGCTCTTCATGATCGGCAGGAAGATCGGCACGGTGAGCAGCAGGATGCCCACCCAGTCGAGGAACATGCCCAGGACGAACAGTACTGCCATCATGAGGAACAGTACTCCGTAGGCGGGCAGGCCCGTCCCGATGATGAGGTCGGACACGTAGGTCTGGCCGCCCTTCACGATGAAGAAGCCGACGAACATCGTGGCGCCGAAGAAGATCCACATCACCATGGCCGTGGCCTTCAGGGTGGCCATGCCTGCTTCGTACAACGCCACCCACGTCAGGCGCCGATGCAGCGCGCACACGATCAGCGCGCCGAAGGTGCCGATACCGGCCGCTTCCACCGGTGTGGCGATGCCGAAGAAGATCACGCCCAGCACCAGCAGGATGACGAGGATGGGGGCGATCGTGTTGCGCAGCAGGCGCAGCTTCTCCTTGAAGTCCACGCGCTCCTCGGGCAGCAGCGCGGGGCCGAGGCTCGGATTGACGTAGCACCGGATAGTCACGTAGCCGATGTAGATGCCAGACAGCAGCAGTCCCGGGAACACGGAGCCGATCAGCAACTCGCCCAGCGACTGCTGCGCGACGACCGCATACACGATGGCCATCACCGATGGCGGGATCAGGATGCCCAGCGTGCCGCCTGCCAGCAGCGCGCCGCACGCGAGCTTGGGGTCGTAGCCGCGGCGCAGCATCGCGGGCAGGGCGATCATGCCCATGGTCACTTCCGTCGCCCCGACCACGCCGACCATCGCCGCGAGGATCGTGCAGGCCACCACCGTCGCCGAGGCGAGGCCGCCTTTCACCGCGCCCAGCCACTTGTAGATGACGTCGAACAGCTCCTCGATGATCCCGGCCTTCTCCAGCACGGCCGCCATGAAGATGAACAGCGGCACGGCCGACAGCTGGTAGTCCGTCATGAACGGGAACACGCGCGAAGGCAGCATGTTGAGCACGCTGCCGTTGCCGAAGACGTACAGGTAGATGACAGCGAGGCTGCCGGTGCAGAACGCCATCGGCAGCCCGAGCGCGAGCAGCAGGGCGAGCGAGCCGAACAGCAGGATCGTGAGCCAGCCGATGCCGATCTCGAAGCCCATCAGGCGATCTCCTCGCGCACGATGATGATGTCCTTGATGAGTTTGGCGACGCCCTGCATGGTGAGCAGCAACGCGCCGATGGGCATGGTGAGCTTGACCGGCCAGTACTGCACGCCCCACTCGGTGAACGAATGTTCGCCGACATTGACGGCGTCCATCGCGAAGCGCGCGCTGGTCCACAGCATGGTAAGGATGAAGATGAAGAAGAACACCGAGGTCACGATGTCGGCGATGGCCTTGCCCCGCCTGGACAGCTGCGCGTAGACCACGTCCACGCGCACGTGCTGGTCCTCCTTGTAGGCGAACGCGCCGCACAGCATGTACTGCATGCCGAACATGAGGAACATGCTCTCGTGCACCCAGTTGGTCGGCGAGTTGAAGATGTAGCGCGCCATCACCTCGTAGTAGTAGGCGAATACCGCGATGACCGCCCACCAGGCGACGAAGGCGCCGATGCGCGTGTTGATGTCGTCGATCCAGTTCGTGAACTTCGTGTGCATGCCCAGCGACGCGGCCTGCCCGACGCCGCCTTCATGCACTTCGTCGGGAGGCAGCTCCACCGTCTGGCGGAAGCGATTCTGCAGTTCATGTTCGCGGCGTCGGCGCACGAGCCCCGGCAGCAGGAAGGCGTCGACCACCAGCATCAGCGCAAGAACCATCGCGACCCGGCCGGTCATTGTGTGCCAGTAGTCCGTGACTCCCTTGGCTCTGTCGAAATCGCGCTGCTTCGCCTCGACTTCGGCCTTGGCCTTTGCCGCGTCCGCCGGGTCGGCCTGGCCGGCTGCATCCTGGACCGCTTCGAGCGCTGCTCGTGTACGCGAAGTCTCGTCACGCACCTGCAGCGTCTGCGCGTTGCAATAGACGATGCCGAGAAAGAACGGAATGAAGACGAATCCCCAGGCACTTCGCAGGTAGAAGCGGTGGATGCCCAGGTAGCCCGCAAGCGCCCAGAACAGGTACGCGATGGGGTAGGTCGGGCGCCCGTCCGGGGGATTCTCCATCTGCCGCCGTGCCAGCCACGCGGCAATGAGGGGAAAGAAGATGAGGCCCGACCAGTAGAGCCAATGCGGGAGGACGAAACTGATGCTCGGCATCGGATCTGGACGGGCCTTGGAGTGATTGCCTCAGGCGTCTATCTTCAGGCCCTTGTACATGTCCGGCGTGACGTAGCCGCAGGTGTGCGACTCCATGACCTCCAGCTGCAGCTTGAACAGGCGCGCGGCGTCCTTGTCCTTGTTGGCCCACTTGAACCAGATCGGCACCGCCACCCGCTGGAACTTCGGCAGGTCCTGCGCCGGCAGCCGCGTGATCTGCGTGCCGGCCTTCTCGAACTTGCCCCAGGCTTCCATGTCCGCCTTCTGGATCGCGGCGTGGTGTTCGTTCGAATAGACCTGGACCTCGTCATCGACCCAGCGCTTCATGGCCGGCGACAGCTTGTTCCACACGTCCATGCGCACGCAGAAGTCCATCAGGTCCACCGGCTGGTAGATCGACTCGAGCCCCGGCGGCCCGGTCCAGATGTACTTCGACACCTGCTGGAAGCCGAGGTCCCAGTTCACCGCCGGGCCCGTGTAGTCGGCGGCCTCGATGGTGCCCTTCTCGAGTGCCGAGAACACTTCGCCGCCGGGCAGCAGCGTCGTCTTCGCACCGATGGCGGCGAAGCCTTCGGCAATCATCCCGCCCGGCACGCGCAGCTTGAGGTCCTTGAAGTCCTCGATGCCGCGGATCGGCTTCTTGCTGTGGATGATGTTCGGCCCGTGATGGATGCGGTTCACGTACATCAGGCCCTGCTTCGCGAAGATCTCGCGCGCCGCCTGCAGGCCGCCCTTGCTGTAGAAGAAGATGTCCCACTCGTGCGGGTAGCGCAGGCCCATGAGGTAGGAAGAAAGGAACGCCGTGGCCGGCAACTTGCCCGCCCAGTAGAGCGTGAAAGAATTCATCGCCTCCAGCACGCCGTTCTTCACGCCGTCGAGCAGCTCGAAGTCCCCCACGACTTCCTTGGCTGCGAACGGCTTGAACTCCAGCTCGCCACCGGTCTTTTCCTTGATGGTGCCGCACCAGTTCTTGAAGGTCTGCAGCCCGACACCCGCCGGCCAGGAAGTCTGCACCTTCCAGACCGTCGTCTCCGCCGCCCGCGCGTTGCGAACGAAGGGCGCGGAGAGCGCCACGGCCGCGCCGGCCGCCGCCACGCCCGATGTCCTGAGGAGCGCGCGCCGCGTGGCGCCTGCGCCGACTGCCGATGGGTGGTTCATCGCACGATCTGTCGCCATATCGTTTCTCCTTCACCGAAAACCCGCTGAACGGGCATGGGGCGTGGGCATGGCGGGGGGATGACCCACCCTGTCCGACGCGCGATCTTGCGCTCCGCGTGTGACGCGACGGACTAGGACAAACGCGAACCCTGCAGTTGAACGCAACGCTTCGGCACGCTATCGTCGCGGTGGGCTGGCATGGCGCCGGCGAGAGGTTCACTCATGAGTCGGTCGTCGAGCGGCGCGGCAGCCGCGGCGCGCAGCATCGCTTCGGGCGAAACGAGCGCCGAACAGGTCGTGCGCGATTGCCTCGATCGAATCCGCGAACGCGAACCCGCTGTCGGGGCGTGGCAGTGGCTGGACGAGCAGCATGCGATCGAACAGGCGCGCGCGTGCGATCGGCTGCGCGATGCGGGCGGCCCGTGCGGTCCGTTGCACGGCGTGCCGGTCGGCATCAAGGACATCGTCGACACCGCCGACATGCCCACCGAGCTCGGCACGGTCGTGCATGCCGGGCGCAGGCCCGCATCGGACGCCGCGGTCGTGTGGGCGCTGCGCGCGGCCGGCGCCGTGATCCTCGGCAAGACCGTCACCACCGAACTCGCGACTTACTCGCCGGGAAAGACGCGCAATCCGCTCGATGCGACTCGCACGCCGGGCGGATCGTCCTCGGGTTCCGCGGCGGCGGTGGCGGCGGGCATGGTGCCGCTCGCGCTCGGCACGCAGACGAACGGTTCGGTGATCCGCCCCGCGGGGTTCTGCGGCGTGCATGCGCTGAAGCCGACCCACGGCGCGCTCACGCTGGAGGGCGTGCTGCGCGTGTCGCCTTCGCTGGATACGGTGGGGTTTTTCGGCACGTCGCTCGAAGACCTGGAGCTCGTGTGCGGCGCGCTGGGTGCGTTCGCGCCCGCGCAACCGCTCGCGGCGCCGCCTCGGCTCGCATTCGTGCGAACGCCGCTGTGGCCTCGCACCGAACCCGCGTTGCGCGCCGCGTTCGACGAGATGCTCGAGCGGCTCGGCGGCGACTGCGAGGAATGGGAACTGCCCGCCGCGCTGGAGCCGGCGTGGGACTGGCACACGACGATCATGGAAGCCGAAATGGCTTTCCACCTGCGCGCCGAATGGGACCGGCGCCATGAGCTCTCGCCCTCGCTGCAAGGCCAGCTCGCGCGCGGGCGCGAGACGAGCGCCTTCGGCTACCAGCGCGCGCAGTCCGGCGCGCAGGCGCTGCGTTCCGCGCTCGGGGAGGTGTTCTCGGTGTACGACGCGATCGTCACGCCCGGCACGTTCGGCGTGGCACCGCTCGGGCTGGAATCGACCGGAGACCCGGCCTTTTGCACGCCCTGGTCGCTCGCGGGCGTGCCCGCGTGCAACGTGCCGCTGCTGAAGAGCCCCGAGGGCCTGCCGATCGGCCTGCAGCTGGTGGGCGCGCGCGGTGCGGACATGCGGCTGCTGCGGATCGCGAGCTGGCTCGAGGGGCGCGTCGGCCCGTGAACTCGGCTGCTTCTCGCCGCGATGAACTCGCGACGCCCTGGATTCCCGCCTGCGCGGGAATGACTGCAGTGTGACTCATCTGCCATCTCGCAGCGCGCTCGCCACGGGGCTGGCAAAATTGGCGGCATGAGCGCGCCAGCACCGCTACCCAGGGACGATCGACTCAAGCCGAGGCCTGCCGAGGGCTATGCGGGCGACGTGACGCCCGAGCTCGCCTGGAAGTGGGCGAGCGAGGGCGAGGCGGTCCTCATCGACATCCGCAGCGACGCCGAGCGCGAGTGGGTCGGCTTCGTCCCCGGCGCCTTGCACCTCGCATGGAAGCAGTGGCCGGGCATGGTGATGAACCAGGACTTCGACTCGGCCATCGTGCGCGCCGCGCAGGGGAAGAAGGCGGTGCTCCTGTGCCGCAGCGGCGTGCGCTCCATCGCGGCCGCGCGCCGCGCGACGGAACTCGGCATCCAGGCGTACAACGTGCTCGAAGGCTTCGAAGGCGAACGCGACCAGGATGGGCACCGCGGCAACCACGGCGGCTGGCGCTTCCGCGGGCTGCCCTGGCGCCAGAACTGAACCACAACGAACCGGGAACTCATGGCCGTCAATCTCACCGCGCCCACCGAGGCGCAGCTTCATCCCGTGCCCGGGGTGCGCATCGGCGTGGCCGAAGCCGGCGTGCGCAAGGCGAACCGCAAGGACCTCACCGTCGTCCTGCTCGATGCGGGCACGCACGTGGCGGGCGTCTTCACGCAGAACCGCTTCTGCGCGGCGCCCGTGCAGGTGTGCCGCGAACACCTGCTGCGCGGCGGCATCCGCGCGCTCGTCGTCAACACGGGCAATGCGAACGCAGGCACCGGCGAGGACGGGCTCGCGCGCGCGCGTTCCACCTGCGCGGCACTCGCGCGGCAACTCGATCTCGCGCCCGAGCAGGTGCTGCCGCTTTCCACCGGCGTGATCATGGAGCCGCTGCCCGTGGACCGCATCGTTGCGGGGCTGCCCGCGGCAGTGGCCGATGCCGCCCCCGGCCACTGGCTGCGCGCGGCCGAAGGGATCATGACCACCGACACGCTGCCGAAGGCGGTGAGCCGGCAGGTGACGATCGATGGCGCGACCGTCACGGTCACGGGCATCGCCAAGGGCGCGGGGATGATCCGGCCGAACATGGCGACCATGCTCGGCTTTGTCGCGACCGATGCGTGCATCGACGCGAAGCTGATGCAGCCGCTCGCGTTCGATCTCGCGGAAGGATCGTTCAACCGCGCGACGGTCGACGGCGACACGTCGACCAACGATTCGTTCATCGTGATGGCGACGAACCAGGCGAGGCATGCGCCGGTGACGTCGTTCGACGGCGACGCGGGCCGCGCGCTGAAAGCCGCGATGCTGGAAGTGGCGCGACTGCTGGCTCAGGCCATCGTGCGCGACGGCGAAGGCGCCACCAAGTTCATCACCGTGCGCGTGGAAGGCGGCGCTTCGAAGGACGAATGCCTGAACGTCGCGTATGCGATCGCGCACTCGCCGCTCGTGAAGACCGCGTTCTTCGCGAGCGACCCGAACCTCGGGCGCATCCTGGCCGCCGTCGGCTATGCCGGCATCGCGGACCTCGACCAGACGAAGATCGACCTGTATCTCGATGAAGTGCATGTCGCGGTGGCGGGCGGCCGGCATCCCGCGTATCGCGAGGAGGACGGCCAGCGCGTGATGAAGCAAAGCGAGATCACGGTGCGTGTGGCACTCGGCCGCGGCGCGGTCGCCGATCAGGTGTGGACCTGCGACCTGAGTCACGACTACGTGAGCATCAACGCGGATTACCGCTCGTGACCTCGCCGCAGTCCGTGACCTCGGCGCCGTTCGTGACCACACGACCATCCGTGATCTCACGACCACCCGTCACCTCGCCCGCATCCCTCACCTCGCCCGCATCCCTCACCTCGCCCGCATCCGTCACCTCGCCCGCATCCCTCACCTCGCCCGCACCCGTCACCTCGCCCGCACCCCTCACCTCGCCCGCATCCGTCATCTCGCCCGCATCCCTCACCTCGCGGCCATTCCCGCCCCCTCCCCGTCATTCCCGCGAAAGCGGGAATCCAGAGCGCCCATGAACGAGAAATTCGAACAGCTCATCGCCCACGCGGGCGAATTGCTGGCCCGCATCGAAGCCATCCTCCCCCAGCCCCTCACCTCGCCCGACTGGACCGCTTCCGTCGCGTGGCGCTACCGCAAGCGCTCCTCCGGCCACGGCGTGCTGGAGCCGGTGCGCAACCTCGCCACGATCCGCCTCGACGACCTGAAGGAAATCGACCCGCAGAAGGAAAAGATCCAGCGCAACACGCAGCAGTTCGTGCAGGGCCACACCGCCAACAACGTGCTCCTCACCGGCGCACGCGGCACGGGCAAATCCTCGCTCATCAAGGCGTGCCTCAACGAATATTCGCCGCAGGGCCTGCGCCTCATCGAAGTCGACAAGACCGACATGGTGGACCTGCCCGATATCGTCGACGTGGTCGCCGCGCGCCCCGAGAAATTCATCGTCTTCTGCGACGACCTGAGCTTCGAGGAGGGCGAGCCGGGCTACAAGGCGCTCAAGTCGATCCTCGACGGCTCGGTTGCCGCGGCCACGCCCAACGTGCTGATCTACGCGACGAGCAACCGCCGCCACCTCCTGCCCGAGTACATGAAGGAGAACCTCACCTACAAGCACACCGACGACGGCGAGGTGCATCCCGGCGAAGCGGTGGAAGAGAAGATTTCGCTGTCGGAACGCTTCGGCCTGTGGGTGAGCTTCTACCCGTTCAACCAGGAGGAATACCTCGCGATCACGGCGCAGTGGCTGCTGCACTTCGGCGTGAGTGCCGATGCCGTGCAGGCGGCGCGTCACGAGTCGCTCGTCTGGGCGCTCGAGCGCGGCTCGCGCAGCGGACGCGTGGCATATCAGTTCGCGCGGGACTACGCGGGAAGACACGAGGCGTGAGCAACTCCACCATCGTGGCCGATGCCGATCGCGCACGCGCGGGCGGCGCGCATCGCGGCGAAGTCGAAGTCGCGGTCGGCGTGCTGATCCGCCCCGACGGCCGCTTCCTCCTCACGAGCCGGCCGCCGGGCAAGGTGTACGAGGGCTACTGGGAGTTTCCGGGCGGCAAGGTCGAGCGCGGAGAGACCGTGGAAGAGGCGCTCAGGCGCGAACTGCAGGAAGAGATCGGCATCACGATCGGCGCGGCGCATCCGTGGCACGTGCAGCGTGTCGACTATCCGCATGCTCTGGTACGGCTGAACTTCCTGAAGGTGTACGAATGGACCGGCGAGCTGCACATGCATGAAGGGCAGGCGTGTGCGTGGGAGGAGCTGCCGGTGAAAGTGGTCCCCGTGCTGCCGGGCACGGTGCCGGTGCTGGAATGGTTTGCCGAGGAGCGCGGATTCGCGGGTGCGACGCACAGCGTCGAGGAGTGAGCCGGCCGGGCACCCGCCTTTCGTGCCCGCCTTTCGTGCCCGCCTTACGTGCCCGCCTTTCGTGCCCGCCTTTCGTATGTCCGCCTCGCGGAACCGGTTTACCCGGATCGTTACCCACTCGGTAACGACCTCGAAAGGAACCTTCATGCGAGTCACCCCGTCGTCCCTCGATGTCAATGGCGACACCGCCGGATCGGTGAGGCCGGCCGATTCCGGTCTGGAGCCCCGCGCGTCGGCTCGGCTCCGAGCGGACGCCGACAAGGCGACGAAGCCGGTGGAGGGACGCGCGCACGTCGCGTCTCCCAAAGAGACGGCGTTCGTCAAGGCCGCGAAGTTCGTGCGGACGCTCACCAAGAGCAAGGTCGAGGGAATGAACGCGGCCGACTTCCTGCTGGCAAACGTCCTCGAAGCGGCCGAGAAGCTTGCGGCGCTCGAAGCCGCGGCCCCGAATTCCATGAGCAACGATCCGGTCCAACGGGGTGAGGCATGCCAGGCAAAACAGGATTTTCTGAACGACCTGGACAAACTCCTGCCGAGATTCGACTCTCGGCAGCTGGTTCGGCTGCAGGACGAGTGGCCCGGGCCCATGCCCCCCGAAGTCGCCGCCGGGATTTGTCGCGCGCAATTCCTGCAATCGGCGGGCGCTCTCGCAACGGCATCGAAGGACGAGTCGGCTTTGCCCCTCGTGAAACCGGCAGTCGAGCATTTGGGTCGCTACCTGGCGTACCAGCCTGACGGACCCGCTCCCACCGATCACGTATTCGCGAACGCACTGGAACAATTCGACAAGGACCTCGTTTCTCAGGTGCCTGCTCTCGAGGTGAATACAGAGCTGGCCCTGCTCGACCTCGATGCACTGGGGCGCCACATTCCGCGATTCGCGCGGGAGATCGAATCCATCGTGGCCCGGCGGGAGAGCGGCCGAGCGGCTACGGGTTCATAGGGACCTCGCAGGAATGACGGCGGCGCGCGGCGTCTCTGTCCGAAGGGACAAGACTTTCGAAGGGAACTCCCCGGCCGCAGCCGTTACCCACCTGCGCATCCACTCACGAAACCACATCATGCATTCAGCCACCGAAACGACCACCACTTCCGCCGGCCTTGCCGGCTTCACGCCCGCTGCCGGCGTGGCGCCCTCGGGGACCTTCACGCCCGAAAAGGCCGCCGAGGCGCGCGGCCCCGGGGACCGACGTCCGTCCGATGTGCGTCCCGTCCCGGGCCGCGCGCGAGAAGACGAAACGAACAGCGGGCCCCGCGTCGTCTTGTCGGAAGCCGAAACTCGATTCAGCCGTTCCGCAAATACCCTGTCGATTTTCCTTCGAGGAAAGAACGAGGGAGGCGGCATCGATTCGGTGATCTGCCGGCTGGTGCGCAATTGCGCGGTCGAACTCGCAGCTCTCGGAAACGACAGCCAGCATCCGAACGTGCACGGCGCGAGGCAGCGCTTCCTGAGTGAGGTGGACAACTTCCTTTCGCGCCTGGGCGATCGCTCCTTGCGGGATCTGCACGAGAAGTGCGTGAAGAAGCACGCCGCAGCCGAGGTGACCGACAGGATCGCCCAGGAGATTTCGCGTCGTCGCGAGGAGATTGCGCGGCAGCGCGGTCTTCGCGCCGAATTCCTCGCGAAGGCGAATGAGCTCGCCGCAGTCTTCGAGCGCCATGCCGGCTCGGTCTCGGGCCCGTCCGATGTGGAATCCGCCAATGCCATTCGTCATGCGATGCAAGCTTGGCAGGCGTACCAGGCAACGAATCCGGACGTCGACGCCGATCAGGAGGTCCGGGAGGCACTCAAGAAAGCCGTAGAGGATGTGGTCCTCCTCTCGCGGTTCCATGGTCAGAACGCCGCCCCGGAAGGGTCGGACTCCGAGGAAGAAACCAAGTAGCAGGAGGCCGATGGTGGCCAAACGCGCCGGCAACGGCGCGTCCCGCCACCTCACCGCGTCTTCGGATCTCCGAACGGCTGATCATCCGGCGGCGTCTCGTCCGGCACGCGAAACCGCTCGTTGCCCCAATCCCCCAGATCGATGCTCTTGCAGCGTTCGCTGCAAAACGGCCGATACGGATTCGAGGGGGCATACACGCTCTCGCCGCGGCAGACCGGGCAGCGCACGATCCGCGCCGCGGCCTGGCCTGCCGTCATCACGAACACAGCGTGAGTTCGAACGACGCGGCGTCGCCGCTCGCCTGCAGCCGCTCGCCTTCCTGCTTCATGAGCCGCACCGAGACCATCAGGCGATTGCCGCTGATTTCCGGCACGAGGCCGAGCTGCGGATCGATGCTGAGTCTGAGAAGCTGGAAGGTGCGCCCCTGCGGGAGGTTCTGCTGCAGCTGGCCGTTGGCCGCCATCACTTTCTGCGGCGAGCCCGAGTCGCGCAGCAGCCTGAGCAGCAGGTGGATGGATTCCGCGAGCGGCCCGAGTGTGGAGGCCCAGCGCTCGAGGTCTTCCTGGCGCGCCTTGGGCGATCGATGCTGCCACGCGAAGTACGAAGGCAAGTCGAACTCGCAAGTGCCGCCGGGGATGTTCACCCGGCTGCGGATGCTCATCAGCCACTCGTTTTCGGCCAGCGGCTGCCCCGCCTTGCCAGGCATGCTGTTCAACGCGGAAAAACATGCGTCGAGCTGGCCGACGACTTCGTCGAGCACCTTTTCGGAAATCGCGGGGTTGCCCCGGTAGCCGTTGAGCACCTGCCGCTGCCGGTCGATGTCCTTCATCACGTCGGACTTGAGATCGGCTCGCGCGCCGACGTCCATGATCTCGAAGATCGTGGCGAGCGCGTAGTGGTGGTCGAGCGCCTCGCCGCGCGACATCAGGGTGCCGAGGCGGCGAAACAGATGTTCCAGCCGCAAATAGGTGCGGATGCGTTCGTTGAACGGATATTCGTAGAGGATCACTCGATGCGGCCCGGTGCCTGCGTTTGGGCAGCCCGCATCATAGCCCGAAGGCCGCGGCCACCTGCGCCACTTCCCCCGCGAGCTCCCCAAGCGGCAACGCTTCGTTGCAAATCACGATGTCCGCGGCCGCGAGGCGCGCCGCGCGCGGCGCCTGCGCGGCGATGATCGCTTCCACTTCCTTCGGCGCGAGGCCGCTGCGCTCGACGACGCGGCTCACCTGCGTCGGGCCCGAGCAGTCCACGACCAGCACGCGATCGAGCTGCGCGCGCCAGCGGCCGGACTCCACGAGCAGCGGGATGTCGAAGACGATCGCGCGGTGTGCCGATGCGACGGCGGATCGCACCTGCCGCTCGATCTCGACGCCCACGAGCGGATGCACGATGGCTTCGAGCTGCCTGCGCGCCGCCGGGTCCGCGTAGACGCGTTCGCGCATCTTCGCGCGATCGAGGGCGCCTTCGGCCGTGACGAAGTCCGCGCCGAACTGCCGCGCGAGCTCGGCAATCGCCGCGCCGCCCGCGGCCGTCGTGGCCCGCGAGATCGCATCGGCGTCGATCGCCGCGGCGCCGTGGCCCACGAGCATCTGCAGCACGGTGCTCTTGCCGCTGCCGATGCCGCCGGTAAGCCCGATCCGCAGGACCATCGCTCCCTTCAGTAGCGCACGCCCAGCACACCCAGGATCGCCCCCGGGCCGAAGATCATGCCCGTGAGCCCCGCGAGCGCGAGAAACGGCCCGAAGGGCACGTACCGCCCTTCGCGCAGCGCATCGGAGAGTTTCATCACGATCCCGATCGCCGCCCCGATCACCGAGGCCATGAGGATGATCGGCACGAGCGCCTGCCAGCCGAACCACGCGCCCAGGGCCGCGAACAGCTTGAAGTCGCCATAGCCCATGCCTTCCTTGCCGGTGAGCAGCCTGAAGGCCTGGTAGACGATCCAGAGCGACATGTAGCCCCACACCGCGCCCCACACCGCGGTGGAAAGCGGCAGCCGCGTCCAGCCGAGCGCCGCCACGATGAGCCCGCCCCACAGCAGCGGCTGCGTGATGTCGTCGGGCAGGAGCGTGGTATCCCAGTCGATCAGCGCGAGCGCGAGGATCGCCGCGGAGAAGACGCACCAGGCGACGCCCTCGAGCCCCAGCCCCCAGTGCGCGATGCAGAAGGCGAAGAGTCCGCCCGTCGCGGCTTCGACGATCGGGTAGCGCAGACCGATCGGCGTGCCGCAGTTCGAGCACTTGCCGCGCAGGACCGCGTAGGAGACGAGCGGGATGTTTTCGTACCAGCGGATCATGTGTGCGCACTGGCGGCAGCGCGAGCGCGGCGTCACGAGGTTGAAGGGCGGCCCCGCGTCCGCCGCCTCCTGGCCCTGCATCTGCGCGCATTCGGCGGCCCACTGCCGCTCCAGCATTTTCGGCAGCCGGTAGATGACGACGTTCAGGAAGCTGCCGACGAGCAGACCGAAGACGCCGGCGATGACGGCGTCCGCCACGGGAGACAACAGCATCAGACGACCTGGCCCAGCTTGAAGATCGGCAGGTACATCGAGATCACGATGCCGCCGATCAGCCCGCCCAGGAACACGATGATGATCGGCTCCATCAGGCTCGAGAGGCCCGCCACCATGTCGTCGACCTCGGCTTCGTAGAAGTCCGCCGCCTTGCCGAGCATGTGGTCGATCGAGCCGGACTCCTCTCCGATCGCGCACATCTGCAGCACCATGGTCGGAAACACGTTCGCGTTCTGCATGGCCACCGTGAGGCTCGTGCCGGTGGAGACTTCCTGCTGGATCTTCTCGGTCGCCTTGATGTAGACCGAGTTGCCCGAGGCGCCGCCCACGGAGTCGAGCGCTTCGACGAGCGGCACGCCGGCCGCGAACATCGTGGCGAGCGTGCGCGTCCAGCGCGCGATCACCGACTTGTAGATGAGGTCGCCGAAAACCGGCAGCTTCAGCATGAGGCGGTCCATGAACTGCTGCACCCGCTCGTTGCGCTTCCAGGCCTGCATGAAGAAGTAGAAGCCGCCGCCCAGCCCGCCGAAGATCAGGTACCAGTAGGAGACGAAGAATTCGCTCATGCCGATCACGAAGAGCGTGGGCGCGGGCAGGTCGGCGCCGAACGAGGTGAACACCTGCTTGAACGCCGGGATCACGAAGATCATGATCACCGTCACCACGATGAAGGCCACGACGACCACGGCGGCCGGGTACATGAGCGCCGACTTGATCTTCGACTTGATCGCTTCCGTCTTTTCCATGTAGACGGCCAGGCGGTCCAGCAGGCTTTCGAGAATACCGGCCGCTTCGCCCGCTTCCACCAGGTTGCAGTAGAGGTTGTCGAAGTAAAGCGGGTACTTGCGAAACGCGGCCGAGAGCGACGTGCCGGTCTCGACGTCGGTGCGGATGTCGTTCAGGAGCTTCGTCACGCTCGCATTCGAGTTGCCGCGGCCCACGATGTCGAACGCCTGCAGAAGCGGCACGCCCGCCTTCATCATCGTCGCGAGCTGGCGCGTGAAGATGGCGATGTCCTTGGCCGCGATCTTCTTGCCCGAACGCATGCGGCGCTTCTTGATCTTGCCCGGCGTGATGCCCTGGCGCCTGAGCGCCGACATCACCTGGTGTTCGCCGCCCGCGCGAGTTTCGCCCCGCACCTGCTTGCCGTTGCGGTCCTTGCCCTCCCACTCGAAGACGAACTCCTGGACCTGGATCTTTCCCGCGGTGCCGCTTGCTGCCGTTGCCATGATCGACTCCTTATTCGTTGGTGACGGCGAGGATCTCTTCCAGGGAAGTGACCCCCGCGCGCACCTTCTGCAGGCCCGATTCGCGCAGGCTGCGCACGCCTTCCTTGCGGGCCTGCGCCGCGATGTCGAGCGCGCTGCCATCGCGCAGGATGAGCTGCTGCATGTCCTCGCTGATCGGCATCACCTGGTAGATGCCCACGCGTCCCTTGTAGCCGTTGTTGCACGCGCTGCAGCCGACCGGCCGGTAGGGCGTCCACGTGCCGTCCACGTCTTCTTCCGTGAAGCCCGCTTCGATCAGGTTCTCGTAGGGGATGTCGGCCGGCTGCTTGCAGTTGGGGCAGAGGCGCCGCGCGAGGCGCTGCGCCGTGATCAGGATCACGCTGGAGGCGATGTTGAACGGCGCGATGCCCATGTTGCGCATCCGCGTGAGCGTGGTGGGCGCGTCGTTCGTGTGCAGCGTGGACATCACCATGTGGCCGGTCTGCGCGGCCTTGATCGCGATGTCGGCGGTTTCGAGGTCGCGGATTTCGCCCACCATGATCACGTCCGGGTCCTGCCGCAGGAACGATTTGAGCGCGGCCGCGAACGTGAGGCCCGCCTTCTCGTTCACGTTCACCTGGTTCACGCCGGGCAGGTTGATTTCCGCCGGGTCCTCCGCGGTGGAAATGTTCACGCCCGGCTTGTTCAGGAGGTTGAGGCAGGTGTAGAGCGACACCGTCTTGCCCGACCCCGTGGGGCCGGTCACGAGCACCATGCCGTACGGGCGGCCGATGGCGTCCATCAGGCGCTTTTTCTCTTCGGGGTCGTAGCCGAGCGCTTCGATGCCCAGCTTGGCGCTGGACGGGTCGAGGATACGGATCACGATCTTTTCGCCGAAGAGGGTGGGCAGCGTGCTCACGCGGAAGTCGATCACGCGGTCGGGCCCGACCTTCAGCTTCATTCGGCCGTCCTGCGGCACGCGCTTTTCGGAGATGTCGAGGCGCGAGATCACCTTGATGCGCGAGGCGAGCTTGTCCTTGATGGCGACGGGCGGAGAGGCGATCTCGCGCAGTTCGCCGTCGATGCGAAAGCGCACGCGGTAGTGGTATTCGTACGGCTCGAAGTGAAGGTCCGACGCGCGCTGGCTGATCGCATCCAGCAGCATCTTGTGCAGGAACTTGACGACCGGCGCGTCGTCGACTTCGGAAGTGGCGGCCTTCTCGTCGTCGTCGACGACCGAGGAGTCCATGCTGCCTTCGTCGAACTCGAAATCGTCGCCGATGATCGAGTCCATCGTCTCCGTCGCGGTGGTGGCCTGCTGCTCCACCAGCTTCGTGAGCTTGTCGTATTCGGCGATGACCCAGTCCACGCCCATCTGCGTGGCGAACTTGATCTTTTCCGCGCAGCCCTGGTCCGACGGATCGGCGGTTGCCACCGTGAGGCGGTTGTTGCGCTTGGACAGCACCACCACGCGATAGGCCTGGCAGATCTTCGTGTCGAGGAGGCTCTTCGGCAGGCGATGGATGTCGATCGCATCCAGGTCGAGCAGCGGCGCGCCGTACGCCGCCGACATCGTGTGCGCGAGGTCGAAGGCGGAAACGGCGCCCGAGCCGGTCAGTTCGGCGATGAAACTCGTGCGGTTCGCCTGCGCCTTGCGGTAGATGTCCTCGGCGGCCTTCTGTCCCAGCTTGCCGGCCGTGACGAGGGCTCGGGCCAAGCCTGGCAGTGCGACCGATGGCGCTTCAGCGGTGGCGGGATCGACGGCGGCCATGAACGAAAAAATGTAACTGGCGTAGACGCGGCTGACAGCCGGAACAGGTCATCAGTGCATCATCGCCGAAAGGGCCCCGGGTGTAAATGTGATGCGGCCCCGCCGCGCCCCGCAAGGCCCTTGCGCGTGAAACGAGCGCAACGCGGCGGCAGCCCCCGGCCGGGCTTCATCAGGCGGCGGGCAGGCCCTCGGCCGAGAGCTTGCGCTTGAGCACCTTGCCCATCGGGTTGCGGGGCAACTCGTCCATGATGCGCACCACGCGCGGGTAGCTGAGGCCGATGCGCTCGCGGCAGTGGCGAATCAGTTCCTGCTCGGTCGCGGGGCTTTCGAGCGTCACCGCCGCGGCCGGCATGTCCTGGGCCTGCGGATGCTTGATGGGATAGGCGGCCGCTTCCTTCACGGCGGGATGCTCGAGCAGGGCATTCTCGATCTCGGCCGGGTAGATGTTCATCCCGTCGCAGATCATCATGTCGTCCTTGCGGCCCTGCAGCACCACGGCGCCTTCGGCGGTCATGAAGGCGATGTCGCCGGGATGGAACCAGCCGTCGCGAAACGACCGGGCGGTGGCCTCCGCGTTGTCGATGTAGCGGGACACGACGCCCGCGCCGCGCGCGCGCACTTCGCCCACGCCGCCCGGCGCGAGCGGCACGCCGTCGGGATCGACCACCTGGATTTCCATCGACGGCGTGGCGACGCCCACCGTGTCGCGCACGCGCGACTGCAGTTCCGGCGAGGCGATGGCGAGCGCTTCGCCTTCGTTCGTGCCGTACACGACGTGAAGCCCCGGGCAGAACTTTTCGCGGAATTCGCGGCGCAGCCGCTCGCTCACGGTGGCGGAGCGGACCTCGAAGGCGCGCAGCGCGGGAAGCGGCTGCGTCTGGTCCACGAGGGCGAGCAGGTTGTGCATCTGCAGCGGTGTGCCGCAGGCGAGCGTGACGCCCGATCTCCGCAGGAAGTCGAGCAGTTCCGCCGTGATGGGGCCGCGCGCCGCGAGACAGACCGCCGCGCCCGCCTGCAGCGCGCAGACGGCGCGCTGCTTGGCCACGACGAACTCGAGCCGCGACACGGGCCAGAACACGTCATCGGGGCCGCAGCCGTACAGGGAAGGGAAGCGTTCGAAGCGGGCCATCGAGAGCGCGTGCGACAGCTCGGCGAATTTCGGCTCGCCGGTCGTGCCGGACGACTGCAGGATGAGCCAGCCCATGTCGGCGTCGCCGTGAGGCGGCGGCACCTCGGGGCGGCTTTTGGCCGGGAATTTCGGCACGCGGTCGAAGAGGAGCCCGTTGGGCTGCGATTCGAGAACGGGTTGCTTGTCGGCGATGACGGCGTCCAGGCGCAGCTTGTCGATGATGCGCTGCCGGGCCGAGTGCAGGTCGCCCGCCGGCAGCGCGACGTGGGCCACGCCGGCTTGCGCGAGGCCGAGCGCGGCCACGAGGTGCAGGAGCGGCCCTTCGCAGCACAGGCCGACGCGCTGGCCCGCGGCGAGCCCGCGGCGGCGGAAGAGCACGGCCGCCGCGTCGATGAATTCAGAGAGTTCGCGCCAGGTGACCCGGCGGTGGCGCAGGAAGACAGCAGGCGCATCGCCCTTGGCGCGCGCATGCTCGTGGATCGGCTCGACGATGTTCACGCGTGGACCGCCCGTTCGCAAGGAAGAAGAAGGAGGAAAGGAAAGCTGGTCGGGGTGAGAGGATTCGAACCTCCGGCCTCTACGTCCCGAACGTAGCGCTCTACCAGGCTAAGCTACACCCCGATTCGCCGCGGCGCGATGCAGGCCAGACGCTGATGCGCTGGTGTTCTCGCTGCGGCGTGAGCCCGGGATTGTAGCAAAGACGGGTGGGCAGCACCGAGAACCGATGATGCATCAGGAATCGGCTGATCGGCACGGCGCGGGCGCCATACATCCGTATGAGCCCTTCGGAGCGTTTGCGACCCAGCCATCGCGCCTTGCGTTTCAGAGGGAGGCGCAACCGCACCTATCGCAGATTCAGATCGAAAAACGCGATCGACTCCTGTGCAAGGCGGTCCAGGAACGCAGCCCGGTCGAAGCCTTCAGGGTCGCGGGCCACGCTGCCGTCCGGCGAGGGCAAGTCCATCGTCGGTGTGTTCATGAACGCATAGTGTCCCGCGTTGGGCACCAGTTGCAGCGTCACGTTGGTGCCGCGCATGTTCTGCATGATCCATTGCGCATGAAAGCGCGGCACGAGATACGTGTCCTTCTCGCCGGCGTAGATGGCCACCGGCACCGTGATCGATGCCAGCGACGACGCACTGAACGCCACGCCCATCGGCGCCAACGCCATCACGGCACGCACGCGCGCATCGGCCTGGACCGGCTCTTCCTGCCCGTCCGCCGCGGCGCCTGCCTGCGCCGCGGCGCCGCCGGCGGCGCGCGACACGCCGCACAGGATGGGGTCGAGCTGCGCTTCGGTTTCGCAATGCGTGCGCAGACGCGAGAGCACCGGCTTGCCGCCCGCAAGCGCCAGCACCGTGTAGCCGCCTGCCGAATGGCCTACCGCACCGATGCGCGGCCGCCCGTCGGCGTCATTGGCGATGCTGTCGCGCCATTGCGGGTCGGCGAGCAGGGCGTCGATCACGCGCGATGCCTGGCGTGGCCGCTCCGAGAAATAGCGCCCGGGTGTCGCGCGCATCGACTGGTCCTGCCACGTATCACCCACGTGCTCGACACTGGCGACGAGGTAGCCGTTGCGCGCCAGAGCCTGCGCCAACGTGGCAAAGCCGATGTCGATGGAGGCCGTGCCATGGCTGATGACGATGAGCCCTTTGAATTTCGACGCCGGCGCTCCGTTGATGGCCACCGTCTGCGGGAACGGCCCCATGGGAATCACCCGCGCCGCATCGGGCGTCGGGTAGTAAAGGGCGAAGTGAGCCGGTTTGCCTTCCGCCCCGATGCTGGTCACCGTCATTTGGCGAAATCCCGCCTCGGTGGCGCCGGCGACTGGCTGAAGCAGCAAGAGGCCGGCTGCTGCAATGACTGACGAGAGGGTACGAAAGCCAGAGATGGAACGGGAAATCATCGGGGACACCTTTCGGATGGGACAGGTCTTCAGGAGAAGCGGCAACCGAAGTATTCCGGCGCTTTGGCACGGCGTCACCGATCGCGCGACGAAATGACGGCCCGGCGGCGCGAGATGCGCAGTGGAGACCGCGAAAGATCGTTTGGTGAGGCGATTTCGCGATGTTGGCAGGCGAGCCATCGGCCGAAAGGCATGCACCGTGGAGAGCGGCGCCCCGCTTTCCTTGGGAATCCTCTGACGGCTGCTTTGGGGTCGGGAGCGGTCATATGGTCCACTTGGCTCGCGATTGACTGCTTCGCAGCGGTTGCCGCCCTTCACTTACGCGTCGTCCAGCGGCGGCTGTATGGCAGTTCGCCGTCACTGATGCCAGTGACCTGCTTGAAAGTCGGAGTTGCAGCATGCGACGCCCTTGACGGGCACGCCTCGCAATCTACGGTCTCGATCCGCTCACTCGAGTTAATCGGTGCCGCACCGGTCTGCTTCCGTCGTCCCGACAAATCCGGTAGACTGCGCAGAATTCTGCAACATGGGAGCTGCCATGTCGATCGCTGCCAAGGACATTGTGCCCTTCACTCAGGCCCGCGCCACCCTGTCCGAGCTCGCCGATGAGGTGAAGCAAGGCAGCGAAAAGGTCATCACCAAAAATGGCGAGAGCTACGTCGCGCTGATCGACGCCGATCGGCTGGATTACTACCACCGCCTGGAGCGCGAGCGCATTCATCTGCTGCTGCTCGAAGACGTGAAGCGTGGGCTGGCTGAGATCGCGGCAGGGCGTACCGAGGACGCGGACATGGCCATTGCCCGCCTGCAACAAGCACGCAAGCCGGTAGCCAAGACCACGAAACGACGTGGCTGAGCCGCGAATTCAGGTCGAACTCACCGCCAGCTTCATCGAACGGCTGGAGTCGGTCGAAACTTTCCTCGCCGAGGCCGATGCACCTCAGGCGTACGACAAGCTGCTCGACGGACTGCGTCGCACGGTCATTCTGAACCTGCGCCGCTTCCCGCGCATCGGACGTCGCTACCTGGACCAGCCGCCACAGTCGGCTGAAGCGATGACGCAACTCGCCGCGCTACCGCCAGGGGCAGCCGATGCTCTGCGCGAGTACCTGCACGGCGACTATCTCATCCTCTACACGCTCACAGGCTCGACTGTCTATCTCCTGTCGATCCGCCACCACCGCCAACTGTCGTTCGCATTTGCGAAACTGTGGGAGCCCTGAAGCAGCGCCATGGACAAGAAGCAGCTGACTGAAACGGACATCCGCACGAAGTTCATCACCCCGGCGCTCGTTGGCACCAGCAGCGCCAAGTGGAACGTGATGACCCAGGTGCGCGAGGAGGTCTTCTTCACCAAGGGCCGGGTGATCGTTCGTGGCAAAACGGTTCGTCGAGGCGAGGCCAAGAAGGCAGACTACATCTTGTACTTCAAGCCGGGCGTACCCATCGCCGTGATCGAGGCGAAGGACAACAACCACTCGGTCGGTGCCGGCATGCAGCAGGCGCTTGAGTACGCCGAAATACTGGACGTTCCGTTCGCCTACAGCTGCAATGGCGATGCGTTCCTCGAGCACGACCGCACCAGCTCAAGTACCGCCGTCGAACGCGAGATCGCGCTCGATCAATTCCCGACACCTGAGGAGTTGTGGTCCCGCTACATCAACTCAAAGGGCTACAACCCGGCGCAAGCGGCCGTCGCGGCGCAGGACTACTACGACGACGGATCAGGCAAGGCGCCGCGCTACTACCAACTCAACGCCATCAATCGCACCATCGACGCGATTGCGCGCGGCGAGAATCGGTTGCTGCTGGTCATGGCCACCGGCACCGGCAAGACCTACACCGCGTTCCAGATCATCTGGCGGCTGTGGAAATCGGGCGCCAAGAAGCGCATCCTCTTTCTGGTCGACCGCAACATCCTCGCCGACCAGACCAAGACGAACGACTTCAAGCCCTTCGGTCAGGCGATGACCAAGATCACGAACCGCACGGTCGACAAAGCCTTCGAGATCTACCTTGCGCTCTACCAAGCCGTTTCGGGCACGGACGATGAGCAGAACATCTACAAGCAATTCTCGCCCGACTTCTTTGACCTCGTGATCGTTGACGAGTGCCACCGCGGTAGCGCCGCCGATGACGCCAACTGGCGCAAGGTGCTCGAGTACTTCTCGTCCGCCACGCAGATTGGCCTCACCGCTACGCCGAAGGAAACCGAGGACGTATCGAACATTGAGTACTTCGGAGATCCGCTCTACACCTACTCGCTCAAGCAAGGCATCGACGACGGTTTCCTCGCCCCGTACAAGGTGGTCCGCATCGGCATCGACAAGGACCTCGACGGTTGGCGCCCCGAGAAGGGCAAGACCGACAAGCACGGCCAGTTGATCGAAGACCGCGAGTACAACGAGACCGACTTCGACCGCAACCTCATCCTCGAAAAGCGCACCGAACTCGTTGCCCACAAGGTCACGCAATTTCTCAAGGCCACCGATCGCTTCGCCAAGACAATCGTCTTCTGCGAGAACATCGACCATGCCGAGCGTATGCGCCAGGCACTGGTCAATGGAAACGCGGACCTCGCCGCCGCCAACAACCGCTACGTGATGCGCATCACTGGCGACAACGACGAAGGCAAGGCCCAGCTCGACAACTTCATCGACCCCGAGTCCACCTTTCCGGTCATCGCTACGACTTCTCAACTGATGTCCACCGGTATCGATGCACAGACCTGCCGCCTGATCGTGCTTGACAAACGCATCGCCTCGATGGCCGAGTTCAAGCAGATCATCGGCCGCGGCACCCGCATCAACGAGGACTACGGCAAGCTCTACTTCACCATCATGGACTTCAAGCGGGCCACGGCACTCTTTGCTGACCCGAAGTTCGATGGCGACCCCGTGCAGGTGTACGAGCCCAAGCTCGACGATTCGCCCGTGCCACCGGACGATCACTCTGCGACTGACAGCCCCCTGATCTGCTACTCCAATGGGGTCGAGCCAGGCACCCCCCTCGAAGCGCGGGAGCCCACACCCAGGTACATCGTTGACGATGTGGAAGTCACTGTTGCGACGGAGCGCGTGCAGTACCTCGATGCTGACGGCAAGCTCATCACCGAGTCTTTGAAGGACTACACGCGCAAGGCAGTACGCAAGGCCTACACCTCGCTCGATGCGTTCCTGAACGCCTGGAACGAAGCCGACCGCAAGCAGGCCATCGTGGACGAACTTGCGACCCAAGGCGTGTTCATCGACGAACTGACTGAGCAGGTGAACCGCGACCTCGATGCATTCGATTTGATCTGCCACGTCGCCTTCGATCAGAAGCCGCTCACGCGGCGCGAGCGGGCCGACAAGGTGCGCAAGCGCAACGTGTTCGGGAAGTATGGCGACAAGACGCGGGCCGTGCTCGAAGCGTTGCTCGACAAGTACGCCGATGCTGGATTGAAAAGCGTCGAGTCGCTCGGCATCCTCAAAGTCGATCCGCTCAGCACCTTCGGCACCCCCATCGAAATCGTCAAACTCTTCGGCGGCAAGCCCAAGTACCTGGCCGCCATTCAAGAACTCGAAGAACAGATTTACAGCGAAGCTGCCTGACCCATGTCCAACGTCTCCAACATTGTCAAGTCCATTCAGGACATCATGCGCAAGGATGCCGGTACCTACGGCGACGCGCAGCGGCTCGAACAGCTCGGCTGGATGTTCTTCCTCAAGATCTTCGACGACCGCGAGATTGAACTCGAACTCATCCGCGACAGCTACAAGTCACCGCTTCCGCAGCACCTGCGCTGGTCCGCCTGGGCCACCGACGCCGAAGGCACTACTGGTGATGCTCTGCTCGACTTCGTCAACAACACCCTGCTGCCTAGGCTCAAGGGGCTGACCGGCGGCGCGAACAAGATCGCCGGCCTGATCCGCATGGTCTTTGAGGATGCCAACAACTACATGAAGAACGGCACGTTGATGCGGCAGGTGATCAACAAGATCAACGGCATCGACTTCAACGCCTCCGATGACCGTCACATGTTCGGCGACATTTACGAGAAGCTGCTCAGAGACCTTCAGTCCGCTGGCAACGCGGGCGAGTTCTACACCCCGCGCGCGGTCACTCAGTTCATCGTCGATCAGGTCAACCCTCGCCTCGGCGAGACCATCCTGGACCCCGCTTGCGGCACCGGCGGCTTCCTCACGTGCGCCATCGAGCATCTTCGCAGGCAGGCGAAAACCGACACCGACGAACGCACGATTCAGGATTGCATCGCCGGCATCGAAAAGAAGCACCTGCCGCACATACTGTGCATGACCAACCTGCTGCTGCACGGCATCGACGTGCCATCCAACGTCCGGCACGACAACACGCTAGCGCGCCCGCTGCGCGACTGGAGCCCGAAGGAACGCGTCGACGTCATCGTCACCAACCCGCCCTTTGGCGGCATGGAGGAAGACGGCATCGAGGCCAACTTCCCCGCGGAGTTCCGCACGCGCGAGACCGCGGACCTGTTCCTTGTGCTCCTCATGAAGGTGCTCAAGCCCGGAGGCCGTGCCGGCCTGGTGTTGCCCGACGGCACGCTGTTCGGCGAAGGCGTGAAGACCCGCATCAAGGAAGCACTGCTGACCGACTGCAACCTGCACACCATCGTCCGGTTACCCAACGGCGTCTTCAACCCGTACACCGGCATCCGCACGAATCTCCTCTTCTTCACCAAAGGCGCGCCCACCACCGCCGTGTGGTACTACGAGCACGCGTATCCCGCCGGGGCCAAGAGCTACAACAAAGGCAAACCCATCCGCATCGAGGAGTTCGAGGGCGAGAAGGTCTGGTGGGGCGACGAGGCCAATGGCTTCGCCGCTCGCGTGGAAAACGAGCAGGCCTGGCGCGTCTCGATCGGCGAGATCAAGGCTGGCAACTTCAACCTTGACCTCAAGAACCCGCACAACCCCGACACCGGCCCTGGCGACGTGGATCACCTGCTGCCAGAGTACGAAAAGCTGCTCGCCCAGATAGCCGCCACCCGCGCCGCGCTGAAGGCTGAACTTCAGAACGCGCTCACGGTCCAGGCCGGAAAGGCTCGATGAGACTCGCGACCTTCTTTGAGAAGTTCGACCTCTTCGCTGACGCGCCCGATGCCGTGGCGAAGATGCGTGAGCTCATTTTGCGAATGGCAACAAGCGGTCGCATCGCAGCGCAGGATCCGTCAGACCCGCCTGCGTCGGAGCTGATTGATGAAATCTACGCTGAACGGGACAGGTTGATCGCGAGAGGAGTCGCGAAGAGTCGAGTCGAAGGGAGCCCAATTTGGGCAGGCGACATCGTAGACATCCCGGCCTCTTGGGCGCGCTGCATGATCTCAGAAGTGTGCGACCTCCAAACGGGCGCAACGCCGAGCCGCCAGGAGCAGAGCTACTTCGGAGGCAATGTCCCCTGGGTGGTGTCTGGCGATGTCAATAGGGGCGAGATCACCGAGTGCGATGGGCGGATAACCGAGGCAGGACTTGAGAACAGCAACTGCAAGCTTGTTCCTCCGAACTCCGTCCTGATCGCGTTGAACGGCCAAGGAAGGACGAGAGCAACGGTGGCCATGTTGCGAATCTCAGCCGCCTTGAATCAATCTCTTGTCGCAATGATTCCGTACTGTGAAGAGCGACTGCTGCCTGAGTACATCTTTTGGAACCTTCGTGGACGCTACTACGCCATTCGGGACATCACCGGACAGGATCAACGCCGCGGCCTGAATATGAAGCTGGTGGGGCAACTAAGCCTACCAATTCCGCCCCTGGCCGAGCAGCAGCGGATCGTGGCGAAGGTAGATGAGTTAATGGCGTTGTGTGATCGGCTGGAGGCGCAGCAGCAGGAACGGGAGACGCGACACGCCGCGCTCGCCCGCGCGTCGCTGGCCCGCTTTGCCGACGCGCCCACGCCAGCCAACCTCGAACTTCTCTTCCGCAAGTCCTACAGCATCCCTCCAGCCGACCTCCGCAAGTCCATCCTCACCCTCGCCGTCCAAGGCAAGCTTGTCCCGCAGGACCCCAGCGACGAACCGGCGGCAAAGTTGCTAGAGATCATTGGGATGCAACGAGACAAATTGCTTGGCTCAAATTTGCTTCGGAAGAGCAAGCGGTGCCGTCAGTTCACTTCAGATGAAGCTCCTTACGATGTCCCCGCGACCTGGACTTGGACGATGCTTGGTGAGATCACCGATATCGGGACTGGAAGCACGCCGTCGAGAACAGAGGCTTCGTTCTGGATAGACGGAACGGTCCCGTGGATTACAAGCGGATCGACGTCGCGCTCGCGAATTGTCGAAGGGGACGAGTTCGTAACGCCGGCCGCCGTGAAAGCGCACCGGCTGAGGGTTTATCCGACAGGTACCCTTCTGGTGGCACTTTACGGTCAGGGGAAGACGCGAGGCCAAGTTGCCTTGCTGGACATACCTGCAACGATCAACCAGGCGTGCGCCGCGGTTTGCTCTCTTGATGGCATTCCTTCGATGCAGGGCTACCTGAAGCTACTGTTGGAAAAGCAATACGATGAGATGCGCTCGTTGTCTGCGGGTGGCGCGCAGCCGAACCTCAATGTTCAGAAAATCAAAGAGGTGTTCGTCCCCCTCCCACCGCTCGCAGAGCAACGCCGGATAGTGGCGAAGGTGGGCGAGCTGATGGCCTTGGTGGACCAGCTTGAGAAACAACAGGAAGCCGCCAAGTCAAGAGGAGCAGCTCTTCTTGAGGCGGTCATCCAGGAGCTGCTAAATCCCACCGCCAAGATCATTCTCTTTCCGGTCTTAGAGCGTGACTCCTTGCCCGACCGCACCGCAATCGGCTGCTATGCCATCCAACGTCTCAGCGACCAGCGCACTTTCGGGCGAACGGCCGAGGTCAAGGTGCTTTACATGGCAGAGGCGCATCTGGGCCTCGACCTTGGCGGAAGATACATGCGAGATGCTGCCGGCCCGCTGGATAAGTGGATCTACAAGTTCGAAGAAGAGGCTGCCCGCGAGCAATGGTTCAGCGTGGTCGAGGGAGCAACCAAGGAGGGGCATAAGAAGATCGAGTACCGCAAAGGACCCAATCTTTCGGCGAAGGCGCAAGAGGCGCCGTCTCGGCTCTCCGCGGCGCAACGCAGCGAGTTCGATCGCATGCTCGCACTGTTGGCGCAGAAGCCGACGGTCGAGGTGGAAATCATCGCGACGCTGTTCGCCGCCTGGAATGACTTTCTGATCGATGGCCGTCAACCCAACGACGACGAAATCGTGAGGGAGGTGCGAGAGAACTGGCACCCAAGCAAGCAGCGCTTCTCTCAAGCTGAATTGAGAAGTTGGCTGGCATGGCTGCGCCAGCATGCGCTGGTGCCGCAGGGCAAAGGGCCGCACACGCTGGGCCAACAAGGCAAGCTGCAGTTGCACTGACGAAGGCAGCCCCTCACATGCCGATTCAGCACGCCATTTGGACGGTCGCAGACAACCCGATGCCGCTGGCCGCAACGCGCTTGCCCAGCGAGCAGAAGCTGGAAGAGATGATCGTGCGCGATCCGCGCATCCTCTCCGGCGAGTGGATGCTGATCGGGCAACAGGAAGCCACCAGCCACGGTGGCCGCATCGACTTGCTCGCCATCGCGCCCGACGGCTCGCTCGTGCTCATTGAACTGAAGCGCGACCGCACACCGCGCGAAATCGTCGCCCAGGCGCTGGACTATGCATCTTGGGTGGAGCAACTGACGGCAGAGAAAGTCGCGCAGATCTACCAGCGCTTCTCCAACGGCGGCAGCTTGGATGCGGCGTTTGTACAGCGCTTCGGCACTGAGTTGGACGCGGACGAGCTCAACCGGTCACACCAGATCATCATCGTCGCAGCCGAACTCGACGCGGCCACCGAGCGCATCATCAAGTACCTGAACGAACGCGACATCGCCATCAACGTCGTCTTCTTTCAGGTGTTCGACCACGGTGGGCAGCAGCTCCTGAGTCGGGCCTGGCTCATCGACCTGAGCGAGACGCAGGCCAACGTGGCCACGTCGAGCAAGATCGTTGGCGAGCGCGAGCCCTGGAATGGCGAGTACTACGTGTCCTATGGGGACGCTGTGTCGCGCAGTTGGGAGGACGCTCGCAAGTACGGCTACATCAGCGCCGGCGGCGGTACCTGGTACAGCCAGACGCTGAAGCTGCTCTCGCCAGGCGACCGCGTTTGGGTGAAGATTCCGAAGACCGGATATGTCGGCGTCGGCCGTGTCACCGGCGGAGTGTTTCCAGCGAAGGAGTTCATGGTTTCGACGCCGGATGGCCCACGGCCGGCGCTGGACGTGCTTTCACATGCCGAACGCTACAAGGCGAGCGCCGACGATCCCGAGAAGACCGAGTACTTCGTGCCTGTCACGTGGCTCGACACCGTGCCGCGCGAGAAAGCGGTGAACGAGCTTGGACTGTTCGGTAACCAGAACACGGTGTGCCAGCCCACGGCGCCCCAGTGGCGCCACACGGTGGAGCGACTCAAGCTCGCGTTTTCTAAATGGGCCGGCTGAGATGCAGCTGGGTCAAGGCTGATCGACCATGCTAGAGCGCGTCGCGGGCTACCTGATTCGCTTCGATGAGGATCGCCGCAATGCCTTTCTGCGCGAAGTGCGCGACCTCACCGAAGGCTTCTCCGATGCGCTGAGCAGCGAAGACTGGTCGATTCGGCAATGGCAGGTCTGCGGCCTGCTCTTCGAGCCTGGAGAGATCACGCACTGGGCGTTGGCTCGCAAGGGCAACCGCGTTGCAACGGGCAAAGTACGTGTTGAGTTCACAGAAGTAACTCCGACAAGCATTGCCATCAGCGACGTTGAGCGCCGAGTTGGCGAGACAGTTCAGCGGAACATCATCAGCAGCCGGTCAGGGCACGGAGGCGCCATTCCGCAAACGACATGGCTCAGGCTGAAGCAGGCCGTCGGAGAGATCGATCCGAGTTCGCTCGAAGCGCTGCTGCGAATCGAGCGCTTGCGAGATCAAAGCCGAGAGCTGATCCGACGACCAGGCATGGAGGTTGTGGCACAGCAACGTGATGCCGTTGGTGTGGCGCTGGATGTGTTCGATCAGACCGGACGACTGCGCAAGGCAACGCTGCAAGGTTGGACCGCACCGGAGGGCGATGGACTGACATCCTTCTTGGATGGCCTTGCGGGTGTGCGCACGGTCGAGGATCAACTGATTGCGCGGGACGCTGCAGCCTTTCCTGACGCGGATCTAGCCCAGCCGACTGTCGTGGGTGCAGTTTTCAGTGTTGCAGGTCGAAAACTGGAAGTCTTCAACGTCAATCGGACGGCCGTCGAGCATGCCCTCGGTGTGGACATGCTTTACTTTCACGAAGAGTTCGATGCCTGGACGATGGTGCAGTACAAGTTGATGGAGCGATCAGCAGGTACGTCCGATCGCTCCGCGATTTACCGGCCGGATGCCACCTTTGATGCCGAGCTTGCGCGCATGGTGCAGTTTCGGGCTTCCTGCGCCGATAGCTGGCACATTGCTGACGGCAAGTCTGCATACCGACTGTCGGGGGATGGCTTCTACTTCAAGTTCTGTTCGCGGATTCAGCTGGAAGTGCTGTCGGAAGGGTTGCTTCCAGGCATGTACTTGCCACGCGAGTACTTGCAGTCAGCTTTAGCAGACCCCGCCGCGCTCGGCCCGCAGGGAGGGCGGAAGCTCACGTTCGAGAACGCTGGTCGCCACCTTAGCAACACGCTCTTTGCAGACCTGCTCCGTGCTGGTTGGATCGGGACGCGAACCGTATCGTCGGAGCGAATCGCGGAGATCGTCCGCACAAGCCTCACTGCATCGCGATCAGTCGTTGTGGCTCGCGCGCGCCCATCAGGCAGCCCTGCGAACCCGAGCGAAACGCTCGCGACGTTGGGCTTGTAGTAGGTGCCCTGCAGGAACTGCGACTTCGTGACTGTGAACGTCAGGTCTCGGTCGCTCGGCGGCCGCACGGCCACCGAACCCGAATGTCAGCAACCAGTCTTCAGCAGACATTCACTCACCTGAGCCTGACACCACGGTCAACGCCCGCTCCCGTCCAAAAGCATCAATCAACCCCGAGCAGCGCACCCGCCCGCGACACCGGCACCACCTCGACACCCGCAGCGAGCGCAAACGGCCGTTCCACGGGCGCCATCACAAATGCCTTGTCGAGACGCAGATCGTCCGCCGCCTGCCAGAAGCCTTTCGCTGGCTTGGGCGCCGCCGCGAATTTGATCTCGATGCCGACCCGGCGAGAGCGTTGCTCGATCACGAGGTCGATCTCGGCCCCTGCCGCAGTGCGATAGAACCCCACGTGCGCATCGGCAGGCAGGTGCGACAGGACTTGTTCGACGACGAATCCTTCCCACGACGAGCCGGCGATGGGGTGGCCTTGAAGATCGCGCACGGTCGCCAGCCCCAGCTGTGCAGGTCGAGGCGCAGGAAGGTGCCGACGGAGTCCTGGCGCCACTGGAACGAGCTCGCGTGGTCGATGCAATATCCACGCAAATTGATCGTGACACGATCAATTTGCAAGGAAACAACTGGGCACTGCTCCCCGCCGGCCGCGAAACGTCTTGCGATTTCGCAGCCCCATGTGCCTCACTCCCGCCCCCGCCGCCACACCGCCATCAACGCCGCCAGCTTGTACTTCACCGGCAGCCTCTCGTCCGACAGCGCATCCAGAAAGTCCGACAGCCGCTTCGACTTCGCGATCGTATAGAACGTGAGCGCGATCGTCGGCACGAAAACGATCAGGAAATAAAACAACTTCGCAAGAAACGGCGCTTCCGCTTCTGAAATCAGGTTCATGCCGAGAAAGCCCGTCGCCACCGTGCCGATCAGGCCGAAGATCGTCACCACCGTGAGCCGCACCACCGTGTTCGCCTGCCGGCGCAGGCTGTCCGCCTCCAGATAGCTGCTCATCTCGGCGATCCGCTCCTTCACCTCCGCATACAGCGGATCGATGTCGAGATGCTGCGAGCACATGTGCCACAGCGCCCGCACATGCGCCTGCTCGGAAATCTCGTGGAACCAGTAGCGGTGCGTGAAGCGCAAAAACCCCTCGAACGCCTGCCGGATCGACCGCTTGAAACGGCGCACGCTTTCCGGATCGTCCACCGAAAGCGCCATGAGTGCCTGCGCGAGCCCGTCGGAGAACATGAGGAGCGCCGCCTTCTGGAAATGCGCGATCAGGAACATGAGGAAATGCTGGTGGCGAAACTGCGCGAGCACGCCACGGTCGCGATCCACGAAAAAAGGCGACGCCGCGTCGCCCACGACCACGAGCGAATGCCCGCTGCACAGGTAGCGCGTGTTCGGCGCCTCGCCCCCGGCACACCAGAAGCGGTCGAAGCAGTAGCGCCTCTCGAAGTCGTCCAGGTGCGCTTCGGAATACGGCAGGCTCGCGTCGTCGCTGCGCGGCGCGGCCGTCACGAGCCCCAGGCACGTGAAGTCCGCGCGCGTGAGCTCGCGCGGCCTGTCCAGCGCGAGAAACACCATGAGCGGCATGCGGTAGTACTCGATCTGCCGGTAGCGCAGCACGCCCTCCTCGGTCGAATAATCGGGGACGAGCGGCTGCAGCAGATAAGCCCAGTGGCCCGAGATTCGTGGCGCGCGATGCTCGCTCACGTGCTTCAGGAAGAGCTCGCTTTCGCCGGAGTCCGAAGCGTGCAGCACGCTGCCGTCCGCGGCGAGCCACTCCACGCTCGCCATGCAGTGCAGCGGGCAGCCTTCCTCGTCCCACCCGCCCGGGTAGCCGCGGCCGAAGCGGTACATCACCTCCTGCGCTTCGCGAAGCGTCAGGTCCGTCGCGCTCACCTCCACGTTCAGAAGCACGAGGTCCACGTCGTAGAAGAAATAGAGGTCCACGTGCACGATGTCGAGCGTGAGCGGCGCATCGCCCGGCTGCGCCACCGTGCGCACGCGCGCGATGTCGTTGCGGCGGAACACGCGCATCGGCGAGCCGCCGTCGCCCGTGCCGCGCCGCGTGCGGCCTTCTCCGTACAGGAAGCGCTGCACGTACGGCAGGAAGGCGACGAATTCGCGGTAGTGCCGCTCGTGGAAGTCGGTCGCCGCGCCCGTGTACTCGTCCACCACTTCCCGCCACGGCGACGCGGGGCCCAGCGCTCGCAGCCAGTGCCATGGCGGCTCGCGCCGCCCCTGCGACTGCATCAGGCGCAGCGGCCACAGGAGCGCCTGGCGGAACTGGCGGGCTTGCAGCATCGGCGAAAGTGTCTCCTCTCAGGGCTCGCGGCCGGCCGCCGTGTAGAGCTCGGCGGCCGGAACGACGCGGCCGTGCAGCGGCACGACGCGCTCGACGTCGAGATGCAGCCGTTCGATGTTGGCGACGAGGTTGGCGGCCGCGCCGTCCGGCTGCGCCGCCGCGGCAGCGGGCTGCGCGCGCGGCGTGAATGCATCGGCTTCGATGAGCAGGCGCTCCTTCGGAAGCCACACGATCATCGAGCCCCGCGCGTGCAGGCTGTCCTCGATCTGGAACAGGTCGACCTCGCGCATCGCGTCGCTGAAGGTGCGCTGGCCGTTCACCGCGAGGAACACGGGCTTGCGCCCGGATTGCGCGAGCGCATCCGGATGCACCGTATTCGCCTGCGCGAATGCGCGCTCGAACCACCCTCTCGCCTCTTCGCTCACGACGAGCGTCGCGCCTTCGGCCGCCGCGGCGCGCAGGCCGCCCGAATGATCGAAGTGGTGATGCGTGTTGACGGCGTAGGCGATGCGCTTGCCCGGCACGAGTTCCTTGGCTGCGGCGATCACCGCCTGCGCGCGGCCGTCGTAGAGCGGGCTTTCCACGAGCATCAGGTGATCGGAGAATTCGACGAGGACGCTGTTGTGCGAGCCGCCGCCCAGGAACCACACGCCCTCGGCCAGCTTCTGCACGTCCACCCTTTCCTTGAACGCGCTCACCGCCTGCGGCACATCGATCGCGACCGGCGCGCCGCCTTCGACTTGCTCCACGGCGAGGTCGAGCACCTGAAAGCCGCCCTTGTACTGGACGATGCGGGTCGGAAACTTGAGGCCCGAGAAGTCGCGCCAATCGCTGTAGAGCGTCGTGACGGGCGTGTCGCCGCTCACGGGGTTGGAGAGCACGGAGTCGACGCGCCGCACGAGGCCGTCCGCGCCGATCCAGACGGTCGCGCGCAGCCGCCCCGGGTCGGCGAACGTCACGACCTGCAGGTCACCTTCCGTTCGCAGGCTGCGGCCCGCGCTTCGCGCAAGCGCGGCCTTGATCACGCCCTGGGGTGTCGTCCACAAGTCGTGCACGCGGGCATCCAGTGCCGCGGGTGCGGCCGTCGCGGTCGTTCCCGACACGTTCCACGCGTGGTCGCCCTTCAGCCATGCCGACGTGCGCCGCTCGCCCGCGCCCATCGGCGGCAGGCTGCCGCCGCCGGTGGGTTCGGCGCGGCGCAGCGCGGTGTCTTCGCGCAGCGCGCCGTGCTCGTAGTCGACCCAGCGCGCGTACATCGTGATGTCGATGCGCGGCCAGGCCATCCCGGCCTGGTACGCCTGGCCGAACGTGGACCCCGTGCCGGTGGCTGTGTACTGCAGCGTCTTCAGCCGCGCGGAGCGCATGGCGAGTTCGCAATGGCGCAGGACGGCTTCGACGGGGTCGATGCGTCCAGCGCACGCGGCCGCCAGCGCGCACGCGGCCAGGACGGCCAGCAGGACCCGGCGCTCCATTCGATGCCTCCATCGCCCTCTTCGGGCATGCGTTCTCGTGTGTGGCGGCCATGGTAGCAACGGCCGCGCGCCGTGTCATGCAGGTGATTGGCGTGCGTTGCGCGCCGAGCTAATCTGCACGCCTCGAAAGGACCGAATCGATGAACGATCTTTTTTCGCTGGAGGGCCGCGTGGCCCTCGTCACCGGCGGCTCCCGGGGCATTGGCCGCATGATCGCCGCGGGCTTCCTGAAGCAAGGCGCGAAGGTCTACATCTCGGCTCGCAAGGCCGAGGCGTGCGACGCGACCGCGCGCGAGCTTTCGGCTTTCGGGCCGTGCGTGTCGCTGCCCGCGGATGTCTCCACCGTCGAAGGCGCGCGCGCGCTGGCCGATGCGTTCTCGGCGCGCGAACCCGCGCTCGACATCCTCGTGAACAACGCGGGCGCCGCCTGGGGCGAAGCGTTCGACTCGTTTCCCGAGAAGGGCTGGGACAAGGTCGTCGACCTGAACATGAAGACGCCGTTTTTCCTCACGCAGGCGCTGCATGGCGCGCTGAAGATGGCCGCCGGGCGCCGTCCCGCGAAGGTGATCAACATCGCCTCGATCGACGGCATCGGCGTCAATCCGTGGGAAACGTATTCGTACGCGGCGAGCAAGGCGGGCCTCATCCACCTCACGAAGCGCATGGCGCTGCGCCTCGCGCAGGACAACATCGTCGCCAGCGGCATCGCGCCCGGGCCGTTCGCCTCCGAGATGAACAAGGCCGCTCGCGATCACGGCGACGAGATCGCGAAGCGCACCCCGGCAGGCCGCATCGGCTGCGACGACGACATGGCCGGCGCGGCGATCTATCTCGCGTCGCGGGCGGGGGACTACGTGGTGGGAACGACGATCGTGGTCGACGGCGGCGTGACCCTCTCGCGCTGACACGAATCAGGCGGGCGCCCGGGGCGCCCTTCGGTCACTCCGGCCGGTGGAGTTCGACCGGATTCCAGTTCTGCGTTCCCCGGCTCGCGATCTTGACCGCGCCCACCCGGTTGCCGAGTTCGGCGCATCTCGCAAGCGTCCAGCCCTGCTCCAGCCCGTACAGCAGCGCGCCGCGCCAGGCGTCGCCGCAACCTGTGGGGTCCACGATCTCCTTCGCGGCCACGCCCGGCACGTGAGTGCGCTCGCCTTCGATCCACACTTCGCAGCCTTCGCCGCCCAGCGTGACCACGAGACCCCGCGTGCGCCGCGATATCTCCGCGTTGTCGAGGCCGGTGCGCTCGCAAAGCATCTTGCCCTCGTAGTCGTTCACCGTGACCCAGGTCGCCTGAGCGATGAACGTGCGCAGCTCGTTGCCGTCGAACATCGGCAGGCCCTGCCCCGGATCGAAGACGAAGGGGATCGCAGCGTGCGCGAACTGTTCGGCATGCTGCAGCATCGCGTCGCGCCCGTCCGGCGAGACGATGCCCAGGCGCACGTCCGCGCGCGGACCGATCCGGGTCGTGTGCGCCTGCATCATCGCGCCCGGGTGGAACGCCGTGATCTGGTTGTTGTCGCGGTCGGTCATGATCATCGCCTGCGCCGTGTAGGCGCCTTCGATGCGCCGCACGAATTCGGTCGCGATGCCGAGCGCGCTCAGGCGCTGGAGGTAGTCGCCTCCGTCGTCGCCGAGCGTCGCCACCGGCAGCGGCTCGCCTCCCAGGCGCTTGAGGCTGTACGCGATGTTGCCCGCGCAGCCGCCGAAGTCGCGCCGAAGCGCCGGCACGAGAAACGACACGTTCAGGATGTGCAGCTGCGCGGGCAGGATCTGCTCGGCGAAGCGGCCTTCGAAGTTCATGATCGTGTCGAATGCGAGCGAGCCGCAGATCAGTGCTGCCATGGTGGATTCGTGGATGCTTGGAGTCGGGCGGGGGTTCAGGGATAGAAAGCGAGCAGCCGGTAGCCCGACACGCGCCCGCCGGCCACGGCGGAGCTCACGGCCAGCGTGACGGAAGCGGTCCAGTCGCCGCCGGGATTCATGACGGGCGCCGCCCCGCCGAGGTCCGCGGGCGAGAGCACGCGCCGCACGACGGGCTGGTCCTGGCCGTCGGTCAGCGTGAGCTCCAGCGACGGCAGGGCCACGGGAAGCGGAGCGTTGTTCCTCAGCACGAAATTCAGCCGGTACGTGTCGGGCCGCAGCTTGTTGAAGGAAGACGATTCGATCGCGAGCGTCTCGATCTGGCGCGGCGGCCGGATCACGCAGCCGATGGGCTCGCACAGGCGCGCGAGCCAGGGCTTCAACTCGGGCTGCAGGACCGCGAGGCGGTCGCGTTCGTTCACGGCGACCTGCAGCACGAGCAGCAGCACGAGACACGCGGCGGCGAACGTGAGCAGGCGGCGCACGCCCGGCCGCTGCCAGAAAGCCTTCCGCCGCGCGTTGCGCAGGAAGGTGACGTCTTCGATTTCCTCGTCGTGCTGCGCGAGCGGCGCGGGCTTCGACGGAGGCGGTTCGGCCGCGGAATGCGAAGGCGGCAAAACGGAAGGCAGGTCGTCGCCATGCCCGAGGTCGGAGCGGCGAAAGACGAACGGCTGATCGAGCGGAGACGAATCGAGTGTCGAATCCGCCGCGGGCGCATGGGCATGGGCATGGGCATGCGCATGCGCATGGGCATGCCCGGGCCCGGGCGCATGCGCCGGCGAGGGCCGGGAGGATGCCACGGAAGGCGGCAGATCGGCGAAGCCCGAGGGTTCGGTGTCGGCCTCCAGCGGCGGCGGCGGCGGCGGGAGCTCGTCATCCTGCACTTCGGCCGGGTCGGGTCCCAGCATGTTGGCCTGCGCATCGAACACTTCGGCGCAATGGCCGCAGCGCACCCAGCCCTCGGAGATCTTGAGCTGATCGGGCACGACGCGAAACATCGTGCCGCACGCGGGGCAGCGGGTGATGAGGCTCACGATGCTCCCGTCATGAGGACCCACCCGTCCTCTTCGTCGCTCGTTTCGAGGCGGCACCACGGCGCGTAGGCCTCTCGCAGCTCGGCCGCCTGGCGCGCCAGGATGCCCGCGAGCACGAGATGCCCGCTCTCTTCGACATGCGCGCACAGGAGCGGCGCGAGCACCTTCAGCGGCGTCGCGAGGATGTTCGCGAGCACGATGCCGTAGCGGCCCGCCGCCAGCTCGGGCAGACCGGCCATCAGTTCGACCGAGTTCACTCGCGCATTGTCCAACGTCGAGCGGACGGCCGCAGCGTCGATGTCGACCGCGAGCACTTCGGCTGCGCCGAACTTCGCCGCCGCGATCGCGAGGATGCCCGAGCCGCAGCCGTAGTCGAGAACGCGCTTGCCCGAGGGCGGATGCGAGGCGATCCAGCGCAGGCACATGCGCGTGGTCGGATGCGTGCCGGTGCCGAAAGCGAGGCCGGGATCGAGCCGGATCACGCGCCGCGCTTCGGCGGGGGGTTCATGCCAGCTCGGCACGATCCAGAAATCGGGCGTGATCTCCACGGGAGCGAACTGCGACTGCGTGAGCCGCACCCAGTCTTCCTCGGGCACCTCGCGGATGTCGAGCAGCCTGCATTCGCTAAAGAACGCCTGCGGCTCGATGAGGCGCGCGGCGTCGCGCGCTTCGGCTTCGGTGCCGAAAAGGGCGACGATGAGCGACCGGTTCCAGCCGCCGCGCGGCGGCGGCATGCCCGGCTCGCCGAAGAGCGCCTGCTCCGCGGGCGTCTGCGCGTCGGCATCCTCGACGGAAACGCTCAGCGCGTCGAGCGCCTCCAGCGCCTCGCTCACGGTCTCGACCTCCACTTCCGGGCACAGCAGACGCAGTTCGTGCATGGCGGCGCAGCGCGGCTCTGTCAGCGCTTGTGATGCGACAGCCACTCCTCGAGGTAGTGGATGTTCGTGCCGCCGTCCATGAATTTCGCATCGACCATCAGCTCGCGGTGCAGCGGAATGTTGGTGTTGATGCCTTCGACCACCGTCTCGGCGAGCGCGGTGCGCATGCGCGCGAGCGCCTGCTCGCGCGTGTCGCCGTGCACGATGATCTTGCCGATCATCGAGTCGTAGTTCGGCGGCACGAAGTAGTTGGTGTAGACGTGCGAGTCGACGCGCACGCCGGGCCCGCCAGGCGCGTGCCACATGGTGATGCGCCCCGGGGACGGCACGAAGGTGTACGGGTCCTCGGCGTTGATGCGGCATTCGATCGCGTGGCCGCGCAGCACGATGTCGGCCTGCTTCCAGGGCAGGCGCTCGTCGGCGGCCACCATGATCTGCGCCTTCACGATGTCGATGCCGGTGATGAGCTCGGTCACCGGGTGCTCCACCTGCACGCGCGTGTTCATCTCGATGAAGTAGAACTCGCCGTTCTCGTAGAGGAATTCGAACGTGCCCGCGCCGCGGTAGCCGATGCGCTTGCACGCGTCGGCGCAGCGCACGCCGATCTTCTCGATCAGCTTGCGCACGATGCCCGGCGCCGGCGCTTCCTCGATGACTTTCTGGTGGCGGCGCTGCATCGAGCAGTCGCGCTCGCCCAGGTACAGCGCGTTCTTGTGCTTGTCCGCGAGCACCTGGATCTCGACGTGCCGCGGGTTCTGCAGGAACTTCTCCATGTACACGGCGGGGTTGCCGAACGCCGCCTGCGCCTCGGCCTTGGTCATCTGCACCGCGTTCACGAGCGCGGCTTCGGTGTGCACGACCCGCATGCCGCGCCCGCCGCCGCCGCCGGCGGCCTTGACGATCACCGGATAGCCGATGGACTTGGCGATGCGGCGAATCTCCGCCGGGTTGTCGGGCAGTTCGCCCTCGGAGCCGGGCACGCAGGGCACGCCCGCCTTGATCATCGCCTGCTTGGCCGAGACCTTGTCGCCCATCAGGCGGATCGATTCGGGCGTGGGGCCGATGAACTGGAAGCCGCTTTTTTCCACGCGCTCGGCGAAGTCGGCGTTTTCGGAGAGGAACCCGTAGCCGGGATGGATCGCTTCCGCGTCCGTCACCTCCGCCGCCGAGATGATCGCGGGCATGTTGAGGTAGCTCTGCGGCGAGGGGGCCGGGCCGATGCACACGGCCTCCTCGGCGAGCTTCACGTACTTCGCCTCGCGGTCGGCTTCGGAATACACCATCACGGCGCGCACACCGAGCTCGCGGCAGGCCCGCTGGATGCGAAGTGCGATTTCGCCGCGATTGGCGACCAGGATCTTCTTGAACATTCAGCGGGCTTATTCGATGACGAACAGCGGCTGGCCGTATTCCACCGCCTGGCCGTTCTCGCACAGGATCTGCGTGATGGTGCCGCTCTTGTCGGCCTCGATTTCGTTCAGGATCTTCATCGCCTCGATGATGCAGACGGTCTCGCCTTCCTTCACCTGGCTGCCCACCTCCACGAATGCCTTCGCGCCCGGCGCGGAGGAGCGGTAGAACGTACCGACCATCGGCGACTTGACCACATGGCCCGCGGGGGCCTGCGGCGAGG
>NZ_DASZSE010000018.1:0-317020 GCF_035548915.1 Ramlibacter sp. | reverse complement strand
TGCCGGCCACGCCCTGCACGTCGGCCTGGCCGCCGAGCTTGCCTTCGGTTCCGACCTCGCGAGCCACGCGCGTCACCTCGGCCGCGAACGAACGCAGCTGGTCCACCATCGTGTTGATGGTGTTCTTCAGCTCCAGGATTTCGCCCTTCACGTCCACGGTGATCTTCTTGGAGAGGTCGCCCGCCGCCACGGCCGTCGTCACGTCCGCGATGTTGCGCACCTGGGCCGTGAGGTTGCCGGCCATCGAGTTCACGGAGTCGGTCAGGTCCTTCCACGTGCCGGCCACGCCCTGCACGTCGGCCTGGCCGCCGAGCTTGCCTTCGGTGCCCACTTCACGCGCCACGCGCGTCACTTCCGAAGCGAACGAACGCAGCTGGTCCACCATCGTGTTGATGGTGTTCTTGAGCTCCAGGATTTCGCCCTTCACGTCCACCGTGATCTTCTTCGAGAGGTCGCCAGCCGCCACGGCCGTCGTCACTTCCGCGATGTTGCGCACCTGCGAGGTCAGGTTCGACGCCATCGAGTTCACGGAATCGGTGAGGTCCTTCCACGTGCCGGCCACGCCCTGCACGTCGGCCTGGCCGCCCAGCTTGCCTTCGGTCCCCACTTCGCGCGCCACGCGCGTCACTTCCGAAGCGAAGGACGACAGCTGGTCCACCATCGTGTTGATGGTGTTCTTCAGGTCGAGGATTTCGCCCTTCACGTCCACGGTGATTTTCTTGGACAGGTCGCCCGCGGCCACCGCCTTCGTCACGTCCGCGATGTTGCGCACCTGGGACGTGAGGTTGCCCGCCATGAAGTTCACGTTGTCCGTCAGGTCCTTCCACGTGCCGGCCACGCCCTGCACGTCGGCCTGGCCGCCCAGCTTGCCTTCGGTGCCCACCTCGCGCGCCACACGCGTCACTTCGGAGGCGAACGATGAGAGCTGGTCCACCATCACGTTGATGGTGTTCTTGAGTTCCAGGATCTCGCCCTTCACGTCCACCGTGATCTTCTTCGAGAGGTCTCCCGCGGCCACGGCCTTCGTCACGTCCGCGATGTTGCGCACCTGCGAGGTGAGGTTCGACGCCATCGAATTCACGGAGTCCGTCAGGTCCTTCCACGTGCCGGCCACGCCCTGCACGTCGGCCTGGCCGCCGAGCTTGCCTTCGGTGCCCACTTCCCGTGCCACCCGGGTCACTTCCGAGGCGAAGCTTCGAAGCTGATCCACCATCACGTTGATGGTGTTCTTGAGCTCCAGGATCTCGCCCTTCACGTCCACCGTGATCTTCTTCGAGAGGTCCCCCGCGGCCACGGCTTTCGTCACTTCCGCGATGTTGCGCACCTGCGACGTGAGGTTGCCGGCCATGAAGTTCACCGACTCGGTCAGGTCCTTCCACGTGCCGGCCACGCCCTGCACGTCGGCCTGGCCACCCAGCTTGCCTTCGGTGCCCACTTCGCGTGCCACGCGCGTCACTTCCGAGGCGAAGCTTCGAAGCTGATCCACCATCACGTTGATGGTGTTCTTCAGCTCCAGGATTTCGCCCTTCACATCCACGGTGATCTTCTTGGAGAGGTCGCCCGCCGCCACCGCCTTCGTCACGTCCGCGATGTTGCGCACCTGCGAGGTGAGGTTGCCCGCCATGAAGTTCACGGATTCGGTCAGGTCCTTCCACGTGCCGGCCACGCCTTGCACGTCGGCCTGGCCGCCGAGCTTGCCTTCGGTGCCCACCTCGCGGGCCACGCGCGTCACTTCCGAGGCGAAGCTTCGAAGCTGGTCCACCATCGTGTTGATGGTGTTCTTCAGCTCCAGGATCTCGCCCTTCACGTCCACGGTGATCTTCTTCGACAGGTCCCCCGCGGCCACCGCCTTCGTCACGTCGGCGATGTTGCGCACCTGCGCCGTGAGGTTGCCCGCCATCGAGTTCACGGAGTCCGTGAGGTCCTTCCACGTGCCGGCCACGCCCTGCACGTCGGCCTGGCCGCCCAGCTTGCCTTCGGTCCCCACTTCGCGCGCCACGCGCGTCACCTCGGCTGCGAACGTGCCGAGCTGCTGCACCATCTTGTTGATGGTCATGGCGGTGCGCAGGAACTCGCCTTCGAGCGCGCGGCCCTCGGCTTCGAGCGCCATCGACTTCGAGAGGTCGCCCTGCGCCACGGCGCCGATCACGCGCGCCACTTCCGACGTCGGGTGCACCAGGTCGCCGATCAGCGAGTTGATCGAGTCCGCCGAATCGCGCCAGAAGCCGCTCGCGTTCGGCATCACGGCGCGCTCCTTCAGCTTGCCTTCCTTGCCCACCACGCGCGACAGCCGCGCGAGCTCGTGGGACATGCGCAGGTTTTCCGCGACGACGTCGTTGAACGCATCGGCCACCTTGCCGTAGAGGCCCGGCCAGTCCGCCGGCAGTTCCGCCTCGACATTGCCCTTCTTCAGTTCGGTGAGGCCCGTGAGCAGTACGCGCGAGCGCTCGTTGGCCACTTCCACCTCTTCGAGCAGCGCGTTGACCGCCGCGACGTTGTCCTGCCAGAAGCCGGTCAGTTTCTCGTCGCCAAGCCGCTTGGCGCCGCGCCCGTGGCGCGTGCCGTGTTCGATCGACTTCAGCTTGTGGTGCGTTCGGCCCGCCTGTGCCGAGAGCTCGTTGAATTCGGATGCGATCTTGCCGTAGAGGCCGTCCCACTCGGTGGGTAGCGTCACACCCGCTTCCCCGCGCCTGAATGCGCTCAGGGCCTTCAGAACGAGCCTCAGGTCGCCGTCACGATGATCCGCGGCAGGCAGCTTGGCCAGAACTTCCATGGTTTCCCCCAGAACTTTGAAGACGACTGCATTCGACGAACGCGATTCGGCAACGAGAAATGCCGAAGCTCGGCGGGCCAGCGTAGCGGGTTCGCGCCGACCGTACAACGTAGCGCAAGACGCCCGCCGCGCGGAAATCCAATGCCGGTGCGGGGTGTAGGACGGCGCCGACAGGAAAAAGTCGATTGCCCCTACACGGTCGAGCTGGGCCGGCGCTGCGTCGAAGCGACAAAAAAAATCCGCCCCGAAGGGCGGATCGTGTGGCGTCGAGCCCGATCGCGAAGGATCAGTTCAGCGCGGTCTTCTTGCCGTCCTTGTAGGTGTAGAGCGTCGTCGCGGCGTTCTTCAGTTCGCCGTTGGGCTCGAAGGAGATCGTGCCGGTCACGCCCTTGTACGACTCTTTCTTCAGCACCGGGATGTACTTCTTCGGGTCGGTGGAGCCGGCCTTCACCATCGCGTCGGCGAGCAGCATCGTCGCGTCGTACGTGTACGGACTGTACACCTGGAACTGGCCGGGATACTTCTTGTCGTAGCGGTCCTTCCACGCCGTGCCGCCGGGCATCTTGGCGAGCGAGGAGCCGCCTTCGGCGCAGATCGTGTTCTCGAGCGGCTTGGCGCCACCGGAGAGCTTGACGATCTCGGACGTGCAGATGCCGTCGCCGCCGAAGAACTTCACGTTGGTCATGCCGAGCTGCTCCATCTGGCGCAGCATCGGGCCGCCTTGCGTGTCCATGCCGCCGTAGAAGATGGCGTCGGGGTTCTTCGCCTTGATGGCGGTCAGGATCGCCATGAAGTCGGTGGCCTTGTCGTTCGTGTACTGCTCGTCCACGACCTTCATGCCCTTGGCGGCCGCGGTCTTCTTGAACACTTCGGCGACGCCCTGGCCGTAGGCGGTGCGGTCGTCCACGATCGCGACGCTCTTCAGCTTCAGCTTGTCCGCCGCGTACAGGGCGAGCGCGGCGCCGAGCGCGTTGTCGTTCGCGATGATGCGGTAGGTGGTGTCGTAGCCGGGCTTCGTGAGGGCCGGGTTGGTCGCGGCGCCCGTGACGTGCGGGATGCCGCAGTCATGGTAGATCTTGGAAGCGGGGATCGTCGTGCCGGAGTTCAGGTGACCCACGACGCCGGCGACCTTCGCGTCGCACAGTTTCTGGGCGGCGGCCGTGCCCTGCTTCGGGTCGGCGGCATCGTCTTCGGCCTGGATCTCGAACTTGACCGCCTTGCCGCCGATCTTCACGCCCTTGGCGTTCAGGTCCTCGATGGCCATGCGCACGCCGTTCTCGTTGTCCTTGCCGTAGTGGGCCTGCGGACCGGACATGGGCGCGACGTGGCCGATCTTGACAACCATGTCCTGGGCCATCGCCATGCCGCTCATGGCGGCAATGGCGGCGACAACCGTCAATTTCAATTTCATGGGGAGCTCTCCAGAGTGGGAAATGGGTTGAGATGTGTTTTTGCTCAACGGGCGCGACCATATCGCAATTTGCGGGCCACGCACATAAGGGAAAAGTCTAGTAACCCCGTGTCAACCGCGAGGCTTGCCCGCGTGTTGATGCTCCTGCGCGGCGATTTCCTCGGCGAGCGCCTGCGCCACCGCCTGCCGCACCATGGCCTCGATGCGTTCGCGCAGGGCCGGCGCGAGCGTGCGCGTGTGTTCGAGAACGACGGTCGCGATGGTCTCACGCAGTTTGCGCTCCAGCACCAGGTCCACGCGCCGCAGGACGCTTCGGGCGAGCTGCTCCTCCAGGAAGACGGGGTCGGACTGCGGCTGCGCGGGTGCCGCCGCCGGTGGTGAAGCGCCAGAGGGTTGGGTGGCTGCGGTTGGGGTTGCGGCCGGCGGCTGCGTGCGCACGACTTCCGTGAGGGTCGGCACGAACCGCGGCGGCGATCGCCCGGCCATCAGCCTTCCCCCGCGGCGCCGAGGTCATGGCGCTTGATGGCATAGCCCCGGTCGGCGTAGTGCTTCCACCGCGCGCGGGCCTCGATGCGGTCCTCCTCATCGACCGTCACGACTTCGATCAGGCGCTCGAAGCGCTCGAAGCCTTCGGGCACCGTGTGGCCGAGGTTCACGAGGACCTCTTGATGCGGCGCTGTCCGCGGGGATTCGGCGAGCACCACCGGCGAAGCCTCGAGCACCTGCGGCGCGGCCTGGGCCGCATGGCAGTGCGCGATGAATTCGAGCGGAGAAAACGTCCAGAGCTCCACGTCGAGCTGCCGCAGCTGCTCGCGCTTTCCAGTCACCACCACGCGCGCGCCGGTGCCCACCGCCTTGCGGGTGAGGCGGCACGCGTAAGCGAGCTTGCCCGGCGCGTTGAAGTGAAAGGCGATTTCGGTCATTCGTCATTTCCGCGATGGCGGCGCTCCAGGGGCGATTTCATTTGTTGGTCATTCCGCCATTCGTCATTCCGGCGAAGGCATTCGTCATTCCGGCGATGGCATTCGTCATTCCCGCGAAAGCGGGAATCCAGGGCTTTCCTCAGGCCCCACGGAACGCTCTGGATCCCCGCTTTCGCGGGGATGACGGCTCGAGCGGCGACGCCGCCTTACTCGCCGAGGCCGCCTTGCCCCCCGACGCGGCCTTGCCCCCCGACGCGGCCTTGCCGCCCGACGACGCCTTGCCGCCGGCCGACCCCTTGCCTCCTGCCGCCTTCCCCCCAGACGCAACGCCCCCCGCCTGCGCCAGCACGTACTGCGTCAACAGCCCCACCGGCCGCCCCGTCGCCCCTTTGTTCTGGCCCCCGCTCTTCCAGGCCGTGCCCGCGATATCGAGATGCGCCCACTTGTAGTTCTTGCCGAAGCGCTCGAGGAATTTCGCCGCCGTGATCGAGCCGCCGGCCCGGCCCGCCACGTTCGCCACGTCCGCGAAGTTGGTCTTGAGCCCTTCCGCATACTCTTCGTCGAGCGGCATGCGCCAGCAGGGATCGAACGCGGCTTCGCCCGCGGCGTGCAGGTCGGCCGCCAGCTGGTCGTCCGTCGAGAACAGGCCGCTTCGAATGTGTCCGAGCGCCACCACGCACGCGCCCGTGAGCGTCGCGACGTCGACCACGGCCCGCGGCTTGAACCGTTCCGCATAGGTGAGCGCGTCGCACAGGATGAGGCGCCCCTCGGCGTCGGTGTTCAGCACTTCGATCGTCTGCCCCGACAGGCTCGTGAGGATGTCGCCCGGCTTGTACGAGCCGCCGTCGGGCATGTTCTCGCACGAGGGAATGAGGCCGATCACGTTGACCTTCGGCTTCAGCTCGCCGAGCGCCCGGAAGGTGCCCAAGACCGAGGCGGCGCCGCCCATGTCGAACTTCATCTCGTCCATGTCGGCGGCCGGCTTGATCGAGATGCCGCCCGAATCGAACGTGATGCCTTTGCCCACGAGCACGACCGGCGCGTCGCCCTTGGCGCCGCCCATGTGCTTCAGCACGATGAAGCGCAGCGGCTCCTTCGAGCCGCGCGCGACGCCGAGAAAAGAGCCCATGCCAAGCTTTTCCACTTCCTTCGGCCCGAGCACTTCGCACTGGAAGCCGTGGGCCTGCGCGAGCTTCTTCGCCTCCTCGCCGAGCCGCGTGGGCGTCGCGTAGTTCGGCGGCTGGTTGCCGAGTTCGCGCGCGAATTCGATGCCCGCGGCCAGCGCCTTGGCCGTCTCGAAGGCCTGCCGCCGGGCGGAGGCGTCGCCGACGCCGACGACGACGCGCCTCAACTCGCGCCCCTCGGGCTTGGACTTGGTCGTGACGTAGACGTAGGTGCTCTCGGCCACCGCGCTCACGGCGGCGCGCACGGCGTCGTCGCCCGCGCCGTCCGGCAGCACGACGACCAGGCGCTTCGCGCCGCTCGACCGCACCACGCCCATCGCGCCTTGCACCGCCGTCTGGACGCGCCGGGCCGAGCCGTCGCCCGCGCCCACGAGCAGCGTGCGCGTGGCGGCGATGCCTTCGCTGCGATAGGCCTGCAGCATCTTGCCGGGCTTCGGCTCGAGGTCCTTCGCCGCGAGCGCGGAGGCGGCAAGCTTCGAGAGGGCGTCGTTGCCGCCCTTGAAGCCTTGCGTCACGAGCAGAACCAGCACGTCGCACTTCTCGGCGGCCGCGCCCGCCGTGCCCAGGGTCTCGAGTTCGAAGTTCATAATGGCCTGTTTTGTCTTACCGCGCATCATGCGCGCGTCGGCGCCGATGTTATTCGATTCGTCCCTCAGGAAGGAGCTCGCCCGCAGCTTCGGGGCTTCGCTCGTCGTGCTGGTCACCATCGTGATGACCATGACGCTCATCCGCACGCTGAGCCTTGCCAACCGCGGCAGCGTGAACCCGCAGGAAGTGACGATGGTGATGGGCTACACGGTGCTCGGCTACCTGCCGCTCATCATCACGCTCGCCCTCTTCATCGCGATCGTGGGCACGCTTTCGCGCATGTACCGCGACAGCGAGATGGCGATCTGGTTTTCCGCGGGCCGCGGGCTCGCCGCCTTCCTGCCTCCGCTCTTTCGCTTCGCCTGGCCGATTCTCGTCGTGGTGGCGGGGCTTTCGTTCGTCGTGTGGCCGTGGGCGAACAGCCAGGCGCTGGAGCTGAGGGACCGCTACGGCCGCCGGGGCGACCTCGAACGCGTCGCGCCCGGCCAGTTCCAGGAATCGGCCAACGGGCGGCGCGTCTTCTTCCTCGACAAGGACACGCCCGACAACAAGTCGGGGCGCAACATCTTCATCTCGACTTCCGAGCCCGCCAAGGAGACGATCACCTCGGCGCGCAGCGGGCACGTCGAGACGATCGGCGACGCGCAGTTCCTGCTGCTGCAAAACGGCCAGCGGATGGAAAATCATCTCGCCGACCACACGATGCGCGTGAGCGAGTTCGAGGAATACGGCAGCCGCGTGAGCGCGAGCGAATTCGCGGCTTCGGACGAGTCGCCCGCCCGCACTCTCTCCACGCTTCGCCTGCTCGTGGACCGGCGGGCGCCGCAGCGGGCCGAACTCGCGTGGCGCATCGGGCTCGCGCTGGCTGCCGTGAACTTCGTGGTGCTCGCCGTGTCGGTCTCCAGCGCCAATCCGCGCGCGGGGCGCAGCGGCCACCTGATCTTCGCGCTCTTCGCATTCGTCGTGTACTACAACCTGCTCAATCTCGGCCTCAACTGGATCGCGACGGGCCGCGCCGGCTTCGGCGCTTTCCTTCTCGGCGTGCACGGCCTCGCCTTCGTCGTGGCCGCGCTCTGGCTCGGCCAGCAGCACAACAACTGGAGCCTCGCCGCCTTGCTGCGCGGACGGCGCAGGACCGCGTGAAGACGATCCGCCGCCTCATCTACACCGAAGTCCTCGCCGCCGTGGTCTTCGTGGCCGTGGGCTTCCTCGCCCTCTTTTTCTTCTTCGATTTCATCGACGAAGTGCCTTCGATCGGCAAGGGCGTGACGCCCTACCGCCTCACGCAGGCGATGCTCTACGTGGGCTCGCGCGTGCCGAGCCACCTGTACGAGCTCCTGCCCATCGCCGTCTTGATCGGCACGATCTTCGTGATGGCGCGCCTTGCCCAGAGCTCGGAATACACGATCCTGCGCACGAGCGGCCTCGGGCCGTGGCGGGCGCTGCGGACGCTGCTCGCGCTCGGCCTGTTCTTCACCGTCGCGACGTTCCTGATCGGCGACTACATCGCACCCGCGGCCGACCGCACCGGGCAGCTCCTGAAGGCGCAGTTCGAAGGACGCATCACGGTGGGCTTCACCGGCGCGTGGCTGAAGGAGCGCCAGCGCTACAGCTCCTTCAGCGTGAACGTGGGCTCGCTCAGTCCCACCGGCAACATGCAGGCGGTGCGGATCTTCGAATCGGATTCGCGCGGCTTTCTCGTGTCGATCACGCAGGCGCCGCGCGCGCGTTTCGACGACAACGCGTGGATTCTGGAAGACGCCGAGCGCCGCGAGTTCGCCGAGCCCGCGCCGGGCCAGCTCGCGAAGGTGGAGCAGACCCACGTGCCGCGCATGCGCTGGCCGACCGAGATCACGCAGGAGATGGTGTCGGTGGCCCTCCTGAAGCCCGACCGCATGAGCACGATCGATCTCTTCCAGTACATCGACCACCTGAAGGCGAACAACCAGACCTCGCAGCGCTACGAGATCGAGTTCTGGCGCAAGGTGTTCTATCCGCTCTCGTGCCTCGTGATGGTGGTGCTCGCGCTGCCCTTCGCCTACCTGCACTTCCGCTCGGGCGGGATCACCGGGTATGTCTTCGGCGGCGTGCTGATCGGCATCAGCTTCTTCCTGCTGAACAACGTGTTCGGCTACGTCGGCAACCTGCAGAACTGGCTGCCGTGGCTCACGGCCGCGGCGCCGGGGCTGCTCTATTCGATGCTGTCGCTCGCGGCGTTCTCCTGGCTCGTGCTCAGGCGATGAAGGCGGTCATCCTGCTCGGACACGGCTCGCGCGATCCGCTGTGGCGCGAGCCGATGGACGCGGTCGCCTCCCGCGTCGCGGCGCGCGGCGTGGCGGTGCGGTGTGCTTTCGTCGAACTGCAGGAGCCGGATCTCGCGGCGGCCGCGGCAGCACTGGTGCGCGAAGGCGCGACGCATCTCACCGTCGTTCCGCTGTTTCTCGGAGCCGGCCGGCACGCCCGGGTCGACGTGCCTCGCATGGCCGACGATTTGCGGCGAACCCACGAAAGCCTCGTCATCGAGTTGCGTCCGTTCGTGGGGGATGACGCCCGGGTGCTGGACCTGCTCGCGTCGATCGCGAGCGAGTGAGCCGCGGTCACGTTTCGAAGCCGGTCGGCACGCGCCGCGCGAGAGCTGGGGTTGCGTGAATCCTGCATAATGATTTCCTTCGTTAGAAGAAAATCGGCATGAATCTCCACCAGTTCCGCTTCGTTCAGGAGGCGGTCCGTCGCAACCTCAACCTCACGGAGGCCGCGAAGGCGCTGCATACGTCGCAGCCCGGCGTGTCGAAGGCCATCATCGAGCTGGAGGAGGAACTGGGCGTCGAGATCTTCGCGCGCCACGGCAAGCGCCTGAAGCGCGTGACCGAACCCGGCCAGCACGTGCTGAAGAGCATCGAGCTCATCATGCGCGAGGTGGGCAACCTGAAGCGCATCGGCGAGCAGTTCAGCGCGCAGGACAGCGGCACCCTCTCGATCGCCACCACGCACACGCAGGCGCGCTACGTGCTGCCGATCCCGGTGGCGAAGCTGCGCGAGGCGTACCCCAAGGTGAGCGTGAGCCTGCACCAGGGCTCGCCCGACCAGGTGGCGCGGATGGTGCTCGACGAAGTGGCCGAAATCGGCATGGCCACCGAATCGCTCTCGGACTACCCGGACCTCGTCACCCTGCCTGCCTACGAATGGGAACACGTGCTCGTGCTCCCGCTCGGGCATCCGCTTGCGAAGAAGGAGCGGGTGACGCTCGAGGACCTCGCGACCGAGCCGCTCGTCACCTACCACCCGTCGTTCACGGGCCGCACGCGCATCGACCACGCGTTCGCGCAGCGCAAGCTCGCGCCGCGCATCGCGCTGGAGGCGATCGATTCGGACGTGATCAAGACCTACGTGCGCCTCGGCCTGGGCATCGGCATCGTCGCGGAGATGGCCGTGCGCGACGACAACGGCAACAGCGATCTCGCGGCGCGGCCGCTCGGCAACCTCTTCGGCCGCAACCTCGCGCGCGTGGCGTTCAAGCGCGGCGCCTACCTGCGCAACTTCGTGTATCGCTTCGCCGAGCTGCTTTCGGACCGTCTCGACCGCAACCTGATCGCCAAGGCCATGAGCGGCCACGGCAACGACTACGAGCTATGACGACTCCCGCGATCGCAACCAAGCTCCCCTCCGTGGGAACCACCATCTTCACGGTGATGTCCGCGCTCGCCGCCGACAAGGGCGCGGTGAACCTGGGCCAGGGCTTTCCCGATTTCGACTGCGACCCGCGGCTCGTCGATGCTGTCGCGGACGCCATGCGGCGCGGCCTGAACCAGTACCCGCCCATGACCGGCGTGCCGGCCTTGCGCGAGGCGGTGGCGTCGAAGATCGAAGCGATGTACGGCCGCAAGTACAACCCCGCATCGGAAATCACGATCACCGCCGGCGCGACGCAGGCGATCATCACCGCGGTGCTCGCGATCGTGCGCGCCGGTGACGAGGTGATCGTGCTGGACCCCTGCTACGACAGCTACGTGCCCAATATCGAGCTCGCGGGAGGCGTCGCGGTGCGCGTGCCCCTCGTGCCGGGCACGTTCCGCCCCGACTTCGACCGCATCGCCAGTGCGATCACGCCCCGCACGCGAGCGATCATGGTGAACTCGCCGCACAACCCGAGCGCCACGGTGTGGTCGCGGCAAGACATGCTGACGCTGCAGGAGCTCCTCGAGCCCACGGGTGTCTTCGTGATCGGCGACGAGGTGTACGAGCACATGGTCTACGACGGGCGCGCGCACGAGAGCATGGCCCGCTTCCCCGGCCTTGCCGAGCGGTCGTTCATCGTCTCGAGCTTCGGCAAGACTTATCACGTGACGGGCTGGAAAGTCGGCTACGTGGCGGCGCCGGCGGCCATGACCGCGGAATTCCGCAAGGTCCACCAGTTCAACGTCTTCACGGTCAACACGCCGGTGCAGCACGGGCTCGCGGCCTACATGGCCAACCCCCGGCCGTCGCTCGAGCTCGCCGCCTTCTACCAGCGCAAGCGCGATCTCTTTCGCGAAGGACTCGCGCGAACGAAGTTCAGGCTGTTGCCGAGCGAGGGCAGCTACTTCCAGTGCGTCGACATCTCCGCGGTGAGCGACTTGCCCGAAGAGGCGTTCTGCAAGTGGCTCACCGGCGAAATCGGCGTGGCCGCCATCCCGCTGTCGGCTTTCTACGGCGACGGGTTCGATCAGCGCGTGGTGCGATTTTGCTTCGCGAAGCGCGACGAGACGCTGGTCTCGGCGCTTCAGCGGCTCGCGAAGTTGTGATCCGGGTGGCGTGCCGCGGTCGAGGTGACCGACAGCGCGCCTTCAGCACCGGATCGCGTTCCTGCAAAACCGCGAGAGCTCCCGCACGACGGCTCGCCCCGTCACCATGTTGTGCGCGGACGGCCCCACGTCGATGCTCAGCTTCGCTTCGTACTTGCGGAAGAACTCCTCGAACAGCTCCCCGCCCAGGGTCGCATAGGCCGTGAGCGAATCCGCTGCCGCGTCGTGCTGCAGCAAGACGGCGCAAAGCGGCTGCGTCGCCGGGCCCGCGAGCACTTCCGCGCCGCGCGCCGGATCGTACTGGCTGTGCTCGGCGCAGCAGTGGATCAGGTTGTCCTGCACGCCCTTTTGCGCGCGATCCTTTCGAAAGCTGATGAAGCTCACGTCGCGCGTCGGGTACACGAGCTTGTGCGCGCAGATCGCGCTGAACGCCACGACACTCTGCCCGGGCCCGACGCCGCCCGGCCACGCGTACGGCTCGTGTTCGCGCGTGCTGAGCGACTGCGGCCGCACCGCCTTGCCGAGATTCAGCAGGAACACGGGCGTGGCTTCGTACGGATAGTGGAAGACGTAATTGAGGTTCGCCTTCAGCCGGCTCGCGCGCAGCACGTCGCCGCGCTCGTCCACCAGCAGCACGCGCGCATAGGCCCGGGGCCGGACGTCGGCGCCGAAGGCGGGCATGCCTTCGGCGAGGCAGGCGGCGCCGAGCGTGCAAGTGCCGATGAAACTGCGTCGATCCAAGGTTGCCGGCGCCTTCTTCGTGACAGCTTTCGTGACCGTGCGGTGAGCGCACCGTGAGTTGAGCCCACGGTACCAAGCCGGGGGCGAACGCGTCATTCGGCCTTTCACCGCAACCCAAAGTTGCCATTTGCACGATTCGCCGATTGCCCATAATGCGTGCGCACATGGTCGACAACGATTCGGGGGAAGCTCGCATCCGGTGGTCCACGGAACTGGCCGGCGGCGCCGTGGCCGGCATCGTCGCCGTCGCGTATGCCATGTCATATGCGGCGCTGCTCGTGCCCGGACGGCTCGCGCCGCTTCTTCCGACCGCGCTGGCACTGGCCCTCGTCAATGCCGCGCTCGGTGCGTTCTGGCTCGCCTGGCGCAGCCAGCTGCCGTTCGCCATCGGCGGGCCCGACGGCAACACGACGTCGATCCTCGCGGCGATGGCGGCCACCCTCGGCATCGCCGCGGCCGGGCCGGGCGCGGAGCAGAACGTGCTGTGGCTGCTTGCGCTCACGACGATCCTGTGCGCGCTCCTTTTTCTCGCGCTCGGCCTCGGCCACCTCGGCCTGGCCGTGCGCTACGTGCCCTACCCGGTCGTGGGCGGCTTTCTCGCATCCACCGGCTGGCTGATCTGCGTGGGCGCGCTGCGCGTCGTCGTGCCGCTGCCGGCGCAAGACGCGCTGGGCATGTCGCTTGCGACGCTGGCGCGCCCTGCCGCGATCGCCGCGGGCGCGATCGCGCTCGTGCTGCTCCTCGTCTTTCGCCGCCCGCGCCATCCGATGCTCCTGCCCGCGCTGCTGCTGCTGGCCGCGGCCGCGATGCTCGGTGGCCTGCATCTTTTCAGCGTGAGCGAGGCCGAAGCCCGCGCATCCGGCTGGCTCTTCGACTTCGCGCAGGAACCGCGCTGGGTCACGCCCTTTCATCCCGGCGCGGCGGCACCCGACTGGGGCTGGCTCGCGGGACAGTGGCTCGACATGCTCGCGGTCGCGGCGGTCGCCGCGATCACCGTGCTGCTCGGCGCCTCGGGGCTCGAAGTGATGTCCCGGCGCGACATCTCGCTCGACCGCGAATTGCGCGAGCACGGCTGGCTCAACCTGGTCGCGGCCGTCGCGGGCGGCTACCTGAGCCTCGTCTCGGTGAGCCGCAGCACCGTGCTGCTGGATAGCGGCGTGCGCACGCGGGCGGCGGGGATGCTCTGCGCGGCGGTCTGCGTGGCCGCGCTCGCGGGCGCGGCACCCTTGCTGCAGGCCGTGCCGCGCCCGGTGCTCGCGGGCTTTCTTCTCTACCTCGGGCTTTCCATTCTCTGGGAATGGGTGATCGACGTGCGGCGCCACATCGGCCTCACGGACTGGTCGCTCATCTTCATCATCCTCGCGACGACGGCGACGATCGGCTTCACCGTGGCGGTGCTGGCCGGCATCATCGTGAGCTGCCTCAACTTCGCGCTCAGCTACAGCCGCGTGGGCGTCGTGCAGCACGACCTGGACGGCTCGGCGCTGCGCAGTTCCGTGCAGCGGCCCGCGCGGCACCGGCAACTGCTCGCCCGCGAGGGGGCCTCGATCCGCGTCCTGGTGCTGCGCGGCGTGATCTTCTTCGGCACGGCAAGCTCGCTGCTGGACCGCATGCGCGGCTTCCTGCAAGGTGGCGCCGCCGGCACGGATGTCGCGGCGAGCCGGGTGCTCGTTCTCGACTTCACGCATGCCGCGAGCACGGATTCGTCCGCCGGCTTCACGTTCACCAAGATCGCGCAGCTGGCGCAGGCCTGCGGCGTGCGGCTCATCGTGGCGGGCCTGGGCGCCGGCACGCGCGACGCGGTCGTGCAGGGGATGGAAGGCGCGGCCATCGCGGACACGCTGGACCAGGCGCTCGACGTGGCCGAGGATGCGCTCCTGCGCGCCCACGGCTTCGACCCGCTCGCCGATCAGGAGCCGATCGGCGACTGGCTGCGGCGCGAGCTGGGCGACACGGGACACGTCCAGGTCCTCGCACCCCTCATCGAACGGCGCGAGATCGCGAAGGACACGATGCTCATGCGCGAGGGCGAAGCGTCGGACGCGACGCTCTTTCTGATCGAGAGCGGCCGCTTCAGCGTGACGCTCGGTGGGCAGACCGAGGGGCGCCGTCTTGCCACGCTCACGGCGGGCACGATCGCGGGCGAGATGGCGCTTTACGACGACGCGCAGCGCTCGGCCACGGTGACCGCGGAGCACGACAGCGTCGTGTGGGCGCTCAGCCGCTCGGTGCTGGAACGGCTGCACCGCGAGGCGCCCGACACCGCGATGCGCGTGCACGCGTTCATCGTGCGCACGCTTGCCGAACGCGTCCGCCAGGCGAATGCGGCCGCGGCCGCGCTGCAGCGCGGGGCATGAAGCGCCTCGTCACGAATTGAGCTGCGCCCACACTTTCTCGATGCGCTTCACGCTCACCGGCTGCGGCGTCTTCAGCTCCTGCGCGAAAAGGCTCACCCGCAATTCCTCCAGAAGCCAGCGAAGGTCTTCCATCCGCGCGTCGACCGCGCCCTTGCGCTCGGCCACGAGCCGCCAGTAGCGCTGCTCCTGCGGCCGCACCTCCCCCATGCTCTGCGCATCGCGCGCGGGGTCCGTGCGCAACTTGTCCAGGCGCAGCGTGATCGCCCGCAGGTAGCGCGGCAAGTGCTGCAGCCGCGGCCAGGGCGTGTCGGCGAGAAAGCGCCCGGGCATCAGCCGCTGCAACTGCTGCGCGGCGTCCGCGGTCGACTCGGGCTGGTTCTTCGTGTCCTTGATCTTGCGCGCGGCGGCCGCGTAGTCGGCAAGCACGGTCCCCGCGAGGCGCGCCACTTCGTTGGCGATCAGCGTGAGCCGCCCGCGGCCCTCCTCCAGCCGCTGCCTGAAGGCGGCTTCGTCGGCGGGAAGCGGCTCCATCAGGAAGGCGCGGTCCAGCGCCACCTCCACGATCTGGTCGCGCAGGTCCTCCTGCGTGCCAAGCGGCATGAAGGCGACCGCCATGCGCTGCAGGTCGGGAATGTTCTTCTCGAGATACCGGAGCGCATCGCGCAGCTGCAAGGCGAAGAGGCGCCGCAGGCCCGCGCGATGCCTTGCGGCAGCGACGTCCGGCTCGTCGAAGACTTCGATGGCGACCGCCTCGCCCCGGTCGATGAGGGCCGGAAAGCCGACGAGGCTCGTGCCGCCCTTGCGGACTTCCATGAGCTCGGGCAGTTCGCCGAAGGTCCAGGCGGTGTAGCGCGGGTCCTGATCTCCTCCCGGCTTTGGGGGGAGGCCGGGCGGGGCGCTCACGGCCGGCGGGACTTCCGTGCGCGTGCCCGCAACCTGCCCTCCTCCGGAGGCCGAGGGTTCCTGCCTTGTCGTTGCCCGCAGCCCCGCCAGCGCCTGAAACGCCCCTCTCGCCTTCCCCCCGAGCTCGGCCTTCAGCGCACCGAGATTGCGCCCCATCCCGAGCTGGCGCCCATGCTCGTCCACCACGCGAAAATTCATGAAGAGATGCGCGGGCACCATGTCCAGCTTGAAGTCCGTGCGCTTCACGTCGAGGCTCGTCGCCTCGCGCACCGTCTTCAGCAGCGCATCCGTGAGCGACCCGACGGCCCAGTGCTCGTCATCGCCCAGCACCTGCGCGAGCCGGGCGGCGGATTCCGGCAGCGGCACGAAGCGCGAACGCGGCTTTTGCGGCAGGCTCTTCAGCATCGCCTGAATCTTGTCCTTCAGGAGCCCGGGCACGAGCCATTCCGCGCGATCCTCGCCGACCTGATTGAGGACGAAGAGCGGCACCGTCACCGTCAACCCGTCGCGCGCGTCGCCCGGCTCGTGCAGGTACGTCGCGGCGCAATCGACCCCGCCCAGGCGGATCGTGCGCGGAAACGCGTCGGTGGTGATGCCTGCGGCCTCGTGGCGCATCAGCTCGTCGCGCGAGAGCTTGAGCAACCCCGGGTCGCCCCGGCTCGCCTCGCGATACCAGCGTTCGAACGCGGCGCCGCTGGACACGTCCTTGGGCACCTGCCGGTCGTAGAACGCGAAGATGAGCTCGTCGTCCACGAGCACGTCCTGCCGGCGCGACTTGTGTTCCAGCTCCTCGACTTGCCGCACCATCTTCCGGTTGGCCGCGAGGAAGGGCAGTTTCGTTTCCCAGAGGCCCGCCACCAGGCCCTCGCGGATGAAGATCTCGCGCGCGCCCTGCATGTCCACCCGCGCGAACGGCACGCGGCGGCCGCTGTAGATCACGATCCCGTAGAGCGTGGCGCGTTCCAGCGCGATCACTTCGGCGGCCTTCTTTTCCCAGTGCGGATCGAGCAGCTGCTTCTTCAGCAGGTGCGCCGCCACGTGTTCGATCCATGCGGGCTCGATGTTGGCGATGCCCCGTCCGAAAAGCCGCGTCGTCTCCACGAGTTCGGCGCACACGATCCAGCGGCCCGGGCGCTTCTTCAGGTGTGCTCCCGGGTGCGGAAAGAACTTGATGCCCCGCGCGCCGAGGTAGCCGTCTTCTTCTTCGAGCTTCTGGCCGATGTTGCCGATGAGGCCCGCGAGCATCGACTTGTGCAGTTCCTCGTACGTGGCCGGCTCGGCGTTGAGCTTCCACTTGTGTTCGGCAACCACCGTGTGCAGCTGCGTGTGGATGTCGCGCCATTCGCGCAGCCGCCGCACGTTGATGAAGTTCTGGCGCAGGAGCTGCTCGAACTGGCGGTTGGACAGCTTGTGTTCGCGGCCCTTGCCGCCGCGCGCCTCCTCGATCCAGTTCCAGAGGCGCACGTAGCCCGAGAACTCGCTTTTCTCGTCGTCGAACTTGGCGTGCTGCTGGTCGGCCTGAGCCTGCAGCTCCAGGGGGCGGTCGCGCACGTCCTGCACCGAAAGGGCCGCGGCGATGATGAGCACTTCGTGCAGCGCGCCGCGCTGCCTCGCCTCGAGGATCATGCGGCCCACGCGCGGGTCGAGCGGCAGGCGCGCGAGCTCGCCGCCGGTGGCCGTGAGCTCGTTGTCGTCGTCCACCGCGCCGAGCTCGGCGAGGAGCTGATAGCCGTCCGTGATCGCGCGCCGCGAGGGCGCATCGATGAAGGGGAAATCCTCGACCGGTCCGAGGCGCAGCGACTTCATGCGCAGGATGACGCCCGCGAGCGACGAGCGCAGGATTTCCGGGTCGGTGAAGCGCGGCCGCGCCGCGAAGTCGTCTTCGCCGTAGAGGCGGATGCAGATGCCGTTGGCCACGCGGCCGCAGCGGCCGGCGCGCTGGTTGGCCGCCGCCTGGCTCACGGGCTCCACGAGCAGTTGTTCGACCTTGCTGCGCAGCGAATAGCGCTTCACGCGCGCGGTGCCGCTGTCGATCACGTAGCGGATGCCCGGGACCGTGAGCGAGGTCTCCGCGACGTTGGTCGCGAGCACGATGCGCCGTCCGGTATGCGAATCGAACACGCGATCCTGCTCGGGCTGCGAAAGGCGCGCGAAGAGCGGCAGCACTTGCGCGTTGCGCGTGAGCGGGCTGTGGGAGAGGTGCCGGCGCAGGTGCTCGGCGGCCTCGCGAATCTCGCGCTCGCCGGGCAGGAAGACGAGGATGTCGCCCGGTGCGTTGCCGCGCCACAGCGCGTCCACCGCGTCCGCGATCGCCTCGTTCAGGCCGTAGTCGCGCGACTCCTCGAAGGGCGCCCAGCGCTGCTCGACGGGATACATGCGTCCCGACACCTGGATGACCGGCGCCGGGCCCCGCGCGGAGGCGAAGTGCCGCGCGAAGCGTTCCGCATCGATCGTGGCCGAGGTGACGATCACCTTCAGGTCCGGCCGCCTCGGCAGGAGCTGGCGCAGATAGCCGAGCAGAAAGTCGATGTTGAGGCTGCGTTCGTGCGCCTCGTCGATGATGATCGTGTCGTAGGCCTGCAGGAGCGGGTCGGACTGCGTTTCGGCAAGGAGGATGCCGTCGGTCATCAGCTTGACCGATGCGTCCTTCGCGAGCCGGTCGTGAAAGCGCACCTTGAAGCCGACGACTTCGCCGAGCGGCGTTCCGAGCTCTTCGGCGATGCGCTTGGCGACGCTGGACGCGGCGATGCGCCGCGGCTGCGTGTGGCCGATGAGCTTGCCGCGCCCGGGCGGGGCGTTGGCCTTGCCGCGGCCCATCGCGAGCGCGATCTTCGGCAACTGCGTCGTCTTGCCCGAGCCGGTCTCCCCGCAGACGACGACGACCTGATGCGCGGCGACCGCCGCCATGATCTCGTCGCGCCGGGCGGAGACGGGCAGCGCGTCGGGGAAGGTGATGCTCAAGGGAAAGGCCAAGACTGCACGGGACTCGCGGCGAGGGGGTGAATTATGGCCCGTGCGCCCACACGCCACGGACAAGCGCTCGCCGGGGCGCGTCAGCAGGCATGCCGCGGCATCGCAGGCATCGCAGGCATCGCAGGCATCGCAGGCATCCCGGGCATCCCGGTGATGCCGCGATGCGCACGGCCGGGATGCGGTGCTCGCCTCAAGCGGCATCCCCCAGCGGCAGCTCCGCGATCTGCCCCGCCGAGCGGTCGTACCAGGCGAGCCGGCTCGGATACGTCCAGGCCGTGCGCGACATGGCACGCGCGACGGCCACCGCATCCGTGGGACGCGCATCGGTGGTCGCCACGAGCACGCTCACGCCGACTTGCGGGACCCATTCCGTTCGTTCGCTGTCGAGCGCGTGCGGGTCCCGGCTCGTGCCCACGTCCACCGGCCGCGAAAGCCGCCGGCACACGTCGCGCGCGACCTGCACGAGCCGTTCGGCATCGCGTACGTCGCGCTCCACGAGGATGAAGCCGTCTTCGCCGAGCCGGCCCGCATCCACGAATTCCGGCGTGGAGCGCCGCACGCGCCCCGCGCAGACGAAAAGCGCGTGGTTGAGCGCCGCGCGGCCATGCAGGCTTTCGAGCGCGGACAGATTCGCGATGCTCGCCGCGACGAGGCCGATGGAGCGATCCTCGTCCGGCCGGTGGCGGAACACTTCGCCCAGGAGTTGCCCGGTCTCGTTGTGCGATCGCATGCGCGTGACGGGGTCGTAGCTCGGGCCCTGCGCCATCACCTCCGACAGCTCGATCAGGTACGAGTAGCGCGACCACATCGCCGCCGCGAGGAGCGCGAGATACGCGGTGCCCGCGGATGCGCTCACGAGGTGCACCCAGAGCGGCGCGTCGCCGCCACCGAGCGCGATGCGGCTGAGGCCCGCCAGGGCAACGAGCATGCAGGCGATGCCGCAGACGGCTTCCCAGGCGAGCCGGTCGCCGCGCCGCGCGCTGTGAACGGTGACGGCGAGCATGGCGCAGCCCACGGCAAAGGCCGTGGCCGAGCCGAGGGCGAGCGCCTGCCGCGGCTCGAGCGCCCAGCCGACCGCGACCACCACGAGCGCCAGCGCGAGCAGCGCCGAGCGCGGCCTGCGCGCCGCGGCGCGCGTCTTCGTGAGCCCGAGCAGCGACAGCAGCATGAGACTCAGCGACACGGCCGCGACGACGGCCACGTGCGCGAGCACGCGGGCCTCGGTCTCGGGCGAATCGATCGGGAGCCACCCGAGAAAGGCCCCCACGAAACACGCGGAGATGAGGCCCGAGAGCCCGCTCGTGAGCGCCACGCGCCGCAGCGACCGCGCGAAGGCGAGCACCGAACCGGCCAGCATGAGCACCACCGTGCCGAAGAATGCGCCCCAGAAACCGGCGGCCAGAGTGTCCATCACCCGCGACGATACTCCGCCCGCGCGGCTCGCCGCAGGTGATTCCCTTACACTGCTTGGCTTCGAAGGAGCCCTGCGCCGACGCCGATGTCCGCCGTCTTCAATTTCACTTTCGTTCCCTGGTTCCGCTCGGTCGCGCCGTACATCCACATGCACCGCGGCAAGACCTTCGTGGTCGGCATGGCGGGCGAGGCGGTGGCCGCGGGCAAGCTCCAGCACATCGCGCAGGACCTCGCGCTCATCCAGAGCATGGGCGTGCGCATCGTGCTCGTGCACGGCTTTCGCCCGCAGGTGAACGAGCAGCTGAAGGCCAAGGGCCACGAGGCGCGCTACTCCCACGGCATGCGCATCACCGACGAAGTCGCGCTCGACTCCGCGCAGGAAGCCGCCGGCCAGCTGCGCTACGAGATCGAGGCCGCCTTCAGCCAGGGCCTGCCCAACACGCCCATGGCGGGCTCCACGGTGCGCGTGATCTCGGGCAACTTCATCACGGCGCGGCCGGTGGGCATCGTGGACGGCGTCGATTTCCAGCACTCGGGCGTCGTGCGCAAGGTGGACGTCGCGGGCATCGCGCGCACGCTCGACGCGGGCGCGATGGTGCTGCTCTCGCCGTTCGGCTTCTCCCCCACCGGCGAGGCGTTCAACCTCACGATGGAGGAAGTCGCCACGAGCGTGGCGATCGCGCTGCGGTCGGACAAGCTCGTCTTCCTCTCGGAAGTGCCCGGCATCCGCATCCAGCCGCTCGCGCCCGAGAGCGAGGACAACCCGATCGACACCGAGCTGCCGCTCGCGGCGGCCGAGCAGCTTCTCGCGAGCCTGCCCGATCCGCAGCAGCCCTCGGACATCGCCTTTTACCTGCAGCACTGCGTGAAGGCCTGCAAGGCCGGCGTGGAGCGCAGCCACATCATTCCGTTCGCGACCGACGGGTCGCTGCTGCTCGAGGTCTACGTGCACGACGGCATCGGCACGATGGTGATCGACGAGAAGCTGGAGGAACTGCGCGAAGCCACCGCGGACGACGTGGGCGGCATCCTGCAGCTGATCGAGCCCTTCGAGCGGGACGGCACGCTCGTGAAGCGGGGCCGCACGGAGATCGAACGCGACATCGGCAACTACAGCGTCCTGGAGCACGACGGCGTCATCTTCGGCTGCGCCGCGCTCTATCCGTACCCCGAAGCGAAGACGGGCGAAATGGCCGCGCTCACCGTGTCGCCGCAAAGCCAGGGCCAGGGCGACGGCGAGAAAATCCTGCGGCGCATCGAACAGCGCGCCCGCGCGATGGGGCTGGAGAGCATCTTCGTGCTCACCACGCGCACCATGCACTGGTTCCTGAAGCGCGGGTTCGCCCAGGTCGATCCGGAGTCGCTGCCGGAGGCGCGAAAGCGAAAGTACAACTGGGACCGCCGCAGCATGGTGTTCGTGAAGCGACTGTCGTAGCCGCGCGCCAGCATCGCGACGATATCCCACGTTTGGCCGTTACATTTGGGCGCGGCAAAGAAACGATGCTATAAAGATTGCAAGCAGTTCCAAACATTGGCTTCGAGGAGTATCCATGGCAAGAAAGCCCAGCGCCCTACCCAGCGACAACATCTGCGTCTTCGTGTACGACCAGGTGGTCGGCGACCCGTCCGATGGACAAATGTTCTCCGGCACGATGCTCGGAGGCAACGACAGCTTCTACGGAGAAGACTGCGTCCCCGGTTACGCGGCCCTCGGCGATGAGGTGGACCTCACCCAGAATTCGAGCGGCGGCAAGGACTATTTCGTCGGCGGCGACGGCGTGGGCGACCCGGAAGGCGCCCTGCTCGGCCTCTTCTACGGCGAGGACCTCGGCGAGCTGCCGGCGGTCGTGTTCGGGGGCGATGCGCTCGACATGTGGGACAGCTCCAACGGCGGCGCGGACGAAATGCACGGCGGCACGAACTCCACGACCATCCTGGCCGGGGACGCGCTCGAGGGCATGCACGGCAATTCCAAGGGCGGCAACGACCTCATGTACGGCGGCGACGCCTGGAACAACGACAGCCTCGAGGGCGGCGTGAACCTCATGGTGGGCGACGCGCTCGTCTTCGGCGATTTCTATGGGTTCGCGCCGAACACCCCGATCTCGTCCGATTACGAGGCGCGTTCGGTGCGCGGCGGTGCGGACCACATGTACGGCGGCAACGCCTATGCCGACTGCGGCTCGGACGGCTATGCCATCAACGTGGTGGCGGGCGACGCCGCGATCATGACGGGCACGGGCTCCGGCGGCGCCGACCAGATCACCGGCGGCGACGCCCATGGCACGACCGACGGCTACGCCATTTCGATCAACGCCCTCGTGGGCGACGGCCTGCTGATGGTCGAAGGCGCGAAGAGCGGCAACGACGTCATCGAAGGCGGCAATGCCTGCGGCGACTGCGACGGCGACGGCTATGCGATCAACATCATGGCGGGCGATGCGCTCTTCATGACCGACGCGGCCGTGGCGGGCAACGACGTCCTGTACGGCGGCAACGCCTCCGCGAGTTACGGCGGAGAAGCCGAAGTGCTCAACGCCATCGTGGGCGACGCCCTCATCGCCGACGGCGCGGTGAAGTTCGGCGCCGACAAGATCTACGGCGGCGAAGGCGAATGCTACGGCACGGAAGTCCTCAACGTTCTGGTTGGCGACGTCGGCGGCTCGCTCGACGCGCTGGGCAGCCTCCTTGGCGGTATTTCCCTGCCGCTCATCAGTGGCGCGGCACCCGACGGCCTGGACATCGAAAGCATGTTCGGCGACACGCTGCAGATCCATGCCCTGGACGCTTCCGGGTCGATGCGGCTTGGCAACGACACCCTCACGGGCGGCGACTACGCCGAGAACATCCTCGTGGGCGACGGCTACGCGATGGGCCCGGGCATGCGGGGCGGCAACGACAAGCTCGTCGCCGGCGGCACGGACAGCGAGAACATGATGTACGGCGACGGCGTGATCATGTTCGAAGGCGCCAAGGCCGGCAACGACACGCTCATCGGCGGTTCGAGTTGCGACCAGATGTGGGGCGACGCGGACAGCATGGAGGGCGCGGGCGGCTCCGATCGCTTCGTGATGAGCGTCGATGGCGGTTTCGACACCATCTGGGACTTCCATGCGAGCGAGAAGGATCGCCTCGACCTGTCGGCATTCTCGGACGTCGATCCCGACTTCGCGAACTTCAAGGCGCTCATGGCGAGCGGCCGCATCGAGGCTTCCAGCGACAAGGTGGCGACGCTCGACGCGGGTGCGCCCGTTTGCGGCGTGGTGATCGACCTCAGCACGGACTGCAACGAAGCCCAGGTGTTCCTCGCGGGCGTGACGCTCGATCAGATCAACGCGAGGCTCTTCATCTTCTAAGGGTCGAGAGCCGGTTTGCGCTTTCGCCTCCGGTAGGATCGCGTCATGAATGTCATCGACGCGATCCGTCATCACGTCCGCATGCGACCTCACGACCTGGCCGTGGTTCATCCCGGCGGGTCGCTCGCGTACGGCCAGCTCGGCACCATCGTCTCCGGCCTGGGCGCGAAGCTGCGCGCGCTCGGCATTCGCCCGGGGACGACGGTGGCCATCTACGTCAACGATCCGTTCCTGCATCTCGGGCTGGTCCTCGCCGCGATGCTGGAAGGCATCGTTTCGGTCTCGGCGCATCCGAACTTCGACCCGATGCCGCCGGGCGCGGGCATCGACACGTATCTGGCGGAGGCCCGGCTCGCATTCGAGCCGGCGGCGCCGGTGATCACGGTCGCATCGAACTGGCTCGCCGAAGCCGCTCGCGAGTCGGGCGGCGGCGAGATGCTCGAGGGCCGCGGGTTTGCCGACCCCGGCGCCGTGTGCCGCAAGTTCACCTCTTCCGGCACCACCGGCACGCCGAAGATCGTCGCGCACACGAGCGAGGGCCTGCGCGAGATCGCGGCGCGCGGCCTGATGATGGAGCCGATCTCCGGCGGACCCAATCTCTCGATGATGTGGCTTTCCACCATCGGCGGCTTCAACACGTCGCAAAGCACGCTCTGGCACGGCGGACTGCTCGTGATGGCGACCTTGCCGCACACCGTCCTGCGCGCCATCAACCTCTACCGCGTGCGCTACCTTCGCGCGTCGCCGCAGCAACTGCAGGCCCTGGTCGAGCTCGTGCGCGGGCGCGCGGTGCGCTTCCCGAGCCTCGAGCGCGTCGAAGTCGGCGGCGCATCGACCGCCGCATCGACCGTGGTCGCGGCGCGCGCGCTGCTGTGCCCCAATGTAGTGGGCGTGTACGGCTCCACCGAAGCCGGCATGGTTGCGCAGACGCCCGCCGCGGTGCTGCAGGCGCAGCCGACTGCGGCCGGATACGTGGTGCCCGAAGCCACGCTCGAAATCGTCGACGCGAACGACGCGGTCGTTGCGAGCGGAACCGAAGGCATCGTGCGCATCCGCACACCGGCGATGGCCAGGCGGTACGAGGGCGACGAGGAAGCGACGGCCAGGGGTTTTCGCGATGGCTGGTTCTACCCCGGCGACCTCGGCCGGCTGGGCGCCGACGGCATCGTGCACATCACGGGCCGCACCGACGAGATGATCAACGCGGGCGGCGTGAAGCTGAGCCCCGTGATCGTGGACGATTTCCTCATCACGCAGCCCGGCGTGCGCGAAGCGGCCGCGTTCGCGCGCCGCCAGCCCGGCCGCGGCGACGAAGTCTGGGCGGCGGTGGTGTGCGAAGACGCATTCGACGAAGAAGCCGTGCTCGGCGCCTGCCGCGCACGCCTGAATTCGCGCGCGCCGGTACGCCTCGTGCGCGTGGCCGAGATTCCGCGCAATGCCATGGGCAAGCCCCTGCGCCAGCAGCTCACGCAGCAGGCCGACCGGTTCTGACCTGGATCAGCCACGGCGCGCCGCCGCCAGCGTATTCTCGATCGCATGGACCGCAACCGCCTGAGCGGGGGTCATCGGGTGGGCTTGGGGCATGGGCATGAACGAGGCATGAACGGCATGAACGCCATGAGAAGGATCGGCGACGGCGAGCTGCCCTTTCGGGACCGGCGGCATGCGGGAGCCGTCCTCGCCGGCAGGCTCGCGCACTATCGAGGACGCCCGTCGCTCCTCGTGCTTGCGCTGCCGCGCGGCGGTGTTCCCGTCGCGTTCGAAGTCGCCGGGTCGCTGCAGGCGCCGCTCGACGTATTCGTCGTGCGCAAGCTCGGCTATCCCGGCCACGAGGAATACGCGATGGGCGCGATCGCCAGCGGAGGCGTGCGCGTGATGAACCGGCTCGATGGCCTGCCGGTCTCCGAAGCCGAGATCGAGCGCGTGGCCGCGCGCGAGCAGGAGGAGCTCCTGCGGCGCGAGCGGCTCTATCGCGGCGATGCGCCGCCGGCGGACCTCGCCGGCCGGACCGTCATCGTCGTGGACGACGGTCTCGCGACCGGCGCCACGATGCGCGCGGCGGCCACCGCGATCCGGCAACAGCGGCCGGCGCGGCTGTGCGTGGCGGTGCCGGTCGGAGCGCGAGACAGTTGCGAGGCGATGCGCGACGTGTGCGACGAAGTGGTGTGCGCAGCGACGCCCGAGCCGTTCACGGCCGTCGGCCTGTGGTACCGCGACTTCCCGCAGACGAGCGACGACGAGGTGCGCGAACTCCTGCAACGCGCCCGCGCCACGCACTGACCGCGCGCAGGAGGCCGATCAGCGGCCGCCCGCGGCGCCGCGGCGTCTCACCCCAACTCTCTGCTCCGAGGCACGGAGGCGGGCAATGTCCTCGCAGGATGCGCCGGCCGAAGGGCCATCCACCGCCGCGCCAGCAGCAAGAGGGCCGCGAGCCCGATCGCGCAGAACCAGAGGAACGACCAGTTCGCGATCGACAGCCCGAGAAAGGTCCAGTCGACTTTCACGCAATCCCCGCTTCCGCGAAAGATCATCGGGACTGCCCGGCTCAGGGGAAAGTTCTCGATCATCCCGTAGAAATCGCGCCCGCACGAGGCGAATTCCGGCGGATGCCACTGCAGCCAGCTCTGACGCGCGGCCACGAACGCACCGAAACCCGAAAACACCAGCACCCCGCCCGATGCCGTGGCAAGCACGCCGCGCCCACCGAACGCGGCGCCCAGCGCCGCCGAAATCGCCACCAGGATGAGCGCGTAGCGCTGCACGATACACATCGGGCACGGCTCGAGCCCGACCACGTGCTGCAGGTACGCTCCATACGCGAGCAGCGCGACGCTCACCGCGGCCAACGTTGCGAGAACGCGCCGCGGCGCGCTCGCGAACCAGTACTGAATCATGGCTGTGCGTTTCCCATTCGCGACCTCGTCGCACCCTACCCATTTTCCACGAACACGCGTGCGCGCCGGGGCGTCACGACCAGCGTCTCGCCCTCGCGCAGCCCCATGTCCCGGAACTGCTGCGCCGGAATCTGCGCCTCGATCACGGCGTCCGAGGGCGCAAGGCCGGCTGACTTCGCGGGGGTTGGGGTGTCGTCCGCGGCAATAAGTTCCAGCCGCGCGATCGGGCCGACGACGATCGCGCGCGCTAGCTGCACGACGATGCCGCGCGGCCGCCCCGCCGAGTCGACGCCCGCGCCCGGCGAATAGCGCTCGACTTCGAGGTCGTGCGGCCGCACGTACGCGCAGGCCTTCGCGTTGTTGGCGAAGGCGTGCTCGGGCGACGGCAGCTGCAGGCCGTCGAGGAGCACCTCGCCTTCGTGCGCGCGTCCGTGAAAGAGGTTCACGTCGCCGAGGAAGCCGTAGACGAAGGGGCTCACCGGATGGTCCCACACGTCCTGCGGCGAGCCCACCTGCTCGACGCGCCCGGCATTCATCAGCACCACGCGATCCGCGACTTCGAGCGCCTCCTCCTGGTCGTGCGTGACGAAGATGCTCGTGACGTTCAGCTCGTCGTGCAGCCGCCGCAGCCACCGGCGCAGCTCCTTGCGGACCTTGGCGTCGAGCGCGCCGAACGGTTCGTCCAGCAGAAGGACCTTGGGCTCGACCGCGAGCGCGCGAGCCAGGGCGATGCGTTGCCGCTGGCCGCCCGACAGCTGGGACGGAAAGCGCTCGGCGAGCCAGTCGAGCTGCACGAGCCGCAGCAGCTCGTGCACCTTCGTGCGGATCTCGCTTTCGCGGGGCCGCTGCGCGCGCGGCTTCACGCGCAGGCCGAAGGCGACATTCTCGAACACGGTCATGTGCCGGAAGAGCGCGTAGTGCTGGAAGACGAACCCGACCTGCCGCTCGCGCACGTGCACGCCGGTCGTGTCCTCGCCCGAGAAGAAGATGCTGCCGGTGTCGGCGGTCTCGAGGCCGGCGATGATGCGCAGCAGCGTCGTCTTGCCGCAGCCCGAAGGCCCGAGCAGCGCGACGAGTTCGCCGGGGTCGATGTCGAGCGACACGTCGCGCAGGGCGTGGAATTCGCCGAAGCGCTTGCCGACGTTTCTGATTTCGATGCTCATGTCGTTTCGTCCAGCTCCTGCCGCCACTGCGCGGCGGACTTGATCGCGAGCGTCGCGAGCGCGAGCAGCGCGAGCAGCGACGCGACCGAGAACGCCGCCACCGACTGATACTCGTTGTAGAGAATTTCCACGTGCAGCGGCATCGTGTTCGTCTGCCCGCGGATGTGCCCCGACACCACCGACACGGCGCCGAACTCGCCCATCGCACGCGCGTTGCACAGGATCACGCCGTAGATGAGGCCCCACTTGATGTTGGGCAGCGTCACGTGCCGGAACGTCTGCCAGCCTGTCGCGCCCAGCACGATCGCCGCCTCCTCTTCCTCGGTCCCCTGGGCCTGCATGAGCGGGATCAGCTCGCGCGCGATGAAGGGGAAGGTGACGAAGACCGTCGCGAGCACGATGCCCGGCACGGCGAAGACGATCCTGATGTAGTGCGCCGCGAGCCACGGCCCGAACCAGCCCTGGGCGCCGAAGACGAGGACATAGATGAGACCGGCCACGACGGGCGACACCGAAAACGGCAGATCGATGAGCGTGGTGAGAAGCGCCTTGCCGCGGAAGTCGTGCTTGGCGATCGCCCACGCGGCCGCGATGCCGAAGACGAGGTTCAGCGGCACCGCGATCGCCGCGGTAAGGAGCGTGAGCCGGATCGCCGACCACGCGTCGGGCTCCTTCAGCGCGTCGAAGTACGCATCGAGCCCCTTGCTCAGCGCCTGCGTGAACACCGCGGCCAGCGGCAGCACGAGAAAGAAGAACAGGAAGAGCAGCGCCAGCGCGATGAGCGCGCGGCGCACCCCGGGCGATTCGGCGGTCGCGATGCGTTTTCTCGTGAGGTCCGTCATCTAGATCGCCCCCGCGCGCCGTGTCTGCCACCCCTGCAGCCCGTTGATCGCGAGCAGCAGCACGAAAGAGAACGCGAGCATCACGACGGCCACCGCGGTGGCGCCCGCGTAGTCGTACTGTTCCAGCTTGCCGACGATCACGAGCGGCGTGATCTCCGAGACCATGGGCATGTTGCCCGCGATGAAGATCACCGAACCGTATTCGCCGATCGCCCGGGCGAACGCCATCGCGAAGCCGGTGAGAAGCGCAGGCGCGATCGAAGGCAGGATCACTCTCGTGAAAGTCTGCAGCCGCGTGGCGCCCAGGCACAGGGCGGCCTCCTCCAGCTCCAGCTCCGACTCCTCCAGCACCGGCTGCACGGTGCGCACCACGAACGGCAGCCCGATGAAGATGAGGGCGATCACCACGCCGTTCGGGGTGAAGGCGAGCTTGATGCCCATCGGCTCGAGGTACTGGCCGATCCAGCCGTTGCCCGCGAGGAGCGCCGTGAGCGAGATGCCGGCCACGGCCGTCGGCAGCGCGAACGGCAGGTCCACCAGCGCGTCGACGATGCGCTTGCCCGCGAACCTGTAGCGCACGAGCACCCACGCCACGAGCAGGCCGAACACGACGTTCACGCACGCGGCGGCGAACGAAGCACCGAACGTGAGCCGGTACGACGCCACGACGCGCGGGGAGCTCACCGCCGCCCAGAACTGGTCCGCGGTGAGCGTGAAAGTCTTCAGCACCAGCGCCGCGAGCGGCACCAGCACGATGAGGCACAGGTAGAACAGCGTGTAGCCGAGCGTGAGGCCGAAGCCGGGCAAGACCCTCGTGTTGCCGCCTCGAGGAGCGGCCGCCGCGCCAGGAAGCGGCGCCGCGATGTTCGCGGAGCTCATGGCCTTCTACTTGACGGTGTAGAGCCGGTCGAACTCGCCGCCGTCGTTGAAGTGGATCTTCTGCGCCTGCGACAGCGAGCCGAACAGTTCCTGCACCGTGAAGAGCCGCAGCGGCTTGAACGTTGCCGAATACTTCCTGAGCACGGCGGGGTTGCGCGGGCGGATGTGGTGCTTCGCCGCGATCTCCTGCGCTTCCTCGCCGTAGAGGAAGTTCAGGTAAGCCTTCGCGAGGTCCGCCGTTCCCTTCTTCGCGACCGTGCGCTCGACGACAGCCACCGGGTTCTCGGCGACGATGCTGATCGAGGGATACACCACGTCGACCTTCTGCGCGCCGAACTCCTGGTTCACGGATTCCACTTCGGATTCGAAGGTCACCAGCACGTCGCCGATGTTGCGTTGCAGGAAGGCCGTGGTCGCGTCGCGGCCGCCGCGCGCGAGCACGGGAACGTTCCTGAACAGCTTGCCCACGAATTCGGCGGCCTGGGCGTCGCTCGCGCCCTTCTTCTTCATGTAGCCCCACGCCGACAGGTAGGTGTAGCGGCCGTTGCCGCCCGTCTTCGGGTTCACGACCACGACCTGCACGCCGGGGCGGATCAGATCGTCCCAGTCCTTGATGCCCTTCGGATTGCCGTTGCGAACCAGAAAGAGCATCGTCGACGTGGTGGGCGACGCGTCGTCGGGGAAGCGCTTTTGCCAGTCCTTCGCCACGAGCCCCTTGTCGGCGAGGAACTCGATGTCGGTCGTGGTGTTCATCGTGACGACGTCGGCCTCGAGGCCGTCGGCCACGGCGCGGGCCTGCGCGCTGGAGCCGCCGTGCGACTGTTCGATTTTCACATCGCGGTCGGCCGTCTTCTTGTACCAGGGGACGAAGGCGGCGTTGACGTCCTTGTAGAACTCGCGCGCGACGTCGTAGGAGACGTTGAGAAGCGACTGCTGCTGTGCGCAGGCGATGCCGCCCGTGGTGAGGGCGAACGCCGCCGCGACGATTCTTGCGAAGGTGATCATGATGTCCTTGGATGCACGGCCCCCGCGGGTTCCGGGGCGCCGTGTCGAAATCGGACATTGTCGAGACAGCGCCATGAAACGCCAACGAATATCTGGTTGTTTGTTAATTCGAAATCCGGCTGGACGCGGCGGCATCAAAGCAGCGCCCGCACCTCGCGCGCCGCTTCCAGCAGCAGCGGCAGCAGCCCCTTTTCCATCGCGCGAACCTCGAGCTTGCCGGGCGCGGCAACGACGTTGATCGCCGCCACCGTGCGCCCTTGCATGTTGCGCAAGGGCACCGCGAGGGCATGCACGCCCAGCTCATGCTCTTCGCTCGCGACGCACCAGTCCTTCGCCCGCACCTCTTCGATGACGGCGCGAAATCGTTTCGGCTCGACGGTCGTGTGCGCGGTGAGCCGCGGCAGTTCGCGACCTTTGAGCCAGGCGTTGAACTGCGCCTTGGATTTTGCCGCGAGGAGCACCCGGCCGGTCGAGGTCGCGTGGGCGGGCAAACGCGCGCCGAGGTGCAGCCCGTACGCGAGCAGCCGGCCGCTGCCGCTGCGCGCGACGATCACGACCTGGTCGCCGTCGAGCACCACCGCTGAAAACGATTCGCCGGTCTGCGCCGCGAGGCGATTCAACGTGGGCTGAACCACGCGCGGCAGGCGAGCCGATGCGAGGTAGCTCCCCGAAAAGCGCAGCACCTTCGGCGCGAGCCAGAACCAGCTGCCGTCGGTTTCCAGATAGCCGAGGTGGGCCAGCGTGAGGAGGTGCCGCCGCGCGGCCGCGCGCGTGGTGCCCGCGCGCTGCGACGCGAGCGTGGCGTTCAGCCGCTGGCGCTCGGTGTCGAAGCTTTCGAGCACCGCAAGGCCCTTGGCCATGCCTTCGATGTAGTCGGCTTTCGCAATCATGAAGCGGACCGGGGGCCGCGAGGGTCATCCGGCGTGCGCGATCATCGCGCAGCCCGCGCAATGATCGCACACAAACCGCCTACCAGCGGCAGACAGCGCCGCGGGCGAAGCCTAAGCTTCAAGCGCAAGGAGACTCACCTCATGCGCACCCAGGTCGCCATCATCGGCGCCGGCCCCGCGGGCCTGCTGCTCGGCCAGCTTCTGCACAAGGCCGGCATCGACAACATCATCCTCGAACGCCACACGGGCGAGTACGTGCTCGGGCGCATTCGCGCGGGCATCCTCGAACAAGTCACGGTGGACCTGCTGCACGAAGCGGGCGTCGGGCACCGTGTCGAGCGTGAAGGCATCGTGCACCACGCGATCGAGCTCGTCTTCGCGGGAAGCCGCCATCCGATCGACATCGACACCCTCACGGGCGGCAAGGTGGTCACCGCGTATGGCCAGACCGAACTCACGCGCGACCTGATGGATGCGCGCGCGGCCGCGGGGCTTGCGACCCTCTACGAAGCCCTCGACGTGAGGCCGCACGGCTTCGACGGCGATCGTCCCACGCTCACGTTCACGCATGGCGGCCGCACCCAGGAGCTCGCGTGCGACTTCATCGCCGGCTGCGATGGTTTCCACGGCGTAAGCCGCCAGACGGTGAAGGATCGCATCACGGAGTTCGAGCGCATCTATCCCTTCGGCTGGCTCGGCGTGCTCGCCGACGTGCCGCCGGTGTCGCCCCATGCCATCGTGTACGGCAACAGCGAGCGCGGCTTTTCGCTGTGCTCGATGAGAAGCCTCGCGCGCAGCCGCTACTACGTGCAGTGCCCGCTCGAGGACAAAGTGGAAGACTGGAGCGACGAGCGGTTCTGGGAAGAGCTGAAGCGCCGCGTGGACCCGGAGCTGGCCGAGCGGATCACCACCGGGCCGAGCATCGAAAAGAGCATCGCGCCGCTGCGCAGTTTCGTCGCGGAGCCGATGCGCTTCGGCCGCCTGTTCCTCGCGGGCGACGCCGCGCACATCGTGCCGCCCACGGGCGCGAAGGGCTTGAACCTCGCGGCCACCGACGTGAAGTACCTCGCGAGCGCGCTGACCGACTACTTCGTCGCAAAGACGAGCGAAGGCATCGACCGCTACTCGCAGCGCTGCCTGAAGCGGGTGTGGAAAGCCGAGCGCTTCTCGTGGTGGCTCACGAACCTGATGCACCGCTTCGACGACACGCAAGGGTTCGGGCAGCGCGTGCAGGAAGCGGAGCTCGACTACCTCGTGAACTCGCGCGCGGCTTCGACGGCGCTCGCGGAGAACTACGTGGGGCTGCCGCTCTGAACGACCGGCGGGACCCGCCGGACCCGCCTTCCGGCCCCCGGTGCCCGCGCCGCTTCTCTGCTAGGCTTCACCGCATGCTCCGAGTCCTCGACGGCATCCGCATCGTGAGCCTGGCCCTGAACGTGCCCGGACCCGCCGCCCTCCTGCGCTGCCGTCGCATGGGCGCGCACTGCGTGAAGGTGGAGCCGCCCGAGGGCGATCCGCTCGCGCGCTACATGAAGCCGGCTTACGACGAACTGCATGAAGGCGTGAAGGTGCTGCAGGCGGACCTGCGAACCGAGGCGGGACGCAAGCTCGTGCATCGCGAGCTGGAACGCGCCGATGTGCTGCTCACGTCCTTTCGCCCTTCGGGTCTCGCGAAACTGGGACTGGACTGGCACGCCGTGCACGCGCGCCATCCGGCCCTGAGCCAGGTGGCGATCGTCGGCGCGCACGGCGACGCCGCCGAGGAACCCGGGCACGACCTCACCTACCTCGCGGCCAACGGTCTCGTGACGGGCAACGAGCTGCCGGCCACGCTCTTCGCGGACATGGGAGGATCGCTGCTTGCGAGCGAGGCGGTGCTGCAGGCCGCGATGCACCGGCGCGAACCGTACGGCGGCGACGGCGAGCCGCATCCGCGCGGCGTGTACATCGAAGTCGCGTTGTCGGAAGCAGCGCGATGGTTGGCGCAGCCGCGCGAGTGGGGTCTCACGCAGCCGAAGGGCGCGGTCGGCGGCGCGCACGCGGGCTATCGCGTCTACGCCTGCAAGGACGGCCGCGTGGCGGTCGCAGCGCTCGAGCCGCATTTCGCGGCGGCGCTGTGCGAAGCGGCGGAAGTGGCAGGCCCCGATTCGCGGACCCGGATGTACGAAGCGGCCACGCGCGATGCGGTGGCCGCCTTCTTCGCCGCGCGAACCTGCGACGAGCTCGATGCGCTCGCGCGCGAGCGGGACATCCCGCTGCACACGCTGCGCGGCTGATCGCCTCGCGCTTGCGGACGCGGCCGATCCTGTCCGCGCCCGCGGGGCGCGGACCATCGCATCCGCGCCTTCGCGTGCGTCCTTACATGCGCGGTTCGCCGCGCTCGTTCACCGTGATGGTCGCACCGGGCGGCGAGCTCATCTGCACGTGGTGTTCGACACCGCGGAAGCTGTACGCGACGTCCCAGTAGGCGGGCGGACCGCTCACGGTCGATCTGCAGCGCTGCACGTCCTGCGTGCCGTAGACGGTTCCGCCGCCGCCGGAATTCGCGCCGATCGCGGCACCGGCGATGGCGCCGGCCGCGGTCGCTGCGTCACGGCCGCTGCCGCCGCCGACCTGGTGGCCGAGGATGCCGCCGATCAAGGCGCCAGCGATCGCGCCGCCCGCGTTGCCGCCGGAGTTGCCGACCGGCACCGACTGGCGCTCGACCCAGCAGCGCTGGCTGGGTGGCCCCATCACGGCGTGGGACCACATCACGGGCACGTCGTACACGCGCTCGCCGGGTCCCCGGCGGTATTCGGCAAGCGGCTGCGGCGCGGGCCCCGGCACCACGACGGCCTCGGGCTCGAAGTCGTAGTGGCGGTGCGGGTTGGCCGGACGCACCGACGAAATCTGCCAGCCGAGGCCCACCGAGCGCAGCGACGGATAGCTGCCGCGGCGCAGGACGGCACAGCGGCCCTCGAAGCGCGCATGTTCGCAGACTTCCCACCGGCCGTGATCCACCACCGCGGAAGCCGCACGATCGTTGAAGCCGATGCGCTCCATGTTGCGCACTTCGTGGTCGGTGCGCACGGAACGGCCGTGGAAGCCCTCGCCTTCGTAGAACGTGATCTGCGCCATGGCCGTGGAGCCAAGCAGCAGGGTGGCGGCCGCCGCGGCGGCCTTCAGGCTCAATCTCATGTATCGATCTCCAAGTTCGTTCACCTTCCCATTCTGCAACGCCGCAATGGTTCAGGCGGCAGACCGAGATTAGGTAAAGAACTGTAGCGCTTCGTGTAGGCCGGTACCTCGGCGGCGCGTCGGCGCGAAGCTGCAATGCTGCGCGCGTGCGCGACGGTACTGCGATGTCAACGTGACTTGCGCGGCGGCAGCCCCGTGTGCTGCGTGAGCACCGTGCCCTTGCGCGGCGTGGAGTTCTTGCGGCGCGGACTCGCGTACGAACCGTCGATCGCGGGCTGGAACGCCGGCACGAGATGATGCCGGCCGTTGCCGATCAAATCGGCGCGGCCCATCTGCTTCAGCGCTTCGCGCAGCGCGGGCCAGTTGTTGGGATCGTGATAGCGCAGGAAGGCCTTGTGCAGACGACGCCTGCGCTCGCCCTTCACCACGTCGACGGCTTCGCTCGCGCGGCCGATCTTGCGCAAGGGATTCTTCGCGCTGTGGTACATGGCGGTCGCCGTGGCCATCGGGCTCGGATAGAACGTCTGCACCTGATCGGCGCGAAAGCCGTTTCGCTTCAGCCAGAGCGCGAGGTTCATCATGTCCTCGTCGCTCGTGCCGGGGTGCGCGGCGATGAAGTACGGGATCAGGTACTGCTCCTTGCCCGCTTCCTTCGAATACTTGTCGAACATCGCCTTGAAGCGGTCGTAGCTGCCGATGCCCGGCTTCATCATCTTCGTGAGCGGCCCCGCTTCCGTATGTTCGGGCGCGATCTTCAGATAGCCGCCCACGTGATGCTGAACGAGTTCCTTCACGTATTCGGGCGACTGCACGGCCAGGTCGTAGCGCAGGCCCGAGCCGATCAGGATCTTCTTCACGCCCTTCAACGCCCGCGCGCGGCGATAGAGCTTCACGAGCGGGCCATGATCGGTCTTCAGATTGCTGCAGATGCCGGGGTACACGCAGCTGGGCCTGCGGCACGCCGCCTCGATTTCGGGCGACTTGCAGCCGATGCGGTACATGTTGGCCGTGGGACCGCCGAGATCGGAGATCACGCCGGTGAAGCCCGCCACCTTGTCGCGAATCTCTTCCACTTCACGGATGATCGAGTCTTCACTGCGGCTCTGGATGATGCGGCCCTCGTGCTCGGTGATCGAGCAGAAGGTGCACCCGCCGAAGCAGCCTCGCATGATGTTCACCGAAAAGCGGATCATTTCCCACGCGGGAATCTTCGCGTCGCCGTACGCGGGATGCGGCGCCCGCGCATACGGCAGGCCGAACACGTGGTCCATCTCCGCGGTCGTGAGCGGAATGGGCGGCGGCGTGAGCCACACGTCGCGTTGCGCATGCGCCTGCACGAGCGAGCGCGCGTTGCCGGGATTGGTCTCGAGATGCAGCACGCGGTTCGCATGCGCGTAGAGCACGGAGTCGGACTTCACCTGCTCGTACGAAGGCAGGCGGATCACCGTGTGGTCGCGCGGAGGGACCTTCAGCTTCGCCTTCGGAACGAAGGTCAGGGGCTGCGTGCCCTCTTCCTTCATGCACGACGCGCCCTGCTCCTTCGCCTGTTCGGCAATGGTGAGATAAGGATTGACGTGGTCTTCCACCCGCCCCGGCTGATCGACTTCGGTCGAATCGATCTCGAACCAGCCCTCGGGCGCGTCGCGCCGCACGAAGGCCGTGCCGCGCACGTCGGTGATCGACTCCACCGGTTCCTTCGCGGCGAGGCGATGGGCGATCTCGACGATCGCGCGTTCCGCGTTGCCGTAGAGGAGCAGGTCGCACTTGGCGTCGAGCACGACGCTGTGGCGCACCTTGTCGGACCAGTAGTCGTAGTGCGCGATGCGCCGCAGACTCCCTTCGATGCCGCCCAGCACGACCGGCACGTCCTTGAACGCTTCGCGGCAGCGCTGGCTGTAGACGATCGCCGCGCGGTCGGGGCGCTTGCCCGCCACGTCGCCGGGCGTGTACGCGTCGTCGCTGCGCAGTTTCCGGTCGGCGGTGTAGCGGTTGATCATGGAATCCATGTTCCCCGCGGTCACGCCCCAGAAGAGATTGGGCCGGCCGAGCGCCCTGAACGGCTCGGCGCTCGTCCAGTCCGGCTGGGCGATGATGCCCACGCGAAAGCCCTGCGCTTCCAGCACGCGCCCGATCACGGCCATGCCGAAGCTCGGATGGTCCACGTAGGCGTCGCCCGTGACGAGGACGATGTCGCAGCTGTCCCAGCCGAGCGCCTCCATCTCGGCGCGGCTCATCGGCAGGAACGGCGCCGGGCCGAACCGGTGCGCCCAGTACTTGCGGTAGCTGGTGATCGGACGGGCGGCGCGGGCGAAGAGGGAAACGTCGAGCGGAGCGTTCATGGGCAAGGGCCGGGGTTGGACCCGGCCCCGGGGGAAAGGGCCGGGCCACATACGGCACGCGGCACGCGGCACCCGGCCCAAGGCAAGGGGCCGGGTTCGACCCGGCCCCGTATTCTAAAGTTCCGCGTGCTTTCAGTGCTTGATGGACAGTTGCCCGCGGATTTCGCCGCCGGGGTTCGCCGCCGTATGCACGTTGACGTACCAGAGGCCCGCGAGCAGGTCGCCCGCCTGAGCCGGAGTGATCGGGGCTTCCCCGGTGATGGGTGACGGGCCTACCTTGAAGGGCACGAGGACGCCCGCGTTGGCACCTGCTGCCGCCGGTCCGTGAATGTGCGCCGCGGTCGCGGGGCCGGTGAGGCCGCTGTAGGTGACTGTCCAGTGCAGCATGTTGGTCGCGCGGTCGTATTCGACCTGGGCCGTGCCGCTGCCGCCGGTCGTCTTGGGTGGGACTTCCTGTGCGCCGCTCAGCTGGGCGGTGAGCATCATGCGCGAGCCGGTGGGCGCTGTCTCGCAGCCGGCGAGCGCGGCAAGCCCGAACACGGCGGCGGCGATGAGGGTGGTGCGGCGGAAGTGCATGGTCGAGTTCCTTTCTTCTTAATGAGGGTTCGGATGATGCCGCCGCGACCGGCAATACCGCAAGCAGGGACAACGCCGAGGAATATCCGCCGCCCGTTCGGTGTTGCAAAGGCGCACAGGGGGTGCTTGACAGGGAAGCGATCGACATTCGCGGATGCCGCTGAATGCCGCGACATGCGTGTGCCCGCGCTCTTGTCCGACACGGCCGCGCCAGGCGAGGACCTACATTGAGCAGGTGGCCGCATTCCCGGCCGCACAGAGGTATCCATCATCAAGGAGTACTGAATGGCACAGAACCAGGACCAGAACCGCTCGCAGCAGGACATGAACCAGGACCGTTCGAAGGAAGGCGACTCGGGTCGCCAGGGCGGAAGTGCCTCGGGCGGAAGCTCCGGCGGCACGCAGCAGCAGGACCAGCAGCGCAGCGGCAACCAGAGTGACCAGCAGCGCGGCGGCAACATGAGCGACTCGCAGCGCAGCGGCAATTCGAGCGGCCAGCAAAGCCAGCAGAATCCGCAAGGCCAGGAGCAGCAGCGCCAGCAGGACCAGCAGCGTCAGCAAGACCAGCAGGACCAGCAGCGCCAGCAAGAGCAGCAGCAAGGCCAGCAGCGTCAGCGCTGAACGGCCACGCCCGCCACGAAAGGCCGCGCACGCGGCCTTTCGCCTTTTTCGTTGCGCCGCATCCGGGTGAGGCGTGCCCTTCGCCGCGGCGCCGCCCTATGATGGCCGCCATGCAGGCATCCGATGAGGCATCCGGTGTGCTCTCGTTCTGGCGCGACGCCGGCCCCTCGCGCTGGTTCCGCCGGGACGAGGCGTTCGACGCGCAATTGCGCGAGCGCTTCCTGAAGGCGCACGAACAGGCAGCGCGCGGGGAGTTCGACGGCTGGCTGGCCGATGCCGACAGCGCGCTCGCACTCGTGATCCTGCTCGACCAGTTTCCGCGCAACGCGTTTCGCGGCACGGCGCGCATGTACGCCACCGATGCGAAAGCCCGCGAGGTCGCCCGAGCCGCGATCGACGCGGGCTACGACACCGAAGTGGACCCCGAGCTGCGCAACTTCTTCTACCTGCCGCTCATGCATTCGGAAGCGCTCGCGGACCTCGAGCGCTGCGTCGAGCTCACGCGCTGCATCGGCGGCGAGCCGCACCGCTACGCACAACACCACCGCGACATCGTCGCGCGCTTCGGGCGGTTTCCCCACCGCAACGCGATCCTCGGGCGCGCGAGCACGCCGGACGAGGAACGCTTCCTCGCGGACGGCGGCTTCAGCGGCTGATCAGGTGAGGCCGAGCCCGGCGAACGTGCTGCTTTCGAGCGGCGCGGGCGTGAGGCAGGCCTGCGCGAGATCGGAGTCCTGAAAGAACTCCTCGGTGAGCAGGCAGCCGGTGGAATTGGCATGCAGGTCGTCCTGCACGAGCGCATAGGTCTGCGGGGAAATCACGATGCTGCCGCTCGCGGCCTGGGCCGCGACGCGCGCTGCCATGTTGGTCTCGGCACCCAACAGCGTCACGCAGCGCCTGCCTTCGCAGGCGAAAGTGGCCATCACCATCACGCCCGTGTGCACGCCCACGCGCAGGCGCATCGCGGTCGCGGTGCGCTGCAGGTCCATCGACATGCGCACGCACGCGCGCGCGTCGTCGAAGAAGGCCACCGCGCCGCCGAAGACGAACGGGTCCATCTGGGCGCCGTAGCGCGTCACGAGCCAGTTCACTTCGGCCGTGAAGGCGTCCCGTTCGCGCTCGCCCTGGGCGTGCAGCGACGTGGTTTCGGCGTAGAGGACCGTGAGGGTGCGCTCCTCGAAGCGGATCGTCGCGCGGTCGGCGCCGTGAAAGAGGCGCTGCCACGCGTCGGGCGTGAGGTAGCGGGACATGCGTTCGGAAAGCTCCTCCAGCCGGCGCGCCTCGCGCGTCGCGCGCACGTGCTTTTCCAGGCGGCGGATCACCTGCTCCGGCGCGACCGGCTTGGTGAGGTAGTCGATGGCGCCCAGTTCGAGGCCGAGGTTGCGTTCCTGCTGCGACGCGAGCGCCGTCACGAAAATGACGGGGATGTTCGCCGTGGGGGTGTGCTGGCGGATGCGGCGCAGCACCTCGTAGCCGTCCATGTCGGGCATCATGATGTCCAGCAGCACCATGTCCGGCGGGGCGTCGGACATGATCACCTGCAGCGCCTCCCGGCCGGAAGAAGCCGGCACCACCTCGTACAGGTCTTCGAGCAGCCCGTTCATCAGGAAGAGGTTGTCGGGCATGTCGTCCACGACAAGGATGCGCGGGACGCTTTCTTCGTGAGTCGTGAGGGGCCGTGTGCTCATGGATGAACCTCGTTGGGGTTTGGTAACCCGATGAAACCATTGCGACGCCGAATGCCGATAGGCAAATGCGGAAGGCGGGGTTAGGGAAATTGCCTAGCCTGCCCGCGATGCAGGTGACAGCGCGCCATCGCCGAGCAGAGTAGAACCGGCCGATGCCCCTGCCCGACCAGACCGCCGCCCAGCTCGAGAGCATCCGGCAGCAATGCGCGCGCGGCGAGCCGTGCTGGGGCGATGTGGAATCGCACATCCCGGTGGAACGCTACTTCTCGCCGGAGCTCTGGCGCGCCGAGGTCCGCGGGCTGTTCCGGCCGCTGCCGCTCATCGCGGCGCATTCGAGCGAGCTCGCGGCGGGCCACGTGCTCGCACACGACGCCTATGGCGTGCCGCTTCTCATCGCGCGCGACGGCGATGGCGCGGTGCGCGCGTTTCTGAACGTGTGCCGTCACCGGGGCATGCGTCTCGTCGCGCCGGGTCCGGCGGCGCGGGAGCTCGGCAGTGTCGTGTGCCCTTATCACGGCTGGACGTACAAACTCAGCGGAGAACTTCGGCACATGCCGCATGCGGACGCATTCGACCGCTGCGAGCCGGGCGGGCGCGACCTGGTCGCGCTCCCCTGCGAGGAACGCCACGGCCTCGTCTGGGTGGTTCCCGAGCCCGGCGGCACGCTCGAGCTCGACGGCTGGCTCGGTGGTCTCGACGGCGAGCTGCCGTTCTACGAAATCGACCGGCTTCAGCTCTTTCGCACGATAGAAGCCGAGTACCCGGCGAACTGGAAGCTCATCATCGATGCCTTCCTCGAGCCGTATCACATCCGGGTGCTGCACCGGGACACGATCTACCCGTTTTTCTGCGACGGCATCACCGCCGCCCTGCGCTTCGGGCCGCACACGGCTTCGCTCGTCGCGCGCCGCGCGGCGCAGGAGTGGGCCGCGCAGGCCGATGCGCCACCGCCCGGCACGCTCGCCGAGTTGCGCAAGCTCGCTTCACCCACGCACTTCATCTTTCCCAACACGGTGACGATCTTCCATCCGGACTACCTGAGCCTCATCACGCTCTACCCCACCGGTCCCGAGACGCTGCGCTGGACGCATCGCATGCTGATCCCACGCGACAAGTGCACGCCCGACTGGCTGCCGCACTGGGAAAAGACATTGCAGCTCATCGACCGCGGCGTCTTCGAGAAGGAGGACATCCACTGCGCCGTTCAGACGCAGAGGGGTCTCGCGAGCGGCGCGAATCGCCATCTCACCGCGGGGCGCATGGAGCAGGGCCTCGCGTGGTTCCACGAGAACGTGATGCGCTACGCGTCCAGCTCCGCGTAGTGGCGGAAGATGCCCTGCTCGTTGAAGGGCACGCGGCGGTCGCTCGCGAGGTAGGCGGCCAGCCGCTTGTCGCCGGCGACGGCTTCGCGCAGCGCGGCGAGTCGCGGTGTCTTCTTCATCACGCGCCGGGCCGTCTTCGGCAGCGCGTACAGCGTGCCTTCGACCGCCTGGAAGAGCGACAGATCGGCGTACGACAGACGTGCGCCCACGACGTGCGGCGACGCGCCGCGCAGGTTCTTCGGGTTGCGTTCGAGCACCCGTTCGAACCATCGGAAGAACTTCGGCACGCGTTCGCGCCGGAACTCCCGCGCCCGCCGTAGCGCCTCGGGCTTCTGGTCCTCGTAGTAGAGGCCCGCCGCGACAGGGTGATGCAGGTCGTGCGCCTCCACGACGAAGTCCGCGATCGTGAGCTGCACCTGGTGCGTCCAGAGGCGGTCCGCCTCCGATGCCGGCACGAGGCCCAGCTTCGGCCCGAGATACTGCAGGATCGCGGCCGTCTGGCCGACGACGGTCTTGCCATCGACGAGGAACGGGCACGCGAAAGGCGGCCTCGCGGTCGCGTCGCCTTCGAGGTAGGCCATCATCGCGGCAATGCCCCGGCCCTCGCGCTTGTCGCCGCGCGCCACGTCGATGTACTCGGCGCCCGCGGCCTCCAGTGCGAGGCGCACGAATTCGCCGCGGCCCTGGATGCCGGGCCAGTAATGAAGCTCATAGGGGCGTCGCGCCATCGGGCATCTCCTTCGTCTTATTTCTTCGAACGTATCTCGAGCTCGACCCAGGTGGGCGCATGGTCGCTCGCCTTCTCGAGCCCGCGCACCCACTTGTCCACGCCCGCCGCCCGGAGAGAAGGCGCGAGCGCCTGGTTCAGCAGCAGGTGATCGATGCGCAAGCCGCTGTTTTTCTCCCAGTGCTGGCGGAAGTAGTCCCAGAAGGTGTAGACGGGCTCTTCGGGATGGAGCTTGCGGATCGCATCCGTCCAGCCCTGCGCGAGGAGGCGCTGCCAGCACGCGCGGCTTTCGGGCTGCAGCAGCGCGTCCTTGCGCCAGGACTTCGGGTTGTAGATATCGAAATCGGTCGGCACCACGTTGTAGTCGCCCGCCATCACCACCGGATGCGCGCTGCCGACGAGCGTGGCGGCATGCGCGATGAGCCGCTCGAACCACTTCAGCTTGTAGTCGAACTTGGGGCCGGGCTGCGGATTGCCGTTCGGCAGGTACAGGCACGCGACGTGCACGCCGTCCACGGCGGCTTCGATGTAGCGGCTGTGGTCGTCCGACGGGTCTCCCGGCAGCTCGCGGCGGATCTCGACGGGCCGCGTGCCGCGCGCGAGGATCGCCACGCCGTTCCACGAACGCTGGCCCTTCCAGAGGCCCCCATAGCCCGCGGCTTCGATCTCGGCCGCGGGAAATCCTTCGTCGACGGCTTTGAGCTCCTGCAGGCATACGACGTCGGGCTCGTCCCTGCCGAGCCATTCCAGCAGATGGGGCAGCCGCGTCCTGATGCCGTTCACGTTGAAGGTGGCGATCTTCATGGCGCGTCCATCGTACAGGCGCGCGCGGCCTCGCGGGCTGCATCGCTCTCTTCCCCCATGGGAGAGGGCCGGGGTGACGGCCGCCCCACGCGCTAGCGGCTCCCCCTTCGCCGCCGAAACGCCTCCGCCCCTCCGCTGCCTCCGCCGTCCGCGAATTCATGCGCGGTGAGCGGATTGCGCGCAGGCTTCAGGGGCGCTTCGATGATCTCGCTTGCGCTGTTCTCGCCGTGATCCACGGCCGCGGCGGCCGAGCGGGTCGGCGCATCGCCCGTCTTCGCACGGCTCGGGCTGGTCTTGCTGCGTGATCTCATGCGAGCAGATTCACGCGGCGTCCACGAGCGCGCTGTCGGACAACTGCGCGATTGAACTGTGCATCCGCGGGCAGAGTCCACCGGGGATGCTCTCGATGCGGTGGATCGCCCTGCCAGCCCTGCCAGCCCTGCTGCTCGTGCTCGCCTCAGGGGCGGCGCGCGCCCAGGACCCGCTCAAGTCGCCCGAATGCGGCGCGGCCATCGCGCAGCTGCAAGCCGCGCGCGCAGGCGATGCAGCCGATGTCGCCGCTTTGCGCGACAGCGCGGCGCGCCTCTGCCTGGGCGCGTCCCAGCCGACGCGGCGGGGCAATCGATGGGCGCAGCCGCCGATCGCAGTGCCGGCTCCCGTGATCGAAGTTCCGCCGTCCCCGCCGCCCTCGCGGTCCCCGCAAGGCTACGTTCCCCTGCCCCCGCCCCTTCCCATCGAGCGGCCTGCGACAATCACGTCCTGCGACCCGAACGGCTGCTGGACGAGCGAAGGCGCCCGCCTGCCGCGCCAAGGGCCGATCCTCATCGGACCCAACGGCCCCTGCACCGTCCAGGCCGGCTCGGCGTTCTGCCGATGAGCGTTACCATCCGCGGTCCGCATCACGAAACACGAAACACGAAGGAAAGCACACATCATGGGAAACAAGATCGTCACCGAAGCCGATCGCAAGCGCTCGCCGAAAGCGAAGACGCCCGAGGGCTACACCATCGCGCGCCAGGGCGACGGACAGAAAGTGAGCCGCGCACGCGGCGTGGCCACCCGGACCAAGAAGAATCCCGGCAAGCGCGCCCACAAGGGTGGGCATTGACGCCGCGGCGCTGAAGGCGAATCGCCACTGAGCGATATCCCGTAACGCTCGAAGGGGCACTCGCTCGCGGCGGGCGGGTCCAACCCGGCATCCGCCGCGCGTTCTTCAACATGTCGTGACCTCGCGCGGCGCAAAGGAGAATGCCATGCGAATCGCGACCCTGCTCGTCTTCGGCGCCATGGGGCTCGGCCTGGCCGGCTGCGCCTCGGAATACGCCGTGGGCTACGGCTACCCCACCTACGGCTACAGCACTTACTCGTACCCGAGCTACTCGTACAGCTACACCTACCCGAACTACGCGTACGTGGCCCCGGGCACGGTCTACTACTACCACCGGTAAGACCACCACCGGTCAAGGTAGCCACCGCGCGCGAAGAAAAAACCGCGCGGCGTGCGGTGAAGTGTCTTGCCCGTCCTACACGGGGCGGGCGAAGCGCGGCCTACGGTCGAAGGCCAGGCAACTCGAAGCCGGCAAGCAAGGAGCCGCCCATGGCCGCACCGCCCAGCACCCGCACGCTCTGGAAGGGCGCGATCAGCTTCGGGCTGGTCCATATTCCCGTCACGCTGCACTCGGCCATCGCCGAGCACCGCGTGAAGTTCAACCTGCTCGACAAGGCCTCGATGGCGCCCGTCGGCAACCGCCAGGTCAACAAGGCCACCGGCGAAGCCATGCAGCGGGAAGAAGTGGTGAAGGGCTTCGAAGTGGAGAAGGACCGCTTCGTCGTGCTGTCGCCCGAGGAGATCAAGGCAGCGCTGCCGAAAGCCACCCAGACCATCGACATCGAGGCGTTCGTCGACATCGGCGAGGTGCCCATCCTCTTCTTCAACAAGCCGTACTACGTGGCGCCCGCCGGCAAGGGCGGGCAAAAGCCGTTCGCGCTGCTGCGCGAGACGCTCAAGCGCACCGGCAAGGCGGGCGTGGCGCGCGTGGTCATCTCCACGAAGCAGCACCTGGCCGCGCTCGTGCCGCAAGGCGACGGCATGGTGCTGAATCTCTTGCGCTGGGTAGAGGAAGTGCGCGACACCGCGGGCCTGCCCTGGCCCGCCGATGACGTGAAAGTCGGCGCCGCCGAGCTCAGGATGGCCGAGCAGCTGGTCCAGGCCATGGCGGGCGAGTGGCAGCCCGATCTCTTTCACGACGAGTTTCGCGAGAAGCTGATGGAGCTCGTGGAGCAGAAGGCGCGCGAAGGCGGGCTGCACGCCGTGAAGGCGCTCGCCGGCGAGGAAGTCGCGGGCGAAGCGGGCGCGCAAGTCATCGACCTCACGGAACTGCTGCGGCGAAGCCTGCGCGGTGCGGCTTCGCCCGCCGGGCAAACGCGCGCACCCGCGAAGAAGGCCGCGCGGCGCGAAGCCGCCAACGACGAAACGCCCGTGCGCGCCACGCGCACGCGCGCGTCGGCCGCAGCGAAGAGCGCGGCTCAGGCGCGCGCGAGCGCGAAGCCCGCCGCGCGACGCAAGGGAGGCTGACGAGCTTTGGCGCGACACGCCTGCCGGCACCCTCGGCGACACGCATGGCGGCACGCGTTGCGACACGCGTGGCGACAAGCCTGGCGACAAGCCTGGCTTTGGGCCGCGGTGCTGAGCACCGCATTGGCGGCGTGCCAGCGTCACGAGCCCGCCAGCGGCAGCGACTCGACCACGTCGGTGCTCGGCAATTCGGGCTTCGCGCCCAGCGCGAGCGGCGGCGGCACGCGTTCGCCGACCTCGGCGCGCGAACGCCGGGCGGGTGCGTTGCCGCCCGCGCCCGCGCCATCGGGAACGGGTGTGCAGGTCACGATGGCGGATTCGAAGACGGGCCTTGCGCTGTGGCTGCAGGACGGCCGCGTGATGGTGTCGCGCTGGACGCTCAACACGAACTGGGAACGCCCGAAGCCGCTCGAGACCATCGCGGGCAGCGCGAGCCACGCGCGGCTCGCGAGCAACGGCCGGGGCGTCGCGATCGCGGTGTGGCAGCACACCGTGGGCGACATCGAAAGCCTGCGCTACAGCCGCTGGCAGCACGGGCGCGGCTGGGAAACGCCCGACGTCATGCCCGGCGCGCTGCCGCGCCCGCACGACGAGGGCGGCCCGCTCGACACGACGGCGGTGCGCATCGAGGTGGACCGTGACGGCAACGCCCGCGCCGAATGGCCCAGCGGGTTCGACGCAGACCAGATGCAGTCGAGCACCTTCGTGCCGGGCGAAGGCTGGGCGCGGCCGGTGGACCTGCCTCTGCAGGCTGCCGCCCCCCCGATGCCCGCGGGGTCATCCACGGCGCAGCGCTGAAGCTGGCGAAGCAGGACCTGGCGAAGCGGGATCGGGCGAAGCGGGATCGGGCGAAGCGGAACCGGGTACCTGCCGGCGGTGCGCGAGCGCCGCTTCCTCGACGATCCAGCGAACGAAGTCCCGCGCGTCGGGATTGCGGGTCCCGTCGGGGGCGAGCGTCACGAAATAGCCGCGCCTGGAGGCCGCGGGCGTGTTGAAGGGAGCGACGAGCTTGCCCTCGCCCACGAGTTGCGCGAGCAGCGGCAAGCGCCCGATCACGACGCCCTGCGCCGCGACGGCCGCGGCCACCGCTTCCGAATACTGTGTGTAGCGAACGGTATTGGCGGGCCGCACGTCGTCGAGCCCCATGAGGTTCAGCCACGGCTCCCAGTCCATCGTCGGCAGTTCGGACTGCGGTACTTCCACGGTGAGTAGCGTGTGGCGCTGCAAATCGCCGGGCGTCTTCAGCGGCCGGCGCGGATCGGCCAGCAGCATGGGCGAACAAAGCGGCTGCACTTCTTCTTCGAAGAGGATGGGGCCCACGCCCACCGCGCTCGGCACGAAGCGCACCGCGAGGTCGAAGCTGCTGCGATCGAGGTCCACCACTTCCAGCGTCGCGGAAATGCGCACGTCCACATCCGGATGGTCGGACGTGAAGCGCGCAAGCCGCGGGATGAGCCAGAACGAGGCGAACCCCGGGGTGCACGTGATCGCGACCTGCCGCCCGCGCTGCGCCGCCGGACGCACGCGCGATGCGGCGTCGCGCAGGCGCTCGAGGCTGTCGTTCACCGCGCGGAGCATCACGCGCCCCGCCTCGGTGAGCGCGAGCGCGCGGTGGCGCCGCTCGAAGAGGGACACGCCGAGGTTTTCCTCGAGCTGCTGAATCTGCCGGCTCACCGCCGACTGCGAGATCGCGAGCTCGTCGCCCGCGCGCGTGAAGCTCAGGTGGCGCGCCGCCGCCTCGAAGGCGTGCAGCAGGTCCAGCCGGAGCTGGCGCGAACGCGGCACGGCGCTCGACCGAGGGGTCGGCTCGGCCGCCGGTGCGCCATTCGCATTCCCGGAATGCATGCGAGGCATGAGAAACGAGCGTTTGAGAAGAGGAGTGCTGCTCACTATAGTCATTCGCACAGATCATGCAAAAGGGGTTCACCATGCAGGCACAGTTCGACCGGGGCAGGATCGGGCTCCAAAAGCGGGGCATCTTCGAGATCGCCGATCCGGCGGGCGTAGAAATCTCCTGCATGAGCGGCAGCCTCTGGATCACGCTCGACAACGATCCGCGCGACATCACGCTGAAGGCGGGCGAGACCTTCTTCACGACCGAGCATCGGCGCGCGATCGTCTACGCGTTCGAGCCGTCGATGGTCGCGATGCGCGATCGCGCGGCGGTTCAGCGAAGCGATCGCCTCAAGCTTGCGAAGAACAGTTCCGACTGCACGCGCTCGGTGCCCGCCTGGGCCGCGACGCGGGCGGCGATCGCCGGCTGAACGCGAGCAAGCGGCAGCCCCGTCGAGTGCGCGAGCACCTGCACCATGCAGGCGCGCTCGAGGTAGTAGAGGTCGTCGAACGCGTGGTCCACGCGCGCGCCGCACACGATGACGCCATGGTTGCCGAGAAAGACGATGTCCGCGCCCTGTATGGCGCAGGCGATGCGTTCGCCCTCCTCGGCGTCGAGCGCGAGGCCGTTGTACGCCGCATCGACCGCGATGCGGCCGTGAAAACGCATCGCGTTCTGCGAGAGCGTCGTGTCGAGCGAGCGGGCCTGGGTGAGCGTGAGGGCCGTCGCATACGGCATGTGCGCGTGCATCACGCACGCCTTGTTCGCGACGCGGTGCACGGCCGCGTGGATGAACATCGCCGTGGGCTCGATCTCGTGCGCGCCGGCGAGACGGCGCCCGGCGTCGTCCACGAGCACGATGTCGTGGGCCTGGACCTCGCGCCACTGCAGGCCGCGCGGATTGAGCAGGAACAGGCCGCCGTGGTCCGGCAAGGCCACGCTGAAGTGGTTGCAGACGCCCTCGCCCAGGCCGTGGTGCGCGGCCGCGCGCAGCGCGAGCGCGAGGTCCGCGCGCAGGGCCCGCACGCCGGGCGAGTGGAAGATGTCCTGCGTGAGCTGCTCGTCCATGCGGGGGACTATAGCGTGGCCCCGTCCGCACGCGCCGCGTAGGTGCGGCGCGCACAACCGCTCAGGCCGCGAACCGACAGCCGCGCTTGCCGTGCCTTCGCACAATGCGATGCATGAAATCGATGCATTCGAAGGGAGCACCCATGCGCAAGACGCCGTTGATCATCGCCCTCGTGGCTTCCATTGGCTCGCTCGGCCTGGCCGGCTGCGACGTGAAGAAGACCCAGGAAGGCAGCCTCACCATGCCGAAGTACGCCGTCGAGAAGAAGCAGGAAGGCGACGTGACGCTGCCGAAGTACGACGTGACCGCGCCGAGCGTGGACGTGAGCAAGAAGGAGGAAACCGTGAAGGTGCCCAAGCTCACGACCGAGGAGAAGACCATCACGGTGCCGTCGGTGGACGTGAAGACCGGCCAGGAAAAGGCCGCGGAGAAGGACGCGAGCAAGGATTCGACCGACTCGGGCGAGAAGGTCGCGCAGAAGAAGTGATCAACGCGCGAGGTGGGCACGGCATCCCCGCCCGCCTTGCTCGCACCAGCCCGTGAGCGGCCGGCGCCGCCCGCTCAACTCGCGAATTCGATGTGCAGGTCGTGCATCTCCACGGCCTGCACGCCCGTGAGCGTCAGCGTGTTGCCGCCTCCCAGGTCGAATTCGAGATTCGTCCGGCCGACCAGGTGCGAATGCGCGAGCGCCGACTCGGCGTCGACGATGCCGCTGCCGTTGAGGTTCGACTCCAGCACCAGCACGTCCGCCGCGGACCACTGCCGGATGGTGTCGGTGCCGCTGCCCGATCCGACGATGAATCGGTCGCTGCCGGTCCCCCCGTCCATGAGATCGTTGCCGGCGCCGCCCTCGAGCACGTCGTCGCCCGCGCGCCCGAAGAGCCTGTCGTCGCCGCTGCCGCCTTGAAGCGTGTCGTTGCCCGCGCCGCCGTCCAGATTGTCGTTGCCGCCGCCGCTGTCGAGCAGATCGTCGCCGTCCAGCCCGTCGAGCTTGTTGGCGCCGTCGGTCCCGGTGATGGTGTTGTCGAGCGCATTGCCCGTGCCGGCGCGTGCGTCGCCCGCAAGGACGAGGTTTTCGACATTGGCAGCGAGCGGCCTCGTGTCCGATCGCAATGTCACGATGGTGTCGGTCCCGCCATCGGCCGTTTCGACGACCGTGTCGGCGTCCTGGAGGTAGTACGTGTCGTCGCCCGCGCCGCCCGCCATCGTGTCCTTGCCCGCGCCGCCGGAAAGAGTGTCGTTGCCGTCGCCACCCTCGAGATGATCGTTGCCGCGGCCGCCCGTCACTTCGTGGGAAGTCGAGAGGTTCAGGCCGATCAGGACGGGATTGTGGTCGCTCGAACGATACGGGTCCGGCGCGTAGAGCGACGTTTGCTGGCCCGCGCTCTTGAAGTCCGTGTTGTAGTCGAGCACGCCCGGCTCCTGGGCGTTGATTTCCCAGGTGTAGGTTCCGGCCACTTGCGACGCCATGCTGGACGTCGCCAGCGCATGATCGAGCGAGCCCCAGAAGCCGTCAAAACCGTACGACTGGCCGGATGAGACCTCCTGATAGCCCTTCCCCGCGAGATAGGCGAGCGGGTCCTCCATGCCGTACGAATTGAAGTCGCCGATGAGGAGCACGTCCGGATCGGAAATGCCCGTGGGATTCGTGGCGAGCCACGCCGCGAGATCGTGCGCGGCGTTCAGCCGCGCCTGGTCGTTCGCGCCCTGGCCGTCGCCGATGTCGGGATCGTTCACGCTGCCCTTGGACTTCATGTGGTTCACGACCACCGTGAACACGTCGCCATCGCCGTTCGTCTCGAACGACTGCGCGAGCGGCACGCGGTTGCCGTACGTGGCCGTGAAGGCGTCGTACGCGGGATCGGTCACGTCGGGTACGACGGCGCCGCCCACAGGCGTGACGGTGCCCGGCTTGTAGAGGATCGCGACCATGATCGCGTCGTCGCCCGCCGTCGGCGCGGGCGCGCCGTTGCCATCCGCGTACGGCCCGGCGATGTACGCGTACGTGCCCGCACCGGCCACCGCGTTGAGCGCGTCCACGAGCGAATCGATCGCGCTCGTGCCGTCGCCGAATCCGTCGTTCTGGATCTCCATGAGGCCCACGACGTCGGCATCGAGCCCGAGGATGTTCGCCACGAGCTTCGCCTGCTGCCGCTGCAGTTCCTGCGCGTCGTCCGCGCCGCGGCCTTCCAGCACGGTGCCGTTCGGATTCGTGAAGTCCGCCGCGCCGAAGGTGTCGAAGTAGTTGAGCACGTTGACCGATGCGACCTTCACTTCGGCGTTGGCGACAGCCGAAGGAATGTCCGCGCTCGTCGGCCGCGGGTCGCCCGTGAAATCGAGCGAGGCTGTCGGCTGCACGCGATACGTCGTCTGGTACGCGAGCTCGGTGCCATCGGCGAACTGGTCGACCACGCCGGTGACGGAGGCGACCGAATCGCCCGCGCGCAGCGTGTTGTTCGCGCCGAACGGGTCGCCGCCTCGCCCGTATACGATGGGGTCGGGATCCTGCGCGGCATTCCCGTCGTCCACGACGATCTGGTCGCGCTGGACCTCACCCTCCCACGCGGTGTAGCCCGGCACGCTCGGCGCGTGGTTCTCGGTGTATTGCTCGATCACGCCGTCGGAGCTGAGCGTGACCTGCCCGTAGCGGCCGAGGTTGTAGTTGTCGGTCACCACGAGGTCGCCGCCGGCCGTTGCCGACTCCACGGTGACGAGCATGCCCTCGAGCGACTCCCAGTTCACCATGTCGGCAACGGGCAGCGTGACGATGACGGCAGGCGGCAGATCGGAGGTGTCTCCATCCGAGATCACCTGGAACCCACTGATGCCCGACAGCTCGGTCATGTGGTTGAACTCGGACACGTTCGCGGTGAATCGCACGGTGTCGCCCACGCTCCCGGCGTCGAGCCCCACGGGCGGCGTGTTGCCGTAATAGACGAAGATGCCTTCGGAAGTCGACGCGTCGCCGTCGGAGTCCGCTGCCTCTTCCTGCACGTAGAAGCCCTTCAGCCCCGGCATCACCGCGGTGACCACGCCCTCGATCGATACGGAGTTGCCGGTGAGCGGCGAAGACACGCCCGCGCCCTGGATCGCGGAAATCTTCGTGATGAGCACGTCGTCCGCCACGATGGTGCCGGTCGCGCTCGACTGCACGACGGTTGCCCCCGTCGCCCCCGAGAGAGAGACCGTGAAGGCCTCCGACGATTCGATTTGCGTGTCGCCGCTCACGTGCACCGTGACGGTCTTGCTGGTTTCGCCGCCCGCGAAGTCCACGACGCCCGAAGGCAGCGTGCCGCCGAAGTCGGCCGCGTCCGCGGGGTTCGCCCCGGTGCCGGCGACGTTCCACGAAGCCGACGACGCGCCGGACGTGTCGCCGGTTCGGGTGACGGTGAACGTGAAGTCCGTCGTGCCGGCATCGCCTTCCGCCTTCGCGGCGCTCGTCGCCGCAATCGCGAGCGCGGCCCCGCTGTAGCCCTCGATCTTCACGTCGTCCACCTGCCACTGCGCCGCGCTGTTGGTCGCATTGCCCGAAGACTGGTACTGGAAGGCGAAGAACACGTTCGTGCCCGCGATGTGGGACAGATCGATCAGCCCCGAGGAAGTCGTCTGCTGGCTGTTCTCGGGCGAAGGCGTGTACGGGAGTTCGGTCCACGTGGCCGCCGCGGGACTGCCGCTGCCGCTGTAGTTCGCGGAATACAGCACCTTCAGTTCCGCCCCGGCGATGCCGTTGTCGAGGAAGCGCGTCGTCGTGGTGAAGCTCAGGAACTCGGCATCGGTAAGCGCGAGGTTGAAGCCCTTGGAGATGAGCCAGTCGTTTTCCGGCGCCGACCCGTTGAAGCCGTTCGCGGTGGCGCGGCCCCCCGAGTTGCTCCAGGTGTGCGACGTGTCGGCATCGACGCTGTACGCGGTGAAGTCGCCCAGCGCCGCGGTGAAGGGCTGCGTGTAGGCCGGGGCGATGCTGCCGCCCACCGGATTGCCCGGCGAACCGATCGCGTTCGCCGAGCCCGACTCCGCGAACCCGCCGAAGAGCCCGGGCTGCGCCGGTTCGTACTTCGGCGAGGCAACCGAAGTCTCGTCCCACACCGCCGAGACCGCGTTGTTGCCCGCGCCCACGGAAGGCCCCGCGTGCTGCGTGCCGGAGATCGTGCCACCGTCGGTTCGCACAGCGGGATGCACGACGGTGCCATCGCTGCCCGTCAGGTCGGTCGAGCCATAGTTGAACGCGGAGACGACGCGACCGTAGCTGTCGTAGACGAACACCGCATCGGGGTTGCCGAGGCCCTGTCCACCCAGCGCGATCACGTTCACGCCCGCGGGCAGGTTGTTCCATGCCGTGCGGAATGCGGCGACATCCGTCGTGTTCGCCACCACGATGAGCTTGGCGCCCGCATCGAGCGTCATCGACGGAAAGGTCTTCGCGTTGGCCGACGCGAAGCTCGTGCCGTTGTCGATGTATCGGTAGCCGGTCAGATCGATCGCGCTCGTGCCGTAGTTGTACAGCTCGAAGAAGTCGCCACCGGTCGCGTTGGAATTCACCTCGGTGATGAGCAGCTTCGCGACGGTCGGCGGCGCGGACGTGGTGAAGTCGAACGCCTCCGCGCCGGTGAGTCCCGCCCACGCGTTGCCCGCGTGATCGGCGACCGGCGTGCCCGTCGTCTCGATGTAGTAGTGCGTCCCCTCGGCAAGGTCGGCGGCCGGATCGAGCGTGACGGTGTTGTAGGCGAAAGCGGCGTTGGCCGCGGGAATGGTTTCGACCACGCCGGCGTCGCTCGCGCGATGGATCACGAAGCTGCCGCTTGCGCGAACCACGCCTTCGTCGAAGCGCAGAACGATGTTCGATTGGCCGTTGACGGCCGCATCGCCATCCGAGGGGGCACTGGAGGCGAGCACCGGGCCGCTCGTGTCCGTCACGTTCGCGCCGAGCTCCACCCACGTGCCCTGGAACTGCTGCTCGGAAGACGGAAGGTCCTTCGACGCAACCGACTTGCCCGGCCACACCGTGTCGCCGTCGTCCTGCAGCAGTTGCACGAGCGTGCCCGCGGCGGTGCTGGTCGCCTCCACGATCGTCTCGAAGCTGCCGCCCGTCGCGGTGAGCAGCGGATCGAGAGCGACGTCCAGGGACGTCGCCGTGCTGCTCGTGCCGTCCCAGCGGAACAGGCGGAAATCGTCGGTCACGTCCGTCGTCGCCGCACCGGAGGGGCCCGCGACGATGAGGAAGCTGCCGTCCGGCGCGCGTTGGATGTCGCGAATGCCGCGTCCGCCGAGGTCGAGTTCGATCGGCGCGTCGAACACGGGCGTTGCCGTGAAGATGCTCGACGTCTCCACCGGCACGATGAGCGCGTGGCCGCGCGCCGCGGTGTCTTCGAGCGGCGCCCGAAATGCGATCAACAATTGCGAGCCGTCGGCGCTTGCCGCCAGGCCTTCGATGGAAAAGCCACCCACCGTTTCGGGCACCACGCCGTTCTGAGCCGACGCGGCGAGGCCGAAGTGGTTCGCGCCCAGCCCGTGCGCGTTCGAGGCGTCCCAGGCGCCGAGCGCGCTCTCCAGGCCGGTGTACTTGTCGACGTAGGTGAACTGCGTGGCCGCGCCCGTGCCCGACACCGTCACGGCGAAGATCGCCTCGCGCGAGCTGGCTTCGTTGCCGCCCTTGTCGTTGCTGTGCGAGCCGATGAAGTAGAGCGTGTTGCCGATGCGCGTGGCGCCTTCGAGGTCGAGCTCGCCCGAGAGCAGCGGCCCGTTCGTTTCGTAGTTCCATTCGGCCACGGCCGCACCGCCCGCGCGCGGGTAGACGCGCAGCACGTTGGCCTCGTCGTCGCCCACGATCATCCAGTCCGCATCGAGCGCGATGGCGGCCGACGCATCGGAGCTGTCCTTCGTCGTGCCGGGATTCGGCGTGAACGTCTGCACGCTGCCGGGTGTGTCCGGCTCACCGCTCGCGGCGCCGATGGAAAACGACTTTCCCGCGAGCGGCGAGTTCGCGAGGAACGGCGCATCGGGCACGGTTCCGTTCGCATCCTGGTTGCCGCTGCCGTCCTCGCTCAGCCACTTCGCGGGGTTGTTCAGGACCGCGAGCGCGGCGGCTTGCGAATCGAAGGCGGTGCCATTGGTCGTCGCGTCGTACGCGTACACGTCGAAGCCGTTGCCGAATTCGAGCGCGTTCGTTCCGGCGGCAAGGCCCGTGCCGGCGAGCGACGCGCCGGCCGACGAATAGGTGCTGTTGGCGGCGGCGGTGAGGAACGTGAACGTGCCGGCGGTGTCGCTGGCGGTACTCGTGTAGGCGTAGAGTGCCTCGTCCGAATTGCCGAGGGCGATGCTGCCGCTCAGTTTTGCCGCCGTCCCGGTACTCGACGCGAGCGTTCCCGCGCTCAGATTCGTGAGTTCGATGACCGTGCCGGCCGCGATCGCGCTGCCGGTGTCGTTGGTCCACGACATGCGGCCTTCGCCCGTGTTGAACGACGTGCCGTTCCACTCGTCGTCACGAAAATAGATCACCTGGCCGGCGGGAATCGCCTCCAGCGCGACGAATGCGAAACCGTCATTGCCATCCGCGTCGAATCCGACGAACGCGATGCTGCCTGCGCCCAATGCCATGCGAACCTCCCATGATGGAAGCGCGCAAGGTTAGGGAAGCTTTATGACATTGGCGTGTGACGACCCCGCCGAGGACTCCGGACGACGCCCCTCATCCGTGCGCCTTCGCGTAGTTCTCGATCCCGTCGAGGATCTCGCGGCGCGCGGCGTCGGGCCCTTCCCAGCCGAGCACTTTCACCCACTTGCCGGGTTCCAGATCCTTGTAGTGCTCGAAGAAGTGCGAGATGGTCTTCAGCCGCAGCGGGTTCAGGTCTTCGGGCTTTTGCCACTGCGTGTAGATCGAGAGGATCTTGTCGGTCGGCACCGCGAGCACCTTCGCGTCCGCGCCCGCTTCGTCTTCCATCTTGAGAATGCCGATGGGCCGGCACGTCACCACGACCCCCGGGATGAGCGGCACGGGCGTGATCACGAGCACGTCGACCGGGTCGCCGTCGCCGCTGATCGTCTTGGGCACGTAGCCGTAGTTCGTGGGGTAGTGCATCGACGTGGACATGAAGCGGTCCACGAAGATCGCACCCGTTTCCTTGTCCACCTCGTACTTCACGGGATCGGCGTTCATCGGAATCTCGATGATCACGTTGAACGCATCGGGGCAATGCTTGCCGGGGGTGACTTGGTCGAGGGACATCTTCTCTCTCTGGAGGATCAGTGAAAACCCTGATTCTAGTTTCCCACCCCGTCCTTTCCCCGGCCTGACGCGAAACCGCCACCCTTTGCCGTTTATAGTCCGCGGGTTGGCCAATCGTCTCCACGCTGGAGAACCGAGGAAGCAACGCAGCGGAGGCGCCGACTGCGGTGCCTCTGTCACGACTCGAGCGAAATCGAAGGAGAAACTTCATGACTGGCAACTCGGCGCTGATTTTGGCGCTCGTCTGCGGCCTCGCGGCCGTGGTGTACGGCTTCTGGGCCAGAAGCTGGATTCTCGGGAAGGACCCCGGCAACGCGCGCATGCAGGAAATCGCCGCTGCCGTGCAGGCCGGCGCGGCCGCCTACCTCGCGCGCCAATACCGCACCATCGCGATCGTGGGCGTCGTCCTCGCGATCCTGATCGGCGTCTTTCTGTCCGGCACGACGGCGATCGGCTTCGTGATCGGCGCGATCCTCTCGGGCGCCTGCGGCTTCATCGGCATGAACGTCTCCGTGCGCGCCAACGTGCGCACGGCGCAGGCCGCGACGCAGGGCATCGGCCCCGCGCTCGACGTGGCCTTCCGCGGCGGCGCCATCACGGGCATGCTGGTCGTGGGCCTCGGCCTGCTCGGCGTGACCGGCTTCTACTGGTTCCTCGCGGGCAACGGCAACCTCACGCCGGACCGCAAGCTCGCCGACTTGCTGAATCCCCTCATCGGCCTCGCGTTCGGCGCGTCGCTCATCTCGATCTTCGCGCGTCTGGGCGGCGGCATCTTCACCAAGGGCGCCGACGTCGGCGCCGACCTCGTGGGCAAGGTGGAAGCCGGCATCCCCGAGGACGATCCGCGCAACCCCGCCGTGATCGCCGACAACGTGGGCGACAACGTGGGCGACTGCGCGGGCATGGCGGCGGACCTCTTCGAGACCTACGCCGTGACGCTCATCGCGACCATGGTGCTGGGCTCCCTGCTCGTCACGGCCTCGCCCGAGAGCGCGGTGCTCTACCCGCTCGCGCTCGGCGCGGTGTCGATCATCGCCTCCATCATCGGCTGCTTCTTCGTGAAGGCCTCGCCCGGCATGAAGAACGTGATGCCCGCGCTCTACAAGGGCCTCATCGTGGCCGGCGTGCTGTCGTTGATCGCGTTCTACTTCGTGACGGGCTGGCTGATCCCCGACAACGCGATCGCCGCGTCGGGCAGCGTGATGAAGCTCTGGGGCGCCTGCGTGGTCGGCCTCGTGCTCACCGGCGCGCTCGTCTGGATCACCGAGTACTACACCGGCACGCAGTTCCATCCGGTGCAGCACGTGGCGCAGGCCTCGACCACCGGCCACGCGACCAACATCATCGCGGGCATCGGCGTGTCGATGAAGTCCACGGCACTGCCCGTGCTGTGCGTGTGCATCGCGATCGTCGTGTCGTATGCGCTCGCGGGCCTCTACGGCGTCGCCATCGCGGCGACGTCGATGCTGTCGATGGCGGGCATCGTGGTCGCGCTGGACGCCTACGGCCCGATCACCGACAACGCGGGCGGCATCGCCGAAATGGCCGACATGCCCTCTTCGGTGCGCGACATCACCGACCCCCTCGATGCCGTGGGCAACACGACCAAGGCCGTGACCAAGGGCTACGCCATCGGCTCGGCCGGACTCGCCGCGCTCGTGCTCTTTGCCGACTACACGCACAAGCTCGAAGCCTCGGGCCAGCACATCAGCTTCGACCTCTCCGATCCGATGGTGATCGTGGGCCTCTTCATCGGCGGCCTGATCCCCTACCTCTTCGGCGCGATGGCGATGGAAGCCGTCGGACGTGCCGCGGGCGCGGTGGTGGAGGAAGTGCGCCGCCAGTTCCGCGAGATTCGCGGGATCATGGAAGGCACCGGCAAGCCCGAATACGGCCGCGCCGTGGACATGCTCACGGGCGCCGCGATCAAGGAGATGATGATCCCCTCGCTGCTGCCGGTGGTGGTGCCGATCCTGGTCGGCCTCTTCCTCGGGCCCCGCGCACTGGGCGGCCTCCTCATGGGAACGATCGTGACCGGCCTCTTCGTCGCGATTTCGATGTGCACGGGCGGCGGCGCCTGGGACAACGCCAAGAAGTACATCGAAGACGGACATCACGGCGGCAAGGGGTCGGAGGCGCACAAGGCGGCCGTGACCGGCGACACCGTGGGCGACCCCTACAAGGACACGGCGGGCCCGGCGGTGAACCCGCTCATCAAGATCATCAACATCGTGGCGCTGCTCATCGTGCCGCTGGTGGTGAAGTTCCACAGCTGATTCGGGGGGGCACCGGAGTGCCCCTTCATTCGAAGTACAGCGCGCAGATTTTTTTGGACGCAGAGGGCGCAAAGGTACGCAAAGGCCGCAAAGGAAATACAGGATTCTTTTGTTCTTTGCGTCCTTTGCGTAACCTTTGCGCCCTCTGCGTCGAATTCAATCCGTCGCGATCACCTTGCGCACGAGCTCGCTGGCGGGCGCCACGAGTTCCCGCAGCTTCGCGACCTTGTCCTGCTCGATGTACTCGAGCACCAGCTCGTTGATGCCGCCCACCACCGCCATCGCCATCTGCCGCGTGAGCGGATGACGCCGCTTGGTCACATTCACGATGCGCACGATGAATTCGGCGATCTCGCTGTTCACGCGGCGGCGGGACTCGAGCCCCTCGTCGCCCAGGTGCAGGATCTCGATGAAGAGCGTGCGCATGAGCACCGGGTTGCCCGCCATGCAGCCGAGATACGCACTGAGCGAGCTTTCGATCTGCGTCTGCCATTCGTGCGCGGGATCGATCGCGTCGCGCAGGACCTTCAACGCGTTGTGGCTCGAGGCCTCGTACAAGGCGATCAGGCACTCCGCCTTGGTCGCGAAATGCTCGTAGAACGTGCGGCGCGACACACTCGCCTCGCGCACGATGTCGGCAATGGTGGTTTCGGCGTAGCCGTTGGCGGCCACGGCATGCGCCATGCCTTCCAGCAGCCGGCTGCGATGCGTGCGCACCACGGAAGGCGATTCGGTCTCGACCATGGACCCGATTGTGAGGCAGTGCCGGTATTTGACAGTTCCGCGGTTCGGATGCATGATTGGTACGTGCAAGTACCAATCACATTCGCAATCACATTCGCATTTGAATTTGCATTCGCATTGTCGGCGCCGTTGCCCGCGTTGCCCCGCTTCCAGCGGATTCTTCAATCCATCACACTGCCCCGCTCATGACCGACCTCGTCGTGCGCCGCCTCCTCGTGGACATGGCGCAGCCCATCGCGCGCCACTGGTGCGACGGCGACCCGTTTCGCACCGCGCTCTTCAACGCGCTTTCCATGAGTTTTCCGGTCGGTGAACAGTTCTTCATCGACTCGGTGCGCAACGGCCTGCAGGCGCTGCCGGCCGACAGGCAGGAGCGCTTCCGCACCGAAGTCCAGGGCTTCATCGGACAGGAAGCGACGCATCGCCGGCTGCACACCCTGTACAACGCGCACCTGGAAAGCCTCGGCCTCGTGAACGAATGGGAAAGCTCCGCGCGCGAGCGCCTGGCGCAGATGCATGGACTCGATCCGCGTCACGCGCTCGGAATCACCGCCGCCAATGAGCACTTCACCGCGATCATGGCCGACTGGATGCTGCGCAATCCGGAGATGCTCGGCACGCGCGACGTGCGGCTCGCGACGCTCTGGCTCTGGCACAGCGCCGAGGAGTCGGAGCACAAGAGCACGGCGTTCGATCTCTACCAGGCGCTCGGGGGCAATCACGAGTGGCGCGTCACCTGGTTCAGGCGCATCACGACGATCTTTCTCATGGACACGCTGAAGCAGACCGTGCGCAATCTGAGGCGCGACGGGACGCTCTGGCAGTGGCGCACATGGAAGAGCGCAGCGACGACGCTTTTCGGCAAGCGCGGCCTCGTGCGCTGGACGTGGCGGCCGTGGCGCGCCTACTTCCGCGAAGACTTCCATCCGAGCCAGCAGGATTCCCAGGCGTCCCGCAGGTGGCTCGAGGTGAACGCCGATCGATACAGGCCCGTGGCCGGTTAGGCGTCCGCGCGGCAGAAAGGCCGTTGCTCCCTCTCCCTCCGGGAGGGGGTTGGGGTGAGGGTCATCGTGCGTCGCGGATTCACCCCCCGCACGCGAATGTCGCACAATCCCCGCATGCAGTTCCACTACATCGGCAACGCGCCGGTGCGTTCCGCCTCCGAGCGCACCCTGCCCGTCATCGACCCTTCGGACGGCCAACCCTACGACGAAATCCAGCGCGGCGACGCGGCAGACATCGATGCGGCCGTGCGCGCCGCGCGCCACTGCCACGAGAAAGTCTGGTCGAAGCTGAGCGCCGCCGAGCGCGGGCGACTTCTCATGCGCCTCGCGCACAAGATCAACGAACACGCCGACGAGCTCGCGTCGATCGAGCAGCGCGATTGCGGCAAGCCGACCAGGCAGGCACGCGCCGACGCCACCGCGCTCGCCCGCTACTTCGAGTTCTACTCGGGCGCCTGCGACAAGCTGCACGGCGAGACGCTCCCCTACCAGGAAGGGTACACCGTCCTCACCTGGCGCGAGCCGCACGGCGTCACGGGGCACATCATCCCCTGGAACTATCCGATGCAGATCTTCGGCCGCAGCGTGGGCGGCGCGCTCGCCGCCGGCAACGTGAGCGTCGTGAAGCCATCCGAAGACGCCTGCCTCTCGCTCATCCGCGTGGCCGAACTCGCGACCGAAGCGGGCTTCCCCGCCGGCGCGATCAACATCGTCACAGGCTACGGCCATGAGGTCGGCGACGCGCTCGCCCGGCATCCGGGCGTGGACCACATCAGCTTCACGGGCAGCCCGCGCGTGGGAACGCTCATCCAGCAGGCCGCGGCCGAGCGCCACTGCCCCGTCACGCTGGAACTTGGCGGCAAGAGCCCGCAGATCGTCTTTGCCGATGCGAATCTCGACGAGGCGCTACCCGTCGTCATCAACGCGATCGTGCAGAACGCGGGGCAGACCTGCTCGGCGGGCTCGCGCCTGCTGGTCGAGCAGTCCCTCTACGAGCCGCTGCTCGATCGCCTCGGCAACGCGTTCGCCAATCTGCGCGTCGGCCCCGCCGCGATGGACCTCGACGTGGGCCCGCTCATCCGCGCTTCGCAGCAGCAGCGCGTGTGGGATTTCCTCTCCGACGCGCAGGTCGCGAACATCCCGATGGTCGCGCAGGGCCAGGTGGTGGACGAAGCGCCCGAGACCGGCTTCTACCAGGCGCCCACGCTCTTGCGCGACGTGCCGGTGACGCACCGGCTCGCGCAGGAGGAAGTGTTCGGGCCGGTGCTCGCGGCGATGAGTTTCAAGGACGAAGACCACGCGGTCGAACTCGCCAACGCCACGCACTTCGGGCTCGTGGCCGGCATCTGGACGCTCGACGGCTCGCGCATGCTGCGAATGGCCAGACGCGTGAAGAGCGGGCAGGTCTTCATCAACAACTACGGCGCGGGCGGCGGTGTCGAGTTGCCCTTCGGCGGGGTGAAGTCCTCGGGCTACGGGCGCGAGAAGGGGTTCGAGGCGCTGTACGGCTTCACCACGCTCAAGACGGTCGCGATCAGGCACGGGTGACTGCGGGTGTGACTGCACGGGTGACGGACCACCGCGCCCGCTTCGACGCCTTCCTCGCGGCGGCGATTCAGGGCGACGCCGCCTCCGGGCTGCACGTGTCCTGGATGCTCACGCACATGGAGCTGAAGGCGCAGCAGCCGGCCCTCGAGCAGGCGTGGGAAGCCGCGCTGTCGGGCCCCTGGGACTTGCCCGCGCGGCTCGCGCCGGCGGCGCTCGCGTATCTGGCGATGCATCCGCAGGTGCGGCGCGCGCTCGATGCGGCCGACGATGCGCCAGCGTTGCAGGCCGCGGCTTCGTACCTCGGCGGCACGCGAATGTTCCAGCAGGTCGTGTCGCTCGCGCTCGTGACGTCGGCCGAGTGGCAAGCGCTCTTTCTTCGATGGCGCCGCCTCGCGATGCAGCGCCTGCACGAGGGGGCGCAGGCGGTGCCGGAGATCGTGCCCGGGTTGGCGTGGGTCGCGGTGCAGGCCAATCTCGCCGAATATGTCTGGCCGCTCGATGCGGCGGCCCCGGACCTCGCCGCGCTTCGCGAACGCGTGGCGGGTGGAAACGCGAGCCGCGATGAGGCGCTTGTGCTCGCATGCTTCGAGCATCCAGGCCCCCTCGCGCGGGATGCGTTCGATCCATCGGATGCGGGCCAGCAGTTGCTCTTGCAGCGCCTGTACCGCGAACCGGCGGAGGAAGATGCGATCGCGGCATCGCTCTCTTCGATGGGTGCGGCCGCCTTGCCCGAAGGCGCGCAGCGCGGCCAGTACGAGCGTTATCCGTATCCGCGCTGGATTCGCCAGCCTTCGGTGCCCTCGTCGATCCCTGCCGCGGCACGCGCACAGCTGAAGCGGCCGTGGTGGCGGTGGCAGCGGGTGCTGATCGCAGGTTGCGGCACGGGCCAGCAGTGCCTTGCGGCGCATGCCACCTACGAAGGCGCATCCCTCACGGCGATCGATTTCAGCCTGGCCAGCCTCGCCTACGCCGTGCGCAAGTGCCGCGAAGCGGGCCTCGCAGGCGTCGCATTCGAGCCCGCGGACTTGCGCGCCTATGCGCGGCGCGGCGCGCGCTTCGACGTGGTCGAATGCATCGGCGTGCTGCATCACCTTTCCGATCTCGAAGGCGGCGCGGCGGCGCTGCGCGCGCTCACGCGCCGGGGAGGCTTGTTGCGTCTCGCGGTCTACAGCGCGCAGGCGCGGCGGCAAGTGCGGGCGATGCGCGAAGTCATCGCGGCGCGCGGCCTCGACGGGTCGCTGGCGACGCTGCGGCAATTGCGCGCGGAACTGCTCGCGGGCCGGCACGGGGCGATGTCGCCTTCGATGCTCCAGTCGCCCGACCTTCACAGCGCAAGCGGCCTGCACGACCTGCTCTTCAATGCCTGCGAGCATGCGCTCGGCGCGGTCGACTGGGTGAGCCTGATCGCCAGGCACGGCTTCGAGCTCGTGTGCATCGATCCGCCGGCCGCCACGCTTGCCGCGGCCGGCCCGGCAGCCGGGCACTGGGGGCCGCGCGAGTGGGAGGCGTTCGAGCGCGACCACCCCGACGCATTCGCATCGATGTACGAGATGTGGTTCAGGGCGGCATGAATGCCTCCCGCCCGATCTTCCCCTACACCACGGCCATCGCGACCGCCGCCAGCGCCATGAGAGCGGTCGTCGCCCACCCGACGAACCGCAGGCCGCGCCCGATGCGGAACTCCCCCATCACGTCTTCGCGTGCCGAGACGCGCATCATCGCGGCCAGCACCGGCACGGCGATGACGCCGTTCAGCACCGCGGACGCCACGAGCGCCTTCATGGGATTGAAGTCCAGCAGCGTGAATAGCACACCGAGGAGCGTGGACGCGGCGATCACCCCGTAGAACCGCGGCGCGGAGGCCGGCGCGCGTTCCAGGCCGTAGCGCCACGCGAAGCACTCGGCCACGGCGTAGCCCGCGCTCCCCGCCAGCACGGGAATGGCAAGCAGGCCCGTGCCCACGATGCCGAGCGCGAACAGGCCGAAAGCCCAGTCGCCCGCCAGCGGCCGCAGCGCCTGGGCGGCCTTGGCGGCGCTGTCGATGTCGTGGACGCCGTGCGCATGCAGCGTGAGCGCGGCAGTGAGCATGATGAAGAATCCGACCGAATTGGAGACGGCCATGCCCAGCACGGTGTCGCGGCTGATCTCGTGCAGCTGCCGGCCGGCTTCGCGCGGCGCCGCGCGCAGCGGATGGTCGTCGGGCGACGCGCGCTGCTCTTCCACCTCCTGGTCCGATTGCCAGAAGAAGAGGTACGGGCTGATGGTGGTGCCGAGCACGCCCACGAGCATGGCCCAGAACGACCTGTCGATCTCGATGCGGGGCAGGAGCGTATCGTGCAGCACCTTCGTCCAGGGCACGTCCAGCGTGAGCAGAACGGCTGCGTACGCGAGCAGCGAGAGCGTGAGCCACTGCAGCAGCCTCACGTAGCGGCTGTAGGGAACGAAGATTTGCAGCAGCATGGATACGACGCCGAATCCGGCGGCCGTGAAGGCGCTGCCCGCCGGAATCAGTAGCGCCGCCGCTGCGCCCATCGCCGCGAGGTCGGCGCCGATGTTGACGGTGTTGGCGACGAAGAGCAGCACGAGGATCGGCACCAGTACCCATCGGGGCAGCACCTTGGACAGGTTGGCGGCCAGACCGCGCCCGGTGACGCGCGCGATCCGGGCCGTGATGATCTGCACGACCGACATGAGCGGGAACGTGAAGGCCATGAGCCAGAGCATGCCGGTGCCGAATTGCGCGCCCGCCTGCGAATACGTGCCGATGCCGCTCGGGTCGTCGTCCGAGGCGCCGGTGATGAGCCCGGGGCCGAACCAGGATTTCCATTTGGCCCGCGCGCGCGCGGGCAAGGTGAGGGCTTCGTCCGTCATGTGCGACGGCGAGTCTCTCACGCTCGGCGCCGGGCGGGGCGTGCTCCGAATCCGAATCGCGTGTCAGCCAAGGGCGGCAAGCCCAATGGCTTGCCGCCCCGCCGACGCTTCACTCCCCCTCCGCAATTCCTCACGATGCGATGCGCGCGGTCTTCACCACCTCTTCGGCCATCGGCAGCAGCCGGTCGTAAAACCCGAGCCGCGGCGCGAGGAACGTGGCTGCGTAGAGCGCCCGGTCCTTCTCCGCCACCCATCCCACACCCTTCAATACGAGATCGTCCGCGCGCCGCGCGAGCGTGAACTCGAAGCGCATGCCCTGCTGTCCCGCGAACGTCGCGGGCGCAAGGCGCGTGAGCTTCACCGTGCCTGCGGTGGCATAGAGCTCTTCGAAGAGGCTCACGAGCTTTTCCGCGGGCATGCCGGGCTGGAAGGTCGGCACGCGCCTGTCCTTCTCGCCGGGGCCGCGAAAGAACACCGTCGGCCGCTTCATGAGTGCCTGGCCCGGCTGCACGCCGGCCCACAGGCGCAGATGGTCGAGCGGCATGCCCTCCTGCGTCCAGGTGTCGTAGGGCTCGCCGCCCCAGGGGTCCTGCACGCGGTTCCATGCGGCGGGCACGTGCACGGCGAGTTTGCCGTTCACGACCTGGTCGCCTTCCACCTTCGCGATCGTCGTGCAGGCGGCGAGCACGCAGGCAATGAGCAGCGGCAGAAGGTTTCTCATGACTTCATCTGCGCGAGGTAGCTCCTGATGAGCGCCGCATCGGGTGCGTCCGGCGCGACCGCGAGGTATCGCTCGAACGACTGCCGCGCTCCGCCCGCGTCGTTGCGGCGCCGGTACACGAGTCCGAGCGACCGCAACGCCTGCGCCGGCGCCTTCGGGCTCGCGCTCGCCTTCAGCAGATCGGCGAAGCCGCGATCGAGATCGTCCTGCTCGTCGCGCAGCCGGTACACCTCGCCGCGCGCGTAGAGCACTTCGGCATCGGAGGCATCGCGCTTCAGCAGACGGTCGAAGAGCACGAGGCTTTCCTCGTACTGGCCGCGCTGAATCTCGTCTTCGATCCAGCCGAACCGAAGCGGCGCGATCACGGCGCGGAATTCGCGTTCGCCGAGGAAGCCGCCGCCCTCGCCTGCCATTTTCAGCAGGTCGTCGCGGCGGTTCGCAACAGGCGGGTGAGTCGCGAAGAGCGGGCTGCGCCTGCCGGCGTCCTCGCCGCCCGTGATCTTCAGCTCACCGAGCAGGTTGTCCCAGATCTTCGGCGCTTCGCGGCCCTCGTAGCCCGCCTCCTTCATGAGGCGCATGCCGAGCCGGTCGGCCCTTTGTTCGTGCTCGCGAGAGAAGGCGAACATGCTCGCGAGAAGCCCGATCTGCCCGAGCACGCCGCCCACGCCGCCCAGGAGCCCCGCGAGCTGGCCGAGCACCGCGCGATCCTTCGCGGCGCGAAGCTGATCGACCGTGTGGCGTTCGAGGTAGTGACCCATCTCGTGGCCCATGACGGTGGCAAGCTGCGCTTCGTTCTCCACGCGCAGGAGCAGGCCGCTCCACACGAGCATCATCCCGTTGGGCGCCATCATCGCGTTGAAGACGGGCATGCGCACCACGTGCACCCGGATGTCGGGGCAATGCGTGACGCACAAGCGGCACGCGACGTCGCCGAGGTAACGCTGCAGTGCCGGCTCCTTGATCGCGAGGGGGCTGCGCCGCACGCGCACTTCCTCGCGGTCCATGATGCTCCAGAGGCCGCCTTCGTCCGTGTCGGCCGCGGGATGCCTGAAGCGAGAGGGCAAGGGCGAAGTCGGCGCGATGGCTTCGGTGGCGAGCGCCGGCAGGCCGAGCATGGCGCCCAGGCCGAGGCAATGCCCGCATGCCGATCGCAGGAAGCCGCGTCGATGCATGGATGCTCCTTCCTCCTCCGAGGCAGGGTTGGGGTGGGGGCTTCCGCGGGTCTTCATCGCACCCCCGGAAAGCCCTTCATCAGGGCCTCCACCGTTTCGCCGGCCGACTTGTCGTCGCGCAGGTCGCCCCACATCCGATCCACGTCGTTGAACCACACGACGCGTCCGTCGCGCAAGTCCACGAGCGACGCGTAGGCCGCCTGTTCGCCACCGGTGTTGATGGCCCCGAGCAGCGCCATCGCGAGGATGGCGAGCTTGCGTTCGTCGCTCGCGTAGGTGTCGCGCACCCAGGTGAAAAGCGCATAGTCGGCGCCCGTCCGGTCGCGCAGCGGCTTCACGGCCGCGGCCCCGAGCGACCAGTCGAGCCGGCCTTCTTTTGTCGGCAGCTCGATGCCGTGCTTCACGTGATGAATCCAGATCGATTCCGCGACCGCCCGATGCAGCGCGACGATGTCGGCGAAGTCGTCCAGGCGCGCTTCGTCGATGTCGAGGGTGCCCGCGGCCAGTTCGGGCCGCGCGAGGAGCGCCGCGCTGAAGTTCTTCCGCGCCTTCTCGGTCCAGTCGGCCTTCGGCTCTTCGATGCCGCCCGCGCTGATGGAAAACAGTTCGATGTCCGCGGGAATGACGAGCACGCGCGACGCGGCGGGCCGGGCCTGGAAGCCCGGCGCGAGGTGGCGGGAATCTTCTTCCGCGCGCGCCGCGCCGGCGGCGATGAAGAGCGTGAGGACAACCAGGAAGAGATGGCGGATGGACGTGGGCATGTGGAACTCCTCGCCTCTGCGGCGGGATTCTGTTGGCGAAGCCTTCCTCCACACCAGAGGTAACCCGCAGGATTTGCGCAACAATGGCACGGATGTGCTGAATTCACGCACGACGCGGTCCCCCCTTGCAGCCGGGGAAGGTGCTTTCATCTGCGGGGTATGCACAGGTGTCGGTGCCGCTCGAACCGCGCCAGCCGATAATCAATCGATCTCAGGAGACGGACATGAATGCCTCGACCGTGACCCAGGCGAAACGATCCGTGATTTGACGGTGGAGCATCATCGACGCCACCCTGTAATGATTTGATGTCCGAACGAGTGATCCCCCTCGTCGACCAGCGCCTCGCCGCGCTGAGCGCGGCTGTGCCCGGGACGCCCGTGCCGGCTACCGGAACGCTGCTGGACCGCATGCACCGGCCGCTGCGCGACCTGCGCATCAGCGTCACCGACCGCTGCAACTTCCGCTGCAGCTACTGCATGCCCAAGGAAGTCTTCGACAAGGACTACCCCTATCTCCCGCACGCCGCGCTCCTGAGCTTCGAGGAGATCACGCGCGTGGCGCGCATCTTCGTCGCCCACGGCGTGCACAAGCTCCGGCTCACGGGAGGCGAGCCGCTCCTGCGCAAGAACCTCGAAATCCTCGTTGCGCAGCTCGCTGAATTGCGCACAGTGGACGGCAAACCGCTCGACCTCACGCTCACCACCAACGGATCGCTTCTCGCGCGCAAGGCCCGGGCGCTGAAGGAAGCAGGCCTGCAGCGCGTCACGGTGAGCCTCGACGGCCTGGACGACGCGGTGTTTCGCAGCATGAACGACGTCGACTTCCCGGTCGCGCAAGTGCTGGACGGCATCGCGGCGGCACAGGCGGCGGGCCTCGGCCCGGTGAAGGTGAACATGGTCGTGAAGCGCGGCACGAACGAACACGAGATCCTGCCGATGGCGCGGCACTTCAAGGGCAGCGGCATCGCGCTGCGTTTCATCGAATACATGGACGTGGGTGCGACCAACGGCTGGCGCATGGACGAAGTGCTGCCTTCGGCCGAAGTGCGGCGCGTGATCGCTTCGGCGTTTCCGCTGGTCCCGCTCGATCACAGCGCGCAGGGCGAAACCGCCGAACGCTGGGCCTACGCGGACGGCAGCGGTGAAGTGGGGTTCATCAGCAGCGTGACGCAGGCCTTCTGCGGGGACTGCAATCGCGCGCGCCTCTCTACCGAAGGCAAGCTCTACCTGTGCCTCTTCGCAAGCAACGGATACGACCTGCGCGAGCTCGTGCGCGGCGGCGCGAGCGACGAAGAGATCGGCTCGGCCATCGCGCACATCTGGCAGGGCCGCGCGGACCGTTATTCGCAGTTGCGCGGAACGCTCCCGGCCGCAGCCGAAAGCGGTCGCAAGCGTGTCGAAATGAGCTACATCGGCGGATGATCTCGCGCGACGACATCACGGGCCTCATCCTCGCGGGCGGCCGCGGCAGCCGCATGGGCGGCACCGACAAGGGCCTGCAGAATTTCCGCGGCATGCCGCTTGCGCTGCACACGCTGCTTCGCCTGCAGCCGCAGGTGGGCCACGCGATGGTGAACGCCAATCGCAATCTCACGGCCTACGAATCGTTCGGCGTGCCGGTGTGGCCCGATGCTTTGCCGGATTTCGCCGGGCCGCTCGCCGGATTCCTCGCGGGGCTGGAGCAATGCGACACGCCGTACATGCTCACGGTGCCGTGCGACACGCCGCTCTTTCCCGAGGACCTCGCATCGCGGCTTGCCGAGGCACTGGAACGCGAAGGAGCGGCGGTGGCGATGGCGTCCGCGCCGGAAGAAGACGGCAAGCTGCGCACGCAGCCCGTCTTCTGCCTGCTTCGGCGCGAATTGATGGAAAGCCTCGTTCGCTTCACGCACGAGGGCGGGCGCAAGATCGACAAGTGGACGGCGCTGCACAAGACCGTCGAGGTGCCGTTCGACGACGCGCGCGCCTTCTTCAACGCCAACACGCTGGAAGAGCTGCACCGGCTCGAACGCTCCTGAACACGCGCATGAAGTCCCTGGAACAGATCGCCGCCGAGCTGCAAGGCTATGACCCGCAGGCGCTGAGTGCCGAGGCCGTGGGCGAATTCCTCTCGCGCCTGGTCGAGCCGCTCGAAGCATTCGAAGAGGTCGGCATCTTCGACGCCTTGAATCGCGTGCTGGCCGAAGCAGTGATCTCGCCTCTCTCCGTGCCGCCGCACGACAACTCGGCGATGGATGGATTCGCGTTCGACGGAGGTCAACTGCGGGCCGATGCGCCGCTCACGCTGGAGGTCGTCGGCACGGCCTTGGCCGGCAAGGCGTGGCACGGCGAAGTGGCGCCCGGCCAGTGCGTGAAGATCATGACGGGTGCGATCGTGCCCGATGGGCTCGATACGGTCGTTCCGCAGGAATTCACGAAGCCCGCGGGAGACGGACGCATTCTCGTTCCCGCGAACGTGCTGAAGCGCGGTGAGAACCGGCGCCTGAAGGGCGAAGACCTGATGGAGGGCCGCCCCGCATTGCCGCGGGGCGAACGTCTCGGCCCCGCCGCGTGCGGCCTCCTCGCAAGCCTCGGCCTCGCGCGTGTGAAAGTGGTGCGCAAGGTGAGGGTCGCCTACTTCTCCACCGGCGACGAGATTCTGTCGCTGGGCGAGCCGCCGCGTGAAGGCGCGGTGTACGACAGCAATCGGTTCACGGTCTTCGGCTTGCTCACGCGGCTCGGCTGCGAAGTGATCGACATGGGGGTGGTGCGCGACGATCCGGCGCTGCTCGAAGCGGCCTTCAGCCGTGCCGCTTCAGCGGCCGACGCGATCGTCACGAGCGGCGGCGTGAGCGTGGGAGAGGCGGACTACACGAAGGCGATGATGAAGAAGCTGGGCGACGTCGCCTTCTGGCGCATTGCGATGCGGCCCGGCCGGCCGATGGCCGTGGGTCGCATCGGGCGCTCGGTGCTCTTCGGGCTGCCGGGCAATCCGGTCGCGGTGATGGTGACCTTCCTCGCGTTCGTGCGCCCTGCGCTCCTGAAGATGATGGGTGCGCGTGACTTGGCACCGCCGATGCTGCGCGCGCGCAGCGGGGAGCCCATGCGCAAGAAGCCCGGTCGAACGGAGTATCAGCGCGGTGTCGTTTCGAAGGCGGAAGATGGATCGCTGCATGTGCGCACGACCGGCAACCAGGGCTCCGGTGTGCTGAGCTCGATGGTGCAGGCCAACGGCCTCATCGTGCTGCATCACGCGCAAGGCAATGTGGCGGTGGGGGAGGAAGTGGATGTGATGATGTTCGACGGGGTGATCTGAGGTCAGCGGCGCGCTTCGGCGTGTCCGCTGGCACGTCCTGCCATCCGTGACGCCATCGACGGGCCTTCTTGACCGAACACGGAGACGTAGCCAGCGACCGCGGAGAGAAACCACTGCGGGGAGCCATGCCCGGGGTTGGCCAGGTTGACGGCTAAATTCGTGCCTCACTCGAGGCGCCGCACCCAGTAGCCCGGTCTTCTTGCGTCGGGTCGGATTGCGAAAACAACGATCTCCTGAGCATGCTCGCGATACACCACCGAGAACGGAAAACCTTTCACCCGCAACCGCCGGCAATCGCCTTCGTCTGGCCTGCCGCTTTTCGGTGAGTGCACGATTCGCGCGAAGACTTCATCGACAGCCACGCGAAACTTGGCACCGCGTCCCACGCGCACCGTTTCGAAGTATCTAACCTCGTGCAGAAGCTCCGCTCTCGCACCGGACTCCAGGCGCAACTGCTTCACGGAGCCAGCCGCTTGGCTTCAGCCATTACCTCCTTAGCATCGAAAAGCACTGCCTCGCCGCGCTCGTAGCTGGCGATTCGCCGGTGAATTTCCATCCGCCATGCTTCTTCGATTTCTGGATCCGGAGCATCCTCCAAAGAATCCAGCAGCAGGTCCACAAGTCGCGCGCGCTCCTCAGGGGCCAAAGCGCGGCCACGGCGGGCAAGCTCAGCAACGATGTCGGTCATGAAGTGCTCCCCTTAAGTGGAACTATTCTACGCGCGGGCGTCCTCTGAGCAGTGACGGCCCACGAAATTCCGTCGCCCCATCCTGCCACGTGCGCCTTCGCGAGGTCGGAGTGGATTCGTTCGAGGAGTTCGTAGCTCGTAAGGTCTGTAGCACGAACAGCCGGTGTCAACGAGAGCGCAAGAGCTGCGAGGACCAAGACGTGTCGAGCGATGAAAGCAACCTGACTTCGGAGATGAGCGGAACGCACCGGCAATGCGCCGAGAGACGTATGCGCACCAGCACGGCTCGCGGCGCCATGCCAGCTCGTATCCGCGTTGAACTATCTGCTAGACCGCATGTTCAGCCGCTCTCACTCGGTCGAGAGCTTGCTGAGGAGTGATAACCTCGACACCCAAAGCGGCGAGTTGAGGCGCTCGACCAAGAATCCCGCCTGGCTGGCTCTTTGACGCGCCATCCATCGTAACGAGCGGCCATTGCAGCCTCTCAGCAACATAGACCGCCCAGATGTCGTTTCGTTCGTTGGCGGTCTTGGCGCCGCCCGGGCAAAGAATATCCTCAATTTGGCCCTTGACTTCGAGGTTCTCACCGAACACCGGGTCCAGTTCCGCGAATGAGAACTCTTGCACCTTGTCAGATCGCTTTTGGCTGCCGTGACGTGCCTCCGCATGCACCTTGTCTGCATACATGAGGGTCACCATGTTCCGATCCCGATAGCTCTCGAGCTGATTGAGCGCGTCGTTCTTCTGGCGGGCGTTCACGCAGTTCGCATCGAGGAAGAAGGCAAGGGTCATCATGCGGTCCAACGTATGACCGGCGACTTGCGCCAGGAGGCCGCGAAGCGTGCGAACGGCGCAAGGCGTCCGTGTCGATTGCCATGATAGACATCAGCGGCCCCTGACCTCGAACTCGAATCGCTCGAACGGCCGACCTCCCAGAGTCTTGACCGGCGCCCACGAGGAGAGTGCGCGCAGCGCGCGGATGCACGTGTGCGCCGGAGGCGAAGGAGCGTTACACCGATGCATCACGAAACGCGCGCAGCACACTGTTGATCCGAGTCTGATACCCAGGGCCTTGCGCCTTGAACCACTCGAGGACGTCCTGGTCTACCCGCAGGGAGATGCTGGCTTTAGAGGGAAGCGGGTGCAGCCCGCGTCGCACCACACCACGAACGATGTGCTTGATGTCGGCCTCCGGATGATCGGATACTGCAGAGCCCTTCCTTCCTTGCAGACGCGCCCAGTCAGTCTTGGATTTCATCGAAGTAGATTTGCGCTTCGCGCCTGGTGGCTATGCGGAACGAGATGATGCGGATTTCACTTTCACTCTCCGTATGACCGAAACGGGAACGCCGGTGCGGCGCGCATCACTCCCCGAACCGCACCACCGCAATCGGCGGCAGATCGCGCGACAGGCACTGCCACGTCACGCCTTCATCCTCGCTCACCCACAGGCCCCCGGTGGTCGACCCCATCGCGAGCGTTTTTCCATCCGGTGTGCAAGCCATCGCATGCCGGTACACGAGGTGATACGCATCCTTCTGCGGCAGCCCGGTGCGATGGGTGATGAACGTCTTGCCGCCATCGCGCGTTTCGTTCACGACCATCTGCCCATCCACCGGCACGCGGTTCTGATCCGAATGCGCAGGCGCGAACCAGGCACGGTCCGGGTCGCTCGGGTGCACCACCACCGCGAAGCCGAAGCCGCTCGGCTTCGGCGAGGCAATCGCCTCCCAACGATTGGCGCCATCGGTCGAGCGGAAGATGCCGCCGTGATGCTGAATCCACAACGCATCCGGACGCCCCGCGCACGCATCCATGCGATGCACGTCCTGGATGTTGCCGTCGAAGCGGCGCTCCGGCGGCATGTAGGCGCCGGCGTCCAGCCCCTCGGACGTGTTGGCCCAGGTCTCGCCGCCATCGTGCGTCTGCCACACGCCACCGCACGAAATCGCGAGCGTCACGCGCTTCGCATCGCGCGGATCGACCGCGATCGAATCGATGCCCGCATGGTCGTAGCCGCCGCCGAACCATTCCTTGCGCTCGGGGCGCTCCCAGAGGCTCTTCACGAGCTGCCAAGAGGCGCCCTTGTCGTCGGAGTGAAAGAGTCCCGCGGGCAGGCACCCGGCCCAAAGGCGCCCCGGCCCCGCTTCCAGGCTCCACACCAGGTCCACGGTCCACGGCGTGGCGTCGTCGCTCCAGGGGCCTTCCTTCGGCTTTTCGGGGAAGGCGGGCGCCGGCATCTCCGCCCAGCTCAGGCCGCGGTCGAGGCTGCGTCTCAGCTTCACGCCGAAGTGCCCGAGCCGAAGCGCGGCATACCAGGCACCGGTGTGCGCATCCGCGAGCACCTGCGTGACCGGCTCGCCGGCGAATTCGGGCGGCGCAAGCCGCCAGCCCGCGTCGCCGCGATGGATCGTGAACAGGCCCTTGCGGGTGCCGACGAGCAGCGTGGTCATGCGTTCATCCTCCGTCATCCTCCGGTGAGTGCCTGTATCACGAGCACCTTGTCTTCGTCGGCGAGCGACGCGCTCAGGTCGGTGCGGCTCGCGATCATGCGCGAATTCACGAACACCGCGACATGCCGGCGCACCGCGCCCTGCTCGTCGAGCACGTAGCCGCGCAATGCGGGCGCGGCCCGCAACGCGGCTTCGAGCGCCTCGCCCACGGTGCGCGCGGTCACCTGCTGAGGCGGACATGCGACGTGGCGAGTGAGAGCGGGCGCGAATTCGACTTGCGGCACGGGGGGATTGCACAACGCGGCCGCCGCGCGGTCAAGCTGTGCGTGGCGGCCTCACGCGAAATCGCGAGGATCGCAAGGGGCCGGCCGCTCCCACCAGAAAGTCCGGGTCGCGGGCGCCTGGGACGCCGCGGGATCGCGCCCCAATGAATCGATCAGGGAATCGACGTGGCGGGTGTTCCTGAGGTTCACGAAGAGCGCCTTCGTTTGCACGGCAATCGAATCGCGCTGCCTCTGCACAAGCTCGTCGTTGCCGTCGAGACCCAGGTCGATCTGACACTTCATCGCGGTCACCATGAACGGCCTGCCGCTCGCGAGCACGCCACGTTCCCGGCACAGATTCTCGCGAACCTTGCGCAGATCGGCGAGGTTGCAGCCCTCGAATGGCCGCCTCACCTCGCGCTGCGGCGGCGGGCTGACTCCCCCGTCTCGCAGCGGCAAGCCCGGATCGATGCCGGCTTCACGGCAAGCCGCCTCGTGCCGCCTCCGGGCCTCGCTGTTGGCGAGAGCAAGCAACTCCATCTCAACGTACCTGTCGGCGAGCTGCTCCAGGTGATGCAGGTCCCGCGGTTGGAGTTGATCGGCCACGTGGCTGGCGTTGAATTCCGCGAACTCCGCGTGGATCTCATGCAAGTGGGAATCGATTTCTCGCCCGCGACCGTGGACCTCGTTGGCCGCGAGTGCCAGGGAAGTCGCGACGTCATCGGCAGTCGCCCCGGGCGATGTCTCCCGAGGCAGGAAGGATTGCGGACCAGGGCCGAAGCCGCTCGATGAGCCGACGCAATGGGATGCTGTCATTCTTGCTTTCCTTTTTTTGGATGTGGGTGGAAGAGGCCGATTCGCCCCGCCCTACGTAACATCGCGGAAGAACAAGTTCCAACGAGAAGCGTGTCGCCTGGCGAAGCGCACGCGGCGCGTCACTTCGCGATCAGATCGTGCGACGTGCCGCGCGAGAAGATCTTCTTGCCGAGCGCATCCAGATCCTGCACCGGCCCGCGCCCGCTGAAGCGCTCGAGCGCAAGGTAGATCGCGGGCGTGATGTAGAGCGTCACCACCTGCGAGAAGACGAGGCCCCCCGCCACCGCCAACCCCAGCGGCTGGCGCAGTTCCGCGCCCGCCCCGAGGCCGAACGCCATCGGCAGCGCGCCCATCAGCGCGGCCATCGTCGTCATGAGGATCGGCCGGAAGCGCAGCCGGCACGCCTCGCGGATCGCCTCCGCGGGCGCCATGCCGTCGTCACGCTGCGCATGCAGCGCGAAGTCGATCATCATGATCGCGTTCTTCTTCACGATTCCGATCAGCATCAGGATGCCGATGGTGGCAATGAGCGTGAGGTCGAAGCCGAAGAGCTCGAGCGTGAGCAGCGCGCCGACGGCGGCCGAAGGCAGGCCCGCGAGGATCGTGAGCGGATGCACGTAGCTTTCGTACAGCACGCCGAGCAGCACGTAGATCACGAGCAGCGCCGACACGAGCAGCACCGCCTGGCTGCCCTGCGAGTCCTGGAACACCGCCGCGTCGCCGCCGTAACTCGTGATGATCGAAGCCGGCATCTTGAGCGCGTGCGAGTACTCGTCGATCTTGCCGGTCGCGACGCCCAGCGGCGTGTCGGGCGCGAGATTGAAGGAGATCGTGATCGCCTGCAGCTGCCCCTGATGATTCACGGCCGTCGGCCCCACGGTGCGCTCCACCGTCGCGATGGCCGACATCGGCACGAGCGCACCCGACTTGCCGCGCAGGTTGATGCGCGACATGCCCTCTTCGAAGCGGCGGTCGGCATCGGTCGCCTCGAGGATCACGAGGTAGCTGTTGGACGCGCTGTAGATGGTGGAGACCTGCCGCTCGCCGAACGCGTCGTACAGGGCATTGCGAATGTCGCCGATCTGCACGCCCAGGAGGTTCGCCTTGTCGCGGTCGATGCGCAGCGACGCCTGAAGGCCCCGGTTCTGCGAATCGCTCGTGATGTCGCGAAACGCCGGGTCCGCCCGCATCCTGTCCATGAGCTTCTGTGACCACTGGGACAACGCGTCCGCGCTCACGCTTTGCAGCGTGTACTGGTAGCGGCTCTTGCTCTGCCGCCCGCCCAGCCGCAGGTTCTGCACCGGCTGCATGTAGACGGCGATGCCCGGCACGGTGCGAGCCTCGCGCCGCAACGACTCCATCACCTCGTGCATCTTCGCGCGCTCGCCACGAGGCTTCAGGACGAGAAACATGCGGCCGCTGTTGAGCGTGCCGGTGGGGCCGCCCGCGCCGGTGAACGACGTCACGTCCTGGATGTTCGGATCGGCCTTGAAAGCGGCCGCCACGCGGTCCTGCAATTCCTGCATCGCCGGAAACGAGATGTCCTCCGACGCCTCGGTCGTCACCTGGATCTGCCCGATGTCCTCCTCGGGGAAGAAGCCCTTGGGCATCGTGGCGCCCATGTAGCCCGTGAGCACGAAGGTCCCAAGCGCCACGACGAGCATCACCTTGCGGTGCGCGAGCGTCCAGTCGAGCGTGCGCATGTAAAGACCGTGCACGCCGCGGAAGAGCCGCTCGAACTGCCGGTTCACCCAGCCGCCCGGCACCTTCTCGATGTCCTCGTGGGCCGCGCCGTCGCTCTCCTCGTGCTTCAGGAGGCGGCTTGCCATCATCGGCACGAGCGTGAGCGACACGGCTGCCGACACGAGCACGGCCAGCGCCACCACGACGGCGAATTCATGGAAGAGAAGCCCGATCACGCCCGGCATGAAGAAGATCGGGATGAATACGGCCACAAGCGAGATCGAGATCGAGAAGATGGTGAACCCCATCTCGCGCGAGCCCTGCAGCGCAGCGCGCATGGTGGGCATGCCCTCTTCGATGTGGCGCACGATGTTTTCGAGCACGACGATCGCGTCGTCCACCACCAGGCCGACGGCCAGCGTGATCCCGAGCAGCGAGACGTTGTCCAGGCTGTAGCCGAAGGCGTAGAGCAGCGACATCGCGCCGATGAGCGAGATCGGCATCGTCACGGCCGGGATCATCGTCGCCGTCACGCGGTGCAGGAAGAGATAGATCACGAGCACCACGAGCATCACCGTGAGCGCGAGCGTGAGGTTCACGTCGTGCACCGCTTCGCGCACGGAGCGCGCCCGGTCGTTGAGCACCGTGATCTTGATCGACTGCGGCAGCTGCGCCTGGAAGGTGGGCAGCAGCTTGCGCACGGCGTCCACCACCTGCACCGTGTTCGCGTTGGGCTGCCGCTGCACCGACAGCATGATCGCGCGCTGGCCGTTGTAGCTCGCGGAGGTCTTCACCGATTCGTAGCTGTCCTCGACCTTCGCGACTTCCGAAAGGCGCACCGGCGCGCCGTTGCGCTGCGCGACGATGATGCCGGAGAACTCGGCCGCGTTGCGCAGCTGCGCGTTGGCCTGGATCGTGAGCGTCTGGCGCGGGCCGTCGAGCACGCCCACGGGCGTGTTGGAATTGGCCGCCTTGATCGCGTTGGCGAGTTCGTCGAGCGTGATGCCGCGCGCGTTCAGCAGATCGGTGTCGGCGCGGATGCGAACGGCGAAGCGCTTTTGCCCGTACACGTTCACCTGCGCCACGCCGTCGATCGTGGAAAGCGTCGGGGCGATCAGGTTTTCGGCATAGTCGTCGAGCTCGGCAAGGCCCATCGAAGGCGAGTCGAGCGCGATGAAGAGCACCGGCGCGTCGGCCGGGTTCACCTTGCGGTACGACGGCAGCGTCGTCATCTCCGCGGGCAATGCGCGCTGGGCTCGCAGGAGCGCCGCCTGCACGTCGACCGCCGCCGCATCGATGTCGCGCGAGCTTTCGAATTCCAGCGTGATCTGCGTGCTGCCGAGCGTGTTGATCGAGCTGATGAGCTTCAGCCCCGCGATGGTGGAGAACTGCTTTTCGAGCGGCAGCGCGACCGACGAGGCCATCGTGTCCGGCGCGGCGCCGGGCAGTTGCGCATACACCGCGATCACCGGCGTGTTGTAGCTCGGAAGCGCCGCGATCGGGATGCGCATGTAGGCGAGCACGCCCGCCACCACGAGCGCCGCGCTCAGCAGCACGGTCATGACCGGACGGCGGATGCACAGCTCGGAGATGTTCACGTCGGGTCCTTTCGCGCCACCGAGGCGCCGCCGCCCGGCACGCCCGGCGCGCCGCCGTCGGGGGCGCTCCCCGCGCGTTCGACGCGCACTCGCGAGCCGGGCCGCAGGTTCTGCTTGCCCTCCACCACCACGCGCTCGCCCGCCTGCACGCCGCGCACGGCGGCGTTGTCGCCCATCGCATAGTCGATATCGACCCGGCGCGGCTGCGCGAGCCCGTCCTTCATCGTGTAGACGATGCGGCCGTTCGGGCTCGTGATGATCGCGGCCATCGGCACCACGATCGCGTCCTTCAGCACCTTCACCGTGATGCTCGTGTTCACGTACTGGCCGGGCCACAGCGCGTTGTCGCGATTGTCGAACTGCGCCTTGGCGCGCACCGTGCCCACCTGCGGGTCCACCGTGTTGTCCACGAAGCTCAGGAAGCCCTTCAGCGGCACGGCGCGGCCCGCGACGGATGCGAACACGGGCGAGCGCGTCTTCGCGGCCTCGAGCAGGTCCTGCAGGCGCCCTTCGGGCACCGGAAAGGTGACGGCGATCGGGTCGAGCTGCGTGATGGTGACGAGCGTCGTGGCCGGCTGCACGAGCGTGCCGGCGAAAACGGGAATCGCGCCCGTGCGCCCGGAGATCGGCGCGCGGATGTCGTCGTAGCTGAGCGCCACGGCCGCGGCCCGCACCGCGGCCTTGTCCGCTTCCACGGCGGCGCGCTGGGCCTCGAGCTGCGCGAGCACGTTCTCCGTCGCGCTCTTGGCGATGAAGTTCTGCTGCAGGAGCTCCTGGCTGCGCCGGTACTGGCGATCGAGGTCCGAGAGCGTCGCCTGGTCCTTCAGCTGCTGCGCGCGCGCCTTCTCGAGGTTGGCCTGGTCCGCTCGCGCGTCGAGCGTGAAAAGCGGCTGGCCCGCGCGCACGTAGTCGCCTTCCTTCACGTGGACCTTCTGCACCACGTTGCTCACCTGCGGGCGGACGTCGACGCTGTTGAGCGAAACGACGTTGCCGTTGACGGTCACGGTGACCGGCACGTCCTGCTTCTGCGCGGCGGCGAGGGTGACGAGAACGCCGGGCCCCTGGGCGCCGCTCGCGCCGTGCTCGACCGCGTTGGCGCCGCGCGTGGCGGCAGCCCCCGCAGCGCCGGAGGCGGGGCGGCTCGCCGCGTTGAACCACCAGGCGGCGGCAAGTGCGAGGACGACGACGCCCGCGGCGCCGGAGATGTAGAGAGCCTTACGAGCCATGAAATGCAGTGTCCCGTCTCGAAAATCCCAAGGCGCACCCGGGCCTCGCCGGCGGGGCGCGCTCGTTGTTGCACGGCAGCAGTCGCAAGGGCCAATGTAACAGCAGGCGACGCCGAAAGACACCTTCGGTATCGCCGCAAGCGAGTCGCGCTGCGTGGTTTTGCCGCGGATTGGCCCGGCTTTACCGCGCATTTACTTCGGGGAAGTCCGTCGGCCTCTTTCAGTGCCCCGAGCCGACTTGCAGCACGCCCAGGTTCGCGAGCGCATCGGCGCGCTCGTTGCCCGGATCGCCGTTGTGGCCGCGCACCCAGCGCCAGTCCACCACGTGGCCGCTCGTCGTGAGCAGATCGTCCAGACGCTGCCAGAGTTCCACGTTCTTCACGGGCTGCTTGCTCGCGGTGCGCCAGCCCTTGGCCTTCCAGCCGGGGAGCCACTCGGTGATGCCCTTCAGCACATACTGGCTGTCGAGATAGAGCGTCACCGCGCACGGCCGCTTGAGCGCCTCCAGCGCGCGGATCACGGCCGTGAGCTCCATGCGGTTGTTGGTGGTGCTGCGCTCTCCCCCATGCAGTTCCCTCACCGTATCGCCCGATTGCAGGAGCACGCCCCACCCCCCCGGCCCGGGGTTGCCCTTGCACGCCCCGTCCGTGTAGATCACGACAGGCGTCATGCGACCCCCACGCTTGTCACTGCGTGTCCTGCGTTGCCGCCCGAGGCGGCCCCCGCGCCTTGGGACGGCCGGGCGGCGCTCATGACTTGTGAATCCGGTGCGGCCGATGCCGGTGGCTGCGGTTGGCGAGCGGCACGGGCGCGGTCGCGAGCGGCTTGGACGTCTTCCACGCCGCCCCGATCAACTTCACGCCGCGCACGCGCTTCACCGCGACCACGAAGTGCACGGCCCCGAAGATCGGCCACCAGCGCTCGCCCAGGCGATCCATCCAGTCGAAGCGCGCGAGCCACTTGTCGGTGGAGAACGCGGGCCGCCAGCAGCCGAAACTCGTCGACTCCACCTCGAAGTCCAGGAGCCGCAGCCAGTCGCGCAGGCGCCGCCAGCCGATGAATTCGCCCGCGTCGGGCAAAAAGAGCTGCCCGAACCCGAGCCGCCGGTAAAGGTGCGCGCGCCGCTGCCTCAGGCCCCAGAGGCTCGCCGGATTCATTCCGCAGATCACGACCTTCCCCTCGGGCACCAGCACGCGCCCGACTTCGCGCAGGGTCGCGTGCGGGTCCGCGTTCAGCTCGAGCGAATGCGGCAGCACGACGAGGTCGAGGCTGTTCTCCTCGAACGGCAAGGCCGAGAATTCTGCGATCACCGCGGGGCGGCGCAGCGTCTGCAAGGCTTCCTCGGGCGACAGCGCGAGCCACTTGTGCGGCATGCGGTTGGCTTTCAGCGCGTCGAGCGCGGGCAAGCCAAGCTGCACGGCGTGATAGCCGAAGATGTCGGCCACGGCGCGGTCGAACTCCTCTTCCTCCCAGGCGAGCAAATAACGCCCCGGGGGGGTTTCGAACCACTGCTGCATTTCTATAATCTGCTCGCTCATGAAATTCATTCCGCTGCCCGCCTTCCAGGACAATTACCTGTGGATGTTGCATGACGGGCATCGGGCCCTGGTGGTCGACCCGGGCGATGCGAAACCGGTGCTTCAGTTCCTGCGGCATTCCGGCCTGCAACTGGCGACGATTCTAGTCACCCACCATCATCCGGACCACATCGGCGGCGTGGACGAACTGCGCGACGCCACGGGCGCGCAGGTGTACGGCCCCGCGCGCGAGAAGATCCCCGAGCCGCTCACCCGCCTCGCGCAAGGCGACGAGATCACGGTGCTCGGATTGCGCTTCCGCGTCTTCGACGTCCCGGGCCACACCGCCGGCCACATCGCCTATTACTGTGAAGAAGTGGACGGCGCTCCACTTCTTTTCTGCGGCGACACGCTCTTTTCCGGGGGCTGCGGGCGCCTTTTCGAAGGCACCCCCGCGCAGATGCTCGACTCGCTGCACAAGCTGGCCGCGCTGCCCGGCAACACGCGCGTGTGCTGCACCCACGAATACACGTTGGCGAACCTGAAATTTGCCAAAGCGGTGGAACCGGGCAATGATGAGCTCGCCCACTACTTCGACCACTGCGAGAGCCTGCGCGCCTCGGGCCTGCCGACGCTTCCCTCCAGCATCGGCCGGGAACGTCGCATCAACCCGTTCCTGCGCGCTCGCGAGCCCGCGGTCCAACGGGCGGCTCAGGACTACAACGGCGCCGACCCCGGCGACGAAGTGGCGGTGTTCGCGGCGATCCGCCAATGGAAGAACGAATTCAAATGATGTTCAAGCCCCTCCTCCTTGCGTTGTCGATCGCGGCAGCGCTGGCCGGCTGCGCCACCACGCAGCCTCCCGCGCCCGAGGCGCGCACCGAGCCGAAACCCGCACCCATCCTCGCCGCGCCGGCCAGACTGCCGGCCGTCATCCCCTCCGGACCCCTTTCGGAAATCACGTCGAGCGACCTGAGCTCGCGCCAGGTCGTCGCGCTGCAGCCGCCGCCCGACCTCTGGGTGCGCATTCGCGCGGGCTTCAGGATGCCCGACCTCGACAACGACCTCGTGCACCAGCAGGAACAGTGGTATGCCACGCGGCCGGACTACATGCAGCGCATGACGGACCGCTCGCGCAAGTACCTGTTCCACATCGTCGAAGAGCTCGAGCGCCGGGGCATGCCCACCGAACTCGCGCTGCTGCCCTTCATCGAAAGCGCTTTCAATCCGCAGGCGGTGTCGAGCGCGCGCGCCGCGGGCATGTGGCAGTTCATGCCGCAGACCGGCCGGACGTTCGACCTGAAGCAGAACGTCTTTCGCGACGACCGGCGCGACGTGCTGGCTTCCACCCGCGCCGCGCTCGACTACCTGCAAAAGCTCTACGGCATGTTCGGCGACTGGCACCTCGCGCTTGCCGCCTACAACTGGGGCGAAGGCAACGTAAGCCGCGCGATCGCGCGCAATCAGGCGAAGGGGCTCGGCACGACCTACGCCGATCTCCCCATGCCCAACGAAACGCGCAACTACGTGCCGAAGCTGCAGGCGGTGAAGAACATCATCGCCAATCCGGACCAGTTCCACGCGGAGCTGCCGCTGATCGAGAACCACCCCTACTTCCAGATCGTCACGGTACAGCGCGACATCGACGTCGAGCTCGCCGCGAAGCTGGCGGACGTGGAGATCGCCGACTTCAAGGCGCTCAATCCGCATCTCGCGCGGCCCGTGATCCTCGCGGCCGGCACGCCCGAGATCCTGCTGCCGTGGGACAACGCGGCCGTCTTCAAGCGCAACTATCAGGACTATTCGTCCGGCCGGTTCGCGAGCTGGACGGCGTGGGCCGCGCCTTCCACCATGACCGTGGCCGATGCGGCGCACCGCGTGGGCATGAGCGAGGCCGATCTGCGCAGCGTGAATTCGATCCCGCCGCGCATGCTGATCAAGGCCGGCTCGGTGCTCATCGTGCCGCGCACGGGCAACCGCACGGAAGACGTGACGAGCCACGTGGCGGACAACGGGCAGCTGAGCCTCGCGCCCGAAATCGTTCTGAGGCGCACCGTCGTGCGCGCGGGCAAGCGCGACACGGTCGCGACCATCGCGCGGCGCTACAAGGTCGCCCCGTCGCAGGTGGCGGCATGGAACGACGTGGGCAGTGCCGCACATTTCCGGCCCGGGCAGCACGTGGTGCTGCATCTGCCCGTGCGCGCATCGTCGCGGCCGGTGCATGTGGCCACGAAAGCCGTGGTCCGCACTCGCGCGGTGTCCAAACCTGTCGCGCGCACCGCGGCCAAAGCCCACCCGAAGAAGCTCGCCGTGCGCGGCAAGCGCGCGGGCGTGAAGCAGGCGAGCCGCTGAGGTCGACACATCCGGTCACGCCGCTTCACGCGAGCGCAAGCAGGACAATTCCGACGGGTACTCGCTCTGCGCGCCGATCCGGCGGGCGCTCTCTTCACTGCACAGTCGTGGTTGCACAGCATCAGTGAAGGAGATCGACCATGCTGAAGAAAATTTTGCTCGGTGCGGCCATGGCCGCTGCTTTCGCCGGTTTCGGCGCTTCCGCGCAGGCGGCGACGAGCCTCGTCATCACCACGGCGCCCCCCGCGCCCATGCACGAAGTGGTGCCCGCGCCTCGCCGGGGCTACGTGTGGGTGCCGGGTCACTACGTCTGGCGTCATGGCAACTATGCCTGGATGGGCGGCCACTGGACGCGCGAGCGCCTGGGCTACGCCTATGTCGAGCCGCGCTGGGAGCAGCATGGCGACCGCTGGGTGATGATCGGCGACCGCTGGGAACGCCACCACCGCGGCATGCACGACAACGATCACGACGGCGTGCCGAACCGCTTCGATTCGCGGCCGAACAATCCGCATCGCGGGTAAGACTTGAGGGGCGCCCCCCCCCTACACCGACCCTCTCCCCAATGGGGAGAGGGAGCAAGGCCATCCGACATCGGGACGGTCAGAGCTTTTCGGTTTCGCCCTGGCGCGGCTGCCACTTCATGAGCCGCGCTTCGATGCGTCCGACGATCCCATCGAGGATCAGCGCGAATGCCGTGAGCACCACGATCCCCGCGAACACCGTGTTCACGTCGAACGTGCCTTCCGCCTGGAGGATCAGGTAGCCGACACCGCGCGCGGAACCCAGATACTCGCCCACCACGGCGCCCACGAAGGCGAGGCCCACCGACGTGTGCAGGCTCGAAAACACCCAGCTCGTCGCGCTCGGCAGATAGACCGTGCGCAGCAGCTGGCGCTGGTTCGCGCCCAGCATGCGCGCGTTGGCGAGGATCACCGGGCTCACCTCGCGCACGCCCTGGTAGACGTTGAAGAACACGATGAAAAAGACGAGCGTCACCGCAAGCGCCACCTTGCTCCAGATGCCGAGGCCGAACCACAGCGCGAAGATCGGCGCGAGGATCACGCGCGGCATCGAGTTGAGCGCCTTGATGTAGGGGTCGAGAATCGCGCTCGCCGTGGGCGCGAGCGCGAGCCACAGCCCGAAGGCGAGGCCCAGCAGCGTTCCGAACGCGAAGGCAAGCACCGTCTCCAGCAGCGTGATGCCCAGGTGCAGATAGATGTCGGCATGGCCCGGCAGACCTTCGGGAAAGAGCGCATTGGCCGGGACATCCACCGGCAGGAACCACGACCAGATGCGGCCCGCGACGGTGACCGGCTCGCCGATGAAAAACGCCGTCTGTTCGTTGCGCGAAAGCAGATGCCAGGCCACGAGGAGAACCACGAGCGACGCGAGCTGCCACCACAGCAGATTCTTCTCGCCGGGCTTCAGGTTCATCGTCACGCCGCCTTCTTCAGCTGCTGCGCGTAGCCTTTGAGCACTTCCTCGCGCAGCACGGACCAGATGCGCGAATGCAGTTCCACGAAGCGCGGATCGACCCGCACTTCGGCGACGTCGCGCGGGCGCGGCAGGTCGATCGGGAATTCGCCGATCGGCCGCGTGGCGGGGCCGGCGGAGAGCACCACGACGCGGTCGCTCATCGCGATCGCCTCGTCGAGGTCGTGCGTGATGAAGAGCACGGCCTTGCGCTTGGCCGCCCACAGTTCCAGCACTTCGTTTTCCATGAGCTGGCGCGTCTGGATGTCGAGCGCGGAGAACGGCTCGTCCATGAGGATGATGTCGGGGTCGAGCGCGAGCGTCTGCGCGAGCGACGTGCGCTTGCGCATCCCGCCCGAAAGCTGGTGCGGATACCGGTCGCCGAATTCGCCGAGGCCCACGCGCGCGAGCCACGCCTGCGCCTGCGCGCGCGCATCGGCCATCGGCACACCGCGGTATTCGAGCCCCATCATCACGTTGTCCAGGGCATTGCGCCACGGCATCAGCGCCTCGGCCTGGAACATGTAGCCCGCGCGGCGGTTGATGCCGGCAAGCGGCTCGCCGAACACCTTCACTTCGCCGGACGACGCTTCGAGCAGGCCGGCCGCGATGTTCAGGAGCGTGGACTTGCCGCAGCCCGTCGGCCCGACGACGGAGACGAATTCGCCCGCCTTCACGTGCAGGGTGGTGTCGGCAACGGCGGTATAGCGCTGCCCGCCGCCCTCGCGCGAGCGGAACGTGACGGTGATGCGATTCAGCTCGAGCGCGTACGGCGTCATGCCTGGCTGACTCCCTCTCCCCTCTGGGGAGAGGGTTGGGGTGAGGGGCACGCGAGCCTATGCCTTGTATTTATCCTTCGCCCTTCTCGCAAACTCGTTCGTATACGTCTTCGCGAGCTCGATCTTTTCCGGCTTCACGCTCGGCTCGAAGCTCGCGAGCGCCTTCAGCGCCGTCTTCGGGCCTTCTTCGGGCATCACGCCGTCGAGCGCGATCGCCTCGCGCACCTTGTTGAACGAGGCGAGGTAAAGCCCCCGGTCGCCAAGCAGGTACGCCTCGGGCACGGTCTTGATGATGTCGCTCGGGCCGGCCGTCTGCAGCCACTTCAGGCCGCGCACGATTGCATTCGCGAGAGCCTGGCAGGTATTCGGGTTCTTGTGCATGAAGTCGGCATGCGTGTAGAGGCAGGCCGCGGGCATCGGCCCGCCGAACACGTCCTGCGTGCCCTTCAGCGTGCGCGTGTCGCTGATGATCTTCACTTCGCCCTTTTGCTCGAGCATCGTCATCACCGGGTCGGTGTTGCTCATCACGTCGATCTGGCCCGAGCGCAGCGCGGCGAGCGCCCCCGCGCCCGTGCCGACGCCCACGAAGCTCACGTCGGTGGGCTTCACGCCCCCGCGCGTGAGCACGAGGTTGGCGATCATGTTGGTCGACGAGCCGGGAGCGGACACGCCGATCTTCTTGCCGCGCAGCTCGCCGATCGATTTGTACGAGGGCATCGTCTTCGTGGACACGCCGATCGCGATCTGCGGCGCGCGGCCCATGAGCACGAACTCGGAGATGAACTGGTTCTTGCTCTGCATGTTGATCGTGTGCTCGAACGCGCCGCTCACGATGTCCGCGGAGCCGCCCACGAGCGCCTGCAGGGCGCGCGCGCCGCCCGCGAAATCCGAAATTTCGACGTCGAGCCCCTCGGCCTTGAAGTACCCGAGCTGCTCGGAGATCGTGAGCGGCAGGTAGTAGAACGCGGCCTTGCCGCCCACGGCGAGCGCGAGCTTGGGCTTTTCGAGCTTCGTCTGCGCCCTGAGCGCGGGCGCGGCGACGGCAGCGGCGGTGAGTGCGAGCGTTGAAGCGAAGGTTCGGCGAGTGATCGGCGGGTGGCTCATCGGGCGGGTCTTTCGTTGGTGTTCTTCCGGCTATTTCCCGAGCGTAGTCAGCGCTTGTGTGCACCGCATCAGGACCATCCCCTGCGGGTTTTCACGTAACGCGGCTTCTCACGCAAAGTCCCTCATCGATAGCCGATGAAAAGAATACCTATGTTCGCGGCGAACGCGATCGCCCAGACGGCCGATCGGATCGTGGGCAGGCCTGCCACGTACATCGCGATGTAGATGATGCGCAGCGTGACGAAGACCAGCGCGAGGATGTCGAGGCGCGTCTGCGGCGCGCCGAGCTGATGCGCGATGACGACCGCCCCGATGAAAAACGGCAGCGCCTCGAAGCTGTTTTGCTGCGCGGCGACGGCGCGCGCCTGCCAGCCGTCGAGCCTCGCGAGCCACGCGCGCGGCTCGGCGTTGTCGAAGCCGCCTTCGCGCCGCCGCTTGCCGAAGCCGGGCGACTTCGCGAGGTAAACGGCGGCGTAAGGCAGGAGCGCCGCGACCAGCACGCACCAGTAGGCCACGGTGAAACGGGCGGAATCCATCGTCATTTTTCCCTTCTCTCCACGAGCGCGTGCGCGATCGTTCCCAGGTCCACGTATTCGAGTTCGCTGCCCGCGGGCACGCCGCGCGCAAGCCGCGTCACTTTCAGGCCCCGCTGCTTGAGCGCCTCGCCGATCACGTGCGCGGTCGCTTCACCCTCCGCGGTGAAGTTGGTGGCGAGGATCGCTTCCTGCACCACGCCGTCGCCGGCGCGCGCGAAAAGCCGCGCAAGGCCGATGTCCTTCGGGCCGATCCCGTCGAGCGGACTCAGCTTGCCCATCAGCACGAAGTAGAGGCCGCGGTAGGCCGCAGTCCGCTCCACCGCCGCCTGGTCGGCCGGCGTTTCGACCACGCACAGCTTCGTGCGGTCGCGATGCGGATCGAGGCACGTGGGGCAGATTTCGGCTTCGGTGAACGTGTTGCATTGCGCGCAGTGCCGCACGCGGGTGGCCGCCTGCTGCAGCGCCTGGGCGAGGAGCAGCGCGCCCTCGCGGTCGTGCTGCAGCATGTGAAAGGCCATGCGCGAAGCCGACTTCACGCCGACGCCGGGCAGGCGCCTGAGCGCTTCGATGAGGGCGGGGAGGGACGCGTCGCTCAAAACGGGAGCTTCATCCCCGGCGGCAGCCCCGCCGTGAGCTTGCTCATCTTCTCGGCGGAAGTTTCCTCGGCCTTGCGCACCGCGGCGTTGAAGGCGGCGGCAACGAGGTCTTCGAGCATGTCCTTGTCGTCCGCGAGCAGGCTCGGATCGATTTCGACGCGCTTCACGTCGTGCTTGCACGTCATGGTGACCTTCACGAGCCCCGCGCCGGATTCGCCCGTGACTTCGATGAGGGCGAGTTCTTCCTGCGCCTTCTTCAGGTTGTCCTGCATCGCCTGGGCCTGCTTCATGAGGCCGGCGAGTTGCCCTTTGTTGAACATGGTGGGTTGAATCCTTTAGACGGGTTTGATGCTGCCAGGCACGATTCTCGCGCCAAAGTCGCGCATCATCGACTGCACGAACGGGTCGTTCAGGATGATCTGTTCCGCGGCGCTTTGCCGCTCGGCCGCGGCCTGGGCGTTGCGCCGGGCGGGGCTGTCGGTGACCGTTCCCACTTCGACGCTCACTTCGACGGCGTGGCCCACCGACTCGAGCGCGGCCTTCAGGCGCGCGCGGCTGGAGGGCTGGTTGAGCGATTCGCGCTCGACGCGCAGCATCCAGTGGCCTTCGTCGCGCGCGACGAGTTGCGACTGCAACGCGAGTTCGCGCACGAGCGCCGTGACGGCTTCGGCCGCGACGAGCTGCTCGACGAGTGCGTGCCAGAAGTCGCCTTCGGGGGTGGGAACGAGCGTGGATTGCGCGGCGGCGGCCTGCACTTCGCGCACGGGCTCGGGTTGCACGCGCACGGGGACCGCGACGACGGCCGAGGCAGGCTGAGCACGCGCCGGCGGGACCGGTTGCGCGGGCGACACGACGGGCAGCACGCGACCGGGAGGGGGCGTGATGGGGGTGGCTGCGGAGGTGGCAGAGGTGGCGGCCCCCTTCGCATCGTCATTCCCGCGAAGGCGGGAATCCAGGGAACGCACGCCCTCCTCCCGACCACCGGCCTCCTCGTGCACCCGCCGCGCCGCTTCAGTTTTTTTTTGAGCGGGTTCCTTGAACGCGAGCAGCCGCAGCAGCACCATCGTGAGCCCCGCGTATTCGTCCGGGGCGAGCCCGAGCTCCGCACGGCCGTGCAGGCAGATGCTGTAGAGCAGTTGCGTTTCATCGGCCGGCATGAGCGAGGCGAGCCGCGCGATCTCCATCGCTTCTTCGTCGTCGGCCGCGGCATTCGAAGGCACGGCCTGCGCGACCGCCATCCGCTGCAGAACGGCGCTCATTTCTTCCAGGGTCGACGCGGCGCTCAGGCCGTGCACGCGAAGGTCTTCCGACATCCCGACGACGGTCTTGCCGTCGCCGTTCGCGAGTGCCTCGATCAACCGGAACACGTGGCCGCGGTCCACCGTCCCGAGCATCTGCCGCACGTTCGCCTCGCGGATCTCTCCGCCGCCGAAGGCGATGGCCTGATCCGTGAGCGAAAGCGCGTCGCGCATCGAGCCGCGTGCCGCGCGGGCGAGCAGTCTCAGCGCGGGCGCGTCGGTGGGCACCTGCTCGGCTTGCAGCACGCGAACGAGGTGTTCCTGCACCGTCTCGGGTGCCATCGGCCGCAGGTTGAACTGCAGGCAGCGCGAGAGCACGGTGACGGGCACCTTCTGCGGATCGGTCGTGGCGAGCACGAACTTGAGGTATTCGGGCGGCTCCTCGAGCGTCTTCAGCATCGCGTTGAACGCGTGGCCCGTGAGCATGTGCACTTCGTCGATCATGAAGACCTTGAAGCGGCCCTGCACGGGCTTGTAGACCGCCTGCTCGAGCAGGGCCTGCACTTCGTCCACGCCGCGGTTGGAAGCGGCGTCGAGTTCGGTGTAGTCGACGAAGCGGCCCGCGTCGATGTCCGTGCAGGCCGGGCAGACGCCGCAGGGCGTGGCCGTGATGCCGCCCTGCCCGTCCGGGCCCTGGCAGTTGAGTGACTTGGCGAGGATGCGCGACACGGTCGTCTTGCCGACGCCGCGCGTGCCCGTGAAGAGGTAGGCGTGGTGCAGGCGCTGCTGAGCGAGCGCGTTGGAGAGGGCTTGCACCACGTGTTCCTGGCCGACCATCTGCGCGAAGGTTTTCGGCCGGTACTTGCGGGCGAGCACGAGGTAGGACATTCGGTCGATTCTACGGTGGCGCACTGGCGCGGCCGCGGCAGGAGGCGCGCTCGCTCGCCTACAATCGTGGGTGACGGGCCTCCCCGCATGGCGAAGCGGCCAAACGGGTCAGGTGGGGAACCAAGCAGCCCTAACTGTGGAGCCAGTGCCGGGGGTAAGGCTCGTCAACTTCAACCAGCCGAGGTGGCATCCCGTGCATGCCGTAATCAGCCAGAAGCGAGACGAGATTTCTCGGATCTGCAAAGAGCATCACGTGCGCAAGCTCGAGGTGTTCGGCTCTGCTGCGCGTGGCATCGACTTCGACCCGGAGAAAAGCGATGCGGATTTTCTTGTCGAGTTCGAGCCTGAAACGCTTCGGCGATTCGATGCGTATTTCGATGTCAAGGAAGCGTTGGAAGAGCTGTTGCAGCGAAGCGTCGATCTCGTGGAACCGGACGCCCTGAAGAATCCCTTCGTCATCGCATCGATCAATCGGAACCGCGAAGTCGTGTATGCAGCGTGACCTGAAGGCCTGGCTGTGGGACGTTCAATCTGCCGCGGCCGACATTCAACGATTCGTGATCGGACTGGATTTGGCGGCATACGCAAGTTCGGAGCTGGTGCATTCGGCGGTCGAACGCAAGTTCGAGATCATCGGCGAAGCCCTCAGCCAACTCGCAAAGGCTAGCCCTGAGACGGCTTCGCGCATTCCGAAGCTTCCGAGAATCATCGGATTTCGCAACCGGCTTATTCACGGGTATGCGCAAGTGAACCACGCGACGGTCTGGAGCGCGGTCCATGAATCTCTGCCTGCTCTTCAGTATGCGGTTCGAGCGCTGCTGACTGAACTCGGTGATGGGGAAAGTTGAGTCTGGCCCCGATGTCCTCCGAGTTGCGACCAAAACCGTCATGCTCATCTTCCCGGCAGCGGAAGTCAGGTCAATCCCGCGAAGCGCGAAGGCAGTGCACCTTGACTCTGGCAGACGCATCGGCGATTGCGGCGTATCTCACTGACATTCTCGCGGTCGCGGGCGCGGGGCCTACTCGCTGCGGCTCTGGATGACATTGCACAGTGCACGCAGGATGAGCGACATCGCGAAATCTACCGGATGACGCGAAGCTCTCTTCGAACTCAAAGCCCAACTGTGAATTCGCGGGGCAAGACCGAAGCCATCAGCCGATGTCGTTTGACCAAACTGTAATCGACCGATTACAATGGGCGGGATGCCCGCGATTCGGCCGCTTCCGGAGTTCACCCGATGGTTAAGCCGATTGCCCGATGCGGAAGTGCGCGGGGTGGTTGTCGCTCGTTTGAAGCGGCTTGAACGCGGGCTTCCAGGAGATGTCAAAACCGTCGGCGCCGGCGTCTCCGAGTTGCGTATCCACCTCGGCGCAGGATGGAGGATCTATTTCACGCGGCGTGGAAAGGATCTCATCATCCTGCTCGCAGGCGGCTCGAAGCGCACACAGGTAGCCGACATACTGCGCGCCAAGGAATTGGCTGCATTGCTTGACTGAGGAGTACGACATGGTGGGCAAGCGCATCAAGGTGGATGATCTTCCCGAGTTCGATCCGACCCTGTACCTGGACAGCGAGGATGCGATCGCGGCGTATCTCACTGACATTCTCGCGGCCGGGGACGCGGGCCTACTCGCTGCGGCACTGGGTGACATTGCGCGTGCGCGCGGAATGAGCGACATCGCGAAATCCACCGGGATGACTCGCGAAGCTCTCTACAAGGCTCTGCGACCGGATAGCGCACCGCGCTTCGACACTGTCGCTCGCGTTTGCGCGGCGCTGGGCGTTCGGCTCGTGGCAATGCCAAGTCACGAGTAATTGGAATCTGACCCCCATTTCTGACCCGGCGCTGGGCGTTCGGCTCGTGGCAATGCCAAGTCACGAGTAATTGGAATCTGACCCCCATTTCTGACCCCCATTTCTCCCCAAGCTTGGCCGTGGGACCTTCAGTCTGCAGCCAGAACCTCCAGGGCGTGCGTGTCACGACCGGAGGGCACCAGGCCGAACCCCCGAAGGCAACATGCCCAGTTCCGACATGGACACAGCCTCCGCATCGCTCGTGATCACGTGATCGAGCACGGCGACTTCCACGAGCGACAACGCAGCCTGTAGTGCGCACGTGACCGCGCGGTCACCCTCACTGGGATAGCAACTGCCGCTGGGATGGTTGTGGTGGATCACGACCGAAGCCGCATTCAACGCGAGCGCGCGCTTGAGCACTTCACGCGGATGCACCGAGGTTTCGGCGAGCGTGCCTCGAAAGAGCTGTTCGTAGGCGATGAGGCAATGCATCGTGTCGAGGAACATCACGCCGAAGACTTCATGAGCAAGCCCCTGCGTCTGCAAACGGAGATAGGCCTTGACCGAATCGCGGTCGCCGAAGGCGTGCCCGCGCCGCAAACGTGCATCGAGGATCCGTAACGCACGCGCGATGATCGCGGCATCGTCGTCCGTGAACGATTCCGCGGTTCGCTGCGCAGGGAGGCTGGAGCTCAATGGAGGTAGGTCGAAAATGAATCCTATAGATTGTAGCCCTATCGGATTCGTTCGGGTGTCATCGGTGTTCATACGCCAGACCCGAATGCCACAGAAGCCATCGTTCGCAGCCGCCTTGAAGACCGTGAGAAAAGCTCGCGGGTTGAGTCAGGAGGCGTTCTCGGAAGTGTCCAGCCGCACTTACCTGAGTTCGCTGGAGCGCGGACTGAAGAGCCCTACCCTGAACAAGATCGAAAGTCTCAGCGAGGCACTTGGCGTGCATCCTCTGACGCTCCTAGCCCTCGCGTATGCGGCTGACGACAAGTCACTTCAGAAGCTGCTTGCCCGTGTCAGCGCGGAGCTCGATGAAATGCAGGCGGTCTGAATGCCGCCAGGGTCGAGTGACCCGCATCAGGATGCATACACCGTCTTCAATTCGGCAATGACACGCCGACGAAAATAGGGATTGGCAAGGTTGCTCGGCGTAAGCAAATCGACGGGTCGCCCGAATAGTGCTTCCAACCCCTCCTTCAGTCCGAAATACGCATCTGCGTATTCGCGAGGCGGCACGTCTTCGAACTCAACCAGAAAATCGATGTCGCTGCGCTGGGGATCGAAATCGGAACGCGTCACCGACCCGAAGACATCGAGCCGACGAGCGTGCGTGCGCCGGCACAACGCTGCGACTTCGTCTCGCTTTTGATCGATCAGAGGGCTCATGGCAGGACAATTATGCCGCCCGGCACGCCCAACGGCCAACCTGCTCGCGCCGAACATCGGCAAGCGTTGTCGAACCGGTTGCCTGGCCGATTCCGAATCAGCCGGCATCGCCACCACCACATCGCCAAAGGACCCCCCATGAACCAGGACGAAGTCTTCGCAAGCATGAAGGCCCTGCACGACCTCTGCAACGCCCTCCTCGGCAAACTGGAGGCCGTTCAGGTCACGCAGGACGCCGTCGTCGGCGCGCTCGTGCGCAGCCTGCCGCCGATGCTCGAGCCGATCCAGAACAACGTGCGCATGCTCGCGGCCGCCCGCGCTCAACACGTCGAGCCGGGCGCACTCGAGTCCTTCCGCAACAACATCGCGACCATCCAGAAAGGCCTGCTCGCGATGGGACAGCGAACACCCGGCGACGGCGCATAGCGCGCGGGCGTCTCTTGCGCCCTCAGTCGTCCAGCAACCCGCCCTTGTAGAAGCTGTACGCCGTCCCGTCGTGCAGGTAGAAAAACCCGTCGGCGCAAGCCTCCTTGCCGGGGAAGTATTCCCGATACTTCTTCGGCACCAGGCGTTCGAGTTCCTCGTCGCTCATCGCGTCGAATTCCATCGGCGTGATCGGCCTCCCCGCTCGCGGCCGGCGGCGTGCTTCGTCATCCATTCGCAGCAAGGTACTCCATCATGAGGGTCCCACCGCCGAGCCGGCGACGGCGGCGGAGCTCGTCGATTGCCTGATCCGATCGAGCCAGCCCTGGAGCAGTTCGGGTGGCTCGTCGCCTCTGATTTCTTCCACCGCCTCCAGGAGTTCGCCGCGTTCACGCGCACTCATTCGCGCAATCGGCGGCTCGACGTGCGAAGGATCGAAGCGCTCATCCGCGGCCCCGATGATTGCGCAGGCGTCGCCCATCTTCTTGCGCAGCGGCGTTCCTCTCGCGGCCAGCACGCGAAGCAGCCTCTCGGCCGAACTTGCCGAATCCGATCGATCCAAGGGGCCTCTGAGCGGCGGTACCGTCCACGATTCCGTTCGAAACGTATTCCTGATCCGATCCAGACACGGCCGAAGCACTTGCGGCTCGTAGCGTTGGCCGGATTGGTGGAGTGCCTGCCGCAGGGCTTCGCGTTCCGAATCGCGCATCTCGGCCATTTGTCCCGTGACCTCGAGCGCCAGTTCGCGCTGCGGATCCATGTTCGCGAGCGCCATGCCATCGAATATCCCTTCCAGGTTCCGCATGAGCGGGCCCGAGCTCTCCCACGCGATCGGCCTGCCCTCGAGCCACGTGCGCAGCAATTGCCCGACAAGGTCCGAACATGCCAGCACCAGATGATGCTGATCGTTCACGAGCGGCCCGCCATCGACAACGCCGACCATCAGACCCAGGACGAATCGCCTGTCGGGCCCCCACGGGCCGCGTTTCATTTCTTCGATCGCATCCCGCAACTGCGCGCGTTCCTGCGGCGATTTCCCGCTCAACTTCCATTTGAGCTGATCGACCAACGGGCGAAGAAGACGCAGCGAATGAATGATGTCGCTGAGAGTGTCCATGTCCCTTTGCTCGACAGCGTCGAGCAGGCCGTCGAGGAGAGGTGCGAACTCCGCCGGGGTCCTCGGGTCGATGCGCGCGAGCTCGCTCTCGATCTGCGCGAGCGCTTTCGATCCGGGCGGTTCGGCGCCGCCGCGCCGCCTGATCGCATCGAGCGCCGAGCGAACTTTCGCGCATTCCATGGAGGTCATATCCTTCAGCTCAATGGCGACGGGGACCGCGGCAGCATCCGGACGCGACGCTGAAAGGACACGGAAAATCGCGCCGGCCCTCGTGAGGATTTCGAATGCGGCCGCGGCCCTGGCATCGGCATCGCCGTCATCGCTTCCAGCCTCGTCTTCGCTGCCGGCCAGTGCACGCAGCAGCTCGATCATCGTGCTGCGCAGGCTGAGTCCCGCCTCGAGGCGGTCCAGGACCGGCACGATCCATTCAGGCAATTCGTCCTGCCGGAGTCGGGCAAGGTTGGCCCGATCCTGAGCGAGCTGGCCGCGGGATCGTGACGCGACTGCTTCGTGCAGGCACGAAGCGAGGAAGGCATCCGCATCCTCGACGCGTGACACCATTGCAGCCTCGATGGCCTGGACGCGCGCGGCAATGCCGCACACCCGCCGCAGCAGCGCGTCGTCGGCGCGGTGGCCTTCGTCATCGGTGACGCCGTCGTTGACCTCGTCGTTGTCGTTGTCGTTGTCGTTGACGTCGTTGTTGCCGTCGTTGTTGGCTTCGTTGGCGCCGTCGTAGTTGCAGCAGGCGTCGCCCTCCTCGCCCTCCTCGCCCTCCTCGTCACCCTCGTCACCCTCGTCTTCCCAGAAACCGGTGTCACTGTCGCCTTCCGCGGCCAACGCTTCGAGCAGCTCGCCAAATACTTCGTGGCCATCCGTTTCGGCGCGGTCACGACTCGGCTTGTCGACGGCAGTGCGCCCGAACCTTGCAGCATCGGCGCGCACCATCTGCTCGAGAGCGTCGTCTTCCGCGCCCTCGCCCGCGTTCGCCCAGGCGGCTGACGCCCGGAGCACTTCTCCATTCGGTTCATGAGCCGCAATGGTCCGTCTCACGGCATGCGAAACCGTTGCAAAGACCAGAAGCTCGTGGCCCCACAGGAATCTCGTGACGCAAGAGATGGCATCGGCCGTCAATCCGGCCAGGCTGGCCCTGCCCGCGAGGCGCGCCGGCGCCGGGAACTCGCGTGCGCCTGCATCATCGATGGCCTGCTGAACGCGCGGGGTCTCGGGGCTGACCACGCGTGGGGGGTGCTGCGCGACCGCAGTCGCGGCAACGACGCCTTCCGTGGGTGGGTGAGGCACAAAGGCGGCTGCAAGGGCAGTCTCGACAGGCGGCATTCGGGTGTCTTTCCATGGCGGGACGCAGACTGTAACCGTCCATCTCGCGCACGCGCCACGGACTCCTCCGCCGCGACCAGTGGCAGGCGGCTGCCTGCCGCGCGCCGACCTGTCCGACAGGCGCTGCCGTTCGCGCCCCATCCGCATCCGTCCGGCGGCTGACAGTAACCTTGCGCAATCTCCCACAGCGCAGCCGCGAACCGCCGCCTAGACTGATCCGTACGTTGCAGATCACGCAACACGGGAGGTGTGCCATGGGTGGCGGTGCATCGGGCAAGACCGGGAGAACTGGCGAAGAGGTCGGCGAGAAAGTCGGCGAGAAGGTCGGCGGCCATGTCGACAGGAAAGTCGGCAGACGCGCGCCGCGCTTCGCCATGGCGGCCGCGTGCGCCGTCGCGGGCGCGATCGGTTGGCATGGCAGCTGGGCCCAGTCGCTCGACGCCATGCAGGACGCGGCCGTGCCACGGATGGAGGTGACCGCCTCCACCCTGCCGCGCTTCGATCCGCTCGAAGCGGCCGCGGCGTCGCGCCGCATCGACATGACGCTCCTGCCGCCGCCGTCCAGTGCGGGCATGGGCCTCGCGATCGGCATGAGCGGCTTCACGCAGCCTGCGCAGCCCGTGGGCGCGGGGCTCGCGCCCACGGCGCAGCCGGCGGTCGACGTCGGCCTGCACTGGCGGCAGCCACTCGACAGCAGCATGCGCATCGACGTGACCGCATGGCACCGCGTGACACCGCAGCAGCCGGACGCCTACACCCTGGTGCAGTTGAACCAGGCGCCAACCTTCGGCGCGCGTGTCGAAGTCGCGCTCGGCTCGCACGACCATTCGGGGTTCGTCGCGGACCACAAGGGCTTCGTCGGCTTCCAGCTCGATAACGGAGGCCGCATCGGCGTGCGCCGCAAGGACGGCCACCCGATGGTGTACTACCGCAAGCAGTTCTGAGGCCTGAGGCGCGAGCCGCCGCCAAGCCCTGCCGCCGCGACGCGCGGGAAAGGGCATCGCGCCCGCGTCCGCCGCGCCACCCACGCATGGCCTTGCGCTATCGCATCGATAGCGAATGCAAGCGCGCCCACACGCGACGGCGGGACTTGAAGTCTGTCACAATGCCCTTCAAATAGCCGCATCGCGGAACCCGGCACGTGCCGTTACGCCCCTTCGAAGGAAGAAAACCTCATGGCCAGCGACCTCATCAAGCACATCTCCGACGACACGTTCGAAGCCGACGTCCTGCAATCGGGCAAGCCGGTGCTCGTGGACTACTGGGCCGAATGGTGCGGCCCGTGCAAGATGATCGCGCCGATCCTCGACGAACTCTCCGAGACCTACAAGGACCGGCTGCAGGTTGCCAAGCTGAACGTCGACGAGAACCGCGACATCCCCGCGAAGTTCGGCATCCGCGGCATCCCCACGCTCATGCTGTTCAAGGACGGCCAGGTCGCCGCAACGCAGGTCGGCGCGCTCTCGAAGGCGCAGCTCGTGCAGTTCCTCGATCGGCAGCTCGCCTGAAGGCGATTCCACCCAAAAAATAAAGTCGCGGGGCCCTTCGGCCCCGCTTTCGCGGATTTCTCCTCTATACTTCAGCCAGACCGCCGGCGCGCCACGTGCGAACCGGGTCGAGTTCCGGCAGCGGGTCCCGCATCCCGCATCCATTTTCCTCCCCCAGAAAAATCCAGAACTCCGCCAAGGGGTAACTCCATGCACCTGAACGAACTCAAGGCGCTGCACGTCTCCGAAGTCCTCAAGCAAGCCGAAGAGCTCGAGATCGAGAACACCGGCCGCATGCGCAAGCAGGAGCTGATGTTCGCCATCATCAAGAAGCGCGCGCGCACGGGCGAACAGGTCTTCGCCGACGGCGTGCTCGAGATCCTGCCCGACGGCTTCGGGTTCCTGCGCAGCCCCGACACGAGCTACACCGCGAGCACCGACGACATCTACATCTCGCCTTCGCAGGTGCGCCGCTTCAACCTGCACACGGGCGACATGATCGAAGGCGAAGTGCGCACGCCCAAGGACGGCGAACGCTACTTCGCGCTCACCAAGCTCGACAAGGTGAACGGGGGCGTGCCGGAGGACAACAAGCACAAGATCATGTTCGAGAACCTCACGCCGCTGTTCCCCCGGGAACAGATGCGTCTCGAACGCGACGGCCTGAAGAGCGAAGAGAACATCACCGGCCGCATCATCGACATCATCGCGCCCATCGGCAAAGGCCAGCGCGCGCTGATCGTGGCGCCTCCGAAGAGCGGCAAGACGGTGATGATGCAGCACATGGCGCACGCCATCGCGGCCAACTACCCCGACAGCTACATGATGGTCCTTCTCGTGGACGAGCGTCCCGAGGAAGTGACGGACATGCAGCGTTCCGTGAAGGCCGAGGTGATCGCCTCCACCTTCGACGAGCCCGCCGCGCGCCACGTGCACGTGGCCGAAATGGTGATCGAACGCGCCAAGCGCCTGGTGGAGCTGAAGAAGGACGTCGTGATCCTGCTCGACTCCATCACGCGGCTCGCGCGCGCCTACAACAACGTCGTGCCCTCCTCCGGCAAGGTGCTCACGGGCGGCGTCGATGCGAACGCGCTGCAGCGCCCGAAGCGCTTCCTCGGCGCCGCGCGCAACGTCGAGGAAGGCGGCTCGCTCACGATCATCGCCACCGCGCTCATCGACACCGGCTCGCGGATGGACGAAGTGATCTTCGAGGAGTTCAAGGGCACGGGCAACTGCGAACTGCACCTGGACCGGCGCCTGTACGAAAAGCGCGTGTTCCCCTCGATCCAGCTCAATCGCTCCGGCACGCGCCGCGAAGAACTGCTGCTCGCCCCCGAGATCCTTCAGAAGACGCGCATCCTGCGCCAGTTCATGTACAACATGGACGAGATCGAGGCGATGGAGATGGTGCTGAAGTCCATGAAGGCGACGAAGAGCAACGTGGAATTCTTCGACATGATGCGCCGCGGCGGCTGATCGCCTGCCGCCGTCCGGCCCGCGACGCGCCGGACCAACTGCATTTGCTCGAATGCATTTGCTGAACGCGCGCTGACAGCTGTTCTTTCGTCCAGACCGAGGCCACGAGCCGCATGGCCGGGTCTACGATGACCGAACGATGAAGCAGCTTTGCGTTCCCGAATCGAGCGGCACCGAAGCGCCGCGCCTGAGCCGCCGCCGGTTGCTCGCGGCGGGCGCCGTGATCCCGATCGCCGCGGCCGCGGCCGCATCCACCACCACGATCCAGCGTGAAATGCCGTGGCGCGAGGGCGCCGCCGACGCGCCGGATGCGGCGCTCGCGCTCCCTGCTCAGTCGGGCGGCTACACGTTCTTCTCTCCCGCCGAATCGGCCTTCGTCGAAGCCGCCGTCGCGCGGCTCATTCCCGCCGACGATCTTGGCGCGGGCGCGATCGAAGCCGGCGTGCCGGTCTTCATCGACCGGCAGCTCGCGGGCGAATACGGGCGCGCAGCGAAGTGGTACATGCAAGGTCCGTGGGCGCAAGGCGAGAAGACGCAAGGCTGGCAGACGCGCCTTGCGCCCGCGCAGCTCTATCGCGCGGCGGCGAAGGACATCGACGAGGCCGTCGCGCGAGAAGCGCGCGCCGCGACATTCGCGAAGCTCGCGCTGCCCGAGCAGGACCGGTGGCTGCATCTTCTCGAAGACGGCAAGGTCACGCTTCCCACGGCCGATGCCAAGACCTTCTTCGAGCTCTTGCTGCAAAACACGATCGAAGGCTTCTTCAGCGATCCGCTCTACGGCGGCAACCGCGACATGGCGGGCTGGAAGATGATCGGATTTCCGGGCGCGCGCTACGACCACACGCCTTTCGTCGCGCGTCACGGCGAAAGCTATCCACTGCCGCCGGTGGGCATCATGGGCCGGCCGGAATGGTCCCGGAGCGATGGGCATGGCTGAGCGCCTTCCCCCGGTGGACGCGGTGCTCGTGGGCTTCGGGTGGACGGGCGCGATCCTCGGCCAGGAACTCACCGACGCGGGCCTGAACGTCCTCGCGCTCGAGCGTGGGACCTGGCGGGACACGCCCACGGATTTCGCGCCGACCTTCGCGCAGGACGAATTGCGCTACTACTGGCGCCACGAACTTTTCCAGCCGCCGGCACACGAAACGCTCACCGTGCGAAACAACGTGAGCCAGACCGCGCTGCCGATGCGCAGGCTCGGCTCGTTCCTGCCGGGCATCAACGTGGGCGGCGCCGGCGTGCACTGGAACGGGCAGACCTGGCGCTTCCTTCCCACGGACTTCGTCGCGCGCAGCCACAATCTGCAGCGCTACGGCAAGAGCGCGGTCCCGGCGGACATGACGATCCAGGACTGGGGCGTCACCTACGACGAGCTGGAGCCGCATTACGACCGGTTCGAGTACCTCTGCGGCATCTCGGGCCGGGCGGGCAATCTGCGCGGCACCATCCAGGCGGGGGGCAATCCCTTCGAAGGGCCGAGGCAGCGCGAGTATCCCAATCCGCCCATGGCGATGACGCTGCCGCCGACGCTGTTCGCGCAGGCGGCGGCGTCGCTCGGCCACAAGCCCTTCCCGCAGCCTTCGGCCAACATGTCGCGGCCCTACACCAATCCGCTGGGCGTGCAGCTGGGCCCTTGCACCTATTGCGGCTTCTGCGAGAAGTTCGGCTGCGGCAACTACGCGAAGGCGAGCGCGCAGACGACCATCCTGCCGGTGCTGATGCGCAAGCCCAACTTCACGCTGCGCACGCAATCGGAAGTCACGCGGATCAATCTCGACGCGAGCGGCCAGCGCGCGGTGAGCGTCACCTACGTCGACGCCGCGGGTCGCGAATACGAGCAGCCGGCCGAGCTCATCCTGCTCACGGCCTACATCCTGCACAACGTGCGCCTGCTGCTGCTGTCGCGCATCGGCAAGCCGTACGACCCGGCCACGGGCGAAGGCGTCGTCGGCCGCAACTACGCCTACCAGATCACCTCGTCCGTCAATGCGTTCTTCGACGACAAGCTGCTCAACCCCTTCATCGGCGCCGGCGCGCACGGCATGCTCATCGACGAGTTCAACGGCGACAACTTCGATCATTCCGGCCTCGGCTTCATCGGCGGCGGCTTCATCGGCACGGTGCAGACCGGCGCGCGCCCGATCGAGACGCATCCCGTGCCGGCGGGCACGCCGAAATGGGGCGGCGAGTGGAAGCGCGCCGTGGCTCGAAGCTACCTGCGTTCGATGACCGTCAGCACGCACGGCGCGGTGATGAGCCATCGCGGCAACTATCTGGACCTCGACCCCACCTATCGCGACGTGTACGGCCGCCCGCTCATGCGCATGACTTTCGACTTCACGGACAACGAACACCGCATGTCGGACTACCTCACGCAGCGCGCGGCGGAGATCGCGCAGGCGATGAAGCCCGCATCGATCAAGGTGAACGCGCGCAAGGGCAGCTGGGACGTGGTGCCCTACCAGACGACGCACAACACGGGCGGCGCGATCATGGGCACGGACCCCGCCACGAGCGCCGTGAACCGATACCTTCAGAGCTGGGACGTCCCCAACCTCTTCGTGATCGGCGCGAGCGCCTTCCCGCAGAACCCCGGATACAACCCCACCGGTACCGTCGCCGCCCTCGCCTACTGGGCGGCGGATGCGATCCGCGCACGCTACCTGAAGGCGCCCGGGCCGCTCGCGTGAGCAGAAAGCCTCGCATGCGACTGCTCTTCATCGCAGTGGGAATGGCCGCCGCCGTGGGCTGGGCGGGCTACGTGCTCGGCCAGCCCAAGAGTTCGCCTGCCGCGCCCCCGCCCCCGCCCGCGCAGGCTGCCGCGGCAGGCGCCGAAGCCCAGATCTCGCTCGGCCGCTATCTCGTCGCGGTGGGCGACTGCATCGCATGCCACACCCCCAAGGGCGGTGCCCGCTTCAGCGGCGGCCGCCCGCTCGAGACGCCATTCGGCGTCGTGCTGTCGGCCAATCTCACCCCCGATGCCGACACCGGCATCGGCCGCTACACGCCCGACACGTTCTACCGCGCCTTGCACGAGGGCATCGATCGCCAAGGCCGGCACCTCTACCCCGCCTTTCCCTACAACTACTACACGCGCGTGAGCCGCGCGGACAGCGATGCCATCTTCGCTTACTTGCGCACCCTGGCGCCGGTGCGCCACGAGCTCGAGCGCAACCGCCTGCCTTTTCCGTTCAACATCCGCGCGCTGATGGCGGTGTGGAACCTCATGTTCCTGGATAAGGGGCCGTATCGCGAAGACGCGTCGAGGCCCGCCAACTGGAATCGCGGCGCCTACCTGGTGGAGGGGCTCGGTCATTGCCAGGCTTGCCACACGCCCAAGAATTTCCTCGGCGCGCCCAAGGACGGGCAGGCATTCGAAGGCGGGAAGTTCGCCGAGTGGTTCGCGCCCGACCTCACCCCCAATCGCCGCCGGGGCATCGGCTCGTGGAACGACGACGACCTGCGCGGCTTCCTGCGCCGGGGCCTGAACGCGCACAGCGCGGCTGCGGCCGAGATGGGCGAGGTCGTTGCGTTTTCCACTTCGCAGTGGACCGATGCCGACGTGGATGCGGCCGTCGCGTATCTGCGCAGCATCCGTGCCTCTTCCGACGATGAAGTCGCGGCGCCCGACCCCGCGGTGATGAAGCAGGGCGAAGCGATCTGGCAGGACGCCTGCGCGGCCTGCCACCGCATGGACGGCAGCGGCGTTCCCGGCTACTTTCCGCCGCTCGTGCACGACGCCAACGTGCAGCAGCGCGACCCGACGACGCCGCTGCACTACGTGCTCGGCGGCGCCCGCCGGGAGCCGACCGACCGCGCGCCGACGCCGCTCGCGATGCCCGCGTTCCACTGGAAGCTCGACGACCGGCAGGTGGCGGCCGTCGCCACGTACGTGCGAAACAGCTGGGGCAACCGGGCGTCGCCCGTCGAGCCGGAGCAGGTCGATCGGCTGCGGCGCAAGCTCGCGCTTTCGGCGAAGACGCCCGCATCGGGCGCGGGGCCCGCGTCTATCGATCGGCATTGAGTCACAACGACCAGCGGCACCCAAAGGCTGGAACGGCAGGCCGGAAACTGGTACATACCAGTTACGCGAACCGCCGAACGAGATGTCCACCGCATCCGAGCCCGCTGCCATCGCTGATCCATGCAGTGACGGCGCTCCATCGGCCGCCACGCTCTATTCGAGCGAAACCACGCGCGTGGACCGGGTGGAGCCGGCCGCGGCCTCGCAGGCGCACATCCGCAAGGAGTATCTCGGCCCGCACGCCGAGCGGCGGCGGCGCAACGAAAGCGCGATGCTCGCGCGGCTCGGCGGCATCGAGGGCGTGACCCAGACGATGGGCGAACCGCAGGGCACGGACGTGCTGGCCCTGCGGGACTGCGGCGGAACGAGCCTCGCGCAGGCGCTGCGCGAGGGCCCCCTTCCCCCCGGGCAGGTGCTCGCGCTCGCGCCGCAGCTCGCGCGCATCCTGGCCGCGGTGCATCGCGCGGGCGTGATCCACTGCGACATCAACCCGGCCAACATCGTCGTCACGAAGGACGATCGGGCGGTGCTGATCGATTTCGATCTGGCGGTGGCCGCCGAACAGCAGGCCGCGAACACGCACGACGGCCGCATCCTCGGCACGCCTGCCTACCTCGCGCCCGAGCAGACCGGCCGCACCGGCCGCGCGGTCGACCACCGCGCGGACCTCTACGGCCTGGGCGTGACGCTGTACGAGATGGCCACGGGCCGCCTGCCCTTCGAAGCGGAAGACCCGCTGCAGCTGATGCACGAGCATCTCGTGCGCGAGCCGGTGCCCCCCGCCCGGCTCGATGCGCGCGTGCCGGCCGGCCTGTCGAACATCGTGCTGCGGCTGCTTGCCAAGGCGCCCGAGGAGCGCTACCAGAGCGCCGAAGGCCTGCTGCACGACCTGCTGCGCCTGCGAAGCGAAATCGAGGCGGGGCGCGATGGCCTCTTCGAGCTCGGCCGGCGCGACTTCGCAGCGCGGCTGCCGCCTCCCCTGCGCCTTGTCGGACGCGACGCCGAGCTCGGGCTGCTGCGCGCGGCCTTCGAGTCGGCCCGCCAGGGGAAGCTTCGCGGCCTGCTCGTCGAAGGCGCGGCCGGCGCCGGCAAGAGCACGCTCATCCAGGAACTCAAGCCCATGGCGGCGGCCGCATCGGGCCGCTTCATCTACGGCAAGTTCGACCAGTACCAGCGCGATTCCGCGACGGGCAGCGCGGTGATCCAGGCGTTGCGCGCGCTGGGGCGGCTCTTGCTCGCGGAGCACCGGGACGCGCTCGCCGCGCTCAGGCAGGCGATCCTCGACAAGCTCGGACGCAGCGCGGGACTCATCGCCCAGCTGCCCGAATTCGGAGTGCTGCTCGGTGCGCATCCGGCGCTGCCGGCGGTGGACCCGGCGCAGGCCGAAGAACGCCTGCGACGCGCCACGCTGGACCTGCTGGAGACTGTCGCCTCGCCCGAACGCCCGCTCGTGATCGTGCTGGACGACCTGCACTGGGCGAGCGCGCGATCGCTGCGAGCGTTCGAAGACGTGATGGACGAATCCGCGCTGCGCGGCGTGCTGATCGTGGGCGCCTATCGCGATCTGCCGCCCGCTCGCGGCGCGGGCTCCGGCGGCAACGAAGCCGGCGCCGCGCATCCGCTCGCCGAGGCGCTGAAGCGCTGGCGCGCTCGCGAGGCGGCGCCGATGGAGATCGCGGTCGGCAACCTCGCGCCGGATGCGCTCGGTGAGCTCGTCGCGCAGATGCTGCGCCTGCCCGCCGCGCCCGCCGGGGAGCTCGCGCGGGCCGTGGGGACGCTCAGCGCGGGCAATCCGTTCGAAACCGTGGAGATGCTCAATGCGCTGCGCGCGGACGGCCTGCTGCGCCTCGCCGAGTCGGCCTTCCAGGATCGGCAGGACCCGCAGGGCCGGCCGGTCCTGCATGGCTGGACGTGGGACACCGCCGAAATTCATCGCTTCGTGGGCCGTGGCACGGTGGGGGACTTGCTCGCCGCGCGCATCGAGCGGCTGCCGCTCGCGTCCCAGTCGGTCCTCGCGTGCATGAGCTGCATCGGCGGCTCGGTGCCGCGCGAGCTCGCGCAGGTGGCCGCTCATCTGGAGGAAGGCGCGCTCGACGAAGCGCTGCGCGCGCCGCTCGAAGACGGACTCCTCGTGGCCGAGGGCGACACGCGCGACGTGCTTCGCTTCCGTCACGACCGCGTGCAGCAGGCCGTGCTCGCACGCATGGACGCGCCGGCGCGTGACCGGCTGCAGCTCGCCATGGCGCGCCGTCTCGCGCAGCAGTCCTCGTTTCGCCAGCACATGACGCAGCAGTACCTCGGCTGCGCCCACCTGCTCACCGACCCGGCCGAACGCCGCACCGCCGCGCGGCTGTTCCACAGCCTCGCGGCAAGACTCGCGGACGTCGCGAACTTCACGCTCGCCGAAACGTATCTCGCCGCGGCGAGCACGCTGCTCGCGAGCCTCGCCGACCCGGCCGACGAGGCCCTGCGCGACTCGGTGGAGGCGGCCCGCCACGCCGCGCTCTACAGCCTCGGACGGCTCGACGAGGCCGACGCCGTGTTCGCGATCGTGCAGGAAAGGCTCACCGATCCGCTCGCGCTTTCGGAATCGGTGTGCCTGCAGATTCGCAGCTTCGAATGGCGAGCGCGCTCGGCCGAAGGCGTCGAGCTGGGGCTGAAGCTGCTCGCGCGGCTCGGCTTCGCGGTGCCCGCCGCCCATACGCCCGCCGATACGGCCGCCCGGCTCGACGCGCTGCGGCAATGGATCGACGAGGACCACTCGCTCGACCTGGGTGCGCGCGAAAATCTGTCGGATCCGCGCGCGCTCGCCGCGTCGCGCGTGCATGCGCGGCTGCAACGCTCGGCCTTCGTCGTGAACAAGCACGTTGCCACCTGGCTGATGCGCGAAAGCGCGCGGCTGTGGGACGAGCACGGCCCCTGCGGCGCGCTCGTGCTGAGCCTCGCGCGCATGAGCGCCCTCCTCGTGGAAGCACGCGAGGAGTTCCGCGCGGGCTACCTCGCCGCGCGGCACGTGCTCGCCGTCGGCGAGGCGCGCGCTTTCGAGCCCGACATCTTCGAGGCCCGCATCGTCTTCGCGATCGGCTCCTGCCACTGGTTCGAGCCGCTCGAGCACGCGATCGACCATGTGATGCGCGCGCGCGACGGACTGCAGGGGGCCGACGCCCTCTACGTCTGCTACAGCTATCGGGCGACGATCCCCGCCCTCCTCGATTGCGCACCCACGCTCGAGCACCTGGATGCGGAGCTGGAGGCAAGCCAGGCGCTTGCCGAGCGCACGGCCAATCACCACGCGGTCATCGTCAATCTCACCGAAAAGGCGCTCGTCGCATCGCTGCGGGGCGACCCGCAGGCGCTCGGCCGCCTGGGCGACACCGACGCGGCGGAAGAAGCCTGGCTCGCCCGGGCCCGCCGGCTGCCGATGGCGATGTTCAACCATCACCTGCGCAAGTGCCTCGCCTTCGCGCTGCGCGGCGACGCGGACGCGCTCGAAAAGCATTCCAGCGCGGCGGCCGCGCTCGTCGCCGCCATCCCGGGCTACTACTCGCTCGCGCACGTGCGGCTTTTTCGGGCGCTCGCGCTCGCGTGGCGGCTGCAGCGGGACGACGCGGACGTGATCGGGGCGCAGACGCTGCACGACGAACTCGAAGCCTGCCGAGCGTGGCTTGCAAGACGCGCGGCCGACCAGGCCACGAACTTCGGCCATCTCGTGCGTTTCGTCGAAGCCGAACAGGCGTGGGCCCGCCGGGAGTTCTGGCAGGCGGCGACGCTCTTCGAAGATGCGATGGGACAGGCGCAGCATCGAAGGCGCCCGTGGCACGGCGCGCTGATCGCCGAGCGCGCGGCGCGCTTTCATCTCGCGCAGGGGCTCGAACGCAGCGGCCGCGCCTTGCTCGCCCAGGCGCGCGACCAGTTCCGGGCCTGGGGCGCGTCCGCGAAATCGGCGCTGCTGGAGGTGGAGCACCCCTGGCTGCGGACGGCGGAGCGAATCTCCTCGCGCCGGGCGAGCCAGCACAGCTCGCCCGTGAACACGCACGTGCTGGACCTGATGGGCGTGCTGCGCGCCTCGCAGGCGCTCAGTTCGGAAACGAGCCTCGACAGCCTGGCCGCCCGCGTGACCGAAGTGCTGGCCGCGCTCACGGGCGCGACCCGCATCGCGGTGCTGTCGTGCATCGAGGATCAGTGGTGGCTGCTCGCGCCCGGCGCTGGAGCGGCGTCGATGACGGTCGTGGAAGCCGCCCGAGGCGGCCGCCTGCCGCTTTCGGTGTTCGCCTATGCGGAACGCACCGGCGAGGCCCTGGTGGTGGAAGACGCGCTTTCGGACGACCGCTTCGCGCGCGATCCGTACTTCGAAGGCGTTGCGCTTTGCTCGCTGCTGGCCGCGCCGATTTCGGCGCAGGGCGCCGCACGTGCCATGCTCCTGCTCGAGAATCGCCAGGTCCGCTCGGCCTTCAACGCCGAGCGGCTCGACGCGGTGATGCTGATCGCGGGGCAGCTCGCCGTGTCGCTCGCCAACGCGCAGCTCTACGAAAGCCTCGAGCAGCGCGTGTTGTCGCGCACGCACGAACTGGAGCAGACGCAAGCCCGGCTCGTGAGCACCGCGCGCCGCGCGGGCATGGCCGAGATCGCGAACAACGTGCTGCACAACGTCGGCAATGTCCTGAACAGCGTCAACATCTCGGCGGGCGTTGTGCGCCGCGCGATCAATGCGTCGAAGGCCGAGGGCCTGTCGCGCGCCGTGAAGCTGATGCACGATCCGGCGAGCGACCTCGGGCGCTTCGTGGAAAGCGGCACGCAGGGCAAGGCCCTGCGCTCCTATCTGGCCGAACTCGACACGGCGCTGCGGCTCGAGCGCAACAACGCGCTCGCGGACCTCGACCGGCTCACGAGCAGCATCGACCACATCAAGCACGTCGTCGCCACGCAGCAGTCGCATGCCGGCCCGTCGAGCGTGGTGGAGGCCGCGCGGGCGGAGGAACTGCTGGAGCAGGCCCTGCACCTGTGCGAAGAGGAGATCGCGACTTGCGGCCTCGCCGTCGTGCGGCGGTTCGAGCACGTGCCGGTCGCCGCGCTGGACCGGCAGCGGGTGCTGCAGATTCTCGTGAACCTGATCCGCAACGCGGCACAGGCCATGTCCGGCGTGAGCGGGCGCGAACGCGAACTCGTGCTCACGACCGGCCTCGTGCGCGACGGCGCGGCCGGTGGCGCGCGTCTTCGCATGACCGTGAGCGACACGGGAGAAGGCATCGCGCCCGAGAACCTCACGCGCATCTTCTCGCATGGCTTCACGACCCGCGTGACGGGGCATGGCTTCGGATTGCACAGCAGCGCGCTCGCGGCGCGGGAAATGGGAGGCGCGCTCACGGCGTCGAGCGAAGGGCCCGCGCGAGGCGCCACCTTCACGCTCGAAGTGCCGCTCGGCGGCGCGTGATCCGGATGCGCGGCCGCGACGCGGCCGGCTCGCCGAGCGCATCGGGTTTTTATCGATGACAACGTCTTCGCGGCGCACTCATGCTGCAACTTCGGACGTTCGATTCAGGAGGAGCACACATGAGCGACCATTCGGCGCGCGCGCCGGGATTCTTCCGGTGCCTTGCACTCGTATCCGTCTTCGCGGCCTGCGCGCTGCACACCGCGGCGCGGGCCGACCAGCTGGACGCCATCAAGTCCGCCGGGGTGCTCAAATGCGGCATCGGGCCGGGCGCGAAACCCTACTCCTTCGTCGCGGACCCGAACACCCGCAAGCTGGTGGGCTACGACATCGACATTTGCGAGGCCGTGGCGAAGTCGCTTGGCGTGAAGCCGGAGCTCGTGTTCATCACGCTCGTCACGCGGGTCACCGACGTCCAGCAGGGCCGCACCGACCTCGGCCTCGCCGCGATCACCAACACGCCCGAGCGCGCGAAGCAGGTGGACTTCAGCTACAACTACCTCGTGACGAGCGCCAAGGTCGCCGTGCCGGCGGACAGGGGCTACAAGACGTTCGCCGACCTCGCGGGCAAGCGGTTTTCCGCCACCGAGGGCGCCAATCTCGAAATCAAGCTGCCCAAGGTGATCGACAACCCGCAGGTGATCGGCTTTCCGAGTCCGGCCAACGCGTTCCTCGCGCTGGAGCAAGGCAAGGTGGATGCCATGGGCGGCGACGAGACCACGCTGCGCGGCGTGATCGGCACGAAGACGGACAAGTTCCAGATCCTCGATCAGGCCGTCGACAACCAGCAGATCGGCTTGGCCGTGCGCAAGGGCGAGCCGCGGCTGCTCGCCGAAGTGAACAGGGCTCTCGCGCAACTGGAGCAGTCCGGAGAAGCGGCTGAAATCTTCGATCGCTGGTTCGGTGCGAACTCCCAGCTCAGGATGAAACGGTCCTTCAGGTTCGCCCCGTATCAGGGCAGCTGACTGCGTCGCGCCAGGCCGTGGGGGCGATGGACGGTCTCGACTGGGGCGTGCTCTTTCGGCCCGAATTCCGGGCCATGCTGTGGAAGGGACTCTGGACCACTCTGCAGCTCACCGCCTATGCGTCGGCCGGCGCGCTCGCCGGCGGCATCGCGATCGCGCTCCTGCGGTCCTCGGGCGTTCGCGCGATCGCGGCCGCCGCAACGGCCTTCGTCGAAGGCACGCGCACCGTTCCGCTGCTCGTGCACCTGATGTTCTGGTACTACGGCGCGCCCGAGCTGCTGCCCGAAGGCATCCGCACCTGGCTCTACGCGCGAGATGTCGGGTTCTGGTCGGCGCTCGTTGCGCTCGTTCTGTACGCGTCCGCGTTCGTCTCCGAAGACCTGCGAAGCGGCATCCGCGGCATTCCGGCCGGGCAGCTCGACGCCGCGCGGTCGCTCGGATTTGCCCGGCTGCAAGCCTTCAGGTTCGTGATTCTGCCGCAGGCACTGCGCGCCACGGTGCCGCCGCTCCTCGGCCAGGCGATGACGCTCACCAAGAACACCACCATCTCGCTCGTGATCGGCGTGCCCGAGCTCGCGCACGTGACGCGCACCGTGCAAAGCGCCTCGTTCCAGTCGGTGAGCGTCTACGTGTTCACGACGCTCTTCTTCCTGCTCATGGCGCTGATGTGGACCGGCCTCGCCCGCTTCTACGCCGCGCGCGTGCCGCGCCTTCGGATCGCGGACCGCGATGATTGAAATCGTCCGGACCTACTGGCTGCAGCTGCTGCTCGGCTACTACCCCGAAGGCCCGCTCGGCGGGCTCGCTCTCACCCTCTTGCTGGCGGTGGGCGGGCTGCTGCTCACCGTGCCGGCGGCCCTGGCCATGCTCTGCGGCCTCGCGAGTCCGTGGAAATGGCTGCGCGGCGCGTTCGAGCTGTTCGTGTTCTACGTTCGCGGCGTTCCGCTGGTGGTCCATCTGCTGTGGGCCTATCTCCTGATCCCGATGGCATTCGGGATGGCGACGCCGCTGTGGGTCGTGCTGATGGTCGTGCTCGTCGTCTTCAACGGCGCCTATCTCTCGCAGGCGATGCTGGCGGGCATCGAAGCGGTCGGAGCGGGCCAATACGATGCCGCGCGAGCGCTCGGCTTCACGCGTTTCGCCGCCTTGCGCGCGGTGGTCCTGCCGCAGGCGCTGCGCAACGTGCTTCCGAGCATCGTGAACCAGCTCGTGCTCCTCATCAAGGAAACGGCGCTCGCCTCGGTGATCGGCATGCACGAACTGTCGATGGAGTTCCAGCGCCTGAACGAGAACGTGCGCGATCATTCCGCGGACCTCTTCGCTCTGCTCGGGCTCGCCTACTTCCTGCTGTGCTATCCGCTCACGATGCTCGGGCGGCGGCTGGAGCGGAAGTACCGCGCGACGGCGTTCGCCCTTCGGGAGTCCGGCGCGGGCGGGTGACGGCAGGACACGCCGGTGCGCACCGGGGGGATTGCAGTGTTCGCGCGGCGCTTGTACGCTGCTCGACGATACATCCGGTTTCATGCATTCCACCAGATGCTCCCCTCGACCCAGGCCACGGCAATGACCGGTCCCGGCGGCATCGACATGAGCGATGCGCTGTACGCGAGCGAAACGACAAGAGTCTTTCGCCTGGGCGATGCCTCGGCCGCGAACCGGCTGATCTGCAAGGAATACCTCGGCTCCAACGCGGAGCGGCGGCTGCACAACGAAGCGGGCATGCTCGCGCGGATGGGCGGCATCGAAGGCGTCGTCCAGCTCGCCCAGGGCAGGGGCCCGCCCGGCGTGCTCGCGCTGCAGGATATCGGCGGCACGAGTCTGGCCCAGGCGATGTCCGCTGGCGCGTTCGATCCCGCCACGGTGCTCTCGCTGGCCATTCAGCTTGCGCGCATCCTGGCCGAAGTCCATCGCGCCGGCGTCATCCATCGGGACATCAACCCGGCGAACATCCTGCTGTCGCCCGAGGGACGGCCGGTGCTGATCGACTTCGACATCGCCGTCCTGGCGGAGTCGCAGTGGTCTCTCGCGCAGAACGCGCGCATCGCGGGCACCCTGGCCTATCTCGCACCCGAGCAGACCGGCCGCACCGGCCACGCCGTGGACCAGCGCTCCGATCTCTATGCACTCGGCGTGACGCTCTACGAGTTCACCTGCGGCAAGCCGCCGTTCGAGGCGACGGACGCCCTGCAGCTCATCCACGATCACCTGGTGCGCGAACCGGTGGCGCCGTCGGGGTCCGGCGCGAGCCTGCCGCTCGCGCTCTCCGCGGTCATCATGCGCCTGCTGGCCAAGGCCCCGGAGCAGCGCTACCAGAGCGCGGAGGGGCTGCTGCACGATCTGCTGCGGGTCCGGTCGGACGTCCTGTCGGGCCGCGACACGCTCTTCGTGTTGGGCGAGCGGGACTTCCCCGCCCGGATCGCGCCGCCGCGCGAGCTGATCGGACGCGACGAGCAGCGCGCGCTGCTGCGAAGCGCCTTCGACGATCTCGGGCGTTCGCCCCGCACGGTGCTGGTCGCGGGGGCGGCCGGCGTGGGCAAGAGCGCCCTCATCGACGAATTGAGGCCCATCGCGGCGGCCGCGGGCGGCTGGTTCGTGCAGGGCAAGTTCGACCAGTTCCAGAAGGAAGGGGCCACGGCCGGTGGGCTCACGCAGGCGGGGCGGGCGCTCGGCAGACTGCTGCTCGCGCTGCCGCGCGATGACCTGGCGGCGCAGCGCGAGCGCATCCTGAAGCGGCTCGGCCGGGGCGCGGGCGTGATGACGCGGACGCTGCCGGAGCTTGCGCTTCTGCTCGGGGAACAGCCCCGCGCAACCGAGGTCGACCCGCCCGAGGCGGAACTGCTCGTGCAGCAAGCCACGGTGGACCTGCTCGCGGCGGTCGCCTCACCCGAGCGCCCGCTCGTGCTCGTGCTGGACGACCTGCAGTGGGCGGGTGCGCTGTCGCTGCGCGCATTCGGGCGTCTCATGCGCGAGCCGGGGCTTTCCGGGCTCCTGCTGGTCGGCGCGTATCGGGGGGACGAACTGGATGCCGGCCATGCTCTCGTGCCGCTGCTCGCGCAGTGGCGCGAACAGCCCGATCCCCCCGTGTCCATCGCGCTCGAAGGCCTCGACGAAGAAGGCATGGCCGAACTCGCCGGACGGATGCTGCGCCTCGAAGGCGGCGCTGCGCGACGGCTCGGACGCGCGCTGGGCGCCCTCACGCACGGCAATCCGTTCGACACGGTGGAGATGGTCAACGCCTTACGCCGCGAAAGCGTGCTCCGGCTCGCCGAGCACGGCTGGGAATGGGACGATGGGGCGATCCGCCGGTTTGTCGACCGAGGCAACGTCGTGGATCTGCTGGCCGCGCGCATCGCGCGGCTGCCGCCGGCTACCCGCGCCGTGCTGCAGGCCATGAGCTGCCTCGGCAGCACGGTGGAGTGCGAACTGCTCGCCGCGTCCGCGGGCATCGACGCCGCGGGCCTGCGCGATCTGCTGCGTGCCGCGCTGGACGACGGCTTGCTGCTCGCGGATTCCCTCGCTCCGGCGGACACCGTGCACTTCCGGCATGACCGCGTGCAGCAGGCCGTGCTGGACGCGATGGACGCCGCCGCCCGGTCCGCGCTGCAGCTCGCCATGGCGAGGCGGCTGGCCCGCGAAGCCCGCTACGAAGCCGAGGCCGCGCAGCAGTACCTCGCCTGCTTCGAGCTGCTGGATGCGCACGAGGAACGGCGCCGCGCCGCGCATCTCTTCCACCAGCTCGCGCGCAAGCTCGTCAACGGCGCGAGCTATCCGCTTGCCGAACGCTACCTCGCCGCCGCCGCTTCGCTCCTCGCCGCCGTCAACGATCCGGCCGATGCGGCGCTGCGCGATGCGATCGACATGGGCCGGCATGCCGCGCTCTATTGCCTGGGGCGGCTGGAGGAGTCGGACGCGCTGTACGCCGCGATCGAAGCGCGCACGGTGGACCCGCTGGACCTCCTCGAGCCCGCGTGCCTGCAGATTCGCAGCGTGTTCCAGCGCGAGCTCATGGGCGATGCGCTGCATCTGGGGCTGCGGCTGCTCGCACGCCTCGGCCTGGAAGCGCCGCCCGACTACGGCGCGGCCGATGCCGACCGGCGGCTCGACGCGCTCCTCGACTGGATCCGGCAGGACGCACGCGTCGATCACGCGACGCGGCCCCGGATCGCGCAGCCGCGGCTCCTCGCCATCGCCAAGCTCCTGAGCCGCACCGCGCGCCCGGCGCATGCCTTCCCGGACAAGCGGCCGCTGGTATGGGTGCTGCTGGAAGGCCAGCGCCTCTGGGCCGAACACGGTCCGAGTCCGGAACTGATCGCATGCCTCGGCCGGATGAGCACGATGCTGCTGAGCGTCCGCCAGGATTTCGCCTGCGGCTACGAGATCGCGCGGCACGTCCTCACGGTGGGCGAAACGCTCGGCTGGGAGCCGCACGCCTCCGAAGCTCGCAACATGTTCGCGAGCACGTCGTGCCACTGGTTCGAGCCGCTCGAAAACGCCTATCACCACGCGCGGCGCGCCTACGAGGGCATGCAGACGGAAGGCGACCTCGCCTATGCCGGGTACGTTCACCGCACCGTCATCACGACCACGCTCGAGATCGCGCCGACGCTCGACGCCGCCGACGCCGCGATGGGCACCGCCATGGTCCTCGCGCAACGCGCGGGCAACACGAGCCTGGAGGCGTTGAACACCGGCGAGCGGCAGTTGATTCGCGCATTGCGGGGCCAGACCCGCGCCCCCGGCTCGTTCAGCGACGACCGGTTCGACGAAGAGGCCTATCTCGCCCGCATCGAGGCCATCCCCTTCGTCAAGAACGCCTATCTCTCCCGCCGCATGCTGGGTGCGCTCCTCTTCGGCGACACGGCGACGCTGCAGCGGCATTCGGGCTACGTGATGGCCGTCATGTCGGTTGTTCCGGGCTACTACATCTCGGTGCACGCCAATCTGTGCACGGCGCTCGGGTGCGCGTGGCGGCTGCAGCAGGCGCGCGACGATCCCGGGCTCGACCGTGCCGCGCTGCTCGCTCGGCTCGAGACCTGCTCGCGCTGGCTGGAAGGCCGGGCCGCGGATCAGCCGCACAACTTCGGCCATCTCGCGCGGCTCGTGCAGGCCGAGGCGGCGTGGGCGCGGGGCGAGACGCTGAAGGCGGCCACCGCGTTCGATGCCGCCCTCACCGAAGTGCAGAGCCGCCATCGCCCCTGGCACAGCGCCCTCGTCACCGAACGGGCGGGTCTCTTCCAGTCGACGCATGGCCTCTCGCACACGGGCCGCAAGCTTCTGGCCGAAGCGCGGGACCACTACGAAAGCTGGGGCGCGTCGGGCAAGGTGGCTCGCATGGAGCAGGATCATCCCTTCCTCCAGCGCGGCTCGCCGGTCGCCGGGGCGGCGGGGCAAGGCGCCGGGCCGCGCATTTCCGTGCGCAGCACCAACACCTTGAGCGTTTCCTCCGACGCGCTGGACCTGATGGGCGTGCTGCGCGCCTCGCAGGCCCTGAGCTCGGAGACGAGCCGCGAGCGTCTCGCCGCGCGGGTGACCGACGTCCTCGCCACCCTGAGCGGCGCGACGAAGGTGCTGGTGCTCTCCTGGAGCGACGAGCAGTGGTGGCTGCTGCCGACGACGCCCTCGGGCGCGGTGCTGAGCGCCACCGAAGCGGCCCAAAAAGGCCTGCTGCCCTTGTCGGCCCTGCGCTATGCGGAGCGCACGCACGAGCCGCTGCTCGTGGACGACGCGCCGCGCGACGGCCGCTTCGCGCTCGATCCGTACTTCGCCGGCGTTGCCGTGTGCTCGCTCTTGCTCGTGCCCATCGCCAACCAGGGCGGCGTGCGTGCCATGGTGCTGCTGGAAAGCCGCCAGGGACGCGGCGCATTCAATGGGGAGCGGCTCGATGCGGTGATGCTCATCGCCGGACAGCTCGCCGTCTCGCTGGTGAATGCCCAGCTCTACGAAAGCCTGGAGCAGCGCGTGCACGAACGCACGCGGCAGCTGCAGCAGATGCAGGCGAAGCTCGTGTCCACCGCGCGGCGCGCGGGCATGGCCGAAATCGCCAACAACGTTCTGCACAACATCGGCAATGTGCTCAACAGCATCAACGTCTCCGCGGGCGTGATGCGCCGCACGATCGACAACTCGCGCGTCGACGGCCTCGCGCGCGCCGTGGCGCTGATGAGAGAGCATGAGCACGACCTGCAGGATTTCGTGCAGAACGACAGGCGTGGGAAGGCCCTGCTCGTCTATCTGGAGGAGCTTGCGCGGACGCTTCGCGCGGAGCAGCTGACGACGCTTGCCGACCTCGATCGCCTCGCGAGCAGCGTGGACCACGTGAGCCACGTCGTGGCGCGGCAGCAGTCGCATGCCGGCCCTTCCAGCGTGGTGGAGAGGGTGCGCCCGCACGAACTCGTGGAAGAGGCGCTGCGCATGAGCGCCGGCGCGATCGCGCAGCGCTCGATCGCGATCGAGCGGCGCTACCGGGACGTGCCCCCCGTGCCGCTCGACCGGCCGCGCCTGCTGCAGATCCTCGTGAATCTCATCTCGAATGCCGCTCAGGCCATGGAAGGCATTCCCGAGGACATGCGACGGATCACGCTGGACAGCGAAGTCGTCGCACGGGACGACGCGGGCGAGCGCCTGCGCATCGCGGTGCGGGATACGGGCGAAGGCATCACGCAGGACAACCTGAAGCGTCTCTTCGCGCACGGATTCACGACGCGCAGGGACGGCCACGGCTTCGGCCTGCACAGCAGTGCCCTCGCGGCCATGGAAATGGGCGGGCGGCTCGCGGCGCAAAGCGACGGCCCGGGCCGCGGGGCGCTTTTCGTGCTGGAGCTGCCGATGCCGGCCGAGGACGAGCCGGATACCCTCAGCGCTTGATGCCGAAAGCCCCGAGCATCTGCTCCGTCTGCTTTTGCACCTGCTCCTGCATCTTTTCGAGCATCTGCTTCGACTGCTCGGCGTAGCTGCCCATGAAGCCCTGCATGAGCGGGTTCTGCGCGTTCATGAACTGCGCCCACACCTCGGGCGCGATGTTCTTCGACTGTTCGGCGAGCTGCTTTTGCAAGTCGGTGAAGGCCTGCACGTTCTTTTCGAGGTAGCTGCCCATGAAGCCCTGCATGGCGTGGCCGTAGAAGCGGATGATGTTGGCGAGCGCCGCTTCGCTGAACATCGGCGCGCCGCCCGCTTCTTCTTCGAGGATGATCTGCAGCAGGATGGCGCGCGTGAGGTCGTCGTTCGTCTTCGCGTCGCGCACGACGAAGGATTCGCCCTCCATCACGAGCTGCTTCACGTCGGCGAGCGTGATGTACGTGGAGGTGTCGGTGTCGTAGAGGCGGCGGTTCGGGTACTTCTTGATCACGCGTTGCGCCGGTCGGGGCGCGCCGCTCGTCTTCTTGGCAGTCACGAGGCGATTCTCCTGTGCCGCCTTCCCGCGGCTCGCGCTTCTAGTGCATTGCAGCAGATTCTAGGGAGCGAGACCTTGGCGCATGCCAAGGTTTACCCTGAAGGGGTGCGTGCCGTCGAAAGAGGAATGGTAGGCGCGATTGGACTCGAACCAACGACCCCCACCATGTCAAGGTGGTGCTCTAACCAGCTGAGCTACGCGCCTGGGTGTTGAGCCGACGATTGTAGCAGGAGCGACGACCTACCTCCTCGGCTGCGGATCCGATGGCGGCCCGCCAAGATCCTCGAGATGCATAGCCCCCCACGATCAGGTACTCAGCCCCGTTGGCGGCGAGTGATGCGGCAAACTCTTTGAAGTCCTTGGTCAGCATCGGACAGTTCCGGATGTCGCTGCAGCCTCAGGGCCTCGACGGCCGCGATACGGGCTTCGATCGGCTGGGCCAGCCAGTAGGCCAGATTCTTCTGCGCCTGCGACGGGTCCCTGAGCGAATGTTTCGCGACCACAGGTTCCATGTCCGCGATTGTCCTTCACATCCCGCGCGGCTTCAACGCCGCCGCGCCGAGCGCACCCCATTCACTTCCGCCACCAGCGTCAGCACCTTCGCGAGCCGGGCCGAATCGGCGACTTCCACCGTGAACATCATCCACGCCGTCCCCCGCACGGACTGCGTCTGCACGCCGACCACGTTCATCTTCTCCTTCGCGAACACCTCCGAGATGTCGCGCAAAAGCCCCTGGCGGTCCGACGCCTCCACGGCGACATCCACCGGGTAGACCGGGCCGCCATCCACCGTGCCCTTGCCTTCGCCTTTGCCCCAGTCCACCTCGATCACGCGTTCGGGCGACTTCGCCGCCATCTCGCGGAAGTTCGCGCAGGTCGCGCGGTGGATCGTGACGCCCTTGCCGCGCGTGACGAAGCCGCGGATCGCATCCGGCGGCGCCGGCTTGCAGCACTTCGCAAGCTGCGTCATGAGCGAATCGACGCCCACCACGAGCACGCCGCCCTTGGGCGACTTCTCCGGCGCGCGCGGCTTCTTCAGAAGGAACTCGTCCTGCGGCAGCGGCTCGGCATGCGGCTTCAGCACGGCCTCGATCTGCTTCAGCGAGAACTCGTCCTTGCCGACCACGGCGAAGAGGTCCTCCGCCGACTTGAACCCGAGCTGCTCCGCGAGCACCTCCAGCTTGATCGCGGTGCGGCCTTCGCGCTGCAGGAGCTTTTCCACGAGTTCGCGCCCGCGCGCCACCGTCTCGTGGCGCTGCTGCTCGTTGAACCACGCACGCACTTTCGCCCGTGCGCGATGGCTCGCAAGAAAGCCCAGGTCCGCGTTGAGCCAGTCGCGCGAGGGCCCGCCTTCCTTCGCCGCGACGATTTCCACCGTCTGGCCGTTTTGCAGCGGCGTGTTGAGCGGCACCATCGCGCCGTCCACGCGCGCGCCGCGGCAGCGGTGGCCGAGGCTCGTGTGCACCGAGTACGCGAAGTCCACGGGCGTCGCACCCTGCGGCAGTTCCACGATGGAAGCCTGCGGCGTGAGGACGTAGATGCGGTCCTCGAAGAGCCCTTGCGGCGATGCGCCCGAGAGGTCGCGCTCCCACGCGAGGAGTTGCCTCAGCACCGCGATCTTCGCGTCGTACTCGCTCGAGGCGCTCACGCCGCCATAGCCCTTGGCGCCCGCTTCCTTGTAGGCCCAGTGCGCCGCCACGCCATGCTCGGCGTGTTCGTGCATCGCGCGCGTGCGAATCTGGATCTCGATGGCGCGCCCCTGCTCGTCGCGCACGATCGTGTGCAGCGACTGGTAGCCGTTCGGCTTGGGCCGGGCGATGTAGTCGTCGAACTCCTCCACGAGCGGCGTGAAGCGCGAATGCACCCACGAGAGCGCCGCGTAGCAGTCCTTCACCTCGGGCACGATCACGCGCAGCGCGCGAATGTCGAACACCTTCTCGAAGTCGAGCGACTTGCCGCGCATCTTCTTCACGATGCTGTAGATGTGCTTGGGCCGGCCGTGCACTTCGGCATGGATGCCCTGCGACTTCAGCTCGGCCGCGAGCCGCGAACGCAGCTGCTCCACGTACTCTTCGCGCTCGACGCGCTTTTCGTCCAGCAGCTTCGCCACACGCTTGTAGGTGTCGGGCTCGAGGAAGCGGAAGGCGAGGTCTTCCATTTCCCACTTCATCTGCCAGATGCCCAGCCGGTTGGCGAGCGGCGCGAACACCTCGAGCGATTCGCGCGCGACGCTCGCGGGGCACGGCAGCTTCGTCTGCGCGTGATAGCGAAGCGTCTGCAGGCGCGAGGCGAGCCGCAGCAGCACCACGCGCAAGTCGCGCGAGAAGGCGAGCAGCATCTTGCGCACGTTTTCCGTCTGCACGCGCGGATCGGGCGCGAGCTGCGCGGCATCGTCCGCGTCGCGCGAGCGCCGCTGCACGCGCACGAGCTTGGTCGTCTCGATCGCGAGCGCGGCGTAGCTGTCGCCGAAGGCCTTGGCGATCACGTCCTCGGGCTTGGCGAGATGCGGCGCCGCGTAGACGAGATAGCTCGCGGCCTGCATCGCCTCGGAGCCGCCCATGCCTTTGAGGATCGCCGCGACGGCATCCGCATGCGCGAGCGTGTTCTCGCCCGTGTCGAGCGTCTCGCCCGCGATGAACGGCTCGGCGAACGCGCGCGCCCGGTGCAGCGCGTCCGCCTGGCGCGGCAACGCCTGCTCGGTCGCCGCGATCAGCTCGGGGACCGCCTCAACCTGTTCCGCCTGGTGGCTTTTCATCGGCGGGTGAATCCGGCGCGAGGAGAAACGAGGCCACGGCCTCGACCTGGTCGGGAGCGACGAGGGTGGGCGCGTGACCCACGCCTTCGAATTCGACGACCTCCGCTTTCGGCCCGCGGCAGGTCATTTCCATGGCGGTCTCGCGCGCGAGGAGGTCGGACTGCGCGCCGCGCGTGAGCAGCGTGCGAGCGCGAATGTTGTCGTAAAGGCCCCAGATCGTCGCCTGCCCCTGCGCCGCGGTTTCGGGCGTGAGCGCCTTGATGGGAACAGCCACCGCCGGGTCGTAGTGCAGCTTCCAGCCGCCATCCTCGTGCGGCCGCAGCATGGGGCGGCTCAGGGCCAGCCATTGCTCGCGCGTATGGGGCCCGAAGGTATGCGAGATCGCCCACATCGCGTCGGCGGCTTCTTCCTCGCTCTGGAAGTGCCCGACCTGGCCCGCGTAGCTTTGCAGCCGGGCGACGAACGCCCACTGCACGACCGGGCCCACGTCGTTCAGCACCAGCCTGCGCACGGCAGCCGGCAGCGGCAGGTTCGGCGTGCCGCAGACGGCCATGCCGATCAGGCCGCCCATGCTCGTGCCGACCCAGTCGAGCTTTTCGATCGGCGACTGCGCGTGAAGCTGCCCGAGGAGTTGCAGCGTGTCCATCACGTACGTAGGTATTTCGTAGCCGGCGGGGTCGGCGAGCCAGTCGCTCTTGCCGCGCCCGACGACGTCGGGACACACGACGCGCACCTTGCCGCACGAGCGCTCGACGAGCGCCTGCGCGAGCGTGTCGAAGTCGCGGCCCTGCCGGAAGAGGCCGTGCACGCAGAGCACCACATGCCCGGCCCGCGGGTCGCCCCACTCCCAGTAAGCCATGCGATGGCCGGGGCCCTTGTCGGGACAGGATACGTAGTTCAGCTTAGGGTCGGCCATGGCGCCAGAAAAACATCGATACTTGAAATGTCGGCTTCCATCCTACCAATCTCACGACGGAGAGAACACATGCTGAAGGGCAAGACCGCACTCGTCACGGGTTCCACGAGCGGCATCGGGCTGGGCATCGCGAAGGCGCTCGCGCGAGAAGGCGCGAACATCGTCCTGAACGGCTTCGGCGACACCGAGGGGCCGAAGGCCGAAGTCGCCGCGCTCGGCGTGAAAGCGGCCTACCACGGCGCGGACATGAGCAAGCCCGCCGAGATCGAGGACATGATGAAATATGCCGCCGCGCAGTTCGGCCGCGTCGACATCCTCGTGAACAACGCGGGCATCCAGCACGTCGCCCCGGTGGAGGACTTTCCGCCCGAGAAGTGGGACGCGATCATCGCGATCAACCTCTCGAGCGCCTTCCATGCCTCGCGCCTCGCGATTCCCGCGATGAAGTCGGCCAACTGGGGACGCATCATCAACGTCGCATCCGTGCACGGGCTCGTGGCGTCGGCGCAGAAATCGGCCTACGTCGCTGCCAAGCATGGGCTGGTGGGCTTCACCAAGGTCACCGCGCTCGAACTCGCGACCACCGGCGTCACGTGCAACGCGATCTGTCCGGGCTGGGTGCTCACGCCGCTCGTGCAAAAGCAAGTCGATGCGAAGGCGTCCGCCCAGGGACTCTCCGACGAGGAAGCGAAGAGGCAACTCCTCGCGGAGAAGGAGCCGTCGCTGCAATTCACGACGCCGCAGGAACTGGGCGAGCTCGCGGTGTTCTTCTGCTCCGACGCCGCGAAGAACGTGCGCGGCGTGGCGTGGAACATGGATGGAGGCTGGGCGGCGCAGTGATATGCGCGCGGGCGCCTAGCGAAGCTGCACCGAACCCGAAACCGTCACCGTCACCGAAGCGCGCCCCGCCTCCACCGGGATCGGCGCCGCCGCGCCTTCGGCGGCCATGGCCTGGCGCATCATCACCGGCCGCGGATAGCCCGCATCGCTATCTTGCACACTCACTTCGCGCAACGTGTAGCCGCTGAAGCCGAACGCCTTCGCGAGCTCGATCGCACGCGACTTGAACCGCTCGATCGCAATCGCCTGCGCTTCGCCCTCGACCTTCGCGCGCTGCTCGCGGCTGAGCCCGAAGCCGGCTCCCGCAAGCGTCATGGTCTGGATGCGCCCCGCAGCCTGCGTGATGCGGGCGAAGTCGCGGCCTTCGAGCACCAGCTCGGCCTGGCCCTGCCAGCCATTGAGCTTGCCGTCGCGCGAATTGCGCGGATAGATCGCGAAATTGCCGGTACGCACATCGAGCTGGCCGGGCGACGCGGACTTGCGCGCCTCGTTCAGTGCCGCATCGAGCGCCGTCCTGAGCTGGCTTTGCACGAGCGCCGGGTCCGCGCCCTCGCGCGTCGTGTTCAGGTGCAGCGACAGCAAGTCCTGCGAGACCTCCACGACACCGCTCGCGCTCAGCTGCAGCACGTTTTGCGCAGGCGCCGACGCTCCTTGCGCGAATGCGCCCGTGCAGCACGCCGCCAGCGCGCACAAGAGCAGGAGGCGCTTCAATTCGCGCGGCCCCGAGGCGTCACGTCCACGCCCCCGTGCGGCTGCGAGAGCTGGCGGCGCAGTTCGGCGCGCTGCTCGGGCGTGAGGTGGCGCGGATATTCGGCGGGCCCCAGCTTCATCGTGTTGATCTGGCGCACCGTCGAGCGCAAGTCCGGCGAGGCAATCGCCTGGGCTGCCGGCGCGCGCAAGCTCGCCCACTGCAGCCGCTGCGCCTTCGCGCCCGTGGTCGTGAGGGAAGCCGCGACCGAGGCCGCGAACAAGGCAAGGCACTTCTCGAATCTCATGTCTCGTATTTCAACGGCATCCCGGCCCGCCGGTTCACTTCCGTCCCAGCGAAGAGCCGCCGGGTGGGGCAACATATGTAACACTGTGTCAGACCCCTTTGGATTTCTCGCATCGGCAGTGACAAAGCCCTTCAGAATCGGCTCAGTTACAAATCGGATTGTGGAGCATCATGACTCAGACAGCAGCCCGCACGGACAAGATACTGGTGGTGGACGACGACGCGCGCATCCGTGACCTGTTGCGCCGCTACCTCACGCAGGAGGGCTTCGAAGTCATCCTTGCCGAAGACGGCAAGGCGCTCAATCGCCTGATGCTTCGCGAGACCGCGGACCTGATCGTGCTCGACCTCATGATGCCCGGCGAGGACGGCCTGTCCATCTGCCGGCGCCTGCGCGCGGCCAACGACCGCACGCCCATCATCATGCTCACCGCCAAGGGCGAGGACGTGGACCGCATCGTGGGGCTGGAAGTCGGCGCCGACGACTATCTCGGCAAGCCCTTCAACCCGCGCGAGCTGCTCGCGCGCGTGCATGCCGTGCTGCGCCGCCGCCCCGCGCAGGAAGCGCCGGGCGCGCCGTCGAGCGACAACGAAGTCGTGAGCTTCGGCCCGTTCGCCTTCGACCTGGGCGCGCGCACGCTGCGCAAGAACGGGGATGAACTGCCGCTCACCACGGGCGAATTCGCGATGCTGAAGGCGCTCGTGCGGCACCCGCGCCAGCCGCTGTCGCGCGAAAAGCTCGCGCAGCTCGCGCGCGGGCGCGAGTTCGAGCCGTTCGACCGCAGCCTCGACGTGCAGGTGTCGCGCCTGCGCAAACTGATCGAATCCGACCCGGCTTCGCCGCGATTCATTCAGACCGTATGGGGCGTGGGGTATGTGTTCGTGCCGGACGGCGCGGGCTAAACTGAGCGGATGATCCGAGGCGTTCCCCACGGCATCGAAGCCACCGGCCCGGCTCCGCTCGAAACGGGGCCCGCGCCACTCGAGATGCGCCCGCGCCTGGGCCTGTCGCTTTTCTGGCGCACGTTCTTCCTGCTCTCGATCCTTCTCATCGGGTCCATCGTCGCCTGGCTGCAGACGTTTCGCGCGCTCGAACTCGAACCGCGCGCGGTGCAGACGGCGCAGCAGATCGCCTCGCTCGTGAACCTGAGCCGCGCCGCGCTCGTGCACGCCGACCCGATCGCGCGCGTATCGCTGATCAAGACGCTTGCCGACCAGGAGGGCGTGCGCATCGTGCCGCGCGAGCCGGTCGACATCTACACCCCGATCACGGGCACGCAGATGGACCAGCGCATCGTCGACGAACTCGTGACGCGCCTCGGCGCGGGCACGGTGATGGCGAGCAGCGTGAATGGCGAACAGGGTCTGTGGATCGGCTTTCGCATCGACGTGGACCACTACTGGATGCTGCTGGATCGCAACCGCTTCATGCAGGCGGGCGGGCGCACGTGGCTTGCGTGGCTGATCACCGCGGCCGGGCTCTCGCTGGCGGGGGCGGCGGTGATCGCGCGTCTCATCAACCGGCCGCTGAAGCAGCTTTCGTTCGCGGCGAGCCGCGTGCGCGACGGCGACTTCGACGCGAGCCGGCTCGACGAGAAGGCGGCGACGCCCGAAATCCGCGAGGTGAACATCGGCTTCAACCGCATGGCGCAGCAGCTCGCGAAGATCGAACAGGACCGCGCGGTGATGCTGGCCGGTATCTCGCACGACCTGCGCACGCCGCTCGCGCGCCTCCGGCTCGAAACGGAGATGAGCGTCGCCGACCCCGACGCGCGCGAGCACATGGCGGCCGACATCGACCAGCTCGACGCCATCATCGACAAGTTCCTGGACTACGCGCGGCCCGATCATGCGGAACTGAAGCCCGTGTCGCTGAACGACGTGATCGAAGCGTGCATCTACGCGATCCAGGATCATGGCGACATCCGCATCAATCTCGACATCTCGCCCGGCCTTTACGTGCTGGCCGACGAAGTCGAGCTCGCCCGCGTCGTGTCCAACCTGCTGGAGAACGCCCGGCGCTACGGCAAGACGCCCGAGACGGGCATCGCGGTGGTGGACATCGCCGCGAAGTCGCGCAACGAATGGGTGCTGCTGAAGGTGCGCGACCACGGCATGGGCGTGTCGGCGGACGCGCTGCCGAATCTCGTGAAGCCGTTTTTCCGTGGGGATGCGGCGCGCACGGCCGCGACGGGCGCGGGTCTGGGCCTCGCGATCGTCGACAAGACGGTGCAGCGCATGGGCGGGATCTTCGCGCTCGCGAATACGACTTCCGGCGGACTCGCGGCGCACATCAAGCTGCAAAAGCCCAAGGCCGACGGCAGCCCGCAGATGCCGAGCGACGACGAGCGGCAGATCTCGAACTTCCCGGAGATCGCGGAAGGGTGACGGTTGCGGTGGGGTGCCCTTCGGTGACCCCGGTTACCCCACCCTACGAGGCCGATGATGCTCCCTCTCCCCCCCGGGGGAGAGCGAAGCGAGGGGGCCGGGTTGGGGTGAAGGGGTTCGTGATGCCGGAGCCGTTTCACGGCCACGACACATTCCTGCCATCCAATGGCAGCTCATGCGCCGACCACCGCTTTCGCATCCCTCCCAGTGAGCGGGGGCGTCCTCCTGCTGTTCGCGGCCCAGTTCCTCTCGGGCCTCGCCGACAACGCCCTCCTGGTCGTCACGATCGCGCGCCTGCTCGAACTGCACGAGGCTGCATGGCTCGCCCCCATGCTGAAGCTCTTCTTCACCGTCGCGTACGTCGTGCTCGCGCCCTTCGTGGCCGCGCTCGCCGACCGCTGGCCCAAGGGCCGCGTGATGCTTTACAGCAACCTGCTGAAGGGCCTCGCCTGCGCGGGCATCCTCTGCGGCATCGACCCGCTTGTGGCGTTCGCGCTCGCGGGCTTCGGTGCAGCCTGCTACTCGCCCGCCAAGTACGGACTCGTCACGGAACTCGTGCCGGCCGACGCGCTGGTGCGGGCCAACGGCGTGCTCGAAGTCACGACCGTCTCGGCGATCATCCTCGGTACCGTCCTCGGTGGGATCCTCGCAAGCCCGGGCTTCACGGCATGGCCGATCCTCGATGCGGTGGACCGCGCGATGCCGATCTCGACCCAACTCGGCCCGGGCATGCTCGCCGTGCTGGCTCTGTACCTCCTCGCCGGCGCGGTGAATCTCGCGATGCCGCAAGGGGTTGCGCGAACCGCGCACGCGCCATGGCAGGCGATCGCGCTCGTGCGCCGCTTCGTGCACGCCAACACCACGCTGTGGCGCGATCCGCTGGGCGGCATGTCGCTCGCCGTCACGACGGTCTTCTGGGGCGCGGGGGCGACGCTGCAGTTCGTGGTGCTCGCCTGGGCGTGCAGCTCGCTCAAGCTCGGTCTCGACCAGGCGGCGTATCTGCAAGGCGTGGTCGCGGCCGGCATCACCCTCGGTGCCGCCGCGGCGGGCCGCTGCGTGAGCCTGCGGCATGCGCCGCGCGTGCTGCCGCTTGGCATTCTCATGGGTCTTTCGGTGCCGCTGCTGCTGCTCGTGAAGACCGTTGCGCTCGCGATCCCGCTGCTTGCCACCGTCGGCGCGCTCGCGGGGTTCTTTCTCGTGCCGATGAACGCGTTGCTGCAGCATCGCGGCTTGCTGCTCCTCCATCCCGGCGAGTCCATCGCGGTGCAGAACTTCAACGAGAACCTGTGCGTGCTCGCGATGCTCGCCGCGTATTCCTCGCTGGTGGCCAGCCGCTGGCCGCTTCACGCCCTCGTCTTCGCATTCGGCGGCCTCGTGGCGGCCTGCGTGACGTGGGTGATGCTGCGGCAGCGCGCCGCCGACGCCACCGTGTCCACACCCTGACGCAACTTCCGCACGCCCATCACGATGAAACTCACGATCGCCACCGATGCCTGGGAGCCGCAAGTGAACGGCGTGGTCCGCACGCTGAAGATGACCACGCGCGAGCTGCAGCGCATGGGCTACACGCTGCAGATCCTCTCGCCGCAGCAGTTCCGGCGCATACCCTGCCCCACGTATCCGGAGATCGCGCTGGCCCTCACCACGCGCGAGCGCGTCGCGCGCCTCATCGACGAGTTCGATCCGGATTGCCTGCACATCGCCACCGAAGGCCCGCTCGGCTGGATGGCGCGCAGCATCGCGATCGAACGCGACTGGCCCTTCACGACCGCGTATCACAGCCGCTTTCCCGAGTACGTGCACGCGCGGTTTCGCCTGCCGACGCGCTGGAGCTATGCGCTGCTGCGCAAGTTCCACAACGCGGCACACGCCACGCTCGCGCCCACGCCCGCGATCATCGACGACCTGCGCGAGCGCGGCTTCACGCGCGCGACGCTCTGGACGCGCGGGGTGAACCACGAACTGTTCCGCCCCGACGGCTCGCGCGTGGAGCGCGGCGCCGCGCCGGTGTTTCTCTACGTCGGCCGGCTCGCGGTGGAAAAGCAGGTCCACAGGTTTCTCGAGCTCGATCTGCCCGGCGAAAAATGGGTGGCGGGCGTCGGCCCCGCGATGGCGAAGCTGAAGGCGCGCTTTCCCCAGGCACGCTGGTTCGGCCTGCTCGATGGCGATTCGCTCGCGGCGGTTTACCGGTCCGCGGACGTGATGGTGTTCCCGAGCGTCACCGACACCTTCGGCCTCGTGATGGTCGAATCGATGGCATGCGGCACCCCGGTCGCGGCCTACCCGGTGCCGGGCCCGCTCGACGTGGTGGGACGCGATTCGGAAGGCGGCGCTCTGCACGAAGACCTGCGGCTCGCATGTCTGGGCGCCCTCGCCCTTCCCCGCGAAGGCGTGCTGCGCCACGCGCAGCAGTTCACGTGGGCCGTCGCCACGCAGCAGTTCGCGCAGGCGCTCAAGCCCTGGAAGCGTCAGGCCGCCGTGAGCAGCACGACCGCGCGCGCCTCGATCCCCTGCCCCTGACCGACAGGCCCGAGCCGTTCGCCCGTCTTCGCCTTCACGTTGACCTGTGCCGCTTCGAGGTGCAGGGTTTCGGCGATGCGTGCGCGCATGGCATCGATATGGGGCGCAAGACGCGGCGCCTGCGCCAGCACGGTGCTGTCGACGTTCGCGATCTCCCAGCCCGCGGCGCGCACGCGCTCGGCCGCTTCGCGCAGCAGCACGGTGGAATCCGCGCCCTTGAATCGCAGGTCGGTGTCGGGAAAGTGCCGGCCGATGTCGCCGAGGCCCGCCGCGCCCAGCAGCGCGTCGGTGATCGCGTGCAGGAGCGCATCGGCATCCGAGTGGCCGAGGAGCCCGCGCTCGAACGGAATCTCGACGCCTCCGAGCACGAGCCTGCGTCCCGGCACGAGCGCGTGGATGTCCGAGCCTTCGCCGACGCGCAGCCGCATCAGCGCATGCTCCGCAGCACGGCTTCGGCCATCGCGAAGTCTTCGGGGAACGTCACCTTGAAATTGCTCGCGCCGGACATGACGAGCAGCGGCCGGAAGCCCATCGCCTCGATCGCGCTCGCCTCGTCGGTGACCGAGTCGGACTCGCCCGCGTGCTCCATCGCATGCCGCAGCATCCCCAGGCGGAACATCTGCGGCGTCTGCGCGACCCATTTGTCGTCGCGCGGCAGCGTCTGCACCGCCCGGCCCTCCTTCGCGACCTTGAGCGTGTCGGGCAGCGGATGCGCGAGCAGGCCGCCCACTTCGTCCTCGGCGCATGCGTCGATGAGGCGATCGATCAGCTCGGGCGTGACGAGGCAGCGCGCCGCGTCGTGCACGAGCACCCAGTCGTTGTCGGTGGCGCCCGCGCGGCGCAGTTCGCGCAAGCCCCCGGCCACGCTCGCGGCGCGCGTGGCGCCGCCGCAGGCCACGACGAGGGCCGAGGTGCTCGGGTTGCGTTCGAAGAAACCGTCGCCGGGCGCGACCACGACGAGCGTGCGCGCGATGCGCTGCACCGCGGCGAAGGCGGAAAGGGTGTGCCAGATCATCGGTTGCCCGGCCACGCGTTCGTACTGCTTGGGCCCCGAGGTGCCCGCGCGGCTGCCGTTGCCGGCGCAGGGGATCAGGGCAAAGAATCTTGGATTGGGGGTGTTCGCGTTCATGGCTGTCAGCTCATTCTAGAATCGTGCCACACCTCGCACTTTCGCGGGGTGTTCGCGTTTGCCCCGCACGCCGGCAGTGGTTCTCCCCTTGATCCTGCTCAAGCACCCGGCACTTATTGAATCCGATGGACTTACCCAAGCTCACTCCCGGCCGACGCCACACGCTGCCGCGGCCCGCCGGCTCCGCCGATGCGCTGCTCATCGCTCGCCTCGCCGAGCGCGAACGCGCGCTCGGCCGCATCACCGCCATCGTCACGGCCGACGCGACCGATGCACAGCGGCTCGTGGACGAACTCTGCTTCTTCGCGCCGGAGCTGCGCGCCGCGCTCTTCCCCGACTGGGAAACCCTGCCGTACGACCAGTTCTCGCCGCACCAGGACCTGATCAGCGAGCGGCTCGCAACGCTCTGGCGCATCGTGCAGCGCGAAGCCGACGTCATCGTCGTGCCGGCCACGACGGCGCTTTACCGCCTCGCGCCTCCGGCGTTCCTTGCGGGCTACACCTTTCACTTCGCGGTGAAGCAGAAGCTCGACGAGGCGAAGCTGAAGGCCCAGCTCACGCTCGCGGGCTACAACCACGTCACGCAGGTGGTCGGCCCGGGCGAATACGCGGTGCGAGGCGGGCTGATCGACCTGTTCCCGATGGGCTCGCAGGTGCCCTTTCGCGTGGATCTCTTCGACGACGAAGTCGATTCGATCCGCACGTTCGACCCGGATTCGCAGCGCAGCCTTTTTCCCGTGCCGGAGGTGCGGCTGCTGCCGGGGCGCGAGTTCCCGATGGACGACGAGGCCCGGGCGCGCTTTCGAAGCCGCTGGCGTGAACTGCTCGAGGGCGACCCGACGCGAAGCCGCATCTACAAGGACATGGGCAACGGCGTCGCGACCGCGGGCATCGAATACTACCTGCCGCTCTTCTTCGAGGAGACGGCGACCGTGTTCGACTACCTCGGCCGCGAGTCGACGGTGGTGCTGCACGGCGATCTGGAGCCTGCCTTCCAGCGGTTCTGGCAGGACACGCGCGAGCGTCATCGGCTGCTGCAAGGCGACCCGGAGCGGCCTGCGCTCGCCCCCGAAGCGCTCTTCCTGAGCTCGGAGCAGTTCTATACGCGCGCGAACGAGCATGCGCAGCTCGCGCTGCGCCACCCTCACCCCAGCCCTCTCCCGCCAGCGGGAGAGGGAGCCCATCCGCATGCCCCTCTCCCGCCAGCGGGAGAGGGAGCCAGTCCTCATGCCCGGACATCGGACTTCGCAGCTGTTCCTCTCGAAGCACCCGCGTCGAAGAACGCAGCGCTCCCTCTCCCGCCTGCGGGAGAGGGCTGGGGTGAGGGCCGCGCCTTCCAGCCTCTGCCGCAGATGGCCGTCCACCGCGGCGCGGAAGACCCCCTCGAAGCCTTCAAGCGGTTCGTCGACGCATCTCCCGCACGCGTCCTGATACTCGCCGAAAGCATCGGCCGGCGCGAAAGCCTGCTCGACTTCCTGCGCGCGAGCCACGTCTCGCCGCCCGCCTTCGACACGCTCGAGGAATTCCAGCAAAGCGATGAAAAGCTCGGCATCGCGACCGCGCCGCTCGCCGCCGGCTTCCTCTGGGCCGAAGAAGAGATCGCCTTCGTCACCGAAACCGAGCTCTTCGCCTCCGGCCCGACGACGCGCCGCAGGAAGAAGCAGGAACAGGTAAGCGACGTCGAAGCGCTCATCAAGGACCTCTCCGAGCTGAACGTGGGCGACCCCGTCGTGCACGCGCAGCACGGCATCGGCCGCTACAAGGGCCTCGTCAACATGGACCTCGGGCAAGGCCTCGACGCGCAGGGCCGCCCCATGCTGCAGGAGTTCCTGCATCTCGAATACGCCGACGACGCGACGCTCTACGTGCCCGTGAGCCAGCTGCATCTGGTGAGCCGCTACACGGGCGTGAGCGCCGACGAGGCGCCGCTGCACAGGCTCGGCTCCGGCCAATGGGAAAAAGCGAAGCGCAAGGCCGCGCAACAGGTGCGCGATTCGGCGGCGGAACTGCTGAACATCTACGCGCGCCGCGCCGCGCGCCAGGGCCACGCCTTCCGCTTCACGCCGCAGGACTACGAGGCGTTCGCCAATGACTTCGGCTTCGAGGAAACCGCCGACCAGAACGCCGCGATCCACGCGGTGATCCAGGACATGATCTCGCCACGGCCGATGGACCGGCTCGTCTGCGGCGACGTGGGCTTCGGCAAGACCGAAGTCGCGCTGCGCGCCGCGTTCATCGCGGTGGTCGGCGGCAAGCAGGTCGCCTTCCTCGCGCCCACCACGCTGCTGGCGGAACAGCACTTCCAGACGCTCGTGGACCGCTTCTCGAAGTGGCCCGTGAAGGTCGTGGAGATGAGCCGTTTCCGCTCGGGCAAGGAGATCGCGGCGGCGGCCAAGGGCCTGGAAGACGGAACGGTCGACATCGTGGTGGGCACGCACAAGCTGCTGTCGGCGTCCGTGAAGTTCAGGAACCTCGGGCTTCTCATCATCGACGAGGAACACCGCTTCGGCGTGCGCCACAAGGAAGCGATCAAGGCGATGCGCGCCGAAGTCGACGTGCTCACGCTCACCGCCACGCCGATTCCGCGCACGCTGGGCATGGCGCTCGAGGGCCTGCGCGATCTCTCGGTGATCGCGACCGCGCCGCAGCGGCGGCTTGCGATCAAGACCTTCGTGCGCAACGAAGGCAACGGCGTGATCCGCGAAGCCGTGCTGCGCGAGCTGAAGCGCGGCGGCCAGGTCTATTTCCTGCACAACGAAGTGGAGACGATCCAGAACCGGCGCGAGCATCTCGAACGGCTGCTGCCCGAAGCGCGCATCGCGGTCGCGCACGGCCAGATGCCCGAGCGCGAGCTCGAACGCGTGATGCGCGAATTCATCTCGCAGCGGCACAACGTGCTGCTGTGCTCCACCATCATCGAAACCGGCATCGACGTGCCCACCGCCAACACGATCGTCATCTCGCGCGCGGACAAGTTCGGCCTTGCGCAGCTGCACCAGTTGCGCGGGCGCGTCGGGCGGTCGCACCATCAGGCGTATGCGTACCTGATGGTGCCCGACACGCAAGGCCTCACGAAGCAGGCGGCGCAGCGCCTGGAAGCGATCCAGCAGATGGAGGAACTGGGCTCGGGCTTCTATCTCGCGATGCACGATCTCGAAATTCGCGGCGCGGGTGAAGTGCTCGGCGAAAGCCAGAGCGGCAACATGCTGGAAGTCGGCTTCCAGCTTTACAACGAGATGCTCGCCGAGGCCGTGAAGTCGCTGAAGGCGGGCCGCGAGCCGGACCTGCTCGCGCCTCTTTCCGTCACGACCGAGATCAACCTGCATGCGCCCGCGCTCTTGCCCGACGACTACTGCGGCGACGTGCATCTGCGCCTGTCGTTCTACAAGAAGCTCGCCACCGCGAAGACGGTGGACCAGATCGACCGGCTGCTGGAGGAGATCGTCGACCGATTCGGCAAGATGCCGCCGCAGGCGCAGACGCTCATCGACGTGCACCGGCTGCGCGTGCTCGCGCGGCCTTACGGCGTGGTGAAGGTGGATGCGGCGCCGGGCGTGATCCACATCTCGTTCAGGCCCAACCCCCCGATCGAGCCGATGGCGATCATCCAGATGGTGCAGAAGAACCGCCACATCAAGCTCGCGGGCAACGACAAGCTGCGTATCGAGAAGTCGCTCGTCGACGTGAAGGATCGCGCGCAGATGGTGCGGGACGTGCTGCGGGGGCTCGGGCAGCCGAAGGTGGTGGAAACGGCCTGAGCGGGCGCCCGGGGGAAGACGGTCATGTCCCATCGCCGCAAGCGCCTCGTCGCCGCTGACCGCGGCCGTGAACGACGAAGGCGCGCCGCCGGCCGCCCCCGCCCGCGTCACCGATGAATGTCGTTCTTGTTCTGGATGATCCGGCCGACCAGCCCGTACTCGATCGCCTCTTCGGCCGACAGCCAGCGGTCCCGCTCGATATCCTCCAGCACCTTCTCCAGCGGCCGGCCGGTCTCGCGTGAAATGGTGCGCGCCACGCGTTCGCGCGCCTTGATGATCTCCTGCGCATGGATCGCGATGTCGCTCGCCGGGCCGCCCGCACCGCCGCTGGGCTGATGGATCAGAAAGCGCGTGTTCGGCGTGCAGTAGCGGCGTTCCCTCGGCACGGCGAGGTACAGATGCGTCGCGGCACTGCCCACCCAGCCGGTGCCGATCATGTTCACCGGCGCGCCGATGAAGCGGATCATGTCGTGGATCGCGTCACCCGACTCCAGGTGGCCGCCGGGCGAGCTCACGATGAGGTCGATGGGCAGCGGCGAGTCGGCATCGAGCGCGATGAGTCGCCGCGTGATGTCGCTTGCCGACGTATCGCTGATGGTGCCGAACACCATCACGGTGCGGGACTTGAAGGCCTTCTCTTCGAGGAAGGCGTTGCGCGGCTCGGCCGTGGACGCGGTGGGCTCATCCTTCTCGTGTTCGTATTCGGGCGTTTCCATGGCGGGCTCTCCTTTTTTCCGTTGAGCCGTGATGATGCACCAACGCGCGATGGCACGTTCGCGAGCCTGTGCAAAAGGCTCTCGCCCAGCCGATCCGAAAGCGTGCGCGAGAGGCGCGCCTCGAGCATCTCGAGCACCGCTGCCTCGGAAGCTTGCGCGAGGCTCAGCTCGCCCGCGATGAAGGCATCGATCACCTCCGGGTGGATGTAGCACTTGCGGCAGATGGTGGGCGTATTGCCGAGCCGCTCGGCCACGCGTTCGACCGCGGACTTGATGGCGAGCTTCTGCGCCTTCTGCGTCTGGCCGCGCTCGATCTCGACCAGCGCGAGCGCGGCCATCACCGTGCCGGCCCACGTGCGGAAATCTTTGGCCGTCACGTCGCGGCCCGTGATCTCGCGCAGGTACGCATTGACGTCGGCCGAGGTCACGCGCCTCAGCTCGCCCTCCTCGTCCAGGTACTGGAAGAGTTCCTGCCCCGGCAGCTCCTGGCACGCCTTCACGATGCGCGTGATGCGGCGGTCGCGCACCTGCAGCTGCCACACCCGGCCGCTCTTGCCCGTGAAGCGGAAGCGCAACCGAGCGCCTTGCACCTTCACGTGCGGGTTGCGCAGCGTCGTGAGGCCGTAGCTCTTGTTGCTTCTCGCGTAGTCGTCGTTGCCGATGCGAATGAGCGTGGTCTCCAGCAGGTTCACGACGGTCGCGAGCACCTTCTCGCGCGGCAGGCCGCGCAGCGCCATGTGACTTTCGATCGTGGCGCGGATCGCCGGCAGCGAGCGCGCGAACTCGAGCATGCGCTCGTACTTCGTGCTGTCGCGCACTTCGCGGAAGTGCGGGTGGTAGCGATACTGCTTGCGCCCGCGCGCGTCGCGTCCCGTGGCCTGAAGATGCCCGTTGGCATTCGCGCAGATCCACACGTCCGTCCACGCGGGCGGGATCGCGAGCTTGCGGATGCGTTCGAGCGTCGCGGCGTCGCGCACCTCGCGTCCGTTCGCATGGCGATAGCCAAACGCCTCGCCCACGCGCTCGCGCGCGAGCCCCGGCTCTTCATCCGAGACGTAGCGCAGCCCGGCCGATTGCGCATGCTCCTTCGCATCCGGCAGGCTGGGGGAAAGATCGCTGTCCTTGCCCATGTCAGCTCGCGATTGTCCGAGTCGCCCGGCCATCGGCCGCGTAGGACGGCGGCACGCGGCCTTGCCCGACAATGGTTCGAGTCCGGATGAGACAATCCTTCGCCATGGACTCTCCACGTGAAATAGCGGCGGGCCTTGTCGTGCGGGGCTTTGCGCCGCCGCTGGCGCTCAGCCGGTTCAGGCTGATCGCCTTCGACATGGATTCGACGCTCATCAACATCGAGTGCGTCGACGAGATCGCGGACGTCGCCGGCTGCAAGGCGGAAGTCGCCGCCATCACCGAGGCCGCCATGCGCGGCGAAATCGCGGACTACAAGGAAAGCCTGCGCAGGCGCGTCGCGCTGCTTCGCGGCGTCACCGTGGCCGATCTGGAGCAGGTGTACGTCGAGCGGCTTCGGCTCAATCCCGGCGCGGAGCGGCTCGTGGCGGCGTGCAAGGCCGCGGGCCTCGCGACGCTGCTGGTCTCCGGCGGCTTCACCTTCTTCACCGACCGCGTGCGCGAGAGACTCGGCATCGACTTCGTGCGCTCGAACGTGCTGGAAGTCCGCTCGGGGCCCAACTGCGGCGAGTTGACGGGGCGGATGGTGGACCAGGAGTGGGGCGACATCTGCGACGGCGCCGAGAAGCGCAGGATGTTCCTCGAGACCTGCGCGAAGCTCGGCATCTCACCGAAGGAGGCGATCGCGATGGGCGACGGGGCGAACGACCTGCCGATGATGAAGGAAGCGGGGCTGTCGGTGGCGTATCACGCGAAGCCCCGGGTGCGCGAGCAGGCGATGGTGCAGATCAACGTGGGCGGGCTCGACCGCTTGCTGGAAGTGGTGCGGGAACGGTAGCACCGCTTCAGCCTTCCCAAGGCTCCCTGGCGAGCGACGGATCCTCGAAGATGTCGCGCAGCCCGGGACTGAGCGCGTCGGGGCCCGAACGCCTCGTCATCTCGTCCCCCACCGCCTCGTGCAGCATGCGCAGATGCGCGTCACCGCCGGCCGTGTGGTCCTGCGTCGCGGCCAGCGTGCGGTGCGTGCCCCGAAGATCCGCGTCCTTCATGTGCTTGAGCTGCCCCGCAACGTTTTCCTTGAAGGCCTGCTCGTAGGTCTTGCCGTTCGCCACGAGGGGCTGGATGACCGCGGGCATCCGCGCCGTGATCTCCCGGGCGGCCAGCCGGGCCGCGATCGGACTCGCGTCGGCGCCCTCGCGCGGCTTGAACGCGTCCAGCAGCTTGCCGACCTCCTTCTGCGCGGCTGCCTGCCGAGCCCGGTGATCCGGGCTGAAACGGGGCAGCCGGGGGGTGCCGGCGGAAACGGCCCGCTCGAGGAGATTGCTCAGCTGCTTGAATACGCCTGCGATGGACTTGCGCGCCGCCGGCCGACCCGCGGCCACGTCGCGGCCGCCCAGCTTCGGCGCGTCTGCGGCGTTCCCAGTGGACTGAAGGGGGGTGTGGGAGAGCAGTCGATCGATGAATGACACGTGAAACCTCCTTCTGGCGTCGTGACCCGAGTGCATTGGCTAAGTAACGCCAGGAACGCAATGGTTCCACTGCCGGCGGTCCCGCGGCTCGCGCCGGGACGTTCAGCCCGGCACCTTGACCGTGAACCGCGTGCCCTCCCCCACGCGCGAATCCACCTCGATCGAGCCGCCGTGAATCTGCACGGCGTTCTTCACGATGGCCAGGCCCAGCCCCGTTCCCGGAATCGCGCCCACGTTGCTCGCGCGATGAAACGATTCGAAGAGATGCGCGATCTCCTCCGCCGGAATGCCGATCCCCTGGTCGCTCACCTCGAAGACGGTGACGCCCTCACCGTCCCGACGCACGCTGAAGCGCACCTCTCCGCCTTGCGGCGAATACTTGATCGCGTTGGCGAGCAGGTTGCCGAAGATGTGCCTCAGAAGCTTCTCGTCGTACTGCCCTTCTCCCACGCCCGGGCCGCACTCGGCCACCACGTCGCACCTGCGGTAGACGTCCTCGGCCCTCGCTTCGTCCACGAGCTGGCGGCACAGCGCCGGCAGGTCCACTGTCTTCGGCTCGAAGTCGAGCATCTGCGCATCGGCCCGGCCGAGCAGCAGCACGCGGTCCATCATCCGCGACATGCGCTGCACGCCGGCGGAGATGCTGTCGAGGATCTCGAGCCGCTCCGCCTGCGGCAGGCGCTCGCCGTAGTGGCGCAGCAGCTCCTCGGCCGAGAGGATCGCCGCGAGCGGCGTGCGGAATTCGTGGCTCGTCATCGCGACGAAGCGCGTGCGCAGTTCATTGAGCGCCTTTTGCTGTTCGAGCGCCTCGCGCATCTCGGCTTCGGACTTCTTGCGGTCGGTGATGTCGAGGAAGGTCCAGATCACGCCGCTGTCCGGATCGTTGGGCCGCACGCAGCTGCCGCCCATCTCCACCCAGAAGAGTTCGCCGTTCGCGCGCCTGAGCTCCTTCTCGCACACGTACGACCCCGTGGCGATCAGTGCCGCCCTCGCCTGCACGCCGAAACGCTCCCACGAGTCGATGTCGGGGTGGATGTAGGCGGAAGTCTGGCCGATGAGCGCCTCGCGCGGAAGCCCGAGCATGTGCGCGAAACGGTCGTTCACCCACTCGTGGCGGCGGTTCACCGACAGCACGATGCCCACGGGCGCGCTGTTGAGAATCGCCTCGCGCTCGCCGAGCACGCCGCGCAGTCGCTCCTGCGACTCCTCGAGCACCCGCACCATCGCGTGCTCGGCGGCGATGCGCGCCTGCGCCTGCTCCTTGAAGCGGCGGGCCACGTTGATGCGATCGGCGAGCGCGAACGAGAGCAGCACCATTTCGAGCGCGGAGCCGATCAGGAGGGCGTTGGTCGTGAAGAGGTTGGACGGGATCGTGCCCGTGTTGTGCAGGAAGAGCGTGAACACGCCCGCGAGCAGCAGCGCCCACGCGGTGAAGAAGAACCGCGCGCCCGCGAAGCCGCGCCGCACGCTCAGCACGCCCACCACCACCATCGCCGCGACGCTGATCACGGCCAGCACGGTCACCATCCAGGACGAATAGCGATACGGCAGCCCGAACGCGACGCCGAGCGTGACCGTCCAGCCCACCATGAGCGCGAGCAAGACGCGGTCGAGCCGCGGCATGCGCACCGCGCTCGAGAGGAAGTTGCGCGCGAACATGAGCCCGAAGAGTGCCGCGGCCGTCATGCCCACCGGCGGCGAGATGCTGTTCCACCAGAGCTGGCCCGGCCAGAGGAACTGGTAGCCGATGCCCGTGAGCGCCGCGAGGCCGATGCCCATCGACGCCGCGAAGGCGACGTAGATGAGATAGCCCACGTCCCCCACTGACAGGAAGAGAAGGAGGTTGTAAAGCAGCAGCCCCGCGAGCAAGCCGAAGTAAAGACTCAGGGCCGCGTAGGTGGCTTGGTCGTTCTTCCAGAGCGCGGCCGGCCGCCAGAGGCGCGTGGGCGCCGAGACGGTGCCTTCGGACTGGATGCGCATGTACAGCGTCGTCTCGCGCCCCGCGGGCAGGCTCACCGGCAACACATGGTTGCGATGCGGCACGGCTCGGTGCGCAAACGCGAGGAGGTCGCCCCCGGCCTGCATCGTGAAGCCGCCTCCCGGCAGGGGCGCGTACAGCTCCACGCGGTCGAGCGGCGGATACGCGACTTCGATCAGCCAGTCGGGCGCGATGCCCGCGGCCGCTTCGAGCTCGATGCGCAGCCAGATCGCCGCGCGCGTGAGGCCGAAGTTCGCGCCGGGTCCCCGATACGGCACCGGCACGAAGCGCCGCTGCTGCGCGGGCTGCACCACGTCGCCGATCCTCAGCTCGCCCTGCGGGTCCTCGAAGTACGTGAAGTGCGGCGAGAGGTCGTAGAAGTCGGCGTCCGCCCCGATGGCGAGCCGCCCAGGCTGCGATGCGGCAAGCCGCGGCACGAGTGCCAGGAAGAGAGCCAGGAGCAGCGTGAGGAGCCGCGCGTGGACCAGCGACACGGGCAGCGCCAGCACCCGCGGCCGCAGCGCGCGCGCATGCCGCTGACGCATCAGGTCCTTTCGATGCGGGGCACGCCGGCGGCCACGCTGAAGCTCGCGAGCGTGAGAATGCCGCTGTCGGCGCGTTCGGGCCGCTCGACGCCGCGCAGCCGCACGGCCAGGGCCCGGGGCGTCACGTCCACGACGCCGTAGCCGCGATGCTCGGCGTCGGCGAAGACGAAGTGCGGGTTGCGCGCGAGCGCATCGAGCGCGAGCGGCTGCGTGCCGCCGTGCGAGGTGATGCTCGTGCCGCAGAACTCCACGCCGATCGGCTCGCTCGCGGGCTGCGCGTAGTCGGCCTTCACGTGGCCCACCCAGTTCTCGTGCACGTCGCCGCCGAGCATCACGGCATTGGGCACGCGGTTCCTGCGCAACGACTCGATGAAGCGCCTGCGCGCGGCCTCGTAGCCGTCCCAGCCGTCGTTCCATCGCACGGGCCCGAGGCGGCCTTGCAGCGTGCGCGGACCGAAGAGCGTCGACTGGCCCACGAGGTTCCAGCCGCCGGGGGCGGAGGCGAACTGCGCATCGAGCCATTGCTCCTGCGCGCGGCCGAGGAACGTGCGTTTCGGGTCTTCCCACTCGGGGCACTTCGCGGGGTCGAGCGAGGACGAGCCGTGGCGATCCACCGGATTGCACACCTGCCGGTCGCGGTACTGGCGCGCATCGAGGAGGTAGAGGTCGCCGAGCTTTCCGAGGCGATGGCGCGAGTAGATGCGCATCTCCGCGCCGCTTTGCATGCCCGCGACTCCGCGCGTGAGCGTGCCCGCGCGCACCGGCATGTGTTCGTAGTACGCCTGGTAGGCCGCGGCGCGGCGCGCGCGCGGGTCCGACGCCGCGCCGGGAAAGCCGGCCTCGTCGCCCGCATAGTCGTTCTGCACTTCGTGGTCGTCCCAGGTCATGAACCAGGGGCACACGGCGTGCAGCGCCTTCAGATCGGGGTCGGTCTTGTAGAGGGCGTGGCGCGCACGGTAGTCCGCAAGCGTCGTCGCTTCGCCGCCCGCGAACGGGCGAACGGGCGGCGCGCCGGCGCCGTACTCGTAGATGTAGTCGCCGAGGAAGACGACGGCATCCGGATTCTCGGCGCGCAGGTGCCGCCACGCGGAGAAGAAGCCGTGTTCCCAGCGCTGGCACGAGGCATAGGCCAGGCGCAGCTTCTGCACGGCGGCATCGGGCGCGGGCAAGGTGCGCGTGCGGGCGACCGGGCTTGCCCAGTCGCCCGTCATGAATCGATAGAAGTACCAGCGGTCGGGGTCGAGTCCGCCCGGCTCCGCGTGCACGCTGTGCGCGAGCTCGGGCAGTGCCTGCGCCTGGCCGCTTGCGGCGATGCGGGTGAAGGCTTCGTCGTGCGCGACTTCCCAGCGCACCGTGACCGGCTCGCGCGGCTCGGCGCCCTCGGGTGCGACGAGGCGCGTCCACAGCACGGCGCTCGTTGCATCCGGCGTGCCGCTTGCGACACCGAGCGCGAACGGATCGGCGCTGAATCTCGGCTGGCTCCAGGCGCTGCGCGGCAGCCACAGCGTCGTGGCCGACGCGGCGGCGAGTTGCAGGAGCCGGCGGCGGTCGAGGGGGGCGGTGGCGCGCATCCGCGCACGATATCAGGGTGCGGCGGGGCCGGAGGCTGGCGCACAGCCGAGACCGCTGCACGCGGTGCCCTCACCCCCACCCTCTCCCACAGGGAGAGGGAGCAAGGCCCGGTGGGCGCCGGCTTCTCGTTCGGGCTTGGTCCGTGCCGTGCGAAGCACCGCTTCACGCGGGCGGGGGCGCCTTGGTGCCCGCATCGTCCGCGGCTTTCTGAAGCTGATCGAGCAAGCCGGGCTTCTTCGCGCCCGCGCCTTTGCCTGCCGCTTGCTTCGCCGCGTCGGCCAGACCGCCGGGGGATTCGGCGTCGGGCTTGGACGCATCGCCGGCCGCGGACTGCAGCGCATCGAGAGGGCTGGGAGCCGCCGCGGCGCCGGCTGCGGCAGGCGAGCCCGCGGCTGCCTTTGCCGCCGAGAGTGCATCCGCTTTCCCTCCGGCTTGCCGATGGGCGGTGCCGCCGGGAGCTCGTTCCTCTTGCGACGCCGGCTCCGCTTGTGCAGTGGCAGCGCCTTCTGCCGCGGCAGGTGTCGTCTCGGCCGGCTGCACGGATGCATCCGCCGCCGTCGTCGCGGACGCGGGTGCGCCGGCCGCCGCGGCACCTTCGGAAGCAGGAGGAGCGACCGCATCATCCGCAGTAGCCGGGGATGGCGCGGCGGCCTTGTCCTGTTGCGCGGGCGTCGCTGTGGCCGACGAATCGGTCTGCGATTCGGCCGCTGTCGCGGAGGTCTGTGCCGCACCCTGCGGTTGCGTGGCGGCACCTTGCCCCGCACCCGCACCCGCACCCGCACCCGCACCCGCTCCTGCTCCTGCTCCTGCTCCTGCTCCTGCTCCTGCTCCTGCTCCTGCTCCTGCTCCTGCTCCTGCTCCTGCTCCTGCTCCTGCTCCTGCTGCAGCACCAGCACCAGCACCAGCACCAGCACCAGCACCAGCTCCAGCACCAGCTCCAGCACCAGCTCCAGCACCAGCTCCAGCTCCAGCACCAGCTCCAGCTCCAGCACCAGCTCCAGCTCCAGCTCCAGCGCCAGCACCAGCTCCAGCATCCGCCCCCGCCGCGGGCTTCTTCTCTTCCTTCTTCCGCGGCTCACCACCGGCCTTCTGCACTTCGGCCTCGACGATCGACTCGGCGCTCACCACGTCTGCTCGCGCGGCATTCGTCTGCGCCTTCGCAACCTCTGCCTTCTCCAGCGACGCTTCGATCGCCGACTGCCCGCGATCACGATGCTCGGTCACCTTCTGCTGCGCCTCGGCCGTCTTGCGATGCACTTCCTCCGACGCCGACTGCGTCGTCTCGCGCGCCGACGCCACCTCGGCCGCGATGGAATCGAGCTGCTCCTTCGAAGCCGCCTCCACTTCCTTCGCCGCCTTCTCCGCCGGCTCCACCGCCGCGCGCGCATCGCGCTCCAGATGCTCCAGCGACTCACGCGCCGCATCGAGCTGCGCCTTCTGCGCATCGTGCGCATCGCGCGCACTCTTTCCATGCGCCTCGGCCGCGCCGCGCGCCGAAGCGAGTTCGGCTTGCATGCGAGCAGCCGTGCCATCGAGCGAGGCGAGCGACCCCTGCGCGCCCTCCACCTGCCCCGAGGCCGCCTGCCCCGCCGCATCGAACTGCGACTGCGTGGCCGCGGCCTGCTGCGCCGAAGCGAGCAACTGCGCCGCCTGCATCTGCGCTTGCGCTTCGCCCTGCCGCTGCTGCAGATCGCCGGGCAACGCATCGGCCGGTGCGCTTGCCTGCGCCAGCGCGGCCTTCAGCTGCGCAAGCGACGAGCCCGCCTGCGCATCGGCCTGCGAACGCGCGCCGAGCACGCCCGCATCCGTCGGCGCGGCGCCGCCCGAAAGCCCCTGGAACTGCGTCTGCGCCGCCTGCAGGAACTGCTGCAGCAGCGACTCGCCCGTGCCCGCCAGCGCGTCGACCTGCGAGCGCAGCACATCCACCGGCGGCATCATCTTGGCCTTCACCTGCTCGAAGAACGCGGCCTGCCCGTCCGCGGCCGGATTCAGCTTCGCCTTCAGCGCCTCGAGCGCCGAGCGCACGGTGCCGATGCTCGCGTTCATCGCCGACACCGGCGACTGCATCTGCGACTGCACACCGTCGACGGCCGAAGACACCTGCGCGAAGATGCCGTCCACCTGCGAGCGCACCGGCATGAGGAGCGCGCCCTTGAAGCCCGCCACTTTCGTCTGCACGTCCGAGAGCTTCTGCATCGGCTGGGCCGAGCCCATGAAGCCGTCGTGCGCCGACTTCACCTGATCCACGAGCGCCTGCGGCCGCTTCTGCAGTTCATCGGCCTGCGTGCGCATCTGCGTCGCGACGCCGGTCATCTTCTCCTGGCCCTGCTCCAGCTGCGTCTTCACTGTCGCAAGAAGATCCAGCACCTTCTGGATCGCCTGCTTCACCGTGTCGATGGCCTGCTGCAGCACGGGCTTGAGCGCATCGACGATGCCGCCTGCGGTGTTGAGCGCGGTCGTCGCGGTCGTGCCCGCGGTCTGCACCGCCGTGCGAGCGATTTCGATCGTCGCCTTGATGCCGGGGATGCTCGCCTTCACACCGATGAAAAGCATCCGCGCCGCCGCGAGCGCGGGCGCGCGCGTCACGTACTTCGTGCACACGGCGATCGCGTTGTCGCAGCGCGCGCTCGCCTGGTCCAGCTCCGCGCTCGCCTGCACGAGCGCCGAATCGGCCCGTTCCACGAAAGGAGGAATGCGCCCCTTGATCGTCTCGATCAGCGACTTCGCCTCGTCGATCATCGTGAAGACCGGATCGAACCGCTCGGGCAGCGACTCGATCTGCGGCTTGAGCGTTTCGAGCTCGGAGATCACCTGCGACAACGCATCCTTCAGCACGCCGATCGCCTTCTCGACGGCCGAGACCACCGTGTCGATCACCTCGCGGATCTTCGCGGCGAGCCCGTCGATGCGCGCGATCTGTTCGGCGATCTTGCCGAGGATGGCGCCGATCGCCTCGCCGATGGCCGAAAGCTTCTGCAGCACCGCATCGATCGCGGCTTCCACTGCCGCGATCACCGCCGACACCGGCACGGAAAAATCCGGCAGCTGGTTCTTGAACGCGCCCACCTGCGCGACGAGGTCCTGCACCTGCTTGTCGATCGCCTGCGCCACGCCATCCACCTGCGCGAGCGCGGCATCGATCGCGGCCGTCACCTCCGTGCGGATCGCGGTGATCTCCGCGGTCACGGCCGCAAGCGATGCGGCGAGGCCCTGCGAGCCGCCGTCGATGTCGAGCCCGAGCCCCGAAGCCGCGGAACGCAGGCTCTGCGTCGCCGAGGTGATTTCGCCTTTCAGCAGCTCGAACGCCGCCTTCGCCTGCGCCTCCACTGCCGCGCGGGCATCGGGCGTCGCGGCCGCGTTCATCTGCTGCTGAAGCGGCGCGAGCGATGCGATGAACGACTGCACGCGCGGCTGCAAGGCGGCGGCCGTGTCCACGAGCGAAGGCGCCCGCGCCGCGGCCGACTGCAGCGTTGCCGCAAGTGCGCCGACATCGAAGTGAAGCCCCGCGAGCCGAGCCGGAACGCCCGCCACCACGGCGCCCACGTGCTCCATCTGCGACGGCAAGGCCGACAAGCCTTGCGCGGCCGCCGCCAGCTTCGGGCCGATCGCGGACACCGAAGCGAGCAGCCCGCCCAGGCCGGATTGCAGCTTCGCGAGCGCCGACGCGAGCTCGCCCATGATCGAGACCGGATCGAGCGGGATCGAGAGCTGGCCCACCTGCGAAGCGACGTCGGAAAGCTGGCCCGTCACCGTCGCGATCGCCGAACCCATCTCCGACACGCCCTTCGCGAGCTCGGTGCCGAGCGTCGTGCCCGCCTGCGAGACGGCGCTCGCGACTTCCGTCGCGCCCTCGGCGATCGCGGTCGTCGCCTGCGTCACGAACTTCATCGGCGCCTCACAACCCGTCGAGGATGCCGGTGACCGACGCGCTCGCCTCGGTCATGGCTTCCTGGATCGCCGGGACCTTCGACGGCGTGGGCTCGAGCGACACCGGAGCGAGCTTGATCTCGCCGATCGTGATGTCCACCTGTTCGAGCGACTGTTCGATCTCGGGCAGCACCTCGGCGCCTTCGATCCGCACTTCCTCCAGCACGGGCAGCAGCGGCGCGGGCGTGGGCGGCGGCGCGAGCAACTGCGCCACGGGCACCGCGGGCGGCTCGGCCACCGCTGGTGGCGCGGGCGCCGCCGGCATGACCGACAGCATCGGCTGCCGCGCGCTTTCGATGAGGACAAGCGCGCCGCGAACGACCCGCCCGGCGAGCACCTCGATCACTTCCTCGTCGCTCGCATCGAACACGCTCGAAGCGGGTTCGACTCGCTGCAACGCGCGTCGCAGCGCCGACACCGCGCCCACGTCGCCCAGCCAGAAGCGCAGCCACTCGGCGGCCGATGCCGTGTCGGTGAAGCGGCGCTGGTGGCCGCGCCGCACGTCGAGCGGCGTGCCGAAGTCCCATTGCGGAGCCCGTTCGATCGCGTAGGGCAGCGGCGCGTCGAGCGGGTCGTGCAGCCAGACGAGGTCGCCGTGACGGCGCAATGTGGCCAGAGGCACGCTCAAGGAATGTCCCGCTCCTTCCTGCCGAAGCAACAAACTGGGACGATTGTAGGATCAGGGCCGGTCGCGGTCGCGGCGGCGCAGGGGCTGGTTCTTCTGCCAGATGGCAAGCAGGATGAGCCCGTAGGAAATGACCCGGATGCCGTAGAAGAGCGGATCGCTCTCGTCGCCGGAGGAAATCGTAATGAATATCCGGTTGACCGCCTCCATCCAGAAGGAGAGGGCGAACCAGAGGAAGAAGCGGTCGCGCGTGTGGTGCCAGAACTTGAAGAAGAAAAGTCCCACCACGACCCAGCCGAACGCGATGGCGCCCGCCAGGTTGTCCGCGAGACCCGTGAGAAATTCCGCCGTCACTGCTCCTCCCACACCAGACCGTACAGCATGAGCACCACGGCCGCGAGCGAGGCCCCGAGACGCAGGAAGATGAGGTCGATCTCGACGTACACCATCTTGTCCAGGATCAGGACCACGTTGTTGACGCTGAGCGCGGCAAAGCAAAGCGCGCTCCAGAAAAGCAGGCGCGAGCCCGCGCTGCGCCAGCTGCGCCACAGCAGCACGAAGCACGCGATGCTCGTGAGCGCGCAGAGGGTATACATGAAAGGAGCCATGGCTTCACGAATCCTTTCTGAGCCGGAATGCATCGGCGAATTGTTGCGCGCGCTTGTCCAGACGGGAATGGATGAGATCGGTGACCGGCACCAGGTGTTCGGCATAGGCTTCGGCCAGGCCGTCGATGCGCTGGGCGAGCTCCGGCGTCGAAGGGTGGAAGCGGTAGCGATTTTCGTTGCCGTCGCGCTGCCGCTCGAAGATGCCCGCGGCGCTCGCGGCTTCCAGCAGCTCGACCGCGCGGGATTCGGGGACGTACAGCCGCCGAGCGACGGACGGCACGTCCCAATCCGCGCCGGGCGCGGTCCTGAGCAGCAGCACCGCTTCCAGGTAAGGAACGGACGGAATGCTCGTGAGAATGAAGCGCCGGGTGTCGGCGCTCAGCTCGCGGCGTGTCATTTCCAGTTTCCGAGGCGGTTCGGCCGCTGCTCGTTTTCCCGCGTCCGGCCCGCTGCTTCTGCGATGTACATTGCCTCAAATGTAGCGCGAAGCGCCGGCGAAGTGTGCCGGGTCCTGCCCGCGGTGCGCCCTTCCTCCACGAGCGTTCGAGCCCTTCGGGGCTCGCTTTTTTTCGCGAACCCTCCCGCGAGACGGCCATGAGCTCGACAGTTCGGCTCTTCATCGCGCTGTGGCCCACCCCGGGCACGCTGGAAGCGCTCGTGCGCCACCAGAAAAGCTGGCAGTGGTCGGCGAGCGCCCGGCTCACTCGCGGCGAACGCATGCACCTCACGCTGCACTTTCTCGGCCAGGTGCCCACGCATCGCGTCGAAGCGCTTCGCCGCGCGCTCGGCGTGCCCTTCGAGCCGTTCGACCTGAGTCTGGACACACCCGAGACGTGGCGGGGCGGCCTTGCGGTTCTATGCGCGGATGCCGTGCCGCGCGAGCTGCTCGCGCTGCACGGATCGCTCGCGGCGCGGCTCGCGCGCCTGTCGCTTCCGCTCGAAGACAGACCCTTGCGCGTGCACGCCACGCTCGCGCGCGGCGCGCAGCGCTCGCGTCCGCCGGACGCACCGGACCCCGTCGCGTGGCCGGCGCACGACGGCTACGCGCTGGTGCGCTCGCTGCCGGGCGGACAGGGCTACGAAACGCTTCAGCGCTTTTCCTGAGTCGCGCGGGCGCGGGCGCTCGCAATGATGCCGCGCGCCGCGACCTCGGCGGCGAGCGACGATTCGAGCGGCGAGCGGCACAGCCCCGCGTGGCCGTAGTTGAGGTTTTCGTACAGCTCGGCAGCGGAGGGAAAGCTTTCGAGGACGGCTTCGAGCCCGGCGTCGTGCGGCACGTTCGCGAGTTCGCCCGCGAGGTGCTGGATCACCGCCCGATACTGATCCGCATCCACCCGCACGGGACTTCGCTCCAGCCTCTCGAGCACGCGTGCGAGGACGACGAGGTTCTTGTGGACTGTGGTGTTCATGCATCAAAGCTAAGGACGAGTCGACTCCTTTGCAAGGGCTCGAAAGCTCGTGCGGTCGTCGGAGGAACGTGCCGGACGAACGTCGGACATCGCCGCTTGCCTGGTTCGTCGTCCCCGGGGCGAGCGGCCCGCACCGGGCGATCGGTGCGCCGCGCCGCCCGCTTCACTTCCGCGGCGGCGGATTGCTTTCGTCGAAGCCGGGTCGCGTGGGCTCGAAGTCCGGCGGCGAAGCGGCGGCCTCCTGCGGCTCGGTGTCCGGCGCGCCGGTGGTCTTCAGGGCTTCGTCGCGGATGCGAAAAAGCGCCTGCAGGTCTTCCTCCAGCTGCGAATCGGTCGTTTCCGCGGCCGGGGAAGCGGATGCGTCGGCGGACCCGTCGGCTTCCCCTTCCGGGGCGGAACCCGCGTCGGAGGCGCTGCCCTCGCGGGCCAGGCCCGCCTGTGTCGATTGGCCGGAGGCGCTCCAGCTCGCCGGGTCGGGCAGCGACCCGTGGCCATCCCGCGGCTTGCCCTCGAACTGCCAGGAGACGCTGAACACCCAGTCGCGCGCCTTGGGCTCGAACTTGAGCAATTCCTCCATGAAGGTCTGCTGGAACGCGTGCACGTACGGCGCGAGCCGGTCATCGCCCTGGCGCACGACGAGCAGCACGTGCATGCCTTCGCCTCCGCGCCGGGTACTCATCACCGAGAGGATGCGCGACTCGATCCAGTCGGAGGGAATGCCGTGGCGGCGCATGGTGTCGCGCAGCACCACTTGCACGAGGTCGCGGCGCGGCGCGTTGTGGCGCCCCCCGATTTCGGTGGAAGCGCCCTCGTCTTCCCCGTCGTCGAAGGGGGCCGATGCGGACGGCGCGACGCCCGGCCGCGCCGGGGGCTCCTTGTTGCCGAAAATCTTGTCGAGCCAACCCATCGGGCGATTGTGTCATTCCTTCAGGTGAAAGAGCATGCGCGTGCCCGCGATCTCCAGCACGTCCTCCTCGGCGAGCTGAAGCGCCTCCTCGCCGACCGGCTTGCCGTTCAGAAGCGGCACGGTATCGCCCGCCAGGTGCGCCACGAAAAAGCCCGTGCGCCGATGCGACACCGACACCACGCACACGCCGGGCTTGCCGAAGGTCGTGACCGCCTTCACCACCGGCACCTCGAGGCCCGCGGACGAACCCGACACCACCTGGAAGCTCGCGTTGGGCTGCGGCTGGTGGATGCCCATCGTCATCGTGGAGCCGAAGCCGCTCGGCTCCTCCGACGCCTGCAGGTAGCGGATGCGGAAGTGCGCGATCGAAATGATGTCGCCGTCGTGCAGCAGCGTGCGGCCCTTCACCATGTGGTCGTTGACGTAAGTCCCGTTGGTGCTGTGCAGGTCTTCCAGGTAGACGTCGGCCAGGCCCTCCAGCTCGAAGGCGCAGTGGCGCCCGCTCACGACCATGTTGTCCAGCACGATGTCGTTGTCCGGATTGCGCCCGAGCATCGTGCGATCCTTGTGGATGTACACGTGCTTGATCTCGATTCCCTGCACCGATGCGATCAGTTGCGGCATGCCACGCGCTCCCCCAGGCGCCGAACCGCCGGCGCGCGAAGGCCATGGTAGCGGGGCCGCCGCGCGCGTTCAAGGTTTGACTGCGCGGCCGCTCGGGCCTACGCTGGATGTCCGAAGCCTCTAGAGGAGCGCGCGCCATGTTCAAGCACATTCTCCTGGCCACGGACGGCTCCGCCGCTTGCGATCAGGCCGCGCGGATCGCGGTGGCGCTCGCGCGCGAGCACGGCGCGCGCCTCACCGCGATCTACGTGGTGGACCCGTATCCCTATCTCGGCATCGGGCAGGCGAACCCCCTGGGGTTCCAGGCCTACATGCAGGCCGCCCACGTGCACGCGGGCCGCGCGCTCGCCCGCGCCGCGGAACTGTGCGACGACGGGGGTACGCCGATTCCGATGGAGACCCGCATCGTCGAAGAAGCCACGGCCGCCCACGGTATCGCGCAGACCGCGCGCGACGAGCATGCCGACCTGATCGTGGTCGGCTCGCACGGGCACGGCGCCCTGCGCAAGCTGATGCTCGGCAGCGTCACCACGCGCGTGCTTGCCGAAGCGACGGTGCCGGTGCTGGTCGTTCGCTAGAGATAACCGATCGCGGGCACCGGCACGTGCCGCAGGTGCAGCGCCATGCCGAGCGCGGCCTTGTTCGCGCTGTCGCGCCCCAGAATGCGCTCGGCAAGCGGCAGGAAGTACTGTTCCTCGAAATTCGCGTGCAGCAGGCAAGCCGTCACGAGCTCTTCGATGGTGGCGGTATCCACCCGCGCGGCCTTGCCGCGCGCGGCGTCACGCACGTGCCGCTCGAGGCGCCTCCAGACCTTCTCGGCCGCCCGGTGCTCGCGCGTGAGGCGCTCGATCATGCCGGCCACCTGCTCGGCCTCCGCGCCGGCCACGGCATGGCGCAGCACCGCCGGGAAGAGTTCGGCCTCCTCGTCCTGATGATGCCGCCGCATCCCCTCGGCAAAGCCCGCGAGCGAACGCTGCGCGATGTCGCGCGCAAGTTCGGCCTGCAGCAGCAGCGCGGGCAGCTGCCGCAGCTCGCGCAGCAGCGCCGTGAAGCCCGCATGGCAGCGCGAAAAAGCGCCGATCGGCTCGTCGAGTTCGCTCGAGGGGGCGGGTTGCATGCGAGTAAATCTAGGAGGCTCGCTTGCCGGCCGCATTGATCCACATCAACCGCGCAATGCGGCCCGTGCACGAGCATTCGAGGCATCGGGCCCCCCGGGCGCCCGAGCAAAGGAAGCGAAATGTTCAAGCACATCCTCTTCGCCACTGACGGCTCGCCCGCCTCCGAGCACGCCGCGGCGCTCGCGGTCGGCCTCTCGCGCACGCACGGCGCCAGGCTCACCGCGCTTTACGTCGTCGATCCCTATCCGTACCTCGGCGTGGGCGAAGCCAATCCGCTCGGCTTCCAGGCCTACATGTCCGCGGCGATGCAGCACGCGGCGCGCGCGCACGAGCACGTCGCCGAACTGGTGGAAGCCGGCTCGCCCATCGAGCTGCAGACGCGCGTCGCCGAGGATGTCGGCGCCGCCACCGGCATCGTCGCCACGGCCAAGGAGCTCGGTTGCGACCTGATCGTCGTCGGCTCGCACGGGCGCACCGGCATCCGGCGGCTCATGCTGGGCAGCGTCGCCACGCGCGTCGCGTCGGAGTCGGCGGTGCCGGTGCTGGTGGCGCGGTAGGACCGCGCCGCACGGCCGCCCGCCCCCGAAAGGCCTCCGATCTACACCGCCGGGTGGTGCGCCGGCCTGCGGGCGAACGCGAGGAGAGCGGTCCAGAGCTCTTCCGGCTCGATCGGCTTGGCCACGTGCCCGTTCATGCCCGCTTCCACGCACCGCCTGCGGTCCTGCTCCATGGCGTTGGCCGTCATGGCGACGATGGGCAAGTCCTTCAGCGAATCGATCTTGCGAATCTCCTCGGTGGCCGTGACGCCGTCCATCACCGGCATCTGCATGTCCATGAGCACGATGTCGTACGGGCGGCGCTGCACCATCTCGAGCGCGATCCGCCCGTCGGCCGCGTGCTCCACCACGAGACCCGCATCCTGCAGGATTTCGGTGGCCACGATGCGGTTGATGTCGTTGTCCTCCACCAGCAGCACCCGCGCGCCGTGCAGCACGGCCATGCGCGCATCGCCGTCGGTCATCGGCGACTGCGTGGCATAGCGCTCGGCCGGGCGGTCGCCGAGCGCCGCCTCGGTCGCTTCCACGAGCTGCGCCGGGCTGAGCGGCTTCACGAGCACGCGCTCGATGCCCACCTCCTGCGCTTCGCGCCGCACGCCGTCGCCGCCATGCGAGGTCACCATGAGCAGCATCGGCGCCTGGTGCAGGCCGAGCGCGCGAATCTGGCGGGCTGCCTCCAGCCCATCCATTCCGGGCATGCGCCAGTCGACGTACACGATGTCGAAGGGCCGGCCATGCTCGGCCGCTTCGAGCGCGCGGATGATCGCCTGCTCGCCGCCTTCGGCGACTTCGGTGTCGAAGCCGAGCGCGCGCACTTCCGCCGCGAGCACTTCGCGCGCGGTGGCGTTGTCGTCCACGACGAGGGCCCGGCGCTCGGCGAAATGGCGCGGAGGCCGCACGCTGTCCCCGGCCGCCTCCCGCGGCACCTTCAGCCGCGCGGTGAACCAGAAGGTGCTGCCGCGGCCGAACTCGCTGCGCACGCCGACCTCGCCGCCCATCAATTCGGCAAGCCGCTTGGAAATGACGAGCCCGAGGCCCGTGCCGCCGAACTTGCGCGTGGTGGACGTGTCGGCCTGGTGGAAGCTCTGGAAGAGCCGCTCCATCTGTTCTTCGGTGAGTCCGATGCCCGTGTCGCTCACGGCGACGTGCAGCAGCACTTCGTCGCCGACGCGTTCGCGCACCTTCACCGAAACGATGATCTCGCCCTTGTCGGTGAACTTCACCGCGTTGTTGGCGAAGTTGATGAGCACCTGCCCGAGGCGCAGCGAATCGCCCATCATCACCGCCGGCACGTCGGGCGCCACGTCGAACACGAGCTCCAGTCCCTTTGCTTCGGCCTTGTCGGCCACGAGGTTGGAAAGATTCACGAGCACCCGGTCGAGATCGAACTCGCGCTCCTCGATGTCGAGCTTGCCCGCTTCCACCTTGGAGAAGTCCAGGATGTCGTTGATGATGCGCATCAGGTGCTGGCCGGAGGACTCGAGCTTTTCGACGTAGTCGCGCTGGCGCGGCGACAGATCGGTTTTCAGCACGAGGTGCGAAAGCCCGATGATCGCGTTCATCGGCGTGCGGATCTCGTGGCTCATGTTGGCGAGGAAGTCCGACTTCAGCTGCGTCGCCTCCTCGGCGAGTTCCTTGGCGGACTGGATTTCCTGCTCGAAGCGGCGCTGCTCGGTGATGTCGTAGCCGATGCCCATGATGCCGATCAGCTGGCCTTCGCGGTCCCAGAACGGCGCCTTCACGGTCTGCATGAGCCGCACCGTGCCGTTGCGGTAGACCATGCGCTCTTCCTTGCGCACCGTCTCGAGCGAAGCGAGCAGCGCCGCGTCCGCGCGGTCGATCGTGCTGCCGCGTTCCGGGCCGAAGAGCTCGATGGCCGTGTGACCCGCGACTTCGGCGGGTGTCACGCCCGCGATCTGCGCGAACGCGTCGTTGCAGCCGAGATACACACCCTCGATGCTCTTGTAGTAGATCGAATACGGGATGGCGTTGATGAGGGCATCGAGCGTCGCCTGCTGGCGTGCGGCGAGATCGGCGCCGAGCGCCTTCGCCTGCGCTTCCTTCAGGCGCGCGCTGTTGAGCGCATCCTCGGCTTCGCGCACCCGCGCGAGCTCCTCGCCCAGGCGCACCACCAGTCCGCGCAGCATGCGGATCGGCAGGATGCGCAGGGTCGCGAACACGGCGAGCGCGAGCAGCAGCCCGACGAGCGCCACGCCCGCCGTGCTGACGAGCGCGCCGCGCAACGACCTTTGTTGCACCATGCGCGCCATCGGCGTGCCGCCCAGCTCGATCCACTCTTCTGTCTCGAGCGTGGGCGACTCCGCCGGCTCGATGTCGGAAGTGAGCAGCTTGCCCCGCGCGTTGAAGAGCCAGTGGGATTCGCGCCCCGCGCGGTCGCGTTTGGCGAGGCGCTGAAGAAGGCTCGCCGCGTTCGCCTCCCACGTCGCGGGCGACTGGCTGATGAGCAGTTGCAGCAGCTGCGCATCGCCTTTCGCGTCGGCTTGCAGCGCCACGCTTTCGACGTGATGCACGGTGGCGAAATACCCCACCGGCAAGGCGAGCGCGATCGTCACTGCGATGGTGGCCGCCGTGGCGGTGAGCATGCGCTCCATGCGAAGCGGCATGGGCCGATCCCTTCGTGCTCTCGAGAAGCTGTTGTAACGACGATGAGGTTAGCCGCTCGCAAGCTCGACTGCAACAGCAGGGGTGAACGCGACAGCGTCGCGCCGCGCCATGTTGAAGAGCAGCTCGCGCAGGTGCGTGCAGCCCTTCGCGCCGCCCAGCGCCTTCTCCAGGGCTTGCCGCCATCCCGGACCCATGCGCACGCCGACCATCGCCTGCATCGGGTCCTCTGGAATAAAGGGGCGGATTTGCGTGTTGATTGTCTCAGCCCGCGCGGCAGCGGCCCCCCCTGGATTTCGCTATGCTGCGCGGGCCTGGCCCGCGGCCCCGCCTCACCAGGAGAACGACATGGCGCAACGCCTGACCGCCCACGACTTCGATCACGAAGTCATTGTGCTTTTCAACGCCTACGTGCACGGCAACATCGACCGGCGCACATTCCTCGAGCGAGCGCAGAAGTTCGCAAAGGCGGGGATGACGGCCGCGGGGCTGCTCGCGGCGCTCGCTCCCGATTTCGCCGCGGGCGAGCAGGTGAAGCCCGACGATGCGCGAATCAAGGCCGAATGGCTCGACATCCCCTCGCCGCAAGGCAACGGGAAGATTCACGCCTACCTCGTGCGGCCCGCCTCCGCCGCGGCCGGCGCGAAGCTGCCCGCGGTGCTCGTGGTGCACGAGAACCGGGGCCTGAACCCGCACACCCAGGACATCGCGCGTCGGCTCGCGCTCGACGGCTTCATGGCGCTCGCCCCCGATGCGCTCACGCCCGTGGGCGGCTATCCGGGCAACGAGGAGCAGGCCGTGCAGGCCTTCGGCAAGCTCGACCGCGACAAGACCCGGCAGGACTTCCTGGCCGCGGCCCACTGGTTGAAGGCGCGCGGCGACGGCAACGGCAAGGTCGGCGCGGTCGGCTTCTGCTGGGGCGGCGGCACGACGCACTGGCTCGCGACGCAGATGCCCGACCTGAGCGCGGCCGTGCCGTTCTACGGTCCCGCGCCGGCGCCCGAGGATGCGGCGAAGGTGAAGGCCGCCCTTCTCGTTCAGCTCGCGGCGAGCGACGATTACGTGAATCCGACGTGGGCGAGGTACGAGCCCGCGCTGAAGGCCGCGGGTGCGCGCTACGAGGTGTTCCAGTACCCGGGCACCTACCACGGCTTCAACAACGACACCACGCCTCGCTATGACGCCGCGCAGGCGAAAGTCGCGTGGGACCGCACGGTCGCTTTCTTCCGGCACAACCTCGGCTGAGCGGACGTGCTCCAATCGGGGCGATGTGCAACCGCTTCCGCCCCGCCAGCAGCACCTACGTGCGGGACATCTTCGGCTTCACGCTGATCGAGGATCCCGAACCCGCCTATGCCACGACCGGCATCGGGCCACTGCAAAGCGGCCCGTTCGTCACGGCCGAGGGCCTGCGCGTGGGCCAGTGGGGGCTGATCCCGTGGTTCAGCCCGAGCCGGCGGCCGCTCGGGAAGGCTGGCAGGCCGATTTCCACCAACAACTGCCGCATCGAGACCGTCGCGACCGCACCCTCGTTCAAGGGCCCGTGGGCGAAGGGTCAGCGGTGCCTGATCCCGGCCGTCGACTACGACGAGCCGTACTGGGGCACGGGGCGCAACATCTGGTGGCGCTTCGCGCGGCGTGACGGCGCGGCCTGGATGCTCGCGGGCATCTGGAGCGAATGGACCGACCCCGCGACGGGCGAGGTGGTTGCGTCCTTCACGATGCTCACGCAGAACTGCGACGCGCATCCCTTCCTGAACCTGTTCCACAAGCCCGACCCGACGCTGCCGCCCGACGCGCAGGACAAGCGGTCGGTCGTGCCGGTCGAGCGCAAGGACTGGGACGCGTGGCTGCACGGCAGCCTCGAAGAGGCGCTTGCGCTCATCCGGTTGCCGCAGGAGGACTTGTTCAGCCACGGTGCGGCGGACCCCGCGCAACAGGTCGCCCTGCCAGGCGTTGGCGCCGGCGTTGTCGCCGGCGTTGTCGCTCTCCCCACCGTTTCGGACACGCAGACCAGCCGCTGACGCACGGCCCGCGGCCTGCTCAGAACAGCAATCGCGGCAGCACAAGCGAGATCCACGGCACGTACGTCACGATCATCAGGAACGCGAGCAGCACCAGCATCCATGGCAGCGCCGCCTTCGCCACGGCCATGATCGGCATGCGCGTGATGCCGGAGGCGACGAAGAGGTTCAGCCCCACCGGCGGCGTCACCATGCCGATCTCGAGATTCACGACCATGATGATCCCGAGATGCACGGGGTCGATGCCGAGCCGCTCAGCGATCGGAAACAGGATCGGCGCGAGGATCAGCGTGATGCCGGTCGGCTCCATGAACATGCCCGCCACGAGCAGCAGCAGGTTCACGACGAAGAGGAACTGCCAGGCCGGCATGCCGAGCGAGACGATGTATTCGGCGATGGTCTGCGGGATGCGCTCGGTGGTGAGCACGTGCGCGAAGAGCAGCGCGTTCGCCACGATGAACATCAGCATCACCGTCACCTTGCCCGACTCGAGCAGCACGTGCGGCACGTCCTTCATGCCGATGTCGCGGTACACGAAGACGGCGATGAGAAACGCGTACACGGCCGACACGGCCGCGGCCTCCGTGGGTGTGAACACGCCGCCGTAGATGCCGCCGAGGATGATCACGACCAGCAGCAGCCCCCAGAGCGAATCGCGGCCCGACTTCGCGATCTCGCGCCAGGAGGCGCGCGGCTCGCGCGGCAGGTCCAGCGCCCGCGCGCGCCACCAGATCGCCACCATGAGGCAAAGACCGAGCAGGATGCCGGGCAGCACGCCCGCCATGAAGAGCTTGCCCACCGACGTCTCGGTGGCCGCACCGTACACGACCATCACGATGGAAGGCGGGATCAGGATGCCGAGCGTGCCCGCGTTGCAGATGACGCCCACGGCGAAGTTGCGCGGATAGCCCGCGCGCACCATGCCCGCGATCACGATGGAGCCCACGGCCACCACCGTCGCGGGTGACGACCCCGATACGGCCGCGAACAGCATGCACGCCATCACCGAAGCCATCGCGAGGCCGCCGCGCAAGTGGCCGATGCACGCGTTGGCGAAGCGGATCATGCGGCGCGCCACGCCGCCCGTGGTCATGAACGAGCCGCCGAGGATGAAGAACGGAATCGCGAGAAGCGTGTACGCCTCCGACGTTTCGTAGAGCTTGAGCGCGAGCGAGGCGAGCGAATCCTGCGCGAAGGCGAGGATGGTGATGAGCGACGAGAGGCCGAGCGCCACCGCCACGGGCAGGCCGAGCGCCATGAAGGCCAGGAGCATCGCGAAAAGGGCGGCGATGCTCATCGCTTCATTCGGGAATCGCCGAAAGCGGGTCCTGCCGCAGCTTGAGCGCGTCCTGCGCCTCGTCGGCCAGGAGCGATGTGGCGCGCCCCGTGGCCAGGCGCCACAGCGCCTGCGCGAAGCGCAGCGCAAGCAGCAGGAAGCCCGCCGGCAGGATGACCCGCGGAATCCACTGCGCGATCGGGATGTCCTCCATCAGGATGCCCACGTCGTACATCTTCGCAACGTACTGGAAGGCGCCCCACGTGACGATGAGCGCATAGCCGATGCAAAGAAGCGCCGCCACGCAGCCGACCACGCGCGCGGCGCGCGGCCCGAGCAGCTTCACCCCCGCATCGACGCCGATGTGCGCGCCGACGCGCACGCCGTAGGACATGCCCACGAAGATGAGCCACGCGAAGAGCACCCCGGTGAGTTCGAGCGCCCACACGAAGCTGTAGTTGAAGACGTAGCGTGCCACCACCTGCACGAAGGTGATGAGCGTCATCGCCGCCATCAGCAGGATGATCAGGATTTCCTCGAGCCAGGCGAGCCAGCGCATGTGAGAAGGGCCCGGTTCGCGGGCCCTCGCGGGTGAGGTCAGCGATTGGATTTGAGGGCGGCGTCGATCAGGTCGCGGCCGATGTCGCCTTCGAACTTCTTCCAGACCGGCTCCATCGATTTCTTCCAGGCCGCGAGGTCGTCCTTGCCGAGCACCTGGATCTTCGCCTTGCCGGCATCGGCGATCTTCTTGCGGTCGCCCTCGTTGAAGTCGTTGGCGAGCTTGTTGCCGAAGGCGGTGGCCTCGGTCATCGCCTCGGCGAGCGCCTTGCGCACGTCCGCGGGCAGGCCGTCCCACCACTTCGAGTTGGTGACGACCATGTAGTCGATGATCCCGTGGTTGGTCTCCGCGATGGTCTTTTGCACCTCGAAGAACTTCTGCGAATAGATGTTGGACCAGGTGTTCTCCTGGCCGTCGACCACGCCCGTCTGCAGCGCCTGGTACACCTCCGAGAACGCCATCTTCTGCGGATTCGCGCCGAGCGCGCGGAACTGCGCTTCGAGCACGTCGGACGGCTGGATGCGGAACTTGAGGCCCTTCACGTCCTCGGGGCGCTTCAGCGTGTCCTTGTTCGTGGAAAGCTGCTTCATGCCGTTGTGCCAGTAGCCGAGGCCCAGCAGGCCGCGCGACGTCATGGTCTTCATCAGCTCCTGGCCCTTCGGTCCGGCCTGGAAGCGGTCGACGGCGGCGACGTCGTCGAAGAGGAACGGCAGGTCGAACACCTGCAGCTTCTTCGTATAGCGGTCGAACTTCGAGAGCGACGGCGCGATGAAGTGCACGTCGCCCAGCAGCAGCGCTTCGAGCTCCTTCGCGTCGCCGAAGAGCTGCGAATTGGGAAACACCTGCACCTGCACCTTGCCCGCGAGGCTTTTTTCGGCGAGTTCCTTGAACTTGAGCGAGGCCTGGCCCTTGGGCGTCTTTTCCGCGACGACGTGACTCAGCTTGATCACCATGGGCGACTGCGCGCGCGACACGAAAGGAAGCGCGATCGCGCCGGCGGCCAGCACCGAGCGGCGGCGCAATCCAGAAGTAAGCATCATTGTTGTCTCCTTCGACTTAGGCAAGGCCCGACATCGGCCTTGGCAGGCCGCGCGCCATTCTAGGGACCGGATGCATGCGCACAAAGATGGGAGTTACCCGTGCGGCCTTGCGGGCGGCGCCTGCACGAGCCGCCCCGCCTCGATCGTGATCCTGCGCTCGCAACGCGCGGCGATCGCGGCGTCGTGCGTCACCATGACGAGCGTGGTGCCCTGCTCCCGGTTCAGGTCGAACATCAGCGCCATCACCGTCTCGCCCGTGGCGAAGTCGAGGCTGCCGGTCGGCTCGTCCGCGAGCAGCACGGCCGGTCGCACGACGAAGGCGCGAGCGAGCGCCACGCGCTGCTGCTCGCCGCCCGAGAGCGTGCGCGGGTAGTGGCCGAAGCGCTCGGCCAGGCCCACGCGCGCGAGCATGTCGCCCGCGGCCCGGCGAGCGTCGCGGCGGCCCGCGAGTTCGAGCGGAAGCATCACGTTTTCGAGCGCGCTCAGATTGCCCATGAGCTGAAAGCTCTGGAAGACGAAGCCGAGCTGGCGCGCGCGCCACGCCGCGCGGGCGTCCTCGTCCATCGCGAAGAGGTCCTCGCCCGCGAGCTTCACCGTGCCGCGCGTGGGCGTGTCGAGCCCCGCGACGATGGCAAGGAGCGTGCTCTTGCCCGAGCCGGATGCGCCCAGGATCGCGACGGTTTCCCGCGGCGCCAGCGAGAAATCGATATCGCGCAAAATGTCGAGGGTTCCGGTCGAATCGGTGACCGACTTGGAGACGTGCTCCACGGAGATGATGGGTTCAGGCATGTGGCTTGCGCGAATGTCGCGCCGCGACTTTAGCGCGGCAGGATTAGCTGCGGCTTATCGGGCTTATCGGGCTTATGCGGCTTATACGGCTTATACGGCTTATGCAGCCTGCGCAGCCTGCGCGGTGTATTCCGGGCGGCTGCACGCCGGTGCCGCCGCCCCGGTGATCCTCGTCGTGGGCGATTCGCTGAGCGCCGAATACGGCTTGAGGCGCGGCAGCGGCTGGGTGGCGCTGCTCGCCGGGCGCCTCGCGCGCGAGAAGATTCCGGCGAACGTGGTCAACGCGAGCATCAGCGGCGACACGACCTCCGGCGGCCGCTCGCGCCTGCCCGCGCTCCTGAAGCAGCATTCGCCCGCGGTCGTGGTGATCGAGCTCGGCGGCAACGACGCGCTGCGCGGTCTGCCGCTCGGGATGACCGAAGACAATCTCCTGCACATGATCGACGATGCGCGCAAGGCCGGCGCGCGCGTGCTGCTCGTGGGCATGCAGGTGCCGCCCAACTACGGGCCGGACTACGCGCGGCGCTTCGCCGCCGTCTTCGAGCGCGTGGCGCGCGAACGCAAGACGGCGCTCGTGCCCTTCCTGCTCGCGGGCGTGGCCGATGCGCCCGACGCCGAGCGGCTCTTCCAGCCCGATCGCATCCACCCGGACGCGGCGGCGCACCCCCGCATGCTGGACAACGTCTGGCCCGAGCTCAGGAAGCTCGTGAAGAAGTGAGCGTGCATGCGGTGAGCGCGGCCGAGGCGATCGAGCGTCTCGGCGAATTCGACACCGTGGTCGACGCGCGCAGCGAAGCCGAGTTCGAGGAGGACCGGCTGCCGCAAGCCGTGAACTGGCCCTCGCTCGACAACGAAGAGCGGCGCAGGGTCGGGACGATCTACAAGCAGGTGAGCCCGTTCGAGGCGCGCAAGCTCGGCGCCGCACTGGTCGCGAAGAACATCGCGCGGCACATCGAACGCGAAGTGGTCCACAAGCCCAAGGGCTGGCAGCCGCTTGTCTACTGCTGGCGCGGCGGCCAGAGAAGCGGTGCGCTCGCGCTCGTGCTCGGGCAGATCGGGTTTCGCGTGTCGGTGGTCGAAGGCGGCTACAAGGCGTTTCGCGCCGCGGTGCTCTCGGCGCTCACCCCGCTTGCCGCGCGGCTGCAATACCGCGTCATCTGCGGGCCCACGGGCGCGGGCAAGACGCGCCTGCTGCATGCGCTCGCCGATGCCGGTGCGCAGGTGCTCGATCTGGAGGCGCTCGCCGTGCACCGCGCGTCCGTCCTCGGCCTGATCCCCGGCAAGGCGCAGCCCACGCAAAAGCGCTTCGACACGCTCGTGTGGGAGGCGCTGCGCGCATTCGATGCCGCGCGGCCCGTCTTCGTGGAAAGCGAAAGCCGCAAGGTGGGCAATGTCGCCGTGCCGCAGGCTCTGATGGATGCGATGCGGGCGAGCCCGTGCGTGCGGCTCGCGCTGCCGATGGACGAACGCGTCCGGCTCCTGATGGAGGACTACGAGTTCTTCACGCGGGACACCGCGCTCCTGTGCGACCGGCTCGGCGCGCTCGCGCAGCTGCGCGGCAAGGCCCAGGTCGCGGCCTGGCAGGAGCAGGTGCGCGCGGGCGAGATCGAGGCGGTGGTGCGCGAACTGCTTCTGAAACACTACGACCCCGGGTATGCGGGCTCGATACGGCGCAACTTCGAGCAGTATGCGGCCGCTCGGGTGGTGGACTTGCCGGACCGGTCCCCGGATGCGATGGCTCGCGCGGCGAGGGACCTCGCGACCGCCGCGCAGTGTCAGTCGAGCACGTCGAACGCCTGATCCAGATCCGCCTCGAGATCCTCCACCGCCTCCAGGCCGATCGACAACCTCACGAGCACGCCCTCGTACACTGTCTCCCCGCGCATCGCACGCAAGTCGTAAGGCACCGCCAGACTCACCGGCCCGCCCCACGAATACCCCAGCTTGAAGAGCCTGAGCGCATCGCAGAAGCGATCGACCTCATCCACCGCATACCGCCTGTCCAGCAGGATCGAGAACAGCCCCGCCGCCGCGCCATCGTCGCCGCACGTGGAGCGCCAATGCTCATGCCCGGGTGAGCCTTCGAAGGCCGGATGCAACAGCCGCGCCACCTCGCTGCGATCGACGAGCCACTCGGCCAGTTCGCGCGCCGCCCGGTCTTGCGCCGCATAGCGCACGTGCAGGCTCGAGAGCGAGCGCAGCACGGCCTCCGCGTCGTTCGCGCCGACTCCCCAGCCCACGCGCATGTGCGTGAGCTTCAGGCGCTCGTGCAATTCCTCGCTGCGCGTGACGACGCTGCCCATCAGCACGTCGCCTCCGCCGCTCGGGTATTTGGTCAACGCCTGCATCACGATGTCGGCGCCGGCGTCGAAACCGTTGAAGGCGATGCCCGCGCCCCACGTGTTGTCGAGCGCGGAGGTGACGCCGCGCTCCCGGCAGACACCCGCGAGTTCGGCCACCGGCGGAAACTCCATCGTGACCGACCCCGGCGCTTCGAGCCACACGAGCTTCGTCTTGCCCGTGATGCGCGCGGCGAGGTCGCCCGGGTCCATCGGGTCGTAGAGCGCGAAACCGATGCCCCAGTTCTTCAGCTCGCCGTCGGCCATCGTCTTGCTCGGGCCGTAGACGTTGTTCGGCAGCAGCACCTCGTCGCCCGCGTGCAGCATCGCCATGTTGGTGTGGGCGATCGCGGCCAGGCCGCTCGGCACGAGCACGCACTGCGCGCCGCCTTCGAGCTCGGCGATGCGCTCCTCGAGGATGAAGGTCGTTGGCGTTCCGTGCAGGCCGTACGTGTAGCCCGACTTGCTGCGCCAGTCGCGCGAGCGCAGCGCGGCCACGTTCGGGAAGATCACGGTGGACGCCTTGAACACGCCCGGCTGCGGCGCGCTGAATCCTGCGGGCGGCGTGTAGTCGCTGTGGATGAGCTCGGTGGGCTTGCGCTTCATCCGCCGGATGGTAGCGCGCCCTCAATAGGGTGGCACGAGGCGGCGAAATCCGTGCGCGAGCACGACCAGCATGAACAGCAGGTTGCGCACGGGAACCGCCGGCACGAAATACGCGGGGGATGGCCCGCCCGCGGCGAGCGCGGCGCCCAGCCGCTCGATCCATCCGACGCTGCGCGGCCACTCCACGATGGCGCGCAGCCATTCGGCGGGAATGCCTTCCTTGCCGACCGCAGCCCCCGCGATGCCGCCGAAGATCGCGCCGGCCGTATCGGTATCGCCGCCCGCGCGCACGATTTCCGCGAGGCCCGATTCGAAATCGCGCGGATGGCGCAACCACACCTGCAGCACGCACGGCACGGTGTGGAGCATGTAGCCCGAGATGCCGCCGCGCGAGCCGATCGCCGATGCGAAGTCCGCCACGGCCTCGCCGCGCGCGGCGGATTGCGCGGCTCGATGCGCGAGCGCGAGAAATTCCGCGGCGGCTTCCCGCGCGAGCGCCTCTTCGAGCATCGTGAGATAGGCTTGCGCGCTCGTGAACGAATCCGCGTGATGCGCCGCGAGCGCCACGGCGAGCGCGCCGTGATACGCCTTGGGATCGGTGTGCGTGATGCGTGTGGATCGGCGAACGAACGCCTTCAGCCGTTCGAGGTCGTGGCCCCAGGCAACGCCGATCACGGCGCTGCGCATCGCGGGGCCGTTGCCGGCGGAGAAGACGCCGCTTCTGTGCGGCGGGAATCCGAGGCACGACTTGACGATCGCGCGCAGCGTCGCAAGCCCGATGCCCGCCGGCAGTCCCGCGAACCACCAGCGCAGGGACGCCGCGAGGTGGCGGCCGAACGCTTCGACGTCGTCGCCGGCGAGAAGCAGCGCGCGCGCCGTGAAGCACGCGTGCTCGGTGTCGTCGGATACCATGCCCCTGCCGGGCAGCAGGTGGTGAGAGGGCGGGCCCGGGAAAATGCGCGCGGCGCGGCGGGCGCTCAGGCCCTCGTAGGGCAAGCCGAGCGAGTCGCCCACGGCCGTGCCGAGGAGGCACCCGATGGTCGCGCGCGCATCCATGGTCGCGCCATTCTAGGACGAGGAGTCGCCATGCCCAACGGACACGGATTCTCTTTTCCCTACGGCTTTTCGTTCGTGGTGTTCCCCGTGCTGGCCGTGGCCATCGCGGCGGGGCGCGGCGCGTGGTGGAGCATCCTGCTCACCGTCGTCGCGGGCGCGCTGACCGCCGCCTTCACGTGGGAAGGCGTGAGCCGAAACGAGTTCGAGAACATCCGCAGGAACGATCCGACGCTCAACCGGATCACCTGGGTCTTCAACTGGCTCTTCTTCTTCGCCTTTCCGGGCCTGCTCACGACGCTCTGGGGGGTGGCCGCGAATTTCGGGAAGCACTGAGCCTTCAGACGCGCCACTTCTGCAGAAGCTGCTCGGGCCGCATCGCGTCGTAGCCCTCGAACGGCTGGTGGATCCACGGGTTCGTGGGCAGGTATTCGACCGAATAGTCCGGCGTGAACTTCGACAGGCCCTTGGTCCAGATCACAGCGCTGCGCAGTTCGGTGATCTTCGGGTACCTCGTCCTCAGCAACTCCAGCACCTGGTGCAGCGTATGGCCCGAATCGGCGAGGTCGTCCACGAGCAGCACGCGCCCCGCGATCTCGCCCCGGGGCGTGGTGATGTAGTGCGCGATGTCGAGGTGGCCCTGCACCGTGCCGGCTTCGGCGCGGTAGGAACTCGTGGACATGATCGCGAGCGGCTTGTCGAAGATGCGCGAAAGGATGTCGCCCGGGCGCATGCCGCCGCGCGCGAGGCACAGGATGGTGTCGAATTCCCAGCCGGACTGGTGCACCTTGATCGCGAGCTTTTCGATCAGGTTGTGGTATTCGTCGTAGCTCACGTAGAGGTGCTTGCCGTCCTCGGTCAACATCTTCCGCTCTCCTCAAGCCAGATAGGGATGGCGCTTCATGATCGTATGGTCGCGATCCGGACTGGTCGAGATGATATCGATCGGCACGCCCGTCACCTGCTCGATGCGCTGCAGGTACAAACGCGCATTGACGGGCAGCCTGTCGTAGTCCGTGATGCCCACGGTCGATTCGCTCCAGCCTTCGAGCGTCTCGTACACCGGCTCGCAGCGCGAGATCTCGTCCGCCCCGAGCGGCAGGATGTCGGTGTGTTCGGCATCGAGCATGTAGCCCGTGCACAGCTTGAGCTCCTTCAGGCCGTCGAGCACGTCGAGCTTGGTGATGCACAGGCCCGACAGGCCGTTCACCTGCGCGCTTCGCTTCAGCAGCGCGGCGTCGAACCAGCCGCAGCGCCTCGACCGGCCGGTGGTCACGCCCTTTTCCGCGCCGACGGTGGAAAGATGATGCCCCACGGTGCCGGGCGTCTGCCAGTCGAGCTCGGTTGGAAACGGCCCGCCGCCCACGCGCGTGCAGTAGGCCTTGGTGATGCCGAGGATGTAGTGCAGCATGCCCGGGCCGATGCCCGCGCCCGCGGCCGCGTTGCCCGCCACGCAGTTGCTGGAGGTGACGTACGGGTAGGTGCCGTGATCCACATCGAGCAGCGTTCCCTGCGCGCCTTCGAAGAGCAGGTTGTCGCCGTGCAGGTGCGCTTCGTTCAGCTCGCGCGAGACGTCGGCCATCATGGGGCGCAGCAGCTCGGCATGGCGCATCGACTCGTCGAGCACCTGCTGGAAGTCGAGTGCCTGCGCGTTCAGGTATTTCACGAGCACGAAGTTGTGCAGGTCGAGCAGGACGCGCAGTTTCGCCGCGAAGCGGTCGGGGTGCTTCAGGTCCTGCACGCGCAGCGCGCGCCGCGCGATCTTGTCTTCGTACGCGGGCCCGATGCCGCGGCCGGTGGTGCCGATCTTTTCCGTGCCGCCCTCTTCGCGCTTCGTCTCGCGCGCGAGGTCGAGCGCCGCGTGGAACGGCAGGATGAGCGGGCACGCTTCGCTGATGCGAAGGCGCGAGCGCACTTCGACGCCCGCTTTCTCGAGGCCTTCGATCTCCTCGAGCAGCTTGGCCGCCGACAGCACCACGCCGTTGCCGATATAGCACTTCACGCCCGGGCGCATGATGCCGCTCGGGATCAGGTGCAGCGCGGTCTTCACGCCGTTGATGACGAGCGTATGCCCCGCGTTGTGGCCGCCCTGGAAGCGCACCACGCCCTGGGCCATCTCGGTGAGCCAGTCCACGAGCTTGCCCTTGCCTTCGTCGCCCCACTGGGTGCCGACCACGACCACGTTGCGGCCCTTCGGATTCGTCATGACTAGCGCTCTCGGGGAAATGAAAAATGATTCGGAATGGTCAGATCGCGCGCACGACCCACCGGCCGGCATCGAGCGCGAGCTCGCGGTCGCAGTGGAATTCGTCCACTTCGCTTTCGTGGCCGGGCAGCACGCACACGACCGTTTCGCCTTCGCCGCGCAGGCGCGCGACGGTTTCGCGCAGCGCCGCGGCATTGGACGACGCCGCATGCGCCGCATTGGACGAAGCCGCATGCGCGGCTGCGCCCGCGGCCGCGTGGCCGGCATCGAGCCACGGCGCGCGGATCGCGGCCTTGAGCGCGGGCTTGGCGGCCACGGTCACGAGTTCCTTCACGTCCAGGCTGAAGCCCACGGCGGGACGGTTGCGGCCGAAGACGGCCCCGACCTCGTCGTAGCGGCCGCCGCGCACGAGCGAATCGCTCGCCCCCGGCGTGTAGATGCCGAAGCGCATGCCGCTGTAGTACGAGTAGCCGCGCAGGTCCGCGAGGTCGAACGTGACCTGCGCATCCTCCACGTGGCTCGCGAGCCACTCGAGCTGCGCGAGCGCGTCGCGCACGGCCGCGACGTCGGGCAGCGCCTTGCGCGCCTGCGCGAGGACCTCGCGCCCGCCGTAGAGCCCCACGAGCGCGGCGAGGCCCTCGCGCGAAGCGGCGGGAAAGCCGCGGCTGAGCGAGGAAAGCTCGCTCGCGTCCTTCGCCGCGAGCGCGGCGTGCACCCGGGCAAGCAGCGCGGCGTCCGCCGCCACGCCCGCGAGCAGCGCCCGCACGATGCGCGCATCGGCCATGTCCACCGTGATCGGCCCGACGCGCGACGCCTTCAGGCAATCGAGCGCGAGCAGCAGCGCTTCGAGGTCCGCCTCGAGCCCCGCGTGGCCGTAGATTTCCGCGCCGAACTGCAGGGGCTCGCGGGTCGCATGCGGCCGGTCGGGGCGCGTGTGCAGCACCGGCCCGCAGTAGCACAGGCGCGTCACGCCCTGGCGATTGAGAAGGTGCGCATCGATCCGGGCGACCTGCGGCGTGGTGTCGGCCCGCAGGCCCATCATCCGGCCGGAGAGCTGGTCGACGAGCTTGAATGTCTGCAGGCCCAATGCCTCGCCGGTGCCGGTGAGGAGCGACTCCAGGTGCTCCAGCAGCGGCGGCATGACGAGCTCGCAGCCGTACCCCCGTGCGGTGTCGAGCAGTTCGCGGCGCAGTTCCTCGATGTGCCGAGCCTCGGAGGGCAGAACATCGGCGATGTGATCCGGCAGGACCCAGGCGGACATGACAGAAGCGGGCGCTGTTAAAACCGTGATTCTACCGGGGGCGGTGGTTGCGGCCGGCCGGGGGGCGGTGAGGCGCGTCGCTGCGCTATAATTGAGAGCTCACCGGAAAGTACCCCGGATATCCCGGAGCGGCTCCCGAATCCGACACGAGGTCCTCATGCAAGAAGGCAAACACCCCCAGTACCGCGAAGTGCTCTTCGTGGATGTCTCCAACGGCTTCAAGTTCGTCACGCGCTCGTGCGTGCAGACGCGCGAGACCGGCAAGACCGACGACGGCCGCGAGTTGCCGCTTTTCAAGCTCGACGTTTCGAGCGAGTCGCATCCCTTCTACACGGGCACGCAGAAATCCGTGGACAACATGGGCGGCCGCGTGGAAAAGTTCCGCAACCGCTTCGCGAAGAAGAAGTAATCCACCGACCCGGTCGCATCGAAAGGGCTGCCCTCCGTGGCAGCCCTTTTGTTTTGCGCGGACGTCCGCCTCTCGCGAAGGAAGCGGCGCTTTTTCATAAACTCGCCCCCGTGAACCAGCCCACCCCCGCCATCGTCTCGCAAAGCGCCGTGCGGCGCCTGCCGCGCTGGCTGCTCGTCGGGTTCTGCGCGGTGTACGTCATGGCGGGCTTCGTCGGGCGCGAGCCCTGGAAGAGCCAGGACATCATCGCGCTCGGCTACATGTCCGAACTCGCGAAAGGCGCAACTGCCTGGTTCCATCCCACGCTCGTGGGAGTGCCGCCGGAATTCGACGCGCTCCTGCCCTACTGGATGGGCGCCTGGGCGATACGCCTCGCGCCCGATTTCATCGCGCCCGATTTCGCGGCGCGCCTGCCCTACATCGCGCTGCTGGTCGCGACGCTCCTCGCCACCTGGTACAGCGTCTACCACCTCGCCCGCACGCCGCGCGCGCAACCCGTGGCCTTCGCCTTCGGCGGCGAGGCCGATCCGACCGACTACGCGCGCGCCATCGCCGACGGCGGCGTGCTCGCGCTCATCGCGTGCCTGGGCCTCGCGCAGCTCTCGCACGAGACGACGCCTTCGCTCGCGCAGCTCGGCTTCACGGCGATGACCTTCTACGGCATCGCGGCCCTGCCCTACCGCAAGACCCTGCCTGCCCTTTCGCTCGCGTCGGGGCTGCTCGGCCTGGCGCTGAGCGGCGCGCCCACGATGGCCGTGATGTTCGCCGCCGGCGGCGTGGTGGTGGCCCTGCTCGCGCATCCGGAAGACGCGCAGCTGCGCGGGACCAAGTGGCGCTGGGCCGCACTCATCATGCTCATTGCGATGGTGGTCGTCGCCGTCGCGAGTTCGCTCGATGCCTGGCGCTGGCGCGTCGTCGCGGACGCGGCGACGCTCGCGCGCGACTGGCCCGGCACCGTGCGGTTGCTGGTCTGGTTCACGTGGCCCGCCTGGCCGCTCGCCGTCTGGACCGTCTGGCGGTGGCGGCGCCAGCTCACGAGCCGGCACGTGCTCTTGCCGCTCTGGTTCGCGGGCGTCGCGATCGCCACGACCGTCCTCACGCCCACGTCCGACCGTTCGCTGCTGCTCGCGCTGCCCGCGCTCGCCGCGCTCGCGGCCTTCGCCTTGCCGACGTTCAAGCGCGCCGCGTCCGCGCTCATCGACTGGTTCGCGCTCCTGTTCTTCACGGGCGTGGCCATCGTGATCTGGGGCGTGTGGACTTCGCTGCAGATCGGCATTCCGCACAAGCCCGCCGTGAACGTCGCGCGCATCGCACCCGACTTCGTGCCGACGTTTTCGCCGCTGCCTTTCCTGCTCGCGCTCGCGGGCACCGTCGCCTGGTTCTGGCTCGTGCGCTGGCGCACCGGCCGCCACCGCGAAGCCATCTGGAAAAGCCTGGTCCTGCCCGCGGGCGGCTTCGGCCTCGCCTGGCTCCTGCTCATGACCCTGTGGCTGCCCGCGCTCGACTATGGGCGAAGCTACGTACCCATGGTGGGCGCCGTGACGCGCCTCATCGACCGGCCGGGCTGCGTGCAGGCGATGGGCCTCACGCGCAGCCAGCTCGCGGCGTTTCGCTTCCACGCGAACCTCGACCTGCGGCCGGCCGAAGTGGCGAGTCCCTGTGCGTGGCTTCTCATGCCGCAGGAGCTGCAGACGGCGCTGCCGATCGCGATGGATCGTCGCCAATGGCAGGTGATCGGCCTCGTGCGCCGGCCAGCCGACAAGAAGGAAAACCTGCTCGTGCTGCGTAGGGGCGGCTGATGGCGTCGGAGCTGTCCGTCATCGCCCGCCACGCGGGCACCGTGCTCGCGGGCCAGCTCGCGGTGATGGCGTTCGGCGTGACCGACACGATCGTGGCGGGCCGCTTTTCCGAGCAGTCGCTCGCGGCGCTGTCGGTCGGCTCGGCCGTGTACATCACGGTCTTCGTCGCGCTGATGGGCCTCTTGCAGGCGCTCCTGCCCGTGTGGGCCGAACTGCACGGCGCGCGCCAGGGCGCGGAGCTGGGACGCTCGGTGCGGCAGGCGCTGTATCTCGCGGCGCTCGCTTCGGTCGCGGGCGTGGTCGGCCTCCTTTTTCCCGGCGGGCTCCTCGCATGGACCGAGGTGCCCGAGGCGCTGCAGGGCACCGTGCGCGAATACCTCGCCGTGCTCGCATTGGCCCTGCCGCCCGCGCTCGCCTTTCGCATGTACAGCACGCTCAACCAGAGCCTGGGCAAGCCCCAGCTCGTGACGTGGCTGCAGGTGATCGCGCTCGCGGTCAAGGTGCCGCTCACCGTCTGGTTCGCCTTCGGCGGGCTGGGCGTTCCCGCGCTCGGTGCCGTCGGCTGCGCGTGGGCCACGGCGGCGGTGAACTGGCTGTTTCTCGCGATGTCGCTCTGGCTGCTGCGCACGCAGCCGCTCTATCGCTCCTACGCGATCTGGCGCCCGCTCGAGCGGCCCGACTGGCGCGTGATCCGGCAGTTCGCGCGCCTGGGCGTGCCGGCCGCGCTCGCGATCATGGTGGAAGTGACTTCGTTCACCTTGATGGCGCTTTTCATCGCGCGCCAGGGCACGCAGGCGGCCGCGGCGCACCAGATCGCGGCCAATCTCGCGGCCGTGATGTACATGGTGCCGCTTTCGATCGCGATCGCGACGAGTTCGCGCGTGAGCTACTGGCTGGGCGCGGGCGATGCGAAGCTCGCGCGAGGCGTGATCCGCACCGGCTTCAAGATGGGCTTCGTGCTGGCGGTGTCGATGTCGCTCGGCATGCTGCTCGCGCGGCACGGCATCGCTTCGATGTACACGTCCGACCCGCGCGTTGCCGTGGTCGCCGCGGGCCTGCTCGGCTGGCTCGCGGTGTTCCATCTGGGCGATGCCACGCAGGCGCTGTGCGTCTTCGTGCTGCGCTGCTATCGCGTCGCCGTGGCGCCGCTCGTGGCGTACTGCGTGCTGCTCTGGGGCATGGGGCTCGCGGGGGGCTTCGTGCTCGCGTACCGCGGGCTCGCGGGCTGGCCGGCGATGCAGGCGCCCTCGGCGTTCTGGATCGCGGCGGCTTCGGCGCTGGGCGTGCTCGCGTTCATCCTGCCTACGATCCTCTGGCGGGCGGTGAAGGGTTATCGCTAGGCAGCCGGCGGTTGGTTCGGCGGCTGGGGGGAAGGGGCGGGATGCCCTGGATTCCCGCCTTCGCGGGAATGACGGCGGATGACGGGGAATGACGGCGGATGACGGGGAATGACGGGGGGATGATGGGGAGTGCGGGAATGACGGGGAGTGCAGGAATGACGCGGGAGAATCCGCGCGACCAGGCAGCGTCATCGCACTGACATCGGCCTCGGCATATTCTTCTGCTCATCCATGAACCATCCCACTCCCTCCCGCCGCAGCGTCCTGCAGCTGCTCGCCGGCGCGCCGCTGCTGCCCCTTGCTTCGACGCTCGGCGGTTGCGCCGCCACAGCGGCGACGAGTCCCGCGTTCCAGTCCGGCGAATTCGGCTCCATGCCCGCGCCGACCCTCGCGAGGCCCGAGGCAATGGCCGCGACCACGGTTGAATCGCACTTCACCGCCCACTACGCGAACAGCACGAGCGCGACCTTCAAGCTCGCCTACCAGCCTTTCTTCGTCACGGGCGACAGAGTCCCCGACGGCCGCGGCGGCACGGTCGTCGCGGGCGGCTACCACGACATCCGCAACCAGCCGATCATCGACCGCTCCGTGCCGGGCAAGGAGGGGCAGTTCTTCTCCGACGCGCCCGACGGCATGTCGCTCCTCGAGCTCGCGAACGCCAACGTCGCGGGTGTGAAGGGCAACCCCGTCTTCGCGGTCGTGCAGTTCGAGTACACCACGCGCGACAACGCGGGCACGTCCGCCTACGGGCTGCTGCCCTCACAGATCGCCGTGCTCACGCTCGATCAGGACCCGGCGACCGGTCGCCTCACGCTCGTGAAGTACCACAACGTCGACACGTCCGCCGTGCACGGCCTGTGGATCACCTGCGGCGCGAGTCTCTCGCCCTGGAACACGCATCTGTCGAGCGAGGAATACGAGCCGGACGCGGCCGTCGCCGTGAACGCGGGCCTGAAGCGATTCAGCCGCAATCTCTACGGCGACCCCGAGGCCGCCAACCCGTACCGCTACGGCCACGTGCCGGAAGTGACCGTGCATCCCGACGGCAGCGGCACCATCGTCAAGCACTACTGTCTCGGCCGCATCTCGCACGAACTGGTGCAGGTGATGCCCGACGAGCGCACCGTGCTCATGGGCGACGACGCCACCAATGGAGGCGCGTTCATGTTCGTCGCCGACCGCGCGGCCGATCTGTCGAGCGGCACGCTCTACGTGGGCCGCTGGCACCAGACCTCGGGCACCGGCCCGGGCGCCGCGACACTGTCGTGGATTCGTCTCGGCCACGCGACGAGTGCGGAGATCAAGGCGCTCGTGGACGGCGGCATCCGGCACGCGGACATCATGGAAGTACGCACGGCCGATCCGGGCGATGCGAGCTTCACGAAGATCCCCTACGGCGGCAAGGCGAACTGGGTGCGCCTGAAACCCGGCATGGAAAAGGCCGCGGCCTTCCTCGAAACGCATCGCTACGCGGCGCTGGCGGGCGGCAGCATGGGCTTCACGAAGTGGGAAGGCACGACCGTGAACGCGCGCGACAAGATCGCGTACGTCGCGATGTCGCGCATCGAGTCGAGCATGCTGGACGGCTCCGGCGGCGTGAAGGTCGAGGGCCCCTATTCCGGCGCGGTCTACATGCAGCATCTGCAAGGCGGGCAGAAGGACCACGAAGGCCATGCGATCCGAAGCGAATGGGTGCCGGTGGACATGGCCGCGGTGCCGGAACTCGTGTCCGAGGACCTGGGAGGCGGCCGCCTGAAGCAGCAGGACGCGCTCGGCAATTTCGCACACCCCGACCGCATCGCCACGCCCGACAACCTGAAGTTCTCCGAGAAGCTGCGCACGCTTTTCATCGGAGAAGACAGCAACACGCACGTGAACAACTTCCTGTGGGCCTACAACGTCGACACGAAGCGGCTTTCGCGCATCCTCTCCTGCCCCGCCGGGGCCGAGTCGACGGGCCTGCATGCGGTGGACGAGATCAACGGCTGGACCTACATCATGAGCAACTTCCAGCATGCGGGCGACTGGGAAGAGCCTTTGCACAACGTCGTGAAGGCGAAGCTCGATCCCATCGTGCGGGCGAATTTCAAGGATCGCTACGGGGCGCAGGTCGGGTATCTGACGGGGTTGCCGGGGCGCTGAGCGCTCTCGTGCGAGGAAGCTATCCGCGGCCATCGAAACTTTCTCGATACGGCGGCAATCGCGCTGGCCGAGGCCCAGATTCTGGGCGGCGAGGGACCGCCGGCGACGGTGGCGATCGATGCGCTGGGCCATGCACGGCTGGAGTGCCTGCGCGCGGTTGCGCGTGGAGATGTGCCTGGCGCGCAGGATGCGATGCCTCGAATGGGGGCGAACTTCATCCACGAGGGTGCCGAGCTTCTCTTCTACGCCCACCAATTCGACTTCGGGTTGAAGTTTCTTCGCGCTGCGATCGATGGCCCGCAGCGCCACGTCATGGCACCGTTGAAGCTCTTCAATTCCCCGTTCGTGCCCGGCCAATTCAAGCGCGATGACCGCTGGCTGCACGAGTTCAGGCGCGTCGGTCTCGTGCGCGACTGAACGGATCGGGACGCGGCATGTGCTGCCACCGCCGTCCCGCGACGGTCACGCCGCGATGGAGGCCTGCGCGGGCGCCGCGGCCGGCCGCAGCCGCGCCGACGGAAACACGATCGCGAACGTCGAGCCCGTGCCGAGCGCGCTTTCCACCCTCAGTTCCGCCCCGTGCCGCTGCACGACGTGCTTCACGATCGCCAACCCGAGCCCCGTGCCGCCCGTCTCGCGCGAACGGCTGCGGTCCACGCGATAGAAGCGCTCGGTAAGACGCGGGATGTGCTCGATCGCGATGCCCGGCCCCGTGTCCCGCACGCTGAATTCCAGGCGCCCATCGCCCAACTGGCGCCACTGCACGTGCACCGTGCCGCTCGATGGCGTATAGCGGATCGCGTTGCTCACGAGGTTGGAGATCGCGCTCATCAGCTCGGTGGAGGAGCCCGCGAGTTCCACCGGGGGCGGCGGCGCGAAGTGCAGCGACTGCGAGCGGCCGAGCAGCACGGAGAGCGCACGCGCCTCCTGCTCGCATTGCGCCATCAGCATGGCAAGCGGCGTCCACTCCCCGGCGCCCGGCAGCGGACTGCCCTCCAGCCGCGACAGCGTGAGCAGGTCGCTCACGAGCGTCTGCATGCGCTGGGCCTGCTTCGCCATCAGCTCGAGGTAGCGGCCGCGCTCGTCGGCCGGCAGGTCCAGGCTCTGCAGCGTTTCGATGAAGCCCGTGAGCACCGTGAGCGGCGTGCGGATCTCGTGCGAGACGTTCGCCACGAAATCGCGGCGCATGATCTCCGCCTGTTCGACCGCGGTGATGTCGCGCGACAGCAGCAGGTGGCGCCCGCCTCCGTAGGGATGCATCTGCGCGGACAGCTTCACCGGCCGCAGCGCCGTGCTGCCCGGCCCGGTGATCACCACTTCCTGCGCGTACGAGCGGCCCTGGAAGTACGCGGTGAAGGACGGGTCCCGCACGAGGTGGGCGATGTGCTGCAGATGGTCGCGCTGCGCATCGAGCCCGAACTGGTCGGACGCCGTCTGGTTGCACCATTCGATGCGCCCATCGGCATCCAGCAGGATGACGCCGCTCGGCGACGCCTGCAACGCCGAGAGGAAGTCCTCCAGGCGCTTGCGCGCTTCCGCGGTTTCCCTCTCGCGCAGGCGAAGCGCACGGCGCGTACGGTCCAGCGCCTCGCCCCAGGCGCCTCCCACGTCGGGCACGTTCGCGGCATCGCCGCCGCGCCTGAGCCAGCGCAGCACGCGCGCGGCACGCAGCGTCTCCAGCAGGAACCACGCCAGGCAACCGAGGCCGAGGCCCACCGTGAGCCCGGCATCGCCCGCGGCGAAGAGCCCGATGAATGCGCCCGCGACCAGGCAGGCGACGAAGGTGACGGCGCGGCCGATCATGCGGCGTGGGCGAGGCTCAGGCCTCGGCCCCGCTCGCGGCCTGGGCGGTCAGCCGGTAGCCCGCGCCGCGCACGGTCTCCACCATCGTGCCCGCCGCGCCGAGCGACTCGCGCAGGCGCTTCACGTGGACGTCCACCGTCCGCTCCTCGATGAACACGTGGTCGCCCCAGACGTTGTCCAGCAGCTGCGAGCGGCTGTGCACGCGCTCGGGATGCTTCATGAGGTGGTAGAGCAGCTTGAATTCGGTCGGCCCGAGCTTCAGCGGCCGGCCGCGCCAGCTCACGCGATGCGTGGCCGAGTCGAGCTTCAGCTCGCCCACCGACACGGTTTCGTCCGAGGGCTCCGGCGCCCGGCGCCTGAGCACCGCGCGAATCCGCGCGAGGAGCTCCTGCGTCGAGAACGGCTTGGTGATGTAGTCGTCCGCGCCGGCGTCGAGCCCCGCGATCTTGTCCGGCTCGTCGCCGCGCGCGGTGAGCATGAGGATCGGGATGTCCTTCGTCCTGCGGTCGCTCCTCCACTTGCGCGCGAGCGCGAGCCCGCTCTGGCCGGGCAACATCCAGTCGAGCAGGATCGCATCGGGCAGCGCGGTGTCGATCTCGCGCTCGGCAAGCACGCCGTCTTCCGCCCACACGGGAGAAAACCCGTTGTGCCGCAGGTTCACGGCCACGAGTTCCGCGATGGCGGGTTCGTCTTCGACGATGAGGATGCGAGGCGGCCTTTTCATCCCGGTCCGGCTTACTTCAGCACCGATTCGACGTTCTCGATCGGCTTGTGGCGCACGTCGGTGCCCTTCACCACGTAGATGATGAATTCGGCGATGTTCTTCGCGTGGTCGCCGATGCGCTCGATCGCCTTCGCCACGAAGAGAAGGTCCAGGCTCGCGGAGATCGTGCGCGGGTCTTCCATCATGTAGGTGATGAGCTTGCGCACGAACCCGTCGAACTCGCGGTCGATCGCGTCGTCTTCCTTCAGGATCGCCACCGCCGTCGCGGCGTCGAGCCGCGCGAACGCGTCGAGCGCCTTGCGCAGCAGCGCCGAGGCGAGGTCCGCCTCCAGCCGCAGGTCGGACGCGGGCAACGAGCGCGTCGTGCCGCTTTCGGCGATCGACTTCACCATGCGCGCGATCTTCTCGGCCTCGTCGCCCACGCGCTCGAGGTTGGCGGTCGTCTTGGAGATCGCCATCAGCAGGCGCAGGTCGATCGCGGTCGGCTGGCGGCGCGCGATGATCGAGGACAGCTCGCGGTCGATCTCGACTTCGAGCGCGTTCACGCGCGCTTCCATCTCGATCACCTGGTCGGCCGCCTCGGGGTTGAACTGGGACAGCGCATACACCGCGGTGCGGATCTGCGACTCCACCATGCCGCCCATCTCGAGCACGCGGGTGGAGACGGTTCTCAGTTCGCTGTCGAACTGGCTGGAAAGGTGCTTGTCGGCCATGGCGACTCCCCTCGTGCGGCTCAGCCGAAGCGGCCGGTGATGTAATCCTCGGTCTCGCGGCGCTTGGGCTTGAAGAATATCTGCTCCGTCTCGCCCACTTCGACCAGGTCCCCGAGATACATGTAGGCAGTGTAGTCGCTGCAGCGCGCCGCCTGCTGCATGTTGTGCGTGACGATCACCACCGTGTAGTCGTTCTTGAGTTCGGCGATCAGCTCCTCGATCTTCGCGGTGGAGATCGGGTCGAGCGCCGAGCAAGGTTCGTCCAGCAGCAGCACCTCGGGCTTGATCGCGATGCCGCGCGCGATGCAAAGCCGCTGCTGCTGCCCGCCCGAGAGCCCCGAGCCGCTTTGCTGCAGCTTGTCCTTCACCTCTTCCCAGAGAGCCGCCTTGCGCAGCGCCCACTCGACGCGGTCGTCCATGTCGGCGTCGCCGAGGTTTTCGAAGAGGCGCACGCCGAAGGCGATGTTGTCGTAGATCGACATCGGAAACGGCGTGGGCTTCTGGAACACCATGCCCACCTTCGCGCGGATCAGCGCGACGTCCTTCCTGCTCGTGAGCAGGTTCTCGCCGTCGAAGACGATCTCGCCCTCGGCGCGCTGCTCGGGGTAGAGCTCGTACATGCGGTTGAAGGTGCGCAGGAGCGTCGACTTGCCGCAGCCCGAGGGCCCGATGAAGGCCGTCACCTTGCGCTCCGGGATTTCCAGATTGATGTTGCGCAGCGCGTGGAACTTGCCGTAGTAGAAGTTGAGATTGCGCACGGCGAGTTTGGGCGCGGCTGCTTCGGTGGCTGGATTCATAGCTTGTTGCGCGTGAGAACGCGCGCGAGGATGTTGAGGCCGAGGACGGCAACCGTGATGATGAACACGCCCGCCCAGGCAAGCTGCTGCCAGTTCTCGTACGGGCTCAGAGCGAACTTGAAGATCGTGACCGGCAGGCTCGAGATCGGCTCGGTAAGCTTGGAGGTGAAGAACTGGTTGTTGAGCGCGGTGAAAAGCAGCGGCGCCGTCTCGCCCGAGATGCGCGCCACGGCCAGCAGCACGCCGGTCACCACGCCCGCGCGCGCCGCGCGCAGCGTGATGCTCACGATCACGCGCCACTTGGGCGCGCCGAGCGCATAGGCCGCTTCGCGCAGGCCGGGCGGCACGAGCATCAGCATGTTCTCCGTCGTGCGGATCACGACCGGGATCACGATGAGCGCGAGCGCGATCACGCCGGCCCAGCCGGAAAAGGTCTTGAAGCGCGCCACGGCGATCGCGTAGACGAACAGGCCGATCACGATCGAAGGCGCCGACAGCAGGATGTCGTTCACGAAGCGCGTCGTGCGCCCGAGCCAGCCCTTCACGTCGTATTCGGCAAGGTAGATGCCCGCCATCACGCCGATGGGCGTTCCGATGAAGGTGGCCATGCTCACCATGAGGAGGGACCCCCAGAGCGCGTTGGCGAGACCGCCCGCCTCGTTGGGTGGCGGCGTGCTCTGGGTGAAGGTCGCGAGCGCGAGGCCGCCCACGCCGAGCCGCACCGTCTCCCAGAGAATCCAGATCAGCCAGAAGACGCCGAAGGCCATCGCGGCGAGCGAGAGCGAGAGCGCGAGCGCGTTCAGGCGCTTGCGCCGCGCGTACTTGTTTTCCCGCGCGCGCTGCGCGTCCTCGGGGGCGGCGGTGAGGAGCTGGGCGGTGGAGGCCATCAGGATTTCGCTCCCTCGCGGCGCTGCAGCCGGGCAAGCAGCAGCTTGGAGAGCGACAGCACGACGAACGTGATGAAGAAGAGGACGAGGCCGAGGTAGATGAGCGCGGCTTCGTGCATGCCGCCGCCCGCTTCGGCGAATTCGTTGGCGAGCGCCGAGGTGATGCTGTTGGCCGCCTGGAAGAGCGAGATCGAATCGAGCTGGTTGAAGTTGCCGATGACGAAGGTGACCGCCATCGTCTCGCCGAGCGCGCGGCCGAGACCCAGCATGATGCCGCCGATCACGCCCGTCTTGGTGAAGGGCAGCACGACCTTGAAGACCACTTCCCAGGTGGTGGAGCCGAGCGCGTACGCGGACTCCTTCAGCATCGGCGGCGTGACGTCGAACACGTCGCGCATCACGGCGGCGATGAAGGGAATGATCATGATGGCGAGGATGATCCCCGCCGAGAGCAGCCCGATGCCCACCGGCGGCCCCGACACGAGTTCGCCCAGCACGGGCACGCCCGCCAGCAGGGACTGCAGCGGTGCCTGGACGAACTGCGCGAGGATCGGCCCGAACACGAGCAGCCCCCACATGCCGTAGACGATGGAGGGCACCGCGGCGAGCAGCTCGATCGCGGTGCCGAGCGGCCGCTTCAGCCACGCGGGCGAGAGTTCGGTGAGAAAGAGCGCGATGCCGAAGCTCACCGGCACGGCGATGATGAGCGCGATGGCCGAGGTGGCCAGCGTGCCGTAGATCATGACGAGCCCGCCGTACTCGTCGGTGACGGGGTCCCACACCTTGCTCACGAGGAACCCCAGGCCGTACTTCGAGATCGCGGGCCAGGCGCCCACGACCAGCGAAGCGAGGATGCCGGCGAGCAGGCCCAGCGTGAGGAGGGCCGCGCCCCGTGCCGCCCAGCCGAACAGGCGGTCGATGACGGCCGCGGCGCGCGCGGGCGGCGCCGGCGGCGGCGTCACCTCGCGCGCTCCGGCGCGCGCCTGGTCGGGGGCGAAGGCGGCCTCATCGGCCTGCAGTGTAGAAGACACGGAGGCTTTAGTGGAGCGCGACCGTCTTGCCGCCGGCGTCCTTGATGTCGGCCGCCCAGAGCTTGTGGATCGCGTCCTTCACGCTTGCGGGCATCGGCACGTAGTCCAGGTCGTCCGCGGTCTTGTCGCCGTTCTTGTAGGCCCAGTCGAAGAACTTGAGCACCTGAGCCGCCTGCTCGGGCTTGTCCTGGACCTTGTGCATGAGGATATACGTCGCGTTCGTGATGGGCCAGGAACCGTCACCCGGCTGGTTCGTGAGGATCTGATAGAAGGTCTTGCCCCAGTCGGCGTTGGCCGCGGCGGCCTTGAACGCGGAGGACTCCGGCTGCACGTACTTGCCCGCGGCGTTCTGCACGAGCGCGTAGGTCATCTTGTTTTGCTTCACGTAGGCGTATTCGACGTAGCCGATGGAGTTCGGCAGGCGGCCGATGAACGCGGCCACGCCTTCGTTGCCCTTGCCGCCCGCGCCCGTGGGCCAGTTGACGGCCGTGCCTTCGCCGACCTTCGCCTTCCACTCCGGATTCACCTTGGACAGGTAGTTCGTGAAGATGAAGGTGGTGCCCGAGCCGTCCGCGCGGCGCACGACGGCGATCGGCGCATCGGGCAGGCTCACCGACGGGTTGAGCGCCTTGATCGCGGGGTCGCTCCACTTGGCGATCTTGCCGAGATAGATGTCGCCGAGGACCTGGCCCGTGAGGTGCATCTGGCCGGCGGCGACGCCCTTGATGTTCACGACGGGGATCACGCCGCCGATCACGGTCGGAAACTGGATCTGGCCCTTCTTCGCGAGATCGGCATCGAGCTGCGGCATGTCGGACGCGCCGAAGTCGACCGTCTTCGCGTCGATCTGCTTGATGCCCGCGCCGGAGCCGACGGACTGGTAGTTCACCTTCACGCCCGTGGCCTTGTTGTAGTCGGCCGCCCACTTCGCGTAGACGGGTGCGGGGAAGCTGGCGCCTGCGCCGGTTACCTCCTGGGCGGCGGCGACGCCGGCGAAGCACAGTGCGGCGGCGGCCGCCGTGGCGATGCGGAAGCGGATGTTCATGGAATTCACCTTCTGGGTTGTCGAACTTGCGTCCGGGACTGTAGGTCCCCGGGATGACACTCCTGTGACACGCCGATCACGGGGGAAGCCAGGGGAAAGCAGGCGCCCGTCATGGCGCATTCACGGCTCCGTCACGATTGCGTCACGCGCGGCCCCTACGCTGCCGCGCATTCCCGGATTCCGGAGGACCCATGAAAAAACGCATCCTTCTCGCCATGTTCGCAGCTGCCGCGCTCGGCGCCTGCGCGACCCAGCCCATGGCCGTTTCCGTTTCGGACACGGTGGCGCGCGACCCCGACCTCACCACGCTCGGCGGCCTGATCGCCCGGGCGGGGATGACCGAAACCCTGAAGGCCGCCGGCCCCTACACGCTCTTTGCCCCCACCAACGAAGCCTTCAAGGCGGTCCCGGCCAAGACGATGGATGAGCTTGCACACGATCCGAAGCGCCTGGAGGCGGTGCTGAAGTACCACGTGCTGCCGCAGAAACTGGAGGCGGCGCAGTTGAAGAGCGGCAAGAAAACGACCGCCGAGGGCGCGGCGCTCGAGCTGTCGAGGGCGGGCGACATGGTCACGGTCGAGGATGCGGTGGTCCAGGTCGCCGATGTCCAGGCCACCAACGGCGTCGTGCACAAGGTCGACCGCGTTCTGCTGCCCCCGCGCCGCTGAACTCGCGCGCGCTCATGACAGGTTCCGCGCGGCGCCTCCCGCACGCCGCCCGCGCGTTGCGGTCTTCGGTGTCGTGGCCCGCCGTGCGCGCCCCCGGCCGCGTCGCCGGATGCTATGCTGGCCCGCACACCGCCATGCAAAACGGAACTCTGCTCGCCGCGGTCGACCTCGGCTCCAACAGCTATCGCCTCGAGATCGGACGCTACGAGCACGGCCAGGTGGGCCGCGTCGAATACCTCAAGGAAACCGTGCGACAGGGCAACGGCCTGGACGAGGCGCGCAACCTCACCGAGGAGGCGATGCAGCGCGGCCTGGCCTGCCTCGCGCGCTTCGCCGAGCGCCTCGCGGGCTTCAGGAAGGGCCAGGTGCGGGCGGTCGCGACGCAGACGCTGCGGGAAGCTCGCAACCGCGACCACTTCCTGCAGCGCGCGCGAGCCGTGCTCGGGTTTCCGATCGACGTGATCTCCGGCCGGGAGGAAGCGCGGCTCATCTATCAGGGCGTGGCTCATCTGCTGCCGCAGTCCGACGAGAAGCGGCTCGTGATCGACATCGGCGGGCGCTCGACCGAACTCATCCTCGGGCAGCATTACGAGGCGAACGTCACCGAAAGCTACCGGGTGGGCAGCGTCGCGTGGTCCACGCGCTACTTCCCCGATGGCCAGTTCACCGAAGCCGCGTTCGAGCGCGCGGAGATCGCGGCGCAGGCCGTGCTCGACGACGCGCTCACGACGTATACGCGCGACCGCTGGCAGGTGGCCTACGGTTCGGCCGGCACGATCGGTGCGGTGGCCGACATCCTCGAGGCCGCGGGCGGCCCCGCGGGCACGATCTCCGCCGACGGACTGCAATGGCTCTACGAACGCCTGCTCGCCTCGCGCAGCGCCGACCGCGTGCGGCTCGATGGCCTGAAGGACGACCGGCGTGCGGTGATCGGCGGCGGCTTGAGCGTGCTGCGCGCCGTGTTCGCGCTGCTGCAGATCGACGAGATGCGTTCCGCGCAAGGGGCGCTTCGGCACGGCGTGCTCTTCGAGATGCTCGATCGCCAGCGCGACTCGGACATGCGCACGGAGACGGTGGACCGCCTCGCCCGCAAGTTCGAGGTGGACGCGGCGCAGGGCGAGCGCGTCGGCGCCATCGCCGCCGCCTTGCTGAAGCAGGTGCGCGGCGGCGACTCTCCGGCCGACTTCCTGCGGCTCGAACGCAAGCTCGTGTGGGCCGCGCAACTGCACGAGATCGGCAGCGTCATTTCGCACAGCGACTCGCACAAGCACGGCGCGTACATCCTGGATCACGTGGATGCGGCCGGCTTCGACCAGTGGGAACTGCACCGCCTGAGTCTCCTCGTGCTCGGCCATCGAGGCAAGCTGCGCAAGCTCGATGCCGATTTCGACGACGAAGGCTTCGTGCACCAGCTCATGTGCCTGCGCCTCGCGGTGATCCTCTGCCACGCGCGGCGCGACCCCGAACTGGACGGCCTGAAGCTGCACGCGGCGGGTCGGCGCATGACGCTCGCCGTGCCGCCCGAGTGGGCGAAGCGCTGGCCCCAGTCGGCCCACCTGCTGCGCGAGGAAGTGATCGCGTGGCAGAAGACGACCTGGAGTTTCGCGCTCGCCTAGACGGTGCATGCAAACGGTATAAACTGTATATACCGTTTACTACCGTGAGAGGACTCCATGGCAACCGCGACCGCACGAAAGAAGGCTTCCACGCGCGCGCGCACCACGCCGAGCGGCAAGGCCGCTGCGGCGCCCGCATCCGCGCCGAATGCCGCATCGAATGCCGCATCGAATGCCGCATCGAAGGCCGCATCGAAGGCCGCATCGAGCCCTGCTCCGAGCGCGGCGCCGGGCACCGCGCAGCTCGTGCCGGTCAGGCACGCGCGGCTCGATGCGCCCCGCAAGAGCGCGAAAGGGCCGAAGGCTGCCAAGGCGGCAACCGCGGGCAGCAACGACAAGCAGAAGAAGCCGAAGCTGGTGCGCGACAGCTTCACGATTCCGAAGAACGAATACGGCGTCCTCGACGTGCTGAAGGAGCGCGCCGCGCGCCTGGGCCGCCCCGCGAAGAAGAGCGAAGTATTGCGCGCGGGCGTGAAAGCGCTTCAGGCGATGTCGGATTCGGCGTTCCTCGCGTGCGTGAACGCCGTGCCGGCGATCAAGACGGGGCGGCCGGCGAAGGCGGCGTAGCCCGAGCACCAGGGACGACGGTGACGGCACCGTCATCCAGGACGGCTACGGCATCGTCATCGACGACGGCTACGGCATCCGTCATCCCCGCGTACGCGGGGATCCAGTGATCTGAGCGAACAGCTGCAGGACCGCGCATCCGTCATCCCCGCGTACGCGGGGATCCAGTGGCTTCATCACAGCCGGGCACGGAAGACACTGGATTCCCGCTTTCGCGGGAATGACGGAAGTGGTGGCGGGGACGACAGAGGTGGTGTCGGGGACGACGGAGGTTGGTGGCGCGAATGACGGAGGGCGGGCGACGCGAAGCACCATCACCCTCACACCGATTCCGGCGAGTGCACCGCCCACACCACCGTCTGCTCGTCCCCATCGCGCTCGCGGGTGCGCAACCACCACACGGCCCCCTTGCGCACGGGACACCCGCTGTCTTGCAAGCCCACGAGCTGCGCGATCACCTCGCCCAGCACCGGCTGATGCCCCACCACCAGCACGGCATGCCGCGACGCGGGCCACTGCACCGCCTGAAGGATCGACGCCACCGTCGCGCCCGGCGCGAGCTCGGCGCGCGTCTTGTACTTGCGCCCGAGCGCGAGCGCCGTCTGCTCGCATCGGCGAGCCGGGCTCGAGAGGACTCGCGTGCCTTCCGGCAGATGCCGGTCGAGCCACGCGCCGACGCGGGCCGCCTGCTTCTCGCCGCGCGGCGTGAGTGCGCGTTGCGCGTCGTCGAGCCCTTCCCGCTCGTCCTCGGCCTCGGCGTGACGCCAGAGGATCAGGTCCATGCTCGCTCCTCTTGCTGCCCCGGCGGCGCGGCATAGCGTGCCATGAGGGCTTGTTGCGCGCCGGGGCTCCTCGAATCTCCCGCGCCTTTCGCGCGCCGGTAGCTGCCGTCGGCGAGCATGTCCCAGGCGTCGCGCTCGTCGCAGAGATAGGCGACGAGACACTCGTCGATGATGCGCTGGCGCAATTGCGCATCGATGACCGGCCAGGCGAGCTCCACCCGGCGCAGCATGTTGCGGTTCATCCAGTCCGCGCTCGAGAGATAGACACGCTCCTCCTGGCCCGCACGGAAGTAGAACACCCGCGAGTGTTCGAGGAAGCGGCCGATGACCGAGCGCACCCGCACGTTGTCCGTCACGCCCGCGAGCCGCGCGGGCAGTGTGCAGGCTCCGCGCACGACGAGGTCGATCTTCGCGCCGCGGCGTCCCGCGCGCACGAGCGCCTGCATGAGCGGCTCGTCGGTGAGCGCGTTCATCTTGAGGACGATGCGCCCGCCCTCGCCTCGCGCGGCGGCTTCGCCCGCGAGCTCGATCTGCTCGATCAGCTTGCGGTGCAGGTGAAAGGGCGCGAGCCACACGTGCGCGAGACGCGGCAGCTTGCTCTGGCCCGCGAGATGCACGAACACCTGTTCCACATCGGCCGTGAGTTCGGCATTCGCCGTGAGCAGACTCAGATCCGTGTAGAGCCTCGCCGTGCGCGGGTTGTAGTTGCCGGTTCCCAGGTGCGCGTAGCGCACGAGGGAGCGCCCCTCGCGCCGCGTCACGAGCAGCATCTTCGCGTGGGTCTTCAGGCCCACCACGCCGTACACGACCTGCGCGCCGACCGATTCGAGCATCTCGGCCCAGTTGATGTTGGCCTCTTCGTCGAACCGCGCCTTCAGTTCGACGACGGCCGTGACTTCCTTGCCGCGGCGCACCGCCTCGCAGAGAAGCTCCACCACCTCCGAGTCGGTGCCCGCGCGATAGATGGTCTGCTTGATCGCAAGGACCTCGGGATCGTTCACCGCCTCGCGCAGGAAATCGAGCACGCCGTCGAAACTCTCGAAGGGCTGGTGGATCAGCACGTCGCCGCGCGCGACCTGCTCGAAGAGCGACCGGCCCGATTCGAGCTGCGCGGGATACGAAGGCCGGTACGGGGCGAACAGCAGCTGCGGCGCATCGACCAGGTCGATCAGCTGCTGCACCCGCACGAGATTCACCGGACCCTGCACGCGATAGAGCGCGGCCTCGGGCAGATTGAACTGGCGCAGCAGGAAATCCGAAAGATATTCGGAGCAGCCCGCGGCGACTTCCAGGCGCACGGCCTGGCCGTAGTGGCGCTGCTGCAGGCCGAGCCGCAAGGCCGTGCGAAGGTTGCGCACCTCCTCCTCGTCCACCGCGAGGTCCGAGTGGCGCGTCACGCGGAACTGCGAGAACTGTCCCACGTCCCGCCCGGGAAAGAGAAGATCGAGGTGTGCGCGGATCACGCTCGAAAGCGAGACGAAGAGCGTCTTTTTCCCCGACACGCGCGGCGGCATGCGGATGAGGCGCGGCAGCACGCGCGGCACCTTGACGATCGCGATCTCGTTCTCGCGGCCGAACGCGTCCTTGCCGGAGAGGCGCACGATGAAGTTGAGCGACTTGTTCGCGACCTGCGGAAAGGGGTGCGCGGGGTCCAGCCCCACGGGGATCAGAAGCGGCCGCACCTCGCTTTCGAAGTACTCCCGCACCCACGCCTTCTGCGCCGCATTGCGTTCGCCGTGCGCCACGATCTCGATGCGCGCGCGCGCGAAGGCGGGCATGAGCTGGTCGTTGTAGAGCACGTACTGCCGGTCCACGAGGCGGTGCGCCGCGGCCGCGAGCGCCTCGAAACTTTGCACGGTGTAGACGCCGTTGCGCTCGAGCGCCTGCGCCGCGGTCAGGTGCGGCGCGGCGCGCACCTCGAAGAATTCGTCGAGATTGGACGAGACGATGGTGAGGAAACGCAGCCGCTCGAGCAGAGGCACGTCGGCGCGGTCCGCCCAGTCGAGGACGCGCTCGTTGAACGCGAGAATGCTGTGATCGCGATCGAGAAAGGGTACTGCGATTGCACCTGCGTCGCACATGGGAGAACGGTGACGGTACCGTGAAGCAGCCCGGGTGGGCTCAGTGGCCCGATGATAGCTTCGTCACGCCGGGCACCTCCTCGGCCGCCCGCGCGGGCCCGGCGGCCGCGCCGCGCGCAGGCACGAGAAAGCTCGCGAAGAGCTGCGTCGCGCGCTCCCAGCTGAAATCGAGCGCGCGCACACGCGCCTCGTGCCGCGGCGTCTCGAGCGCGGCTTCGCAAGCCTGCCGCAGATCGGTGTGCATCGCGCCGCCGAGACTCGCGCGCCCGTCGGGGCGCTGCCGGGCGAGCACTTCGAGCGGACCATCGACCGGGTAGGCCGCCACCGGCGTGCCGCACGCCATCGCTTCCACCATCACGAGGCCGAACGTGTCGGCCCGGCTCGGGAACACGAAGACGTCCGCGGCCGCGTACAGCTTCGCGAGTTCGGTCCTCGGCAGGAGCCCGACCCAGTGCGCGCGCGGATAGCGGCGCTTCAGCTGCGCCTCCACCGGGCCCACGCCGCAGACGACCTTGCTGCCCGGCAGGTCGAGCGCGAGAAAATCCTGGATGTTCTTCTCGTAGGAGATGCGCCCGACGAAGAGCGACACGGGGCGCGGCAGGTTGCCGAGCGGCGCATAGGTGCGCGCGGCCGGATGGAATTCGAAGAGGCGCGTGTCGACGCCATGGGTCCACTCGCGCAGGTTTCGCAGGCCCCGGCGCTCGAGCATCGCAAGCACGCTGGGCGTGGGCACCATGATTGCGCTGGAGCGCGCGTGAAAGTGCTTCATCACCGTGTAGCCGAGCCACACGGGCAAGCGAGTCGCCGCGTTCACGATCTCGGGGAACTTCGTGTGGAAGGCGGTCGTGAAGCCGAGGTTGCGCCTGGCGCAGTACGACCGCGCGGCCCAGCCCAGCGGGCCTTCCGTGGCGATGTGGATGGCATCCGGCTCGAAGGCATCGAGCATGCGTTCGACGTCGCGCTTCGGGCTCACGGCCAGGTCGATCCCCGGGTAGCCCGGGCAGGGCCTCGTGCGGAACTGCGCGGGCTGGATCACTTCGACGCGGTGGCCTTCGGCGCCGAGATGCGTCACGAGTTCCACGAGCGTCGTCACCACGCCGTTCACCTGCGGCAGCCACGCATCGGTGACGAGCGCGAGCTTCATGCCGGCTGCCTCTGCCTGGCATCGGGCACGCGCAGGTCTTCGTGCGCGGGCGTCCAGTGCACGAGTTCCAGGCGGCCGTCGTGATGTTCGACGAGCGCGGTGCGGCTTTCGACCCAGTCGCCGTCGTTGCAGTACAGCACGCCTTCTATTTCGCGCATTTCCGCGCGGTGGATGTGCCCGCACACCACACCCGCGTGCCCGCGGCGCCGCGCCTCGTGCGCGACGGCCCGCTCGAAATCCATCACGTAGTTGAGCGCCTTCTTCACCTTGTGCTTCAGGTAGGCCGAGAGCGACCAGTACGGCAGGCCGATCCTCACGCGCACGCGATTGAGATGGCGGTTGAGCGCGAGCGTCCAGCCGTAGAGCGTGTCGCCCAGGTAGGCGAGCCAGCGCGCGCACTGCACGACGCCGTCGAACTGGTCGCCGTGCACGATCCACAGGGTCTTCGCATCCGCCGTCACGTGCACGGCCTCGCTCATCACCTCCACGCCGCCGAACGAGTGCGCGGCGAACTGGTGCGCGAATTCATCGTGGTTGCCGGGCACGTAGATCACGCGGCAGCCCTTGCGCGCGCGGCGCAGGAGCTTCTGCACGACGTCGTTGTGCGCCTGCGGCCAGTGCCAGCGCCGGCGAAGCTGCCAGCCGTCGACGATGTCGCCCACGAGGTAGAGATACTCGCTCGGGTGGTGCTTCAGGAAGTCGAGGAGCGCATCGGCCTGGCAGCCGGGCGTGCCGAGGTGGATGTCGGAGATGAAGACGCTGCGGCAGCGGCCGCGCGCGTTCTCGGCATCGTCTTCGTCATGCTCGGCGGCCGACTCGTGCGATCCGTGCGATCCGTGCGATTCAGGCGATGCGAACGAAGGCACCTGGGGCATCAGCGCGGCGATGGAGTCGAAGACGGCTCCCATCGGCGCCTCAGGCGGCCGAGCCCAGGAAATGGCGGCGGTAGCGGGCGGGCAGGTCCTGCAGGCGCATGAGCATCGGCAAGTCCGCGCTGTTGAAGTCGGGGTCCCAGGCGGGCGGCCCGAGAACCTTCGCGCCGAGGCGCAGGTAGCCTTTGATGAGGGCCGGCGGCTCCACCTGCAGCGAGCCGTCGAGCCGGTCGACCGGCAGCGGCAGGCGCGGCGTGACGTGATATTCGATCGGCGCGAGATGCGCGCGGCGCACCTGCTGCCAGATGCTTGCCGCGACGTCGCCGCTCACCACGCCGTTGTGCAGCATCGGAATGCTCGCGCAGCCGACCATCGTGTCGAGCTTGTTGCGCGCCATGAAGGCCGCGAGCGCGCCCCAGAGCGCAAGGATCACGCCGCCGTGGCGGTGGTCCGGATGCACGCAGCTGCGGCCCAGTTCCACCATGCGTTCGCGCAAGTTGCGCAGGCGAAAGAGATCGAACTCGGTGTCGCTGTAGAAACTGCCGACGCGCTTGGCCTGTTGCGGCGTGAGCAGGCGATAGGTGCCGATCACCTCGCCGCTCGCCTCGTCGCGCACGAGGAGGTGTTCGCAGTAGTCGTCGAAGATGTCGACGTCGTGCCCGGGGATCCAGGTGTCCAGGCGCGCGCCCATTTCCCCGGCGAAGACGCGGTATCTCAGGCGCTGCGCCTCGCGAACTTCCTGGGCGTCCCGCGCCCAGACCACGGCCACGCCGCCGCGGCCTTGCGCACCGAGTTCATGATCGCCCCGATGAAGCGACCCCCGAGGCAGGCTCACCGGCGACAGCGGCAGCGTGGGGTTCGGCAGCTCATTCATGCAGTGTGCTCCTTCGGCATCGGAGACACTGTGCGGGAGTACAGTGACGCGTTTGTGGCGATTCGGTTGCGCTTTCGTGACCGGTGAGCTCGCGGCCGCGGGAATGCGTGAATAGCTCCCTCTCCCGGAGGGAGAGGGGACAACAGCCCTTCGCTGGGCCCTAGTGCACCGGCATCACTTCGCAATCACCACCGATGACTGCGCATTCGACGCCGCGTCGTACGTCATCCCGCTCGCCGCGAGCCTGGTGAGGCTGAACGTCGTGCTCTTCTTCGAGTTGCCGATTCGCGCCGTCTGCAGGCTGCACGCTCCGTTGCTCGCGGTCGTGCACGTGACATTGCTGCCGCCCACGGTGAACTTTCCGGTGACGACCACGCCGGGCACGAGATGGCCGCTCGTGTCCTGCACGGCCACGGTGACCTTCGCCACCCAGAATCGCGCATTGGCCGCGGAGCTGGCCGAGGCGAGCGACGCGACGGAGATCGTCTTGGGCGCAGGCGCAGGTGGCGGCTGCGGCGGAGCCGGCACAACAGTATTTCCCGCATCGGCCAGGCCCTCGAACATGAAGAGATTGGGCGAGCCCGAACCGACACCCGCCAGCGCGTTCGCGGTCGCGGACGTCTTGATCGCCGCGGCGACGGCCGCCGGCGTGAGCGTCGGGTCCTGCGACAAGATGAGCGCCGCAAGCCCGGCGACGTGCGGCGTGGCCATCGAGGTGCCATACATCACGTAGCTTGCCGTGTCGGAGGCGATGCCGGCCGACGTGATGTCCTGCCCCGGCCCGAAGATGTCGAGGCACGTGCCGTAGTTCGACCACGAAGGCCGCTTGTCCGCGCTGTCGGTGGCACCCACCGTGATCGCGCCGGGCGTACGCGCCGGAGAATAGTTGCACGCGTTCGCGCCACTGTTGCCCGCGGCGACCGCCACCGTGATGCCGGCGGCCACCGCGCGCTCCACCGCGCTGTCGAACGCGGAAGACTTGCTCGCGCCGATCGACAGGTTCGCGACGGCGGGCTTGCGCACATGCGCGATCATCCAGTCGATGCCTTCGATGATGCCGCTGATGGAGCCCGTGTTGTCGCAGCCGAGCACGCGTACAGGCACCAGAGTGACGCCCTTGGCTATGCCCCACGTCGTGCCGCCGGCCGTGCCGGACGTATGCGTGCCGTGGCCGTTGCAGTCGTTCGTGCCGCGGCCGTCGTCGATGGCGGAGTATCCGGGCTCCAGACGACCCGTGAATTCCGTATGCGTCGCGCGAATGCCCGAGTCCAGCATGTAGACGTGCACGCCCGCGCCGTCCGGTCCCCAGCTGTAGCTGCCCGACAGCGGGAGCCCGCGCTGGTCGACGCGATCGAGGCCCCAGGTCGCGTGCGCTTCCGTGACTTGCGCGCCGCTCACGGGCTGGTCGGCCTCCACCGAGTCGACGCGCGGGTCGTTTTCGACACCGTCGATGAAGCGCTCCACCGCCGCATCGGGCACGTCGGCGGAAAAGCCCTGCATGCCATGGCGGTAGACGCGATGCACGGTCGCACCGAATGCGGCCGCGAGGTTCTGCGCGATGTCGTCGGGTTCGGCCGCGCCAGCCTGGAACTTCACGATCATGCGCGTGAAGCCCTCGGGCGCGACGGCCTTCGCGCGAGCCGCGCGCGGTTCGCCCGCGGCCCACACCCGCTTCACTTCGGCCACAGACGCGAACGCGCCGCTGGACGCGCCGACCTGCGTCACGACAGCGGGAAGACGATGCCGCAGTTGCTCATGAGCCCTGGCAAGACGCGCGGCGGGCGCGGCGCCCTCTTCGCTCGCGGCGGCGTCGGCCGCGGCTGCCGCCAGGGCTTCGCCGGTCGCCACGCTCGCGGCTCGCGCCACACCACGCAGTCGCATATCGCCCGCAGCCACGTAGTCGGCGAGCAGGTCACCGGTCACGCCGAGGTTGTCTCGCACGGCTTCCTCGGCTTGCGGCGGCGTCATGCCGTTGAACGCGACTTCCGCCGCGACGAGCGACGTGAGCGGGCTGATCACCGCGGAGCGCACCGCCGCGCCGCCCGGCGCGACGAACGAGGCCGCGGGCGCCATCATCGTGTACGGCGCGCGACCGGCCTGCGCGAGGGTGCGGCCCGCATCGTCGGAGTCCTTGGCGGATGCGGGGACATCGGCCATGAGCAGCGCGGTCGCGAGCTGGCCGGCGTTCAACCGAGGCATGGCGAGCGTGAAGGAGCCGTCGGCGGCCGATCGCGCGGCGGGCTCGTCGGCGTCGCGAACCTGGTTGTCGTTGAGGTCGAGCCAGACCGTGGCGCCTTCCACGTAGCCGTCCACGACGACGCCATGCAGATCGGTCGCGTTCGCGGGGGGACTCGTGGCTGAACTCGCGGCTGAACTCACGGCGGAGGAATTCGCACCGGCATTCGCAATCGATTGCTGCGATGCCGCTGCCGGTTCATCGTCACCCGCACCGCCGCCGCATGACGTCAACGCAGCCGCGCAGGCTGCGAGGACCATTGCGCGCACGCACGCCACCGCCAACTTCATCTTGCTTGTCTCCATGCTGGACAGCAAGTGTCGGCGCTATCCGACATACGGATGGGGAACGCGTCCTACAAAGTCATCGAGCGCCGGGGGTTTCCCGAATTTTTCACGGGTGCTTACCGCTTGATACCCCAAGGCCGAGGCAGGCTCAGAACCGCATGCCCGCCGAGAAGCGCAGCGTGTCGACCGTGCCTTCGAGATGGCTGCGCGGATCGAACCCGAGCCGCAGGTAGTAGCGCGGCCAGTCGTAGCGCACCGAAAGGCCGAGCCGCTCCTGCGGGCGGTTCCGCGCGGTGAGCTGCAGCGACACGGATTGACCGTCGCCCCAGCGAAATCCGCCGCCGAGGCTCAGCTGGCTCGCCTCCAGGCTGTGGCCGATCGTGAGGCGGCCGAACCATTGCCGGCCCGCTTCCATCGACAGTCCCGCACCGGTGTGGCCCTGATACGTGCGCGAGGACCCGATGCGCACCTGGCCGAGCGAGAGCATGGCGTCGGGCAGCAGATCGGAGTCGATCCGGACCGGATGGGTGATGTCGTAGTTGACGGACAAGCTCTGCGCCCCGGCGAACCCCGGCAGTGCCAGGGCCGCGAACGGCAGCAGGCGGACGAGGTGGCGGAGATCGAAGCTCATGAGGTCAATGTAGACCTCCGCGTGGCGACGCGCCAGAGAGCCGAACGTCTAGTGTCGCTTGGGTGCGACGAGAAAGACCGGGCCCCGGCTCGTCAGCCCGGCTGCGCCGCGCGCAGCGGCTCCAGCGTGCGGGCGAGGCGCTCGGCGCCCCGCCTGGCGAGCGCTTCGTCGCGCGCTTCCACCATGATGCGCAGCAGCGGCTCCGTGCCGCTCGCGCGGATGAGCACGCGGCCGATGCCCTCGAGCTCGGCCTGGAGCCTTCCGGTTTCGTCCCGCAGCCGCTCGTTGCTCTGCCAGTCCTGCCCCGGCTGCAGCCGCACGTTGGTGAGGGTCTGCGGGAAGAGCGTCACGCCCTGCAAAAGCTGCGCCACCGTCTTGCCGCTGCGGGCGACGGCCTTCAGGACCTGCAGCGCGCTGATGAGGCCGTCGCCCGTGGTGTGCTTGTCCAGGCACAGCAGGTGGCCGCTGCCTTCGCCGCCCAGGAGCCAACCGCGCTTTTCGAGTTCCTCGAGCACGTACCGGTCGCCCACCTTGGCGCGGACGAATTCGACGCCGCGCGCCTTCAGCGCGAGCTCCACCGCCATGTTGGTCATGAGCGTGCCCACGGCGCCTTCGACTTTCTCGCCGCGATCGAGCCGATCGGCGACCATCAGGTACAGCAGTTCGTCCCCGTTGTAGAGGCGCCCGTCGCCGTCGACGAGCTGCAGACGGTCCGCATCGCCGTCGAGCGCGATGCCGAAGTCCGCGTTGTGCGCGCGCACGGCCTGCACGAGCGCCTCCGGGTGCGTCGCGCCGCAGCCGTCGTTGATGTTCAGTCCGTCGGGCGAGCAGCCCATGCAGTGCGTATCCGCGCCGAGCTCGTGGAACACCATCGGCGCGATGTGATACGCCGCGCCGTGCGCGGAGTCGATGGCGATCGTGAGGCCGCGCAGGCTCAGGTCGTTCGGAAACGTGCTCTTGCAGAATTCGATGTAGCGCCCGGCCGCGTCGTCGAGCCGGCGTGCGCGGCCGATGGAGGCGGAATCGGCCCACTGCGGCTCTTCCGCGACGGCGGCCTCGACCTCCCGTTCCCATTCGTCCGGCAGCTTCGTGCCGTGTTCGCTGAAGAACTTGATGCCGTTGTCCGGATAGGCGTTGTGGCTCGCGCTGATGACGACGCCCAGGCTCGCGCGCTGCGCGCGAGTAAGGTAGGCAACGCCCGCGGTGGGCAGCGGGCCGAGCAGCACGACGTCGGCACCGGCCGAATTGAAGCCCGACTCGAGCGCGCTTTCGAGCATGTAGCCCGAAATGCGCGTGTCCTTGCCGATGAGAACCGTGGGGCGCGACTCCTTGCGCTTCAGCACCCGCCCGACGGCGTGAGCGAGCTTCAGCACGAAGTCCGGCGTGATGGGCGGCTCGCCCACGCGGCCGCGGATGCCGTCGGTTCCGAAATACTGCCTCGTCATGACACGCCGCTGCCTTCCACTATTCGTTCGCAAGCGAAATTGTAGTGACCCAGACCTTGATCGCGGCCACCGTGTCCTTCACGTCGTGCACACGGACGATGCGAGCGCCGCGCTCGACAGCCAGCACGGCTGCGGCGACGCTCGCCGCGAGCCGGTCGTTCACGGGCAGGCCCGTCACGGCGCCGAGCGACGACTTGCGCGACCATCCCGCGAGCAGCGGCCAGCCGTCGCCCAGCAGTTCGCGCTGGCGTGCGAGCAGCGCGAAGTTCTGCTCGACGGTCTTGCCGAAGCCGATGCCCGGGTCCCACACGATGCGGCTTCGGTCGACGCCGCGGGCGACCAGTTCGCTCGTGCGTTCGCGCAGGAACGCATGGACCTGAGGCACCGGGTCGCCTTGCATCGGGCTCTTCTGCATCGTCCGCGGCTCGCCGTGCATGTGCATGAGGCACACGCCGCAGCCGGGATGCGATGCGACGGCCTCCAGCGCCCCGGGCTCGCGCAACGCGCGGATGTCGTTCACGATGTCCGCGCCCAGGTCGAGCGCTTCACGCATCAGTTCGGGCTTGTACGTGTCGATGGAGACCGGCACGCCGAGCCGCACCGCTTCGCGAAGCACCGGGAGCACGCGCGCGCGTTCCTCGTCGAGAGGCACCGGGGGCGACCCCGGGCGGCTGGATTCGCCGCCGATGTCGAGCAGGTCCGCGCCTTCGGCAAGCAGCGCTTCGCAGTGCGCGATGGCCGACGCCGTGCTCGCGTGCCGCCCGCCATCGGAGAACGAATCCGGCGTGACGTTCACGATGCCCATCACGCGCGGTCGGTCGAGCCCGATACGGAAGCGCGCCGTTTGCCAGTGCATGACGCGCATTGTGCCTGCGGCGCGGGAGACCTCCAGCGATCAACCGAAATCGAACTCCTGCGCCTGTCTCAGCACCGCCTCGGCGGAAGCTTGAAGTTCCCGGCTCGAATCACGATTCCATAGCGCGCCGATCCCATATTGGCCCAGCCGAGACAGGAAACGATCCGTGTCGTCCAGGTCGGCGGGCTGCAGCTCGCCACGATTGACGGCTGCGTGAACGGCGGTATTCAGGCGACGCGCGATCGCTGCCGCCTTCAGGAGTTCCGCGTGCATCATGACGAAGTCGACATCCGCAGCCACGCTCCCGCCCTGCAGTTGCCCGAAGTCGATGTCGAACGTCCTCAGGTCCTCGACGAAACCGCCCAGGAGCACAACCCTGTCAAGCGAGATCGCGCGGACGAACCCGGCGGAGTCCACGCAGGCCAGGACAAGTCCCCGGAATTGCGCGAGTGGCGCCGCGATCAGTTGCGGGTCGCCGTCTCCGTCCCGATAGTCCTGGAGTTCGGCGGCCGCCCACCCGATCAGAGAAACCATCTGGCTCGGGCTTGCACCGGCGACGAGAAGCCGTCCGCACTCGTCGAGAGTCGCTTGAACCGTCGCGAGCGAAGTCCGCTTGCCCTCCACGAGCCGCCCGAGGGAGTCGTTGAGGTATTCGCGGACCCTGGGGGGAAGCGCCAGGTCCAGGATCATCAATCTCGCTGCGAGCCCTTCGATGGCTGTTGCCGCCGCTCGGCTGACCCCAAGAGCCTTCAAGGCCACCAGCTCTTCGACAGCCCGGCGGCAATGGGCCGCACAGGCGGGATCGCTGGGCCGATCGACAAGTGCCCGCATCTCATCGAGACAATGGTTGACCCCTGGAGCAACGCTTGCGAAGCCCACCTGTGCGGGCGGACCCGCGTGGGGGGCGGCGGCTCTCGCCGCGTGATCGAGACGGCGATCGCCCGCCGGGAGCGGCCGCGCGACGGGTCCACCGGCCGCGGGTCGCGGAGCTGCGCCTTCCTCGCGTGGCTGGGAACTGGGATCGGTGCCGAATCTGACAGTCATGGCGCTCCCTCTGTGAGTAGTGAATACGACTCACATGGGTAACACCTCGTCGGATTCGGTTCCTGGAGAAAGCTGGCGCAACGCTGAAAGATCAGCGCAGACCGCGCCATGCCGCCTGCACAGGGCCGCGCGCTACCGCGCGACGAGCCCTAGGCGTTCGGCTTGCGCCTGCACTGCGATGGAAGCATCGACGAGTTCGTCCGGCATCGAAGCCGACGACAACAGCAATCGCGCGGGCGTCTCGTCCAGTCGGCGAAGAAACGCCTGCGTGACCTCTCCCGGCGGGAGCCCTTCTTCCTGTCGCCGCAGTGCGATCTGCTGAGCCAGGCTCGCGTCCTTCGAGAGGCTGCCGGCCTTGCGCAGCAGCTTTCGCAGATCATTTGCGAGTTGCCCATTCCCGAGCCGGTCGGATGCGATGCCCAGCGCGCGCAGGCTCGGTTCGAAGCTCTCGACGAGCGGCAGACAGAAAAGCGGCATTTCGCCAACGTTCATGTGGCTCGAATTCAGCTGGGCCACCATGCTGTCGCGCAGCGCGGCGACGATCGGCTCGGCATCCGAGTTGACCGCGCAGGCCTCGTACTCGTTGTACGCACAGGCCGCCATCGCGAGCAGCACCAGCGTGTGGCTCGCGCGACGTCCCCGGATCAGCAGTTCGACCTCGTCCAGCTTGGCGACCAGAGCGGCCCGCCTCATCTGGAGCGGCGTTTCGCCGTCCAGCAGCCGGTTGAGCGCGAGGCCGACGCCGGGCAAGTCCTCGTCCGAGAGGAGCGTCGCCTGGATCTCGAGCCTTGCGCGATCCATTTCGAACCGGGCGAGAACCCACGGGTTCTCGAGACCCTGCCTCCCATCGATCACTCTTCGCGCGGCTTCGAGGAACATCGAAGGATCGGCCTGTGGCGCGGCGGTGACGAGCTTTCTCAATTCGGCGACGCAGGTGCGCATCGCCTCGCCGATTCGGCCTTCGGGCTCGCGCCACGCGCCCTGCGGCTTGTCGGGCGCGCCGTTCGCCTGCTCGGCTCTTACGATCGCTTCGCGCGCGCGCGGCGCAGACGCCACCGCGGGCGTGGGTTCCGACGTTCGATCGAGAGACTCGTAGCGAACCTGTGAGGCGTCGGCGACCCTCGAAAACGAAACACTTGTGGACACGGAGAAACCCCGATGCTCATCGAACCTCGCCGACCTCGTCGGCGGGTACCGCCCTCACGCCGTCGTCGGCGCCGGGTCCGGATTCACCGACGGCCCACCGCCCGTTCCGCCCGAAGGCGTGCGCGGCGTGAAGTCCTTCGGCGGGCGCGGCTCCTTGCCGGCCATGATGTCGTCCAGCTGCTCCGCGTCGATGGTTTCCCATTCGAGCAGTGCCTTGGCCATTGCGTGCATCTTGTCGCTGTGATCCTCGATCAGCTTGCGCGCGAGCGTGTACTGCTCGTCGATGATGCGGCGCACTTCCAGGTCCACCTTCTGCATCGTCTGCTCGGAGATGTTCGTGGTCTTCGTGACCGAGCGGCCGAGGAAGACCTCGCCCTCGTTTTCCGCGTACACCATCGGCCCGAGCGCATCGCTCATGCCGTAGCGCATCACCATGTCGCGCGCCAGGTGCGTCGCGCGCTCGAAGTCGTTCGAGGCGCCCGTCGTCATCTGGTTCATGAACACTTCCTCGGCGATCCGGCCGCCGAAGAGCATCGCGATCTGGTTGAGCATGTAGTCACGGTCGTACGAATAGCGGTCCCGTTCGGGCAGGCTCATCGTCACGCCGAGCGCACGGCCGCGCGGAATGATCGTCACCTTGTGCACCGGGTCGCATTTGGGCAGGAGCTTGCCGATGAGCGCGTGCCCCGACTCGTGATACGCCGTGTTGCGGCGCTCTTCCTCGGGCATGACCATCGTCTTGCGCTCCGGGCCCATCAGGATCTTGTCCTTGGCCTTCTCGAAGTCCTGCATCTCGACCACGCGCGCGTTGCGGCGCGCGGCCATCAGCGCGGCTTCGTTGCAGAGGTTCGCGAGGTCCGCGCCGGACATGCCGGGCGTGCCGCGCGCGATCACTTCGGCGCGCACGTCCTGGCCGATCGGCACTTTGCGCATGTGCACGTTGAGGATCTGTTCGCGGCCGCGGATGTCCGGCAGCGTCACGTAGACCTGGCGGTCGAAGCGGCCGGGCCGCAGCAGCGCGGAGTCGAGGATGTCCGGCCGGTTCGTCGCGGCGATCACGATCACGCCGAGGTTGGTCTCGAAGCCGTCCATCTCCACGAGCATCTGGTTGAGCGTCTGCTCGCGCTCGTCGTTGCCGCCGCCGAGACCCGCGCCCCGCTGGCGGCCCACGGCGTCGATTTCGTCGATGAAGATGATGCACGGCGCGTTCTTCTTCGCGTTCTCGAACATGTCGCGCACACGAGCCGCGCCCACGCCCACGAACATCTCGACGAAGTCCGAGCCGGAGATCGAGAAGAACGGCACCTTCGCTTCGCCGGCGATCGCCTTCGCAAGAAGCGTCTTGCCGGTCCCCGGCGGGCCGACGAGCAGCAGCCCGCGCGGGATGCGCCCGCCCAGCTTCTGGAATTTCTGCGGGTCCTTCAGGAAGTCGACGACCTCCTTCACTTCTTCCTTGGCTTCGTCGCAGCCCGCGACGTCGGTGAAGGTGACCTGGTTGCTCGACTCGTCGAGCATGCGCGCCTTGCTCTTGCCGAAGCTGAAGGCGCCGCCCTTGCCGCCGCCTTGCATCTGCCGCATGAAGTAGATCCACACGCCGATCAGGAGCAGCATCGGCCCCCAGCTCACGAGGAGCGTCATGAGGAGCGACCCTTCCTCGCGCGGCTTCACGTCGAACTTGACGTTGTTGTTGATGAGGTCGCCGACCAGCCCGCGATCCAGATACGTGGCGGTGGTGCGGACCTTGCGGTCATCCTGCGTGACAGCGACGATGTCGGTGCCGCCCTGCCCTTCCTGGATCACCGCGCTCTTGATCTGGTGGTTGCGGACCTGTTCGAGGAAGTCCGAGTAGCCGACCATCGAGGCGCCCGCGGTGCCGCGCGTGTCGAACTGCTTGAAAACGGTGAAAAGCACCAGTGCGATCACCAGCCAGACGGCGATCTTGGAAAACCACTGATTGTTCAAGTAACAGTCTCCGGCATGGACGGGGAACCCGCTTTCGGGCTAGTTGCTGCCCATTCTAGGGGTTTCAAGGCTTGCTTGATGCGTTTTCGCTACGTGGCGGACTTTTCCGCCTTCTTCTTCAGGCCGATGCCCACCAGGAAGTTCTCGGCCGACTTGTCGCGCGATGCCTTGGGCTTCAGAGGCTTCACCACGCGGAATCGTTCCTTGAAGAGCTTCACGAGCTGGCTGTAGCCGCTGCCGTGGAAGACCTTCGCCACCAGCGCGCCATCGGGTTTCAGGTGCGACTGCGCGAATTCCACGGCCAGCTCCACGAGGTGCGAGATGCGCGCCGCGTCCGCCGATTCGATGCCCGACAGGTTCGGGGCCATGTCCGACACGACCACGTCCGCCGCGCGGCCCGCGAGCTCGGCGTGCAGGCGGTTGAGCACCTCGTCCTCCCGGAAGTCGCCTTGCAGGAAGGTGACGCCTTCGATCGGCTCCATGGGCAGGATGTCCAGAGCGAGGATCGCGCCTTGCAGTTCGCCCGCGGCCGCGCCCCGGGGCGCGAGCCGGCGCCGGACGTACTGGCTCCATGCGCCCGGAGCCGAGCCCAGGTCCACCACCAGCATGCCGGGCGCGATGAGGTTCAATTGCTCGTCGATTTCCTTCAGCTTGTACGCGGCGCGGGAGCGGTAGCCCTCCTTCTGCGCGAGCTTGACGTAGGGATCGTTGACGTGGTCGTTCAGCCAGCTTTTGCTGACCTTCTTGCTCTGGGTGCGGACTTTCATATCGGTGCATGCGGATAATACGTGGCATGGCTGCCATTCAACTTACCGTTGCCGAGCGCAAGGCGCACCGCGCCGAGGCGCATCATCTGGACCCCGTCGTGATGGTCGGCAACGATGGCCTCACGCCCGCCGTCGCGAAGGAGGCCGACGCGGCGCTGAAGGCGCACGGCTTGATCAAGATTCGCGTGCTGGGCGACGACCGCGAAGAGCGCGAGGCGATGTTCGAGCGGCTTTGCGACGAGCTGGGCGCCGCACCGATCCAGCATATCGGCAAGCTGCTCGTGCTGTGGCGGCCCAAGCCTGCGAAGGAGCGTGCGGCCGACGAGGAACGCAAGCCCGGCCCGCGCGAATTCAAGGTCGTGAAGAACAGTTCGCGCGGCGGCCAGCGTCCGGAGGTGAAGCACGTGCGCGTGCTGGGCAACCAGCGCCTCACGCCGGGGGGCAAGGTGAAGAAGGCGAAGGCGAAGCAGAAGTCGGTGAAGAAGCAGTGAACGTCACCCCCGCGCAGGCGGGGGTCCAGGGCGTGCACGGGATCGGGGCCCTGGATCCCCGCTTTCGCGGGGATGACGGAGTTCTGGTTCGGGATGACGGAGTTCTGGCTCGGGATGACACACTTCTCCGTCACCCCCGCGCAGGCGGGGGTCCAGGGCGTGCATGGGATCGGGGCCCTGGATCCCCGCTTTCGCGGGGATGACGAAGGCGGGCACCGACCTTCCAGAGCGCGGCGCCCGCGCAGATCCACTGCACGCCATACATCGCACTTCCCACGGCATGCCACAGCGCCAGATCCTGCTTCGCCACGATGCGCGGCGCGACCGCGAATTCGACCAGTAGCGCGAGGATCATCCCGGCCAGCGCCCAAGCCTCGATGCGAACTTTGCCGCGCGCAATGAGCAGCACCATCCCGCAGCCCACCGACATCCAGGTCTGCGCGGTGAAAAGCTTCGCCGCCATCTGCCCCGCGATCGCAGGCGACGGCAGATTCGCAAAAAGCAGCGGCACCGCCATGAACCCGATCGCCGTGAGGCTGCCCCACCACAGGGCCGCCGCGAAGACGGGGACGCGCTCCCGGATGCTCACACGTAGTGCACCGCGACGATCTCGTAGCGCTTCACGCCGCCGGGCGCCTGCACTTCGGCGGTATCGCCCTCTTCCTTGCCGATCAGCGCGCGCGCGATCGGGCTCGAGATGTTGATGAGGCCCTGCTTCAGATCCGCTTCGTCCTCGCCCACGATCTGGTAGCGGACCTTCTCGCCGGAATCCTCCTCTTCGAGCTCCACCGTCGCGCCGAACACGACGCGCCCGCCCGCGTCGACGCCGGCCGGATCGATGACCTGCGCCGCGGCGAGCTTGCCTTCCAGCTCGCGGATGCGGCCTTCGATGAAACCCTGGCGGTCCTTGGCCGCGTCGTATTCGGCGTTCTCGGAAAGGTCACCCTGCGCGCGTGCCTCTGCAATGGCGGTGATGACGTTCGGACGGTCGACGGTCTTCAGCCGATGAAGTTCGGCCTTCAGCTTCTCCGCGCCGCGCTTGGTGATGGGAATGGTGGCCACTCTCGCTTGCTCCACAAAGGCAAACCGCCGGACGTTGCCGACCGGCGGTTCTGTTCGTCTGTCCGAGTCGATTCTAAGCCATGGGAGCGGTCTCGCCGGCGGCCCCTTTGCAGGGTTGTCGAATCTCTGTGTGACACGCCTTTGCCATTGGTTCCACGAGACAACCGATTCACTTCGACGGTTGTGCCGAAGAGGCCGGCGGCTACCCTGCCTCACCCGGCCAGAGCATGCCCAGTGAGCCGCGTGAGGATCGCGAGCGGGCTCGCGCCGGGATCGTATTGCTTCGCCACGGGCAGATGAAACGTCTGCTCCAGCATGAACTGGCCCGACATCGCCGCGTGCAGCGTGTGATCGGAAAAGCAGACCCAGGTCGTGCCCGGCGCGAAATGCACGGTGCGCTGCGGCGCATCGCGCTGATACGCCTCGTCGGCCTTCATCAGGTCGTGCAATTGCAGCATGAGGTGATCGTATTCGCTGCGCAGCGACTTGGTCACATGAAGCAGATGCAGCGCGCGGGCCTTCCAGGCCGAGTAGGGTGCGGCACGCGGCAGGTAGCGGCGCGCCAGATCCTCGAAGGGCTCCCCCACGCGCCAGACGCGCGATTCGCCATGGGGATTGATGTTCGTGAACACGCGCAGGATCCGCTCGCCGCGATTGGGCCGCGTGGGAAACGCATCGACGTGCAGCCGCCGGTCGTCGGCCCGCACGGACTGCCTGCGGCTCGACACCTGCTTCGGCCTGAGGCTGGTCGGCGCGAGGCGCAGGTGCGGCGCATAGGCCGGGAAGAGTCCGCTCACAAGCTCGGTCGACTGCGCTCGGAAGCGGCCCATCATCTTCACGACGGCGGCTTCGGTCTGCGCGCCGCCCGCCACGCCTTTCAGAGCGCTCGAGCCTGCGAAGCTGATGTTGCGCACGCCGTCGGCCAGCAGATCGGGGCGCAGGAGCCTCGTTTCGTCCTCGAAAAGTGCGAATGCGAGGCGCGGGAGATAGAGCACGCCTCCGGATTCGACCGCGTCGATGGCATCGCGCGATTCGCCGGGCGCGTCCCAGCGGGCGATGTTTTCCAGTGTGAGGACGGGGTCTTCCATTTCAGGGATTCGTCGTGGCATCGGAAGAGGCAATCCAAGGCGTTTGAAAGCCCTGGATCCCCGCTTTCGCGGGGATGACGAGAGGGAGGCCCTGGATCCCCGCTTTCGCGGCCATGACGAGAGGGAAGCCCTGGACCCCCGCTTTCGCGGGGATGACGAGAGGAGAGTTCGCGAGGACTCGACGCACCTTCATCTTCAAGCCAGTTGCGCGTGCATCTCCTGCAGACTGATCACGTCGAGGTTGCGCATTGCCTTCATGCCTTCGACCGCCGCCTCGGCGCCCGCGATCGTGGTGATCGTCGTCACGCGCGCCTGCAGCGCCGACGTGCGGATGGCCCGCGAATCGGCAATCGCGTTGCGGCGTTCCTCCACCGTGTTGATCACCATCACGACCTGCCCGTTCTTGATCATGTCGACCACGTGCGGCCGCCCTTCCGCGACCTTGTTCACCGCCTCGCAAGGAATCCCCTCGGCATTGATCGCGGCCGCCGTGCCCTTGGTGCCGGCCAGCTCGAAGCCCATCGCGTGCAGGTCGCGCGCGATCGCGACGCCGCGCGGCTTGTCGCTGTTCTTGATCGTGAGAAAGACCTTGCCCGAGGTCGGAAGCTTCGTGCCCGCGCCCATCTGGCTCTTCACGAAAGCCTCGCCGAAGGTCTTGCCCACGCCCATCACTTCGCCCGTGGACTTCATCTCCGGCCCGAGGATCGTGTCCACGCCCGGGAACTTCACGAACGGAAACACCGCTTCCTTCACGCTGAAGTAAGGCGGCGTCACTTCGTGCGTGATGCCCTGCTCGTCGAGCGACTTGCCGACCATGCAGCGCGCCGCCACCTTCGCGAGCGGGATGCCGGTCGCCTTGCTCACGTACGGCACGGTGCGCGAAGCACGCGGATTCACTTCGAGCACGAAGATGACGTCGCGGCCGTCCTTCTGCTGGATCGCGAACTGCACGTTCATGAGCCCGATCACGTTCAGCGCCTTCGCCATCGCGGCGGTCTGGCGCTTCAATTCCTCCACCGTCTCCTTCGACAGCGAATAGGGCGGCAGCGAGCAGGCCGAATCGCCCGAATGCACGCCCGCCTGTTCGATGTGTTCCATCACGCCGCCGATGAAAACGCGCCTGCCGTCGGCGATGCAGTCCACGTCGCACTCGATCGCGTCGTTCAGGAACCGGTCGAGCAGCACCGGCGAATCGTTGGAGACCTTCACCGCCTCGCGCATGTAGCGCTCGAGGTCGCGCTGCTCGTGCACGATCTCCATCGCGCGTCCGCCCAGCACGTAGCTCGGCCGCACGACGAGCGGATAGCCGAGCGCCTGGGCCTTCTGCAGCGCCTCGGCCTCGGTGCGCGCCGTCGCATTGGGCGGCTGGCGCAGGCCGAGTTCATGCAGCAGCTTCTGGAAGCGCTCGCGATCCTCGGCCGCGTCGATCATGTCGGGCGACGTGCCGATGATCGGCACGCCTTCGGCTTCGAGCCCCAGCGCGAGCTTGAGCGGCGTCTGCCCGCCGTACTGCACGATCACGCCCGCCGGCTTTTCCTTGTCGACGATCTCCAGCACGTCTTCGAGCGTGAGCGGCTCGAAATAGAGGCGGTCCGAGGTGTCGTAGTCGGTCGACACCGTCTCGGGGTTGCAGTTGACCATGATGGTCTCGTAGCCGTCCTCGCGCAGCGCGAGCGCGGCGTGCACGCAGCAGTAGTCGAATTCGATGCCCTGCCCGATGCGGTTCGGCCCGCCGCCCAGCACGACGATCTTCCTGCGATCGGTCGGGTTGGCTTCGCACTCGTCTTCGTACGTCGAGTACATGTACGCGGTGTTCGTGGCGAACTCGGCGGCGCAGGTGTCTACGCGCTTGTAGACCGGCCGCACGTTCAGCTTCTTGCGCAGTTCGCGGATCGCCTTGTCCGTCGTCTTCAGCAGCTTCGCGAGGCGCCGGTCGGAAAAGCCCTTGCGCTTCAATGCGCGCAGCGTGGGCGCGTCGATCGCGGCCAGGGCCTGATCGCCCTTGCTCGCCACGAGTCTGTCCAGATCGAGCTCGATCTTCACGATCTCCTCGATCTGCACGAGAAACCACCGGTCGATCTTCGTGAGGTCGTAGACCTCGTCCACCGTCATGCCCTGCGCGAACGCGTCGCCCACGTACCAGATGCGTTCCGGCCCCGGCTCGCCGAGTTCCTTTTCCAGCACCTCGCGGTCCTGCGTCTTCTCGTTCATGCCGTCCACGCCGACTTCGAGGCCGCGCAGCGCCTTCTGGAACGATTCCTGGAACGTGCGGCCCATCGCCATCACTTCGCCCACGGACTTCATTTGCGTCGTGAGGCGGTCGTTCGCGTCCTTGAATTTCTCGAAGGCGAAGCGCGGGATCTTCGTCACGACGTAGTCGATGGAAGGCTCGAACGAAGCCGGCGTCGCGCCGCCCGTGATCTCGTTGCGCAGTTCGTCGAGCGTGTAGCCGCAGGCGAGCTTCGCCGCGACTTTCGCGATCGGAAATCCCGTGGCCTTCGATGCGAGCGCGGAAGACCGCGAGACGCGCGGGTTCATCTCGATCACGATCATGCGCCCGTCCTTCGGGTTGATCGAGAACTGCACGTTGGAGCCGCCCGTGTCCACGCCGATCTCGCGCAGCACCGCGAGCGACGCGTCGCGCATGATCTGGTATTCCTTGTCGGTGAGCGTCTGCGCCGGCGCCACCGTGATCGAGTCGCCCGTATGCACGCCCATCGGGTCGAGGTTCTCGATGGAGCAGACGATGATGCAGTTGTCCTTGCGGTCGCGCACCACCTCCATCTCGAACTCCTTCCAGCCGAGGAGCGATTCCTCGATCAGGAGTTCGGAAGTGGGCGACGCTTCCAGGCCGCGCTTGCAGATCGCATCGAACTCTTCGGAGTTGTAGGCGATGCCGCCGCCCGTGCCACCGAGCGTGAAGCTCGGGCGAATCACCGCGGGGAAGCCGACGAGCTTCTGCACGGCCCACGCTTCGTCGAGCGAGTGCGCGATGCCCGACTTCGCCGAGCCGAGGCCGATGCGCGTCATCGCTTCCTTGAACTTCAGGCGGTCTTCGGCCTTGTCGATCGCTTCGGGCGTGGCGCCGATCAGTTCGCACTTGTACTTGTGCAGCACGCCGTTGCGCCACAGGTCGAGCGCGCAGTTGAGCGCGGTCTGCCCGCCCATCGTGGGCAGGATCGCGTCGGGGCGTTCCTTGGCGATGATCTTCTCGACGGTCTGCCAGGTGACGGGCTCGATGTAGGTGACGTCGGCCGTGGCCGGGTCCGTCATGATCGTCGCGGGGTTGCTGTTGATGAGGACGACCCTGTAGCCTTCCTCGCGCAGCGCCTTGCAGGCCTGCACGCCGGAATAGTCGAACTCGCACGCCTGGCCGATCACGATCGGGCCGGCGCCGATGATGAGAATGCTCTTGATGTCTTCGCGCTTGGGCATGTTCTGCTGTCTATTTCTTCCGCTGATCCATCAAGCCGGTGAACCGGTCGAAGAGATAGCCGATGTCATGCGGCCCGGGGCTCGCTTCCGGATGGCCCTGGAAGCAGAACGCCGGCTTGTCGGTTCTCGCGAGCCCCTGCAGCGTCCCATCGAAGAGCGACACGTGCGTCGCGCGCAGGTTCGCGGGCAGCGTCGCTTCGTCCACCGCGAAGCCGTGGTTCTGGCTCGTGATGCTCACGCGGCCGCTGTCGAGGTCCTTCACCGGATGGTTCGCGCCGTGATGGCCGAACTTCATCTTGAACGTCTTCGCGCCCGAGGCGAGCGCCATGATCTGGTGGCCCAGGCAGATGCCGAAGGTCGGGTAGCCCTCGTCGATCAGCTCGCGCGTCGCTTCGATCGCGTAATCGCAAGGTTCCGGATCGCCGGGTCCGTTGGAGAGGAACACGCCGTCGGGTTGCAGCTTCTTCACTTCGGATGCGGGCGTCTTCGCCGGCACCACGGTCACCTTGCAGCCGCGCTCGGCGAGCATGCGCAGGATGTTCTTCTTCACGCCGTAGTCGAACGCCACCACGCGGTACTTCGGCTGATCGAGATGCCCGTAGCCCGTGCCGAGGTGCCACTCGGTCTCTTCCCACTCGTAGGGTTTCGCCACCGACACTTCCTTCGCGAGGTCGAGCCCCGCCATCACGGGTGCGCCCTTCGCCGCGGCCACGGCCTGCTCCACGACGGCGGGCGTGACTTCATCGCCCGCCTCGAGCGCCAGGATGCAGCCGTTTTGCGCGCCCTTCGTGCGCAGGATGCGCGTGAGCTTGCGCGTATCGATGTTCGCGATGCCCACGGCGTGTTCGCGCTGCAGGTACTGCTGCAGCGTCATGTCGGCGCGAAAGCTGGATGCGAGAAGCGGCAGGTCGCGGATCACGAGGCCGGCCGCGTGGATCTTCGCGGCTTCGACGTCTTCGTGATTGACGCCGTAGTTGCCGATATGCGGATAGGTGAGCGTGACGATCTGCTGGCAGTAGCTCGGGTCCGTCAGGATTTCCTGATAGCCGGTGAGCGCCGTGTTGAACACCACTTCGCCGGTGGTGGTGCCCGAGGCGCCGATCGAGTTGCCGATGAAGACCGTGCCGTCCGCGAGCGCGAGGAGGGCAGGCGGGTAAGGTCCCTGAAGCGACGAAAGCACTGGGTGGCTCCGAATGGTGTCCGAATGTTGTCCGGTACGCCCTTCAGCGCGACCGGCGCCGGGCTCGGTCATGCTCTTGTCGTGGGAGTGGCTGCTGATGCGCTAGGCGTACGGCGGTTTGCGGGAAAGCCTCTCATTATAGCCGTCCGTCAGTCGACTTCCCTCGCGGCGACCCGGGCCGGGTGCTTGCCCTCGCGCACCTGGCGCGCGAGTTCCTTCGTGTATTTCCCGTCGCGCCGCAGCAGCGCCTCCCACCGGGCCTTGCGCACGCCGTTCGGCAGCGACTTGTCGCCCGTGTGATGGTTGTATCCGCTCGGCCGTTGCCTGTGGCCGGGAAGCTTCTTCGTCTTGCTCGATGCGTCTTCGGGCGCACACTTCGCCTCGCCGGCGGCAGCCGCAGGCTCTGCCGCGCCTGCGGCCTCGGCCCGTCGCAGCTTGTTCCTCTTGTACTCGTCCCACTTCAAGCGCCATGCCTGCGGCGAGTACGAGGCATCGGGCTCGGCCGCCGCCGGCACGTCCGTCGCCCGCCCCGCCCCCGCCTTGCTCGCCTCGCGGACCGGTTCGTCTCCAGCCGGCATGTCCTCGTTTCGCGCGGGCCCCGCAGCTTCGACGTCACCGCACGTCAGCGCGCGCGGCGCCGTGTCCGGCGGAAGACCCTCCACTCCCAGGCCCGGGCGCACCGGAACAAACCAGTCGAGCAGGTCCTCGAGCGGTTCCCCGGAGAAGTCGAAGCCGCACGTTGCCTCCAGTTCGACCAGCCGCTCCAGCCGCTCGGCGTTGGCCAGCAGCACCGGCAATGACGCGGTCAGCCACCGGCCGACGATTTGTCCCCGCGCGGTGCCCAGGTCTCTTAGGGCAAGGCGTCCGAACAGGTTCGAGAAGCGGTCGACGTCCGCGGTCTGCTGGATCGCCTGCATTTCCTGCATCGCTTGCGGGTCGCTCTCGCCCGACATGCCGATCAGCACGAGCGCCTGTTCGCCGAGCCAGACCACCTGCTGCCGGGTCAGCATCCATCGCTCCAGATGCGCCACAGGCAGGCTCAGCAGCATCCCCGCTGCCACCGCGTCGATCTGTTCCACGTATTCGCTGAAGTTCGCCACGAGCCACTGGGCACGATCCATCGCCGGCCCGGAAAGGGAAGGCTTTTCACGCAAGGCTCGCAGCAACCCCACGACCTCGGCGGGAGCCGCGACTCTCCTGAACAACATTCGCGCAATGCAAGCATCCATCTCCCGGACACTGCGCACCGGCGCGGCAACGGGTCCACCGCCCGCGAGGCAGTGCACGCCAGCAGCGAAGTGGTCGCAAAGATCCACCGCGGCGCTCGTGCGAGCCAGGACGAGTGAGGCGGCGTGCGAGTGGACCGGGCCCGGCAATCGCTGCACTTCGAGGTCCAGCACGATCGCGGGCAGTCCCTTCAGCGGCTTCAATCTTCCCAGCGCCGTCAGCATTTCGGCGGCGGTGAGGGCCCCGAGTCCCTTCCGTGCCTCGTCCGCGGCCGTGAGACCGGCATTGACTTTGGCGCAATACGCCATGGCACTGTCCCAGAAGGCCAGCCGCTGCGGCAGCGTCGCTGCCGGCGGCTGGGCCATGTCGAGTTCACTCGCGAGCGCCTGCGTGGTCCAGACGAAATCGTCCCTCGTTCCGCGATCGGAACTCAGGAAGAGTCCTCCGTCCAGCGAATAGCGGACATACAGCCGGGCGAGATCTTCCCTGGCCAGGCCTTTGATGCAGGCGGCAAGCGCGATCGCGATCCCGGGTGCATGACCGGCGCCAAGCCCGAGCGGCGGCAAGCCGGCCTGCCGGGACTGCGGGCAAGGCGATTCGAGCTGTGCCGCGGCTGCCGGTACGGAGGAACGCGCCTCCACCCGGACTTTGCCGTCGCAATGCGAGCACTCGTTGGCACGGAGTGGCATGCCCTTCGGCGAAGTGGATTGCATGCCACTCAGTAACGGCTGCGCTCGCGGCGTTCCGCCCGCGCCGCGCGTCGGCTCGATTCCAGTCGATGTCTTCCCGCGCCGGGAGGCGGTCTCCTCCCGAGGAAGGCCGGCCCCTACTTCGGTATCGCCTTCGCCGCGCTCGCGTGCAGGCAGATCGCGGCCGCGGCCGCGACATTCAGCGATTCTTCGCCACCGGGCTGTGCGATGCGCACGCATCCGGTGGCGCGCTCAGCCACCGCACGGCTCACGCCCCGCCCTTCGTGGCCGAACACCCAGGCACACGGCCACGGCAGCCTCGCCTCATGAAGCAGCTCGCCCTCATGCGAGCTGGTGGCCAGCAGCGGCACGCCCAGCGTGGAGAGCGCGCCGGCGTCGAAGCCTTCCAGCAGCGAGAGCGCGAAGTGCGCTCCCATGCCCGCGCGCAGCACTTTCGGACTCCACAGCGCCGCCGTGCCCTTCATCGCGACCACCTGCGCGAAGCCGAACGCCGCCGCGCAACGCAGGATCGAACCGACGTTGCCCGCGTCCTGCACGCCGTCGAGCAGAACCGTGGCGACGCCTGCCCGCATCTGCGCGGGTGAAGGCATGTCGAGGACGAAAGCCATCTTCGCCGGCGAATCGAGCGCGCTCAATCCCGCGAAGATCGCATCGGGCACGACCACGAGGCGTTCGGCCGCGCTTTCCCACTGCGGGTCGAACGCGCTTTCGGCGAACACCGCGATCGCGGCTTTCACGCCGCGCTGCGCGGCCGCGCGGCAGAGATGATCGCCTTCGAGCCACACGCGCTGCTGCCGGCGATAGGCCGTGCTGTCCTGCGAGAGCCGGCGCAAATCCTTCATCAGCGCGTTGTCGCGCGAGGTGACGTGCTGGACCGCGGATGCGCTCACCGGGCCGCGCTCACTCGGGCGCGAAGTCCGCGTCGACCGGCTCACCCATCATCGTGCGCACCGCCACCGGCGCGAAGAACTTGCGATGATGCACGCACGGCCCGTGCACGCGCAGCGCCTCCAGATGTTCGGGCGTGCCGTAGCCTTTGTGCGAGGCAAAGCCGTAAAGCGGGAATTCCTCGTGCAACTGCTTGAGCATGCGGTCGCGCGTCACCTTCGCGACGATGGACGCGGCGGAAATCGACTTCACGATCGCGTCGCCGCCCACCACCGCTTCGCACAGCACGTCGATCTTCGGCAGGCGGTTGCCGTCCACGAGCACCTTGGCGGGCTTCAGCCTCAGGCCGTCCACGGCGCGCTTCATCGCGAGCATCGTCGCGTGGAGGATGTTCAGGTCGTCGATCTCGGCCACGCTCGCCTCGCCCACCGCGCAGCACAGGGACTTCTCGCAGATCTGCTCGAAGAGGCGGTCGCGCTGCAGCGGCGTGAGCACCTTGGAGTCGGCCAGCCCGCGGATGCGCTTGGTGTCGTCCAGGATCACCGCGGCCGCCACGACGGGACCCGCGAGCGGGCCGCGCCCGGCCTCGTCCACGCCCGCCATGAGACCGATCGGGTCCCACTCGAGGCGGCCCTGGCGCGCCCTAGTCCTGGCGGATGGTTTCTTCGATGGCATCGGTCGCCAGCTTCGCGGTGTCGCGCCGCAGTTGGAGATGCAGCGCGCGGAACTCCTCCTGTACGGCCGCCATTCTGTCAGGAGCCGCGAGCCAATCCAACAACGCTCGTACAAGACGCTCGGGTTTTGCGTCCTGTTGCAGCAGCTCCGGCACGACGAAGTCCCCCGCCAGGATGTTCGGCAGGCCCACCCACGGCTGAAGCTTGCGCGGGCGCATGAGCACCCACGAGAACCAGTGCACGCTGTAGGCGATCACCATCGGCCGCTTGAAGAGCGCGGCTTCCAGCGTCGCCGTGCCGCTCGCCACCAGCGCCACGTCGCATGCGGCCAGCACGGTGTGCGACTGGCCGGTCACGATCGTGAGATGGCGCTGCAGACCGGCCGCGCGCGCCGCGGCTTCGATGCGCGCCTTCATCGAAGGCACGGCAGGGACCACGAAGTGCACGCCGCTGCGAAGCTGCGCGAGCTGCAATGCAGCGCGGAAGAACCGTTCGGCGAGATGCTTCACTTCCGAGCCGCGGCTGCCCGGCAGGATCGCAACCACTTCCGCGTCGCCCGGCAGGCCGAGTGCCGCGCGCGCCGCCGACTTGTCGGGATCGAGCGGGATGGCATTGGCAAGCGGGTGCCCGACGTAGGTCGCCGCGATGCCATGCTTTTCGAGCAGCGGCGGCTCGAAGGGAAAGAGGCACAGCACGCGATCGCAGCTCGCCTTGATCTTGTGCACGCGATCGGCGCGCCACGCCCAGATCGACGGGCAGACGTAGTGCACCGTGCGGATGCCGCGCGCCTTCAGCGCGCCTTCGAGGTCGAGGTTGAAGTCCGGCGCGTCGATGCCGATGAAGGCCCGCGGCGGGCTCGCGATCAGCCGCTCGCGCAGTCGCGCGCGGATGCCCACGAGCTCGCGATAGCGCACGAGCGCTTCCGCATAGCCGTGCAATGCCAGCGTTTCGGCGGGCCACCAAGCCTCGAAGCCGCGCTCGATCATCCGCGGGCCGCCGATGCCGTGCGCCGTCGTCCGCGGCCAGCGTGCGAGGAGGCCGTCCATGAGCGTCGCGCCCAGCAGATCGCCGGACGCTTCGCCCGCGACCATCGCGAAGGGCATTTCGCCGTCATTCCCGCGAAGGCGGAAATCCAGGGCGCCACCGGAACGGTGGCGTGCGTCGCCCTGCTCCTTGCCCCACCCTGCGGGGTCTGCGGAGTCCATGAATCAGCGAACGATGCCGCGCTGCGCCACGCCGCGCAGAAAGCCCACCATCATCTCGACGTCGGGCGTGGCTTCGGGCGTCTGGCTCGCGAGGGCGGCGATGCGCTCGGTCGCCTGTTCGAGCGTCAGGCCGTCGCGATAGAGCAGCTTGTGCATCGCCTTCACCGCGCCGATGCGCTCGGGCGAGAATCCGCGGCGGCGCAGGCCTTCGAAATTCATCGAACGCGCCTGGGCCGGATCGCCCTGGCTCATCACGAAAGGCGGCTGGTCGGCGAGCAACACCGAGGAAAGGGCCGTCATGCCGTGCGCGCCGATGCGCACGAACTGGTGCACGGTGGTGAAGCCGCCGAGGATCACCCAGTCGCCGATTTCCACGTGGCCCGCGAGCTGCGCGTTGTTGGCGAAGATCACGTTGTTGCCCACCACGCAGTCGTGCGCGAGGTGCGTGTAGGCCATCATCCAGTTGTCGTTGCCGAGGCGCGTGACGCCGCCGCCTTGGACGGTGCCGATGTTGTACGTGCTGAATTCGCGAATCACGTTGCGCTCGCCGATCACGAGTTCGCACGGCTCGCCTCTGTACTTCTTGTCCTGCGGCGGGCCGCCGAGCGATACGAAGGGCGAGATCACGTTGTCCTCGCCGATCGTCGTGCGGCCGTCGATCACGGTGTGGGCGCCGACGGTCGTGCGCGCGCCGATCTTCACGTGCGAGCCGATCACCGCATACGGGCCGACTTCGACGCCGCTGTCGAGTTCCGCGGCCGGGTCGACGATGGCGGTCGGATGGATGCTCACCGGCGCGCCTTCAATTCCAATGTCCGGTCGGACGCGGACGAGCCGCGGCCGTCATTCTCGCGGAAGCGGGAATCCAGGGCGACGGCAAGCCTCTGGATCCCCGCGTTCGCGGGGATGACACGGCTTGCCGACGACGCGACGATGGCTCGATGCCGCCTCATTTCAGCCCACGCGCCGCATCGTGCACATCAGCTCGGCTTCGACCGCGACTTCGTCGCCCACCCGCGCCACGGCCTTGTACTTGTAGATGCCCGCCTTCGCGCGTTCCAGCGTCACTTCCATCCGAAGCTGATCGCCCGGCTCCACGGGGCGCTTGAAGCGCGCCGAATCGATGCCCGCGAAATAGTAGACCGTCTTCTCATCCGGCTGCACCTCCGCCGCATCGAACGACAGCAACGCTGCCGTCTGCGCCAGCGCTTCGAGCATCATCACGCCCGGCATCACGGGCCGGTGCGGAAAATGCCCCGCGAAGAACGGCTCGTTCATCGTCACGTTCTTGATCGCCTGGATGCGCTTGCCCCTCTCCAGCAGCGTCACCCGGTCCACCAGCAAAATGGGATATCGATGCGGCAGCTGCCGCATGATCTGATGGATGTCCATCGTCTTGATGTCTGATGTCACTCTCTCTTCTCCAGCGCCTTGATGCGCTCGCGCAGGCGGTAGAGCTGCCTCACCGCCGCCGCGTTCTTTTCCCAGTTCGCATTCTCGTCCATGGGAAAGATCCCGGTGTAATGCCCGGGCTGGAGAATGGAGCGGCCGACGAAGGTGCCGGCCGAGACGAAGGTCCGGTCCACGATCGTGATGTGCCCGTGAATCATCGCCGCGCCGCCGATCGTGCAGTGCGCGCCGATGTCGGCGCTGCCCGCGATGCCGGTGCACGCGGCAATCGCCGTGTGCGCGCCGATGCGCACGTTGTGCGCGATCTGGATCAGGTTGTCGAGCTTCACGCCGTCTTCGATCACGGTGTCGCCGAGCGCGCCGCGATCGATGCAGGTGTTGGCGCCGATCTCCACGTCGTTGCCGATGCGCACGGCCCCGAGCTGCTCGATCTTCACCCACACGCCCCGGTCCTGCGCGAAACCGAATCCGTCCGCGCCGATCACGACCCCCGCATGCACGATGCAGCGCTCACCGATCACACAGCCCTCGCCCACGGTCACCCGCGACTTGAGCACCGTGCCCGCTCCGATGCGCGCGCCGCGCTCCAGCACGCAAAGCGGGCCGATCGTCGCCGTCGGGTCGATCTCGGCCGTGGGATGAATCGACGCACTCGGATGCACGCGCAAGCCGTCGGCGCTCGCATGCCTCGACTTCCAGAGCTGCGTGAGCCGCGCGAAATAAAGATACGGATCGGCCGCCACGATGCACGTGCCGCGCGCGAGCGCTTCGGCCTTCATGGCCTCGGCGACGATCACGCAGCCCGCGCGCGAACTCGCGAGCTGCGGCCGATAGCGCGGATTCGAAAGGAAGCTCAGCTCCGACGGGCCCGCCGACTCGAGCGGAGCGAGCCGTTCGATCTCGAGCCCCGAGTCGCCGCACAGTTCGCCGCCGAGCGCCGCGACGATCTCGGCCAGCATCAGGCTCACGGCGCGCCCTTCCCCGCTCGTCCTACTTCGCGCCCGACGCGTTCAGCGCCTTGATCACCTTGTCGGTGATGTCGTACTTCGGGTTGATGTAGACCGCCTCCTGCAGGATGAGGTCGTACTTTTCCTGCTCGGCCACCTGCCGCACCACGCGGTTGGCGCGGTCGAGGACCTGCTGCAGTTCCTCGTTCTTGCGGGCATTCAGGTCTTCCTGGAATTCACGGCGCTTGCGCTGGAACTCGCGGTCCTGGTCGACCAGCCCCTTCTGGCGCTGCTGCCGCTGCGACTCGGCAAGCGTCGGCGCTTCGCGCTCGAACTTCTCCGAAGCCGCCTTCAGGGCGTTGCCCATGTCGTTGAGTTCCTTCTCGCGCCTGGAGAACTCCTGCTCCAGCTTGGCCTGCGCCGCCTTGGCGGTGCTCGCTTCGCGGAAGATGCGGTCGGTGTTCACGAAGCCCACGCGAAAGTCCTCGGCGTGCGCGGGCGCGGCCATCGCCAGCGCTGCGGCCGAGGCGAAGAGAGCGGCGAAGACGGCGGCGAGGCCACGGTGCGACAAATGCTTCATCAGAAGTTGGTTCCGATCTGGAATTGCAGTTTCTGGATTCTATCGCCCGGGAACTTGCGCACCGGCCGGGCAGCCGCGATGCGCAGCGGCCCGATCGGCGAGATCCACGAGATGCCGAGACCCACCGAGGCCCGCAGTTCCTGCGCGCTGAATTTCTCGTTGTCGCCGAACACGTTGCCGGCATCGGCGAAGGCGAACCAGCGCAGCGACTTGTCCTTGCCCGCGCCGGGGAACGGCGCGATGAGCTCCGCGTTCAGCGTGATCTTCTTCGGCCCGCCGATCGAGGAGCCCGTCACGTCGCGCGGGCCGAGCGTGCCCTGCTCGAAGCCGCGCACCGATCCCAGGCCGCCCGAATAGAAGTTCTTGAAGACCGGGAACGGATCGCCCGAGAGCCCCTTGCCCCAGCCGAGCTCGCCGTTCAGCCCGATGGTGAACGTGCGGTTGAGCGGGATGTATTCCTGGTACTGGTAGTTGCCGCGGATGTAGTGCACGTTGCCGAACGCGCCCCATTCGGCCGCGACGCGCTGCATGCGGCCGCGCGTGGGCGTCACGACGCTGTCGCGATCGTCGCGCGCCCAGCCGAGCGTGAGCGGCAGCAGCGTGCTCGTGTTGCCGAAGCGCACGGCGTAGTCGAGGTAGGCCGCGGGAATGTTCGTGCCCGGCTTGATGGTGGTGCGCTCGAGCGCGCCGCCCAGGTAGACCGTGTCGACTTCGCTGAACGGCACGCCGAAGCGCAGCCCCGCGCCCTGCGTCACGAGTTCGTAGTTGCCGCCCTGGTCCTGGTACGGCCTGGAGGCGCGATGATAGAGATCGATGCCGCGCGAGATGCCGTCGGCCGTGAAGTAGGGATCGACCCAGTTGAGGACGAGCGTGCGGTTGTACTTGCTCGTGTTCACTTCCACGCCCATGAAGTTGCCGGAGCCGAACGCGTTTTCCTGGCGCACCGAAAACGAGAGCGACAGCTTCTCCGCGCTCGAAAATCCCGCGCCCACCTGCAGGCTTCCGGTGGGCTTTTCCTCCACCTTCACGTTCAGGTCGACCTGGTCAGGGGCGCCCGGCACGTCGCTCGTCTCCAGGTTCACTTCCTTGAAGAAGCCGAGGCGGTCCACGCGGTCGCGCGAGAGCTTGATCTTTTCCGCGTCGTACCAGCTCGATTCGAACTGGCGGAATTCCCTTCGGATCACTTCGTCGCGCGTGCGGTTGTTGCCCGAGATGTTCACGCGCCGCACGTAGGCCCGGCGCGACGGGTCGGCAAGCAGCACGAGCGCCACGCGGTTGTTCGCGCGGTCGATCTGCGGCCGCGCCTCCACCTGCGCGAACGCATAGCCGAAGTTGCCGAAGTAGTCCGTGAAGGCCTTCGTGGTCTCGGTCACCTGCTCGGCGTTGTAGGGCTCGCCCGGCTTGATCTTCACGAGCGTCTTGAACTCGTCCTCCTTGCCGAGGTAGTTGCCCTCCAGCCGCACGCCCGTGACGACGTACCGGTCGCCCTCGGTGATGTTGATCGTGATCGAGATGTCCTGCTTGTCCGGCGAGATCGCGACTTGCGTGGAGTCGACCCGGAATTCGAGGAAGCCGCGGTTCAGGTAGTAGGACCGCAGGGATTCGAGGTCGGCGTTGAGCTTGGCGCGCGCATAGCGGTCGGACTTCGTGTACCAGCTGAACCAGTTGCCCGGCTCGAGCTCCATCAGCCCCTTCAGCGTCGATTCGCTGAAGGTCTTCGCCCCCACGATGTGGATTTCCTTGATGCGCGCGGGCTGGCCCTCCGTCACGGTGAAGGTGAGGTTCACGCGATTGCGCTCCACGGGCGTCACCGTGGTCACGACTTCGGCGCCGTAGAGGCTCCTGTTGATGTACTGGCGCTTCAGTTCCTGCTCGGCGCGGTCGGCCAGGGCCTGGTCGTACGGCCGCCCCTCGGTGAGGCCGATCTCGCGCAGCGCCTTCTTGAGCGTGTCCTTGTCGAATTCCTTGATGCCCGCGAAATCGACTTCGGCGATCGAGGGGCGCTCCTCGACGATCACGACGAGCACGTCGTCCTGCACCTCGAGCCGCACGTCCTTGAAGAGGCCGAGCGCGAAGAGGGCCCGGATCGCGGCCGAGCCCTTCTCGTCGTTGTACTGATCGCCCACCCGAAACGGCAGCGACGCGAACACGGTGCCGGGCTCCACGCGCTGCAGGCCTTCGAGGCGGATGTCGCGCACCGTGAACGGCTCGACGGCCCACGCGTTGACCGCGAATGCCATCGCCACCACGGCCGAAATGCTGCGGGCGCGGAAGCGCTTGAGATGTTTCTTCATCGAATTCGAGTTATGGCGCGCCCGGCCCCGTCGTGGCGGGACCTCGGGCTGGTTGCAAGATTATCCAAAGAGGCGTGTGACGTCGTTGAAGAGCGCGATCGACATCATCGCCAGCAGCACCGCCACGCCACCGCGCTGCAGGCGCTCCATCCACGCGTCGGAGACGCTGCGGCCGGTCGCGGCCTCCCAAAGATAATACATCAGGTGCCCTCCATCCAATACGGGCAGAGGCAGCAGGTTCAGCACGCCGAGGCTCACGCTGATGAGGGCGAGAAAGAGCATGTACTGCGCAAGCCCGAGGCTCGCGGACTTGCCCGCGTAGTCGGCGATCGTGAGCGGCCCGCTCAGGTTCTTGAGCGACGCTTGTCCGATCACCATGCGGCCCATCATGCGAAGCGTGAGCTCCGACACTTCCCACGTGCGCACCACGCCGCTCGCAAGGCCCTCGAGGGGGCCCTTGCGCACCGTGACGAATTCGGGGGGCGCACCGACATAGGCGCCGATCTTGCCCTTCACAACGCCGGTTTCACCCACCACCGCTTCGGGCGTGACCCGCAGCGCGACCTCGGTGCCGCCGCGCTGGACGCGCCACTCCATCGTGCGGGCCTTGCCGCCTTGCACCGTGCCGCGGATGCGTTCGCGAAGCTGCTGCGCATCGACGATCCGCTCGCCGTCGGCCGTGAGCACCACGTCGTCCTTCGCGAGCCCCGCGCGCTGCGCGGGGCTGCCTTCGAGAATGTCGCCCACCACGGGCTTCGTCCAGGGCCCGACGATGCCGATGCGGCGAAAGAGCTGCGCGTCGGCCTCGCTCACCTTCGTGCCCGCCAGGTGCAGTAGCACGTCGCGTCCGCCGCCCGGGCTCGAAGGCGCGAGCCGCAGGCGCACGTCGCGCCCGTCCAGCGCGCCGCGCGTGAGGAGCCAGCGCACCTCCTCGAACGACGCCATAGGCTTCAGCGCCTCGCCCTCGAAGCCCGCCGCCGCGACGGTTTCACCGCCCACGAGGCCCGCTTTCTGCGCGATGGAGCCCGCCACGGGGCTCGCGAGCACGGGCACGGGCTCCTGCACGCCGTACCAGCCGACGCACGCGTAGAGCAGCACCGCGAGCAGCAGGTTGGCCGCGGGCCCGGCCGCGACGATCAGCGCGCGCGCACCGAGCGGGCGCGTATTGAAGGCGCGGTCGCGTTCCTCGGCGGCCACGGGGCCTTCGCGCTCGTCCAGCATCTTCACGAAGCCGCCGAGCGGGAAAGCGCCGATCACGAACTCGGTGTCCTGCCCCGGGCGCGGTCGGCGCGCCTTCCACTTCGCGAGCGGCCGGCCGAAGCCGATCGAAAATCGCAGCACCTTCACGCCGCACGCGACGGCCACGCGGTAGTGGCCGTATTCGTGGACCGCGATGAGCAGGCCCAGCGCGATGATGAAGGCAACGACGGTGAGCATGGTCCGGCTTTGGCGCCTCAGGTGCCCAGGCGGGCCGCGGCCGAATGCGCCGCCTCGCGCGATTGTGCGTCCAACTCGATCAGATCCTGAAGCGCATGCGGCTTGGAAGGCGCTACGGCCTCCAAAGTTGCAAGATTTACCGAGTGGATATGGTCGAAGCGGATGCGGCCCGCGAGGAAGGCCTCGACCGCGACTTCGTTGGCCGCGTTGAGCACGGCCGTCGTGCCGGGGGCCGCGCGCAGACTGTCCCAGGCGAGCCCGAGACCCGGGAACCGATCGCGGTGGCCGTGGCTGTCCATCGATTCGAAGGTCATGTCGGCCAGTGTGGCGAAGTCGAGCGCGGCGGCGCCCGACGTCACGCGGTCGGGCCAGGCGAGCCCGTAGGCGATCGGCACGCGCATGTCGGGCGTGCCGAGCTGCGCGATCACCGAGGCATCGCGGTACTGCACCATCGAGTGGATCACGCTCTGGGGATGGATCACGACTTCCAGCCGTTCGGGTGCCAGGCCGAAGAGGTGTCGCGCCTCGATCACCTCGAGCGCCTTGTTCATCATCGTGGCCGAGTCCACCGAGATCTTGCGGCCCATCACCCAGTTGGGATGCGCGCAAGCCTCCTCGGGCTTCACGTCGCGCAGCGAGGCCGGGTCGCGCCTGCGAAACGGCCCGCCCGAGGCGGTGAGGACGATCTTCTCCACGCGGTCGGCCCACGTGGCGGGGTCTTGCGGCAGCGACTGGAAGATCGCCGAGTGCTCGCTGTCGATCGGCAGCAGCGTGGCGCCGCCTTGCCGAACCGCCTCCATGAACAGTTCCCCGCCGACCACCAGCGCTTCCTTGTTGGCGAGCAGCAGCCGCTTGCCCGCGCGCGCGGCGGCGAGGCACGAAGCGAGGCCCGCCGCGCCGACGATCGCGGCCATCACGGTGTCGACTTCTTCGTGCGAGGCGATCCGCTCGAGCGCATCCGCGCCCCACAGCACGTGCGTCGGCAGGCGTTCGGCTTCGACGCGCTCGGCAAGCGCCCGGCCCGCGGCTTCCCCCGCCATCACCGCGAATACGGGACGGAACCGGGCGCACTGCTCGAGCATCGGATCGACCCGGCTCGCAGCGCTCAGCGCGAAGACTTCGAAGCGCTCCGGATGGCGGGCGACCACGTCGAGCGTGTTCACGCCGATCGAGCCGGTGGAGCCGAGGACGGCGACTCTCTGTTTCATCGCGCTGCCAGTGTGACCATCATCATCGCCAAAGGCAAGACGGGCAGCAGGGCGTCCACACGGTCCAGCACGCCGCCGTGGCCGGGCAAGAGCCCGCTGGAATCCTTCATGCCCGCCGCGCGCTTCACGAGCGACTCCACGAGGTCGCCCACGACGCTCATCGCGGCGAGGAAGATCGCCGCTGCCACGAGCACGGGCCAGCCGAGCCCCGCGAGGACCGTATAGAGGCTCGGCGCATTGCCGCCGTGGGCGCGGTCGGCGAGCGTCCAGGCGACGGCCAGCACGAGCACGCCGATCATGCCGCCCGCGACGCCTTCCCAGCTCTTGCCGGGGCTGATGGAGGGGGCGAGCTTGCGCTTCACGAATTTCGTGCCGAAAGCGCGACCCGCGAAGTACGCGAAGATGTCCGCGACCCACACGAGAACGAGCACCGACAGGAGGAAGTTGATGCCCAGCATCCGCGCATCGGCCACCGCGAGCCAGGCGACCCACAGCGCGAGCACGCCGCCCACGAGGCGCACGGGCCGCGCGATGCGCGGCCAGCCCGGGACACCTGTGGCGATGAGCGATGCGCCGCCGATCACCCAGGCGACGGCCGCGACGCTCCATAGCAGCGGGCGCGGCTGCGCGAGCGCGCCGCCCGCCCACGCCGCGGCACAGAGCACAAGCAGCACGACGGCGCATGCGATGCTGGCCGGGGACCCGAGCTGGTTCAGCCGCCCCCATTCCCAGCCCGCGGCCGTGAGCAGCACGAGCGTCACGGCCATGAAAGGCTCGGGCGTCTCCCAGAAGAGCGCCGGCAGCAGGATGGCCAGGAGCACGATGGCGGTGATGATGCGCTGCTTGAGCATGGGAGCCCGATCCCTCTCGGTTGTGTCGGCGAGCCCTGGACCTATGCGACCTTGCGGTGCACGGGCGCGAGCTGTTCGGACGTGCGGCCGAAGCGCCGCTCGCGCCTGGCGTAGTCGGCCAGGGCCTCATCGAGTGCCGCATCCCCGAAGTCGGGCCAGAGCGTATCGGTGAAATAGAGCTCGCTGTAGGCGCACTGCCACAAGACGAAGTTGCTGAGGCGCTCCTCGCCGCCGGTGCGGATCAGCAGATCCGGGTCGGGCACGTGCGCGAGCGCGAGCGCGCGGCCGAGCGACTCCTCGGTCGGCGTTTCGCCTTGCTGCGCGAGCTTCGCCGCCGCCTGCGCGATGTCCCATCGGCCGCCGTAGTTGAAGCAGACGTTGAAGACGAGGCGCGTGTTGGCGGCCGTGGCCGCCTCGGCCTGCACGAGCCCCGCGCGGACTTTGTCCGAAAGGCCGGCGCGTTCGCCGACGAAATGCAGGCGCACGCCTTCGGCCTGCAGCTGCGGCACTTCGCGCGCGAGGGCCCCCGCGAGCAGTTCCATGAGGCCAGAGACTTCGTCGGCGGGCCGCTTCCAGTTCTCGGAGGAGAACGCGAAGACGGTGAGCACTTTCACGCCGGTCTCGCCGCAGTGCCGCACGCACTGCCTGAGCGCGTCGAGCCCCTTCTTGTGCCCGGCGACCCGCGGCAGCAGCCGGCGCGTGGCCCAGCGGCCGTTGCCGTCCATGACGATGGCGATGTGGTGGGGAATGCGTCCCGTCATGCCGGTTCAGTGTGGATCGATGGCGTTGAGCGCCGCCGGGCCGCCCCAAGGCGCGAAGGCTCCCTCGGGGGGGCAGCGGACCTCGCGAAGCGGGCAAGCGCGGGGGCTCGTCAAACGGCCATGATCTCCTTTTCCTTCGATTGCACGAGCGCGTCGATGTCCGCGATGTGCCGGTCCGTGACCTTCTGGATCTCGCCTTCCGAACGCTTCAGCTCGTCTTCGGACGCATGCTTGTCCTTCACGAGCTTCTTCAGATGCTCGTTGGCGTCGCGGCGCAGGTTGCGGATCGCGATCTTCGTGTTCTCGCCCTCGTGGCGAACGATCTTGGTCATCTCCTTGCGCCGCTCCTCGCTCATGGGGGGCATCGGCACGCGGATCAGGTCGCCCATCGAGGCGGGGTTCACTCCGAGGTCGCTGTCGCGGATCGCCTTTTCGATCTTGGCGCCCATGCCCTTTTCGAACGGCTGCACCGACAGCGTGCGCGGATCGAGCACCGAGATGTTCGCGACCTGCGAGAGCGGCACCACGGTGCCGTAGTACTCGATGTGCACGGTGTCGAGCAGGCCCGGATTGGCGCGGCCGGTGCGGATGTGGCTGAGCGTCGTCTTCAGCGCGGCGATGGACGCGTCCATCTTGTGCTGTGCCTGCTGCTTGATGTCGGCAATGGTCGTGGCTTGGGCCATCGTCATCTCTCCTCTTTGTGGTTCAGGCGGACACGAGGGTTCCCTCGTCTTCACCGAGCACCACGCGCTTCAGCGCGCCGTGCTTGAAGATCGAGAACACCTTGATCGGCAGCTTCTGGTCGCGGCAGAGCGCGAACGCCGTGGCGTCCATGATGCCCAGGTTGCGCACCATCGCCTCATCGAACGAGATGCGCGTGTAGCGCGTGGCCGACGGGTCCTTGGCGGGATCGGCGGAATAGACGCCGTCGACCTTCGTCGCTTTCAGCACCACTTCCGCGCCGATCTCGGCGCCGCGCAGCGCCGCTGCCGTGTCGGTGGTGAAGAACGGATTGCCCGTGCCCGCGGCGAAGATCACCACCTTCTTTTCTTCGAGGTACTGCAGCGCCTTCGGCCGGATGTAGGGCTCGACCACCTGCTCGATGTTGATCGCCGACATCACGCGCGCGACGAGCCCTTGCTTGTTCATCGCATCGGCAAGCGCGAGCGCGTTCATCACGGTGGCGAGCATGCCCATGTAGTCGGCGGTGGCGCGGTCCATGCCGACCGAGCCGCCCGCCACGCCGCGGAAGATGTTGCCGCCGCCGATCACCACCGCCACCTCGACGCCCATACCCACGACTTCGGCCACTTCCTCCACCATCCGCACGATCGTCGCCCGGTTGATGCCGAACGGATCGTCTCCCATCAAGGCCTCACCGGACAGCTTGAGCAGGATGCGCTTGTGCGCGGGCTGGACGGGCATGGGCGACTTCTCCTGGTCTTGCGAAGCGAAGTGTAGCAATCGGGCGGCGCCCGTCCGGTGGTCGGTCAGGCGTTCTGCTTGGCGGCCGCGACCTGCGCGGCCACTTCGGCGGCGAAGTCGTCGGCCCGCTTCTCGATGCCCTCGCCCACCACGAAGAGCGTGAAGCCCTTGATGGTCGTGTTCGCGCCCTTCAGCATGGCTTGCACCGTCTGCTTGTCGTTCTTCACGAACGGCTGGTTCAGCAGCGACACTTCCTTCAGGTACTTCTGCACCGAGCCTTCGACCATCTTCGAGACGATGTCGGCGGGCTTGCCCGATTCGGCGGCCTTCTGCTGGGCGATCGAGCGCTCCCGCTCGATGAGTTCCTGCGGCACGTCCCCACTCGCCAGCGCGACCGGCTTCATGGCCGCCACGTGCATCGCCACGTCTTTGGCGGCGACGTCGTCGCCTTCGAACTCCACGACCACGCCGATGCGCGTTCCGTGCAGGTAGTGCGCGAGCTTCGCGCCCCCGCCGAAGCGCTTGAAGCGCCGGAAGGTCATGTTCTCACCGATCTTGCCGACGAGCCCCTTGCGGACGTCTTCGAGCGTCGGGCCGAAGCCGTCCTGGCTGTAAGGCAGCGCGCCGAGCGCGGCGACGTCGGCGGGGCCGTGCTTCGCGATGAGTTCTGCGGCGGCCTGCGCCATCCGGATGAAGCTCTCGTTCTTCGTCACGAAGTCGGTTTCGCAGTTGACTTCGACCATGGCGCCGGACGTGCCGTCGCGGTAGGCGGCCACCACGCCCTCGGCGGTGATGCGCGAAGCGGCCTTGCCCGCTTTGTTGCCGAGCTTCACGCGGAGGATCTCTTCGGCGCGGTCCATGTTGCCTTCGGCCTCGGTGAGCGCCTTCTTGCACTCCATCATCGGGGCGTCGGTCTTGGCGCGCAGTTCGGCGACCATGCTTGCGGTGATTGCAGCCATATTGCTGTGACCTCTCTCAGTTTTCGTATCTGTTCAGTTGGTGTTCCTGTGCAAAGGGGGCTCGAGAGCCCCCTTTTCGTCGCGCTGACCGATTCGCTCGCTTCGCGCTGTCCGGCGGGGGCCGCTCAGCTCGCGGCGCCTTCCTCGACCTCGACGAACTCGTCGCCGCCGCCTTCGCGCACGGCGCGCTGCACGTCGGTCACGGCGTTGGCCTTGCCCTCGAGCACGGCGTCGGCGATGCCGCGCACGTACAGGGCCACGGCCTTGGCGGAGTCGTCATTGCCCGGGATCACGTAGTCGATGCCTTCGGGCGAATGGTTGGAGTCGACCACGCCGATGATCGGGATGCCGAGCTTCTTCGCCTCGGCGACGGCGATCTTGTGGTAGCCCACGTCGACCACGAAGAGCGCGTCGGGAAGGCTGCCCATGTCCTGGATGCCGCCGATGTCCTTCTCGAGCTTGGCCATCTCGCGCGTGAACATGAGCTGCTCTTTCTTCGACATGGACTCCAGGCCGGCTTCCTGCTGGGCCTTCATGTCCTTCAGGCGCTTCAGCGACGTCTTCACGGTCTTGAAGTTGGTGAGCATGCCGCCGAGCCAGCGCTGGTCGACGAAGGGCATGCCCGCGCGCTGCGCTTCGGAGGAGACGAGTTCGCGCGCCTGGCGCTTGGTGCCGACCATCAGGATGGTGCCGCGGTTGGCCGAGAGCTGGCGCGCGAACTTCATCGCGTCCTGGAACATCGGCAGCGTCTTTTCCAGGTTGATGATGTGGATCTTGTTGCGGTGCCCGAAGATGTAGGGTGCCATCTTGGGGTTCCAGAAGCGCGTCTGGTGTCCGAAATGGACACCGGCTTCCAGCATCTGACGCATGGAGACGGTCATGAGAAACTTTCGAAGGTTGGGTCTAGAATCCGCACCGAAAATCGCTGCGCCCGATGGAGCCCTGGAGGGTTCCCACCGCGCCTGGCGACACCTCGAGAGGGCGGATTCGCGTTTCGCTTCGCTGACAGCGCCGGCACATCTTGTGCGAGCACCCAGCGAAACCCAAAGAGTATAGCACGAAGCCCCATGCATCCCGACCTCCACGACACTCGACAGCGCATTCGCGAAGGCGCTACGCGCGCCACCGATGAGCTCGAGCGGGCGCAGGCGGCCGCCCAGTCGCCGGCGTGCCGCCACGCGTTCCTGAAGACCTCGTTCGACTCGGCGCGCGAGGTGGCGAGCAATGCCGCCCTGGCCGCGCGGCCGCTCGCGGGCCTCGCGGTGTCGGTGAAGGACCTCTTCGATGTCGAAGGCGAAGTGACCGCCGCCGGATCGCGCGCGCTTGCCGACAGGCCTGCCGCGGAGCGCGACTGTCCCGCCGTCGCGCGGCTGAAGGCGGCGGGCGCGGCGATCGTGGGCCGCACGAACATGACGGAGTTCGCATTCTCGGGCGTGGGCGTCAATCCGCATTTCGGCACACCCGTGAACCCTTGCGATCCGGCGGTGGAACGCATCCCCGGCGGCTCGTCCTCGGGCGCGGCCGTGTCGGTGGCCACCGGCGCGGCGTTCATCGGGCTCGGCTCGGACACGGGCGGCTCCATCCGCATCCCGGCGGCGCTCACGGGCCTCGTCGGCTTCAAGAACACGGCACGGCTCGTGCCGGCCGACGGCGCGATCCCGCTTTCGACCACGCTCGATACGGTCTGCGCCATGACGCGCTCGGTGCGCGACGCGATCCTCGCGCATGAAGTCCTCGCCGGGCGCGTCGTGACGCGCGCGGTCGTGCCGATGTCGGCCTATCGCCTCGCCATCGCGAAGACGCAGATGCAAGACGGCCTCGATGCGACCGTCGCCCGCGCGTTCGAGCGCGCCGTGAAGCGCCTCGCCGAAGCCGGCGCGCGCATCGAGGAGATCGCGCTGGACGAAATCCGCGACCTCGGCACGCTCCAGGCGACGGGCGGCTTCTCCGCCGCCGAGAGCTTCGCCTGGCACCGGCAGCTTCTCGCGGACCGGGGCGACTCGTACGACCCGCGCGTGCGGCATCGCATCGAACGCGGCGCGGACATGTTGGCCCACGAGTACATCGAGCTCGTTCACGCGCGCGCCTCGTGGATCGCGCGGGTTGCGCAGGCGCTGCGAGGCTTCGACGCGGTGCTGTCGCCAACGCTTCCGATCGTGGCCGCGCCGATCGCGCAGGTCGCGCCCGGCGCCGAACGCGACGAAGCGTTCTTCCGCATCAACGCACAGCTGCTGCGCAACACGAGCGTCGTGAACATGCTCGATGGCTGCGCGATCTCGCTGCCCTGCCACGCGGCCGGCGAGCTGCCCGTCGGCATGATGCTTTGGCACGGGCCGCTGCATGACGATACGATCCTCAACATCGCCCTTCGCGCCGAGCCGCTTGTGAAGAGCTGACGCCCACGCCCCATCGACCCCTCGCCCTCATCGACACGCCCGCCCGAACCGCTCAACCGAACGCAGCCTTTTCGACAACAACAATGAGAATCGCCATCGTGGGCGCCGGCATCGTCGGCGTCACCACCGCCTGGGAGCTGGCCGCGGACGGGCATGAAGTGACCGTGTTCGAACGTCGCGGCGCCGCGGCGCTGGAGACGAGCTTCGCGAACGCCGGCGTGGTCGCTCCGGGCTACGTCACGCCGTGGGCCGCGCCCGGCATGGTCGCCAAGATCGGCCGCTATGTGCTGAGCCGCCACGCGCCCGTGCGTTTCGCCTGGCCGATCACGATGCGCGAGCTCGCGTGGATGTGGGCGTGGCGGCGCGCCTGCCGGCTCGAGACCTACCTCGCGAACCGCGCGCGGATGCAGCGGCTTGCGTTCTACAGCCGCGAACGCCTGCACGCGGTGACGGAGCGGCTGCAGCTGGAATACGACCGGAGCGCGGGTTACATGGTGATGCTGCGAACCGAGCGCGACCGCCGGCTCGCGCAGCCAGGGCTGCAGGTGCTGCGCGACGCGGGGGTGAGGTTTCGCGAGATCGAAGCGGACGAGGCCCGCGCGATCGAGCCCGCGATCAATCCCGACACGCCGTTTTCCGGTGCGATCCATCTGCCGGACGACGAAGTCGCCAATTGCCGGCAGTTCGCGCTGCTGCTGAAGAACCAGGCGCAGGCGCGGGGCGCGCGCTTCGAGTTCAACGTGACGGTGGCGCCGCTGTCGGCGGCCGAACCGACATCGCTCGTGTTCACGTCGAACGACACGGGTGCGACGGGTGCGCATCGCTTCGATGCGGTTGTCGTGTGCGGCGGCCTCGATGCGGCGCAGATGGTGCGCCCGCTCGGCCTGCGCATTCCGCTTGCGGCCGTGCACGGCTATTCGATCAGCGCGCCGATTCGCGATCGGCTGAACGCGCCGCGCAGCGGCATCATGGACGAGCGCTACAAGGTCGCGATCTCGCGTCTGGGCAATCGCGTGCGCGTGGCGGGCAGCGCCGAGATCGGCGGCCGCCCGGATGTGAAGCGCGCATCGGCGATCCAGACCCTCTACAAGGTGCTGCACGACTGGTTTCCCGGCGCGGCGCAGCTTGCCAACACCGGTGCGGCGGTGCAGGAGTGGAAGGGTGCGCGGCCGATGATGCCGGACGGGCCGCCCGTGATCGGCGCGACGGGCGTGCGGGGGGTGTGGCTGAACCTCGGGCATGGGTCGAGCGGCTGGGCGCTTTCGTGCGGCAGCGCGCGGGTGGTGGCGGATCTGATCTCGGGGCGTGCGCCGGAAGTGGACATCGAGGGGCTGGGAGTCGAGCGGCTGGGTTGACAGACGCATCGGCCCGCCGGGCTCTCACCGCCACCCCGCGCGCAAGCCGCATCGAGCGATGCCAGAATGCACGCATGCAGCGCATCACGCCCGAGCGCGCCTGGCCGCTCTTCGACATCGCCGCCCTGCGCGGCTTCGAAGCCAGCGCCGCGGCGCGCCTGCCACCGCACACCTTGATGCAGCGAGCGGGCTTCGCCACGGCACGGCTCGCGGCCGCGATCGCTCCGCACGCCCGCGCGATCTGGATCGCCTGCGGCCCCGGCAACAACGGCGGCGACGGCCTCGCCGCGGCGGTCTACCTGAAGCAGTGGGGACGCAGCCCGCTCGTCACCTGGCTCGGCAACGAACGCAAGACACCGCACGACGCCATGGCGGCGCTCGAGCTCGCGCGGGAAGCCGGCGTCGAATTCATCGAGCATCCACCCACGCAATGGGACCTCGGCATCGATGCGCTCCTGGGCATCGGCGGCACGCGCGCGCCCGAAGGCCGCGTACTCGGCGCGGCCGACTGGCTCAACCGCGGTGCCGCGCCCGTGCTCGCGATCGACATCCCCACGGGCCTCATGGCCGACACCGGCGCCGGCATGCACGTCCGCGCCGCCCACACCCTCACGATGATCGGCCTGAAGCCGGGACTCTTCACGGCGCAAGGCCGCGACGCGGCAGGCGTCGTGTGGCTCGACGACCTCGGTGTGGAGACGCCATCGGGGATGTGCGCGATGCTCTCCGGCCCGCCCACCGTGCCGCGCCGCCTCCATGCCTCGCACAAGGGCAGCTTCGGCGACGTGGCCGTGATCGGCGGCGCGCCCGGCATGACGGGGGCGGCCCTGCTCGCGGCAACCTCGGCGCTGCATTCGGGTGCGGGGCGCGTCTACGTGTGCCCGCTCGACGACGCCGCACCGCGAGTCGACATCGCGCAGCCCGACCTCATGTTCCGCGCATGGGACTCGCTCGATCTGGCATCGATGGCGGTCGCGGCCGGTTGCGGCGGCGGCGACGCGGTGCGCGGCGCGCTGCCGAAGGTGCTGTCCACCGCGAAGTCGCTCGTGCTCGATGCGGACGCGCTCAACGCGATCGCGGCAGACCCGCAGCTGCAGTCACTGCTGCGCGCACGCGCTCAGCGCGCGCAGCCGACCGTTCTCACCCCGCATCCGCTGGAAGCCGCTCGCCTGCTCGAGACCGGGACCGAGGACGTGCAGTCGCGCCGGCTCGCCTGCGCACGCGAGCTCGCGCAGCGCTGGGGCTGCGTCGTCGTCTTGAAGGGGTCGGGCACGGTGATCGCCGCGAACGGGCAGATCCCGCGCATCAATCCCACCGGCAACGCGCGGCTCGCGACGGCCGGCACGGGCGACGTGCTCGCGGGAATGGTCGTGGCACGGCTTGCGCAGGCGGCCGCCGACCCGTTCGAGGCGGCCTGCGCGGCCGTGCGCGATCACGGCTCGGCCGCCGACGCGTGGCCCCGCGATCGCACGCTCACGGCGAGCGCACTGGCGAGCTCACTCGCGGGCTCACTGATGGGGCACTGATCCCTCGCCCGCTCGCTTCGGGACCGCGCTGCCCGCTCGCGGGGCCGCACTTCCTCGCCGCGCCGGAAGGGAGCGGGCCCGTGCCGGTGGCAGTTGTCCGATCGGGTCCTTCGAGTGCTGATCGATCAGCGATGTCAGTGTGGCGGTGAGATCGGAGTACATGGGCATCGCGAGTTCTCCTCTGAGTCTGTCCACCATCTTCCGGTGAAGCTCGGCGCCCAGCACGGCATCCGACGCATGCACGGCGTGGATGTCGGCCATGACGCGGGCGCAGCACAGGCGAAGCATTTCCACGCGCCGCGCGCACTGCGTGGTCATGTCTTTGCCCACCTCGATCTCGGGAATCACGGACATGAAGCGCCGGATGCGCTGGGACAGGACGCTCTTCAGATAAGCCTGCTCGTGGCTTTGCCGGAAAGCAGCGCTTCGGTCCGCGAACAGCTCCTGCACGCCCGGAGGAATCCTGCCTGCGCCGACGCACGCCGCCATCAGATGCAAATCCGCTTCACGGTACTTCTCACCCATCGCGTCGGGCGTGGCGAGACGCGAGAAGTGCCTGAGCCACGCGTCTCTGCGCTCCTGGGTCATCACAGCCGACAGCGCGCGCGAGCGAAACCGTTCGATCCTTCCGAGCAGATCGGCTCTTCGCACCGTCACAAGCGGATTGGCCGGCTGCAAGGCGCTCACTGCCTTCGCGAGGCCGCCATCCAGCACATCCGCGGCGAACGCCATGCGGCCTTCGGCATCCGCGTCGGTCGGGCCCGGCGCGATGAGTCCATCGACCAGCCGTCCCAAGCGGTCGATCCTGTATTCATTCGAAGGCTGGTGGGCGATCCGGCCGATCACGGTGCGGAAGTCGCCGAGCAAGTCCGCCGGCCATGGGGCCTTGCGGTGCGAAGCGAACCGCTGCAGGCAAGCGTCGACCATCCGATCGAGCGTCGCAAGCACCGAACCATCTTGACCGGATGGCTCGGGAATGACCGCCGTGCCTCCGATCGAGGCACGCGGGGACGTCGTGAGCGCGACCTGCATCGCGAGGGCCGCGTCCGACGCAACCGCGGCCTCCGCATCCGGCGATGCGGCCGCGTGCGCTGTCGGGTCGGGTGCAAGTTCGACTGCAGGTTCGACTGCAGGTTCGACTGCAGGTTCGACTACCGGTTCGGCTACTTGGTGCGCGGTGTCCGCGACCTGCTCGGAAGGCATAGCGCCCACAGGCACATCGCACGCGGATTGAAGACGGCAATGCCCGCCGGAAGCGACAGCGGCTGGAAACATGGAATCCCTTTTCTTCTTCTTGAATTCGATGGGCTCGCCTGCCGGCGAGCCCCCATCGGCATCTACGCGCAGGCCATCACCCGCGGCCCACGAAGGGCATCTTGGTCGCCATCACCGTGTGAAAGAGCACGTTCGCCTCCAGCGGGAGGCTCGCCATGTAGAGCACCGAACGTCCGACGACGTCCACGTCCATCAGCGGCTCCGCTTTCGTTTCGCCATTGGCCTGCAGCGCGCCCACGCCGAGCCTCGCGGCCAGTTCGGTCGCCGCGTTGCCGACGTCGATCTGGCCGACCGCGATGTCGTACTTGCGCCCGTCGAGCGCGGCGGTCTTCGTGAGGCCCGTCACCGCGTGCTTCGTCGCCGTGTAGGCGATCGAGTTCGGCCGCGGCGCATACGCCGAGATCGATCCGTTGTTGATGATGCGCCCGCCCCGCGGCGACTGCGCCTTCATCGCGCGGAAGGCTTCGCGCAGGCAATAGAACATGCCGTTCAGGTTGGTGTCGACGACGCTCTTCCAGTCCTCGATCGCGAAGTCCTCGATGGGCGCGCCGATCGAGACTCCCGCATTGTTGAAAAGCAGATCGACGCGGCCCCACCGCTGGGTCACCTGCGCGAAAAGCGCCTCGACGGACGCGGGATCGGTCACGTCGGTCGCGATCGGCAGGCCGCGCTCGGCGGCGCCCGATTCACCGATCGCGTCGCGCAGCGGCTCGATGCGCCGCCCCGCGAGCGCCACGCGCCAGCCCGCACCGAGCAGCGCGAGCGCCGCGGATTTGCCGATGCCCGTGCCCCCGCCGGTCACGATCGCCACCTTGCCTTCGTTGCCTGCCGTCATGTCGATTTCCTTTCATCGCCGAGTCTTGCGCGCCTTCGCTTTCGCACCGGCCTTCTTCGCCGCCGGCTTGAGCGAGGCAAGCGGCGACTTGACCCCGCGCGTGCCGGGCTTGCGCGCCGTGCCCTTCGGTTTCTTCGCCGCGCCCCGCTCGCCCTCGGCCACGCCCTTGTCCTTCATCGCGCGCGCCGCGAGATCGTCGCCTTCGCGCACGAGACGGAAATCGATCTTTCGCCCGTCGAGATCGACGCGGCTCACCTGCACGCGCAGCCGCGTGCCGATCGCGTAGCGGATGCCCGTGCGCTCGCCGCGCAGTTCCTGCCGCGCCTCGTCGAACTTGAAGTATTCGCCGCCGAGCTCCGTGATGTGCACGAGGCCTTCCACGTACATCGCATCGAGCGTGACGAAGATGCCGAACGTGGTCGCGGCGGTGACGACGCCGCCGTATTCCTCGCCGAGGTGGTCGCGCATGTACTTGCACTTGAGCCAGGCCTCGACGTCGCGGCTCGCTTCGTCGGCGCGGCGTTCGTTGGCGCTGCAGTGCAGGCCCGCGGCCTCCCATGCCTGCACTTCGCGGCTGAGCACCGGGGCGGGCTTGCGGGTGCGAAGCCCGGGCGGCGCCACGCGAGCGGCGAGCCTGCGCGCGAGCTTCTCGTGCGCCTCGCCGGGCGTGGGCAGCGCGGGCAACTCGTAGCGTTCGTTCGCGAGGATCGCCTTGATCACGCGGTGCACGAGCAAGTCGGGGTAGCGGCGGATCGGGCTCGTGAAATGCGTGTATGCCTCGAACGCGAGCCCGAAATGGCCGCTGTTGACCGGGGTGTAGATCGCCTGCTGCATCGAGCGCAGCAGCATCGTGTGGATCTGCTGCGCGTCCGGCCGCTCCTTCGTCGCCTCGGCGATCTTCTGGAAGTCACGCGGCGACGGGTCCTCGCCGATGCTCGCGTTCACGCCCATCGCCTTCAGGTAGTTGCGCAGGATCTCCTTTTTCTCCGGCGTCGGCCCCTCGTGCACGCGATAGAGCCCCGGGTGGCCGCTTTGCTGGATGAATTGCGCCGCGCAGACGTTGGCGGCGAGCATCGACTCCTCGATGAGGCGGTGCGCGTCGGTGCGCACGCGCGGCACGATCTGCTCGATGCGGCCGTTGTCGTCGCAGACGATCTGCGTCTCCACGGTCTCCAGATCGAGCGCCCCGCGCGCGTTGCGCTCCTTCAGGAGCGCGCGATAGACGTCGTGCAGGTTCAGCAGGTGCGCAACGAGATCCCTGCGGCGCGTGGCTTCGGGCCCGCGCGTGTTGGCGAGTATCGCGGCCACTTGCGTGTAGGTGAGCCGCGCGTGGCTGTACATCACCGCCGGGAAGAATTGGTACGCATGTATCTCGCCCGACGCGCCGATCAGCATGTCGCACACCATGCACAGGCGATCCACTTCGGGGTTGAGCGAGCACAGGCCGTTGGACAGTTTTTCCGGCAGCATCGGAATCACGCGCCGCGGAAAGTACACGCTCGTCGCGCGGTCGTACGCGTCGACGTCGATCGCGTGGCCGGTCTCGACGTACGAGCTCACATCCGCGATCGCCACGAGCAGCCGCCAGCCCTTGCCGCGGCCCACGCGCGCGGGCTCGCAATACACGGCGTCGTCGAAATCGCGCGCATCTTCGCCGTCGATGGTGACGAGCGGAATGTCCGTGAGGTCCACGCGGTGCTTGCGATCCTGCGGCCGCACCTTGTCCGGCAGCGACCGCGCCTCTCCGATGCACGCGTCGGAGAACTCGTGCGGCACACCGTACTTGCGCACGGCGATCTCGATTTCCATCCCCGGGTCGTCGATCTCGCCGAGCACTTCCTTCACGCGTCCCACGGGCTGGCCGTAGAGGCTCGGCGGCTCGGTGAGTTCGACGACGACGACCTGGCCCGCCTTCGCGAGGCCCGTGGCGCCTTTGGGGATCAGGACGTCCTGGCCGAAGCGCTTGTCTTCCGGCGCGACGAGCCACACGCCGCTTTCGTGCAGCAGCCGTCCGATGATGGGCTGCACGGGCCGTTCGATGATTTCGACGACGCGGCCCTCGGGGCGGCCCTTGCGGTCGTAGCGGACGATGCGCGCCTTCACGCGGTCGCGATGCAGCACCGCGCGCATTTCGTTGGGGGGAAGATAGATGTCGGTTTGGCCGTCGTCCCGCACCACGTAGCCGTGGCCGTCGCGATGGCCCTGGATCACGCCTTCGATCTCATCGAGGAGGCCCGTGGTCCGTTCGAAATTATTTTTGATATACAATCCTTGGTTCCTGAAAGCCCAGGTGGCGGAATTGGTAGACGCACTAGTTTCAGGTACTAGCGACGAGAGTCGTGGGGGTTCGAGTCCCTTCCTGGGCACCAGATGCGAATGATAAGCCGGAGCAATCGAGAGATTGGCCGGCTTTGTTGTTTGTGCCGGGGTTGCCGTTGTTGCCGTTGTTGCCGTGCCGGCGCGATGGGTGGCGGGCCCTTCGGTGAGCCCGGCTTGTCACACCGGCATCCCGATGAGGTCATGCCCCTCGGCCGCGACGATTCTCGCCTGCGTGAACTCCCCCGCCCGCAGCTGCTTGCTCGGCTTTCCAGGCGGCAGCAGCTTCACTGTCCCATCGATTTCCGGCGCGTCGGCATAGCTGCGTCCCACGCCGCCTTTTCGGCCGAGCGACGGCGCTGAATCCACGAGGACTTGCATCGTCGAGCCGATGCGCTCGCGCAGCTTGCCGGCCGAGACTTCCTCCGCCACGGCCATGAAGCGCGCGCGGCGTTCCTCGCGCAGTTCGGGCGCCACCCCGCCCGCCAGCTCGTTGGCGGCCGCGCCTTCGACCGGGCTGTACGCGAAGCACCCCGCGCGATCGATGCGCGCCTCGCGCATGAAGTCGAGCAGGTGCTCGAACTCTTCATCCGTCTCGCCGGGAAAGCCCGCGATGAAGGTGCTGCGGATCACGATCTCGGGACACGCTTCGCGCCAGCGGCGGATGCGCTCGAGGTTTTTCTCGCCGCTCGCCGGCCGCTTCATGCGCTTCAGCACGTCGGGGTGACTGTGCTGGAACGGCACGTCGAGGTATGGCAGCACCCTCCCCGCGGCCATGAGCGGGATCACTTCGTCCACGCTCGGATACGGATACACGTAGTGCAATCGCACCCACGCGCCGTAGGGCTCGGCGAGGTCGCCGAGCTGCCGCACGAGTTCGAGCATGCGAGTCTTCACCGGACGCCCGTCGAAGAAGCCGGTGCGGTACTTCACGTCGACGCCGTAGGCCGACGTGTCCTGGCTGATCACGAGGAGTTCCTTCACGCCGCCTTCGAAGAGCGCTCGCGCTTCCTTCAGCACGTCGCCGATGGGCCTGCTCACCAGATCGCCGCGCATCGAGGGGATGATGCAGAACGTGCAGCGGTGGTTGCACCCTTCGCTGATCTTGAGGTAGGCGTAGTGCTTCGGCGTGAGCTTCACGCCCGCCGCGGGCACGAGATCGGTGAAGGGGTCGTGCGGCTTCGGCAGGTGAGCGTGCACCGCATCCATCACTTCCTGCGTCGCATGCGGCCCCGTCACCGCGAGCACGGAGGGATGCATCTCCTTCACGAGGTTGCCGCCCGCACGGCCCGCCTTCGCGCCGAGGCAGCCGGTGACGATCACCCGGCCGTTGGCGTTCAGCGCCTCGCCGATGGTGTCGAGGCTTTCGGCCACGGCGTCGTCGATGAAGCCGCACGTGTTGACGATGACGAGGTCCGCGCCCTCGAAGGTCCTCGCGGTCGCGTAGCCTTCGGCGCTCAGCTGCGTGATGATGAGTTCGGAGTCCGTGAGCGCCTTCGGACAGCCGAGGCTCACGAAACCGACCTTGGGGGCGTCATTGCTCATGGGACCACCCTACGAGACGATCCAGAGCAGCGCAAGCCCGATCGCGATGCTCGCGAGTCCGAAGAACCTGAGCTGCCCGTCCTTCAGCTGCAGCAGCCGCGTGAAGGTCTGGCGCCACGCACCGGGGGCGAGGAAGGGAAACGCACCCTCCAATACCAGCATCAGGGCCAGTGCGGCCCAGAACACGTCGCTGTCCAAAGCCGTTACTTCTTTCCTGGTGCAGCCGTGGCGCCGCTGCCGCGGAACGCCTTGAAGAATTCGGAGCCTTGCGGGTCCACCACCAGCACGTCGCTCTTGCGGTTGAAGCTTGCGCGATACGCCTCCAGGCTGCGATAGAACTGAGCGAACTGCGGGTCCCGCCCGAACGCTTCCGCATAAATCGCGGCGGCCTGCGCATCGCCCTCACCCTTGGCCTTCTGCGCGTCGCGGTAGGCGTTGGCCACCGTGATCTCGCGCTGCCGCTCGGCGTCGGCGCGGATCTTCTCGCCCTCGGCGCCGCCGGTCGAGCGCAGTTCGTTGGCCACGCGCTTGCGCTCGGCCTCCATGCGGCGATAGACGGATTCGGTGATCGCCTCCACATAGTCGGCGCGCGTGATGCGCACGTCGACCACGTCGATGCCCCAAGGCTTTTCACCTTTCACGGCGCTCGTCACTTCGCGCTTCACGTCGGCCATGAGCTGCTCGCGCTTGGTCGACAGCAGCTCGCGCACGGTGAAGCGGTTGATCTCTTCCTGAAACGAGTTGCGCAGCACGCGGTTCAACTGGTTGGCGCCCGCGGCCTCGTCGAGGCCGACGTTGCGGATGTACTGCGACGGGTCGGCGATGCGCCAGCGCACGTACCAGTCGATCACGACGCGTTGCTTTTCCGCCGTGAGCATCGACTCCGTGTCCGCGCTTTCGAGCGTGAGCAGGCGCTTGTCGATGTAGGTCACGTTCTGAAAGGGCGGCGGCAGCTTGAAGTGCAGCCCGGGCTCGGTGATCACTTCCTTGATCTGTCCGAGCGAATAGACCACGCCGAACTGCCGCTGGTCCACCACGAACAGCGTGGAGCTGAGCAGCGCGAGCGCGATGAGCAGCGTGGAGACGATGAATCCGATCCTGTTCATGTCCGCTTCCTCACCGGGATTCCCGATCGCGGCTGCGCGCGTTGTCGCGCGTTCGCGAGTCGCTCGTGGCGCCGCCGGGCGCCATCGCCGAAGACGACGACGTGTCGGGCGCCGTCGTGGCGGCCGCGGGCGCGGCGGGCGCGGCCACGCCGGCTTGCGACACCTGCTGCAATATCTTGTCGAGCGGCAGGAAGAGCAGGTTCGAGCCCTGCCGCGACTCCACCATCACCTTCGTGACGTTGGAATACACCTGCTGCATCGTTTCGAGGTACATGCGGTCGCGCGTCACCTGCGGCGCCCGCTGGTATTCGGTGAGCACCTGCTTGAAGCGCTGCGCGTCGCCTTGCGCCTGCGCGACCACGCGGCCCTTGTAGCCTTCGGCTTCCTCGGCCAGGCGCGCGGCCGCGCCGCGCGCGCGCGGAATCACGTCGTTCGCATAGGCCTGCGCCTCGTTCTTCGCGCGCTCGCGTTCCTGTCCGGCCTTCAGCACATCGTCGAACGCAGCCTGCACCTGCTCGGGCGGGCGCACGCCGCCTTGCTGCAGGTTCACCGAGACCACTTCCACGCCGACTTTGTAGCGGTCGAGGATCGTCTGCATCAGCTGTCGCACGCGCGGTGCGATCTGGTCGCGTTCCTCGGCGAGCGCCGAATCCATCCGCATCTTGCCCACCACTTCGCGCACGGCCGATTCGGCCGCCTGCACCACGGCTTCGCCGGGGTTCTTGCTTTCGAAGAGCCACGCGCGAGCGTCGTTCAGGCGGTACTGCACGGCGAACTTGATCTCGACGATGTTCTCGTCCTCCGTGAGCATCGCCGACTCCTTGAGTCCCGTCGCGCGGATCACCGCGTCGCGCCCGACGTCCACCGAGCGGATCTGCGTCACGTACACCACTTCATGGCGCTGGATCGGATAAGGCAGCCGCCAGTTGAAGCCCGCGCCCACGGTCGCCTTGTAGCGGCCGAACTGCGTGATCACGGCCTGCTGGCCTTCCTGCACGATGAAAAAGCCCGTGCCGAGCCAGATCAGCACCACCACGGCCGCGATCAGGCCGGCGCCGACGCCGGCGCTGCGCATGTCGGGCTGGAAGTTGCCGCCATTGCCGCCACCCCCGCCGCCGCCGAAGCCGCCACCGCCGCGCCGCCGGCCGCCGAAGAGACCACCGAGCTTGCGGTTGAAATCGCGCCACAGCTCGTCGAGGTCGGGCGGACCCTGGTTCGGTCCGCGGCCATTGCCGTCGCTTTCACGGTCGGGACGGTCGGGACGGTCGGGCCGGTCCGGGCGGTCGGGCCGGTTGCCCCCTTCGGGCGGCTTGCCGTCGTCGCCCCGGCCCCAGCGCGGATCGTTCAGGTTGAACATGCCCCGGATGCGGCCTTTCAGCCGCGCCCAGGACATGCTGCGGAGTGGGAGGTTCATGCGCGTTGCGTTGTTTTCTTCGTCTTGAGGCGCATTGTGCCCAATCACGCGGGCAGGAGCGGACGCTCGCGCGCGGCGGCCTCCGCCAGCTTGCCGCGCAGCACGTCGAGCCCGAGTCCCGCCCGAGCGCTCACGAAAAGACGCGGCACCTGCACGCCATCCAGCTCGAAGGTGTCGCTCGCGTTGCGCGGCTGCCGGCCGGGCGCGAGTGCATCGATCTTGTTGAAGACGAGCAGCCGCGGCACGCCCGCGGCGCCGATTTCTTCCAGCACGCGTTCGACTTCGCCGATCTGCTCCAGGTGGTGCGGGTTGGCGACATCGACCACGTGCAACAGCAAGTCGGCATCGGCCGCCTCCTGCAAGGTCGCCTCGAAGGCGTCGATCAGCGTGTGCGGCAGGTCGCGGATGAATCCGACCGTATCCGACAGCGAAATCGATCGGCCCGCCGCCTGCAGGTACAGCTCCCGCGTGGTGGTGTCGAGCGTCGCGAAGAGCTGGTCGGCCGCGTAGGCGCGAGCCTTCACGAGCGCGTTGAAAAGCGTCGTCTTGCCCGCGTTCGTGTAGCCCACCAGCGACACCTTGAAGCTCTCGCGGCGCTCGCGCTGGCGGCGCTGCGTCTGCCGCTGCCGCTTCACTTTTTCCAGGCGCTCGCGCGTGCGCTTGATCGCTTCGCCGATCATGCGGCGGTCCAGCTCGATCTGCGTTTCGCCCGGGCCGCCGCGCGAGCCGATGCCGCCGCGCTGGCGTTCCAGGTGCGACCAGCGCCTCACGAGCCGCGTGCTCAGGTACTGCAGCCGGGCCAGCTCGACTTGCAGCTTGCCTTCGTGGCTGCGCGCGCGCTGCGCGAAGATTTCGAGGATGAGGAGCGTTCGATCGTTGACGGGCAGCTCGAGGTGCTTTTCCAGGTTGCGCTGCTGCGCGGGCGAGAGCGACTGGTCGAAGAGGATTTCGGTGGCGCCCGTTTCTTCGGCGAGCGCCTTGATCTCGTCGGCCTTGCCGCGACCCACGAAGAGCGCCGCATCGGGCGCGCGCCGCTTCGCCGTGACGCGTGCCACGGGCTGCATCCCGGCCGTCTCGGCCAGCTGGCCAAGCTCCTCGAGCTCGGAATCGAAATGGGGCAGGCCCAAGTCCACCCCCACGAGGATCGTAGCGGCGGCAGGGCGTCGGGAAGTGGAACTCAAATTCGGATGGGGAGCGGTTCGCGTCGCGCCGCTGCCTGCAAGGCAGCTGAAGGCTTCGAATGAATCGGCCGGATCAGCTTCCGGCCGCCTCGCCTTCCTGGGCCGGCGAGAAATTCACCGCCCGGCCGGGCACGATGGTCGAGATGGCGTGCTTGTACACCATCTGCGTCACCGTGTTGCGCAGCAGCACGACGTACTGGTCGAAGGATTCGATCTGGCCCTGCAGCTTGATGCCGTTGACCAGGTAGATCGAAACCGGTACGTGCTCGCGGCGCAGGGTGTTCAGGAACGGGTCTTGTAGTAGCTGCCCTTTGTTGCTCACGATATTCTCCGTGTTCTGGAATGTTGTTGGAGCTTGCACATTACCACAGCAGGGGGGCAGCGCAAGTAGGCCGAAGCGGCCTGCCGAGCTCATTTGGAGCGGTTTCGGGTTCTTTTCAAGGTCTTGTCCCGCGCTTGCGTGTTGCCGGGTTGGCGGGTGGCCGCCCTACTCTTTTTGCGCGTACGGATTCTTCGACGTGCGCATCTCGATCCTGAGCGGCGTGCCGGCCAGGTGGAATTCCTTCCTGAAGCGGCCCTCGAGGAAGCGCTTGTACGCATCGGTGACGTGTTCGAGCGAATTGCCGTGCACGACGACCACGGGCGGGTTCATCCCACCCTGATGCGCGTAGCGCAGCTTCGGCCGGAACATGCCCGATCGCTTGGGCTGCTGGAACTGCACGGCTTCGTGCAGCAGCCGCGTGAGCACCGGCGTGCTCATCTTCACCATCGCCGACTTGTAGGCCTGGGTGATCGAGCTCCAGAGCGGTGCGATGCCCTGGCGCTTCTTCGCCGAGATGAAGTGCAGGTCGGCGAACTTCAGGAAGGCGAGGCGCCCCTCCACCTGCCGGCGCACCAGTTCGCGCTGGTAGTCGTCCACCGCGTCCCACTTGTTGATGGCCAGCACGACCGCGCGGCCCGATTCGAGGATGTAGCCCGCGATGTGCGCATCCTGCTCGGTCACGCCCTGCGTCGCATCCAGCAGCAGCAGCACGACGTTGGCCGACTCGATCGCCTGCAGCGTCTTCACGACCGAGAACTTCTCGATCGCCTCGAACACCTTGCCCTTGCGGCGCAAGCCGGCCGTATCGATGAGCTCGAACTTCTGGCCGTGGCGCTCGAACGGCACCGAGATGGCATCGCGCGTCGTTCCGGGCTGGTCGTAGGCGACGAGCCTTTCCTCGCCGAGCCAGGTATTGATGAGCGTCGACTTGCCGACGTTCGGCCGGCCCGCCACGGCCAGCTTCACGATGCCGCTTTGCTGCGCCTCGGCGGCCTGGTCGTCGATCTCGGGCAGATTCAACGGCTCGAACGCCTGCTCCACGAGACTTCGGATGCCCTGCCCGTGCGCCGCCGAGACGGGCATGACCTCGCCGAGCCCGAGCTCGTAGAACTCCGTGAGCTGCACGCCTTCCTGCATGCCTTCGGCCTTGTTGGCCGCGAGCACCGTGGGCTTGCCGAGTTTGCGCAGGTAGCCCGCGATGTCGTGGTCCTGCGCCGAAAGGCCCGCCCGCGCATCGAGCACGAAGACGACGACGTCGGCTTCGGCCACGGCCTGGCGAGTCTGCTTGGCCATCTCGCTGTAGATGCCGGTTTCCGCCGTCGGCTCGAAGCCGCCGGTATCGATCACGATGAATTCGTAGCGGCCCTGCTTCGCGTTGCCGTAATGCCGGTCGCGCGTGAGTCCCGCGAAGTCCGCGACGATCGCGTCGCGCGACTTCGTGAGCCGATTGAAGAGCGTCGACTTGCCGACGTTGGGGCGGCCCACGATGGCCATGACGGGTTTCACGGTGACCGCCCGGAAATTTCTCTACTGGGGAACGAAGCCGTACACGCCGCCGTTGCGCGTGACCACGACGAGCGTGTTGCCCGCGACCACGGGAGCGGCCGCGATCGCCGAGCCGTCGGTCGCGAGGCGATTCAGCAGCGTCCCGTTTTCCCTCGAGAGAAGGTGCACGTAGCCGAAGCTGTCGCCCACGATGACCGAGCGGCCGAGCACGAGCGGCGCGGTGAGGCCGCGATGCAGGAGCGCATCGACGACCCAGGCGCGCTGGCCGCTGTCGCGCTTCCAGGAGATCACCTTGCCGTCGCTTTCGGTCCCGAACACGTTCGTCGCGTCGCCGTGGATGCCTTCGGCGCCATCGGCCTTCTGCGTCCACAGCAGCGTGCCTCTCGACGCTTCGACGCAGCCCACGGCCGTCTGGAACGCACGCGCGCAGACCACGTTGCCGACCCGGCTCACCCGGCCCACGAGGTCCACGAGCCGCTCGACGTCGTTGATGCCCCGCGGGCTCGCGATCGCCGCTTCCCAGCGCGCGCTGCCGCTGGCGGGATTGAGGCCCGCGAGCCGGCCGCTTTGCCCCACCACGAGCGTGTCGCCCACCGCGAGCATCACGCCCGCCTGGTGCAGCACGAGCGGCTCGCCGGGCCTTTGCGTGGACCAGAGCTTCGCGCCGGTGCGGCCGTCGAAAGCCGTCACGGACCGGTCGGCCGCGAGCACGAAGACGCGCGCGCCCGCCACGAAAGGCGGCGTGTAGCCTTGGGCCGGCAGCCGCTGGCGCCAGAGTTCCTTGCCGTCGGCGAACGTCACGACTTCGTTGGCGTGCGTCACGACGGAGGTGAGCGTTCCGTCGCTGCCGACACCCGCGGCGATGGGCGCGCCCGCGCTCGCACGCCAGAGCTCGCGCCCGCTCGCGGCATCGAGCGCGATCACCGTGCCCGCACCGTTGGCGAGATAGGCGGTTTCGCCCACCACCTGCACGGACAGCGGGAAGTCCACCTTGCCGATGGCCGCCGTCCACGCCTGGCGCACCTGCAGCGTATTGGGGTTGGGCTGCAGTTCCGCGGGCTTCGGCAGGTCGGAGCCCGCGAGCTTGCCGATGAGCGGCAGCGACTTCAGCTGCGAGCAGCCGGCCACGAGCGCGAACGCCGCGGCCAGGAGGATCGAGCGGGAAAGAAACGGAATTCGAATCATGACTTCGCCTGCGCGGCTTCGTTGTTCTTCTGGGCGCGCGGGTCGACGCCCAGCGCGTTGAGTTTCACCTCGACGAGGTTGCGGTAGTCCGCTCGCTCGTCCATGCCCTGCCAGGCCTTCAGGTATTCGCTCCTCGCCTCGGCCGGCTTGCCCTGAAGCGAATAGATGTCGCCGCGGCGGTCGGCCGCGAGCGCCTCGAAGGATTTCGGCATGCCCGAGAGCTGCTTCAAAGCCTCGTCGTACTGTTTCGCATCGGCGAGCACGCCCGCGAGCCGAAGCTTCGCCACGGCCTGGTAGCCTTCGTCCGACGACTTCTCGGCGACCCAGGCGAGATCGGCCCTCGCTGCGTCGGGCTTGCCCTTGTCCATCATCACCTTCGCCGCGGCCAGGCCCGCTTGCTGCGCGAAGACCGTGCGGCCGAACTTGTCCCGGATGTCGCTGAAGGCGCGCTCGACGCGCGCCGTGTCCCCGGCGGCGGCCGCGCGCTCGACCTCGTCGTAGAGCGCCGAAGCCTGCGCCGCCTGCGTGCGCTGCCAGTACTGCCAGCCGTTCCAGCCCGCGATGGCCGCGAACACGGCGATCAGCACCCAGGTGATGAAGTCGCCGTACTGGTTCCAGAAGTGCTTGAGCTGGTCAAGCTGTTCCTGTTCTTCGAGGTCGAGGTGTCGGGAGGACATGCGTTACCTTGCCCCGGGAGCCCGGGGGAGTCGAGCCTGCGATTGTATTCAGGACTTCAGGGAGGCGGCCCACGCCGCCACGTCGGCCATCGGCCTTGGCCATTGCGCGCCGGTGCCGTCGCGAAGTGCCTTCACCGTCACCTGGCCGCTCGCCAGTTCGTCGGCGCCGAAGATGAGCGCATAAGCCGCTCCGCTCGCATCGGCGCGCTTAAGCTGGTTCTTGAGCGCTCCGCCGCCTGCGTGGGCCACCACGTCGAGCCCCGCGGCGCGCAGCGCTTCGAGCACCGGCAGGGCGCGCACGGGCGCGTCGTCCGCGGCGAAGACGGCATAGGCATCGGGCGCGGCGTCCGGCCCTTGCAGACCGAGCGCTTCGAGCAGCAGCAAAAGCCGCTCGATGCCCAGCCCGAAGCCGATGGCAGGCGCGCTCTTGCCGCCCATCTGCTCGATGAGGCCGTCGTAGCGGCCGCCGCCGCAGATGGTGCCCTGCGAGCCCAGGCGGTCGGTGATCCACTCGAACACGGTGCGGTTGTAGTAGTCCATGCCGCGCACGAGCCGCGGGTTCACCCGGTAGGGTTGGCCCGCCGCCTCGAGCATGCGGCAAAGCGAATCGAAGTGCGCGCGCGAAGCTTCTCCGAGGAAGTCGATCAGCTTCGGCGCGGATTCCACCGCCTGCTGCATCGCCGGGTTCTTGGTGTCGAGGATGCGCAGCGGGTTCGTGTGCAGCCGCGCCTTCGCCTCCGCGTCGAGCGCGTCGGCGTGCCGCTCGAAGTGGCGCACGAGCGCTTCGCGGTGCGCCCGGCGCTCCTCGGGGTCGCCGAGCGTGTTGATCTCGAGCCGGTAGTGGTCGCCCTCGATCAGGCCCAGTTCGCGCCAGAGCGCGCGGCCCGCGAGGATCAGCTCGGCATCGACGTCCGGCCCGGCAAGGCCGAGCGCCTCCACGTCGAGCTGGTGGAACTGGCGGTAGCGGCCCTTTTGCGGCCGCTCGTGGCGAAACATCGGCCCGGCCGTCCAGATGCGCAGCGGCCCGTTGTAGAGCGCGTTGTGCTCGACCACCGCGCGCACGATGCCCGCCGTCGCCTCCGGGCGCAGCGTGAGGCGGTCGCCGTTCATCGAGTCGACGAAGGAATACATCTCCTTCTCGACGATGTCGGTCACCTCGCCCAGGCCCCGCACGAAAAGCTGCGTGGGCTCCACGACCGGCGTCACGATGTACTGGTAGCCGTAGCGGGCCATCACGCGGCGCACCACGTCGTCGAACCACGCCCAGGTGGTGTTGCGCGGCAGGACCTCCTTGCGCGGCACGCTCGCGGGCAGGATGTCGTTCATGCCTTTGACGGCACTCAGTTTCTCGGCCATGGGATGTCGTCGCCTCAGGCGTTCGCGTTCGCGTGCCCGAAGCGCTTTTCGATGTAATTCTCGACGATGCGGTGGAATTCGGCGGCGATGCCCTCGCCGCGCAAGGTGAGCGCCTTCTGGCCGTCGATGAAGACGGGCGCGGCCGGCGACTCGCCCGTGCCCGGCAGGCTGATGCCGATGTCGGCGTGCTTGCTCTCGCCGGGGCCGTTCACGATGCAGCCCATCACGGCCACCTTCATCTTCTCGACGCCCGGGTACTTCGCGCGCCACACGGGCATGTTGGCGCGCAGGTGATCGTCGATCTGCTTGGCGAGTTCCTGGAATGTCGTGCTCGTCGTGCGGCCGCAGCCCGGACACGCCGTCACGCTCGGCACGAAGCTGCGCAGGCCGAGCGCCTGCAGTATTTCGGAGGCGATCACCACTTCCTGCGTGCGCGACTCGCCCGGCTGCGGCGTGAGCGACACGCGGATCGTGTCGCCGATGCCTTCTTGCAGCAGGATGCCGAGCGCCACCGACGACGCGACCGTGCCCTTCGTGCCCATGCCGGCTTCGGTGAGCCCGAGGTGCAGCGGATGGTCGCAGCGGCGCGCGAGCTCGCGATAGACGGAGATGAGGTCCTGCACGCCGCTCACCTTGCACGAGAGGATCACCTGCTCGGGCCGCATGCCCAGTGCCACGGCCTCGCGGCCCGATTCGATCGCGGACGTGACGAGCGCCTCGTACATGACGAGCTTCGCGTCCCACGGATCGGCGCGCAACGCGTTTTCGTCCATGAGGTGCGCGAGCAGTTCCTGATCGAGGCTGCCCCAGTTCACGCCGATGCGAACGGGCTTGTCCCACTGCAGCGCGGCCTCGACCATCTGCGCGAACTGCCGGTCGCGCTTGTCGCCCTTGCCGACGTTGCCCGGGTTGATGCGGTACTTCGACAGCGCCTCGGCGCAGGCCGGATAGTCGGTGAGGAGGCGGTGTCCGTTGTAGTGGAAGTCGCCGATGAGGGGCACGTCGATGCCCATGCGATCGAGCTGCTCGCGGATGTAGGGCACCTGCTGGGCGGCTTCGGGTGTGTTGACCGTGATCCGCACGAGTTCGGAGCCCGCGACGGCGAGTTCCTTCACCTGGATCGCGGTGCCGATCGCATCGACCGTGTCCGTGTTGGTCATCGACTGCACGCGCACCGGCGCGTCGCCGCCGACCGTGACCACGCGCGAACCCCACGCCACGCGGCCCTGGCGCGAGCGGCGCGGCTGCGGCAGCGCGGCGTCGATCGGCAAGCAATCCATTGAGTCCATCAATTCACCTCGAACCGGGCTACATTGTCGCGCGTGACCGGGGTCGTGTCATAAGGCTTGCCGCGCACGAGGACATCGGTGGCCGGCGCGCTGCCCACGATCACCTTCAGCGGCAGGCTGCCGCTCGCGCCGGCCGTTTCGCCGGCTTCCATGAGTCTGCGCAGGACGGTGGTGCCGTTCGCATCGCGCACTTCGACCCATGACTGCGAATGGGCGCGGAACACGACGACGCCGCTGGCGGCGGCCTGCAGCGCCGAAGCGGAGGAAGAAGCGGAGGAAGAAGGCGCGGCCGATGCGGGCTGGACGGGCATCGGCACGGATGCAACGCTTGCACCGTTGGCCGGCGGCATGGCTGCGGCAGGCGCGGCTGCCACGGTCGAAGGCGCGGGCGAAGGGCTCGCGTTCGAAGGTGTCGCAGCCGCGGGCTGCGCGGGCAAGGGCGTCGCAGCCGATGCGCCCGCCGCCGGCGCGAGCGACGGCGCGGCGGCTTCGGGCGGCGGCACCGGTGCCGTCTGCGCCGAAGACGGCTTCGGCCCTTGCGCCGTCCGCACGGCCTGGGCATCGTCGCGGCGCATCGTCGGCAGAAAGAGGATCACGAGCGAGCCGACGAGCAGCGCCACGACGGCCAGCACCACGGGCCGCGAGAGCTGGTCCGTCCAGGTCTGGCTCGGGCCGTCGCCCGGCGCGCGGAACGGCTCGTTGATGCCGTCTCCCGTCTGCACGAGCCGGGGCTTCGCGCCCTGCGGCAGCCGTTCGAGCACGGGCTGCGGATCGATCTTCAGCGTGCGGCACACGCTGGAGGCCAGCGCCCGCACGAAGACGGCGTCCGACAACTGGTCGTAGCGGTCTTCCTCCAGCGCCTCGAGCTTGCGCACCGGCACTTTCAACGACACCGCGAGCGTCGCGATGTGAAGCCCCGCCGCCTCGCGCGCGCGGCGCATCATCGCGCCGGCGCTGTCGCCCTCGGCCGGCCCCGCGGCCTGGGCCGCGTCATTCATCGAAGGCACCCCGGTCGTAGGCCTCGCGTTCGTGCGACTGCGGAAAGCGCCTGCGCAGCACGTCGCCGAGCTGCTGCATCGCGCGCTCGTCGTTCATGCGCCGCTCGACCTTGATGCCGAGCCAGAGCGACTCCGCGTTGGCGAGTTCGCTGTTGTTGAGGCGGCGGATGTAGAACTGGGCTCGCTTGAAGTCGCCGCGCTTGAAAAGCAGGTTCGCGAGGTTGTAGCCGGTGACGGGATTGCCCGCGTCGAGCTCGTAGGCCCGCGCGAGGCTGCGCTCGGCCTCCTCGTTGCGGCCGCCGCGCGCCTGGCACACGCCGAGCGCCATCAGAGTCTTCGCCCGCTCCGCGTACAGCGGATTCGCGAGCGCCGCGTCGAAGCTGCGGATCGACTCGTCGTAGCGCTTTTCCTGGCACTGCAGCCAGCCCAGGTTGTGCAGCGTGTTCGGGTCGCGCGAGTTGAGGGCGAGCGCGCGCCTGAAGCTGTCCTCGGCCTGGCGCATGTCGTTCAGGCGCATGAAGATGAGCCCGCGCAGGTTGTAGACGTCCGGGTAGCTCGGGTCGGCCGCGAGCGCCTGCTTCACCTCGTCGAGGGCGACATCCGTCTTGCCCTGCTGGAAGTAGCCGGTGGCGAGCTCGAGGCGGATGCGCGCGCGGCGGCGGCTTTCGGGTTCGTCCGAAGACGTCATCACGTCGGCGCTGGCCGTCGTCTGCTGCTGCGATGCGCACCCGCAGAGCGTGAAGGCGCCCGCGAGCGCGGCGCCTGCGGCGAGGACCGCCACGCCGCGCCGCAACCATGGCCGCCATCGCTGCCGTCCCCAAGTGCTCGTCATACGCTCTTTCCGTCTCCAACGTGTCCGCGCACCGGCTTCAGCATCACGGTGCGCTGGCGCGCGATGCGCTCGTCGACCCGCGTGCGGTCCCGCACGTCGCCGGCCAGCTGGCCGCAAGCGGCGTCGATGTCGTCGCCGCGCGTCTTGCGCACAGTGGTGACGATACCAGCATCGAGCAGGATTTTCGCGAATGCCTGCACGCGCTGTTGCGGCGAGCGCACCAGGCCCGATGCGGGAAACGGATTGAACGGGATCAGGTTGAACTTGCACGGGATGCCGCGAGCGCGCACGAGCGCGACGAGCTCGCGCGCATGTTCGGCCGTGTCGTTCACGCCGTCGAGCATGCAGTACTCGAACGTGATGAAGTCGCGCGGCGCGGCTTCGAGATAGCGCATGCACGCATCCAGCAGCTCGCCGATCGGGTGCTTGCGGTTCAGCGGCACGAGCTTCTCGCGCAGTTCGTCGCTGGGCGCGTGCAGCGACACGGCCAGCGCCACGGGGCAATCCGCGCGCAGTCGGTCGATCATGGGCACCACGCCGGAGGTCGAAACCGTGAGGCGGCGGCGCGAGAGGCCGTAGCCGTGGTCGTCGAGCATCGTGCGCAGCGCGGGCACGAGCGCGCCGTAGTTCTGCAGCGGCTCGCCCATGCCCATCATCACCACGTTGGAGATGACGCGGTCCTGCGTGCCGAGCTCGCGGCGCAACGTGTGCTCGGCGTACCAGAGTTGCGCCACGATCTCGCCCGTGGTGAGGTTGCGCGAGAAGCCCTGGTGCCCCGTGGAGCAGAAGCGGCAGCCGACCGCGCAGCCCGCCTGCGAGGAGATGCAGAGCGTCGCGCGGTCGTCTTCGGGGATGTACACGGATTCGACCGCGTTGCCGCCGCCCACGTCGAAGAGCCACTTGATGGTGCCGTCGGCGGAGTCGTGCCTTTCGAGCACGCGCGGCGCTTCCACGCGCGCCGCGGATTTCAGCTTCTCGCGCAGCGACTTCGCGAGCTCGCTCACGCGCTCGAAGTCGGATTCACCGCGCTGGTGTATCCAGCGAAAGAGCTGGACGGCGCGAAAGCGCTTCTCGCCCAGCTGCTCGCAGAATGCGGCCAGACCCTCGAGATCGAAGTCGAGCAGGTTGGCCGTCATCGCATGGGGGTCAGCGTGAATAGATGCTCATGCCGGGAAAGAAGAAGCTCACTTCCACGGCGGCGGTCTCGGGCGCGTCGGAGCCGTGGACCGCGTTCGCGTCGATGCTCTCGGCGAAATCGGCACGGATGCTCCCGGCGGCGGCCTTCTTCGGATCGGTCGCGCCCATCAGGTCGCGGTTCTTCTGGATCGCGCCTTCGCCTTCGAGCACCTGGATCATGACCGGGCCGGAGATCATGAACTCGACCAGGTCCTTGAAGAAGGGACGCTCCCGGTGCACGGCATAGAACTGCTCGGCCTCGCGGCGCGACAGGTGGGCCATGCGGGCGGCAACGATCTTCAGGCCGGCCGCTTCGAAGCGCGCAAGGATCTGGCCGACGACGTTCTTGGCCACGGCGTCGGGCTTGATGATGGAAAGGGTGCGTTCGAGGGCCATCGTGTTCTTCCGTGAGCGGTGTTCTGTTGAGGCGGTGTTTTGTTGGGGTTTCACCGCCGGTGAAAAGTTCGGCAAAGCCCGTGATTTTAGCAGTAAGGAGAAATGACTCGCCCGGATGAGCCACCGAAGGCGCGACTCATCGGCCGCGCCCGCCGCGGCGCTGTCCGCCGCCGCCTCCACCACCGCCGCCTCCACCACCGCCGCCTCCACCACCACCGCCTCCACCCGCACCCCCGCCTCGACCCCCACGGCCGCCGCCTTGCCCCTGGCGATGCCGCGTGAAACTGTCTGCGCCGATGTAGCCGAACGAGGTCTTCATCGGATCGGGCTGGCCCGCGCCCGCGCCACCACCACCGCCGCCGCCGCCACCTTGCTTGCGGCGGTTCTGGTTGCCAGCGGCCTTCGGCGAGGGCTGCCCGCCGCCTTGCGGGCGCGGGCCGCCGTCATTGCGGTCACCCCGGTTGCCGCCGCGCCGTCTCCTGCCGCGACCACCCGGCCCGTGCTCGGCTTCGCCCTCGCCTTCATGGCGGGACACCCCGGGCCCGCCCGCCGCGTGCGTGAGCGCGCGGATGTCGCGATCGTCCAGCTCCACCCAGGCGCCGCGCTTCAGCCCGCGCGGCAGCACCATGGCGCCGTAGCGGATGCGGATGAGCCGGCTCACCGCGTGGCCCGTGGCTTCGAAAAGGCGCCTTACCTCGCGATTGCGCCCTTCGCTGATCGTCACGCGGTACCAGACGTTCGAGCCTTCGCCGCCGCCATCGTCGATCGAGCTGAACTGCGCGCGGCCGTCCTCGAGGTCGACGCCTTCGAGGAGCCTTTGCTTCTCCTCGGCCGCGAGCGCACCGAGCACGCGCACCGCGTATTCGCGCTCGAGCCCGAATCGCGGATGCATGAGCCTGTTGGCGAGTTCGCCCGAATTGGTGAAGAGCAGCAGCCCTTCGGTGTTGAGATCGAGCCGTCCCACCGACTGCCACTTGCCCTGCGGCAGTTTCGGCAGCTTGCGAAACACCGTCGGCCGGTTCTGCGGATCGTCGTGCGTCACGACTTCGCCCACGGGCTTGTGATAGGCGATCACGCGCGCGGGCGGCGGTGCGATGCGCACGCGGATCGGCTTGCCGTTCACCTTGATCTGGTCGCCGAACTGGATGCGCTGGCCGATGTGCGCGGGTTCGTTGTTGACGGAGATGCGCCCTTCCATGATGAGCTGTTCCATCTCCAGGCGCGAGCCGAGCCCCGCCTGCGCGAGCACCTTGTGCAGCTTGGGCGTCTCGGGCTGCGGCGTGAGCACGCGCTTGGGCGGCGCGGCGTCGCCCTCATCCTCGGCATCGAAGCGGCCGGACACGACGTCGGCGAACCGGTCGGCGGGTTGCGCGGCCGCCTTCGCTTGCACGGGCTGCGCCTCTTGCAATGCTTCCTCGCCTTCCTCGCCTTCCTCGCCTTCCCGGCCTTCCTGCGCGCCCTCTTCGGCGGCGAGCGGATCCTCGGGCGCTTCGGCTTCGGCGACGCGTTCCGGCGGCTCGGGATGGGCCCGGCCGGCGACCGCGGCTTCTTCGGCATCGATGGCGGGGACGGCGGGGACGGCGCTGTCGCCGGCAGGGATCGGGTTCATGCTCTGAGCGGTTCGGCGTCGGGCGCCTCGGGGTGGGGTTCGTCTTGCGTGGGCGCGGGCGCGGCGGCAACCGCTTCGTCCGGCGTCACTTCGATCGCGAGCGCGGGCTGCAGCGGCTCCCCGCTGGCGTTGCCGAGGGCCTCGACAATGCCCGCGTGCTGTCCGGGAGCCGGCAGCTCGGGCAGCTGGTCCAGCGAGTGCAGGCCGAGATCGTCCAGGAACTGCCGCGTGGTCGCATACAGGGCCGGGCGGCCCGCGGCCTCGCGGTGGCCGATGACTTCGACCCAGCCGCGGTCTTCGAGCTGCTTCAGGATCTGCGTGTTGATCGTGACGCCGCGGATTTCTTCCATGTCGCCGCGCGTGACCGGCTGGCGGTAGGCGATGATCGCGAGCGTCTCGAGCGTGGCGCGGCTGTATTTGGGCGGCTTCTCGGGATGCAGCCGGTCGAGGAATTCACGCATCTCGGGCCGGCTCTGGAAGCGCCAGCCGCTCGCCACGCAGACGAGCTCCACGCCGCGCTGCGTCCACTCGTCGCGCAGTTCTTCCAGCAGCGCCTTCACGCTGTCCGCGGCGAGCTCGTCGTTGAAGAGCGTGCGCAGCTCGCGCAGCGAAAGCGGCTGCTGCGTGCAGATCAACGCGGTTTCGAGGACGCGCCTGGCATCCGCCGTATTCATGTCTTTGTCGGTGATCCGTCGAAGGCGCCTTCAGGCGCTCATCTTTTCAAGGCCAAAGGGGGCAAGGTCTACCGGCGGCACGCGCCGCTCGCGGCGGCCGCCAAGGGGACGGGCTCATCCACCGTTGCCGTGTTCAGGAGCCGTCCGGTTCATTGTATCGCAGGCCCCAGGAATGCAAGGCCTCCCGCAGGTCGGCGGGCAACGCGGAATGGAACGCGAGCGGCTCGGCCGTCACGGGGTGCTCGAAGGCGAGCCGATACGCGTGCAGCGCCTGGCGCGTGAGCCCCGCGGCAGGCGCGCCTCCATAGAGCGCATCCGCCACCAGCGGATGCCCGATGTGCGCCATGTGCACGCGGATCTGATGCGTTCGGCCGGTTTGCAGCGTGGCGCGCACGCAGCAGCCGGATTCGCCGTTGGCAAGCAGCTCGATCGACGTGGATGCGGGCTTGCCCGGATGGCGCGCGGTGTCGACCACCGCCATGCGCAGGCGATTGCGCGGATCGCGGCCGATGGGTGCGTCCACGAGACGCTGCGCGGGGCCTTCCCAGGCGCGATGCGCGAGCGCGATGTACTGCCTCGCCACCTTGCGCGCGCCGATCATCGCGACCAGACGATCCATCGCCTCTCGCGAACGCGCGACGACCATGAGGCCGCTCGTGTCCTTGTCGAGCCGGTGCACGATGCCCGCGCGAGGCAGCGCCGCGAACCGCGCGTCGCGAGCCAGGAGCGCGTTCAGCAGCGTGCCGCTCCAGTTGCCGGGCGCCGGATGCACGACGAGCCCCGCGGGCTTGTCGATGACGAGCAGATGCCTGTCTTCGTGGACGACCGCCAGCGCGATCGCTTCCGGGCGAAAGGCCTGGCTCTGCGGCGTGGGCCGCAGCACGACGGCGAGCGAATCGCCCGCGCGCACTTTCTGCGAGGCCCGGCCGGCGGCCTTCTCGCCCAGCGTGACTGCGCCGCCGTCGATGAGCTGCCGCAGATAGCTGCGGGAGAATTCGGGCACGAGCGCGGCGAGCGCCCGGTCGAGCCGCTCGCCGTGCTGGGACGCGGCGATCGTGAATGCGCGGACTTCCGAGTCGGCCCAGGCTTCGACAGCGATATCCGCTTCGGCGTCGGCCGCTTGTCGGTCGTCGGCTCCTATAATGGCCCGGCCCTGTTTCAAGAGAGTTGCGCGTGATGTTTCGAGGCGGATTATCGATGGTCGCCCTGTCGGGTGCGCTGGCTTGCGTCTTTTCCGCCGGCTGCGCGAGCACGGACGACGACAAGACGGCGCAGTGGAGCCCGAACAAGATCTACGCCGAGGCGAAGGACGAACTGAGCTCCGGCAGCTACGACAAGGCGATTCCGCTTTTCGAGAAGCTCGAGGGCCGCGCCGCGGGCACGCCGCTTGCGCAGCAAGCTCAGCTCGAACGCGCGTATGCGCAGTGGAAGTCGAACGACCAGGCCGCGGCGCTCGCGACGCTCGACCGCTTCATGAAGCTGCACCCGGCCAGCCCCGCGTACGACTACGCCCTCTATCTGAAGGGCGTCGTGAACTTCAACGACAACCTCGGGATCTTCGGCTTCATCGCCCGCCAGGACCTGTCCGAGCGCGACCAGATGGCGTCCAAGGAAGCGTTCGAGTCCTTCAAGGAACTCGTGACGCGCTTTCCCGACTCGAAGTACACGCCCGACGCGCGCCTGCGCATGACGTACATCGTCAACTCGCTCGCCGCGTACGAGGTGCACGTCGCGCGCTACTACTACGCCCGGGGCGCTTACGTGGCCGCGATCAACCGCGCCCAGGCAGCGCTCACGGACTACCGCGAAGTGCCCGCGCTGGAAGAGGCGCTCTTCATCATGATGAAGTCCTACGATGCGCTCGGGATGACGCGCCTGCGCGACGACACGCGCCGCGTGATGGAGCAGAGCTACCCGAAGAGCGACTACCTCACCAAGGGCGTCAAGTCCACGCAGGCGCCGTGGTGGAAGTTCTGGTGAGCGCGGCAAGCGCTTCAAGGTAAGCCTCGCGCGTTTCGAGCCGCCGCATCGGCGGCAAAGCCGCCATGAGGCGGCGTCCGTACGACATCGTCGCGAGCCGCGTGTCGCACACCGCCAGCACGCCCTTGTCGGTTTCGCGCCGGATGAGGCGCCCCGCCCCCTGCTTCAGCGCGACGGCCGCTTCGGCCACGAAATACTCGTTGAAGGGATTGCGGCCCTGCGACTGCAGCCGCTCGGTGCGCGCTTCCACGAGCGGATCGTTCGGCGGCGGAAACGGGAGCTTGTCGATGATGACGAGCTGCAGTTCGTCGCCGGGGACGTCCACGCCTTCCCAGAACGACGCGGACGCCACGAGCAGGCAACCGGGCGCGCCGTGGGTGGCGCCTTCGCGGAAGCGTTCGATGAGCCGGCGCTTGGGCCACTGACCCTGCACCAGCACCTCGAGCGCGGGAGACCCTTCGTAGCGGCGCTGCAGCGCTTCGCCGATGGTGCGCAGCGCCCTGAGCGTCGTCGTGAGCACCATCGTGCGTCCGCCCAGCCGTTCGGCGCTCTCGGCCGCGAGCGCGGCCACGGCCTCGCTGTGGCCCGCCTCGCTCGGCCGGGGCATCTCGCGCGGCACGTAGACGCCCGCCTGCGACGGATAGTCGAAGGGGCTTGCGACGCGCCTCACTTCGGCGTCGCCCAGGCCGCAGGGTTCGGTGAACCACGATAGGCGCTCGTCGTCGCCGAGCGTGGCCGACGTGAATATCCAGGACCGTCGCGACGGCTCGGCATCGTTCTTCGCGCCGAGCATCTTGCCTTGCACCGCTTCCGCGATGTCGAGCGGCGACTCCACGAGCCGCAGCTGCGTGCCGACGTCGAGCCACCGCACCGAACCCTCGGCCGCGCGCCGCTGGAACTGATCGCAGCGTTCGGCGAGCGCCGCGGCGCGTTCGTGCAGGCGGACGAACTCCGGCGAGAGCTCGCTTACCGTGTCGAGCCCGGCGCGCGCTTCTTCCAGCGTGCGCGCGAGCTCGCCGAGCGCGCCTTCCCATGCGTCCTCGCGCACTTCGTCCGGCGCGCGCCCGAGCCAGCGCAGGCGCGTGCCGTTGCCCTGCCGCCCGACCGCGAGGCGCAGGTCGCGCGTCGCTCGCTCGACGGCGCCCGCGAGATGCTGCCAGTCCACGAGCCCCCGCGCATGCTGCAGGCCCGCGGCCAGCATGTCGCGCGCGAAATCGATGAGCTGCCCCGTGCCGAGCTGCCGCCCGAGAAACTGCACGCCCGTCTCGTTGAGCTGGTGCGCCTCGTCGAAGATCGCCACCCGCACGGTGGGCAAAAGCTCCGCCATGCCCGATTCGCGCACCGCGAGGTCGGCGAAGAAGAGATGGTGATTCACGACGACGACGTCCGCGGCGAGCGCGTCGCGGCGGGCGATGTTCACGTGGCAGGAGCGGAACTTCGGACACTGCGAGCCGAGGCAGTTCTCCCGCGTGGACGTGACGAGCGGAATCACGCTCGAGCGTTCGTCGAGCCCGGGCATCTCCGCGAGGTCGCCCGTGCGGGTGGCCTTCGCCCACTCCTCCACCTTGGCGAGCGCGCGCTCCCCGAACCGGTCGAGCCCGGCGTCGTGCCGGGCCTGCTCCATGCGATGCAGGCACAGGTAGCTGCCGCGTCCTTTCAGCAGTGCCGTGCGCACGGGCAGCCCGAGCGCCTGCGCGAGTCGCGGGAGATCGCGGCCGTAAAGCTGGTCCTGCAGGGTCTTGGTGGCGGTGGAAAGCAGCACCTTCTCGCCGCAGAGCAGCGCCGGAACGAGGTACGAAAAGGTCTTGCCGACGCCCGTTCCGGCTTCCACGACGAGCGCGCCGCCCGACTCGATGGTGCGCGCGACGGCCAGCGCCATCTCGGTCTGCCCCGAGCGCGGACGGAAATGTTCGGCCGCCCGCTCGAGCGCGCCCCCGGGCGCGAAGGCCTCGAGGGCCAGAGCTTGCAGGCCCATCACGCGGGCTCTTTGGGGTCGAGGATCAGTTCCAGCCGCGAGATCTCGTCGCGCAGGGCGAGCCGGCGCTTTTTCAGCCGTCGCATCATCAGTTCGTCCATCGGGCTTTGTTCGGATGCCCGGTCGATCAGGGCATCGAGGTCGGCATGCTCCATCCTGAGCTCGATCAGGCGCCTCTCGGGAGAATGCAGGTTGGATTCCAAGGAATGTCGTGCGGGCGCGGCACCCGGTCGGGTACATTCGATAATACGTCTTTCGAAGGTAATAATCGAGCGCAGCGTCCGGCGACGCATTCCACACGCAGCATGGCATCCAAAGGCTATCGACTCACCGCTTCCACGGGCATCCACAAGGGAGACCGCGAGTACCAGCAGGACCAGCTCGCGCTCCTGTCGCACCCGCGCGTGAGCGGCTGCGTGTTCGGCGTGATCGCCGACGGCATGGGCGGCCGCAGCGGCGGGCGCAAGGCCTCCGACCAGGTGATGCTCACCTGCAAGCAGCTCTTCGAGCGCTATTCCCCCGACCATGACGACGCGCCGTCGCTGCTCAAGCAGATCGTGCAGGAGGCGCACCTCGTCATCAAGCTCACGGCGATTTCGTCGGAGCAGGAGCCCCACAGCACGATCGCCGCGTTCCTCATCAATCCCGACGGCGAATGCCACTGGGTGCACGCGGGCGACTCGCGCATCTACCACTACCACGGCAACCGGCTCGTGAAGCGCACGATGGATCACTCCTACGTGCAGACGCTCGTGGACCGCGGCGAGCTCACCGAGGAAGAAGCCAACGTCCACCCGCAGTCGAACATCCTGATGGGATGCCTGGGCGCCGAGGAGGACCCGCCCGCGGACCTGCACACGATCGAGCAGCTGAAGCCCGGCGACATCCTGCTCGCCTGCAGCGACGGCGTGTGGCACTACTTCAGCCCCAACGAGCTCGGCTCCGTGCTCTCGTCGCTTTCGGCGCGCGAGGCGACCGAGTTCCTCATCGAGAAGGCCCGTTCGCGCGCGCGAGGCGGCGGCGACAATCTGTCGCTCTTGGTCGTCAAGCTGGAACCCCTCGAAAGCTGAAAGCGGATTCATGAAAGTCACAGTCATCGGGACCGGCTACGTCGGTCTCGTCACCGGAGCCTGCCTCGCCGACGTCGGCAACGAGGTCATGTGCCTCGACGTCGACCCGGCACGCATCGCCGCGCTGAAGGACGGCATCGTGCCGATCCACGAGCCCGGCCTGCCTGAAATCGTCGGACGCTGCGCGGCGGGCGGCCGCCTGCACTTCACCACCGACACGGCCGAAGCCACCGCCTTCGCCGAACTGCAGCTCATCTGCGTGGGCACGCCGCCGGATGAGGACGGCTCCGCCGACCTGCGCTACGTGCTGGCGGCGGCACGCTCGATCGCCGAGCACGCGCACGGCTACAAGGCCGTCGTGACGAAAAGCACCGTGCCCGTGGGCACGGGCGACCGCGTCGCGGCCGCGCTGCGCGAAGTGCTTGAGTCTCGCGGGCTCGAGGCCGACTTCGACGTGGCCTCCAACCCCGAATTCCTGAAGGAAGGCGCGGCGGTGGAGGACTTCATGCGGCCCGACCGCATCGTGGTCGGCGCGGATACGCAGCGCATGGTCGGCCTGCTGCGCCAGCTCTACGCGCCTTTTCAGCGCAATCACGAACGCATGGTCGTGATGGACGTGAAGAGCGCCGAGCTCACCAAGTACGCGGCCAACGCGATGCTCGCCACGCGCATCAGTTTCATGAACGAGATGGCGAACCTCGCCGAACTCCTGGGCGCCGACATCGAGATGGTGCGCAAGGGGATCGGCTCGGACCCGAGGATCGGCTTCGACTTCCTCTATCCCGGCTGCGGCTACGGCGGCTCGTGCTTTCCGAAGGACGTGCAGGCGCTCCTGCGGCTCTCGCACGGTCACGAAGACGGCGAGCTGCGCGTGCTCGACGCCGTCCACCGCGCCAACGCCGCGCAAAAGCAGGTGCTGCCGCGCAAGGTGCTGCGCGAATTCGGCGGCGACATCCGCGGCAAGCGCATCGCGATCTGGGGGCTCGCCTTCAAGCCGAACACCGACGACATGCGCGAAGCCCCCAGCCGCGACATCGTGCGGACCCTGCTCGACGCAGGCGCTTCGATCTCCGCCTACGATCCCGTGGCCCGCAAGGAAGCCGAACGCGTGATGGCGGGTCTGCCGCGCCTCACGCTCGCAGATTCCGCGATGGAAGCCGCGACGGGCGCCGACGCGCTGGTCGTGGTGACGGAGTGGAAGGAATTCCGCAGCCCCGACTTCGCGCAGCTGAAGTCCGTGCTGAAGCGGCCGCTCGTTTTCGACGGCCGCAACATCTTCGATCCCGCGACGATGCGGCAACTCGGGTTCCGCTATTTCGGCATCGGCCGGCCGTGAAGCTGCTCGTCACCGGCGTCGCAGGGTTCATCGGCATGCACGCGTGCCGCCGGCTTGTGGCCGACGGCCATGAAGTCACGGGCATCGACGACCTCAACGCGTACTACGATCCGGCGCTGAAGCACTCGCGCCTCGAGCAGCTGCAGGGCCTGCCGCGCTTTCGCTTCGAGCGAGCGGACATCGCTCACCGCGAGGCGATGGAGGCGCTCTTCGCCGAAGGCGGCTTCGAAGCCGTGGTGCACCTCGCCGCGCAAGCGGGCGTGCGCTATTCGCTCGACGCGCCCTTCGCGTATGCCGACAGCAACCTTCGCGGCATGCTGTGCGTGCTGGAAGGCTGCAGACGCCAGGCGGTGAAGCATCTCGTGTACGCGAGCAGTTCCAGCGTCTACGGCCGCAACACGAAAGTTCCGTTCAGCGAAACGGATGCCGTGGACCATCCTTCGAGCCTCTACGCGGCGACGAAGCGGGCCGACGAGCTGATGGCCGAGGCCTACAGCCACCTCTATCGCATTCCGGCGACGGGCCTGCGCTTCTTCACCGTGTACGGCCCTTGGGGGCGCCCGGACATGGCGTATTTCCTGTTCACGCAGGCGATCCTCGCGGGCCAGCCCATCAAGGTGTTCAACGAAGGCCGCATGCAGCGCGACTTCACGTACATCGACGACGCCGTCGAAGGCATCGTGCGCGTGCTCGCCCTGCCGCCGCAAGGCGCGGAAGGCGCGTCACCCCATCGCGTGCTGAACCTGGGCAACAGCCGCCCGCAGCCGCTCGACACCTTCATCGCGCTGCTGGAAAAGCATCTCGGCCGCACCGCCCAGCGCGAACTGCTGCCGATGCAGCCGGGCGACGTGGAGAGCACGTTCGCGGACATGAGCGCGATGCGCGCGCTCACCGGGTTTCATCCGGCGACGGCGCTCGACGAAGGGCTCGGGCGCTTCGTGGCGTGGTATCGGCAGCACTACAACGTCTGATACGCCCTAAGACGACGCCGCGGCCTTCGGCAGAGGCGCCGCCAGTGGTTTCTTGCGATCGGCCTCGCGCTTTTGCGCGCGCGCACGGTGCTCGGCCGCTTCGCGCTGCCGCTTTTCGAAAGCCCGGCGGTTTTCTTCGGCCTTCGCCGCCTGCGCCGCGGCATCCTTCGCCTTGGCCTTGCGTTCGCTCGCCGGCGGCTTCGCCGCGTGGCCGCTTTCTTCGCGCTGCTTCCTGGCCGCCTTGTCGGTCTGGCGCGATTCACGCTCGCGGAACTGCTGCAGCGATTCGTCGCGCTTGCGCAGCGCGTCGTGCTCGCGCGAGGAAGTCTCGCGTTCCTGCAGGTCCCGCAGCTTCTCGGCGGCCTTGCGCTTTCTCTCCATGTCATTCAGCGTGATCTCCTGCCGGCGCAGTTCGGCCATCGCCTCGCGATGGCGCGCGCGCGCGGCGGCCACGCAATCCGTCACCGCGAATTTCGCGCGGCACTCCTTTTCCTCGGCCGCCAGCCTGGCTTCGATGGCCTCGCGTTCGCTCGCGATGCGGTTGCGCTCCGCGGGCACGTCGATGCCCTGGGCGGCCGCGGCGAGCGCACCGAAGCAAGCGAAGCAAGCGAAGCAAGCGATGGCGATCTTCTTCATGTGAGGCGCGTGTCGACGGCCCGGTGCTCCAGCGCGAGGAATTCGGCCGACTGCATCTCGTGCAGCCGCGACACCGTGCGCGGGAACTCGTGGGCGAGCGGTCCTTCGGTATACAACGCTTCGGGCTCGACCTGCGCCGACAGAATCAGCTTGACGCGGCGGTCGTACAGCACATCCACGAGCCAGGTGAAGCGCCGCGCCTCCGACGCGAATCGCGCCGACATCCGCGGCACGTCGCTCAGCAGCAGCGTGTGGAACTGCGTCGCGATCTCCAGATAGTCGTTCTGCGAGCGCGGGCCGCCGCAAAGCGTCCTGAAATCGAACCACACCACGCCGCCCGCGCGCCGGCGCGCGCGGATTTCACGATGCTCGATGTGCAGCACCGGGCTTTCGTCGCGCATTTCCGCCAGGCGTGTGAAGGCCGCGTCCATCGCCGCGTCGGCCTCGGGCCCGAGCGGTGCGTGGTAGAGCTTCACCTGCTCCATCGTGCGGCGCCGGTAGTCTGTGCCATTGTCCACGTCGATGACTTCCAGCTTCTCGTTCAGGAGCGCGATGGCCGGCAGGATGCGGTCGCGATGCAGGCCGTTGGGGTAGAGGTCGTCCGGCTTGAAGTTGGACGTGGTGACGAAGCCCACGCCGTTGCTGAAGAGGGCATCGAGCAGCCGGTGCAGGATCATGGCGTCGGTGATGTCGGCCACGTGGAATTCGTCGAAGCAGATGAGCCGGTGGCGCCGCGCGATGCGCACGCCCAGCTCGTCGAGCGGATTGACGGTGCCTTGCAGCTCCGCGAGTTCGCGGTGCACCTCGCGCATGAATTCGTGGAAGTGCAGCCGCGTCTTGCGCGCGACCTGCACGGCCTGGAAGAAGCAGTCCATGAGGAAGCTCTTGCCCCGCCCCACCCCGCCGTACATGTAGACGCCGCGCGGGATCTCGGGGCGGTGGATCAGCTTCTTGAAGAGGTTGGACCGCTGCTCGCTGAACTCGGCCCAGTCGTGCGCGCAGCGGTCGAGGGCGTCGACAGCTCGCAACTGCGCGGGGTCGCTCTCGTAACCCCTTGCGGCGAGTTCGGCCTCGTATACTGCCTTGACACTCATTCGGGTTCTGGACGCGGAGGACGCAGAGGTTGCGCAGAGGACGCGGAGGAATGCATCGGGAAGATTCTCTGCGCCCTCTGCGGATACTTTGCGATCTCTGCGTGCGAAGGCCGTCAGAAATTCAGCGTGCGTTTGTCGACGGCCAATGCCGCTTCCTTCGTGGCCTCCGACAGCGACGGATGCGCGTGGCAAATCCGCGCGATGTCTTCCGACGAGGCGCGGAACTCCATCGCGACCACCGCTTCGGAGATCAGCTCGCTTGCCATCGGGCCCACGATGTGCACGCCGAGGATCTCGTCGGTCTTCGCGTCGGCGAGGAATTTCACCATGCCCGTCGTGTCGCCGAGCGCACGCGCGCGCCCGTTCGCCATGAAGGGAAACGTGCCGGCCTTGTAGGCGATGCCCGCGGCCTTCAGCTGCTGCTCGGTCTGGCCGACCCACGCGATTTCCGGGCTCGTGTAGATCACCCACGGAATCGTGTTGAAGTTGACGTGGCCGTGCTGCCCCGCGATACGCTCGGCCACTGCCACGCCCTCTTCCTCCGCCTTGTGCGCGAGCATCGGGCCGCGCACCACGTCGCCGATCGCCCACACGTTGGCGAGGTTCGTGCGGCACTCGTCGTCCACGACGACGGCCCCGCGCTCGTCGAGCTTCAGGCCCACGGCCTCGGCATTCAGCCCGATCGTGTTGGGCACGCGGCCAATGGAGACGATCAGCTTGTCGACTTCGAGCGTCTGCGCTTCGCCCTTCGCGCTGGTCCACGCGACGCTCACGCCCTTGGCCGAGGTCTTCACCTCGCCCACCTTCACGCCGAGTTCGATCTTCAGGCCCTGCTTGTCGAACGCCTTCTTCGCTTCCTTCGCGATCTGCTCGTCCACCGCGCCCAGGAACGCCGGAAGCGCTTCGAGCACGGTGACTTGCGAGCCGAGCCGGCGCCAGACCGAGCCCATCTCCAGGCCGATCACGCCCGAGCCGATCAGGCCCAGGCGCTTCGGCACGCCCGGAATGCGCAGCGCGCCGTCGTTGGAGAGGATGTTCTCCTCGTCGAACGGCGCGCCCGGCAGCGCGCGCGGGCTGGAGCCCGTCGCGACGATCACGTGCTTCGCGGTCACGGTCTCCTCGCCCGCCTTCAGCTCCCAGCCGTCGGCACTTGCCTTCACGAACGAGCCGCGGCCGTGGAAGAACGTCACCTTGTTCTTCTTGAAGAGATACTGGATGCCGTCGTTGTTCTGCTTCACGACGGCGTCCTTGCGTCCGAGCATCGTGGCGACGTCCAGCGTCATGCCGCTGAACTTGATGCCGTGGTCCGCGAAGTGCTTGCCCGCGTGTTCGAAATTCTCCGACGACTGCAGCAGCGCCTTCGAGGGAATGCAGCCGACGTTGGTGCACGTGCCGCCGAGGGCGGGCTTGCCGTCCTTCGTTTTCCATTCGTCGATGCAGGCGGCGTTGAATCCCAGCTGCGCCGCGCGGATGGCGGCGATGTAGCCGCCGGGGCCGCCGCCGATCACGACGACGTCGAATTGTTTGCTTGTCATTCCTGGATGCCCGATCTGATCAACCTGTCTTCAGCTGTTCGGCTTCTTGCCCGCGCTCAGATATCGAAGAGAAGACGTGCCGGATCCTCCAGCGCTTCTTTCATCGCCACCAGCCCGAGCACGGCTTCGCGCCCATCGATGATGCGGTGGTCGTAGCTCATGGCAAGGTAGTTGATCGGCCGGATCACCACCTGGCCGTTCTCCACCACAGGGCGATCCTTCGTCGCATGCACGCCGAGGATCGCCGACTGCGGCGGGTTGATGATCGGCGTCGACAGCATCGAGCCGAACACGCCGCCGTTGGAGATGGAGAAGGTCCCGCCCGCGAGTTCCTCCAGCCCCAGCTTGCCATCGCGCGCCTTCACGCCGTATTCGGCGATCTTCTTCTCGATGGCCGCGAAGCTCATCTGGTCGGCATTGCGCAGGATCGGCACCACCAGCCCGCGCGGCGAGCCGACCGCGATGCCGATGTCGAAGTAGCCGTGATAGACGATGTCGTTGCCGTCCACCGAGGCATTGAGGATCGGGTACTTCTTGAGCGCATGCACCGCGGCCTTCACGAAGAACGACATGAAGCCGATCTTCACGCCGTGCTCTTTCTCGAAACGGTCCTGGAAGCGCTTGCGCATCTCCATCACGGGCGCCATGTTCACTTCGTTGAACGTCGTGAGGATCGCGTTGGTGGATTGCGATTGCAAGAGGCGCTCGGCGATGCGCGCGCGCAGTCGCGTCATCGGAACGCGCTGCTCGGGGCGGTCGCCGAGGTCCGGCGCGCCCACGGGCGCGGCCACCTGCGGCAGCGCGGCCTTCGGCGCGGTGGCGACCGGCACGGGCGCGCCGGCGGAAGGCTTCGCCGCGGCGCCGCCGGAAAGCGCGCCGAGCACGTCGCCCTTGGTCACGCGGCCGTCGCGGCCGGTGCCGGGCACCGAGCCCGGCGCCATGGCGTTGTCGGCCATGATCTTCGCGGCAGCGGGCATCGTGACGCCCGACTTGCCGCCGCCCGTGGACGCCGAAGGAGGCGTGGCGGCCGGGGCAGCCGCGGGCGCCGGGGCTGCGGCAGGCGCGGCTGCGGCCGCCTTGCCTTCGGTGTCGATCTTCGCGATCACCTGCTCGGCAACGACCGTCGCGCCGTCGCCGGCGACGAGCTCCGCGAGCACGCCGGCTTGCGGCGCGGGCACCTCGAGCACGACCTTGTCGGTCTCGATCTCGACGAGGATCTCGTCCATCGCCACGGCTTCGCCGGGCTTCTTCTTCCACTGCAGGAGGGTCGCTTCGGCAACCGACTCGGACAGTTGCGGGACCTTCACATCAACGATAGCCATTTTGTTTTTCCTGGGATGTCTTTTTGTATGCGCGGCGCTGCGTCATTCCCGCGTATGCGGGAATCCAGGGGCTTTCGCTGCGCAAAGTCACTGGATCCCCGCCTGCGAGGGGATGACGACGGGCGGGCACTACTTCGTGAGCACGAAGCCCTTCAGCTTCGCGAATGCCGCATCCACGAGCGCCTTCTGCTGCTCCACGTGCAGGTGCGAATACCCCACCGCCGGAGACGCCGAGGAGGCGCGCCCGGCATAACCGAGCTTCTGGCCCTCGGCCATGTTCTCGTGGATGTTGTGCTGGATGAAGAACCACGCGCCCTGGTTTTGCGGCTCGTCCTGGCACCACACGATGTCGGTCGCGTTCGGATACTTCTTCAGTTCCGCGGCGAACACCTTGTGCGGAAACGGATAGAGCTGCTCCACGCGCAGGATCGCGACCTCGTCCGCGCCCTTTTCCTCGCGCTTCTTTGCGAGGTCGTAGTAGACCTTGCCCGAGCACACGACGATGCGCTTCACCTTGTCGGCCTTCAGCTCCCTGTTCTCGGGAATCACGGTCTGGAAACCGCCCTTCGTGAATTCCGACAGCGGCGACGTCGCGTCCTTGTGCCTCAGAAGCGACTTGGGCGTCATGATGACGAGCGGCTTGCGAAGATTGCGCACCATCTGCCGGCGCAGCAGGTGGAAGATCTGGCTTGCCGTGGTGGGCTGGCACACCTGCATGTTGGTGTCGGCCGACAGCTGCATGAAGCGCTCGAGCCGCGCCGAGCTGTGCTCGGGCCCCTGGCCCTCGTAGCCGTGCGGGAGCATGAGCGTGATGCCGTTCACGCGGCCCCACTTCACCTCGCCCGCGGCGATGAACTGGTCGATCACGACCTGCGCGCCGTTCGCGAAATCGCCGAACTGCGCCTCCCAGATCACGAGCGTGTGCGGGTCGTTGGAGGCGTAGCCGTACTCGAAGCCGAGCACCGCCTCTTCCGACAGGATCGAGTCGATCACGACGAAGGGCGCCTGGTTTTCCGCCACGTTCTGCAGCGGCACGTAGGTGCCTTCGCTCCACTTCTCGCGGTTCTGGTCGTGCAGCACCGAGTGGCGGTGCGTGAACGTGCCGCGGCCCGAATCCTCGCCGGAAAGCCGCACGGCATAGCCGCTCGCCACGAGCGAGGCAAAGGCCATGTGCTCGCCCATGCCCCAGTCGACGTTCATCTCGCCGCGGCCCATTGCCGCGCGATCGTCGAGCACCTTCTTCACGAGCGGGTGCACGGTGAAGCCCTCTGGCGTGGTCGTGATGCGCTCGGCAAGGCGCTTCCACTCGGCAAGCGGGATGGCCGTGTCGGCGCTGTCGGTCCACTTCTTGCCGAGGAAGGGCGACCAGTCGACCGCGTACTTGCTCTTGAAGTTGGTGAGCACCGGATCGACCGTGTGCTTGCCGGCGTCCATCGCAGCGCGGTAGGACTTCACCATGTCGTCGCCGAGCGTGTCGCCCAGGCCCTGCGCGGCGAGCTTGTCCGCGTAGAGCTTGCGCGTGCCCGGATGCGCCGCGATCTTCTTGTACATGAGCGGCTGCGTGACCGAGGGCGTGTCCTGCTCGTTGTGGCCGAGCTTGCGAAAGCAGATGATGTCCACGACCACGTCCTTCTCGAACTCCATGCGGTAGTCGAGCGCGAGCTGCGTCGCGAGCACCACGGCCTCGGGGTCGTCGCCGTTCACGTGCAGCACCGGCGTCTCGATCATCTTCACGATGTCGGTGCAGTAGAGCGTGGAACGCGCGTCGCGCGGATCGGACGTGGTGAAGCCGATCTGGTTGTTGATCACGATGTGCACCGTGCCGCCCGTGAAGTAGCCGCGCGTCTCGGCAAGGGCGAGCGTTTCCATCACCACCCCTTGCCCGGCGATCGCGGCGTCGCCGTGCACGAGGACCGGCAGCACCTGCCTGCCGTGCTCGTCGGCGCGGCGGTCCATGCGCGCGCGCACCGACCCTTCGACGACCGGGTTCACGATTTCGAGGTGCGACGGGTTGAACGCGAGCGACAGGTGCACGGGCCCGCCGGGCGTCGACACGTCGGAGCTGAAGCCCTGGTGGTACTTCACGTCGCCCGCGGTGAGGTCTTCGGATGCGGTGTGCTCGAATTCGGCGAAGAGATCGCGCGGCATCTTGCCGAGCGTGTTGACGAGCACGTTCAGCCGCCCGCGGTGCGCCATGCCGATCACGATTTCCTGCACACCGCGCGCGCCGGCCTGCTGGATCAGCTCGTCCATCGACGGGATGAAGCTTTCGCCACCTTCGAGCGAGAAGCGCTTCTGGCCGACATACTTGGTGTGCAGGAAGCGTTCGAGCCCTTCGGCGGCCGTCACGAGTTCGAGGATCTTCTTTTTCTTCTCGACGCTGAAGTTCGGCTTCGCGCGGATCGACTCGAGCCTCTGCTGCCACCAGCGCTTCCTGCCCTGGTCGCTGATGTACATGTACTCGGCGCCGATCGTGCCGCAATACGTTTCGCGCAGCGCGTTCGTGAGCTCGCGCAGCGACATCTGGTCCTTGCCGAAGAACGTGTTGCTGATGTTGAAGACCGCTTCCTGGTCGGCGTCGCTGAACCCGTAGAAGGACGCTTCGAGTTCGGGAATCTTCTCGCGTTCGGCGCGCTTGAGCGGATCGAGGTCGGCCCAGCGGCAGCCGACGTTGCGGTAGGCGGCGATGAGCTGCTGCACGGCCGTGCGCTTGCGCCCGAGTTCGACTTCGGCGCTCGGCGAGAGGGTGACGGTCGCGGTGGCGCCCTGTTTCGCGCGTTCGGCGAAGGCGTTGACCACCGGCAGGTGGGGGACGTCCTTCGCGTTGCTGCCGTCGACGGCCGGCACGTTCTGCAGCGCGTCGAAGTAGTCGCGCCACATGTCGGGCACGCTGGTGGGGTCGGCGAGGTAGTTCTCGTACATCTCCTCGACGTACGGGGCGTTGCCGCCGAAAAGATAGGAATTGCCTCGATAGGCCGTGTAGACGGAGCCGGGATCGCTCATTTGTCTTCGCTACTTTCCGCTTCCCTGAGGGAAGCATGAAGCTGGTTGATGAACCTTCCGCGACACGGCTGAACCGATTGGCGGACGCGACTGTGGGGGAAGGGCCCTAGGTTGCGAATGCGATTGTGCCACGTTCGTGGCACGATCGCATTCGCGACCTAGGGCCGGCGGCCGCTTCAGGAACCCCCTCTCCCCGGCCCTCTCCCCCGGGGGGGAGAGGGAGGAAGACACCGCGCGCTCGGGGGCACTCGTTGACCACTCGTGGTCAACTTGTTGTCTCCCGTCGTCCCACCAAGGCCGCAAACCCATGACAACCGCCGCTTCCGCATTGCCGTCTCCGTTGCCGGCCATCCGATCCAACCCGCCGACGAACCCGCCGCCGAAACGTCCCTGCGCGCCGCCACGGCGCAAGCTGGAAGCCGAGGAACCGGAATCGCCCCGCGCGCAGGACGTTCGGATTCGAAGACAAGCCCAGCCGAATCTCCCTATCGACGCCGCGTCGTCCGTGTTCGCCGCGCGCGTCCTCGCCATGCTGTCGCCGCTGCCACCCATCCCCGCCCCCGATCAATGAACGCGCATCCGCAACCGGCGCATCACGCGCCTCGTGCGCGCCCCCTGCACTACCGCAGCAAGTCCCGGATCTGCTGCAACGCGGCCGGATCCTCGATCGTCGTCAAGTCTCCCGCATCCCGCCCCTCGCACACCGCCTGGATCGCGCGGCGCAGGAGCTTGCCGCTGCGCGTCTTGGGCAGCACCGTCACGAAACGAACCCGCGCCGGCCGCGCGACGGCACCCAGCTGCTGCTCGACCACCTTCATCACCTCGCCTTCGAGCTTCAGCTTCGCGTTCTCGTCCACGAGCGCCGAAGCATCCTTCACCACCGCGAAGGCCATCGCGACTTGCCCCTTCAGCGAATCGGCAACACCCACCACTGCGACCTCGGCCACGTTCGGATGGCTCGAAATGCTCTCCTCGATCTCGCGCGTGCCCAGCCGATGCCCCGCCACGTTGATCACGTCGTCGGTGCGGCCGAGGATGAAGTAGTAGCCGTCCTCATTGCGGATGCCCCAGTCGAACGTGCTGTACACCTGCCGGTTCGGAATGCTCTGCCAGTAAGTCTTCACGAAGCGCTCGTCGTCCCGCCAGACCGTCTGCATGCACCCGGGCGGCAGCGGCCCCTCGATCGCAAGCACGCCCTTCTTGCCCGCCCCCGCGAGCTCCTCGCCCGTGTGCTCGTCGAAGAGCTTCACATCGAAGCCGTACACCGGCCGGCCGGGGCTGCCAAGCTTCCCCGGCGCGGGTTCCACGCCGTTGCACACCGTGAGGATCGGCCAGCCGGTCTCCGTCTGCCAGTAGTTGTCGACGACGGGCCGCCCGATGCCCTCGGCGATCCACTGGGCGGTCGGCTCGTCCAGCGGCTCGCCCGCGAGGAACAGCGCCTTCAGCGACGACAGGTCGTACTGGCGCAAGTACGCGGGGTCCTGCTTCTTCAGCACGCGCACCGCCGTCGGCGCGCTGAACATCGACGTCACCTTGTACTTCTCGACCAGGCTCCACCAGATGCCGCCGTCCGGGCGGACCGGCAGGCCCTCGTACAGGATCGTCGCCATGCCCGCGATGAGCGGCCCGTAGACGATGTAGCTGTGGCCCACCACCCAGCCGATGTCGCTCGTGGAAAAGTAGGTCTCGCCCGCCTGCGCGAGGAAGATGTGCTTCATGCTCGCCGCGAGCGCCACCGCGTAGCCGCCCGTGTCGCGCTGCACGCCCTTGGGCCGGCCGGTCGTGCCGCTCGTGTAGAGGATGTAGCTCGGGTGCGTCGCATCGACCCACTCGCAAGGCACCGCCGCGTGCATGTGACGCTGCCGCAGTTCGGCATAGTCGCGGTCGCGATCGGCCACGTGATCCATCGGCGCGAGCCCGCGGTCCACGAGCAGCACCGATTCGGGTTTGTGCCTCGAAAGGCGGATCGCCTCGTCCAGCAGCGGCTTGTATGCGACGACCTTGCCCCCGCGCGAGCCGGCGTCTGCGCTCACGACCACGCGCGGCTCGGCGTCTTCGATGCGCGTGGCGAGCGACACGGAGGCGAAGCCGCCGAACACCACCGAATGGATCGCGCCGATGCGCACGCAAGCGAGCATCGCGAACACGGCCTGCGCGATCATCGGCATGTAGATGAGCACGCGGTCGCCCTTGCCGACGCCCAATGAAAGAAGAATCGCCGCCATGCGCTGCACTTCGGCGTGCAGTTCGGCGAAGGTGTAGACCCGCTCCTCGTTCGTCTCGGTGGAGACGTAGATGAGCGCGGGCTGGTCCGCGCGCCGGGACAGATGCCGGTCGATCGCGTTGTGGCAGAGGTTCGTGCGGCCGCCCACGAACCAGCTCGCGAACGGCGGGCGCGAATGGTCGCACACCGTCGCGGGCGGCGTTTCCCAGTCGACGAGCCGCGCCTGCTCGGACCAGAACGCGTCGCGGTCTTCGATGGAGCGGCGGTAGAAATCTTCGTAGCGCATGCGTGGCTCCTCACGGCTTTTCGTGCCGGCTCTTCCAGCTTCCTTACAGCTTCTGCCAGGCGCGATTGTCGTAGCACGCATCTTGCCCGCAGCTGACACGCGCGGCCGGGCCCGCGCCTATTTGACCAGTGTCAAGACCTCCGCGAATCGGGGATGCCGCGCGGTGCGCAGCCATTCGAAGGCCACCATCTCGACCGTGACCAGTTCGCAGCCGGCCGCGGCCAGGCGATCGAAAGCCGCATCGCGGTTGCGCTCGGTGCGCGAACCGCACGCGTCGGTGACGACCCAGACGTCGTACTCCAGCTCCAGCAGCGACAGGGCGGTCTGCAGCAGGCACACGTGCGTCTCGCAGCCCGCGAGCACGGCACTGTTGCGCGCAGGCGGCGCGGCGTGGGCTTTCTGCAGGTGCCGCGGCAGGCTCCTCGCGTTGCCGGAAGTCGCGCGGGGCAGCGGACGCAGGACGGGCATCAGGTCCTCGCCGCCCGCGAATGCCATCTTGCGCACGATCGTGGCGACGTGGGGCTTCAGCTCGGCCACCGTCTCGCCGAGGCCCTCGGGATTCTCTTCGGTGGCGCAGACCGGCACTTCCATGATGCGAGCGATGCGTGCGAGTCGCACGGCGTTGGCGAGCACGGCCTGCGCTTCGTGGATGGCGGGCATGAGGCGGTGCTGGTAGTCGACCAGCACCAGGTGCGAGTCCTCGGCTTCGAGCAGCATTCGGGCTTGTCCTTTGGGTTCAAGCCGGATTATTGCTGCGACACTTCCGATGGGGCCACCCGCGAAGGCGGAATTCGCCCCCACTACGTCATTCCCGCGAAGGCGGAGATCACCCCGTCATTCCCGCGGAGGCGGAACTCACCCCCACCACGTCATTCCCGCGAAGGCGGAACTCACCCCCACCACGTCATTCCCGCGAAGGCGGGAATCCAGAGGCTTTGCGCCGGCACGCGAAGGAACGCCACTGGATTCCCGCCTTCGCGGGAATGACGGGGGGAGGGGGCGGGACACTCGCGCCGGCGCGGCACCCTCAGATCCGCGACGACGCAGCCTCGGAGCCGCGACGACGGCACCCTCAGAGCCGCGAGGGCGGCAGGCTCATCGGCCGCGAGTGGCGCTCGCGCGAACGCTGCAGATACTGACAACGGCGCAGCTCGAAATCGCGCTGCTCGGCCAGGCGCGCCGCGAGGCTGCGCTGCAGTTGCGCGACGCTCGTGGCCGCGTCTTCTTCCTCGATACAGTCGCACAGGATGCTGGGCACCAGCACGATCTCGCTGTCGCCCGCGTCGAATTCGATGCGGCTCGGCTTGCCGAGCACACGCTCCACCGCGGCGCGCGCCTGCTGCGGCTGCATGCCCGGCAGCACCAGCGTGAACTGGCCCGCGCCGGTGCGAGCCGCAAGGCCGCGCGAGCCGCAGACGGCACGCATGCGCCGCACCACGTGCGCGAGGAGCTTGCGGCTCGTCTCGCGGCCATAGATGTTGCGCACTTCGACCAGGTCGTCGAAATCCAGCACCACGACGGCGAGCGCCTTGCCGGCGGCACGCGTCTCATCCAGCAGGACCTCGCCGGCACGGATGAGCCCCGCGCGGTTGTAGAGGCCACTGGACGGGTCGATGCGCCCGAGCCCCGCGTCGCGCCGGGCCTGCATCGCCGTGCCCTCGCGCAGCAGGACGAGCCCCATCGCGGCGCACGCGAGCGCGGCGAGCGTCAGCTGCTCGCTCGCCGGATGCAGCAACGCGATCACCCCGCCGAGTCCAAGCGACAACAGGGCGAGCGTCGCACCCGCGGCCTGCAGCACACGCACGAGGGATGCGAGGTCCGGCGCCGCCCACGCGGCGGGGCCCTCGGGCATGATGGCGGTCGTTTCGAATGCGGGCTTCACTTCGCTGGGACTCCTGCTTGGCCTCCCCCACCCATGCGGGGACACGGCGATCAGAACACGCGCTCACGCCTGGAAACTAGGCAATTGCACCCGGCCCCTCTAAGAAAAATGCCTATGCCGCCAACACCCACCGCCCGCCGCGCGCACTGTCACGAACGCCTGCCTGACGCTACACTGCGGCGCAAGCCGAGCCCGCCGATGCCCGACCCCGCCCCCACCGCGCAAGCGCCCACGATCCGCCTGCTGTGCGTCGAGGACAACCCCGACGACGTGGAGCTGATGGCCATCGCGCTCGAACGCAGCGACCCGCACCGCCAGTACCACCTGCACCGCGTGGACGACGCCGCGAGCTTCGTCGAGGCGATCCAGCAGGACTGGGACGTGATCCTCTGCGACTTCAACATGCCGCGGTTTTCGCCTTACGCGGCGCTGCAGATCCTGCTCGCGCGGCGCTGCGGCACGCCCCTCGTGGTCGTGACGCGTGCCATCGGCGAGGAAGCCGCGGTCCACGTGCTGCGCTGCGGCGCGAAGGACTACCTCACGAAGGACAAGCTCGGCACCCTGCCGCAGATCATCGAGCGGGTGATGAGCGAGCGCCAGCGCGCGCAGGAAAAGGAACGGCTCGACCGCGAGCTCGAAGCCGCCTACCGGCGCCTGCAGAAGCTGTCGGCCCGGCTGGTGGTCGCCCAGGAGCGGGAACGCTCGCTCATCTCGCGCGAGCTGCACGACCAGCTCGGGCAGACGCTCACGGGCGTGATGATCCACCTGCATGCCGCGCAGCGCGCCCCCGACGAGGAAACGGCGCGCAAGTACACGAACACCGCGATGGACATGGCCAACGGCGCGGTGCAGCAGCTGAAGACACTTTCGTTCTCGTTGCGCCCGGCGCAGCTGGACATCCTGGGATTGGTCGCGGCGGTGCAGTCGGCGGTGCAGCGCGTCGCGGAGCCCACGGGGCTCGCCTTCACCGTCACCTCGCGCGGGACGGAGCCGAGCGAGCTCGGGCCCAACGCGGCGGTGGCCGTGCGCCTCGTGCAGGAGGCCCTCACGAACGTCGTGCGCCACGCGCATGCGACAGGCATCACGGTGCGCCTGCGCTTCCTGCCTCAGGGGCGCATCGGCCTGCTGGTGGTGGATGACGGGATCGGCTTCGACAAGCAAGATCTCCTGAGCGGCCACGAGACGGAGCGCAACGTGGGCCTGTACGGCATGATCGAGCGCACGGAGCTCGCGGGCGGCAGGCTGCATATCCGCACGCGGCCGGGCGCCGGCGTGGCGATCCGCGCCGTGTTGTAGCCCACCTGGAGGGCGACGCTCGGAGTGATCGGAGTTATAAACGGGGGCAACGAATGATGAAGAACACTTCAGGGGTCCAGAAAGTCCGCGTCGTGCTCGCCGACGACCACGACCTGGTCCGCTCGGGCATCAGGGCGCTCCTCGAGATGGTGGCCGGCGTCGAGGTCATCGCCGAGGCCCGCAACGGCCAGGAACTCGTGACGCTCGTGGGCGACCTGAAGCCCGACGTCGTGATGACCGACATCTCCATGCCCGTGATGGACGGCATCGCCGCGATCTCCGAAATTCACGCCCGCTTCCCGGATGTGCGCATGCTCGTGCTGTCGATGTACGACACGGTGGACTTCGTGAAGCGCGCGGTGTCCAACGGCGCGTGCGGCTACCTGATGAAGGACGCGCCGCCCTTCGAGCTGGAACAGGCGCTGCGCAGCGTGATGGCGAGCGGCAGCTACTTCAGCCCCGCGATCGCGCAGCGTCTGCTGCAGCCGTCGGAGCCCACGGTGGACGACGAGCTCACGCAGCGCCAGGTGGAGATCCTGAAGCTGATCGCACAGGGCAAGGCGTCCAAGGAAATCGCTTTCGAGCTGGGCCTGAGCCCGAAGACGGTGGACGTGCACCGCGCGCGCATCATGGAGCGGCTGCACCTGAACGACATCGCGAGCCTCACGCTCTATGCGGTGCGCAAGGGCTTGATCAAGCCCTGAGCCGGGCCCGTGTGTGCCTCAGGGCACGAGCCGCATCAGCTTGCCGCTCGCCTCATCGGTGACGATGTAGAGCAGACCATCGGGCCCCTGGCGCACGTCGCGCACGCGCTCGCCCACCTCGAGGCGGTGTTCGCCCACCACCTTGCGACCGGCGAGCTCGATGCGGTCCAGGTAGCCGAACTTCAGCGAGCCGACGAAGAGTTGGCCCTTCCACGCCGCGCCATAGCGCTCGCTCGTGAGAAAGGCCATGCCCGAAGGAGCGATCGAGGGCACCCAGTAGTGCAGCGGCTGCTCCATGCCCGCCTTCGCCGTGCCCTCGCCGATCCTGCCGCCGCCATATTCCTCGCCATAGGTGATCACCGGCCAGCCATAGTTGCGGCCGGGCTCGGGCAGGTTGATCTCGTCGCCGCCCTGGGGGCCGTGCTCGATCTCCCAGAAGGTGCCGTCCGCGGCGAGTGTGGCGCCCTGCGAGTTGCGGTGTCCCCAGCTGAAGATTTCGGGCTGCGCACCGCTTCTTCCGACGAAAGGATTGTCCCTGGGGACGCTGCCGTCCTTGTGCAGGCGAACGATCTTGCCGAGGTGGTTCCCGAGGTTCTGCGCGTCGTTGCGCCGGACGTTGCGCTCGCCCATCGTGAGCAGCAGCGTGCCGTCGCGCGCCTCGACGATGCGGCAGCCGAAGTGCAAAGTACTCGCGACTTTCGGCTTCTGGCTGAAAATCACCTTCACGTTCTCGAGCCGGGTCTCGTCGCGAGCGAGTTGCGCCCGGGCGAGCGCCGTGCTGTTCGTCCCACCCTCGCCCGGCTCGGAAAAGCAGAAGTAGATCTCGCGATTCGACGCGAAGCCCGAGTCCGGCACGACGTCGAGGAGGCCGCCCTGCCCGCGCGCCGCGACTTCGGGCACGCCCGCGAGCGGCGGGCCGACCTTGCCGTCGGCGCCGATCACCCGCATGCGCCCCGGCCGCTCCGTCACGAGGAACCGGCCCTCGGGCAGGAACGCCACCGCCCATGGATGCGCGAACCCGGAGGCGACCGGCTCGAAGTGCGGCTGCGAAAGCGCAGCGGCCGCGAAGCACGCCGCCGCCAGCCCGACAGCAAGACCCGATGTGAAGCGCGCGGCGTGTTGCGGATTCATATGCATCAAGAGCTTATCTCGGATACCTCGCTTGAGTTCTCATCTTCGGGCGTGATAAAGTCCGGGACCATGTCCAAATGGCTCAACATTTGGGCGCTCGCGGCCTGCGTCACTGCCGCGCACGCCGCGTATGCCGCGCCGCCGACCATCGCCGATGACGAGGTCGCCCGCTTCCTGGCCGAAAAGGGCTTGCTTCAGAAGTGGGAGACGGTGCGCAGCCACGTGGCCGACAGAGTCGGCCCGCCCGCGCTGATCGTCGCGAACGGCGCCACGGCCGTGGCGCAGGGTGCTTCCGATCTCGTCATGAACGCGATGGCCTTCCTGGGTGTGCCCTACCGCAGGGGAGGCAGCAGCGCCGAAACCGGCTTCGACTGCAGCGGCTTCGTGAAAGCCATCTACGAGCAGACGCTCGGGCTCGTGCTGCCGCGCCGGGCGAACGAGCAGGCGGCTGCCACGCAGAAGATCGACCGGGGCGAGCTCGAACCGGGCGACCTCGTCTTCTTCAATACGATGCGGCATGACTTCAGCCACGTCGGCATCTACATCGGCGACGGCAAGTTCATTCATTCGCCCAGGCCCGGCGCCCAGGTGCGCGTGGAGGAAATGCGCACCAGCTACTGGGCTGCCCGCTTCGACGGTGCACGGCGCGTGCTGCAGCGGCCCATGTTCGAGGCGCGGCAGGCCGAAGCGGCACCGCAGCAACTGCCCTGACGGGGGCGCGGCCCGTGCCCCGCGTCGCGGCGCGTGCGCGCGGCTTCACGCTGATCGAAGTGATGACGGCGCTTGCCGTTCTCGTGATCCTGCTGCTGATCGCCCTGCCCTCGTACATCGACAAGCTCGTGCGCGATCAGATCGGAGAAGCTCTGCCCTTGGCGGAGGTGGTGAAGCCCGCCGTGGAGGCCGCGTGGCGCGCGGGCCTGCCCCTTCCTGCGGACAACGCGGCAGCGGGGGTGCCGCCCGCCAACAAGATCGTGAATGCGGTGGTGAGTTCGGTCACGCTCGAAAACGGCGCGATTCACATCGTCTTCGGCAACAGCGCGCACAACTCGATCAAGGGCAGGACGCTGACGCTCAGGCCGGCGGTCGTGCAGGACACGCGGGCGGTGCCGGTCGCGTGGCTGTGCGCGTCCGCTGCCGTGCCGGGGCAGATGGTCGCCAAAGGCGTCGACAGGACGGATGTCCCGGTGGCGCTGTTGCCTTTGAGGTGCCGGGGGAAGTAGGGGGTCGTTTTTTCGGAGGCGGCGCGAAGGCCCTCACTTCCGCTGCGGCGGCACGTCCGTGCAAGTCCCGTGCGCGATCTCCGCGGCCATGCCGATACTCTCGCCGAGCGTCGGATGCGGATGGATCGTTTTTCCGATGTCGATCTCGTCCGCGCCCATCTCGATCGCGAGCGCGACCTCGCCGATCATGTCGCCCGCATGCGTGCCCACGATGCCGCCGCCCAGGATGCGATGCGTCTGCGCATCGAACAGGAGCTTCGTGAAGCCCTCGTCGCGAGTATTCGCGATCGCCCGGCCCGAAGCCGTCCACGGAAAATGCCCCTTCCTGATCGCGACGCCCTGCGCCTTCGCCTGATCTTCCGTGAGGCCGACCCACGCGACCTCGGGGTCCGTGTACGCGACACTCGGGATCACGCGCGCGTCGAACGTGGACTTCTCCCCGAACGCGGCTTCCGCGGCAACGTGCGCCTCGTGCACGGCCTTGTGCGCGAGCATCGGCTGGCCCACGACGTCGCCGATCGCGAAGATGTGCGGCACGTTCGTGCGCATCTGGATGTCGACCGGAACGAAGCCGCGATCGCTGACGTTCACACCGGCCTTGTCCGCGCCGATCTTCTTCCCGTTGGGGCTGCGGCCCACCGACTGCAGCACGAGGTCGTAGAGCTGCGGCTCCTTCGGCGCCTGCTCGCCTTCGAATGTCACTAGGATGCCGTCCTTGCGGGCCTGCGCGCCGACGGTCTTCGTCTTCAGCATGATGTTGTCGAAGCGCGGCGCGTTCATCTTCTGCCACACACGAACGAGGTCGCGATCGGCGCCGAGCATCAGCCCGTCCATCATCTCGACGACGTCGAGGCGCGCGCCGAGCGTCGAATAGACCGTGCCCATTTCGAGCCCGATGATGCCGCCGCCCAGCACGAGCATGCGCTTCGGCTCGGTCGCGAGGTCGAGCGCACCCGTGGAGTCGACGACGCGCGGATCGTCCGGCATGAAGGGCAGCCGCATCGCCTGCGAGCCCGCGGCGATGATGCAGTTGCGAAAGCTGAGGGTCTGCGTCTTGCCGGTCTTCTCCTGACCGTTGCCGGTGGTTTCCTCCACCTGCATGCGATGCGGATCGAGGAACGTGCCGACGCCGCGCACGACCGTCACCTTGCGCATCTTCGCCATCGCGTTCAGGCCGCCCGTGAGCTTGCCGACGACCTTGTCCTTGTGCGCCTTGAGTTTCGCGCGGTCCACGGCGGGTCGGCCGAAGCTCACGCCGAGCGACTCGAAGTGGCGCACTTCGTCCATCACGGAGGCGACGTGCAGCAGCGCCTTCGAGGGAATGCACCCGACGTTCAGGCACACGCCCCCGAGCGTGGCGTAGCGCTCCACGAGGATCGTCTTCATGCCGAGGTCGGCGGCGCGAAACGCGGCGGAGTAGCCGCCGGGGCCGGCGCCCAGGACGAGCATGTCGCAGTCGTAGGTGCCGTCGGATGCGGCGGAGGGGGCGGCGGCGGGCCCACCCTCACCCCGGCCCTCACCCCGGCCTTCACCCCGACCCTCTCCCGCCGGGGCGGGAGAGGGAGTTCTTGCTCCCGGCGCGGAAGCGACTTCGGCCGCTTCCACTATCGCGATCACGGAACCCTCCGACACCTTGTCCCCCAGCCTCACCTTCACTTCCTTCACGACGCCGGCGAAAGACGAAGGAATCTCCATCGATGCCTTGTCGCTCTCCACGGTCAGGAGAGACTGTTCGACCTTCACCGTGTCGCCGGGCTTCACCAGCACTTCGATCACGGCCACGTCCTTGAAGTCCCCGATGTCGGGGACTTTCACTTCCGACAGGCTCATTGGGCCTCCCCCTCGGGGGGCAGCGGAGACACGCAGTGCTTGGCGTGGGGGCTCATTGTTTTTCTTTCGCTTTGATCGTGTAGATGTCGCAGGGCGCCGCCGAGTTGCGATCGAACTCGCAGCCCGCGGCGATGCCCGCTTCCGCCACTTCGCGGGCGGTCTTGGCCTTCGCGTAGATGGAATGCATCGCGCCCAGCGCGAAGCTGCGCCCGGAGCCGATGCCCCAGAATTCCTTGAACTCGAACACCTCGCGGTAGCTGTAGAGGCCGTAGATGCCGCTCGCGTTGGCGATCACCACGCTGAACTGGCTCGACTCGTACGGGTCGCTGTCCTCTTCCTTCGTCTGCAGGAAGAAGTTGTCCTTCAGATACGGATGCAGCTTGGTGAAGGTGTCGAACACCTCGTCCTTGTTCGCGAGCTTCAGAATCTCGCGCGGCATCGAGCCCATCGCCTTGCGCAGCACCGGAAAGTGCGCGACCGTGCCCGCCATGCCGATGTAGCTCGGGCCGTCGTCGGTCTCCACCTTGAATATCTTCGTGTTGTCCTCGAAGCGGTGAGCGAGCCGCGTGTCGCCGAACGTCACCAGGGTATCGGCCGCGATCGCGATCTGCCCTGCCTTCTTCACCACCACAACGGTCGTCATAGTCGCTTCTGTTTTTCTTCCTGTCTCAGAGCAGCACTCGCCTGAAGTCGGCGAGGATCTGCCCGAGGTACGCGTTGAACCGGGCCGCCGCGGCGCCGTCGATCACGCGATGGTCCCACGACAGCGACAGCGGCAGCATGAGCCTCGGCTGGAACTGCGCACCGTCCCAGACGGGCTGCGTCTGGCTCTTGGAGACTCCAAGGATAGCGACTTCCGGCGCGTTGATGATCGGCTGGAAGTAACGCCCGCCGATACCGCCGAGCGAAGAAATCGTGAATGTCGCGCCCGACATGTCCTGAGGGCTCAGCTTGCCGTCTCGCGCTTTTTTAGCGAGCTCGGCCATTTCCTGGCTCACGGCGAGCACGCCCTTCTTGTCGGCGTCCTTGATGACCGGCACGACGAGGCCGTTGGGCGTGTCGGCCGCGAAACCGATGTGCCAGTAGTTCTTGAGGACGAGCTCTTCACCGTCGAGCGATGCATTGAAGTCGGGATACTTCTTCAACGCGGCGACGCAGGCCTTGATGAGAAAGCCGAGCATCGTGATTTTCACGCCCGACTTCTCGTTTTCCTTGTTGAGCTGGACGCGGAAGGCTTCGAGGTCGGTGATGTCCGCATCGTCGTGATTGGTGACGTGCGGGATCATCACCCAGTTGCGGTGGATGTTGGCGCCGCTGATCTTCTTGATGCGCGAAAGCGGCTTGCGATCGATCGGGCCGAACTTCGCGAAATCGACCTTGGGCCAGGGGAGGAGCCCCAGGGCTTCGCCGCCGCCCGCGGGGGCCTTGGCCGCGGCCACCTTCGTCTGCACCTCGCCTCGCATCACCTGCTTGGTGAAGTTCTGGACGTCTTCCTGCGTGATGCGGCCTTTGGGGCCGGTGCCCTTCACTTCCTCGAGCGGAACGCCGAGTTCGCGGGCGAACTTGCGCACCGACGGGGATGCGTGCGGGAGCGTGCCTGTGGGCGCGACCGGTTCGTGCGGGGGCAACGCGGCCGTGGGTGCCGTGCGCCCACCCTCACCCCGGCCCTCTCCCGCCGGGGCGGGAGAGGGTGTTCCTTGGGGCGAGGGGTGTGCACCCGCACCCGCACCCGCACCCGCACCCACACCCACACCCACACCTTCAACGATCGCGACAAGATCGCCCTGGTTGACCTTGTCCCCTACCTTCACCTTCAGTTCCTTCACCACGCCCGCCGCCGACGAAGGAATCTCCATCGAAGCCTTGTCCGATTCGACGGTGATGAGGGACTGCTCGTTCTTCACCGTGTCGCCGGGCTTCACGAGCACTTCGATGACCGCGACATCCTTAAAGTCGCCGATGTCGGGGACGGTGACTTGCTGAAGCCCACCCTCACCCCTGCCCTCTCCCGCCGAGGCGGGAGAGGGTGTCATTGCTCCCTCTCCCCGCGAGGGCGCGGGTGTCATTGCTCCCTCTCCCCGCGGGGGAGAGGGCTGGGGTGAGGGGGGTTGGTGTGACGGGGCCTGCGGCGCAGAAGCGCTTTCGGCCGCTTCCACCACCGCGATCACGGATCCCTCCGACACCTTGTCCCCGAGCTTCACCCGCAATTCCTTCACCACCCCGCCCATCGACGAAGGAATCTCCATCGAAGCCTTGTCGCTTTCCACCGTGAGGAGCGACTGCTCCGGCTTCACCGTGTCACCGGGCTTCACCAGCACCTCGATGACGGCCACTTCCTTGAAGTCCCCGATGTCGGGGACTTTCACTTCGACCTGTGCCATGTTTCTTCTCGCCTCGCGCCCGTTGCGTTGTCTTTTCTTATGCGTACAGGGGATTCACCTTGTCGGCCTTGATCCCGTACTTCGCGATCGCTTCGGCGACCCGCGCGGCCGCGACTTTGCCATCTTCGGCGAGCGCCTTCAACGCCGCCACCACGATGTAGTGGCGGTTGACCTCGAAATGCTCGCGCAGCTTGCTGCGGAAATCGCTGCGCCCGAAGCCGTCGGTGCCGAGCACCTTGTAGCTGTGTCCCTTGGGAATGAACGCGCGAATCTGCTCGGCATAGGCCTTCATGTAGTCGGTCGACGCGACGACGGGACCTTCGTGCTTGTCCAGCTGCTGCGCAACGAAAGGCACCCGCGGCGCCTCGGACGGATGCAGCATGTTCCAGCGTTCGCAGTCGAGCCCGTCGCGGCCGAGCTCGTTGAAGCTCGGGCAGCTCCACACGCTCGCGCTCACGCCCCAGTCCTTTTCCAGCAGTTCGCGCGCGGCGATCGATTCGCGCAGGATCGTGCCGGAGCCCAGCAGGTTCACGTGCGGCGCCTTCGCGAGCGCGGGACCCTCCTGGAAGAGGTACATGCCCTTCACGATGTGCTCTTCCGTCCCCGGCTTCAGGCCGGGCATCGGGTAGTTCTCGTTCAGAAGCGTGATGTAGTAGAAGACGTTGTCCTGCTTTTCCACCATGCGCTGCAGGCCGTGGTGCATGATCACCGCCACTTCGTGCGCGAAGGTCGGGTCGTAGCTCACGCAGTTGGGCACCGTGGAGGCGAGAAGCTGGCTGTGCCCGTCCTCGTGCTGCAGGCCCTCGCCGTTCAAGGTCGTGCGGCCCGACGTGCCGCCCAGCAGGAACCCGCGCGCCTGCATGTCGCCCGCCGCCCACACGAGGTCGCCCACGCGCTGCAGGCCGAACATCGAGTAGTAGATGTAGAACGGGATCATGATGCGGTTGGACGTCGAGTACGACGTCGCCGCGGCGATCCAGCTCGACATGCCGCCCGCTTCGTTGATGCCTTCCTGCAGGATCTGGCCGCCCACGTCTTCCTTGTAGTAGGACACCTGGTCGCGGTCCTGCGGCGTGTACTTCTGCCCTTCGGGGTTGTAGATGCCGATCTGGCGGAAGAGCCCCTCCATGCCGAAAGTGCGCGCCTCGTCCACGAGGATCGGCACCACGCGCGGGCCGACCTGCTTGTCGCGCAGGAGCGCGGTGAGAAAGCGCACGTAGGCCTGCGTCGTGGAAATCTCGCGGCCCCCCGCGGTCGCATCCGTCACGGCCTTGAACGCTTCGAGATCGGGCACCTTCAGCTGTTCGTCCGCCTTCGTGCGGCGATGCGGGAGATAGCCGCCCAGCGCCTCGCGGCGCGCGTGCAGGTACTTCATCTCCGGCGTGTGTTCCTCCGGCCGGTAGAACGGCACCTCCGGGAGCTTCTCGTCGGGAATCGGCAGGTTGAAGCGGTCGCGGAAGGTGCGGATGTCGTCGTCGGTGAGCTTCTTCGCCTGGTGGGCGATGTTCTTGCCTTCGCCGGCCTTGCCCATGCCGAAGCCCTTCACGGTCTTCACAAGCAGCACCGTGGGCTGGCCCTTGTGGTTCACGGCGGAGTGGAAAGCCGCGTACACCTTCTGCGGATCGTGGCCGCCGCGGTTCAGGCGCCAGATGTCCTCGTCGCTCATCTTCGCGACCATCTCGAGCGCCTTCGGGTGGCGGCCGAAGAAGTTCTTGCGCACGAAGGCGCCGTCGTTGGCCTTCATCGCCTGGTAGTCGCCGTCCACCACGTCCATCATGATCTTGCGCAGGATGCCTTCCTTGTCGCGCGCAAGAAGCGGGTCCCAGTAGCTGCCCCACACGAGCTTGATCACGTTCCAGCCCGCGCCGCGGAACTCGCCTTCGAGTTCCTGGATGATCTTGCCGTTGCCGCGCACCGGGCCGTCCAGGCGCTGCAGGTTGCAGTTGACGACGAAGATCAGGTTGTCGAGCTTCTCGCGCGCCGCGACGCCGATGGCGCCGAGCGACTCGACCTCGTCCATCTCGCCGTCGCCGAGGAAGGCCCACACCTTGCGCCTGGACGTGTCGGCGATGCCGCGCGCGTGCAGGTACTTCAGAAAGCGCGCCTGGTAGATCGCCATGAGCGGACCGAGCCCCATCGACACCGTCGGGAACTGCCAGAACTCGGGCATCAGCTTCGGGTGCGGATACGACGAGAGGCCCTTGCCATCGACTTCCTGGCGGAAGTTGAGAAGCTGCTCTTCGCTGATGCGGCCTTCCATGAAGGCGCGCGCATAGATGCCGGGCGCACTGTGGCCCTGGATGTAGAGGCAGTCGCCGCCGTGGTCCGGCGTCTCGGCATGCCAGAAGTGGTTGAAGCCCGCACCGAGCATGGTGGCGAGCGACGCGAAGGAGCTGATGTGGCCGCCGAGGTCGCCGCCGTCTTCCGGATGCAGGCGATTGGCCTTCACGACCATCGCCATCGCATTCCAGCGCATGTACGTGCGCAGGCGCTCCTCGATCTCGAGATTGCCGGGGCAGCGCTCCTCGTCCTCGGGCTCGATCGTGTTCACGTAGGCCGTGGTCGCCGAAAACGGCATGTCGATGCCGTGCTGGCGCGCTTCCTCCAGAAGCTGTTCGAGCAGGAAGTGGCCCCGCTCGCGCCCCTCGGAGGCGATCACGGCCGCGAGCGCATCCAGCCACTCGCGGGTTTCCTGTTCGTCGGCGTCGTTCGCGGCCGCGCCGAACGAAAGATTGTCAGGCTGTGCGGACATGTTTCTTGTCTCCTCTTGGGGCGTCTGCAATTTAGTACGCCGTGTGCGTACGGTGGCACGAGTGTCGCACAGTTTTTTTCAAATTTCAAATGGTGCGTTTGCATTTCACAATATGATTTGAACCGAGATGGCCGCGCCGACTCCCATCCACCTACACTTCCAACCGATGCACGAACCTCATTCCGAGCTGCTGCCCGACGCCGTCGCGCCCGCGTGGTGGCGGCACTGGTGGCGGCGGCAGAGCCCGACGCACCAGGACCGCTTCGCGATGCTCGCGCCGCTCGCGGCGGTGCTGCTCTTTCTCGCCGCGATCGTGTCCGCGTTCTGGTACCTGCGGCTGGAGGAGACCGATCGCGAGCAGGAAGCCGTCAAGCGCGACGTCGAATACGCGCAGCAGCGGCTGCGCCTGCGACTGCTCGAACGGCAGGAGCAGCTCATGCGCATCGCGCGCGACATCAACAACAAGGAAGTCGATGCCGCGGAGTTCGTGGTGCGTGCCGAGTCGATGGTCGTGCAGTATCCCGAGCTGCAGGTGCTCAGCTGGATCGACGAGCGCCGGCGTTTCAAGGCGACCTATGCGGCTCCGAGCGTGCCCGCGGCGCAGATGCGCGTGAAAGGCGACGTGCTGCGCGTGGGCGAGACCGAGACGATCTACAGCCTCGCGCGCGACCTGCAGCAGCCCGTGTACTCGCAACCGGTGGCGGGCAGCGAAGGCACCGGCTTGCTGCAGCTGCACGTGCCGCTCGCCGACCAGGGCAGGTTCGGGGGAATCGTCCTTGGCGAATACTCCATCGACGCGCTGCTGCGCTACGGGGTGCCCACCGAAGTGTCGGCCAAGTACGCGGTGGCCCTGCTCGATGCGAAGGGCCGCGTGCTCGCCGGTGCGACCCTGCCGCCGCGCAGTCCCGCCACGCACCTGCTGCCCTGGGGGGAGCAGCCGAACGAATACGAAGTGCCCGTCTCGCCGGTAGGCAACGGGCTCGTGCTGCGCGCGCAGGCCTATCGCACGTCGCTCGGCGTGATCGGCAGCGGCGTGTTCTGGCTCGTGATCGCGTTGTCGGCCATGACGGCGTGGATGCTGATCGCCAACTGGCGCCACACGCGCCGGCGCGTGCAGGCTCAGCAGGCGCTCGTCGCGGAGACGAACTTCCGCCGCGCGATGGAGAACTCGATGCTCACGGGCATGCGCGCGCTCGACATGCAAGGCCGCATCACGTACGTGAACGCGGCCTTCTGCCAGATGACGGGCTGGAACGAAGCGGAGCTCGTCGGGCGCACGCCGCCGTTTCCCTATTGGCCCGAGGAAGATCGCGAGCAGCTCACGGCACGCCTGGATGACGAGATTCACGGCCGCGCGCAGGCAGGCGGCATCCAGGTGCGCGTGAAGCGGCGCGACGGCACCCTCTTCGACGCCCGCCTGTACGTGTCGCCGCTCGTGGATCCGCGCGGCCATCAGACGGGGTGGATGACGTCGATGACCGACATCACCGAGCCCAACCGCATCCGCGAGCAGCTGCAGGCGTCGCACGAACGCTTCACGACCGTGCTGGAGGCGCTGGACGCGAGCGTGTCCGTCGCGCCGCTCGGAAGCGAGGAGCTTCTCTTTGCGAACAAGCTCTATCGCCTCTGGTTCGGCGGCCAGGCGGCGGGCCATCTGCAGATGGTCGCGCAGGCGGGTGTGCCGGAGCAGCCGCGCTCGGACGAGCACCTGGACGAGGTCGATTCGTTCGTGGGGCTGCCCACCGGAGCGCTCACCACGGCGCGTTCGGAGAACGCCGAGATCTACGTGAGCGAGCTTGGCAAGTGGCTCGAAGTGCGTTCGCGCTACCTGAACTGGGTGGACGGCCGGCTCGCGCAGATGGTGATCGCCACCGACATCTCCGCGCGCCGGCATGCGGAGGAACAGTCGGCCGCGCAGGCGGAGCGGGCGCACTCGGCGAGCCGGCTCGTGACGATGGGCGAGATGGCGTCGAGCGTCGCGCACGAACTCAACCAGCCGCTCACGGCGATCCTCAACTATTGCAACGGCCTCGTCTCGCGCATCCACAGCCGGCAGATCTCGCAAGACGACATCCTTGCCGCGCTCGACAAGACGTCGCGGCAGGCGCAGCGCGCGGGCCAGATCATCCAGCGCATCCGCAGTTTCGTGAAGCGCAGCGAACCCAACCGCAGCCTCTCGGATGTGAGCGTGATGGTCAACGAGGCGGTGGAACTCGCGGAAATCGAGCTGCGCCGGCGCAACGTGCGCCTGTCGCACTACGTCGCCGCGCGCCTGCCGAAGCTGATGGTCGATCCGATCCTCATCGAGCAGGTGCTCGTGAACCTGCTGAAGAACGCGGCCGAATCGATCGAGCACGCGAAGCGTCCGCCCGCGCGCCGCAGCGTCGAGCTGCGCGTGATTCCGCGCATGGTCGACGAGCAGTCGGTCGTCGAATTCTCGGTGGTCGATTCCGGCGCGGGTCTCGCGCCGGAAGTGATGGACCGGCTCTACGAAGCCTTCTTCACCACGAAGGTGGAAGGCATGGGCATCGGGCTCAACCTGTGCCGCACGATCGTCGAGTCGCACCAGGGAAGGATGCAGGCGGAGAACATCTACAATGGCACCGAAGTCGCCGGTTGCCGCTTCTCCTTCTGGATTCCTGTGTCCGGCGCTATCAATGCAGTAGCAGGCAAGGACGCCGGAGTGACCGTATGAGCTTGATTCCCAAGAAGGGCACCGTCTATGTCGTGGACGACGACGAGGCGGTGCGCGATTCGCTGCAGTGGCTGCTCGAGGGCAAGGACTACCGCGTGCGCTGCTTCGATTCCGCCGAATCCTTCCTCTCGCGCTACGACCCGCGCGAAGTCGCCTGCCTGATCGTGGACATCCGCATGGCCGGCATGACCGGGCTCGAGCTGCAGGACCGCCTCGTGGAGCGCAAGTCGCCGCTGCCCATCGTCTTCATCACGGGCCACGGCGACGTGCCGATGGCGGTGAACACGATGAAGAAAGGCGCGATGGATTTCATCCAGAAGCCGTTCAAGGAAGACGAGCTCGTGAGCCTCGTGGAGCGCATGCTCGAGCGCGCGCGGGACACTTTCGCCGAATACCAGAGCGCGGCGAGCCGCGACGCGCTGCTGTCCAAGCTGACCTCGCGCGAGGCGCAGGTGCTGGAGCGCATCGTGGCCGGGCGCCTGAACAAGCAGATCGCGGACGACCTGGGGATCAGCATCAAGACGGTGGAGGCGCATCGCGCCAACATCATGGAAAAGCTGAATGCGAACACCGTGGCCGATCTGCTGAAGATCGCGCTCGGGCAGACGCCGCCGAAGGGCTGACGTGACGGCACAGATCATCGACGGCAACGCGCTTGCCGCACGCATCCGCGCCGAAGTCCAGGGCCGCACCGACGCCCTCAAGGCGCGCGGCATCGTCCCACATCTTGTCATCGTCCTCGTCGGCGACGACCCGGCCAGCCAGGTCTACACGAAGCACAAGGTCAACGACAGCGAGCAGACGGGGCTGAAGGCCACGCTGGAACGCTATCCCGCCACGCTCAGCGAGTCCGATCTGCTCGAACGCATCCGGGTGCTCAACGGCGACAGTTCCGTCCACGGCATTCTCGTGCAGCTGCCGCTGCCGAAGCACATGGACGCGCACAAGGTGATCGAAGCCATCTCGCCTGCCAAGGACGTCGACGGCTTTCACGTTTCGAGCGCGGGCGCCCTCATGGTGGGTCAGCCTGGCTTCTGGCCGTGCACGCCGCACGGGTGCCTGCGCATGCTCGACGAGATCGGCTACGACCTGAAGGGGCGCAACGCGGTCGTGATCGGGCGCAGCAACATCGTGGGCAAGCCGATGGCGATGATGCTGCTTGGCCGCAACGCGACGGTGACGATCTGCCACAGCCAGACGCGCGACCTGCGCGCGCACACGCTGCAGGCGGATGTGATCGTCGCGGCCGTGGGCAAGCGCAACGTGGTCACGGCCGAAATGGTGAAGCCCGGTGCGGTCGTGATCGATGTCGGGATGAACCGCAATGATGCGGGCAAGCTTTGCGGCGACGTCGACTTCGAGGGTGTGAAGCAGGTCGCGGGCTGGATCACGCCCGTGCCGGGCGGTGTCGGGCCGATGACGCGGGCCATGCTGCTCGTGAATACGATCGAGGCCGCGCAGCGCGCGAGCGGCTGAGGCGGCGGGCGTCTCGTTGCGGTGTGGGGCAACGAATGACGGGGAGGCCGTCATTTCCGCTCCTTCCCCGCGTCATGCCCGCTCCCTCCCCCGCGTCATTCCCGCTCCTTCCCCCGCGTCATTCCCGCTCCTTCCCCCGTCATTCCCGCGAAAGCGGGAATCCAGTGGCTTCATCTCTGCCAGGCAACGAAGCCGCTGGATTCCCGCTTTCGCGGGAATGACGGAGCGGGGCTCGATCCCCGCTTTCGCGGGAATGACGGAGAAGGACGCGAAAGCCCCTCAACGGTCCACCAGCCGCCGGTTGTTCGCGAGCCGCCTGTCCACCAACGCCACGCACCGACCGCGATTCGGCGACGTCGCTGTGCACCGCCTCCTGCGCGGTGCGAATCCCTTCGGGGAGGATCGAGCGCTCGCGGTCGGCATCATCGACGGGCTCGCGTTCAAGGGCGAATGCTATTCGGCGTTCGCGCAGATGCTCGGCACGCGCTCGGTGGCCGAAAGACTCGTGCAGCTCATCACTCGACTGGCCGAAATCGACGGCGTGCAGGGAAGGCAGCACGACCAGCGCCGCCTCCTCGCGCTCGCACGCACAGGTTCCTGACGCCATCCTTGCAAGGCGAGCGCTTCGGGCCGCCCAGCCACTAGGGCTTGTGCGGATGAACGCGAACGCCGCGCGCCCATACACTTTTGGACAAACAAATAATGCGAATGCATCTTCGCGCCGCGCCGCTTCCACTACAAGGAGACAACCATGAAGCATCATCTGGCCGCACCTCTGCCCAGCCGCCGAACCGTGCTGCGCGCGGGCCTCGGCGCCGCGGGGACCATCGCGCTGCCGCGGTTCGCATTCGCCGCGGATGAGCATCCGCCGATCGGCACGTGGCCCGCGGGCGCGCAGGGCGACTCCGTCTTCATCGGAATTTCAGTTCCGCGCACAGGCACCTATGCGGTGCAGGGCGAGGATGAGCTGAAGGGCTACCAGCTCGCCATCGAACACATCAACGAGGGCCATCCGCTCATCAAGGCGATCTCGCCGAAGACGAAAAAGGGCGTGCTCGGCAAGCAGCTCAAGTATGGCGTGGCCGATTCGGCGGCCAAGCCGAACGACGCGGTGCAGGCGCAGCAGCGCTTCATCACGGAGAACAAGGCGATCGTGATCACCGGCGGCACGTCGAGCGCCGTCGCCGTGGCGCTCAACAAGCTCGCGCAGCGCGAGAAAGTGCTCTTCGTCTGCGGAATTTCCGGCTCCAACGACACGACGGGCAAGGACTGCGTGCGCTACGGCGTGCGCCAGAACTTCTACGGCCAGACCGCCGCCGACGCGATCGGCCCCGCCCTGCTGAAGGCGTACGGCAAGAACCGCAAGGCGGCCTTCATGACGCCGGACTACACGTACGGCCACACGGTCACGAAGTCGGTGAACGAGTTCCTCGCGAAAAACGGCGGCTGGCAGATGGTCACCAATCAGGTGTCGCCGCTCGGCGCGCCGGACTTCAGCTCCTACCTCACCAACATCGCGAACTCGGGCGCCGAGTTCCTCGTGAACGTCAACTGGGGCCACGACGCGGTGCTCTCCACGCAGCAGGCCAAGCAGTTCGGCCTCCTGCCGAAGATGAAGCTCGTGATTCCCTACCAGATCCCGTTCCTCGCCCGTGAAGTCGGCGCGGACGTGACGGAGGGCGTGTTCGCCGCCACCGACTTCTGGTGGACGCTCGAGGACCGCTACCCGCTCGCCAAGCAGTTCGTGCAGGAATTCGAGAAGAAGTACGGCTACAAGCCCGAATGGGGCGCCGAGAACGCGTACATGGAATTCGCGCTGTGGGCCGAGGCCGTCGAGCACGCCGGCACCTTCTACCCGCCCGACGTGATCAAGTCGTACGAGTCGCCTCGTAAACTCAACTCCGTCGTCGGAGAGGTGAGCTGGCGGCCCGAGGACCACCAGCTCATCCGTCCGGTCGTCATCGTGCGCGGCAAGGCGCCGGGGGCGATGCGCAACAAGGAAGACTATTGGGAAGTGATCGACGTCGTGCCGGGCGCGGGACTCATGCAGAAGCCCACCGACTTCGGCTGCAACCTCGGTTCGTACACCTGAAGATTCGCGCCCGTTGCTCACCTGGTCCAACTTTCTGTCGCAGCTCTTCAACGGGCTGGCGCTGGGTGCCCTGCTCGCGCTGATCGCGTCGGGGCTCACCATCATCTACGGCACGCTCGGCGTGCTGAACCTCGCGCACGGCGCGATGTTCATGCTCGGCGGCTACGCGGGCTATGCCGCCTGGTCGGCGAGCGGCTCGTTCGTCGTCGCGCTCGTTGCAGGGACGCTGTCGGTGGGCGTGCTGGGTCTCGTGATGGAGCGCGTGATCATCCGCCACTTCTACAGCCGCCCGGGCGAGGACCAGCTGCTCGTGACCTTCGGCCTGGCCATCTGCTTCGTGGAGATCGTGCGGCTCATCTTCTCGAGCCTCACGAAGACGGTGACGCCGCCCGCCGCGCTCGCGGGCATCACGAACATGGGGATCATGTTCTATCCGACCTACCGGCTCGCGGTCGTCGGCATCGTGGCGATCGCGCTGCTTGCGCTCTACATCGTGCTCTACCGCACGCGCCTGGGGCTCATCGTGCGCGCGGGCATCGACGACGCGGTCATGGTGGATTCGCTCGGCATCGACGTCTACCGCGTCTTCATGATCGTGTTCGGACTGGGCTCCATGGCCGCGGGCTTCGCGGGCATCGTGAACGCGCCGGTGGTGTCGCTCACGCCGGAAGTCGGCGAGACCATCCTCGTGCAGACCTTCGTCGTGGTGGTGATCGGCGGCGTCGGCTCGTTCCCGGGCGCGATCCTGGGGGGGCTCGTGGCGGGCGAGATCATCAGCCTCACATCGATGGTGAATCCCGGCTACGCTTACGTGATGCTTTTCGCCGCGATGGCCCTCGTGCTGCTCGTGCGGCCGCACGGCCTGCTGGGCGCGCGCGGGCGCGAATGAAGGAACGGATACACAGGGCATGACCAGGCAGCGCCGGTTCCTCTTCGAAGCTCTCGCGGCGATCTGCCTCGTGGCGGTGCCCTTCGTGCTCCCGCTCCTCGGCGCCGCGCCGAACACCGTGAACCGCGTGCTGGTGTGGGGCCTCTTCGGGCTCGGCTTCGACATCCTCTTCGGCTACACGGGCATGCTCTCGTTCGGCCAGTCGGCGTTCTACGGCACCGGCGGCTTCGTCGCGGCGTATCTCCTCACCCGCGCGGGCTTTCCGAGCGTGATCGGCGCGCTCGCGATCGGCATGGTCGCCGCGGCTGTCGTCGGCTACCTGATCGGCATCCTCGCGCTGCGCCGCACCGGCATCTACTTCGCGATGATCACGGTGGCCATCGCGGAAATCTTCTTCTTCGTGGAATTCAATCCGCTTTCCGATTTCACGGGCGGCGAGAACGGCCTGCCCGGCGTGCCGACGCCCGTGCTGCACCTCGGCTTCACCACGCTGCACTTCACCTCCGGCTGGGCGCTCTACCCGTTCCTCGCGTTCTGCTACTTCGTGGGGCTCGTGATCGCGCTGCGCATCGTGCACTCGCCCGTGGGGGCCGTGCTGCAGGCCATCCGCGAAAACCCGTTGCGAGCGGCAGCGGTCGGCCACAACGTGCTCGGCTACAAGCGCACGGCCTTCGTGATCGCGGCCGCCTACGCCGGCATCGCGGGCGGATTGCTCGGCGTGCTGCAGGCCTTCATGCCGCCCGATGCGTTCATGTTCGAAACGTCGGGCCAGCTCATCATGCAGACCGTGATCGGCGGCCGCGGCACCCTCGTCGGGCCGCTCGTGGGCGCGGCCGTGTGGCTCTTCCTGCAGGACTTCCTGCAGGCCGTGCTCGGTCTCGGCGCGGCATGGAAGCTGGTGCTGGGCGTGGTGTTCGTGCTGCTCGTGTGCTTTCTGAGGCAAGGCATCGTGGGCGGGCTGCGCGATCTGTGGGATTTCGCGGCCGGCCGGCGCAAGGCCATGCAGGCCGCCGCGCCCGCCGCCGCTGCGGCATCCGCGCCCGCGGCCGCGCAGGCGGTCGCCGAAATGCGCTCGGCGCATCACGCGAACAAGGACTTCGCGGGCCCCATCCTGCAGGCGAGCGGCCTCACCAAGCGCTTCGGCGGCGTGGTCGCGAACGAAGGCATCGACTTCACGCTGCGCGCGGGCGAGCTGCGCGGGATCATCGGTCCGAACGGCGCGGGCAAGTCCACCTTCTTCAAGATGCTCACCTGCGAAATCGCGCCGACCTCGGGGCGCATCGCCTTCGAAGGCCGCGACATCACCGGCATGAGCATCACCGACGTGTGCCAGCTCGGCCTTACCAAGAGCTACCAGGTGAACCAGCTCTTCAACCGGCTCACCGTGCGGCAGAACGTGACGATCGCGGCGCTGGCCGAGCTGCGCGGCAAGTTCCGGCTGGACCTCCTGCGCCGCGCGGACCGGGTGCCGGGCCTCGCGGAACAGGTGGAACGCACGCTGGGGCTCGTGAACCTCACGGCACGCGCGGATGCGCAGGTGGCGCAACTCGCGTACGGGGAAAAGCGGCGCCTGGAAATCGGTCTGGCGCTCGCGTCCTCGCCCACGCTGCTGCTGCTGGACGAGCCGCTCGCGGGCATGAGCCCGAGCGAGCGCGCGGAAACGGTGTCGCTGCTGAAGTCGATCGCGCGGGGCCGCACGATGGTCGTGATCGACCACGACATGGACGCGCTTTTCGAGCTCGCCGAACGCATCACGGTGCTGCAGGAAGGCCGGCTGCTCGTGGAAGGCACGCCCGATGAAATCAAGCGCAATCCCAAGGTGCAGGAGGCCTATCTCGGCGGCGTGCGCGAAGCCGCGGTCGAGGAGACCGTGACGCCATGAGTCTGCTCGAAGCGCGCGGGCTGAACAGCTACTACGGGGACTCGCACATCCTCTTCGACGTGTCGCTGCACGTCGGCAGGAACGAGGTGGTGGGCCTCCTCGGCCGCAACGGCGCGGGCAAGAGCACGACGCTGAAAAGCCTGATGGGGGTGGTCGCGCCGCGCACGGGCTCCGTGATGCTCGAAGGCGTGGAGCTCGCCGGCCGCAAGAGCCACGCCATCGCTCGCGCGGGCATGCAGCTCGTGCACGAGGAGCGGCGGATCTTCTCGAGTCTCAACGTGGAGGAGAACCTGGTGCTCGCGGGCCTCACCGCGCGCGACCGCTGGCCGCTCGAGCGGGTCTACGAGATGTTCCCGCGCCTGAAGGAGCGGCGCATGAGCCGCGGCACGGATCTTTCGGGCGGCGAGCAGCAGATGCTCGCCATCGGGCGCGCGCTCATCCGCAATCCGAAGATCCTGCTGCTCGACGAGCCGTTCGAAGGGCTTGCCCCGGTGATCGTGCACGATCTCGTCCAGGCGTGCCGCTCGCTCGCGCAGGCCGGGCAGACCATCGTGCTGGTCGAGCAGAACCTCGCCGCGACGCTCGCGCTCGCGCAGCGCGTCTACATCATCAACAACGGCCACGTGGCCCACGAGAGCTCCGCGGCCGAGTTGCGCGCGAGCCCCGAAGTCCTCCAGCGGTACCTCGGGGTCTGAAACCTTGCGGCATTGAAGTCGCCGCGGCTGCCGCAAAATGGCGGCTATGAGCAATCCCCTCCTCGACTTCCAGGACGCCCCCGCCTTCGACCAGGTCCGGCCCGACCTCGTGGCGCCCGCCATCGACCAGCTTCTCGCGCAAGCCGACGCGGCTCTCGACCGGGTCACGCAGCCGGACTTCCCCGCCGACTGGAGCGCCATCGCGAAGGTGCTCGACGTCGCGACCGAACGGCTCGGGCGCGCGTGGGGCGTGGTGAGCCACCTCAACGCGGTCGCCGACACGCCCGACTTGCGCGCCGCCTACAACGCGGCGCTGCCCAAGGTCACCGAATTCTGGACGCGCCTGGGCGCGGACGAGCGGCTTTACGCGAAGTACAAGGCGATCGCACCCGAAACCCTCACGTCCGAGCAGCGCCAGGCGCACAAGAACGCGATGCGCAACTTCGTGCTCTCCGGCGCCGAACTGCAGGGCGATGCGAAGAAGCGATTCGCGCAGATCCAGGAAAGGCAGGCGGAGCTCGCGCAGAAGTTCAGCGAGAACGCGCTCGATGCGACGGACGCGTACGCCTACTGGGCGACGCAAGGCGAACTCGAAGGCGTCCCGCCGGACGTGGTGCAGGCCGCCCGCGCGGCGGCCGAGGCCGAGGCAAGGAGCGGCTACAAGCTCACGCTGAAGATGCCGAGCTACCTGCCCGTGATGCAGTTCGGCGCGAACCGGGCGCTGCGCGAGCGGCTCTATCGAGCCTACGCCACGCGAGCGAGCGACCAGGGCGACGCGAAGTTCGACAACAGCCCGCTCATCCGCGAGATCCTCGCGCTGCGGCAGGAGGAGGCGAAGCTGCTCGGCTACCGCAACTTCGCCGAAGTCTCGCTCGTGCCGAAGATGGCGCAGTCGCCCGACGAAGTGATCAAGTTTTTGCGCGACCTCGCCCGGCGCGCGCGTCCCTACGCCGAACAGGACGTCGCGGACATGCGCGCCTTCGCGCGCGAGAAGCTCGGCATCGACGACCCGCAGGCCTGGGACTGGTCTTTCATCGCCGAGAAGCTGAAGGAGGAGCGCTACGCGTTCAGCGAGCAGGAGGTGAAGCAGTACTTCACCGCGCCGAAGGTGCTGGCCGGCCTCTTCAAGATCATCGAGACGCTCTTCGAAGTGGAGATTCGCCGCGACAGCGCGCCCGTGTGGAACCCGGCGGTGGAGTTCTACCGCATCGAGCGCGGCGGCAAGCTCGTGGGCCAGTTCTATCTCGATGCGCCCGCGCGCACCGGCAAGCGCGGGGGCGCATGGATGGACGACGTACGCGCGCGGTGGCTCAGGCCCGACGACGGCAGCCTGCAGACGCCGGTGGCGCATCTCGTGTGCAACTTCGCCGAAGGCGTGGACGGCAAACCGCCCCTTCTCACGCACGACGACGTGATCACGCTCTTCCACGAGTCGGGCCACGGCCTGCAGCACATGCTCACGCAGGTGGACGAGCGCGACGTGTCCGGCATCAGCGGCGTGGAGTGGGATGCCGTCGAACTCCCGAGCCAGTTCATGGAGAACTTCTGCTGGGAATGGGGCGTGCTCAAGCACATGACGGCGCACGTGGACACGGGCGAGCCGCTGCCGCGAGCGCTCTTCGACAAGATGCTCGCGGCGCGCAATTTCCAAAGCGGCCTCGCGACGCTCAGGCAGATCGAGTTCGCCCTGTTCGACATGCTGCTGCATACGAGCCACGATCCGCGCGAGGACTTCATGCCGCTGCTCGCGCGGGTGCGCGACGAGGTGGCGGTGCTGCGGCCACCCGAGTTCAACCGCATGGCTCACACGTTCAGCCACATTTTTGCGGGCGGTTACGCGGCGGGCTACTACTCCTACAAATGGGCGGAGGTACTCTCGGCCGACGCGTATTCGGCCTTCGAGGAGACCGCCCAGCAAGACGGCGCCCCCAGCGTGGAAACCGGTCGAAAATACCGCCAGGCCATCCTGGAGACGGGCGGCAGCCGCCCCGCCATGGAGTCGTTCAAGGCATTTCGTGGCCGCGAGCCGACGCTCGACGCGCTTCTGCGCCACCAGGGAATGGCGTGAAGGCGAGACAGCGCGACAATGGAGGCCTGATCGCGCACCGATCGGTGCGCCGCATCGAGCCGTTGATGGAGACTTGAGCCGCATGACAGCTTACCGTTCCCTTGCCGCCGCCACCCTGCTCGGAGTGCTGGCCGCCGCCGCGACCCTGTCGCACGCGCAGGCCGTCTACCGCATCGTCGGCCCCGACGGCCGCGTGACCTTCAGCGACCGGCCGCCGCCCGACACCGGCGGTGGCAAGGCCACGCTCGCGCCGGTCGGGCCCGCCGGGTCCGCGGAGAATTTCGGCTCGCTCCCGTTCGAGCTACGGACCGCGGCGAGCAAATATCCGGTCGTCCTCTATGCGCGGCCCGGCTGCGCGCCGTGCGACACGGGCCGCAGCTTCCTCGTGAGCCGCGGCATTCCGTTCACCGAGAAGATGGTGACGACGAACGAGGATCTCGAAGCGCTGCAGCGCCTCTCGGGCGCGCTCACCCTGCCCTTCATCACGATCGGCGGGCAGCAGATCAAGGGCTTCGCGGAGCTGGAGTGGACGGGTTTCCTCGATGCCGCGGGCTACCCGAAGACATCGCAGCTTCCCCCGGGCTATCGGCGCCCGGCGCCCACGCCGCTCGTGGTCGCGTCGCGGCCGGCCGAGCGTCCGGCCGAAGGGGAGGCCACGCCTCTTCCCGTGCCTTCGACTCCGTCGTCGAACAACCCGAACAATCCGGCGAATATCCAGTTCTGACGTTGCGAGGCCACTCCCTCTCCCCTGGAAGGCGGGTTGGGAGAGAGGGGGCCCCGGTGCTCAATACGTGAGCGTCTGAACCCCGTTGGCCGTTCCCAGCAGGCACACCGAGGCCTTCTGGTGCGCGAAGACGCCCACCGTCACCACGCCCGGCCACTGATTCACCATGGTCTCGAAGCCGAGCGGATCCGTGATCTGCAGGCCCGTCACGTCCAGGATGTGCTGGCCGTTGTCGGTCACGAGCGGCGCGCCGTCCTTCAGCCGAACCTGCGCGCTGCCGCCGAGCCCCGCGAACTGGCGCGCGATGCGCCGCGCGGCCATCGGGATCACTTCCACCGGCAGCGGGAACCGGCCGAGCACCTGCACCTGCTTGGATTCGTCGGCGATGCAGACGAATCGCTTCGACTGCGCGGCCACGATCTTCTCGCGCGTGAGCGCCGCGCCGCCCCCCTTCACCATGAACCCGCGCGGATCGATCTCGTCGGCGCCGTCGATGTAGACGGAAAGCTCATCGACCTCGGTCGCGTCGAAGACGTGGATGCCGAGCGAGCGCAGCCGCTCGGTCGACGCGCTGGAACTCGAGACGGCGCCCGGGATGCGATCCTTCACCGAAGCGAGCGCCTCGATGAACCTGTTCACCGTGGAGCCGGTTCCCACGCCCACGATTTCGCCGGGCACCACGTAGTGCAGCGCGGCGCGGCCGACCAGCGCTTTGAGTTCGTCCTGTGTCATCTGGGAAAATCCTCGCGTCACGTCGATTATCCATGTCGCTCATCCCTTACTCGCTCGCGCGCCCCTTTCTCTTCGGGCTGGACCCCGAGCACACTCACGACCTCACGCTGAAGACGCTCGCGCGCCTTCAGCACACGCCCGCGCGAATGGCTTGGTGCAACGCCTTCGTGGAGGACCCGGTCGAGCTCGCCGGGCTGCGCTTTCCCAACCGCGTGGGGCTCGCGGCCGGCCTCGACAAGAATGCGCTGTGCATCGACGCCTTCGGCATGATGGGGTTCGGCTTCGTGGAAGTCGGCACCGTCACGCCGAAGCCGCAGCCGGGCAATCCCCGGCCGCGCCTGTTCCGGCTGCCGCGAGCGCACGCCCTCATCAATCGCCTCGGCTTCAACAACGAAGGGCTGGAGGCCTTCCTCGCCAACGTGAAGCGATCGCACTTCCGCGAGCAGGGCCGCATCCTCGGGCTCAACATCGGCAAGAACGCCTCGACGCCCATCGAGGACGCCACGCGCGACTACCTGGCATGCCTGGAAGGCGTCTACCCCCATGCCGATTACGTCACCGTCAACATCTCGAGCCCGAACACAGCCCACCTGCGCAGCCTGCAAGGCGATGCGGCGCTCGACGGCCTGCTGGATGCGATCGCGCGGCATCGCGCCGCACTCGCGAAGCGGCATGGGAGGCGCGTGCCGATCTTCGTGAAGATCGCGCCCGACCTCGACGAGCAGCAGGTCGCGGGCATCGCCGCCGCGCTGAAGCGCCACGGCATGGACGGCGCGATCGCGACCAACACGACCATTTCGCGCGACGCGGTCAAGGGCCTGCCCCATGCCGAAGAAGCCGGCGGCCTGAGCGGCGCGCCGGTGCGCGAAGCGAGCAACCGCGTGATCGCGCAACTGCGCGCCGCGCTCGGTGCGCGCTTTCCCATCATCGGCGTGGGCGGGGTGATGAGCGGGGAAGATGCCGTCGCGAAGCTGCGCGCGGGCGCCGATGCGGTGCAGATCTACACCGGCCTCATCTATCGCGGCCCGGCCCTCGTGGGCGAAGTGGCGCGCGCGCTCAAAGCGGCCGGGTCGCGACCAGCTTGACCGTGAACTGGCGGCCGGGCGCCGGCTCGAAGAAGCGCGCGTTGCCCTCGTTCACGATCACCGAGCCGGCGTAGCGCCGGTCGAAGAGATTGTCCACGCGCGCGGCCGCTTCGATCTTCCATTGCGGCAGCGCCCACTTGTAGCCCGTGTGCAGGGCCACCGTCGTCCACGCCCCCGCGGCGTCGGTGTTGGCGTCGTTCACGTAGACGCGGGCCGAGTGGCGCAGTTCGACCCCGGCGCGCCATCCCTCGGGCGGCTGCCACGAGAGCTCGGCGGCCGTGAAAGCGCGCGCCGTGCCGGGGATGCGGTTGCCCGCGGGGATGACGAGCGTGGGCGTGGCGCACGGCGTCGCCGCGCAGGTCGCGAACGCGTCCGCGTAGTGCGCGTCGAGCCACGAACGCGCGAGCTGCAGCGACCAGCCTCGGTCCGTCCTCGCCGATGCGGAGAGCTCCAGGCCGCGCCGCTCGGTATCGCCCGCGTTGCGGAAGGTGCTGCGGCCGCCGCTGTTGGTCTGCGTCACGATTTCGTCTTGCGTGCGCGTCTGAAAGAGCGCTGCGGACCATTCGAGCCGCATCTTCGCATCCGCGGACGACCGCCCCTTGAGACCTGCCTCCACGTTCGTGCTTCGTGAAGGCTTCAGCCCGAGATTCATGCCGGGCAGGCCATCGGGGCGGTAGGCGAGTTCGTTGAGCGTCGGCGTCTCGAAGCCGCGGCCGTACGCCGCGTAGGCATGCAGCTGGGGCGTGATCGCGAACATCGCGGCGGCCACGGGCAGCGTCGAGGCGAAACGCAAGCTGCCGCTGTCGTCCCCGTTCGTGCCGGCGATGTAGTGGTCGCCGGAGCGGATTCGCACGTTGCTGCGGCGCGCGCCCGCGGTGAGCGTCCAGCGCGGCGCGGGTCGCCACACGGCCTGCAGGTACGGATCGAGATTCGTCGCCGTGTTGTCTTCGTCGCGGCGCAGGGCGCCCTGCACGCCGAGCGTCGTGCCGATGAAATTCAGCCAGCCGCGGCGATGTTCCTGAAGCGTGTCGTACGACACGCCGCCCACGAGTTCGAGCGAAGTGAGCTTCGCCGTCCAGCGCAGGTCGGCTCCCGCGTAGGTGCGCGCGAGATCGATCACGCCGCCGGGATGCAGGGGATTCGCCTGCGTCGCGGTGGGAATCGACTGGAACTGCTTCGTCGCGCGCTCGCCGCCGTAGAGCATCAGGCGCAGCGTCTGTTGCGCATCGATGGCGTGCTCGTGCACGAGTCCGAGCTGGCTCTGTCGCACGGTCTTGCGCGTGTCGAATGCGAGCGCTGAAGGATCGACGCTGCGCGGCGCCGCATCGAACTGCGCGCGCGTGAGGCCGAGGGGATCGTCGGCGCGCACGTTCACGCTGTTGGCCACGAGCGTCCAGTGGTTCCAGTCGAGACGTGCGTTCGCGAGCTCGCGCTCGGCGGCGCTGTGATCGCGCGACCCGTCGGTCTGGAAATGGCTCGAGCTCAGGTTGAAGCCGATCCCGCCGGCCTTGCCGAGCGCGCGCACCGCCGGCCGCAGCATGCCGTCGCTGCCGGCCGCCATGCTGCCCGTTACCTGCGGCGCGCCTTCGCCCGCCTCGGTGAACACCTGCAACACGCCGCCGGAGGAGTTGCCGTACAGCGCCGAGAACGGCCCGCGCAACAGTTCGATGCGCTCGGCCGAGCCGAGGTCGATGTGCGACGTCTGCCCCTGGCCGTCGGGCATGGTGGCCGGGATGCCGTCGACGTAGAGCCGCACGCCGCGCACGCCGAATGTCGAGCGTGCGCCGAACCCGCGGATGGACAGCTGCAGGTCCTGCGCGTAATTCTGCCGGTCGCGTGCGGTGACACCCGGCACGACCGCGAGGCTTTCGGAGAGCTGCACTTCGGGGCGCGCGGCGCCGCGCAGCCGTGCGCCGTCGATCACGTCGACGGCGGCCGGCACGTCGAATGGCGAAGCCTCGGTGCGTGTGGCGGTCACGGTCACGGGCGCCAATTGCGTTTGCGCGACCGAACTGCCGCTCACAAGCATGAAGCCCAGAAGAGTCGGGTAGCCGAAGGGCAGCCCATCGCACGAAGCGAAGCCGGTCACCCGCGGCCGAAGTGCATCGCGTCCGCGCACGTTAGCTCTCCTCCAGCATTGCCACGACTGCCTCCCCGATCGCGAGCGCACTCGTCAACCCGGGCGATTCGATGCCGAACAGATTCACGAGCCGCGGCACACCATGCAGCGCCGTCCCATCGATGCGGAAGTCCGGCGCGGCCTGCCCCGGCCCGTGGATCTTCGGCCGCACGCCGCTGTAGCTGGGCACGAGCGAGCCGTCGGGAAGCCGCGGCCAGTAGCGCCGCACCTCCTCGTAGAAACCATGGGCCCGCGCGGGATTCACCGCATAGTCGATGTCCTCGGGCCGCGTCGCGTCCAGCCATTCGAGGTCCGGACCGAACTTCGCCTGGCCGCCCAGGTCGAGCGTGAGATGCACGCCGAGCCATGCATCGGCCGGCGCGGGATAGATCAACCGCGCAAACGGCGAGCGGCCCGCGAGCGAGTAGTAGCTGCCCTTGGAGAAGAATTCGCGCGGCACGAAGCGCGCGGCAAGGCCTTCGAAGCGCCGCGCGAGCGCACAGGCGTGCAGCGACGCCGAATTGACGACGATCCTCGCCGCGAGCTCCGAGCCGTCCGCCAGCCGAAGCACGTGGTCGTCGTCGCCCGCCCCGAGCACCGCCGAGTCGACCGCCGACCCGAGCGCGACGGCACCGCCCGCCTTCTCCAGATCGCCTTGCAGCGCCAGCATGAAGCCGTGACTGTCGACGATGCCGGTCGTGGGCGACGACAGTGCCGCGATGCAGCGCAACTCGGGTTCGAGCGCGAGCGCTTCGCGAGCCTCCAGCCATTGCAGGGGCACGCCATTGGCAGCGCCACGGTCCCACAGGCCGCGCAGCGCCGCCGCTTCGCTTTCGCTCTGGGCCACGACCAGCTTGCCGCAATTGCGAAAGTCCACTCCATGCGTCGCGCACAAGGCATACAGGAGTGCCTTGCCTCGCACACAGAGGCTCGCCTTCAGCGAGCCCGGCGTGTAGTAGAGGCCCGCGTGGATCACCTCGCTGTTGCGCGAGCTCACGCCCTGCCCGATCGCAGTGCAGGCTTCGGCCACGATGGTTTCGCGCCCGCTGGCCGCGAGCGCGCGCGCGACGGCCAGGCCCACGGCGCCCGCGCCGATGACGACGGCGTCGACGCGATCCATCAGGACAAAGTCCTCGGATCGCTGGCGAGCAGCATGCGGACCGGCGATCGCAAGTCCTCGCGCAAGGTGGCGGCTCCGGCGTGGAGTTCGAGCAGCTTCCTCACGAGTCCCTTGCTTCGACCCAGGCCGCGCCGAGGGCGGGCGCGAAGTCGTAGAGCTTTTCGACGTGCGTGTCCTGCGCCTGCCGCAGGGCCCGGCACACTGCGCACGAGTGAGGCCATGCCCGGATTGTGGCGGATGCGGCAGGGTTGCGCTCGCGGCTCGGGCGCTCGATCCAGCCCATTGTCCGCGCGGGAAGGCGTGGGGATAATCGGCCGATAGGAGGCACCGAATGGATCTGCCGCTGCTCAAGCCCGCCCGGCCGGATGTTTCACGGCTCGTGGCGGCCGTGCAATGCAACAAGAGCGACGACACGCTCGCGCGCTTCATGCCGCCCGAGGCCTGGGAGCATCTGGCCGAGTACATGTCGGTCGAGCGCGTGGAGCGGGGCCACATCCTGATCGCGCAGGGCGCGCTCGACCGCACGCTCTATTTCCTCGAATCGGGTGTGCTGCGTGTGCATCGGGGGCAGTCGAACGACAATCAGTTGCAGCTCGCGGTGCTGGGCCCGGGCTCGGTGGTGGGCGAAGGCTCGTTCTTCTCGGAAATCGAGCGCAACGCGACGGTGCAGGCCACGCAGCCTTCGGTGCTGTGGTCGCTCACGCCGGAGCGTTTCACGAAGATGTCGAAGAAGGACCCGGCGACCGCGCTGAAGCTTTCGATGGCGCTCGGGGCGGTGCTTTCCACGCGGATGCTGGATGTGGCGCGGAGGATATCGATTACCTAGAGGGTCCTGGCCGGACCGTCGCTAATGCAGGGAACTGTCCCTCGCATCGGCCTCTTCAACGTAAAAGTCGAATTCAATCGGAACCCCTTGCTTCGCCAACGTGCGCAGCAGCCTTTCCGATACTGACGGACCACCGCCCCGTCCACTGCTTGCCCAGAAGAAGCTTAACTCTGCCTTGCATCCAAGCTGGCAAATTTAGTATCAACCCGACCCGGTCCGACTCATCCGCAAGCGCCTGCCATCCTGGAAAAAGCACCAACCCGCATCACCTATGCCCGCAGGCGTGCAGCGCTTCGCGCCGCACTTCGACTTCGGCCCGGAAGGTGACGATCTCCACGTCCGCGCAGCCTTGCGCATCCGGCGCATCGGTCTCCTTCGCGGTGACCTTGAAGCCCCGCGGATCGATGCCGCTCGATTCGCCGTAGATCAGTGCGAGAGTCACCACGCGATCGCGGAATTCGCGAGCCTCGCGCGTATCGAGCCACTCGTCGTCCGGTGTCCTGGCGAACGCGGCAGCGGCCACAGTGACAGCGACAACGAAAGCGACTGCAAGGGCAACGGACACCTTGCGCATTCACGACACCTCGAGCGAAAACGGCGCCCGAAGGCGCCGTCCGCAAAACTGTCTGGTGGGTGGTATAGGGATCGAACCTATGGCCCCCGCCGTGTGAAGGCGATGCTCTACCGCTGAGCTAACCACCCGAGGCCTTCGCCTCGCGGCGAAACGCGAATTATGCCACAGGCGCCGCAGCGGCCTCGAACCCGATGCGCCAGAGCGTCCTGCCCTTGCTCTCCTTGTCCAGCTGCTGAAGCAGCTCCTCGTGCGCCGCCGACTCCTGATCGTTCGCGAGCAGCACCGGCAGCGTGAACTGCGTGAGGTCGACGCGCACCGCGATGCCCGCGGAGATGCCCGTCTCCACCACGTCGATCAGGAGCGCGTCCTGGCCGCGCGTGAGATTGATGTAGACATCCGCCAGCAGTTCCGCATCCAGCAGCGCCCCGTGCAGCGTGCGGCCCGAGTTGTCGACGCCCAGCCGGTCGCACAGCGCGTCCAGGCTGTTGCGCTTGCCGGGATACATCTCCTTGGCCATCGCGAGCGTGTCGACGACCGACCCCACGTGGTGCGTGAACGCGGGACGCCCGAGCAGTTCCAGCTCCTTGCTCAGGAACGCAACGTCGAACGCCGCGTTGTGGATGATGATCTCGGCGCCCGCCACGTATTCCAAGAGTTCGTCGACGACGGCGGCGAACTTCGGCTTGTCGCGCAGGAACTCGTTGCTGATGCCGTGGACCTTCAGCGCGTCCTCGTGCGAATCGCGCTCGGGGTTCAGGTAGTAGTGGCGATTGTTGCCGGTGAGCTTGCGGCCCACCAGTTCGACGCAGCCGATTTCGATGATGCGGTCGCCGGATTCGGCCGAAAGGCCCGTGGTTTCGGTGTCGAGGACGATCTGGCGCATTGCGCCGGATCATACGGCACCGCGGGGCGAGACCGGGCGAATCGTGCATGGAACGAAAGCGGCCGAGCCGGTACACACTGGCTCAACGGTTCCGTCGTCCTTCATCCCGATCTTCAAACTTCCTCAGGAGCACCCCATGTTGCCCGCCACAGTCACCGTTACCTCATCCACCGAACGCCAGGATGTCGAACAAAACGCCCCAGCCGCCACGCGTGCCATCCGGGTCACGGCGCCGGGCGAACGGCGCTACACCGAAGGGACTTGGCAGTTCGAGAACTTCCGCGGCGACTTCACCCTGGGGCCGGAAGGTCTGAGTGTGACGCTGAAGAGCGGTGCCCCGGAGATGACCATGCGGCTCTCCCGGGGCAAGCTGCCGCAACTTGCCGAACGGATCGAGTCGACGGACGAGAACCTGCACGAAAAGCTGAGGGTCTACAAGAATCGGATCTGGCTGGAGGGCATTCTGGGCGATCTGGAGCCCGAATCCCCGATCCAATACCGATACGACCCGGGCAACACCAGGATCTGGTGAGCTCGCTGCCGCGCAAACTCCCGTCCTCGGGCAGCGATCGATGATTTCTCATCGATCGCTGCGTCAGTGCTTTTCCTTGGCGTGGTTGATCGAGTACTTCGGGATTTCCACGACCACGTCCTTGTGGTCCAGGATCGCCTGACACGACAGGCGCGAGTTCGCCTCCAGGCCCCACGCGCGGTCGAGCAGGTCTTCCTCGTTCTCGTCCATCTCGTTCAGCGACTGGAAGCCCTCCCGCACGATCACGTGGCAGGTCGTGCACGCGCAGCTCATGTCGCACGCGTGTTCGATCTGGATTCCGTTGTCGAGCAAGGCCTCGCAGATCGACGTGCCCGCGGGCGCTTCGACCGTCGCGCCCTTCGGGCAGTACTCGGGATGGGGCAGCAGCTTGATGACCGGCATGTTCTCTCAGATGGCTTCCACGTTCCTGCCCGCGAGCGCGCGGCGGATCCCCTCGTTCATGCGCCGGGCCGCGAACGGCTCCGTTGCCTTCGCGAGCGCCTGCACCGCGTTCTCGATGGCCCCCGCATCGTCGCTTGCATCCGCCAGACGCCGCACGAGCTGCATGAGCGCTTCGACGTCCGCGCGTTCCTTGTCGTCCAGCAGGCGCGCATCGGCATCGAGCGCGCTTTGTGTCGCGAGCAGCATGCGCTCGGCTTCGACCTTGGCTTCCGATAGCGCCCGCGCCTTCATGTCCTCTTCGGCGGTGCTGAAGCTTTCCTTCAGCATGCGCGCGATCTCCTCGTCCGAGAGTCCGTACGACGGCTTCACCTCGATCTGCGCTTCGACACCGCTCGTCTGTTCGCGCGCGCCCACGTGCAGCAGGCCGTCGGCGTCGACGGTGAACGTGACGCGGATGCGCGCCGCGCCCGCGGCCATCGGCGGGATGCCGCGCAGCTCGAAGCGCGCGAGGCTGCGGCAATCGGCCACGAGGTCGCGCTCGCCCTGCACCACGTGGATCGCCATCGCGGTCTGGCCGTCCTTGAAGGTCGTGAAATCCTGCGCCTTCGCGGTGGGGATGGTCTCGTTGCGGGGCACGATGCGCTCCACGAGCCCGCCCATCGTCTCGATGCCGAGCGAAAGCGGGATCACGTCGAGCAGCAGAAGGTCGCCTTGCGGACTGTTGCCCGCGAGCTGATTGGCCTGCACCGCCGCGCCGAGCGCCACCACTTCGTCGGGGTTGAGATTGACGAGGGGCGCGCGGCCGAAGTATTCCTCGACCGCCGCACGAACCTGCGGCATGCGCGTGGAGCCGCCGACGAGCACGACACCCTGGATGTCGGCCTTCGACAGCTTCGCGTCGCGCAGCGCCTTGCGCACCGCCGTCATCGTGCGCGCGGTGAGCTCACGCGTGAGCTCGTTGAACGCCGCCCGGTCGATGCGTACTTGCGGGCCGTTCGCAAGCGGCAGCTTCACGTCCACGGATTCGGCCAGGGAAAGTTCTTCCTTCGCCTGCCGCGCGGCCATCTTGATCGCCGCCTTCTGCGCGGGGGCCGATGCAGCGACCCCCGCCTGCCGCAGCAGCCAGTCCGCGAGCGCCCGGTCATAGTCGTCGCCGCCGAGCGCCGAGTCACCGCCGGTCGCGACGACTTCGAACACGCCCTTCGCAAGCCGCAGGATCGAGATGTCGAACGTGCCGCCTCCGAGGTCGTAGACCGCATAGATGCCTTCGGCCGCGTTGTCCAGTCCGTAGGCGATGGCGGCGGCCGTGGGCTCGTTGATGAGCCTCAGCACGTTCAGCCCCGCGAGCCGCGCGGCGTCCTTCGTCGCCTGGCGCTGCGCATCGTCGAAGTACGCGGGCACCGTGATCACCGCGCCGTACAGATCCTCGCCGAAAGTGTCTTCGGCCCGAAAGCGCAACGTGGCGAGGATTTCCGCGCTCACTTCCACGGGCGACTTCTCGCCGGCTCGCGTGTGCAAGCCGAGCATGCCCGGCTTGTCGATGAAGCGATAGGGCAACTTTTCGCGGCCCGCGATGTCGTTCAGGCCGCGACCCATGAAGCGCTTCACCGAAGCAATCGTGTTTTCCGCATCTTCGGCATGCGCAAGCTGCGCGTCGTAGCCGATGCTGCGGCGGCTGCCTTCGAGGTAGCGCACGACCGACGGCAGCAACACGCGGCCCTGGGCATCCGGCAGGCATTCGGCCACGCCGTTGCGCACCGCCGCGACGAGCGAATGCGTGGTCCCCAGGTCGATGCCCACCGCGATGCGCCGCTGGTGCGGGTCGGGCGACTGGCCGGGTTCCGATATCTGCAGCAGACTCATGCCTTCATTGTCCCAGTTGCTCGAGCCGCGCTTCGATGTCGTGGCCGAAACGCTCGATGAACATGAGGGCTCTCACCTGCCCGGCCGCGGACTTCGCATCGTCCTTCGCATCCAGCAGCTCTTCGATGCGATGCAACGCCTCCTCGCGCGCCCGCGCCAGACTGGCGTTGAGCATGTCGAGCTCTTCTTCGCCGCGCGCTTCTTCCAGAGCTTCCCGCCACGCCATCTGCTCCATGAGGAACTCGGCGGGCATCGCCGTATTGCTTTCCGCTTCGATCGGCGCGCCCCGGATTTCGCAGAGGTAGGCCGCGCGCTTCAGCGGATCCTTCAGCCGCTGGTAGGCCTCGTTGATCCGCACCGACCATTGCATCGCGACGCGCTGCGCCGCCGGGCCTTGCCCCGCGAAGCGGTCGGGGTGCGCTTCGCGCTGCAGTTCCTTCCACCGCGCATCGATGCGCGCGCGGTCCTGCGCGAAGCGGCGCGGCAGGCCGAACAGTTCGAAGTCGTCCGACTGCAGGTTCACAGCCGCTTTCCCATGAAGATGCTCGCCGGGTGATCTTCGTATTCGCCGAACGGGCCGCGGCGCGTGAAGCCGCAGCGCTCGTAAAGCCGAAGCGCCTCGGGCTGGCGCACCCCCGTTTCGAGGAACACGCGGCGAATGCCTTCCGCTCGCACCGCGTCTTCGAGCGCGAGGAGCATTCGCTCGCCGACGCGCTGTCCGCGGGCCTCGGGCCGCACGAACATCCGCTTCACTTCGGCGAAGTCACCCTCCCCGTCGCGCAGGCGCCGGATCGCGCCGCATCCGAGCGCGCTGTCGCCCTCCCACGCGGCGACGAACGTGATGGACGGTTGCAGCAGCGCCTGCACGTCGAGGATGTGGTTGCACTCCGTGCCCCATTCCTCGACGGGGTACTGCCGGTGGAGGTATTCGTCCAGCGTGCCGAGCAGCCGCGCGATGCGTGCGTCATCGGGCCGCGACGGCCGGACCTCGATTGACCGCATGGAACTTCCTCAGACGCGGAACGACTCGCCGCAACCGCAGCGGTCGCGCTCGTTCGGGTTGTTGAACTTGAAGCCCTCGTTCAGCCCCTCGCGCACGAAGTCGAGTTCCGTGCCATCGATGTAGGCGAGGCTCTTCGGGTCCACGAGCAGCTTCACGCCGTGGTTCTCGAACACGATGTCTTCGGGCGCGATCTCATCCACGTACTCGAGCTTGTAAGCCAGCCCCGAACAGCCCGTGGTCTTCACACCCAGCCGCACGCCGACGCCCTTGCCTCGCCTCGCGAGGTAGCGGGTGACGTGGCGCGCGGCGGCTTGCGTCAATGTCACTGCCATGGGACTCAATTGACGTGCTTCTTCTTGTAGTCCTCGACCGCCGCCTTGATCGCGTCCTCGGCGAGGATCGAACAGTGGATCTTCACGGGCGGCAGCGCGAGCTCCTCGGCGATCTGGCTGTTCTTGATCGATGCGGCCTCGTCGAGCGTCCTGCCCTTCACCCACTCGGTGACGAGCGAGCTGGAGGCGATGGCCGAGCCGCACCCGTAGGTCTTGAAGCGCGCGTCCTCGATGACGCCGGTGGATGGGTTCACCTTGATCTGCAGCTTCATCACGTCGCCGCAGGCGGGTGCCCCCACCATGCCGGTTCCGACCGACTCGTCGCCCTTGTCGAAGGAGCCGACGTTGCGCGGGTTCTCGTAATGGTCGACGACTTTTTCCGAATAGGCCATGGCTTGCTCCTAGCGTGTTCTCGTGTCTCTTGCGTTCAGTGGGCGGTCCACTGGATCGTGCTCAGGTCGACGCCGTCCTGGTACATCTCCCAGAGCGGGCTCAGCTGCCTCAGCTTCTCGACGTTCTGGCGGATCGTGGCAACCGCGTAATCGATCTCTTCTACGGTCGTGAACCGGCCGATCGTCATGCGCAGGCTCGAGTGCGCGAGCTCGTCGCTGCGCCCGAGCGCGCGCAGCACGTAGCTCGGCTCGAGCGATGCGGACGTGCAGGCCGAACCCGACGACACCGCGATGCCCTTGATCCCCATGATGAGCGACTCGCCTTCGACGAAGTTGAAGCTCATGTTGAGGTTGTGCGGCACGCGCCGCTCGAGGTCGCCGTTGATGAAGACCTGGTCGATGGACGAAAGCCCGTCCAGCAGGCGCTTTTGCAGTTTGCGCGCGTGCTCCAGGTCCTTCTGCATTTCTTCCCGCGCGATGCGGAAGGCTTCGCCCATGCCCACGATCTGGTGCGTGGGGAGCGTGCCGGAACGCAGGCCGCGCTCGTGCCCGCCGCCGTGCATCTGCGCTTCGAGCCGCACGCGCGGCTTGCGGCGCACGTAAAGAGCGCCGATGCCTTTGGGGCCGTAGGTCTTGTGCGAAGCAAGCGAAATCAGGTCGACGGGCAGCGACTTCACGTCGATCTCCACCTTGCCCGTCGCCTGCGCGGCATCGACGTGGAAGACGATTCCCTTCTCGCGGCAGAGCCCGCCGAGCGCGGGGATGTCCTGGATCACGCCGATCTCGTTGTTCACGAACATGACGCTTGCGAGGATCGTGTCAGGACGCAGCGCGGCCTTGAACTTCTCGAAGTCCAGCAGGCCGTTCTCTTCGACGTCGAGGTACGTCACCTCGAAGCCCTGGCGTTCCAGCTCGCGCATCGTGTCGAGCACGGCCTTGTGCTCCGTCTTCACGGTGATCAGGTGTTTGCCGCGGCTTTTGTAGAAGTGCGCGGCGCCCTTCAGCGCGAGGTTGTCGGATTCGGTGGCGCCCGACGTCCAGACGATTTCGCGCGGATCGGCGCCGATCAGGTCGGCCACCTGCTGGCGCGCCCGCTCGACGGCCTCTTCGGCTTCCCAGCCCCACGCATGGCTGCGCGACGCGGGGTTGCCGAAGTGCTCGCGCAGCCACGGGATCATCTTGTCGACCACGCGCGGGTCCACCGGCGTCGTCGCGCCGTAGTCCATGTAGATGGGAAAGTGCGGTGTCATGTCCATCGCTTCGGTCTTCCGCGTGCTTCGTTGTGGTGTTCTTTACGACTTGGCGAACGAGTTGCCCAGAGCGAAGACCGAATTCGGCGCGTTCACGCGGATCGGCTTGACGACCGGCTGGCTCGAGATGGCCCGCTTCGGTGTCGGCTTGTCCTCGATCTGGATGCCCTTCGCGAGCTGGTCGTCGACGAGCTTTTGCAGCGTCACGGAGTCCAGGAACTCGACCATGCGCTGGTTGAGCGCGGCCCAGAGTTCATGCGTCATGCATCGCCCACCGTCACCGTGGCAGTTCTCCTTGCCGCCGCACTGGGTCGCATCGAGCGGCTCATCCACTGAGACGATGATATCGGCCACCGTGATTTCACTCGCCTTGCGGCCGAGCGTATAGCCGCCCCCGGGCCCGCGGGTCGACTCGACCAGCTCGTGGCGGCGCAGCTTGCCGAAGAGCTGCTCGAGGTATGAAAGGCTGATCTGCTGGCGCTGGCTGATCGCCGCCAGCGTGACGGGGCCGTTGTTCTGGCGCAGGGCCAGATCGATCATGGCGGTGACCGCAAAGCGGCCTTTGGTCGTGAGACGCATCGCAACTCCTTGGAAGCCCCCGGCGCTAAGCTGTTGACTTTCTTGAAACTTCTGATTTCCTGACTGATTCCGTCAAGTATACCCGAAAACCCGCTGCCGCGCTCGGGTAATCGGGGCTTCGGCGAGCAGACGATTCACGCGAGGCGTGAGCGTACGTGGTCGAGGAGGCCCGCGCACGCGGCTTCGACATGGTCGAGCACACGTTCGAAGCCGTCCTGGGTCCCGTAATAAGGATCGGCAACTTCCTCATCCATCCCCGCGGGTGCGAATTCCATGAGGCGCCTGAGCTTGTCCCGGTGGTGTGCCGGACAGCGATCCTGCAGGAATTCGAGATTATCCCAGTCCATCACGCAGATGAGGTCGAATTTCTCGTAGTCCAGCCGCTGCACCTGCCGCGCGCGCAGCGACGAGATGTCATAGCCCCGCAAGGAAGCGTGGTGCGTGCTGCGGCGATCGGGCGGCTGCCCCACGTGGTAGTCGTGCGTCCCGGCGGAGTCCACGTCGATGCGGTGCGCGAGGCCGGCCTCGCGCACGAGGTGGCGAAAGACGCCCTCGGCCGTCGGGCTGCGGCAGATGTTGCCCATGCACACCATGAGGACGCGGAGCTTCTCCATGCCCGTCATTTTGCCGCCGGCGATCATGACACCGCCGATCGTGACACCGCACAGGCGCCGCGCCCCGTGCGCTGGCGCCCTCACATCCGGGTCATCGGCTGGTTCGCGTGGATGATCGCTTCGATGTCGCGAAGCAGCTTCGGCGTCGCGGGGCTCGGATTGCGCGGCCGGCTTCGCAGGTAGGAAAGAAAGGTCTCCGACGCCGGGACGACCTTCTTGCCGCCCTGGCAATAGCCGCTGGTGCCCACGTAGCTGCCGAGCTCCGCGAGCTTGATGCAATCGGCCGCGGAGGCCGGAAAGCCCTGCACCGTCTTGTCCCACACGGGCGCCGAGAGAATGTCGGAGTTCACGTAGCACTTGACGCGGTCGGGCAGGCCGAGCGGCTCGATCACGATGATCGTGAGGTCCGTCATCTTCGGCGCGATGCCCTTGGCGATCTGCCCTTCCATGATGTAGAGCATGCGGGGCAGTTCGGTGTTGGTGAAGATCGACCACTTGTTGAGGCCCCACCGCACCACGGCGGTCACGTGGCCCGTCGCGCCGACGCCGAGCATCTCGGAGACTTTCTCGCCGTACTTGTGATACGCGTTGCCGTACGTCCACGTGTATTTGTTGTTGACGTACTGGACGTCGGTCGTCGCTTCGAGTTGTCCGAACTGCACCTGGCCGGGAGGAAACGAGCGATTCCATTCGCAGACGCGCTCCGCGAGCCGGTTCTCGTTGATGCCGTTCCAGAAGATGGCGCCGCTGGGCGGTGTCGACACGTCCGACATGTCCGCGAGCCACTCGACCATTTCGTCTTCGAAGCGCTTCGTCGCAGCCTGCGGGTCGGTGGCGCCCTGGAGATACGGATTGGTGGAGATGACCTCGCTGTTGTGCGCGAGGCGCCGGGCCTCGTGGCCGGGCATCTTCTTCTCGTCGTAGCCCACGATGCGGCGCATGCCGCGGTTCAGCGCCGCGGAGCGCAGCTCATTGCGGAAATCGCGCGTGGACAGCGGCATCAGCGCGGCGCGCTCGGCTTCGAGGATCGGCTTCACGCGATGCAGCCACATCACGTCGGTCTCGTCGATGCGCTGGGGAAACCGGTTCTGCAGAGCCAGGTAGACCGGCCAGGGCATCAGCGTGGAGTTGTAGCTCGCGGGCTGGCTGCGCGCCTCTGCCGGCATCGGTTTCTTCGGGGCTTTGCGCCACTCGACGGAGGGCGGCTGGTACAGACGACCGATGGGCATAGCGGGTGGGAGTTACATCACGACCGATGCTATCGGCACCCGCGGTGCGGCGCATCAGACCATCGTCTGGGAGAGAGGGACTACGTCCTGACGTGGTCATCCCGGCGAATGCGGGGAACCAGGGCGTCCTGACCCAGTCATCCCTGCGAACGCGGGGATCCAGGGCGTCCTGGCGCCGTCATCCCTGCGAACGCGGGGATCCAGGGCATCCTGACGTCGTCATCCCTGCGAACGCGGGAACCAGGGCGTCCTGGCGCCGTCATCCCCGCGAACGCGGGGATCCAGGGCGTCCACCCTTCTGGATTCCCGCTTTCGCGGGAATGACGGCGGGGGCGCCAAGCCCCACGGCGGGGGCGGCAAGCTCCGCGGCGGGGGCGGCATGCCCCACGGCGGGGGCGGCAAGCCCCGCGCCGGGGGCGACTAGCCCCGCGGCGGGGGCGACAAGCCCCGCGGCCGGGGCGGCAAGCGCGCCGCCAGCGGCAGTAATCGGCACCACGTTGTCGTGCACGACCGCCCCGAAGGCCTGTTCCTTCAGGTGCGCGAGCTGGTCGCGTATCCGCGCGGCCTTCTCGAATTCGAGATTGCGTGCGTGCTCGAGCATCTGCTTCTCGAGCCGCTTGATCTCCTTGGCGACATCCTTCTCGGACATGTCCTCCACCAGCGCCCGCTGCAGTTCCTGCTTTTCCTGCTCCTTGGCCGCCTTTTCGCTGTAGACGCCGTCGATCAGGTCGCGCACCTGCTTCACGATACTGCGCGGCGTGATGCCGTGTTCCGCGTTGAAGGCCACCTGCTTCGCACGGCGCCGGTCGGTTTCGCCGATCGCCTTCTTCATCGACTCCGTCATCTGGTCGGCATAAAGAATGGCCTTGCCGTTCAGATGGCGCGCCGCGCGGCCGATCGTCTGGATGAGCGAACGCTCCGCGCGCAGAAAGCCCTCCTTGTCAGCGTCGAGGATCGCCACGAGCGACACCTCGGGAATGTCGAGGCCCTCGCGCAGCAGGTTGATGCCCACGAGCACGTCGAATGTGCCCAGGCGCAGGTCGCGGATGATCTCCACGCGCTCGACCGTGTCGACGTCCGAGTGCAGATAGCGCACCTTCACGCCGTTGTCGGCGAGGTAATCCGTGAGCTGTTCGGCCATGCGCTTGGTGAGCGTCGTGATCAGCACGCGTTCGTGCTTTTCCACGCGGTCGCGGATTTCCTGCAGCACGTCGTCCACCTGATGCGTGGCGGGGCGCACCTCGACCTGCGGGTCGATGAGGCCGGTCGGACGCACGAGCTGTTCGACCACGTTGCCCGCATGCTGCTTCTCGTAGTCGGCGGGCGTGGCCGACACGAAGATCACCTGCCGCATGCGCGCTTCGAATTCCTCGAACTTGAGCGGCCGGTTGTCCAGCGCGGACGGCAGGCGAAAGCCGTATTCCACCAGCGTCAGCTTGCGCGCGCGGTCGCCGTTGTACATGCCGCCCAGCTGCCCGATCATCTGGTGGCTCTCGTCGAGAAACATGATCGAGTCGCGGGGAAGGTAGTCCGTGAGCGTCGAAGGCGGCTGCCCGGGCGCCGCGCCCGACAGATGCCGCGTGTAGTTCTCGATGCCCTTGCAGTGACCGAGCTCGGAGAGCATCTCCAGATCGAAGCGCGTGCGCTGCTCGAGCCGCTGCGCCTCCACGAGCTTGCCCTGCTCCACGAACCACTTCAGGCGTTCGTCGAGCTCCAGCTTGATCGATTCCACGGCCGACACCACCTTCTCGCGCGGCGTCACGTAGTGGCTCGAAGGATAGATCGTGAAGCGCGGCACCTTCTGGCGGATGCGGCCCGTGAGCGGGTCGAAGAGCTGCAGCGACTCGACCTCGTCGTCGAAGAGCTCGATGCGGATCGCAAGCTCGGAGTGCTCGGCCGGAAACACGTCGATCGTGTCGCCGCGCACGCGGAATGTCCCGCGCGCGAAGTCCTGTTCGTTGCGGTTGTACTGCATGCGGATGAGCTGGCCGATCACGTCGCGCTGGCCGATCCGGTCGCCCACGCGCAGGATGAAACGCATCTGCGTGTAGTCCTCGGGGGCGCCGATGCCGTAGATCGCGGAGACGGTCGCCACGATCACCGTGTCGCGCCGTTCCAGCACGCTCTTGGTCGCCGAGAGGCGCATCTGCTCGATGTGCTCGTTGATCGAGCTGTCCTTCTCGATGAAGAGATCGCGCTGCGGGACGTAAGCTTCGGGCTGGTAGTAGTCGTAGTAGCTCACGAAGTACTCGATCGCGTTGCGCGGGAAGAACTCGCGGAATTCGGAATAGAGCTGCGCGGCGAGCGTCTTGTTCGGCGCGAACACGATCGCCGGGCGGCCGAGCCGCGCGATCACGTTGGCCATCGTGTAGGTCTTGCCCGAGCCCGTCACGCCGAGCAGGGTCTGGAACACCTCGCCGTCGCGCACGCCTTCCACGAGCTTTTCGATCGCCTGCGGCTGGTCGCCCGCGGGCGGGTACGGCTCGAACAGCTCGAACGGCGAGCCGGGGAAGGTGACGAACTCCCCTTTCTTCTGCTGGGGTTGCACTGCGGCGAGGTCGGGCATTGCGCTCAATCTAGAATTCAAGGCAGCCGGGCAGCGTACAACAGGCCCGGCGCGATTGCTACTGACACCCAAAGGAACCCCCAATGTCGCTGTTCAACGCCGTCGAGATGGCCCCTCGTGATCCGATCCTCGGACTCAACGAGCAGTTCAACGCCGACGCCAACCCCGACAAGGTCAATCTCGGCGTGGGCGTGTACTACGACGACAACGGCAAGCTGCCGCTCCTCGAATGCGTTCAGAAGGCCGAGCAGCACATGATGGAAGCGCCCAAGGCGCGCGGCTACCTGCCGATCGACGGCATCGCCGCCTACGACTCGGCCGTGAAGAACCTCGTATTTGGGGCCGGATCGGAGCCCGTCAAGTCCGGCCGCGTCGCAACCATCCAGGCGCTGGGCGGCACGGGTGGGCTGAAGGTCGGCGCGGACTTCCTGAGGCAGCTGCGACCGGAGGCGAAGGTTCTGATCAGCGATCCGAGCTGGGAAAACCACCGCGCCCTCTTCACGCGCGCGGGGTTCGTGGTGGAGACGTATCCGTACTACAACGCCGCGAAGCGCGGCCTGGATTTCGACGGCATGCTGACGGGGCTCGACCGGGCGCCGGCCGGCACGATCGTCGTGCTGCACGCGTGCTGCCACAACCCGACCGGCTACGACCTGCACCCCGACCAGTGGGACCAGGTGATCGCAACGGTGAAGACCCGCGGCCTCGTCCCCTTCCTCGACATGGCCTACCAGGGCTTCGGCCAGGGCATTTCGGAGGACGGCGCGGTGATCGGCAAGTTCGTCGCGGCGGGGCTGGACTTTTTCGTTGCCACTTCCTTTTCCAAGAGCTTCAGCCTCTACGGCGAGCGCGTGGGCGCCCTGTCGGTGCTGTGCGGGAACAAGGAAGAAGCCGACCGCGTGCTCTCGCAGCTGAAGATCGCGATCCGCACGAACTACAGCAACCCTCCCACGCACGGCGCGCAGGTGGTGGCAACCGTGCTGAACACGCCCGAGCTGAGGCATCTCTGGGAGCGCGAACTTGCCGACATGCGCAGCCGCATCAAGCAGATGCGCATCGCGCTCGTCGAAAAGCTGAAGGGCGCCGGCGTGAAGCAGGACATGAGCTTCATCGCCGAGCAGGTCGGCATGTTCAGCTATTCGGGCCTCACCAAGGACCAGATGGTGCGGCTGCGCGAGGAGTTCGGCGTGTACGGCGTGGATAGCGGGCGCATCTGCGTGGCCGCGCTCAACAGCAAGAACCTCGACTACGTCTGCGAATCGATCAGCCACGTCATCGGCTGAGCCCGGCGCGCCGTGCGCGGGCGCACCCGCGGGGCGCCGGGAAATGGATCAGAACCCGAGTTCCCGCGTGAGCACCGTGGCGAGCGCGGTCCACGCGGCGCCCCACAGGCTGCGCCACGGCTGCTCGAGCCGCACGTGCCCGCGCCAGCTGCGCAGCGGCAACTCGGGTTGCCCCACCAGATCGAGCTCGACGCGGTAAAGCGGCTCGACCGGCAGCAGCTGAGTGTCGTGCCGCGTGACGGCGATGCCGCCGCCATGCGGCTGCGCGAGCATCGGCTCGGCCAGCACCTGCGCCGGATGAGGCGACACGCTCACCACCACCGCCTCATAGCCCGCGAGGGGCGCGGCATCCGCGATGAAGCGCGTCCTGTCTCCCGGCCGCGTCGCGAGCGCGGCGGCCTCCGATGCATAGGCCACGACGCGCCATTCGCCCGGGGCGGCCAGTTGCATCAGCGTCTGCTTCGGGCTTGCCATGAGTCCCGCACGCAATCCGGGGTCGATCTCCAGCACCTGGCCGTCGAAGGGCGCAAGCGGGTGGTACTGGGCGAGTTCCTGCACGACGGCCGCCTCTTCTTCCCGGGCACCGGCGAGCTGCTCCTGCAGCGAGGACCATTGCGCCTGCTGGGCGCTATCCACGCTCGCGCCGGAGAGCTGCGCCTGCAGCTGGCGCACGCGCGCACGCACCGAATCCAGCCGCAACTGCAACACCGCAGACGATGCGTCCAGCAGCGGCATGCCCGCGCGCACCGTGTCGCCTTCGCGCACGTGAACCGCTTCGATCAGCGCCGCCGAGGGCAGGCGCACCTCCAGGTGATGCAACGGCTGCAGCACGGCCGAAGCGCCCTCGTATGCCGGAACCGGAATGGCCCCGAGCAACACGATGGCCGGGCCGAGGTAGCGCCAGCGGCGCGCGAGCTCGCTTTCGCGCCAGCGATCGAATCCCGCGCCCCACACGGCGAATTCCCGCCAGACCGGCAGGACGATGAACCATCCGATTTCCACCGCGAAGAGAAAGAGGCCGAGCGCCTTGAACGAATAGCGGTACACGAGCCAGGCGATCCCCATGTAGAGGGCGAACCGGTAGGCCCATGTGACGATGGCGAAGGCCACCATGGCCCGGCGATGCGATGCGGGCGCCGGCTCGGGCGCGGGAAGCACCCACCCGATCAGCGTACGCCGCAGCCACCAGCGCGCCATCGCGAACGCGCGTCCGTGCAGGTTGGGCATGTCCAGCAGATCGCAAGCGACGAAGTACCCGTCGAAGCGCATGAACGGGCTCAGGTTGATGAGCACCGTCGTCACCCAGGTAAGCGTGCCGAGGATGAAGGCCGCGGTGCGCAGCGGCCCTTCGGGCAGCAGGGACCACGCGAGCAGCGCCCACGCCGCGATCGTGAGCTCCGTGCGCACGCCCGCCAGGGCGATTTTCAGGCGCGCGCGCGCGTCCGCGAGCCGCCACGCCTCCGAGGTGTCCGTGTACGCGACCGGCCACATCACCATGAACGCGACGCCCATCGTGGGCACGCGGCAGCCCTGGTACCGTGCGGCGAACGCGTGCCCGAACTCGTGGGCGATCTTCACGCCGATGAGCGTGACACCGTAGAGCAGCAGCCCGCGCCACGAAATCAGGTCGACCGCCTGGGCCCGGAACTGCGGCCATTCGCGCACGATGAGCGCGATCGCGACGACGAGCGCGGCAAGGCTCGCCTTCAGGAACGCCCCCGAGCCGAGGCGCACGACCCACGGCAGCATCCGCTGTAGGAAGCGGTCGGGATTCAACAGCGGAATGCGGAAGAAAAGGTAGTGGTGCAGCAGCCAGGTCGCCACGAGCCCGAGCCCCTCCTCCGAGCCCGTCGTGCCCTGCGCCGGACCGTCCGGTTCGACGAGTTCGTTTTGCCGGGCGAAAGCGTACACCGCCAGCACGTGCTCGCGCCCGATCGAGAGCGTGGTCTGCGCGTTCACCTGCTCGGCGATGCGGTCCGGCTCGCCGAGCCACCAGCAGCGCAGCACCTCGTAGGTCACCCAGTCGATGCGCACGAACCGATGCCGCACCGGGTCTTGCAGCGTCCAGCTCGGCTGGCCGTCGTGCAGCGCCGGGCCGTGATGCAGTCGCAGATCCTCGCGCAGCGCGGGCCACGCGCGCGGCCTCGCGTCCACGGTTGCGGCTTGCGCGAACGCTACCATCCTGTGGCTTCCCGCAAGGCCGCGAGCGGGCGGCGCAGCACCCAGTAGATGAGCGGCACGCGCCGCCCGTCCAGGTGCACCGTGCCGCGCGAGCCGAGCCGCTCGCTCGGAGGCTCGGTGAGCTTGCCGCGAATGCGGTAGGCGAGCGTGCCGTCCGGGCGCTGCTGCGGCTCGAACGAATAGAGCCGCAGCCTGGCGTGCACGGGCGAGGCGGGGCGGCTCGAGAGGAACAGCTCCATCGCGCTGCCCTCGGGCAGATCGACCGCGTCGGCCACGGGTAGCCACGCCTCGACCTCCTGGTCGTCGGGCCTCGCGATGCGAATGAGCGGCTCGCCGGCCGCCACGGTGCGGCCCGCCCAGGCGCCGGGATCGTCCACGAGCACCACGCCGTCGTGAGGCGCGCGCACTTCGGTGCGGCGCATCTGCTCGCCGAGGAAGCCCACTTCGGCGCGCTTTTCCTCGACGCGGCCCTGTGCCGCCGCGAGGGCCGCCTTGGCGCGCGGATCGGTCAGCGCCTGCTGCACCGTCTGGCGCCATTCGGCTTCGGCGGCCGCGAGCGACTGGCGCGACGCCTGCAAGCGGCTCGACGCGGCCGCGTCGTCCAGCACCGCGAGCAGCGTGCCCGCCTTCACCACCTGGTTCGGCTCCACCAGGAGCTTTTGCGCCATGCCATCCATGGTGGCGCGCAATACGGTGGGCTCTCGCGGGACGATTTCGCCGGGCGCGCGCACCGTGAGCCGCACGGGCAGCACCAGCAGGGCGAGCACCGCCGCGGCCGTGATCCAGGTTCGCCGAGTGTGCCTGGGCCGCCAGGCGCCCGAGCGGATGCGCTGCACGAGCAGCCGCCAGTCGAACACGCGCGCGCGCGCTCCCGACTGCGCTGCCTGGTCGGCCATGAGCCAGAGCGACCACCACTGCGCAAGCCACAGCGCTTCGTTGTCGGGCCATTCGATGTCGCGCACGAGGAGCCACCCGCCGTCGCCCGTGGCTTGCGGCAGCCAGAGCGCCCGCTCGGGCAGCCACTCCGCCCAGCCCTCGGCCAGCGCGGGCGCCACGAGGGTGGGATTCACGCGTCCGCCATTGGGAAACTTCGCGTGCAGCTCGCCAAAGAGCGCGTCGAGCCACTGACCGTACGGCCCACTCGCGTCGACCGCGCTCGCGCCGGAATGCGCGACCAGACTGCCGCGCTGCCAGAGGGCAGCCGCGTGGTAGGCCACGGCATCCCGCGTGCGGTTGAGCAGGATGAATCGGCGCTCGGCCTCGGAGGCGGCCGAGCGTGCCGCGCCGAGCAACTCGAGCGCGGCTTCGGCGGACAAAGTCACAAGGCTCGCATCCTCTCCTAACGGCGCAGCGACATTGTGAGGCCATCCGCCCTCGGGTCACGCGCCAGCGCGAACGGTGTCGCGCGGATCGCAGCGCCGCTGATGAGGCGCGAGCTGAGACCCTTGCCCGACGAGTCGGAGCGGATGCGGAACATCGCGACCGCTTCGCGCCCTTGCGAGTCGCGCGCCGTCACCTTGATGCGCAGGTCCACCTGGATGCCGGGCGGCGGATGGCCTTCGAACGTCCCGGCGTTGCCGTCGAACACCAGCCACTCGGGCAGCGGACTGCCGTCCAGCAGCGTGGCCGTGAGGCGCACGGTCTCGTTCGGGTCGTTGTGCAGGAACGCATCGGCCGGCACCTGGAAGTGCATGACGCGCTCGAGCGGCAGGATCTGGTCCTCCACGCCGCGGAAGAGCCGCAGCGCGCCGTCGGACGATTGCGCGACCATCGTGCGGAAGCCGCTCGCGCGCGTGTAGATGTCATCCAGGTCGCCGGGGATGCCGAGCAGCGCGCGGAACGTGTCCGTGGAATCGAACGTGAGGGTCGTCGCGAACATGTCGCCGCCCGAGCCGGACACGTAGCCCGCGCGCAGCACCGAGTCGAAGACCTGCGGCGGCAACGGCGCGGCCGGAGGCGGCCCCGCGAGCACCTGGGCGGGAACCGGTGGCGCCGGCGGCGGCGCTTCGGGGTTCGTCGGCCTGGGCGTGTCGTCCGAGCGCTGCGCCGTCGGGTCCGGCGTGCCGTCGGGGCGGAAGACCGTGCCCGTGCCGTCGTCGTGGATCGTGGCCGTGCCCGTGCCGCGCACGCCGCCGATGGGCGTCGCGGTGAGCTGAAACTCCTCGCCGTTGTCGCGGATGTGGTCTTCGGTGATCGGCGTGCGAACGAGGATCGTGCCGTTCGCGGGCAGCGTGACGTGCCCCGAGTAGTCGGTCCAGGTGTGGCCGCCGTCGGTGGAGACCTGCAGGTTGGCGCTGCCCGGCGCACCGTAGTCCGTTCCGCCCGGCGAAGCCGTCTCCGCCGAAAGATCGAGCGTGATGTTCTGCCCGCCGCTGCCGGTCACCGTGAACACCGCGTACGGCGAGGCTTCGTTCACGACGGGGTCGCTCACGGTGACGGGCCGGTCGTCCGTCGGAATCGCCGTGGGATCGGGCTGTCCGTTCGGGCCGAAGATCGTGCCCGTGCCGTCGTCGTGGATGCTCGCCGTGCCGGTGCCCGCGAAGCCGCCGAGCGGCGTGGCCACGAGAGCGAACTGCTCGTTGTTGTCCTGGATGCCGTCGTCGGAGATCGGCGTGCGCACGAGCACGACGCCGCCCGGGGGCACCACCACGTCGCCCGTGTAGTCGGTCCACGTGAGCCCGCCGTCCACGGACACCTGCAAGTTGTTCGGGCCGGACGAGCCGAAGTCGGTGCCGCCCGCCGACGCGGAGCCGCCGGTGAGCTGCAGCGTGAGGTGCTGGCCTTCGCTGCCCGTCACGGTGAAGACCGCCGTGGGCGAGCCCTCGTTCACCACGGGATCGCTCACGTCCACCGGCCGGTCGTCGGTGCGCAAAGCGTCGGGATCGGGCTGGCCGTCGGGCCCGTACACCGTGCCCGTGCCGTCGTCGCGGATCGTGCCGATGCCATCGCCCGCCACGCCTCCGCGCGGGGTGGCGATGAGCGTGAAGTGCTCGTCGTTGTCGCTGATTCCGTCTTCCGTGATGGGGGTGCGCACGAGAATCGCGCCGCCCGGGGGCAACGTCACGGGGCCTGTGTAATCGGTCCAGGTGAGTCCGCCGTCCAGCGAGACTTGCAGGTTGTCCGGATTGTCGGAGCCGAAGTCGGTGCCGTCCGACGAAGCGGTGCCGCCGTCGAGTCCGAGCGTCACCAGCTGCCCTTCGCTGCCCTGCACCGTGAAGACGGCCGTCGGCGAATGTTCGTTCACCACCGGATCGCTCACGGTGACGGGCCGGTCGTCCGTCGGGATCGCGGTCGGGTCGGGCTGGCCGTCGGGGCCGTACACCGTGCCGGTGCCGTCGTCGTGGATCGTTCCCGTGCCGGCGCCCGTCACGCCGCCGCGCGGCGTGGCCGTGAGATCGAACTGCTCGTTGTTGTCGCTGAAGCCGTCCTCGTGGATCGGCGTGCGAACGAGGATCGTGCCGCCGTCGGGCAGCGTCACCGGGCCGGTGTAGTCGCTCCACGTCGCGCCGCCGTCGAGCGAAACCTGCAGATTCGACGGACCGTCGGAGCCGAAGTCGGTGCCGCCGGGTGTCGCGCTTTCGCCGCCGAGCGCGAGCGTCACCACCTGGCCCGCGGTGCCCGTCACGGTGAACACGGCGGTCGGCGAGCTTTCGTTCACGACCGGATCGCTCACGGTGACGGGGCGGTCGTCCGTCGGGATGGCGGTGGGATCGGGGCTGCCGTCGGGCCCGAAGACCGTGCCGGTGCCGTCGTCGTGGATCACGGCGTCGCCCGTGTTCGCGATGCCGCCTTGCGGCGTCGCGACGAGCGTGAACTGTTCGTTGTTGTCCTGGATGCCGTCGTCGGTGATCTCCGTGCGCACGAGCACCGAGCCGCTCAGCGGCAGATCGATGCCGCCGGGCGTGTAGTTCGTCCAGGTGAGGCCGCCGTCGCGCGAGATCTGCAGGTTGTTCGAGCCGCCCGAGCCGAAGTCCGTGCCGCCCGGGGAAGCCGTGCCGCCATCCAGTTCGAGCGTGATGTGCTGGCCGGGGCTGCCGGTCACGGTGAAGACCGCCGTGGGCGAGCCTTCGTTCACGTCGACGTCGGTGACCGTCACGGGCCGGTCGTCGGTGCGAGGCGCATCGGGGTCGGGATCGCCGTCGGGCCCGTAGACGGTGCCGCTGCCGTTGTCGCGGATGGTGCCGGTGCCCGTCGCGCCGGCGCCGACGTTGGGTGTGGCGCGCAGTCGGAACTGTTCGTTGTTGTCGCTGATCAGATCCTCGACGATCGGCGTGCGCACGAGGATGGTCCCGCCCGCCGGGAGCGTGACCGGGGAGTTGTAGTTGGTCCAGGTCGTTCCGCCGTTGAGCGACACCTGGAGCTTCGTCGCGCCGGTGGCGCCATAGTCCACGCCGCCGCCGGTGGCCGACGCGTCGGAGAGCGCGAGCGAGACCACCTGGCCCTGCTGGCCGTGCACGGTGAACACGGCGGTCGGGGAGGCTTCGTTCACGATCACGTCGCTGACCGTGAGGGGGGGAGGCGTGCCTTCGGTGATGGTGCCCTTGCCGGTGCCGCCGGAGGCGCTCACTGTCGCTCCGCCCGTGGCGTCGGACAGCACGACGGTCATGGATTCGTTGCCCTCGAAGATGGAATCGGCCGTCGTCTGCACAGTGACCGTCTTCGTGAGCTCGCCTTGCGCGAAGGTGAGCGTGCCGCTCTTGGCCGTGAAGTCGGCGAGGCTCGCGGTGCCGGTCTGCGTCGCGTAGTTCACGGTCTGCGCGTCCTGCGAATCGGAGCTGCGCGTGACGGTGAAGGTGAGGACGCCGCCTTCGGCGATGCTGGCGTTGGAGATGCTGAATTCGGCGGCGGCGTCGTTGTCGACGATGGTGCCCGTCGCCGTCGGTGTGGAGATCGTGCCGGAGCTCGCGTTGGCCAGCGTGGCTGTGAAGCTTTCCGAGGATTCGAAGAGTGCGTCGTCGGTTGTCTGGACGGTGAAAGTCTTGGTCGTGTCGCCTTGCGAGAAGGTGAGCGTGCCGCTTGCGGCGGTGAAGTCCGACGAGCCGGCGGTGCCGGTGGCGGTGGAATAGTCCACCGTCTGGTCGGCCTGCGCATCGCCGGTGCGGGTGACTGTGAAGGTGACCTGGCCGCCTTCGGAGACGCTGCCGCCGGAGATGGAGAAGCTCGGGGCGCCGTCGTCGTCGAGGATGGTGCCGGTGCCGCTCGCGCCGCCGACGGTGATCGTGTAGGTCTCGTCGGCTTCGTCGATGCTGTCGGCCGTGGTGGGGACGGTGATCGTGAAGCTCGTGACGCCTGCGGGCACCGTGATGATGCCGCCGGAAACCGTCACGCCGTCGCTGAAAGCGGCGTTCGTGAGGGTGCTCGTGTAGTCGCTGGCGTCTGCCGTGCCGTTGGTGAACGAGAGCGCGTAAGTGACGTCCGAAGCGGAGGCGTTGCTGAGCGTCACGGTGTGGACGATGTCGCTCGCCTCCGTGGCGCTGTTGTCGCTCACGCCGCTGATGGTCGGCGCGCCGTCGTCGTCGTTGATCGTGCCGGTGCCGGATTTCGTGCCGACGGTCAGCGTGTACGTCTCGTTCGCTTCGTCGATGGTGTCGGCTGTCGTCGGGACCGTGACCGTGAAGCTCGTCACGCCGGCGGGGACGGTGATCGTGCCGCCGGAGATCGTCACGCCATTGCTGAAGCTCGCATTGGTGAGCGTGCTGGTGTAATCGACGCCGCCACCCGTGGCCGTGCCGTCGGTCAACGAAGCGCTGAACGTCGTGTCCTGGTAAGAGGCATTGCTCAGCGTCACGGTGTGGACGATGTCGCTCGCCTCCGTGGCGCTGTTGCTGCTCACGCCGCTGATGGTCGGCGCATTATCGTCGTCGTTGATCGTCCCGGTGCCGGATTTCGTGCCGACGGTCAGCGTATAGGTCTCGTTCGCTTCGTCGATGGTGTCGGACGTCGTCGGGACCGTGACCGTGAAGCTCGTCACGCCCGCGGGGACGGTGATCGTGCCGCCGGAGATCGTCACGCCGTTGCTGAAGCTCGCATTGGTGAGCGTGCTGGTGTAATCGACGCCGCCACCCGTGGCCGTGCCGTCGGTCAACGAAGCGCTGAACGTCGTGTC
>NZ_DASZSE010000017.1:0-2158 GCF_035548915.1 Ramlibacter sp. | reverse complement strand
TCGGCCAGGTCACCGAAGCCGTCGGGCACCTCGCACAGCAATTCGTCGTGCACGGTGAGCACCAACGGGTACCCTGCGGCCTCCACCCGGAACATGGCGTCCACCATCAGGTCGCGGGCCACGGCCTGCACGATGTTCTCGGCGATGAGGCCGCCGTAGAGGTCTATCTGCATCCACTTCCGCGTGGTGCTGTCCTCGCCCCAAAACCGCACCGCGTCCTGCTTCGAGCCCCACGGCGTCGTCTTTTCGACGATGCGCGGCTTGTAGTAGGCGAGCGCGCGCGTGCGGCCCGGCAGCGCGATCCACAAGTAGTCGCCGCGCTTGGTGAAGATCAGTTTGCCGCCGGCGGCGTAGAACTTCTCGCCGGGCGCCTTCACCGCAGCGACGGCGCAGCGCTCCAGCTCGTACCAAAACGCCTTGATGCGCGAGTTCTTATCGCGGTACGTGTCGATGATCTGCTGCGCGGCGGCGTCTTCGATGAGCACGTCGTCCTTCGCGCACGTGAGGATGAACTTCTTCCAGCCCATGCCGAAGCCGCAGCCCAAGATCACGCGCTTACCCATGTCGCGCTCGGCGCTCGGCTTGCCGATCAGGTCCACCGGCTTGTGATAGATGTCGGCGGCCATGAGCCGATACACGTCCGCGCCTTTGCGGAACGCCTCCAGCAGCCACCGCTCGTCGGCCAGCCACGCGAGCACGCGCGCTTCGATGGCCGCGAAGTCGGCGCAGACGAAGCGGTGCCCGGGCGCGGCACGAAGGCACGGACGGAGCTGCATCGCCAGCACTTCGAGCGGCGGGTAACAGGCGTCGATCAGGTCGTAGTCGTGAGCGAGCACCGGCTCGCGCCATTGGTCAGCGTCGAACTCATCGCCGAGCGCCTTGGAACGCGCGGGCAGGTTCTGCGGCTGAATCAGCCGGCCAGTCCAGCGGCCCGTGCCGGCGCCGTGGTAGAGCAGCAGGTCGCGCATGCGCCCGTCGAAGCAGACGCACGAGAACATCTTGTCCACCTTCGACACGGAGGACTTGCCGGCCTCGGCGCGCAGCTCCAGCACGCGCCGCGCGGCCTCGGTCAGGTCGTCGCGCGCGAGCAGCGCACGCACCGCCTCCTTGTCCACCTTCTCCGTCTCGGTGCCTTCCGATTGCAGGAAGGTGAGGATGTCGGCTCGCTTCGTCACGCCGGCCACGCGGCCGTTCGTCACCTCGCGCAGCTCGCGGTTCGCGCGCGTCTGCGCTTCGGCGGCAAGGTCGCGCACGGCCTCGGCCATTGCCGAGTCGAGCATCACGCCCCGGTCGTTGATGAGTTGGTCGAGCTGATAGACGCGCAGCTCGTAGTCGGTGAGGTCGCGCACCTTCTGCTTCACGGCCATTTCGGTGCGGACATCTTGGGCGCAGTAACGGATCAGGCGCTGCACGCGCTCATGGTCGTCCCACCATTCGGGCGTGCCGTCTGGCAAGATGCGCCGGGGCTTCGCCATGCGGAGCATGAGGCGGTGGCCGGCGTCGTCCTTCTGGTGCGAAGCGCCAAGCACCTTCGCGGCGCTCTCCAGCTTGCGGGGCAGCGCGAGCGCAGCCGCCTCCGCTGCCGTGCAGCGCCAGCGATGAAGCGGGATGTCGGGGAAGCCGTAGCGCTTCACCATGATTTCGCGCCAGATGCGCCGCTCGAACGCGGCGTTCCACGCTCGAAAGATAACGGTCGGGTCGGCGGCGAGCTGGCCGAGCACGCCATGCGGCATCCCCGGCCGCCACGTCAGAATGTCGTCGAGGTCTGGAACGTAGAAGCAGGCGCACCAGATGTCGGTGCTTGGGTCTTGCGCGTAGCGAGTAGCGCCGGCCTTCCCCAGGTCGACGAGGCTGCGCGTCTCGAAGTCGAGAGAAACGTCCACACGAGCTCCAGAGGAGAAAAAGAGGCCCGCCCCGAAGGGCGGGCCAAGGCGCGGGGAATTACAGGATGTCGGTCAGGTCGGCGTTGCTCGCCGCTGCCGCCGCGTTCGCATCCGCCTCGAACTCGTCCTCGGCTGCCAGGCGGTTGTCGAGGCGCGGGCCGTCGCGCAGCACCTGGATGTTACCCAGGCCGAACGCGATGCCCCCGCCCTGCTGCGGGTAGTAGTACGGGCGCACCGAAGCGCGCACGATCAGGCCGGCGTACAGCTCGCCGGTG
>NZ_DASZSE010000016.1:0-104541 GCF_035548915.1 Ramlibacter sp. | reverse complement strand
AAATGCATCCGCCCCGGCGCGTCTTCGGTCGCTCTTTCGGCTTACTTCCTGTCGAGGTTGCGGTCCTCGCGATCCAGGTCGGTGGCTTCCTCGGCGCCATCCTTCAGGTCTTCACGAGCGTTGCCGATCTTCTGCTGAGCCTTGCCCTTCATTTCCTGAACGTGGCCCTTCAGTTCGGTGGACTTGTCGCCCAGCGCGCGGCCGACGTGTTCCTTCACTTCGCCGGTCACTTCGTTCGCGACACCCTTTACTTGCTGCTTGTTCATCGATCACTCCTTGGTTCGAGGTTCACGCTGCACGTCTGATTCGAGGTCGTGCGCCCATTGCCACGCTTCGCCCGGGTCGGCCGGTTTGTCGTCCTTCCAGGCGTCGCGCCAGAACGCGTCTTCCATCTGCGGATCGAGCAGATCCGCGATCAGCTTGCCACCCACGCCACCCACGGCCGCGCCGACGGCGGCACCCACGGCCGCGCCGACGACTCCCGCCGCGGCGACGGCTGTGGCTCCCGCTGCCACGGCACCCGTGACGCCGCCGATGGCGGTGCCCACAGGGTGAGTGCCGAGCGGACCGAGGGGCTTGTGAGAATTCATATGCAGCCTCCAGTGCATGCATTGCACCGCAGCGGCCACGGGCGCACTAGCGGACCGCGCCGAGCCCGTCTGTAGGCAGGGGCTGACCCGCCGGGTGCCCTGCCTCGGCAGTTTCAGAGCAGCTGATCGGCCCTGGGCGTCGCGCCACGCAGGAAGATCACGGCGCCTTCGTCGCTCGTGCTGTCCGCATCCATGATGTCGTGGCGCACGCGGTGATAGCTGCCGGGCGGCAGCACGAGGTTGCCGATGCGCAGGACGCCCGAGATCACCACGCATTCCTCATCGACAGGGTGCCGATGCGCCGGCAGCACCGCGCCCGGCGCGAACTTCAGCAGGTACGACATCACGCCGCCCTCTTCGAAGAGGACCTTGCGCTCGATGCCGGGCAGGAGCGCGTGCCACGAGCCTTGCCCGGCATGGATCGACGTGTGATGCGGCACCGAGTCGTTGGCGATCCTGCGCATGAGCTTCGCGCGCACGCGCTCGAGCGACGCCTCGTCGGCTTCGCTGGGCCGCTGCGCTTCGGTGAGCGCGCGGGCGATGTCCGGGTCGAGGTCGAAGTCGCGGTCTTCCATGGGTCAGTTGGGGCGGGCGCCGGCCGGCGGCGCCGCCACGCCATCTTGCAACGCTTCGCGCAATTTGTGCTGAGAGCGGGTCATGAGCGACTTCACCGTGCCGAGCGGCATACCGGTGATGGAGGCGATTTCCGACTGGCTGAAATCGCGGAAGTACGCGAGGCCGAGCACCCAGCGCTCGTTGGGCGCGAGCCGCGCGAGCGCGGCGTGCAGCCGGTGGCGCGCCTCGACGCTTTCGAGCAGGTCGTCGGGCCCGACGGGATGCGCATCGGCGTGCTCGTCGGCGTCGAACTCGGGCGCGCCCGGCAGGCCGCCGTGGCGCAGGGTTTCCTGCCTGAGCCGGTCGAGCGCGCGGCTGCGGGCCATGGTGAGAAGCCAGGTGAGGGCGCTGCCGCGCGACGCGTCGAACTGCGCCGCATTCCGCCAGGCCTGGAAATAGCAGTCGGAGAGGACGTCCTCGGCGTAGCCGTCGCCCGCGATGCGCCGCACCAGCGCGAGTGCGTGGCGGGCCGTGGCGCCGTAGAACTGCTCGAACGCGCGGCCATCGCCCCGGGCGGCCGCCTGCAGCCAGCCGGCCAGCGTATCGTCGCGCGTGGCTTGCGCGGCCAGGGGCTCGTTCGGAAGTTCTTGCATGCCTGAGGGCAGCAAGGCTAGCACGAAAGCACTGGCGGGCCGATGAGAAAGGAGGGCGTTCACTCCCCGGTTACGGCTGCCGGACTCGTCCGGATGCATGGCATGCATCCGACTCTCCGGCCGCCGCGTATTTCCGGCATCGTTCACTTGGAGGTATGCCATGCGCAAGACCGTGGAAGTCGACTACAGCCTGTGGATTGCGGCACCCCTGAAGACGGTGCAGTCGCAGTTCGCCGATCTTCAGCACCATATCGATGCGAACGTGCACCCCAAGCTGCGCTACGAGCTGCTCGCGCAGGAGCCGCGGCGGGCGCGCTATCGGCAGGAGGTGAAGCTGCTTGGCATGCGCCAGGCGGATCTCATGGACCGGCGCATCGACGACGACGGGTCGATCCATGACGAATCGATCGACGGCTTCAACAAGGGCGCGAAGATCGACTTCCGCTTCGAGCCGAAGCTGCAAAGCGGCCAGGCGGGGACCGAGGTGCACGTGAAGCTCAGGCTGCAGACGCCGCCTTTCATGGGCCTTCTGGCGCCGCTTCTGAAGAAGCAGGTGTGGAAGGAGACGGACGCCGCGGCGCGGCAGGACAAGGCGGACATCGAGGGCGGCCACTACCGGCCGTCGGCAGCGCTGAGCGCGGCCATGGCGTAACGTCGCCATCGCCCTCGCCCTCGCCCTCGCTGCAGCCCCCCACCTCGTCATTCCCGCGCACGCGGGAATCCAGAGACTTCACGGCGCGCCCCGACTCCCCGCCTGCGCGTGATTGACGGGGTGCGCCCGAGTGCCCCCGCGCAGACACGACCACGGCATAATCCGCGCTCTTCACGCGGAGCACGCATTTGGATCTCATCCTGCTGGCCAAGTCGGCCGTCATGGGAGTCGTCGAAGGACTCACCGAATTCCTCCCCATCTCGAGCACCGGCCACCTGATCCTGGCGGGCGACCTGCTCGACTTCAACGACAACAAGGCCAAGGTCTTCGAGATCGCGATCCAGACCGGCGCCATCCTCGCCGTGATCCTCGTCTACTGGCAGCGCATCCGCGACACGCTCGCGCGCCTGCCCACGCAACGCGAGGCGCAGCGCTTCGCGGGCAACGTGCTCGTCGCGTTCGTGCCCGCGGTGATCCTGGGCCTCGCCTTCGGCAAGGCGATCCAGGCGCACCTCTTCAAGCCCTGGTTCGTCGCGACCACCTTCATCCTGGGCGGATTCGTCATCCTCTGGGCCGAACGCCGCCCGCAGGAAGCCGCGCGCATCCACGAGGTGGACGACATGCGCTGGCGCGACGCGCTCTACGTCGGCCTCGCCCAATGCCTGGCGCTTCTGCCCGGCACGAGCCGAAGCGGCGCCACCATCATCGGCGGCATGCTGCTCGGCCTGTCGCGCAAGGCGGCCACCGAGTTCTCGTTCTTCCTCGCGATCCCGACGCTCATCGGCGCCGGGGTCTACAGCCTCTACAAGGAGCGGGCGCTTCTTTCCGCGGCCGATCTGCCGATGTTCGCGGTGGGATTCGTGTTCTCCTTCGCGAGTGCCTGGCTGTGCGTGCGCTGGCTGCTCAGGTACATCTCCAGTCACAAGTTCACGCCGTTTGCCTGGTATCGCATCGCCTTCGGCGTGGTCGTGCTGGTTTCGGCGTGGACCGGCGTGGTGCACTGGCAGCCCTGAGATACCTCACGCCAGGGCGGGCGTCCGCGTGCGGGACACACCGCCCTGTCGTTGCTGCGCCGCAGCATCCGGCAATCCGCCACGCAAATCGTGCGAATGAGTGGTTGTCGCGGCCCGTCCGATCAGCGAATATCGGGTCTTCCCCCAGGCAGGCCCATGAGCAGTCCGCCCAGCATTCCCCACACGATCGGCAAGTACCGCGTCATCCGTGAACTCGGACGCGGCGCGAGCAGTGCCGTCTATCTGGCCGAAGACGCGTTCAACAACCGCCAGGTGGCGGTCAAGCGCATCCACCAGCACCTGCTCGCCGACGAGCGGCAGGCGCGGCGCCTGAGGCGCGGCTTGCGCAACGAGGCGCTGCTCGCCGGGCGGCTGCGGCATCCCCACATCGTGCGGCTCTACGACGCCGACGACGACGCCGATCCGCCGTACCTCGTGCTCGAATACCTGCAGGGCACGTCGCTCGCGCGCTTTTGCACGCCCGACCGGCTCCTGCCCGTGCCACAGGTGCTGGACATCGTCTACAAGTGCTGCAGCGCGCTCGAACACGCGCAGGAAATCGGGCTCGTGCATCGCGACATCAAGCCCGCCAACCTCATGCTGCAGAGCAACGGCGACGTGAAGCTCACCGACTTCGGCACGGCGCTTTCGGTCCAGGGCGACGTGACTCAGGTGGCGGGCCTCGTGGGCTCGCCGCTCTACATGGCGCCCGAGCAGGTGCGCGAAGAGCAGTGCACGCACCAGAGCGACATGTTCTCGCTCACGGTGGTGATGTACGAGCTCCTCACCGGGCGCCGCCCGTTCGAAGGCGACTCGGACTACGCCACGCTCTACAAGATCGGCAACGAGGACCCGCCGATGCCGAGCGTGCTGCGCCCCGGTCTGCCGCCCGGGCTGGACGCCGTCATCAGCCAGGGCCTCGCGAAGAAGGCGCAGGACCGCTTCGCGACCTGGAGCGATTTTGCCGATGCGGTGCTCCAACTCAACAAGTCCAATTCCGCCAAGCGGGCGCAGCACCGCGACGGCGAACGCTTCGCGCAGATGCGCGCGCTTCCGTTTTTCGCGGGCTTCCACGACGCCGTGCTGTGGGAGGCGCTGCGGCTCGGAATGCTGAACATCCACTCCGCCGGCCATGAGCTTATGACCGAAGACACGCCCGGGGATTCGTTTTGCGTGCTGCTGGAAGGCACCGTGTCGATCAGCCGCCGCGGCCAGCGGCTGAACAGCGTCGAGGCGGGGGTGACGCTCGGCGAGATGGCCTATCTGCAGCCCGAGGCGCCGACCCGCACGGCCACCGCGATCGCCGAGAGCGAAGTGGTGGTGCTCGAGATCAAGAACGAGGCGCTGCGCCATGCCTCGGAGGATCTGCAGATTCGCTTCGACAAGGCGTTCATCGACTTGCTGGTGAAGCGACTGATGGTGACGACGGAGAAGCTCGGCAAGGCACAGTCGGAAGGACTGCACCTCGTCGACAAGTAAGCCCGCGGCCGATCAGATCAGCTTCTCCTCCGGCCGGGTGATCTTCTTCAGCGGCTTGTTGCGCCCGTCGTCCATCTTGAGCGGCACTTCGGTGTGCGCGTCATCCCACACCGGGTCCTCGAGGCTGTCGAACACCTCGCGCAGCTTTTGCCCCCAGCCTTCGTGCAGCATGCGGTAGTAAGGATTGTGCATGTCGATGCACACGACCTTGTCGGTCTGGAAGCGATTGGCCTCGTACACCACCAGATCGAGCGGCGGCCCGACCGACAGGTTCGACTTCATCGTCGAATCCATCGAGACCAGAGCGCACTTCGCGGCTTCGTCGAGTTCGGTGTCGGGGGTGATCACGCGATCGAGCACCGGCTTGCCGTACTTGTATTCGCCCACCTGGAAGTAAGGCGTCTCGGCCGTGGCCTCGATGAAGTTGCCCGCCGAATACACCTGGAAAAGGCGCATGTTCTCTCCGCGAATCTGCCCGCCGAAGATCAGGTTGACGTTGAACTCCACGCCCGAATGCTTGAGCGACTCCGCGTCGCGGTCGTAGACGTGCCTCACCGCCTGCCCGAGCACGCGAGCTGCGTCGAACATGCTCGACGCGTTCCAGATCGTGATCGGGTCGCTCTCGCTCGTTTCCTTCAGCTGCTCCACCTGCAGGATCTCGCGCACCGACTGCGAGATGCTCAGGTTGCCCGCGGTGAGGAGCACCATGAAGCGGTCGCCCGGCTTTTCGTACACGATCATCTTGCGAAACGTGCTGATGTTGTCCACGCCCGCGTTGGTGCGCGAGTCGGAGAGGAACACGAGTCCCGCGTTCAGTTTGATGCCGACGCAATAGGTCATGGCTTGTCTTTCGCGTGCAGTTTCTTCCTGAGCGCGTAGAGCGCATCGAGCGCTTCGCGCGGGCTGAGCGCATCCGGATCGATCGCGGCCAGCGCCGCTTCCACCGCGCTCGGCGTGCTTGCCGCGCTCGAATCCGGGGTGGGCGGCGATGCGAACAAGTCTACCTGCTCGCGCGATTCTTCCTGATGTTTTTCGAGCGCCGCGAGCGCGTGGCGCGCGTGGTTCACGACGGCCACCGGCATGCCCGCGAGCCGCGCGACCTGGATGCCGTAACTCCGGCTCGCGGGCCCGGGCTGGATCTCGTGCAGGAAGACGATGTCGGCGCCCGACTCCGCGGCGCTCACGTGCACGTTCACGGCGCAGTGGTGCTTGGCCGGGAACTCGGTGAGTTCGAAATAGTGCGTGGCAAAGAGCGTGAAGGCCTGCGTCCTGTCGTGCAGGTGCGCCGCGATGCCCGACGCGAGCGCGAGTCCGTCGAAGGTCGACGTGCCGCGGCCGATCTCGTCCATCAGCACGAGGCTTTGCGCGGTCGCGCCGTGCAGGATCTGCGAGGCCTCCGTCATCTCCAGCATGAACGTGGATTGAGCGTTGGCGAGATCGTCGGCGGCGCCGATGCGCGTGTGGATCGCATCGATCGGCCCCAGGCGGCAGGCCTGGGCCGGCACCCACGAGCCCATCGAGGCGAGCAGCACGATCAGTGCGACTTGCCGCATGTAGGTCGACTTGCCGCCCATGTTGGGGCCCGTGATGATCTGCATGCGCTGCTTCGGGCCGAGCTTCGTGTCGTTGGCGATGAAAGCGCCGCCGCTCGTTTCGGCCAGCCGCGATTCGACCACCGGGTGGCGGCCTTGCGTGATCTCGATGCCGGGCTCCTTCATGAATTGCGGGCGGCACCAGTTCAGCGTGAGGGAGCGTTCGGCGAGCGCCGCGATCGCGTCCAGCGCGGCGATCGCGCGTGCGAGGCGAGTGAGTGCAGGCACGTGCGGCTGCAAGTCGTCGAGAAGCTGCTCGTAGAGCCATTTCTCGCGGGCGAGCGCGCGTTCCTGTGCGGAAAGCGCCTTGTCTTCGAAGGCCTTGAGCTCCGGCGTGATGAAACGTTCCGCGTTCTTGAGCGTCTGCCTGCGGCGGTAGTCCGCGGGGACCTTGTCGAGCTGGCCCTGCGTCACTTCGATGTAGAAGCCGTGGACCTTGTTGTATTGGACGCGCAAGTTGGCGATGCCGGTGCGCGCGCGTTCGCGTGCTTCCATCTCCAGGAGGAAGCCGTCGCAGTTGTCCTGGATCGCGCGCAGTTCGTCGAGTTCGCTGTCGAAGCCGGAGGCGATCACGCCGCCGTCTCGCACGAGCGCCGCGGGGTCCTCGAGGAGAGTCTTCGCAAGTCTTTGAACGCATTCCGCGGGCGGCCGCAAGTCCCTCGCAATCTCCGCCAGCAAACTCCCTCTCGCGCTTGCGGGGGATCCGGGGTCCCCGGGAAGCTCTGCTTCTCGGGGGGCCGTGGGCTGCGGTGAGGGCAGCGCCGCGCCAACCCCCTGGCACTTCTCCAACGACCCCAGCATCCCCACCAGTTCCCTGGGCCGGACTTGCCTGAGCGCAATCCTTGCCGTGATCCGCTCCACGTCGTTGACACCCTTCAACCCGGCACGCACCTTCTGCCACAGCCCGTTGTCCCTCAGCGCATCGATCGCATCGAGCCGCCGCGATGCCTGCGCGCGTTGGCGCCGGGGCTCCAGCAGCCAGGACTTCAGCATGCGGCTGCCCATGCCCGTCATGCACGTGTCGAGCAGCGAAAAGAGCGTCGGCGCGTCTTCGCCACGCAGCGTCTGCACGAGTTCGAGGTTGCGCCGCGTGGTGACCGGCAGTTCGATCAGCTCGCCTTCGCGCTGCACCTGCAGCGACTGCACGTGCGAGAGCGTGCGACCCTGCGTGTGCTCCGCGAAGGCGAGCAGTGCGCAGGCTGCCGCGTGCGCATGCGTGAGTTCCTCGGCGCTCCAGGCGATGAGCGATGCCGCGTTCAGCTGCTCCATCAGCTTGCGGCGGCCGAGCCCCGCGTCGAACTGGAACTCCGGCCGCTGCGTGAGCGTGAGCGGCATCGCCATGCGCAGCGCCTCGATCGACCTGCCGAACGCCGGCGTCACGCCGGCGCTGAACAGCAGCTCGCTGGGCGCGATGCGCGCGACCCACGAATCGATTTCGTCCGCGTCGCATTCCGCGAGGCGCAGCGCGCCTTGCGTCACGCTGAGCCATGCGAGTCCGACGCGCCCGCGCGCGCCCTGGTGGATCGCGAGCAGCATCGCTTCGGACTTGTCCGAGAGCAGTTCGGTGTCGGTGAGCGTGCCCGGCGTGACGACCCGCAGAACCTTGCGCTCGACCGGTCCCTTGCTCGTCGCGACGTCGCCGACCTGTTCGCAGATCGCGACCGATTCGCCGAGCTTGATGAGCCGTGCGAGGTAGCCTTCGACGGAATGGAACGGCACGCCAGCCATGACGACGGGCTCACCCGCCGACATGCCGCGACGTGTGAGCGTGATGTCGAGCAGGCGAGCGGCCTTCTCCGCGTCGGCGTAGAACAGCTCGTAGAAGTCGCCCATGCGATAGAAAACCAGCGTGTCGGGGTACTCCGCCTTCAGGGCGAGGTACTGGGCCATCATCGGCGTATGGCGCGAGAGGTCGGTCGCTTCGGGATTTCGGCTCATGCAGCCGGGATTATCCGGGCAAGCCTTCCGCCATCCTCGCGGATGCTCAGGCCAGGGCCGCGAGCAGGAGGGACCTTCCAACGGGCGCCTGCCCTGCGGCGGGCGCGTCGAAAGCCACGAAGCGGGTACGCTCGTCGTCGCGCTGCGCCGACTCCTTGTAGATGCCGCGCGAGCGTTCCACTTGGCTCGTGGCGCTTATCGTCCAGCCGAATCCCTCGGGCACGTAGTTCGCCGGGTCGCGCGTGACCTCGTTCGCGCGCCGCAAGAGTAGACGCGCCTCCTCGGGCCGCCCTTCGCGCAGCGCCGCATTGGCTTGCCCCTGCAGCACGTTCGCCTGCACCCGCGCCGTCTCGGTCAGGCGAAAGCGCGTGAAGAGCTCCGCGCCGTCTTCCACCGCGCCCAGCTGCGCTTCGATCGACTGCCGCTGGCTCGCGGAGGCGCCGGGCAGCAGCGTCGCGAGGCAGCGCTGCAGATTGCCGCGCGTCACGCGCGCCACCATGCTGAGCGAAGGCATCTGCGCCGCCAGCGCGCTGCCCGGTTCGCCGCCCACGAGCATGCCGTGCTCGCGCACGACGGTGCGGCGCACGCCGAGGTCGATGCCCGTGCCGACTTCGGCGGAGGCCACATCGCCCGCGAGCGCGGCGCCGAGCACCGCTTCGGCGCGGACGTCGCGGGTGAAGGTTTCGCGGCGGATCGCGCCGGTTTCGTGCACGGTGCGGCTCTCGCCCGCCTCGGCCGCGAAGGTCGCGGAGAGCGACGCGATCGTGAGGTCGGCCGTCGCGGTGACGCTCGCGTCCGCGCTTCGTGCGGAGCGTGCCGCCGATTCGACAGTGCGCGCCGCGCCCAGTGCGGAGGCGACGTCGGCCCGGCGCGCGACAGCGACCAGGAACGCCTCGCAGTCCTCGCGCCGCTCGAACGTGAGCCGGTGCCCCTTGTCGCGGGCATGCGAGACGCCCAGGCGCACGTCCAGCGTGTCCATGAGCGTGGTGACCGATGCGCCTTCGCGCGTGCTCGTGCCCGCGAGGACTTCCACGTTGAACGTGCCGTCCGCCGCGTGCGAGACGCGGATGCCGCCGTGGCGCTCCGCCCGCATCTGCGCGCCCACCGTGAGGCCGGGCGCGACGGGCGTGGACACCGACATCTCGCCTTCCGCGCGGAAAACGATCGAGATGCTGCGATCGGGTTCGAGCTCAGCGAGCGCGCCGCGCAGCGCCGCTTCGTTCGCCTCGCTGCGCTTCTGGGCGGGGCTGAGTGCCGTGAGGGGGGCGGGGGAAGCCGCCGCACCCGCGGGTTTGCCGACGAATGCGGAACGCAGGCCCGCGCCGACCTTGCGCGTGAGCCTGGCGCGATCGAAGTCGTCGCAGAGCGCATCGAGCGTGCGCTTGTCGGCCGGCAGCTTTCTGAGCAGGTGAAGCGTGGTCTTCTGCATGGCCGGATCGCGCGACTGGAAGTTCATGCCCATCGCGGCCAGCCGGCTCATGACGAGGCTGCTGTGCGTGCCGCCGTTCGCGCTGCGCCCGGACACGGTGAACTTGGGGTCGCCGCTCTCGAGGGCGACTTGCAGCACGGCGATGCGCCGCAAGGTCTGGAAGACTTCCGTCGCTGCGCTTTTCTGCTGCAGCGCGCGTTCGATCAGCCGCTCGGCCTGCGCGTCGATCGCAGGGTCCCGGAGATCGGTTGCCTGAATGCCCAGGCCCTGCAGGAGCTGCATGCCGATCTGCGATGCGCGCACCTGCGGATCGACCGCGGCGGCCGCGGAGCTCTTCTGCAGCGCGGCGCTGAACGCGCGAATCTGATTCATGCACGCGAGCACGTCCGCGGAACTGCGAAAGCCTTGCTTCGAATGCAGTTCGATCTGCTGCGTGTCGAGCCCGCGCGCGCGCAGCTGACCGAAGAGTTCGTCGCACTTCGCACGGTCGGGCGCGCCCGTCGCGCTGTCGTGCAGCGACAGTCGAATCCAGTTGGCCACGGCCAGATCGCGCTGGCCGAGCGAAGCGGGCGCATGCTGCATGAACCATCCGATGAGCGTGGCGTCCGCCTTCAGCGCCTGGAAGGCGTTGGCGGGCGGCGCTTCCGCGCGGCCTTTCGCCCCCACGCGCTTCAGCACCGACGACTGGAACGCCGCGGACTGCATCGCATAGTCCAGGTCGCGGGCGACCTTGCGCTTCTCGTGCTGTGTCTGCAGGTTGACGTGCTCGAGTTCCGTTCGTGGCTTCGCGCCCGCGACCTTGAGCGCGAACGCCTGCTCGTCCCACACTTCACCGGGCAGCACGAGGTCGACGATGTCGGCGTCGCCCGCGCGCATGGACGTGAACCAGCCCGCTTCGCGCGGACCCGTCACGATGTCGTCGAGGCGCTTCAGGAGCGGCTCGCGCCAGGCGGGCGCCACGGTGTCCCTCACGTGCACGAAGCCCTGCCAGGCCTGCACGTACTCCTGCGCACCCAGCTGGCGCAGCGCGCTCTGCAGGCGCGGCTGGGCGGCCAGGCCTTCGAGGTCCTGCGTGCGCGTGCGCAGCGTCGCGAGCAGCGTGCGCGCTTCGCCCAGGGCCGCGAGCAGGCGCTCGCGCGCGACGCCGTCGAGGCTCTTGTTCTCGTGAATCGAGGTCTCGTGCTGGGCGAGTTCTTCCAGCCGGCGGCCGAGTTCCGCGGTGGAAGTCTGGATGGTCACACCGCGCGTGGCCGCTGCGATCAGCTGATGCTGCGTATCGGCGCCGTGCTCCATGAGAAGGCGCAGCTCGTCGATGCCCGGCTGGAGCTTGGCCTTGCCCGCGGGGGAGAGGCGAGTGTCTGCGCGCAATTCGTCGTCGATCGCATTCAGTGCCTGCAGGCGCATGGGCAGCGTGAGGCCGGCGCCTTGCAAGCCGTCGATTCGCGCTTGGTAGTGGCTCATACGCTCGGACTCGTTGTCGGTCGCGAACTGCGCGACGAGTGCCGTGTAGATGACTTCCACGAGCTTGTCGGCTCGCGCGCCGCCCACGAGGCCGGAGCTCACCATCGCCTTCTTCAGTTCCTGCCGGAACGCATCGCCGCCATCGGCCAGGAGGCACGCGACGTCTTCGCGATGATCCTTCGCTGTGCCGTGCACGCCCCGTTCGCCGGCGCGGGGCGGCCGGGCGAATTCCTTGGCTCGCGCGAACACGGCGTTGGGCTGGCCCTTGCCGGGCCGCACGGCCGCGAGCAGCGCGTCCATCGCCTGCTTCTTTCGCTCCTGGCCGTGCGGGCTGTGGCCGGCGCGTGCCGAAACGGCCGCGCGGAAGAAGCGGGACGTATGCGCGCGGTTGGCGGCGCGAAACGCTTCGGGCGCGAGGGTCGAGGTGGTCTTGCGAAAGAGGAAATCGGCCACGCGCGCCTTGCGCGACTGCCTGGCAGGACGGATCGCGCTCAGTTGCTCGACGAGGTCGTCCATGCCGTCGAACGCGTCGATCGAGGGGGTGAAGGCGGCGTCCGGCGGCGTGTCGAGCGCTCGCGGCTCGTTGTCTGCTTTGAGAGGGCTCATGTCGGCGGTCCGTGAGGCTCAGGCCCTCAGCATGTTGAAGTGGGCGGGGCGTTCGGCATCGATCGCGGCGGCCCGCTCGGCTTCTTCCTCGGCGGCGGGAAGGCCGCTGCGCCAATGCACCGCCGTTTCCAGCAGTTGCATGACGGCGTGCGCGAAGCCGGCCGCATCGAGCGTCACGATCGGACGCTCCTGCCACACGACGAGTTGCGCATCGATCGGGTCCACGCCGAACGATGCGCCGTGGGTGCCGCGTCCCATGAATTGGGCAACCAGACAGCGTTCCGCGAGATCGGGGTGCGCTTCGGGTTCCCAGGGCAGGATGGCCACGCTCAGGTAGACCGAGCCGTTGCCGGGCGATTCGATCACGCAGTCGAGGCCGCACGCGTGCCCGATGCTGCAGACGCCTTCATCGTCGAGCCGCAGCGCGAGGCCCGTTCGGCGGCCGAAGGCGTCGAGCCATTGGTTGACCACGGTCGCGTCGTTGCCGTGGGACGTGCGGTGCAAAGCCATGGGAAGCGCCCTTCTTGGCCGCGTCGCCTGGCGCTGCGCGGACGGTTGAACACCAGTCAACCTTAGCTTTTGCGAGGGGGAGTGAGGGCTATACGTGCGTATGGAGGCGCCTGCGCGGGAATGCCGCGAAGGTTCTTCACTGATCGCGCGATGTCGCCGGAATCGGAAACAGAATGCGCGTGAGCTCCCGCCGGTTCGCGGTGAGGTCGTCGAGCGTGTAGCGATCGAGCACCGCGAAGAACGCCGTCAGAGCTTCATCGAACACGCCGCGCAGGCGGCAGATGTCGTAGATCGCGCAGTTTCCGTCGTCCTCAAAGCATTCGGCGAGTACCGGGGCGCCTTCGGTCGAGCGCACGACGCTGCCGATGCGGATCTGCTGGGGTGCCGTGGCGAGCTCGATGCCGCCCGAAGGGCCGCGCACGGTCGAGAGCCAGCCCGCCTTGCCGAGGAAATGCACCACCTTCATGAGATGGTTCTCCGCGATGCCGAATCGCTTCGCGATTTCGGCGATGGTCGCGCGCCGCCCGGGCTGCGCCGCGAGGTAGATCAGCACGCGCAGGCTGTAGTCGGTGAAATTCGTGAGTCGCATGGATGCATTCAGGATGCACCTTGGTCCCCCGGTTGCGCATTGATCGTCGTCAAATGCCCGCGCGAGGGCGCGGCCTCGCCGCGATTTTCCTGCCGCGCGACAGGCAGGCACTGCGGATGCTCGCGCGCGAGGAACGCGAGGAGGGCCTCGCGCAATTTGCAGCGCAGGTCCCACGACTTGCCTGAATCGGCCGAGGAGACGAGCACGCGGACCTGCATCGCGCGATCGGTCGTGTCGCTCACCTGCACGCTGAAGACGCGGCCGTCCCATTCGGAGGCGGATTCGGCCACGCGCTTCGCCTCGGCGCGGATCGCCTCGACGGGGGTCGCGTAGTCCACCCACAGCATCACGCTGCCCAGGATCTGCGCGCTCGTGCGCGTCCAGTTCTGGAACGGGTTCTCGATGAACCACTGCAGCGGGACGATGAGCCTGCGCTCGTCCCAGATCTTGAGCACGACGTAGGTGCCGGTGATCTCTTCCACGCGGCCCCATTCGCCCTGCACGATCAGCACGTCGTCCAGGCGGATCGGCTGCGAGAGCGCGATCTGCAGGCCGGCGATCAGGTTGCTGAAGACGGGCCGCGCGGCGAGGCCGCCCACGATACCGATGACCCCCGCCGACGCAAGCAGGCTCGCGCCCACTTGCCGCGCACCCGGGAACGTCATGAGCGCGAGCGATGCGCCCGCGATGAGGACGAGGGTGGTGGCCGAGCGCGACAGCACGCGTGTCTGCGTGAGCACGCGGCGCGCCTGCAGGTTGTCCGAGGTCGTGACGGGATGCTGTTCGATGATGGCCTTCGCGAGACCCGCCACGGCCGCGCAGCCGAGCCACGTGAGCGCGACCACGAGCAGCAGCACGGTGAAGTGCTCCACGCGTGCGAGGTAGGGCAGCTGGTCGGGCGCGAGGCCCCACACCATCAGCAGCGCGAGCGAAGGCAGCACGGCGCCCGCGGGGCGGTCGAGCGCGCGCAGCACGGTGAGCGCGAATGCGCTGTACCGTGCCACGCGGCGCAGCAGGATGCCGCCCACGCGATGCAACGCGATCGCGACGAGCACCGCCACCAGCGCGACGACGAGCGTCGCGCTCCAGGAGTGCTGGTCGAGCAGCTGCGATAGTTCAGTCACCTGGGCTCCGTCGTCTCGGTGGCCTTCATTCCAGGTCGTCGGGCGAAGGATCCTCGCGTGGGCCGTCGGGCAGCTGCGCTGTCGCATCCACGCCCGGTTGCTCTTCCGCTTTCCGCGCATCGGCCTTCTCGGCGACGCTCGCGAACTTGCTGTACTTGTGCAGCATGCTCACGAGCTGGCCGTAGATGCGCGGATTGCCCGCCACGCATTCCTTCTGTTCGAGGAAGTCGGATTCGCCCGTGAAGTTCCCGATCAGCCCGCCGGCCTCGGTCACGAGCAAGGAGCCCGCGGCGCAGTCCCACGGCGACAGACCCGTTTCGAAGAAACCATCGCTGAAGCCGGCGGCCACGTAAGCGAGGTCGAGCGCGGCCGCGCCCGGGCGGCGCAGCCCGGCGGTGCGCTGCATCACGTCGCCCATCATGCGCAGGTACTTGCCGAAGTTGTCGCCGGGACGGAACGGAAAGCCGGTGGAAATCAGGCATTCCTTCAGCTGCGTGCGCTTGCTCACGCGGATGCGCCGGTCGTTCAGGAAGGCGCCGCGCCCGCGCGTGGAGGTGAAAAGGTCGTTGCGCGTGGGGTCGTAGATCACGGCCTGCTCCATGCGGCCATGGGCCATGAGGGCGATGCTCACGCAGTAGACCGGAAAGCCGTGGATGAAGTTCGTCGTGCCGTCCAGCGGATCGATGATCCAGATGTGATCCGCGTTGTCCCGGCCGTGCGTGCGGCCCGACTCTTCGGCCCAGATGCCGTGCTGCGGATAGGCGCCCAGCAGCGTCTCGATGATGGCCTCTTCGCTCGCATGGTCGACTTCGGTGACGAAATCGTTGGCTTGCTTCTGCGAGACGCGCACGGCCTCGACGTCGAGCGCGGCGCGGTTGATGATCGCACCGGCGGTGCGTGCGGCCTTGACGGCCATGTTGAGCATGGGATGCTGGGTGGACGACGACATGTTGTTCAGGAGCTGGCGCGCCGCTCGGGCCGGCGGCGCAGGACGGCAGCCCGGCGATGCGGGCTGCGAGAATGGAGGGCCATTTTACCTTCGTGCCTCTTTCGGAAATTCCTGAGCCATGCGTTTCAACTTGTGCCGGCGATCCGTCGTGATCCATGCCGGCTCGACCTCGCCACCCCCGCCTGCCGCGCATGCGCGCAAGTTGCCGCCGGCGAGGGCGTACGTCACCCAGACACACCCGGCGTTTCCGCCTGAAGGCCTGGGCCGGATCGCCGTGCAATGCCAGGCGGCCGCCTCGAGGACGGGCCGCTTCGATCTGTCTCAACCGTACGAGACGAGGATGATGGAGTCGGCCCACGTCGCCACGGGCGGCGCCATGCCAGAAGGCGTCAACGCATGGTGGCGCGACGCCCAGTCGGGCCCCCGCGACGTGTTCGGCGTGCGGCTCGATAGCTCGAAGGGACCGGTCCGTGCCTGGCAACACGCGAACTACGTGCTGCAGGACGTGAACGACACCTACACCGTGATCGCCTGGCGCGCGCTGCTCGAAGGGCCCTTGAAGACGCGCTGCGACCAGGTCGTCGCCGCGGCGTCGATCCTGGGCCTGGGTGGGCAAACGCTTTATCACGGCCGCCTGTCGGAGGCGGGCTACGAGGCGCGCCGCGAGCACGCCGCGCAGTTCGAACGCATCCATCCGAGATACCGGCCGCTTCCGGATCGCGGCGCGGCGAGTGTGAACTGCATCCGGTTCATGCAGTCCGAAGTCGAGTGGCTTTTCTCGCGCGGTCACATCGTGGCCGCGAATCCGCCGGGGATGCGCGCGCTGCTCGATCAGCCGATGCATGGTGTGACGATGGCGCTGGTGAACCACCTGCTGCTGAACGCGGGCATCCGTCCCGCGGGATTCCGGACTTTCGCGGAAGACGACGTCCATGCCATGCACAGAAAGGGCGTGATCGTGAGCCCGTATCTCTGCCCCGACGGATTCAAGCCGCTGCCGCGATTCGAATCGCTGTGGTTTTCCCGCGAGCGACTGGAGGCCGCGCTCGCTGCCGTGATCCGCACGCAGCGCGCCGAGGCCGTCGCGAACACATTGACGATTCACGTTTGAAGACGCGATTCATCCTCGTGCACACGAGCCATGCCGGCAACGTCGGCGCGGCCGCGCGCGCGATGAAGGTGATGGGCTTCGACGATCTCGTGCTCGTGGCTCCCCGATGGGCCGACGTGTTGCGCCGCCAGGAGGCGATCGATCGCGCGAGCGGCGCCTCGGACGTCTTGCGCAAGGCCCGGATCGTCGCTTCGCTCGACGAGGCGGTGCAAGGCATCGGCTACCTCTGTGCGACCGTGATGACGCCGCGCGATTTCGGACCGCCGACGTTCACGCCGCGCGAGCATCTGTCGGGCACCGCGGCTTCGCAGTCGAGCGTCGCGTTCGTGTTCGGTTCCGAGCGCTACGGCATGCGCAACGAAGACGTGTACCGCTGCCATGCGGCCCTCACGATCCCGACGTCGCCCGACTATGGATCGCTCAATCTCGCGGCCGCGATCCAGGTGGTGGCGTACGAGTGGCGCACGGCGCTGGGCGGATTCGGCCCCGTGGGCGGCTCGGCGGGCGAGGAGGGCGCAGGCGGGAAAGCCGACGCGAGCGAAGTGGCCGGGATGCTGCGGCACTGGGAGCAGTCGCTCACCGACATCGGCTTTCTGGACCCCGCCGCGCCGAAGAAGCTGATGCCGCGGCTCAACCGCCTTTTCAACCGGGCGCAGCTCACGCGGGAGGAAATCCACATCCTGCGTGGTGTTGCCAAGGCCATGGCTGCTGCAGCCGCCAAGCCTAGCCGCTAGACTGTACGGGCATCCGCAAAGAGCCGCCATGTTCAGCCGCATCCGTTCGGACATCCAGTGCATCCTCGACCGCGATCCTGCCGCGCGCAGCACGTGGGAGGTGCTCACGTGTTACCCGGGACTGCATGCGCTCGTGCTGCATCGGCTCGCGCACCGGCTGTGGTTGCGCGGGCTGCGCTGGCTCGGCCGGTTCGTTTCGCAGTTCTCGCGCTGGCTCACGGGAATCGAAATCCATCCGGGCGCGACGATCGGCAACGGCGTCTTCATCGACCACGGCATGGGCATCGTGATCGGAGAGACGGCCGAGATCGGCGACGGCTGCACGATCTATCAGGGCGTGACGCTCGGCGGCACGTCGCTCACGAAGGGCGCGAAGCGGCATCCGACGCTCGGGCGCAACGTGGTCGTCGGCGCGGGCGCGAAGATTCTCGGCGGCTTCGTGGTGGGGGACAACGCGGCCGTGGGGTCGAATGCCGTGGTGACGAAGCCGGTGCCGCCGGGGGCGACCGCTGTCGGAATTCCGGCACGCATCATCCAGGCCGAGGACAGCGAGCGGCGCGAAGCGGCCGCGGCGCGCATGGGTTTTTCCGCTTATGGCGTGACGCAGAGCGACGACCCTTTGTCGCAGGCGATGAAGGGGCTGATCGACAGCGCGTCGTCGCACGAGCACCAGATCGCACTCTTGTGGCAGGCGCTCGAGCGGGTGCAGCACGCGAAGGCGGGAGAGGAATGCGTGCCCGAGGAGGCGCATCTGAAGGAACACTTCGAGGCGGACAAGCTCACGCAGCTCGTGGGGAAGTGACGGTTCGACTTGTGATTCCCGCGAAGGCGGGAATCCGGGGTGGCCCCCCCGGCCCGTCATTCCCGCGAAAGCGGGAATCCAGGGTGCGCCCCGACCCGTCATTCCGCGAATGCTGGGATCGGAGGTGCCCCCCGATCCGTCATTCCCGCGAAAGCGGGAATCCAGAGCCGGCAGAAAGCCACTGGATTCCCGCCTTCGCGGGAATGACGGCCTGGATTCCGCCTTCGCGGGAATGACGGCCTGGGATGCCCGCCTTCGCGGGAATGACGGCCTGGGATTTCCGCCTTCGCGGGAATGACATCGCGGGAATGACGGCCTGGGATTGCCGCTGCCAATGACGGGTCGAATTGCCGCGACGGGATTGGTGGCATCCGATTGCCACCGCGGCAATCACTGCGCCTCCGATGATCGCTGCAGCAGCAGCGTCACTTCCCGCGAATCGCACTCTTCGGCCGGAACGCCTTGCACACTTCCTCGTTCGTCTCGAGGTAAGGGCCACCGATCAGGTCGATGCAGTACGGCACCGCCGCGAAGATGCCCGGCGCGGCGTCTTTCAGTCCCTCCAGCGTCTCCTGGATCGACTTCGGCTGCCCCGGCAGGTTGATGATGAGACACTTGCCCCGGATCACCGCGACCTGACGCGACAGGATCGCCGTCGGCACGAACCGCAGGCTGATCTGGCGCATCTGCTCGCCGAACCCCGGCATCACCTTGTCCGCGATCGCGAGCGTCGCCTCCGGCGTCACGTCGCGCGGCGCCGGCCCCGTGCCACCCGTCGTGAGCACGAGCGCGCAGCCGGCATCCACGAGCTCGACAAGCGCCGAGCCGATCGCCGCCGCATCGTCGGCAATGAGGCGCGGATCGAACTCGATCGGGTTCTTCAGCGCCCTCGTGAGCCAGTCCTTCAAGGCGGGCAGTCCCTTGTCCTCGTACACGCCCGAGGAAGCGCGGTCCGACACGGACACGATGCCGATCTTCACGGAGTCGAATGCGTCACTCATGTTCCAGTTGCTCCCTGACGAGTTGGAAGATCTCGCGATAGGCGCGCCCGCGCCGGGGCGCCTGCCCCTTCGCGACCTCGTCCGCACTCGGCTGCGCGTCCTTGCGCGCCTGGCGGATCAGGGCGCGCAGCTGCTGCGCGTCGGTCGAAGGATGATGCGAGAGCCACTGCCCGAGCGCCCGGTCGTCGCCGATCAGGTCGTCGCGCCACTTTTCCGCGGCGTGCAGCGCGAGCGTTTCCTGCGCGGAACCCGATTGCTGTTCAGCGAGCGCATCGCGGATCGCCTGCCGCGCGTCTTCGTCCAGGGCGCGCATCAGCTTGCCGACGTACTGAAGCTGCCGCCGGCGCCCTTCGAAATCGGTGATGCGTTTCAGCTCGGCCAGGGCATCGCGCAGCGAATCGGGCAGCTCGAGCCGTTCGTATGCGGCGGCTCGAAGCGTGAGGAGCGCTTCCCCGAGCTTTTGCAGTTCGGTGCTTTCCTTCTTCAGCTCGGTCTTGCTCGGCTCGCCGCCCGAGCGTTCGGCCTGCAGTTCGGCGTCGAGTTCGCTGCCGGCGGCCACGAACTGGCCGCGCACGAAATAGCCCTTTTTCGGTTTGCGTGACATGGAGGATGCGAGTGCCCGCAATGGTGAGCGAGCGGCGCCAAGTATCATAGCCCGCCATGGACAAGGCCCAAGAGCGAACGAATGCCGGATTCAGCTACACGCGCGAGCGGTTCGAGGAACTGGTGAGTCTCGCGCTTTCGCATGCGCGCAAGCTGGGGGCGACCGACGCGGGCGCCGAAGCGTCGGAAGGCTGCGGCCTGAGTGTGTCGGTGCGCAAGGGCGAGCTCGAAACGGTCGAGCGCAATCGCGACAAGTCGCTCGGCGTCACGGTCTACATCGGCCAGCGGCGTGGCAACGCGAGCACGTCCGATTTTTCGCGCGCCGCGATCGAGCAGACCGTGCAGGCGGCCTACGACATCGCGCGGTTCACGGCCGAAGACCCGGTGGCGGGCCTGCCGGACGAGAGCGACATCGCGCGGCGCGAGGACCAGCGCGACCTCGACCTGTTCCATCCCTGGCCGATCACGAGCGAAGATGCCGCGCAACTCGCGTTGCGCTGCGAGCGCGCCGCTTTCGACACCGATGCGCGCATTGCCAACAGCGAAGGCGCGGGTGTGTCGGCGCAGCAGAGCCATTTCTTCAGTGCGCACACGCATGGCTTCAGTGGCGGCTATGCGAGCTCGCGCCATTCGATTTCGGTGGCGCCCATCGCGGGCCGGGGCGACGACATGCAGCGCGATGCGTGGTACAGCTCGATGCGCAGTGCGGACGAGCTCGCATCGCCCGAGGCCGTGGGCCGCTATGCGGCCGAGCGTGCCCTCGCGCGCCTGAAGTCGCGCAAGATCAGCACGCGGGAGTGTCCGGTTCTTTTCGAGTCGCCGCTTGCGGCGGGGCTGCTGGGCGCGTTCGTGCAGGCTGTGAGTGGCGGGGCGCTTTATCGCCGCAGCAGCTTCCTGCTCGATTCGCTTGGCAAGCCGCTCTTTGCGGATCACATCGACGTGACGGAGGACCCGTTCGTGAGGCGTGGCAAGGGCAGCGCGCCTTTCGACGAAGAGGGCGTGCGCACGAGCCCGCGCAAGGTGGTGGACGAAGGCAGGGTCGCTGGGTATTTTCTTTCGAGCTACTCCGCGCGCAAGTTGGGGATGAAGACGACGGGCAATGCGGGCGGCTCGCACAATCTCACGCTCAGCTCGCGGCTCACGGACCCGGGGGACGATCTGGTGCGGATGCTGAAGAAGCTCGGCAGGGGACTTTTCGTGATCGAGCTCATGGGGCAGGGTGTGAACTACGTGACGGGCGACTATTCGCGTGGTGCGAGCGGCTTCTGGGTCGAGGGTGGCGAGATCGCGTATCCGGTGCAGGAGATCACGATCGCGGGCAATCTGCGCGATATGTATGCGGGCATCGATGCGGTCGGTGCGGATGTGTACAACTACGGTGCTAAGACTGTGGGGTCGCTGCTGGTGAACCGGATGAAGGTGGCGGGGAGTTAGGGTTTCTTTGCCGGCGGCTTGCTTGCCCATCTCATGGGTCTCGGACTTGGGTTGCATTGCCCTTGCAGGGCAGCACCTCGCTTGCCCTATCTCATGGGTCTCGGACTTGGGTTCATTGCCCTTGCAGGGCAGCACCTCGCTTGCCCTATCTCTCCCCCCGCCCCTCTCTTCCCCAGCGGGGAAGAGAGGGGAGCCAAACACCGATTTGGGCTCGTCGTGCCGACAAAGGGCCGAAGACCCGAAAGGTCGGGTGGCGGGGCGACATGTGTAGCTTCGTCACTGCCGTGCGCGCGACCGCGGACATGCATGGTCTCGTAGTCGTTTCTAAACTTGGAGCACCGCCCGACCCATCGGGTCTTCGGCCCTTTGTCGGCACGACGAGCCCAAATCGGATGTCCGTGTTAGCTCCCTCTCTTCCCCGCTGGGGAAGAGAGGGCGGGGGGAGAGATAGGGCAAGCGAGGTGCTGCCCTGCAAGGGCAATTCAACTCAAGTCCGACACCCATGAGATAGGGCAAGCGAGGTGCTGCCCTGCAAGGGCAATTGAACCCAAGTCCGACACCCATGAGATGGGCAATCAAGGCACCGCCCTGCAAGGGCAATTCAACCCAAGTCCGAGGTCAGAGAGACAAATTGGGGGCAGATGGGGCACCCCCATCCCCTACCCCCGCCTGCGCCCCAGCCGCCTCGCATTCGCGACTGCTTTCGTATGCACCGGCGCGAGCCCAGCGGCCATCACCTTCGACATCATCTCGAACTGAGCCGAATACATCGCGCCCCACATCGCCGCCCACGAGCTGCAAAAGGCCGCGAACTTCTCCGTGCCCATGCGAGTGAACTCCGCCCGGTCGCGCGCCGTCGGCCGCGCACCGGCACGCGCCATGCGCGCGGTGCGATGCGCAACCACTTGCGGCGCCGCGAACGCGAGCTCCATCACCTGCCGCGCCACCCTGGTATTGCTGTTTCGTCTTGGCATGAAAGCATTCTCCCAGTAAAACCGCGATCCATGTACGCGCCCCTGCCCGCCAACTGGATGCAATGGATGGCCGACAACCGCCTGCGCGAATGCAGCACGCAGTCGATGCTCGACACGATGGTCGCGGCCGGACTCGACCGCGCCGCATGCATCCAGGCCCTGTCCGACCTCGAATCCAATCCTGTCTTCCTCGCCGCGCGCAAACACCAGCAGCTCACCCGCAAGCTCGAATCGGTGCTCGCGAACCAGCAGAAAGTGTGGCAGTCCGATCCGAACTACACCGTCATCGAACGCCGCAAGAAAGTGCCGGTGAACGAATTCTGGGAACGCTACGCGCGCGGCAGCCGGCCTGTCGTGCTCACGGGGCTCGCCGAAGGCTGGCCCGCGTTGCGCGAGTGGACGCTGCCTCGGCTGAAGGACCGCTTCGGCCACCTCCCGGTGGAAATCCAGGCCAATCGCAACGCCGATGCACGCTTCGAGGAAAACAAGGCCCTGCACCGCAAGACCGTGCGCTTCGGCGAGTTCGTGGAGATGGTCGAAACAGGCGGCGCGACGAACGACTATTACCTCACGGCCAACAACCAGCTCTTGCGCATGCCCGAATTCGCGTCGCTCCTGGACGACATCGGGCCGCTGCCCGCCTACTGCGACCGCGCGCGGCTGAAAGACCTGTCGTACTTCTGGCTCGGCCCCGCCGGAACGCGCACGCCGCTGCACCACGACACAGTGATGCTGCTTCATACGCAGGTGATCGGCCGCAAGCGCTGGAAGCTCGTCTCACCGCTGGAAACGCCGCGCCTTTACAACTACAACGAGATGTTCAGCCCGGTCGATGCCGACCAGCCCGACCTCGCGCGGTTTCCCGATTTCGCCAAGGTGAAGGTGCTCGAGACGACGCTCGAGCCGGGAGAAACGCTTTTCCTGCCGCTCGGCTGGTGGCACCAGGTCGCGGGCCTTCAGGCGAGCGTGTCGGTCTCGTACTCGAATCTCGCCACCGACAACATCTTCGAATACCGCAACCCGACAATCACCGATTGGTGAGCGCGCCGCGCTCACTCTAGAATCAGCGAGGCCGAAGAGGTGCCTGATGCGTGACTCGGACATCTTTGCATTGACCGCCCTGGGAGAACAGCAGCTTCGCACGGCGCGCACGACCGTCTCGCCCGATGAGCTCGAAATGCTCGTGCGCGTGGACGGCCGCCTGAGCGTCGGCCAGATGAAGGCAGGGCTGCCGGCCGACGCCGCGCCGCAGACCGAAGCCCTGCTCGAGCGGCTCGTGCGCCAGGGCATGCTGCGGCTGCAGCTGGAAGACCCCTTCGCGGGCCAGTTCAACTTCGAGCCGTCAGCGCCCCTCGTTGCGCAGGCGAGCGTGGAAGCCGAAGCCGCCGAGGCATCGCTCAGGCGCGCGGGCTACTTCGTGCGCATCGCGCGGCGACGTCCCGGCCTCGCGGTGCCGGGTGCCCAGGGGCTCGGGCGACTGCGCGCGCTCGTGATCGAGGACGAGCCGCAGCTGCAGAAGTTCCTGGAACACTACCTCACGTTCGAAGGCTTCGAGGTGCGCGCGGCGGGTGACCGCGCGGGCATCGTCGAAGCGCTCAGGCAGGTGCCGCTGCCCGACCTCGTGCTGCTCGACGTGGTGCTGCCCGACGTCGACGGCTTTCACGTGCTCGCACGCATGCGCGAGCATCCGGCATTCAAGGAAGTGCCGGTGATCATGCTCACGGCCCGCGCCACGCGCGACTCCGTGATCAAGGGCCTCGCCGCCGGCGCGGACGGCTACGTCACCAAGCCGTTCGAACCCGAGGCGCTCGTCGAGGCGGTGCGCACCGTGCTCGGCATGCCCGCCGCCCCCGGCGGCGCGGCGTCCACGCACCCGTCGAGATGAGCATCTCGCGCGAGGAACTGATGCGCCGCATCGAAGCGGGACGCGTCGAGTACGCGCGCTCGCTTCCCGCGAAGGTGGCTCACATCGAAGCGCTGGTGGGTCCCGCGCGCACCTCCGCCGATGCGCTGCGCGAGCTCGAGCGCGCGGCGCACTCGCTTTACGGCACCGCTGGAACCTACGGTTTTCGCGAACTCGGCAATGCCGCGAGGGCCGTGGAGGAAGCGGCGAGCGCCATGGTCGCGGGCGAAGACCGCCCGCTCGCGCTCGCCCACGCCGTCGACGCGCTCAGGAGCTTTCTGCCGAGCGGGCAGGATTGAATCGATGCGCGCCGCCGACTACCGCGTGCAGATCACATGGGCTCTGGGCATGGGACTCGCGCTGGTGGTGTTCTTCGGCGTCGCGGCGGTGTTCACGATCCAGTCGTTCCTGGCCGAAGCGCGGCAGGAACGCCATTCGCAGGAGGCGACGCTGCTGCTGGAGCGTGCCGCGCTGCGCCTGAGGACGGCGGAGTCGTGGCAGCGCAAGTACGTGATCACGCGCACCGATGCGGACCTCGCGGCCTACAGGACGGCGCGCGACGAGACGCTGCGCGCCGTCGTTCAGGCGCGCGACGCCGAAGCGGCGCTCGACGACCAGCAGCTGTTCGCTTCGCTCGAGGAGGCCATTCGCGCCCGGCTCGCTTACATGGACGACACCGTGCGCACGCTCGGCGCCGAGGGACTGCCGGCCGCCGGCGCGCGCGTGGGCAGCAGCGCCTCGGGCCGGCTGCGCGAGAAGATCGACAGGCTCGTGGAGCGAATCCACGCGAACGAGGGCGGCTTCATGGAGCGGGTGCGAACCGAAACCGCCCGCAGCGCTCAGGCGGTGCAATGGCTGATCGCGGGCCTCGGCCTGATTTCCGTGGTGCTCCTCGGCTGGGCCTTCCTTCTGGTGATGGCGTATGCCCGGCGGCGTGCCGCCGCCGACGCGAGGGCCGCGCACAGCCTCGCGGAGGTGAAGCGCGTGAGCGAGGCGCTGCGCGCGAGCGAGTCGCAGATTCGCGACATGATCGACGCGGTGCCGGCGCTCATGGGGTATGTGGATGCGCGCCAGCGCCTTCTCTTTCACAACCGCGCGTACGAGGACAGCCTCGGTGTCACTCGCAAGCAGATCGAAGGCAAGCTCTTGCGCGAGGTGCTGGGCGAGGCGCTGTACGAAGGCATCGGCGGGTACGTGCAGGAGGCCTTTCGCGGCAATACCGTCGTGTATCAGCGCGCGCTGCGCGGCAGGGACGGGCGAATGCACGACTACGAGATGCGCTACATCCCCCGCTTCGGCAGCGGCAGCCAGCAACGCGAGGTGATCGGCGTCTACGCGCTCGGCATCGATGTGACGCAGGCCAGGGAGCTGGAGCGCATCAAGAGCGAATTCGTGGCCACCGTGAGCCACGAGCTGCGCACGCCGCTCACGTCGATCCGCGGCTCGCTCGCGCTGCTCGCGGCGGGCGTGGCCGGCGTGCTGCCGCCGAAGGCCGCGCAGCTCGTGCGAATCGCCAACGACAATTGCGAACGGCTCGTGCGCCTCGTGGGCGACATCCTCGACATCGAGAAGCTCGATTCGGGGGAGGTGCGGCTCGACCTGCGCGCGACGCCGCTCGGGCCGCTGCTTGCGCAGGCCGTCGCGGCCAACGAGGGCTTCGCGCGGCAGCACGGCGTGAACCTCGTGCTCGATGCGGGCGATGACGCGCAGGCCGCCGCGCGCGTGGACGCGGACCGCTTCGTGCAGGTGGTGACGAACCTCGTGTCGAACGCGGTGAAGTTTTCTCCGCCGTCCACGGATGTCGAAGTGCGCCTGCGTGCGGTGGACGGCAAGCTCCGGGTCGAAGTGCGCGACCATGGGCCGGGCGTGCCCGAGGACTTTCGCCAGCGCATCTTCGCGCGTTTCTCGCAGGCCGACGGCTCCGATGCGAGGCGGCGCGGCGGAACGGGGCTCGGGCTCAGTATTTCGCGCGCGATCGTGGAACGCATGCGCGGCACGATCGGCTTTCGCGACGAGCCGACAGGCGGAACGACTTTCCACTTCGACCTGCCGCGCGTGGTCGTCGCGGCGCACAGCCCGCCCGCCGAGGTGCCCGCGCAACCCGCCGGGGAGTGAAGAATCTTGCCAGTGCAGCGCATCCTCTACGTCGAAGACGATCCCGACATCCGCATCATCGGTCTCATGGCGCTCGAGGAAGTCGGCGGCTTCACGGTGACCGCGTGTTCGTCGGGGCGGGAGGCGCTCGATCGCGCCGCCGGGGCCGAGGCCGACGTGATCCTGCTCGACGTGATGATGCCGGACATGGACGGCTATGCGACCTTGCGCGCGTTGCGCGCGCTGCCCGAGACGGCGAGCACGCCGGTCATCTTCATGACGGCGAAGGTGCAGGCCGCGGAGATCGCGCGGCATGAGTTGCAAGGTGCCGTGGGCGTGATCGCGAAGCCGTTCGATCCGCTCGAGTTGCCTCAGCAGATTCGCAGGCTCTGCGGCGGATAGGCGCCGCGCAACGGCTCCTTCGGCGAGATGCGCAGGTCGCGCACATGCTTGATCGTGGAGTGAGCCGCCCCCGGTGATCGCGCGCTCGTCCGGTCGGGCCGGGTGGGGGGCTGGACGTGCCTCGCAACCAGGGTCCTTTTTTGGGCAAGCGTCAGCGTCGCCGCGCAGATGAAAATTGTTTGGCAATCCGGCATCGGAATCGCTAAGATGCCGCCGCTACAACCGGGCACATCAGCCCGCAGGGAGAGACTGAAAAATGGACTTCCGGGACGTGGACGATGTCCTCGAACAAAACCTTGCGTCCTATCGCCGGGCTTCGCGCGCGCTGAGCCTGTGCCTTGTCATGTACGAGTCGCGCTGCGCCGACATCTGCCACCGAATCGGCCTGGTTGACTTCGATGCCGCTCAACCGCTGTTCGACGTGCTTGGCTCCGCGCGTGCGCGATTGATGCGCATGCTGCAGGGTCAGAATTTCCCGCTCAGCGAACGCCTCGATGCATTGGTCCGTCACTTCGAGCGCATCGAAGAACCCGAGGTGCGGCGGTACTGGCATGAACGATTCCGGCGAGGACTCCAGTGGCCCGACGATGCGCAGGTCGCGCACCTGCTTGATCGTTGAGCGAGTCGATGCCGGCGCTTGCCCGTTCGGTCTGCCGGGTGAGTTCACGTGCTGGCGATTACCGCGAGCCTCGCGAGCGAGTGCATGTGCCCGCTCTTCTGCGTGGGCGAACGCCGCAGGGCTGGCGTCAACCGTATGCAATATAGGGCAAGCCAGTCCCCACAAGATGTGCGAGGTCGATGCTCTCCTCGTTGACCGGCGTGTGAGCTGCCATCAACAGCAGTGAACCCCTGTCGAAAGCGCCGCTGCTCAGCAACTCCGTGATCGCCTGGACTGTGGCCTGTGAAGGCGCCGCGTGAACGACGTTCGTGTACAGCTGGCTTACGAAAGCGTCGTCCGATGTGTCCGCAGACACGAGCCGTGCCACCGCGTCGGCAAGCTGCGAGGCAGTCCACCCGCTGTCGAGAAGGTGCAGGCCGATTCCCACCAGCGACGTGTCGTGCACACTGCCCGCCCCGAGCGCGGCGCCGAGAATCCTCGCTGTCTCGCCCGCGTTGCCGTCGAGGTCGATCGCGATCACTTGGTGCTGGAATTCGAGGCGCTCGATTCCGGTGAGGGTGTCGGCACCGAAATAACTGGAGCCCATCTGGCTCACGACATAGCCGCCTGCGGCAGGCCAAATCGCGAACTGGGACCGGGGCTCGGACCAACGTGCCACGTCCGTACCGTCGCCGCCGATGAGGCTGTCGCTGTCCCCTTCTCCTTCCAGCGTGTCGTTACCCGCTCCACCCGAGAGGGTGTCCGCGCCGAAGTCGCCCACCAGCAGGTTGGCTTCGGCGTTGCCGCTGATCGTATCGGGTGACGATGTTCCAAGCACGCCTTCGATACTCGCGAGCACGGCACTGGACTCGCCGCTTTGCATCGAACCCGCTTGCAGGTCCACGGTCGCGCCGTGGAGGTCCCACAACACGGCGATGTCGATTCCTTCGCCTCCCACCAGGCTGTCCGTGCCGATGCCCGGATCCAGGAAGTCGTCGCCTGGCCCACCAATCAGCGTGTCGTTACCCACAACGCCATCCAGCCAGTCCGATCCCGCGCCTCCGTCGATGAAGTCGTCGCCGAAATTGCCCATCACGAAGTCGCCCCCTGCGCCGGCTGCGATGTGGTCCGCGCCCGCACCGCCGTCGAATCCCTCGGACAAGTCCGTGCCAACGAGCGTGTCGTTGGCGGTCGTTCCGAAGATCGCCGGGCCGGTATAGGCGGAGCGTTCGACCTCCCCATCCGCGAATCGAAGGCGCTCGACGTCGACCGCTTGGTCCGTGCCATCACGCCCCGGCACCGAGTCGATCACCAGCCACTCGGAGTTGCCGGTCCATTCGATGTAGTAGTCGGACTTCGGTCCGGAGAACGATGCGACGTCGTTGCCTGCGCCGCCCACCAGCCCGTCATTGCCGGTACCTCCCGTCAGGGTGTCGTCGCCATCGAGCCCCACGAGCGTATCGCCGCCCGAGCCCCCGAGGATGTTGTCGTTCATGTCCGTCCCGAAGAGGACGTCGTTGCCGTTCGTTGGCGATGCCACCATGTGCACTCCCTTTGGGTTCCGGATTCGGAAAGAGCGCGCATGTTAGTGGTGGATCGGCGCGATTTGCGGCCGTAACCGGGACTCGAGCCTTTCGTATAGGCACGGAACGCGTGCCTGCCAATACGACCGTGGAAGTTGCACAAGACCGCGGTTGTGCCGGGTCGATTTCCTGCGTGGGACCCGGAAGAACTGCGCGATCGCCCTGGCGTCTTCCTACCCCGCCAGCGCCTGCTTCACCGCCGCACTCACCTGCCCCATGTCGGCTTTGCCCGCGAGGCGCTGCTTCACGGCGCCCATCACCTTGCCCATATCCCCGGGTCCCTTGGCTCCGAGTTCGGCCACGATCGCCTTCACTTCGGCCGCGATCTCCTCGGCAGACAGGCGCGCGGGCAGGTAGGCGGAGAGCACCGCCACTTCGGCGGCTTCCTTGTCGGCGAGGTCCGGCCGGTTCGCTTTCTGGAACGCCTCGATGGAGTCCTTGCGCTGCTTGATGAGCTTGTCGATCACGCCGATCACCGCGGCGTCGTCGAGCGCGACGCGCTCATCCACTTCCCTCTGCTTGATGGCGGCGTTGAGCAGACGAATGGCGCCCAGGCGCTCGGCTTGCCTGGCGCGCATGGCCGCCTTCATGTCTTCGTTGATGCGATCCTTCAGGCTCATGTCGTTCTCCGGAGAACAAAAAAAAAGCCCGCGCGGGCATCCCCGGGCGAGCCTTTCGATGGAGTTTGCTGAACCGGGGCTCAGTACAGCTTCTTGGGCAGCTGCATGCTGCGAACGCGCTTGAAGTGGCGCTTGACCGCGGCAGCCTTCTTGCGCTTGCGCTCGGCCGTGGGCTTTTCATAGAACTCGCGGGCGCGCAGCTCGGTGAGCAGGCCCAGTTTTTCGATGGTGCGCTTGAAGCGGCGCAACGCCACGTCGAACGGCTCGTTTTCCTTCACACGAATGGTCGTCATGAACTTCCTGTTCAGTTGCGGAAGAGAAGATCGAGGACTCTCCGCGAGGGTTCCCCACCTTCAGGTCATGGTGTCGGGCCGGTGGGGGTTGCCAGCAAAGCCGTAGATTATAGCCGGATGGGGAAAACCGGCAACCTGGGGCTGCCGGCGAGCGCAAAAAGGGCAAACTCTCGCTAATCCCATTTACGGCTTCAGCGCATCGCGTGGCGGCAGATAGAAGCCGCGTTTGGGCCACGCCTTGTAGTGTGCGTAGAAGTCAACAATGTCGATGTGGGTCGAGTTGTAGAACCACTGGAAGTGAATCACCCACTCCGATGTGTCTGGGCCATTCGGATTCTGACGGTAACTCGGATATCCGGCGTGATAGTGCCAGAGATTGTTTTGGTACGCGTATTGGTGATCCGCGGCGGATGCGTTCAACCATGACGCGGTGAGTTTCCCTCGCAGCTTGGTTTGATCAAGCCCATGCGCCTTCACCAAGGACGCGAACTCGCCAATGCACTGCTTTTGCTGCTGGTCGAACTGCGGATATTGCTTGAGAAACTCTTGACTGAAATCGACCGTGAAGGTCATTTCAGCGCTCTAGACGCAGCGTCTAGAAATGCGCATATTTCTTCGGGCGTGTTGGCGTTTTCAGGCAGGCAGACGTGCGGCGCGGCCATCGCCTTGTCCAGTCGCCCGCGGTCAAGGTGAACAGATTCCTCGCCGAAGACGTAGGGTCGAGTCGGCTCGCTCGCGAACAGCTCATGAACCGCTTCGCCCGTCGTGATCTTGTGGGATGTGCCAGCCATGCTCACCTTTTAATCGAAAAAGAGTAGCGTCGTCACCGGAAAAACGCCCGATTGGACGTAGCGTTGATTGCCGCAGGTCAATCGCCATCTCTCTGTTGCGTTGCAGCATTTTACGTCACGGCAGAGACTACTCCAGTGAGTAACGCGAAGCCAGCCGGAGTTCCAATCGGCCCTTTGGTCAAGTAGAGACTCGTCGTCCCCGCCCCGCAACCGCCCACCCCCGGATCACACCCCGGACTGCGCCGCGAGCGCCTGCGCGCACGCATGGGCACTCGCCCAGGCCCACTGGAAGTTGTAGCCGCCCAGCCAGCCGGTGACGTCGACGACTTCCCCGATGAACCAGAGGCCCTTTCTCCTGGATTCCATCGTCTGCTGGGACAGCTCGCGCGTGTCGACGCCCCCCACGGTGACTTCGGCCTTGCGATAGCCCTCGCTACCGCTCGGCGTAAGCTCCCAGCGCTTCAGGCGCTGGGCAAGCTGCTGAAGCGCCTTGTCCGACACTTCGTTGACGGGACGCTGCCACGCAGCGTCCTGCTGCGTCCACGCGTCGGCCAGCCGAGACGGGACGAAGGCGGCAAGCTCGTTGGCGACCCACTTGCGCGAGCGCAGCTTCGCCTGCGCCAGCGCTTCGCAGAGGTCGACGTCCGGCGCGAGGTCGATCGCAAGCGGCGCGCCCTCGCGCCAGTAGCTCGAGATCTGCAGGACCGCGGGGCCGCTCAGGCCGCGATGCGTGAAGAGCAGATCTTCGTGGAAGGCCATGCGTTCCTTCTTACGGCCCGTCTCGATCACCACCGGCAGCGAGAGCCCCGCGAGCGATGCGAATGCGGTCCACGAATCGCCCTCGAACGTGAGCGGCACGAGTCCCGGACGCGTCGGCACGATGCGCAAGCCGAACTGCCTGGCGATGCGATAGCCGAAATCGGTGGCGCCGATCTTCGGGATCGAGAGGCCGCCGGTCGCGATGACGACGTTGCGCGCCGCGGCCGTTCCGCGGTCCGTTCGCAATTCGTACGCGTCACCCGCCGTGGCGAGCTCGCCGACACGGCATGGCTGCCAGCGCACGACGCCGCCCGCATCGCATTCGGCGACGAGCATGCGGATGAAATCCTCCGAGGATCGGTCGCCGAAGAGCTGGCCCTTGTGCTTCTCGTGAAAGGCAATGCCGTGGCGCTGCACGAGCGCCACGAAGTCGGCGGGCGTGTAGCGCGCGAGCGCGGAGCGGCAGAACTGCGGGTTCTCGCCGAGGAAGTGCTTGTGCGGTGCGCGCGGGTCGAGGTCTCGATTGGTGAAGTTGCAGCGGCCGCCCCCCGAGATGCGAATCTTCTCGGCGATCTTCTCGCTGTGATCGACGAGGAGCACCTTCAGGCCGCGCTGGCCCGCGATGCCGGCGCAGAAGAGGCCGGCGGCGCCGGCGCCGATCACGGCCACGTCGAATGAATGCATCGGCGAAGTGTAGGGCGGGGTGTCGTCCCGCCGCGGACGAAGCGAGTCAGCCCACCCGGCGCAGCGGCACTTCGGCCAGAGTCGCGACCCCGCGGATCACATCGCCGATCACGATCACGGAAGGACTCGCGATCGCTTCGCGCTCGATGGTCCCGGCGAGCGCGGCCAGCGTGCCGACCGCCTGCCGCTGCCCGGGCAGGCTCGCGCGCTGCACGATCGCCACGGGCGTTTCGCCCGGCAATCCGCCCGCGAGCAGCTCCTGCTGGATGCGGCTTGCGCCGCTCACGCCCATGTAGATCACGAGCGTGAGCTTCGCATCGCGCGCGGTCGCCGCGAGCGCGCGCCAGTCCAGGCCGTCGGAGCCCGCGCTCGCATGCCCGGTGACGAACACGACGCCATGCGCATGCTCGCGATGCGTGAGCGCGACGCCGAGCGACGTCACCGCGGCCAGGCCCGCAGTGATGCCGTTCACCACGTCGACTTCGATGCCCGCTTCGCGCAGGTGCGCCATTTCCTCGCCGCCGCGCCCGAAGATGAAGGGGTCGCCGCCTTTCAGCCGCACGACCCGCTCGCCTTCGCGCGCGGCCATCACCATGAGCTTCTCGATGAAGGCCTGCGGCGTGCTCTTGCAGCCACCGCGCTTGCCGACGTGCACGATCCGCGCCGTGGGCGACGCATGCGCCACGATCTCGGGGCTCACCAGATCGTCGACGAGCAGCACCGTGGCCGCCTGGATGGCCTTCAGCGCCTTCAGCGTCAGCAGCTCGGGGTCACCGGGACCGGCGCCGACCAGTGTGACCTTGCCTGGATTCATCATGAATGGGCCAGACGCAAGATGTGTTCCACCTGCACCGACAGCGATTCGGGCAGCGGGGTCGATCCGTCCAGCACGCTTCGAATATAGGCGGCCGTGTGTTCCGGTGCGATCTCCTTGGGCAGATCGGGGACATCGGCGGCCGTGCCCTTGCGTCCGGCCTCGAGCGTCACGCGTTCTCCGCGCACGAACCCATCCATTTGCGGAAGGCGGCGCGCATCGGCCACCGCTTCGCCTTCGGTGCCGCGCAGGAGCAGCGCGGTGGACTTCATCAGTTCGAACACCGCGGCCATGGAGACCGCGTATTCGGCGTGCGTGTAGCTGGCCACGATCACGGCCGGGCTCGCGCACGGGTTCATGAGCTTCACGAGGCTGTGCGCGCTGCCTCGCACGCCGATGGTGCGGCGCACGTCGAGAAGCCGCTTCAGCCCCGGGCACAGCAGTTCGGTGGGGACGTAGACGGCCTCGCCGTCGGCGACCGGCTCGATGCGCGCGCGAGCGTGGATGCCCAGTTGCGCGAGGACGTCCGGCACGAACACGCGGCTCGATTCGGTGGCGGTGCCGTGGATCATCACGGGCAGCCCGCGCTTTGCCACGAGCAAGGCGAGCAGCGGCGTGAGCACGGGAAGGCGGCGCGCGCCGTTGTAGCTCGGCAGCACGACGATCGGCTGCGAGCCCGCCGCGCTCACGCGGTTCAACCGCGCGGCCGTCGCATCGAGGAAGCCCGCCATCTCTTCGGTGGTTTCGCCCTTGATGCGCATCGCAACGCAGAACGCGCCGATCTCGAGATCCGTGACCGTTCCATCGAGTACCTGGCCGAAAAGATCGGCCGCATGCTCGCGCGAAAGCGGGCGAGCACCGCGCTTGCCCCGGCCGATCTCCTTGATGTACTGGCTGATTCCCATCGGGAACGCATTGTCCCAGACCACTGATGACTTGCGGCTATAAGCCGATTCGCACCGGTTTCGCGGCCTCGGGCACCGCGCGCACCAGGCGCTTCAATTCGGGAACGCACGAACCGCACTGCGTGCCGCAACGCAGCGCCGCCTGCAGCGAAGCGATGCGCACGTCGTCCGCTCCCGAAGAGGCCGAGAGATGCTCGCGGATCGCGTCCTCGCTCACGTCGAGGCAGGCGCAGACCCGCCGGCTTCGCACGCGCACGGCCTCGGGCGGCTTCGCGCCCGGTGCGAGCAGCAGGCGGCCATACGCCCCGGCCGGCAGCTCTTCTTGCAGCAGCGCGCGAATCCACGCCTGCGCGCTCGTGTCGCCGGCGAGCAGGAACGCTTCGAGTCTCGCGGCGCCATCCTCGCTGCGCGACAGCCGCATCGCACGGTGCTGGCCTCGGCGGCGATCGGCATAGCGCAGCGCGTCGCGAGCATCGAGCCCCATGCACGCCTCGATGCTCGCGAGCAATGCTTCCGGCGGTGCTTCGTACCCGGCCGCGCGGAACATCACGCCTGCGCGTTCGCGTCCGAAAGGCACGCAGGCGGCGAACGGGAACACCTTCATCATGTCCCTGAGCGCTTCGCGCGTGCGCAAGGCTTCGTCCGCGTCCAGCCAGGCCATCGCGAGCAGCGACCAGCGCAGCTCCGCTTTCGAGATTTTGACCGCGGCGTGCTTCAGTTCGGGCTGTTTCGAGGAGGGGCAACGCGCCGAGGTCGTGAGCGCATTCACGCCGCCGAGCGGCTCGCCGGTGGAGGAGCAGCCGCCGAGGAACTCGGGGCCCCAGTGCATCGCGATGAACGCCTGGCCGAGGCCGATCGTGTCGTCCCTCTGCACGGGAACCACGATGGCGCCGCGCCGCGACGTGACGTGCGCGAGGTCGCCTTCGGCCAGCCCGTGGCGCGCCATGTCCTGCGGGTGCAGCATCACCGCGGGCTCGGGCACGTGGCCGAACAGTCGCCCGAGCGTGCCGGTGCGGCTCATGCCGTGCCAATGGTCCCGCAGTCGCCCGGTCGTGAGCGAGAACGGAAAGCGGGCTTCACGCGGTTCGGCGACGGGCACGTACTTCACGTCGGCGAAGCGCGCCTTGCCATCGGGCGTGGCGAAGCGGCCGTCCTCGTAGAGCCGCGCCTTGCCGCCGGATGCGCCTTCGGGCAGAGGCCACTGCTGCGGCGACGCTTCGAGCATGGCGTAGCACATGCCGGTGATGTCCAGGTCGCGGCCGCGGGTGGATTCGCGGTGCTCCATCCAGATCGATTCGGCGTCTTCGCCGTCGAAGCGCGGCGCGGTCTTTCGCAATTCGCGCTGCAGCCTCCTTGCGAACTCGGTCGCGATGCGCCAGTCGTGACGCGCGCTCCCCGGCGCCGCGACCGCGGGGCGCACGCGGCTGATGCGCCGCTCGCTGTTGGTCACGGTGCCGTCCTTCTCGCCCCAGCTCGTCGCGGGCAGCAGCAGGTCGGCGTAAGCGCACGTCGCCGTCGTTGCGAAGGCCTCCTGCACCACCACGAACTCCGCGCGCTCGAGCGCGCGCCGGACCGTGTTCGTATCGGGCATCGACTGCGCGGGATTCGTGCACGCGATCCAGAGCGCCTTGATTTCGCCATCGGCCGCCGCCTCGAACATTTCCACCGCGGTCTTGCCCGGTTTCGCCGGTACGTCCTCCAGGCCCCACAACGCGGCGACTTCCGCGCGGTGCCGCGGATCGGCCAGGTCGCGGTGCGCCGACAGCAGGTTCGCGAGCCCACCGACTTCACGTCCGCCCATCGCGTTGGGTTGACCCGTGAGCGAGAACGGCCCGGCGCCGGCGCGGCCGATCTGCGCCGTGGCGAGATGCAGGTTGATGAGCGCCGCGTTCTTCGCGGTCCCGCTCGACGACTGGTTGAGGCCCTGGCAGTAGAGGCTCAGCGTCGCGGGCGAAGCCGCGAACCACCGGGCTGCCGTGAAGATGTCCTCCTTGCTCACGCCGCAGACCTGCGACGCCTTCTGCGGCGTGCATTCGCGCACCGTGGCCTTCAGCGCATCGAACCCGCTCGTGTGCGCCGCGATGAAGCCGGGCCGGGTCCAGCCTTCCCACAGCATCACGTGCAGCATCGCGTGGAAGAGCATCACGTCGGTGCCGGGCTGGATGGGGAGGAACAGGTCGGCGAGTTCGGCCGTGTCGGTGCGGCGCGGATCGACCACGATCACTTTCATCGAAGGCCGCGCGGCCTTCGCATCCTCGATGCGGCGCATGAGCACGGGATGCGCCCACGCCGTGTTGCTGCCCGCGATGAAGAGGCAATCCGCATGATTCACGTCGTCGTAGCACGCGGGCGGCGCATCCGCGCCCAGTGTCATCTTGTAGCCCGCCACCGCGCTGCTCATGCACAGGCGCGAGTTGGTGTCGATGTTGTTCGTGCCGACGAGTCCCTTGGCGAGCTTGTTGAAGACGTAGTAGTCCTCGGTCAGCAGCTGGCCGGAGATATAGAAGCCCACGGCGTCGGGTCCGTGGGCGTCGATCGCCTGTGCGAAGCGGTGCGCGGCGCCGTCCAGTGCCGAGTCCCATGCGACGCGGACCGGCGCCTCGCCTCGTTGTGCGCGCCGCATCGGATGCAGCAGCCGTGCCTGGCGCGTGACGGCGGCGGCGGCTGTGAGGTGCAGCGTCGATCCCTTCGTGCACAGGCGCCCGAAGTTCGCGGGGTGATCGGGGTCACCCCGGACACCCGTGATCTGGTCGCCCTCGGATTCGATGATGACGCCGCAGCCCACGCCGCAGTAGGGGCAGGTGGAGCGCGTTTGCCTCACGTCTGCCTCGCGCCGTCATTCCCGCGAGGGCGGGAATCCAGAGCGTTCCTCGGTGTCCGGGACGCCCTGGGTCCGCGCATTCGAAGGGACGACGGAGCTGGGGGTGGAAGCGGGCCGCGAACAGCGTTCGGGCCCCGCGACCGGCTTCGCCGCATCGATCCCCAGGCTCGCGAGTTCCACCGCGTCGAGATACACCGCGCCGTCCTCCACCTTCACCCGGAACTTCGGCGTGCGGCCTTCGTCCGGCTGCCGCGCGCAACCGTCATCGAGGCCGACAGTCCAGTTGTGCAGCGGGCAGGCCACGCTCGTGCCGAACACGATGCCCTGCGAGAGCGGCCCGCCCTTGTGCGGGCAGCGGTCGAGCAGGGCGAAGACCCCGCCCTCGGCGTTGCGGAACACCGCGACATCCATCCCCTGCGGCCGGCCGATGCGGCGTGCGCCCAGCACGGGGATGTCCGCCACGCGGCAGACGAGCTTCCATTCCCCCATGTTCATGCCCCGGCCACCTCGATGCTCGCGAACTGCTTCACGTCGACACCCGCCTTGTCCAACTCGAACCAGGGATCGGGCTCGCCGTCGAGCGCGAAGCGAAGGCGCTCCCACAGTGCCTCGCGTCCCGCGGCATCCTCCACGATCTTCCTCTTCACATAGTCGAGCCCGACGCGCGAGACAAAGTGCACCGTGCGTTCGAGGTACCAGCCTTCTTCGCGATAGAGCTGCAGGAAGGCGCCCGCGTACTCGAGCACCTCCTCGGACGTCTTCACCTTCACGAGGAACTGCGCCACTTCGGTCTTGATGCCGCCGTTGCCCGCGACGTGGATTTCCCAGCCCGAGTCGACGCCGATCACGCCCACGTCCTTGATGCCGGCTTCGGCGCAGTTGCGCGGACAGCCGGATACCGCGAGCTTCACCTTGTGCGGCGCATACATGCGCCAGAGCGCGCGCTCCAGGTCCTTGCCCATCCGCGTGGAGTCCTGCGTGCCGAAGCGGCACCACTCGCTGCCGACGCAGGTCTTCACCGTGCGCAGCGCCTTCGCGTACGCGTGGCCGGAAGGCATGCCGATGTCGCGCCAGACGGCCTGCAGGTCCTCCTTCTTCACCCCGAGGAGATCGATGCGCTGCCCGCCCGTCACCTTCACCGTCGGGATGCCGTACTTGTCGACGACGTCCGCGATGCGGCGCAATTCCGCCGCCGTGGTCTCGCCGCCCCACATGCGCGGCACCACCGAATACGTGCCGTCCTTCTGGATGTTCGCGTGGCTGCGCTCGTTGATGAAGCGCGACTGCGGATCGTCCACCGCTTCCTTCGGCCACGTCGAGATCAGGTAGTAGTTGATCGCCGGCCGGCAGGTTGCGCAGCCGTCGGGCGTGCGCCACGCCATGAACGCCATCGCCTCGCCGACCGTGAGCAGCCGGTTCGCGCGGATCGCGTCGCGCACTTCCTGGTGGCTGTGGTCCGTGCAGCCGCACAGCGCCTTCTTCTTCGGTGCGGCCGAGTAGTCGCCGCCGGCCGTGAACATGATGATCTGCTCCACGAGCCCCGTGCAGGAGCCGCACGAAGCGCTGGCCTTCGTGTGCCTGCGCACATCGTCCAGCGTGAAGAGGCCCTTCTCCTTGATCGCCTTGCAGATGGCACCCTTGCTCACGCCGTTGCAGCCGCACACCTCGTCGGCATCGGCCATCGCGGCGGCCTGGCTGCGCCCTTCGTGGCCCGCATCTCCGATGTTCGATTCGCCGAACATCAGCTTGTCGCGGATGTCCGCGATGCTGCGGCCTTCGCGCAGCAGCCTGAAGTACCAGCTCGCGTCGACCGTGTCGCCGTAGAGGCATGCGCCCACGAGCCTGTCGTTCCTGATCACGAGCTTCTTGTAGACGCCGCCGAACGGATCGGACATGACGATCTGCTCGGTGCCTTCGCCGCCCATGAACTCGCCGGCGGAAAAAAGGTCGATGCCGGTCACCTTCAGCTTGGTCGACGTGAGGGAGCCGCCGTAGCGGCCGATGCCAAACCGCGCAAGATGATTCGCCGCCACCTTCGCCTGCTCGAAAAGCGGCGCGACGAGGCCGTATGCGACGCCGCGATGACTCACGCATTCGCCCACGCCATAGATGCGCGCGTCGGTCACCGTCTGCATCGTGTCGTTCACGACGATGCCGCGGTTGCAGTGCAGGCGCATGCGCTCGGCGAGTTCCGTGTTGGGCCGGATGCCGACGGCCATGACGACGAGGTCCGCGTCGATCGCGCTGCCGTCCCTGAACCGCACGGCCTTCACGCGGCCGTCCTCGCCGCCCGCGAGCTCTTGCGTCTGCGCGCCGATCATGAAGCGGATGCCCCGGTCTTCCAGCGACTTCTGCAGCAGCCGGCCCGCCACGTCGTCGAGCTGGCGTTCCATGAGCCAAGGCATCACGTGCACCACGGTCACGTCCATGCCGCGCGACTTGAGGCCGTTGGCGGCTTCGAGTCCGAGCAGGCCGCCGCCGATCACGACCGCCTTGCTGTATTCGCGGGCCGCTTCGATCATCGCGTGCGTGTCCGCGATGTCGCGGTAGGCGATCACGCCTTGCAGGTCCCGGCCGGGCACCGGCAGGACGAACGGATTGGAGCCCGTGGCGAGCAGCAGGCGGTCGTATTCCTCCTCGGTGCCGTCCTCGGCGCGCACGATGCGCCGCACCCGGTCGACTTCGATCACCTTCTTTCCCGCATGCAGCGCGATGCCGTTGTCGCGGTACCAGTCCCATGAGTTCAGCACGATCTCGTCGAGCGTCTGCTCGCCCGCGAGCACGGGCGACAGCAGGATGCGGTTGTAGTTCGGATGCGGCTCGGCGCCGAACACGGCCACGTCGTACAGCCCGGGCGCGATCTTCAGCAGCTCCTCGAGCGTGCGCACGCCGGCCATGCCGTTGCCCACCATCACCAGGCGTGACTTCTTCATGCGGCGGCCGCCTTCGCGACGCCTGCGGCTTTCGCGCCGCGGGCGATGGACTCCACCTTGCGCTGCTTCTCGTAGAGGAAGGAGAGGATTTCCTGTCGGCAGTGGTTGTAGGTCTTGTCCTCGGCGAGCGCGATGCGGTCGCGCGGACGCGGCAGGTCCACCTGCATGATCTGGCCGACGGTCGCCGCGGGGCCGTTGGTCATCATCACCACGCGATCGGACAGCAGCACGGCCTCGTCCACGTCGTGCGTGATCATGAGGACGGTGTTGCCGAGCGCGGCCTGGATGCGGATCACCTCGTCTTGCAGGTGCGCGCGCGTGAGCGCGTCGAGCGCGCCGAACGGCTCGTCCAGCAGCAGCACCTTCGGCTGCATCGCGAGCGCCCGCGCGATGCCCACGCGCTGCTTCATGCCGCCCGAAATCTCCGAGGGCAGCCGATGAAGCGCATGCTCCATGTGCACCATCTCGAGATTGCGCAGCACCCAGTCGCGCCGCTCGGCGGCCGTCTTCGTGTCGCGGAAGATCTTGCCGACCGCGATCTCCACGTTCTGGTAGACGGTGAGCCAGGGCAGGAGCGAGTGGTTCTGGAACACGACGGCGCGATCGGGCCCGGGCTGGTCGACCTCGCGTCCGTCGAGGATCACGCCGCCCGCGCTCGCCTTCAGGAGCCCCGCGACGATGTTGAGCACGGTGGACTTGCCGCAGCCGGAATGCCCGATGAGCGTGATGAATTCGCCTTGCGCGACGGCCAGATCGATGCCCTTGAGCACCGGATTCGCGCTCGCGCCCTGGCCGAAGGTCATGTCGATGCACGAGAGGGTGAGGTAGCTCTTCGTCATGGCGAATCCCTTTCAGCTCGCGGCGGTGCCGCGGGTGACCTTGCGGCCGACGAATGCGACGACGCGGTCGAGCGCGAAGCCGACGAGGCCGACGTAGACGAGCGCGAGGATGATGTCGCTGATGCGCGAGCTGTTCCACGCGTCCCAGATGAAAAAGCCGATGCCCACGCCGCCGATCAGCATCTCGGCCGCGATGATCGCGAGCCACGAGAGGCCGACCCCGATGCGCAGCCCCGAGAAGATGAAGGGCGCCGCGGCCGGCAGCATGATCTTGCCGAAGTACTCGAGCCCCGAGAGGCGGATCACCTTCGCGACGTTGCGGTAGTCCTGCGGGATGTTGCGGATGCCGATGGACGTGTTGATGATGATCGGCCAGATCGACGTGATGAAGATGACGAAGATCGCCGACGGGTGGCCGTCGCGGAAGGCGGCGAGCGAAATCGGCAGCCACGCGAGCGGCGGCACCGTGCGCAGGATCTGGAAGAGCGGGTCGAGCCCGCGCAGCGCCCAGGTGGACTGGCCCACGAGCACACCCAGGCTCACGCCCGCGACGACGGCGAGCGAGTAGCCCCAGGCCACGCGCTTCAGGCTCGCGGCGAGCTGCCACGCAATGCCGACGTCGTTGCCGCCGTGGTCGTAGAAGGGATGCGCGATCAGCTCCCAGCAGTCCTGCACGACCTTCGAAGGCGCGGGCAGCGCGGCGCCGGGCCGGGAGCCCGCGATCTGCCAGAGGATGAGCAGCACGCCGATGATGACGAGCGGCGGCAGCACGCGCTCGACGAACACCCGCAGCGTGGCAGCGAGCGCGATGCGCAGTGCGCCCGGCGGCCGGGTGGCCGCGAGCGGCAGGGCCTCGACAATTTCAGCGGTCGTCATGGCGCTTTTCTCCTCAGGCCGACTTGATGTACTTGATCGAGAGGCTTTCGAGGTACTTCCTCGGATTGGCCGGATCGAAGACCTTGCCGTCGAAGAACTTCTCGACGCCGCGGGACGTGGAGGCGGGAATGTCCTTCGCGTCCACGCCGAGCTCTTTCGCGCACTGCCGCCAGATGTCCTCGCGATTCACCTTCGCGATGAGCGACTTCGTGTCGAGGCCGGGGGGCAGGTAGCCCCAGCGGATGTTCTCGGTGAGGAACCAGAGGTCGTGGCTCTGGAAGGGGTAGCTCGCCTGGTCCTTCCAGTAGCGCATCTGGAATCTGCTGTTGTGTTCCACGCGGCCGCTGCCGTAGTCGAAGTCGCCCTTGATGCGATCGACGATGTCTTCGACGGGTGCGTTGATCCAGCGGCGGCGCGAGCAGATTTCGGCCACCTCGGCGCGATTCTTCGCGTCCTCGCACCACATCTGCGCTTCCATCACCGCCTTCAGGAGAGCCTTCGTCGCGTTGGGATTCGCCTGCACATAGTCCGCGCGCAGTGCGAAGGCCTTCTCCGGGTGGTTCATCCAGAGCTCGCTCGTCGTGAGCGCCGTGTAGCCGATCTTCTGGTGAATGAGCTGCAGGTTCCACGGCTCGCACACGCAGAAGGTGTCCATGCTGCCCACCTTCATGTTGGCGACCATCTGCGCCGGCGGCACGACGATGGTGGTGATGTCGCGGTTGGGATCGACGGCGTTGGCCGCCATCCAGTAGCGGATCCAGAGGTCGTGCGTGCCGCCGGGAAACGTCATCGCCGCGTTCACGGGCTTGCCCGTCTTCACGCGCTTGGCAAGCAGCGCGTGGCCGAACGCCTTCGCATCCACGCCCACCTTCAGCTCCTGATATTCCCGGGCCACCGAGATGCCCTGGCCGCCCAGGTTGAGCCGCGCGAGGATGTTGATGGGCACCTGCACGTTGTTGGCGGTCACGGCCCCGGTGGTGATGAGATAGGGCATCGGCGTGAGGATGTGCGCGCCGTCGATGCCGCCCGCCTTCGAGCCGAGCACGATGTTGTCGCGCGTGGCGCCCCAGGACGACTGCTTCTGCACCTCGACTTCCGTCATGCCGTGCTTCTTGAAAAAGCCCTTCTCGTCGGCCACGAAGAGCGGCGCGGCGTCGGTGAGCGCGATGAAGCCGAGCTTGGCCGCGCGGGTTTCGGGCGCCGCGGCCTGCGCGCGGGCATGCCTCACGGGCAGGAGGCCGGCCACGCCGGCCGCAGCCAGCATGCCTGCGCCTTGCAGCACCGTGCGGCGCGAGGGCGCCCTCGTGATCGAAGATGCGTTGCGGTTCATCGTGCGGTTCCTCTCCAAGCGAAGGTCAAGAAAAAAAAGGCGTCCATCCGCCGCCTCGCGAGCGCGAGACGAGGGATGGACGCCGTTGTCCATTCGGGGTCGCCGAAACGGGCGGCCCGTGGGCCCGTGCCGCCTTTGGCTCGGGCCTTGCCTTGCAGGCAAGCACGAGGCGTGCCAGCGATGACGAAAGAGCGCCGGCGCACGCCTTGCGTGCGCGACGAAGCGCGGTTCAGCGCGTGCGGCCGGGCAGCACGTCCGCCGTGGTGAGGATCGCCTCGGCCACGTCCACGAGACGCCGGTTCTGGTTCATCGCCGTCGTGCGCAGCATCTTGTGGGCTTCCTCCTCGGTGAGCTGGCGGTGCGCCATGAGAAGGCCCTTTGCACGCTCGACGAGCTTGCGCTCGTTCAAGGTGCTCTTCACCGCGTCGAGCTCGTCGCTCATCGCCTGCAGCCTTCTGGACTGGTCCTGCACCATCGTGACGATCGAACGCTCGAGATTGGGGCCGTAATGCGAAGGCGGTGCGTTGGGCGGGGCTTCGCTTTGCCGGCGGTCCAGTTCGGCAAGGAGCGCCTGCTGGTCGCGCAGTTCCTCGCGGGCCTGCGCCATGCGCCTTTCGCACACGCGCCGCAGGTTCGCGGCGAGCGCGTCCTCGACGGTGCGCATCGCATCGAGCCGGCGGGTGCAGGCCTCATACCAGGTCTGCCCGAGCATGGCGCCGGCTTCGTGAGGTGTCGGCGGGGCCCATCCGACGCGGCGCAGCCGCTCGATCTCGCCGGCGAGCTCGGCGTCGTGGCTCGCATGCTCGATCGCGAGCACGCCCGGGTCGCAGAAATCGAGGAACACCTGCAAGGACCCGTGCTGCAGGTCGATGAGGTGCTGCCAGTCATGGCGCGTGGACGCCTCCACGCGGCCCGATGCGAACACCGCGCTGCCGAACGCGCGCTCCTGGCCCGCGAATTCCTTGCCTTGCATGAAGCTGAACATGGCCACGAGCGCGCGGGAGATCTCCGGGTCGCCCGCGTTGTCGGCCGCTTCGAAGACCGCGGCGAGCAACTGCGCGATGAGTCGCGAATAGGCCGCGGTGGCCTCGGCCGTCCCGGGCTGAAGCCGGTCGATGCGCAGGCGCGTCGCGGGCAGCATCTGCAAGCCCTGAATCGCGACTGCGATGCGCGCGAAGAGCCGCGCCCCGTTGGGCATGCGGCCGGCTTCGGTCTCCAGGCCGTCGAACCATGCGAGCACTTCTTGCTGCCGCGCGTCGCTCGCGAGGCGCTGCCGAGCGAGCTGGTCGCCCGAGCGTTCGCCTTGCGAGCCGAGATAGAGGCTCGACACGCCGCGTTCCCGCTGCAGCGCATGGACGAGGCGGCCGATGCGACCCGCGAGCTCGCACGTGCGCGCAAGGCGTTCGAGCTCGACGATCTCGCACTGCCTCGCGGCCACCAGGAAATTCAATCCGGACTTCATTCGGGCCAACCGGCAGCAACAACCGTGCCGCGCACTTACACTCGGACGCATGAGAGTGCTGGGCATCGAGTCATCCTGCGACGAGACCGGCGTCGCGCTGGTCGACGCCGCCGAAGAGGGCTTGCCGCTGCTGCGCGCGCAGGCCCTGCACAGCCAGGCCGACATGCACCAGGCCTACGGGGGCGTGGTGCCCGAACTCGCGAGCCGCGATCACATCCGCCGGGTGCTTCCTCTGGCCGAACAGGTGCTGTCGAATGCCCGCAGCACGCTCGCCGATGTGGACGTCATCGCCTACACGCGCGGCCCGGGGCTCGCGGGGGCGCTGCTCGTGGGCGCCGGGATCGCGGTCGCGATGGCCGCCGCGCTGCGCAAGCCGGTGCTGGGCGTGCACCACCTCGAAGGGCATCTGCTGTCGCCGTTCCTGAGCCGCGATCCGCCGCGATTTCCCTTCGTCGCGCTGCTCGTCTCCGGCGGCCACACCCAGCTCATGAACGTGCAGGGCGTCGGCCGCTACCGCATCCTCGGCGAGACCATCGACGATGCGGCGGGAGAAGCGTTCGACAAGAGCGCGAAACTGCTGGGCCTGGGCTACCCGGGGGGGCCGGCGCTCGCGGAGCTCGCGCGGCACGGCAATCCGCAGGCCTTCAAGTTGCCGAGGCCGCTCATGCATGGCAGCGGGCTCGACTTTTCTTTCGCCGGACTGAAAACGGCTGTGCTCACTCAGGCGAAGCGGCTCGGGCCCGATCTGGATGCGCGCCGCGCCGATCTGGCCGCATCCACGCAGGCCGCCATCGTCGAGGTGCTCGTGCGCAAGGCGCTCTCCGCGTTGAAGCAGACGGGCCTCGAGCGGCTCGTCGTCGCGGGCGGCGTGGGAGCGAACCGGCTGCTCAGGCAGCAGCTGAACGTGGCGTGCGAAAAGCGCGACGTGCGGGTGCACTACCCGGAACCTGCCCTTTGCACGGACAACGGCGCCATGATCGCGATGGCCGCCGCGATGCGAATCCAGGCGGGCGTGGAAGCGCCCGGCGAGACGTACGCTTTCGACGTGAAGCCGCGGTGGAGCCTGAACGACGTGTGAGCCGGGTCGGGCGAGACAGCGACGATCTCAGCGCAGTTCGGCGTGACGGCGCGGTCGTGTCGTGGCTGGCGGTTCGTCGTTCACGAGGCGCACCGCACCTGGATGTTTCCTGGCCGATGCGCGCAATCTGGATTCGGCGGAGTCCGGGCTGGTGTCGTCCGACCTGCGCACCGCCACGGTGACGTTGAGGTCGTCCGAGACCCTGATCTCGGCGACGAGGCAGTTCTGCCGCCGAAGATAGTCATGGCACCTGGCTCGCGCGGGCCAATCGTGGCCGAGTTCTTTGCGAACGGTCTCCGAGATCGCGCCCCACATCTCACCGGATATCACGACGATCAGGTCTTCGTCCTCCAGCCGCCGAAACGCGTCGAACATCGCCTGCTCTCCCGCCGGGCCGATCTTCAGGTTGGCAGGCTGGTAAGTCGCGAATCCCGTGCACAGGTCTTCCGCGATGCCGTTCGGTCGCAAGATACCGGTGGCATGCAGGAACCCCACGGAAATCACCACCCGGTCCTGGTCCTGGGGTTCGTCCAGCGCCCGGTCGATGTCGAAGATCCCGGGGTCGGTGAACACCGCGAATCTCGACGTGGTGTCCTGCCTTGCGAGCGCAGCTTCCAGGCGAGGCCGTGCCTGGGCGTCACGGGGCCGCACCTGTTCTGCGACGAATTCGGCGCACGATGCCCGGTCGGACGCAAGGGTCACCGGCTCGCAATCCGCTTCTCTCCGGCGCAGGGTTGGCACGGGGTAGGCCACGTTCGCTTCGCGATAGACAGTGACCCGTCCACTCAGCGCTTCAACGGAGAGGCCAAGCACCGCGATGTTGTGCGGCGCCTCGTGGTGCTCCGGCATGAGGACGAAGCGGGCGGGCAGCGCGGCGAGAGTCTCCTGGTATGCCTGCGCGGGATTGCGCCGGGAGGCGGACGGCGCGGCGTCACACCGGCCGAGCAGCCCGAAGGCCGCAAGCCCCGCGGTCAGCGTGGTGCGCAGCGACGCCCGCCGTTGCGACAGCGCCGCGGTGGAGCGGCCATCATGAAACCGGACGTCGAACTCATCCGACGGGATCGCGTGGGTCGACAGGGGCGAAGTGCCTGAAGGGGGCTGTGGCATCGGGTATTCCTCCTGCCCCGATCCTGCTCAGGAAACCCGCGCCGCGGAACATACGCGCGGATATCCGCTCCATACGGATATCCGCGCGGGAATGCAGCCCTTACCTGACTTCGATCTTGCGAGCCTTCGAGACCGGCTTCGCCTTCGGCAGCACGAGCACGAGCACGCCGTTTTCGAGCTTGGCGGTCGCCGACTCGGCATCGATTTCCTCGGGCAGTTCGTACGAGCCCTTGAACTGGCGCTTGGCGGCGGCCGCGGTCTCGATGCTCACGACGGCGCCTTCGATGTTCACGACGAGCTCATCGCGCGCCACACCGGGCAGGTCGAGCGTGGCGGTGTAGGCCGCATCGTCCTGGGTGAATTTCACGCTCGAGTACGCGGGCGTGAAGAACGCATCGTTCAGGAAGCGTTCGAAGCCGCGGTCGAAGCCGCGCAGGGCGGGGCTGTAGGAACGGCTGCGAAGGGCGGGGGCGAAGAACATCGACATGGGTTGCTCCTTTGTTGGCAAAAATTGGGCGGCGGACTCGGCACGGATTCGCGGCACGGATTCGTACCGGCACGTCCCTTACACTGCGCGGCTTTCGAACGTGATCGCCGCATGCACGGCAGTTGGGCGCCGGGTGTCTTTTTTCAAGGAAGATCGAGAGATGAATTTCGCGCGCAGGTGGGTATTGAAATCGCTGATGCTGGCGCTATTTGCGCCCGCTTTCGCGTTCTCGCAGACAGCGTTGCCGCCGATCAAGGTGGCGATGATCGAAGGCCTTTCGGGGCCGTTCGCCAACACGGGCGAGGCCGCCTTTCGCAACCTGCTGTGGGCCGTGGAGCGCGTGAACGCGCGCGGCGGCGTGAAGACGCGCGAGGGCGCGCGCGCACTGCAGCTCGTACGCTACGACAACAAGAATCAGGCCGAGGAGTCGGTGGCCGCGCTGCGCTCCGCCATCGACGACGGGGCGCGCTTCGTGGTGCAGGGCAATTCTTCGGCGGCGGCGTCGGCGCTCGTCGAAGCGATCGAAAAGCACAACGAGCGCGAGCCCGGCAAACGCGTCGTCTTCCTCAATTACGCGGCCGTCGATCCGAGCCTCACCAATGAGAAGTGCAGCTTCTGGCACTTTCGCTTCGATGCCCATTCCGACATGCGCGTGACGGCACTCATGCAGTTGCTGAAGAACGACAAGTCGGTGAAAAGCGCCTATCTGATCGGGCAGGACTACAGCTTCGGCCAGGTGGTGCTGCGGGAGGCGAAGCGCCAGCTCGCCTTGCAGCGGCCCGACGTGCGCATCGCCGGCGAGGAACTGCACCCGGTCGGACGCATCAAGGACTTCCTGCCGTACGCCGCGAAGATCAAGGCGAGCGGCGCGCAGGCGGTGATCACGGGCAACTGGGGCAACGACCTCACGCTGCTCGTGAAGGCCGCGCGCGACGCCGGCTACGACGGCAAGTTCTACACCTTCTACGGCAACGCGCTGGGCGCTCCCGCGGCCATCGGCGACGCCGGCATCGGCAAGGTGATCGCCGTCGCCGACTGGCTGCCCAACGCGCCGGGTGCGGCGAGCGAGGCGTTTTACCAGTCGTTTCGCAAGCGCTTTCCCAATCCCGCCGACGACTACGTGCACATGCGCATGCAGCTCATGATCGAAGCGCTCGCGCAGGCGATCGAAGTGGCCGGATCGACCGACGCCGTCGAAGTCGCGCAGGCGCTCGAGCACGCGAGGGTCACGCTGGCCGGGCAGTCCGGTGCCATGCGCGCGGCGGACCACCAGTTCCAGCAGCAGCTCATGGTGGGCGTGATGGACCGGCAAGGCACGCCGGGGGTGAAGTTCGACGTCGAAGGCTCCGGCTACGGTTTTCGCGTGGTGAAGGTGGTGAGCGCGTCCGAGGCGGAAATGCCCCACACGTGCAGGATGGTGCGTCCTGCCTCAAACTGAGGCCATGCGCACCGCCATCCAGAACCTCGAAGAGTCGAAGATCCGTGAAGTCGCCAATGCCGGCATGGGACGGGGCGACGTCCTGGCCTTCTGGTTCGGCGAAAGCGACGAGCAAACTGCGGAATTCATCCGCGAGGCCGCCATCGAGTCGCTGAGGCGCGGCGAAACCTTCTACACGCACAACCTGGGGCTGCCCGAGCTGCGCGAAGCGGTGGCGGCATACACGGCGAAGCTGCATGGCGGCGTGGACCCGCAGCGCATCGCCATCACTTCGGGCGGCGTGAACGCTCTCATGCTCGCGGTGCAGGCGCTAGTGGACGCTGGCGACGAGGTCGTGGCGGTGACCCCGGTGTGGCCCAACCTCACGGCCCAGCCCGCGATCCTGGGCGCGAACGTGCGGCGCGTGTCGCTGCGGCCGCGGCAGGGCGCGTGGCGGCTCGACCTGCAGGAATTGCTGGATGCGGTCACGCCCCGGACGCGCGTCCTGATCGTGAACGCGCCGAACAATCCGACGGGCTGGACGCTCGCGCGCGAGGAACAGCGCGCGATCCTCGACCACTGCCGGGCGACGGGCACGTGGATCCTCGCGGACGAGGTGTACGAGCGGCTCTACTACGAGGAAACGCCGAACCGCTGCGCGCCCTCGTTTCTCGACCTGGCGACGGCCGAGGACAGGCTCGTCGTCGTCCACAGCTTCTCCAAGAGCTTTCTCATGACGGGGTGGCGGCTGGGATGGCTCGTCATGCCGCATGCGATGACGCGTCCCATGGGCAAGCTGATCGAGTTCAACACGTCGTGCGCGAGCGTGTTCACGCAGCGCGCGGCGCAGGTCGCCATCGAGCGCACCGAAGACGTGACGCCGCAAGTGGTGAGCCACCTGAAGCTCTGCCGTGACACGCTGGTGCCGCTGCTGCAGCCGCTGCCGGGCGTCGAAGTGCAGCCCGCCCGCGGCGGCATGTACGCGTTCTTCAAGCTGAGCGGCTGCGACGATTCGCTGGCGGTGGCGAAGCGGCTGGTGGCCGAAGCCGGGCTCGGCCTTGCGCCGGGCGATGCCTTCGCGCGGGAGGCGCAGGGGTGGTTCAGATGGTGCTTCGCGTCGAAGGACGTGGCGCGGCTTCGTGAGGGAGTGGATCGGCTGGCCGCGTGGCTCGCGGGGCAAGGGGAGCTCGCGCGGTGAGCGCAAGAGGCGAAGTCGCGCGGCCCCGGCTATAATCCCCAGGTTCCGCATCCTGCGGATCGCACGCTGGGCCAGCGAATTCCCGCGACAGCGCAAGTCACCCAAGGAAGAACCAATGACCGCCCTCAACAAGGCCGAGATCGTGGCCGCCCACTCGCGTGGGCAGAACGACACCGGCAGCCCCGAAGTCCAGGTCGCGCTGCTCACCGCGCGCATCAACGAACTCACCCCGCACTTCAAGACGCACGCCAAGGACCACCACGGCCGCCGCGGCCTGCTGCGCCTGGTGAACCGCCGCAAGAGCCTGCTCGCGTACCTGAAGGACAAGGACGCCGAACGCTACACGGCTCTGATCGGCAAGCTGGGCCTGCGCAAGTAGGCGCAAGCGCAAAAACCATGAAGGCGCCTGAGTTGGTTCCACGCTAGCTCAGGCGCTTTCGACTTTCACGAGGCCGGTCACGAATACGCGCTGTGTCATTCCAAGAAAGCCCTCCGGTCGCCGGGCGGGCTTTCCTGGAATGGCATCGTGTTCGGCTCCGGCACTTCAACCGATCTCCAACCCAGAGAGCCATACAACATGAGCATCTTCAACAAGGTCACCAAGAGCTTCCAGTGGGGCAACCACACCGTCACGCTGGAAACCGGCGAAATCGCGCGCCAGGCCTCCGGCGCCGTGCTGGTGAACGTCGATGACACCGTCATCCTCGCGACGGTCGTCGGCTCCAAGACGTCCAAGCCTGGCCAGGACTTCTTTCCCCTTACCGTCGACTACATCGAGAAGACGTACGCCGCGGGCAAGATTCCCGGCAGCTTCTTCAAGCGCGAGGCCAAGCCGAGCGAATACGAGACGCTCACCTCCCGCCTCATCGACCGCCCGATCCGCCCGCTCTTCCCCGAAGGCTTCTACAACGAAGTCCACGTGGTGATCCACACGGTGTCGCTGAACCCGGAAGTCGATGCCGACATCCCCGCGATGATCGGCGTGTCGGCCGCGCTCGCGATCTCCGGCCTTCCGTTCAACGGCCCGATCGGCGCGGCGCGCGTGGGCTACGTGAACGGCGAATACGTGCTGAATCCGGGCCCGACGGCGCGCAAGATGTCCGACCTCGACCTCGTCGTCGCGGGCACGGAAGCCGCGGTGCTGATGGTGGAATCGGAAGCGCTGCAGCTCACCGAGGAAGTGATGCTGGGCGCGGTGGTGTTCGGCCACGAACAGGGCAGGATCGCGATCAACGCGATCCACGAACTCGTGCGCGAAGCCGGCAAGCCCGTGTGGGACTGGCAGGCGCCCGCGAAGGATGAAGCCTTCATCGCGAAGGTCACCGAACTTGGCGAAGAGAAGCTGCGCGCGGCCTACCAGATCCGCTCCAAGCAGGCGCGCACGCAGGCGCTGCGCGATGCCAATGCCGGCGTGCATGCGGCGCTGAAGGAGCAGGGCGTCGAGTTCGACCCGATCAAGGTCGACAACCTCCTCTTCGACATCGAAGCGCGTGTGGTGCGCGGGCAGATTCTCAACGGCGAGCCGCGCATCGACGGCCGCGACACGCGCACCGTGCGCCCGATCGAGATCCGCACCGGCGTGCTGCCGCGCACGCACGGCTCGGCGCTCTTCACGCGCGGCGAGACGCAGGCGCTCGTGGTGACGACGCTCGGCACCGAGCAGGACGCCCAGCGCATCGACGCGCTCGCCGGCGAGTTTCACGACCGCTTCCTCTTTCACTACAACATGCCCCCGTTCGCGACCGGCGAGACGGGCCGCATGGGGTCCACCAAGCGGCGCGAAGTGGGCCACGGGCGGCTTGCCAAGCGCGCGCTCATCCCTTGCCTGCCGTCGAAGGAAGAGTTCCCCTACGTGATGCGCGTGGTGTCGGAAATCACCGAGTCGAACGGCTCGTCCTCGATGGCGTCCGTCTGCGGGGGCTGCCTGTCGCTCATGGACGCGGGCGTGCCGATGAAGGCGCACGTGGCGGGCGTGGCGATGGGCCTCATCAAGGAGGGCAACCGCTTCGCCGTGCTCACCGACATCCTCGGCGACGAGGACCACCTGGGCGACATGGACTTCAAGGTGGCCGGCACGGCCAACGGCGTGACGGCGCTGCAGATGGACATCAAGATCCAGGGGATCACGAAGGAGATCATGCAGGTCGCGCTCGCGCAGGCGAAGGAAGCGCGCATGCACATCCTCGGCAAGATGCAGGATGCGCTCGGCTCCGCGAAGTCGGATGTGAGCGACTGGGCGCCGCGCCTGTACACGATGAAGATCAACCCCGAGAAGATTCGCGACGTGATCGGCAAGGGCGGCGCGGTGATCCGCGCGCTCACCGAGGAGACCGGCACGCAGATCGACATCGCGGAAGACGGCACGATCACCATCGCCTCGACCGACTCGGTGAAGGCCGAAGAGGCGAAGAAGCGCATCGAGCAGATCACGGCCGAGGTGGAAGTGGGCAAGGTCTACGAGGGCCCGGTCACGAAGATCCTCGACTTCGGCGCGCTCGTGAACCTGCTGCCCGGCAAGGACGGGCTGCTGCATATCAGCCAGATCGCGCACCAGCGCGTGGAGAAGGTCACCGACTACCTGTCCGAGGGGCAGATCGTGCGCGTGAAGGTGCTGGAAACCGACGACAAGGGCCGCGTGAAGCTGTCGATGAAGGCGCTTACGGAAGCGCCGCCGCGCGAAGCGCGTGAGCAGCGTGAACCTCGCGAGCAGCGTGAACCGCGCGAAGCCCGCGACCAGCGTCCGAGCCCGCAGCAGCAACCCCAGCCCCAGCCCGTCGAGACGGAGACGCCGGCCGGCCAGCAGCAGCAGGACGCGGCCACCGGCGACACGGAGCAGCAGGGGTAAGTCGTCATCCCCGCGAAGGCGGGGATCCAGCGTCTTCGGTCGAAAGACTCTGGATTCCCGCCTGCGCGGGAATGACAGGAGGCATCCATGAAAGCTGTCGAAATCACCCAATACGGCGCGCCCGAAGTCCTGCGCCTGGGCGAGCGCCCCGATCCGAAGGCGGGCGCGGGCGAACTCCTCATTCGCGTGAGCGCGAGCGGGGTCAACCGCCCCGACGTCCTGCAGCGCACGGGCAACTATCCGGTGCCGCCGGGCGCGTCCGACATCCCCGGCCTCGAAGTCGCCGGCGAGATCGTCGACGGTGACGCGGCCGCATTGGTGGAAGCCGGCTTCCAGAAGGGCGACCGCGTCTGTGCGCTCGTCGCGGGCGGGGGCTACGCCGAACTCTGCGTGGCGCCCGTGGGCCAGTGCCTGCCGGTCCCCAAGGGCCTGAACGACGTCGAAGCCGCGTCGCTGCCGGAAACGTTCTTCACGGTGTGGAGCAACGTCTTCGACCGCGTGCAACTGCAGCCGGGCGAGTGGCTGCTCGTGCAAGGCGGCACGAGCGGCATCGGCGTCACGGCGATCCAGATGGCCAAGGCGCTCGGCGCGAAGGTGATCGCCACGGCGGGCAGCGACGAGAAGTGCGAAGCCTGCCTGAAAATCGGCGCGGACCATGCGATCAATTACAAGACGCAGGATTTCGCGGAAGAGGCGAACAAGGCCACCGGCGGCAAGGGCGTGAACGTGGTGCTGGACATGGTCGCGGGTGCCTACGTGAGCCGCGAGGTGTCCTGCATGGCCGACGACGGCCGCATCGCGATCATCGCGGTGCAAGGCGGCACGAAAAGCGAAGTGAACACCGGGCTCGTGCTGCGCAAGCGCCTCACGATCACGGGCTCGACGCTGCGTCCGCGTTCCACCGCGTTCAAGGCCGCGATCGCGGCGTCGCTGCAGCACAAGGTCTGGCCGCTGCTTGAAAACGGCGCGATCAAGCCCATCATCCACGCGACCTTTCCCGCGGCGGATGCCGCGCAGGCACACGCGCTGATGGAATCGAACCGTCACATCGGCAAGATCGTCCTCACGTGGTAAGCCGCCCATGAAGAAAAACCTGATCGCCGGCAACTGGAAGATGAACGCGAGCCTCGAGGCGAACGACGCCCTCGTGCGCGCGGTGCTGGCGGGCATGGGAGCGCAGGGCGCGGACGCATTCGCGACCGTGGCGGTCTGCGTGCCGGCGCCTTATCTCGCGCAGGTGCGGGCGCTGCAGTCGGGCTCGCCGCTCGAACTCGGCGCGCAGGACGTTTCGTGTCACGAGCAAGGCGCTTTCACGGGCGAAGTGAGCGCGGCGATGCTGCGCGAATTCGGCGTTCGCTTCTGCATCGTCGGCCATTCGGAGCGGCGCCAGTATCACGGCGAGACGGATGCCGTCGTCGCCCAGAAGGCGAAGATCGCGCTCGCGCACGGGATCACGCCGATCGTGTGCGTGGGCGAAACGCTCGAAGAGCGCGAGGCGGGCCGGACCGAAGAAACGGTGAAGCGCCAGATGGCCGCGGTGATCCACGTGAACGGCCACTGCATCAGCGAAATCTGCGTGGCGTACGAGCCCGTCTGGGCGATCGGCACGGGCCGCACGGCAACGCCCGAGCAGGCGCAGGAAGTGCATGCGCTCCTGCGCAGGCAACTCGCCGCCGCCACCGCGCACGCCGAGCGCGTGCACATCCTCTACGGCGGCAGCATGAATGCCGCCAATGCCGCGGGGCTCCTGGCCCAGGGCGACATCGACGGCGGGCTCGTCGGCGGCGCGTCGCTGAAGGCCGCCGACTTCCTGCAGATCATCGCTTCGGCCGGCCGCGCGGCGGGCTGAGAGCACAACGACAACGGAGTGAAACGCAAATGAATGTCATGCTGACCGTCATCCTCGCCGTGCAGATGCTCACGGCGCTGGGCATGATCGGCCTCATCCTGCTGCAGCACGGCAAGGGCGCGGACATGGGCGCGGCCTTCGGCAGCGGCGCATCGGGCAGCCTCTTCGGTGCGAGCGGCAGCGCGAACTTCCTGTCGCGCACGACGGCGATCCTCGCCGCGATCTTCTTCGCGTGCACGCTCGCGCTCGCCTACTTCGGCCACCTGCGGCCCGCCGATACCGGCAACAGCGTGCTCGAGCGCGCCGCGGTGCCGGCCCCCGCGGCGGCTGCCGCATCCAGTGCCAACGCCGCAGGGCAGATTCCCGGCACGAGCGCTCCGGCCGCGGCAGTGGCGCCTGCCGCACCGGCACCCGCAGCCGCACCCGCACCCGCGGTGCCGGCGTCGGGCGCCGCCCAGATTCCGACCCGCTAGATGTTCGCGGGGGGAGTGCATTTTCGGCGGTGAGATGCCCCTTCGGTTCTCCTTGCCGTCGGGGGTGTTGATCGGGGGCAAGACCTCCTCGTCCCCGGCGGCATCGACTTCATTTGCGAGTACACTTAGCGGTTGTCCGGAAGGCGCAAACCTCATGCTCGTCCGGGCGCGATGAAAAAGAATGCCGTCGTGGTGGAATTGGTAGACACGCTATCTTGAGGGGGTAGTGGCGAAAGCTGTGCGAGTTCGAGTCTCGCCGACGGCACCAACACGAAAGAGCCCGGCCGGTCGCTCAAGCACCGGCGGGCGAGCGCGGACTCAGCCTCGAAGATGAACCTCGACCAGTACCTGCCTGTCCTCCTGTTCATCCTCGTCGGCATGGGCATCGGCGTGGCGCCGCAGGCGATCGGCTGGGCCGCGGCGAAATTCATGGGCTTTCAGAAGCCCGGCGCCGCGAAGAACTCTCCGTACGAATGCGGCTTCGAAGCGTTCGAGGACGCGCGCATGAAGTTCGACGTGCGTTACTACCTCGTGGCCATCCTCTTCATCCTGTTCGACCTGGAAATCGCCTTCCTCTTCCCGTGGGCCGTGGCGCTCAAGGAAATCGGCGCGATCGGCTTCTGGTCGATGATGATCTTCCTGGCCATCCTGGTGGTCGGTTTCGTTTACGAGTGGAAGAAGGGCGCGCTCGACTGGGAGTGATCCCGGACGCGCCCGCGGAAAGTGACGCCATGAACCAAGGCATTCTCGAAAAGGGTGTCGTCGCCACGACCGTGGACACGGTCGTGAACTGGGCCAAGACCGGCTCGCTCTGGCCGATGACCTTCGGCCTCGCATGCTGCGCGGTGGAGATGATGCACGCGGGTGCCGCGCGCTACGACATCGACCGCTTCGGCATGCTCTTTCGCCCGAGCCCGCGGCAAAGCGACCTCATGATCGTGGCCGGCACGCTGTGCAACAAGATGGCGCCCGCGCTGCGCAAGGTGTACGACCAGATGGCCGAGCCGCGCTGGGTGCTCTCGATGGGCTCGTGCGCCAATGGCGGCGGCTACTACCACTACAGCTACTCCGTCGTGCGTGGCTGCGACCGCATCGTGCCCGTGGACGTCTACGTGCCCGGCTGCCCGCCGACGGCCGAGGCGCTTCTCTACGGGATCATTCAGCTGCAGCAGAAGATTCGCCGCACGCAGACGATCGCGCGCGCCTAGAGACGAAAGCGAACCGCCGATGACTACGTCGCTCACGTCGCCTACTTCGCCCACGCCGACTGCGCTGCCCACGCCGCACATGACGCATATGCCCCCCTGGTCGGCCGCCGACCCCGCCGCGCTCGTTCGCACCGTCGGCGCCGCGCTCGGCGACAAGGCGCGCCGCGTGGAGCTCGCGCTCGGCGAGGTCACCGTCATCGTCGACGCGAAGAACTACCTCGACGCCTGCCGCACGCTGCGCGACGAGCCGACCTGCAAGTTCGAACAGCTCATCGATCTGTGCGGCGTGGACTATTCCGACTTCGGCGCAGGCGCGTGGGAAGGCGCGCGTTACGCCGTGGTCGCGCACCTGCTGTCGGTCAGCCTGAACCAGCGCGTGCGCGTGCGCGTGTTCGCGCCCGACGACGAGTTGCCCGTCGTCGATTCGGTGACCGGACTCTGGAGCAGCGCGAACTGGTTCGAGCGCGAAGCGTTCGACCTCTACGGCATCGTCTTCGAAGGGCATTCGGATCTCCGGCGCATCCTCACGGACTACGGCTTCATCGGCCACCCGTTTCGCAAGGACTTCCCGGTCTCGGGCCAGGTGGAAATGCGCTACGACGAAGAGCGCCAGCGCGTGATCTACCAGCCCGTCACGATCGAGCCGCGCGAGATCACGCCGCGCATCATCCGCGAAGAAAATTACGGCGGCCTCTGATGGCAGAGATCAAGAACTACACCCTCAACTTCGGCCCGCAGCACCCGGCCGCGCACGGCGTGCTGCGCCTCGTGCTGGAACTCGACGGCGAAGTGATCCAGCGCGCCGACCCGCACATCGGCCTGCTGCATCGCGCCACCGAGAAACTCGCCGAAACGCGCACGTATCTGCAGACGCTGCCGTACATGGACCGCCTCGACTACGTGTCGATGATGTCCAACGAGCACGCCTACTGCCTCGCGGTGGAGAAGCTGCTCGGCATCGACGTGCCGCTGCGCGCGCAGTACATCCGCGTCATGTTCGACGAGATCACGCGCCTTCTGAACCACCTCCTGTGGCTTGGCGCGCACGGCCTCGACTGCGGCGCGATGAACATGCTCATCTACTGCTTTCGCGAGCGGGAAGACCTCTTCGACATGTACGAGGCCGTGTCGGGAGCGCGCATGCACGCGGCCTACTACCGCCCGGGCGGCGTGTATCGCGACTTGCCGGATGCGATGCCGCAGTACCGCGCGAGCAGGATTCGCAACGAACGCGCCATTGCCCGGCTCAACGAGAACCGGCAGGGGTCGCTGCTCGATTTCATCGAGGACTTCACCCGGCGCTTTCCGAAGTACGTCGACGAGTACGAGACGCTCCTCACGGACAACCGCATCTGGAAGCAGCGCACGGTCGGCATCGGCGTGGTGACGCCGGAGCGCGCGCTCAACCTGGGCTTCACCGGCCCGATGCTGCGCGGCTCGGGCATCGCGTGGGACCTGCGCAAGACGCAGCCCTACGAGGTGTACGACCGCATCGACTTCGACGTGCCGGTGGGCAAGACAGGCGACTGCTACGACCGCTATCTGTGCCGCGTGGAAGAACTGCGGCAGTCCAACGGCATCATCCGCCAGTGCGTGGACTGGCTGCGCGCGAACCCCGGGCCGGTGATCACCGACAACCACAAGGTGGCGCCGCCTTCGCGCGAGTCGATGAAGTCCAACATGGAGGAGCTGATCCACCACTTCAAGCTGTTTTCCGAAGGCATGCGCGTGCCCGAAGGCGAGGCGTATGCGGCGGTGGAACACCCGAAGGGCGAGTTCGGCATCTACATCGTGAGCGACGGCGCGAACAAGCCCTATCGCATGAAGATACGCCCCCCGGGGTTCGTGCACCTCGCCGCGATGGACGAGATGGCCCGCGGCCACATGATCGCGGACGCCGTGGCCGTGATCGGCACGATGGACATCGTGTTCGGAGAGATCGACAGATGATCACTGACGACATGCGAAGCTGCTTCGACCGCGAAGTGGCGAAGTACCCGGCCGACCAGAAGCAGTCGGCCGTGATGGCGTGCCTCGCCATCGTGCAGCAGCAAGAAGGCTGGGTGAGCCCCGAAAGCGAGAAGGAAGTGGCCGCCTACCTGGGCATGCCCGCGATCGCGGTGCACGAAGTCACGACCTTCTACAACATGTACAACCAGCGGCCGGTGGGCAGGTACAAGCTGAACGTCTGCACCAACCTGCCGTGCCAGCTGCGCGACGGCCAGCACGCGCTGCGGTACCTCGAAAAGAAGCTGGGCATCTCGATGGGCGAGACGACGCCCGACGGCATGTTCACGCTGCAGCAGAGCGAATGCCTGGGCGCGTGCGCCGATTCGCCGGTGATGCTGGTGAACGACCGCACCATGTGCAGCTTCATGTCCGACGAGAAGCTCGATCAGCTGATCGACGGCCTGCGGTCTGCCGAAGGAGCCAAGTGATGACGCCGCAACAGGTGCTCTCCCAGTTCATGGCCACCGGCGTGCAGACGTGCTTCCACGGCCGCCACATCGAGCCGCAGATCTACAAGGACCTCGACGGCACGAACTGGCGCCGCGCGGACTACGAAGGCCGCGAAGGGTACGCCGCGCTCAGGAAGATACTGAACGACGGCATCACGCCCGATCAGGTGATCGCGACGCTGAAGGAATCGGCGCTGCGCGGCCGCGGCGGCGCGGGCTTTCCGACGGGCCTGAAGTGGAGCTTCATGCCGCGCCAGTTCCCCGGCGCGAAGTACCTCGTGTGCAACTCCGACGAGGGCGAGCCGGGCACGTGCAAGGACCGCGACCTCCTCATGTACAACCCGCACATGGTGATCGAGGGGATGATCATCGCCGCCTACGCGATGGGCACGGTGGCGGGCTACAACTACATCCACGGCGAAATCTTCCAGGTCTACGAACGCTTCGAGGAAGCGCTGGAGGAAGCGCGCGCGGCGGGGTATCTCGGCAAGAACATCCTCGGCTCGAACTTCAGCTTCGAACTCTATGCGTGCCACGGCTTCGGGGCCTACATCTGCGGCGAGGAAACGGGTCTTCTCGAATCCCTCGAAGGCAAGAAGGGCCAGCCGCGCTTCAAGCCGCCGTTCCCGGCGAGCTTCGGCCTCTACGGCAAGCCGACCACCATCAACAACACCGAGACCTTCGCCGCGGTGCCCTGGATCATCCGCAACGGCGGGCAGGCGTATCTCGAGTGCGGCAAGCCGAACAACGGCGGCACGAAGATCTTCTCGATTTCGGGTGACGTGGAGCTCCCCGGCAACTACGAAATCCCGCTCGGCACGCCGTTTTCGAAGCTGCTCGAAATCGCGGGCGGCATGCGCGGCGGCAGGAAGCTGAAGGCGGTGATCCCCGGCGGGTCGTCGGCGCCCGTGCTGACAGCGGACATCATGATGAACTGCACGATGGACTACGACTCCATCGCGAAGGCGGGCTCGATGCTCGGCTCGGGCGCGGTGATCGTGATGGACGAGACGCGCGACATGGTCGAATGCCTGCTGCGCCTGTCGTACTTCTACATGCACGAGTCGTGCGGGCAGTGCACGCCCTGCCGCGAAGGCACGGGGTGGCTCTGGCGCGTGGTGGATCGCATCCACAACGGCCATGGAAAGCCGAGCGATCTCGAGCTGCTGAATTCGGTCGCGGACAACATCCAGGGACGCACGATCTGCGCGCTGGGGGACGCGGCGGCGATGCCGGTGCGGGCGATGATCAAGCACTTCCGGCATGAGTTCGAAGCGAAGATCGCGCGGGCGCAGGCGCACGACCCCGCCCCGGCCGGCGATGCCCTCACCCCAACCCTCTCCCAGAGGGAGAGGGAGTAAGAAACATGATTGAGATCGAACTCGACGGACAGAAGGTCCAGGTCACCGAAGGCAGCATGGTGATGCATGCCGCGGACAAGGCCGGCACCTACATCCCGCACTTCTGCTACCACAAGAAGCTCTCCATCGCGGCGAACTGCCGCATGTGCCTCGTGGACATCGAGAAGGCGCCCAAGCCCATGCCCGCGTGCGCGACACCCGTCACCAACGGCATGATCGTGCGCACGAGAAGCGACAAGGCCCTGAAGGCGCAGCAGTCGGTGATGGAGTTCCTCCTCATCAACCATCCGCTCGACTGCCCGATCTGCGACCAGGGCGGCGAATGCCAGCTGCAGGACCTCGCGGTGGGCTACGGCCCGGGCGCTTCGCGCTACGAGGAAGAAAAGCGCGTCGTGCTGCACAAGGACGTCGGCCCGCTCATCTCGATGGAGGAGATGAGCCGCTGCATCCATTGCACGCGCTGCGTGCGCTTCGGCCAGGAAGTGGCCGGCGTGATGGAGCTCGGCATGATCCATCGCGGCGAGCACTCGGAGATCACGACCGTGCTCGGCGACACGGTGGATTCGGAACTCTCGGGCAACATGATCGACCTGTGCCCGGTGGGCGCGCTCACGAGCAAGCCCTTCCGCTACAGCGCGCGGCCCTGGGAACTCTCGCGGCGCAAGTCGGTGAGCCCGCACGATTCGACGGGGGCCAACCTCATCGTGCAGGTGAAGAACAACAAGGTGATGCGCGTGCTCCCGCTCGAGAACGAGGACGTGAACGAGTGCTGGCTCGCCGACCGCGACCGCTTCTCGTACGAGGCGCTCAACGGCCCTGAGCGCCTCGGCGCACCCATGATCAGGCAAGGCGGCGAGTGGCGCACCGTCGACTGGCAGACCGCGCTCGAATACGTGGCCAACGGCCTGAAGCAGGTGAAGCAGCAGCATGGCGCGGCCGGCATCGGCGCGCTCGTGTCGCCGCACAGCACGGTGGAGGAGCTCTTCCTCGCGGGCAAGCTCTTGCGCGCGCTCGGCAGCGAGAACATCGACTATCGCCTGCGCAACGCGGAATTCGGACCGCATCAGGGTGTGCGCTGGCTCGGCACGAGCATCGCTTCGCTGGGCCGGCTTCAGGGCGCCCTCATCGTCGGCTCGAACCTGCGCAAGGACCATCCGCTCTTCTCGTTGCGCCTCCGTGCGGCGGCGCGCAAGGGCGCTCGGCTCTCGGTGATCCACGACGCCGATCACGACTGGGCGATGCCCGTCGCGGCGAAATCCATCGTGCCCGCGTCGCAGTGGGCGCAGTCGCTCGCGGACGTCGCCGCAGCGGTCGCGAGCGAGACGGGTGCCCAGGCGCCCGTGCAAGGCGGCAATGCGACGGACGCCGCGAAGGCTATCGCGCAGTCGCTTCTCAGCGGCGAACGCAAGGCCATCCTGCTTGGCAACGCCGCCGCGCATCACGCCAATGCGTCGTCGCTGCTCGCGCTCGCGAACTGGATCGGCGGGCAGACCGGCGCGAGCGTGGGCTACCTCACGGAAGCGGCCAACACGGTCGGCGCGCAACTCGTGAACGCCATGCCCGGCAACGGCGGATTGAACGCGGGCGAGATGCTGTCGGGCGGGCTGAAGGCCGTGCTCCTGCTGAACACGGAACCGGAATTCGACTCGGCCGCGGGCGCGCGCTCGGCGGCGGCGCTCGAATCGGCCGACATGGTCGTGACGCTCAGCCCCTTCAAGTGCAACCTGGAATTCAGCGACGTGCTGCTGCCGATCGCTCCGTGGACCGAAACGCCCGGGACGTTCGTCAATGCGGAAGGGCGCGTGCAGAGTTTCCATGCGGTGGTGAAGCCACTCGCCGAGACACGGCCCGCGTGGAAGGTGATGCGCGTGCTCGCCAACGTGCTGGGCCTGCCGGGCTTCGACTTCGAGTCCGCGCAGGACGTGCTGGTGGCCGCGCGCGGCGCATCCGACGCCGGGGAATCGCTGGTGCAGGGCGGCAAGCTCTCGAACGCGACGAGCGCGGCGATCCAGCTGTCGGCGACGGCGGGCAAGCCCGCGACCGCGGCGATCTACCAGCTCGACTCGATCGTGCGCCGCGCGGGCTCGCTGCAGCTCACGGCCGACGGCCGTCTTTCCGCGATGCCGGCGCCCGAGGAGGCCGCGGCATGATCGACACGCTCTACGGATTCGGCAACGGCCTCGTGGGCGCTTCCTGGTGGACGGGGGTGGGCTGGCCCATCGTCTGGACGCTGGTCAAGATCATGGTGCTCGTGCTGCCGCTCATGGGCGCGGTGGCGTACCTCACGCTGTGGGAGCGCAAGGCCATCGGCTTCACGCAGCTGCGCCCGGGGCCCAATCGCGTCGGACCGCTCGGTCTGCTCACGCCCATCGCCGATGCGCTGAAGCTTCTCACGAAGGAAATCATCCTGCCGTCGGCGGCGAACCGGCCGCTTTTCTATCTCGGCCCCGTGATGACGATCATGCCCGCGCTCGCCGCCTGGGTCGTGATTCCGTTCGGCCCCGAAGTCGCGCTTTCCAACATCAACGCGGGCCTGCTCTTCCTGATGGCAATCACCTCGATGGAGGTGTACGGCATCATCATCGCCGGCTGGGCGTCGAACTCGAAATACGCCTTTCTCGGTGCGCTGCGCGCATCGGCGCAGATGGTGAGCTACGAGATCGCGATGGGCTTCGCGCTCGTGGTGGTGCTGATGGTCTCCGGCAGCCTGAACCTGACCGACGTGGTGATGCAGCAGGACAAGGGCTACTGGGCCACGCACGGCGTGAACATCCTCTCGTGGAACTGGCTCTTGCTCCTGCCGATCTTCGTCGTGTACTTCGTCTCGGGCCTCGCGGAGACGAATCGCGCGCCCTTCGACGTGGTGGAAGGCGAATCGGAGATCGTCGCGGGCCACATGATCGAATATTCGGGCATGAGCTTCGCGATGTTCTTCCTCGCGGAGTACGCCAACATGTGGCTCGTCGCCATGCTCGCGACCACGATGTTCCTGGGCGGCTGGCTGCCCCCGTTCGACACGCCGCTGCTCAACGCGGTCCCCGGATGGATCTGGCTCGGGCTGAAGGCCTTCGTGATGGTCACGCTCTTCCTCTGGATCCGTTCCACCTTCCCGCGCTTCCGGTACGACCAGATCATGCGGCTCGGCTGGAAGGTCTTCATTCCCGTCACGCTGGTCTGGCTCGTCGTCGTGGGCGCGCTCATGCAGACACCGTGGAACCCCTGGAAATAACGCCATGGCACAAGCACTGGCCCACCGCAACCCCGGCTTTTCGCTCAGGGACTTCCTCTCGAGCTTCCTGCTCGTGGAGCTCTTCAAGGGCATGCGCGTCACGGGCAAATACTTCTTCGCCCGCAAGATCACCGTGCAGTTCCCGGAGGAGAAGACGCCGCTTTCCCCGCGTTTTCGCGGCCTGCACGCGCTGCGCCGCTACGAAAACGGCGAGGAACGCTGCATCGCCTGCAAGCTGTGCGAAGCCGTGTGCCCGGCGCTCGCCATCACGATCGAGTCGGACCAGCGCGCCGACGGCACGCGCCGCACGACGCGCTACGACATCGACCTCACCAAGTGCATCTTCTGCGGCTTCTGCGAGGAAAGCTGCCCCGTCGACTCGATCGTGGAGACGCACATCCTCGAGTACCACGGGGAAAAACGCGGCGACCTCTACTTCACCAAGGACATGCTGCTCGCGGTGGGCGACCGCTACGAGGCCGAGATCGCCGCGGCGAAGGCGGCCGACGCGCCCTACCGCTGACCACGCACACGAGACAACGCGCATGGAAATCCGCACCGGCCTTTTCTACCTCTTCTCCGCGATCCTGCTCTTCGCGGCCTTTCGCGTGATCACCGCGCGCAACCCGGTGTACGCGGCGCTCTTTCTGGTGCTCACGTTCTTTCAGGCCTCGGCCGTGTGGCTGCTGCTGCGCGCCGAATTCCTCGCGATCTCGCTCGTGCTCGTGTACGTCGGCGCGGTGATGGTGCTCTTTCTCTTCGTGGTGATGATGCTCGACATCAACATCGACACGATACGGCGCGGCTTCTGGAATCACTTCCCGCTCGCGGCGACGATCGGCGCGCTGATCGCGCTCGAAATGGCCGCCGTGCTGATGGGGGGCTTCCGCACGGGCGAAGACCGGCCGGCCGTCGCGGCGGCGGCCGTGCAGGCGGGCCAGCAGCTTTCCAACACGAAGGAGCTGGGCCGGCTCCTCTACACCGAATACCTCTTCCCGCTGGAGATCGCCGCCGTGATCCTGCTCGTGGCCATCGTGGCGGCGATCGCGCTCACGCATCGCAGCCGCAAGGACAGCAAGCACATCGACCCCTCGATCCAGGTGCGCGTGAAGGCGGCCGATCGCGTGCGGCTCGTGAAGATGCCGGTGATGCGGCCCGCGCCGCCCGAAGCGCCCGCCGCGCACGTGGAGACGAAGGCATGAGGCACCGCGACGCTCGCAGGACGCACGCCGCGGCACGCGGCACGGAGACGTTCGAATGAACATCACGCTGGGCCACTTCCTCACCCTCGGCGCCATTCTCTTCGCGCTGTCGGTGGTCGGCATCTTCCTGAACCGCCGCAACCTGATCGTGCTGCTCATGGCGATCGAGCTGATGCTGCTTGCGGTGAACATGAACTTCGTGGCGTTTTCCTACTTCCTCGGCGACATGCACGGACAGGTCTTCGTCTTCTTCATCCTCACGGTGGCCGCCGCGGAATCGGCCATCGGGCTTGCGATCCTCGTGCTTCTCTTTCGCAACAAGTCGAACATCAACGTCGAAGAACTCAATGCCCTGAAAGGGTAGCCCGCGCGATACCGGGCCCAAGAAGAAACATGAGCGCAACACTCAACGCATCGACGCTCGCGATCGTCCCGCTCGCCCCGCTGGCGGGCGCGGTCCTCGCCGGCGTCTTCGGCACCACGCTCGGGGGCAACGTCCTCGGCCGGCGCGCCTGTCACTCGATCACCATCCTCGGCGTGCTCGTCGCCACCATCGTCTCGGCGATGACCCTGTGGAGCGTGGCCGTGGACGGCGCGCGCCTGAACCAGACGATGTACGAATGGGCCGTGGTCGGCGGCCTGAAGATGGAAGTCGGCTTCCTCGTCGACGGACTCACCGCGATGATGATGGTGGTGGTGAGCTTCGTCTCGCTCATGGTGCACATCTACACCATCGGCTACATGGAAGACGACCCGGGCTACAACCGCTTCTTCGGCTACATCTCGCTCTTCACGTTCTCGATGCTCATGCTCGTGATGAGCAACAACTTCCTGCAGCTCTTCTTCGGCTGGGAGGCCGTGGGCCTCGTGTCGTACCTGCTGATCGGCTTCTGGTTCACGCGTCCGAGCGCGATCTTCGCCAATCTGAAGGCGTTCCTCGTGAACCGCGTGGGCGACTTCGGCTTCATCCTCGGCATCGGCATCATCCTCACCTATGCCGGCTCGCTCGGCTACGCCGACGTGTTCGCGAAGGCGCCCGAACTCGCGAAGGCCGGAACGCTTGCCGGCACCGACTGGCAGGTGATCACCGCGATCTGCATCTGCCTCTTCATCGGCGCGATGGGCAAGAGCGCGCAGTTCCCGCTGCACGTGTGGCTGCCCGATTCGATGGAAGGCCCGACGCCGATCTCCGCGCTGATCCACGCGGCGACGATGGTGACGGCGGGCATCTTCATGGTCGCGCGCATGTCGCCGCTGTTCGAGCTGTCGGAGACGGCGCTTTCGTTCGTGATGGTGATCGGGGCGATCACGGCGCTCTTCATGGGTTTTCTGGGCATCATCCAGAACGACATCAAGCGCGTGGTGGCGTATTCGACGCTCTCGCAACTCGGCTACATGACGGTGGCGCTCGGCGCTTCGGCGTACTCGGTGGCGGTGTTCCACCTGATGACGCACGCGTTCTTCAAGGCGCTTCTCTTCCTCGCCGCGGGCTCGGTCATCATCGGCATGCACCACAACCAGGACATCCGCTGGATGGGCGGCGTGCGCAAGTACATGCCGATCACGTGGATCACGTCGCTCATCGGCTCGCTCGCGCTCATCGGCACGCCGCTCTTCGCGGGCTTCTACTCGAAGGACAGCATCATCGAGGCGGCGCATCTGTCGAAGCTGCCCGGCGCCGGCTTCGCGTACTTCGCGGTGATGGCGGGCGTGTTCGTGACGGCGTTCTATTCGTTCCGGATGTACTTCCTCGTCTTCCACGGCAAGGAACGGTTCGACCAGAATCCGGACGCGCACGGGCAGCATTATTCGGACGAAGAGCCCGACGTGCAGGGTCACCACGATTCGCACGACGCGCACCACGACGCGCACCACGGCGATCACCACGAGCCGCACGAGACGCCATGGGTCGTCACCGTGCCTCTCATCATCCTCGCCTTCTTCTCGGTCGTGATCGGCTATCTCACGATCGGGCCGATGCTCTACGGCGACTTCTTCAAGGATGCGATCTTCATCAACGCCGAGCAGCATCCCGCGCTCGAGGAGATGGGCCGCGAATTCCACGGCCCGCTCGCGATGGCGCTGCATGGGCTCCTGTCTCCAGTCTTCTGGCTCGCGCTCGCGGGCGTGGTGGCCGCCTGGTACATGTACCTGAAGAACCCGGCGCTGCCGGCCGCGATCCAGCAGCGCTTCATGCCGGTCTACAAGCTCCTGGACAACAAGTACTACATGGACTGGATCAACGAGAACCTGATCGCGCCGGCCGCGCGCGCGGTGGGCACCGGCCTCTGGAGGGGCGGCGACCAGGGCGTGATCGACGGTGTGCTCGTGAACGGCAGCGCGCGGCTCGTCGGCTGGTTCGCGGGCGTCGTGCGCTGGGTGCAGTCCGGCTACATCTACCACTACGCGTTCGCGATGCTGATCGGCGTGATCGTGCTCATGACGTATTTCGTGACCTGGCCCACGGTGAAGGCCTTCCTCGGCGCCCCCTAGGAGAAGAACAACAATGGGACTCTTGAGCCTGGCCATCTGGACGCCGATCGTCTTCGGCGTCGTGCTGCTCGCGCTCGGCCGCGACGATCAGGCGCGCTCCGTGCGGTGGATCGCACTCGTGGGCTCCGTCGCGAGCTTTCTCGTCACGCTGCCGCTTTACAGCCGCTTCGACCGCACGACGGCCGCCTTCCAGTTCGTGGAGAAGCAGCCGTGGATCGACCGCTTCAACGTGAACTATCACCTCGGCATCGACGGCATCTCGTTCTGGTTCGTGCTGCTCACGGCATTCATCACCGTGATCGTCGTGATCTCGGCCTGGGAAGTGATCAACGAACGCGTGAACCAGTACATGGGCGCGTTCCTGATCCTCTCGGGGCTCATGATCGGCGTGTTCTGCGCGCTCGACGCGGTGCTCTTCTACGTGTTCTTCGAAGCCACGCTGATCCCGATGTACCTGATCATCGGCATCTGGGGCGGGCCCAACAAGATCTACGCGGCGTTCAAGTTCTTCCTCTACACGCTGCTCGGGTCCTTGCTCATGCTGATCGCGCTGGTGTATCTCTACACCAAGTCGGGAGGCAGCTTCGACATCGTCACGTGGCACAACCTGCCGCTGCCGCTTGCCACGCAGACGCTCATCTTCTTCGCTTTCCTCGCGGCGTTTTCGGTGAAGGTGCCGATGTGGCCGGTGCACACGTGGCTGCCCGACGTGCACGTGGAAGCGCCCACGGGCGGCTCCGCCGTGCTGGCCGCGATCATGCTGAAACTCGGAGCCTACGGGTTCCTGCGCTTTTCGATGCCGATCGCGCCGGACGCGTCGCGCGAATGGGCGTGGCTCATGATCGCGCTGTCGCTGATCGCCGTGGTCTACATCGGGCTCGTGGCCATGGTGCAGCAGGACATGAAGAAGCTGATCGCCTATTCGTCGGTTGCGCACATGGGCTTCGTCACGCTCGGCTTTTTCATCTTCAGCCAGCTCGGCGTGGCCGGGGGCATCGTGCAGATGATTTCGCACGGCTTCGTGTCGGCGGCCATGTTCCTCTGCGTGGGCGTGCTCTACGACCGCGTGCATTCGCGCATGATCGCGAGCTACGGAGGCGTGGTGAACACCATGCCGACCTTCACTGCGCTCGCGGTGCTGTTCGCGATGGCCAATTGCGGCCTGCCGGGCACGGCGGGATTCATCGGCGAGTGGATGGTGATCATCGGCGCGGTGAAGGCGAACTTCTGGCTCGCGCTCGCCGCGGCCACGGCGCTCATCCTCGGTGCGGCGTACACGCTCTGGATGGTGAAGCGCGTGTACTTCGGCGCCCCCGCCAACGAAGACGTGAAGGCGCTCACGGACATCAATTCGCGCGAATTCCTGATGCTCGGGCTGCTGGCCGCCGCGGTGCTCGCGATGGGCGTGTACCCCAAGCCTTTCACCGACGTGATGGACGCTTCGATCACCGGCTTCCTGAAGCACGTCGCGGTCTCCAAGCTCTGAAGAACACACATGCTCGACAACTACAGAGACCTGATCGTCGTCTCCCCCGAGATCCTGCTGCTCGGCATGGCGTGCCTGATCGCCCTGGTCGACCTCGGCGTGAAGACGCGGCTGCGCGAGCTCACCTACTGGCTCACGATCCTCACGCTCGGGGCCGTGGCCTGGTTCACCGCCGACTTCGCGGCGCACGGCGACACCTGGTACGGCTTCGGCCGCATGGTGGTGAGCGACCCGATGGGCAACTGGCTCAAATGCTTCGCCTCCGTCGCGATGCTCGTGTGCATGGTGTACGGCCGGCCCTACGCCGCCGACCGCGACATGCTGCGCAGCGGCGGCGAACTCTTCACCCTCTCGCTCTTCGCGCTGCTCGGCATCTTCGTGATGATCTCGGGCATGAACTTCCTGGTGCTGTACCTGGGCCTCGAACTGCTCACGCTTTCGAGCTACGCGCTCGTGGCGCTGCGCCGCGACCATGCCGTGTCGACCGAAGCGGCGATGAAGTATTTCGTGCTCGGCGCGATGGCAAGCGGCTTCCTGCTCTACGGGCTCTCCATGATCTACGGCGCCACGGGCTCGCTCGACACGGCGACCGTCTTCAAGGTGGTCAACTCCGCGCAGGTGAAGCACCAGGTGCTCGTCTACGGACTCGTCTTCATCGTCGCGGGACTCGGCTTCAAGCTCGGCGCCGCGCCGTTTCACATGTGGATTCCGGACGTGTATCAGGGCGCGCCGACCGCGGTCACCCTCATCATCGGCTCGGCGCCGGAGCTCGCGGCATTCGCGATCGCGATCCGCCTGCTCGTGGAAGGGTTGCTGCCGCTTGCCATCGACTGGCAACAGATGCTTGCGATCCTCGCGGTGTGCTCGCTCTTGATCGGCAATCTCGCGGCCATCGCGCAATCGAACCTGAAGCGCATGCTCGCCTATTCGACCATTGGCCAGATGGGCTTCGTGCTGCTGGGCCTCATGGCCGGTGTGGTGAACGGCAATACGCTCTCGGCCGCCAACGCCTACAGCTCCGCGATGTTCTACATCGTCACCTACGTGCTCACGACGCTCGCGAGCTTCGGCACGATCCTCCTGCTCGCGCGAGAAGGCTTCGAAAGCGAGGAGATCGCGGACCTCGCCGGCCTCAACCAGCGCAGCCCGCTCTATGCCGCGATCATGTCGGTGTGCCTCTTCTCGCTCGCGGGCGTGCCCCCGCTCGTGGGCTTCTACGCGAAGCTCGCGGTGCTGCAGGCGCTCGTGGTGTCGGGGCAGGCGTCGTACATCGCGCTGGCGGTGTTCGCCGTGATCCTGTCGCTCATCGCCGCGTTCTACTATCTGCGCGTGGTGAAGGTGATGTACTTCGACGAGCCGATCACCGCGACGACGGTGTCCGCGCCGACCGAAGTGCGCGTGGTGCTCGCGATCAACGGCGCCCTCGTCCTCGCGCTGGGCATCCTGCCCGGCGGGCTGATGACGCTCTGCCGCGACGCGATCGTGCAGACGCTCGGCACCTGAGGCGCCTTTTTCTTCTTTGTCCTTTTCCGAAGCGGTCGTCAGCACGTGTCCGAGGCCGCCTCCGTCTGGTTCGTCCTGGTGGCCGCGTTCCTGGCGGCCAACCTGCCTTTCGTCACGCGCAAGCTCTTCGGCGTGATCGCCTTGCCCGGCGGCAAGAATCTCGCGATTCGCCTGGCGGAGCTCGTGGTGCTCTACTTCGCGGTGGGCGGCATCGGCCTTGCGCTGGAGAAGCGGCTCGGGCAGATCGCACCGCAGGGGTGGGAGTTCTACGCCGTTACCGCGGCGCTCTTTCTCACCTTCGCGTTTCCAGGATTCGTCTGGCGCTACCTGTACAAGCGCCGCCATTGAAAGCGAGCGCGCCATGAGCACCGAAGACCCGCATCTCGTCGAGCACACGGTGGCGACGGAGGAACTGCTGAAGGCGAGCTTCCTGCACGTCGTGCGCGACACGGTGCGGCTGCCGAACGGCAGGACCTCCACGCGCGAATACATCCTGCATCCCGGCGCGGTGATGGTGATTCCGCTGCTGGACGACGGCCGCATCGTGCTGGAGCGGCAGTATCGCCACCCGGTGAAGGGCGTGCTGGTGGAGTTTCCGGCCGGCAAGCTGGACGCGGGCGAAGATCACCTCGCCTGCGCGAAGCGCGAGCTGCTGGAGGAAACCGGCTACGCCGCGCGCGAATGGGCGCTCGCGGGCGCGCTGAATCTCGCGGTGGGCTATTCGGACGAGTGCATCGACATCTGGTTCGCGCGGGGCCTCACGCTCACGAAGCCCGAGCTCGATGACGGCGAATTCGTGGAAGTGATCCTGGCCGACCCGGGCGACTTTCTCGCCTGGTGCCGCGACGGCAAGGTGAAGGATTCCAAGACCCTCGCGGGCGCTCTCTGGCTGCAGAATGTCCTTTCGGGGGCTTGGAATCTCCACTGGCGCTCATAATTGGACCCGATGAAGGTCCTGAACCTCCGGTGCAAACATTCGCATTCGTTCGAAGGCTGGTTCGCCTCGGAAGACGATTTCCAGGGCCAGCTCGCGCGCGGCCTGGTGGAGTGCCCGATGTGCGGCGATTGCGAGATCGGCAAGCTCCCCACGGCGCCGCGGCTGAACCTCGGTGCCCGGCCCGAGCCGAGGCAGGATGTCGCGGCCACGCCGGATGCGAGTCTCGAAGCGCAGTGGCTTTCGGTGGTGCGCCAGGTGATGGACGCGACGGAGGACGTCGGCGAGCGATTCGCCGAAGAAGCCCGGGCGATCCACTATGGCGAAGCCAAGGAGCGCGGCATCCGCGGCCAGGCGACGCAGGAAGAGACTCGCGCGCTGCTCGAAGAAGGCATCGGCGTGCTGCCGCTGCCCATGCCGAAGGCGTTGAAGGGGCCGGTGCAGTAGGCTGGCTCGGCTGAACGAGGCGGTTCAATCCATGAACTGCAACGCCGCGAGCCTCGCGTAGGTTCCTTGCGCGCGCACGAGTTCCTCGTGCGTTCCCTGTTCCACGATTTTCCCGTGATCCAGCACGACGATGCGATCGGCCTGCTGCACCGTCGCGAGCCGATGCGCGATCACGAGCGTCGTGCGATGGCGCATCGCCGACTCGAGCGCCGCCTGCACCATGCGTTCGCTCTGAGCGTCGAGCGCGCTCGTCGCTTCGTCCAGCAGCAGCAGCGGTGGATTCTTGAGGATCGCCCGCGCGATCGCGATGCGCTGGCGCTGGCCGCCCGATAGACGCACGCCGCGTTCTCCGAGGAACGTGCCGTAGCCCTCGGGGAGCGCTTCGATGAAATCGTGCGCGAACGCCTTGCGCGCGGCCTCGCGCACTTCGTCGTCGCTCGCGCCGGGCTTGCCGTAGCGGATGTTTTCGAGCGCGCTCGCGGAGAAGATCACGGGCTCCTGCGGCACGAGCCCGACGCGGCCGCGAAGGTCTTGCCAGGCAAGCTCGCGCGTCGCGATGCCGTCCAGCCGGATCGTGCCCGCCTCGGGGTCGTAGAAGCGCAGGAGCAGTTGCAGCACCGTCGTCTTGCCCGCTCCGCTCGGCCCGACCAGGGCGACGGTCTCGCCCGCTGCGACCCGCAGGCTGAATTGCGACAGTGCCGCGGTCTGTGGCCGCGAGGGATAGTGGAACGTGACGTCCTCGAAGACAACATCGCTGGGACCTTGCGGCGCATCGAGCTTCGCGGAATGCGCGGGCGGCTGCACCGGGGACTTCGCCGCGAGCAGCTCCATCAGCCGCTCGGTCGCGCCGGCCGCGCGCAGCAGGTCCCCATAGACTTCGCCGAGCACGCCGACGGCGCCCGCGAGGATGATCACGTACACCACCGTCTCGCCGAGTTGCCCGGCGGAAATGCGCCCGGCGAGCACGGCCTGCGTGCCCTGGTACAGGCCCCACAGCAGCAGCGCGGCGGTGGCGATGATGATGAATGCGACCATCGCCGCGCGTGCCTTCGTGCGGCGGATGCCGGTGCGAAACGCGTCTTCCGTCGCATCCGCGAAGCGCCTTGCCTCGCGCGACTCGGCCGTGTAGCTTTGCACGGTGGGAATCGCGTTCAGGACCTCCGCCGCGATGGCGCTCGAGCCGGCCACGCGGTCCTGGCTCGCACGCGACAGCTTGCGCACGCGCCGGCCGATCCACGCCGAAGGCAGCACCACGAGCACGATGATGAGAAGCACCTGCGTCATGACGTAGGGGTTCGTCCACACGAGCATCGCGAGCGCGCCGATCCCCATCACGGTGTTGCGCAGGCCCATCGAGAACGAAGACCCGACGACCGTCTGCACGAGCGTGGTGTCGGTCGTGAGGCGGGAGAGCACTTCGCCCGTCTGCGTGGTCTCGAAGAACTCGGGGCTTTGTTCGAGCACGTGCGCGTAGACGGCATTGCGCAGGTCGGCCGTCACGCGTTCGCCGAGCCAGCTCACCGTGTAGAAGCGCGCGGCCGAAAAGAGGCCGAGCGCCACGGCCACGCCGAAGAGTTCGAAGAAATGCTCGCGCAGGGCGAGCACGCGCTCGCCCTTGCCCGCGGTCGTGAGGCCGCCGTCGATCATGCCGCGCAACGCGACCGGGAAAAGCAAGGTGGCGAAGGCCGCGAGCAGCAGGAAGAGTCCCGCGAGCACGATGCGGCCGCGATAAGGCCGCAGGAACGGCAGCAAGCCGGTGAGGGACTGGGGAGAGACCTTGCCCGGCGCGACGGGCATGCCGCGCAAGTCCGGCGCCGCGGGCGCGGCCGGGGAAATCGATGAAGTCGGCGGGGGCGGGGCCATTGCCGAGCAGTGTAGCAGTCCCTTGCCCAACCAAAGGTCGCCTTGACAATAATTGCTCAGGCAATTATTATCCGCACCCATGACCAATCCGAAACCGCGCGGCCGGCCGGTGGGCTTCTACAAGCCCGCCTCGCTCCAGCCCAACGAAAGCGTGGGCTACCTCATGAAGCGCGTGATCGCGAGCATCGGCTCCCAGGCCGATGCCGAGCTCGAGCCCGAAGGCCTCACGCACGCCCAGTGGGTGCCACTCTTCAAGCTGTACACGGGTGACGCCGCCACGGCGGCGGAGCTCGCGGGGGCCTGCGATCTCGATGCCGGCGCCATGACGCGCACGCTCGACCGGCTGGAAGCCAAGGCGCTCATCCGCCGCGTTCGGTCCGCCGAGGACCGGCGCGTCGTCAATCTCGAACTCACGCCCGAGGGGCGCTCGACCGCCGAGCGCGTTCCGGCCGCGCTGTGCAAGGTCCTGAATGCCCATCTGCGCGGATTCAGCGCCGAGGAGTGGCAGACGCTCAAGTCGCTCCTGCAGCGCATGCTGCAAAACGCGCTCGAACTGCAGGCCGAAAGGGAGAACGTCGCGCATGAAGCCTGAACGCACGAACCGCCCGCGATTCGCGCCGGCGGCATGGACCGTGCTCGCGCTGGCCATGCTCGCCTCGGGCTGCGCGAGCTACCAGGGCATCGAGCCGCAATCGACGCTTCGCACACCCGAATCGCTCGGGCTCGGCAAGGCGGCGGGCACCGTCGCTTCCGGGCTCGCTGCGGAAGCCGCGCCCGTGAACGCCGAGTGGTGGCATGCCTTCGGCGACGCCGGCCTCGATCGCCTCATCGCGCAGGCGCTGAAGGACAGCCCGAGCCTCAAGGTCGCTCAGGCGCGCATCGCGCGGGCGCGAGCGGCCGTGGAGGCCGCGCATGCCGCCGAACTGCCGCAGGTGTCGGGGGAGCTCGACCTCCAGCGCCAGCGTTATACCGAAAACGGCCTGTTCCCGCCGCCCATCGCCGGCTCGATGCGCAACAGCGCGACGCTGCAGGCGAACGGAAGCTGGGAACTCGATTTCTTCGGCAAGCACCGCCAGGCGCTCGACGCCGCGCTCGGCACGACGCGCGCGGCCGAGGCCGATGCCGATGCGGCGCGCGTGCTGCTCGCGAGCAACATCGCGCGCGCCTACATCCAGCTCGCGCGCCTGCATGACCAGCTGCAGGTTGCCGAGCGCACGCTCGCGCAGCGGCAGGCATCGCACGGGCTCGTGCGCGACCGCTTCAACGCGGGGCTGGACACCGCGCTCGAGCTGCGCCAGAGCGAAGGGTCGCTGCCCGAAGCGCGCCAGCAGATCGAAGCCGTTGCCGAGCAGATCGAGCTCACGCGGCATGCCATCGCCGCGCTCGTGGCCGATCCGCAAGCCGCGGTCGAGGCGAAGCCGCTTGCGGCGCTCAAGCCCGTGCCCGTGGCGGGCCCGCTGCCCGCGGACCTGCTCGGCCGCCGCGCCGACGTCGCCGCCGCGCGCTGGCGCGTGGAGGCCGCCACGCACGACATCCGAAGCGCGAAGGCGGACTTCTACCCCAACATCAACATCGCGGGCTTCATCGGCCTCTCGAGCCTCGGTGTGGGCAAGCTGCTCGAGCCGGGCAGCCTCCAGTGGGGCGTGGGCCCGGCGATCCACCTGCCGATCTTCGACGCCGGGCGGCTGCGCGCGGGCCTGCGCGGCAAGACGGCCGATCTCGACATCGCCATCGAAACCTACAACTCCACCGTCATCGACGCGGTGAAGGACGCCGCCGATCAGCTCGCGTCGCTGCGATCGATCGCGCGCCAGCAAAAGGAAGAGGCCGATGCGCTCTCTTCGGCCGAAGCCGCGTACGACATCGCGCTGCAGCGCTATCGCGCCGGGCTCGGCACCTATCTGAACGTGCTCACCGCGGAATCGTCCGTGCTGCAGCAGCGCAGGCTTTCGGTGGACCTTGCCGGCCGCGCGCTCGATGCGCAGGTGCAGCTCATGCGCGCGCTCGGCGGCGGATGGCAGCCCGACGCACGCACCGCGCAACTCGAATCCAACGAATCTTCGAAGAAGGAACAGCCGTGAACGCCCCCCAACAACAACAGCCGCAGGCCGACGCGCCGCTGCGCGGCAACAAGCGCAGGAAGGCGCTCACTCTCCTCACCGTGACGGTGGTGGCCGTGGGGGCCGCCTGGTTCCTGTACGACTGGCTCGTGGCGAGCCGCTACGAATCCACGGACAACGCCTACGTGCAGGGCAACATCATCCAGATCACGCCGCAGATCGGCGGCACGATCCAGGCGATCTACGCGGACGACACCGACTTCGTGAAGGCGGGCCAGCCGCTCGTGAAGCTCGATCCGGCCGACGTGCAGGTCGCGCTGCAGCAGGCGGAGGCCGCGCTCGGCCAGACCGTGCGCCAGGTGCGCACGATCTACGCGACCAACGGAACGCTCGCCGCGCAGGTGCGGCAGCGCGAAGCCGACATCGCCCGCGCGGAGGCCGAAGTGAAGCGCGCGGCGGACGACGTGGCGCGCCGGCAGAGCCTCACGGGCAACGGCGCCGTGTCGAAGGAAGAGCTCGATCACGCCCAGCAGCAGCTCGCCAATGCGCGCAGCCAGCTCGAAGCCGCGCGCGCGGGCGCCGTCGCCGCGCGCGAGCAGCTCGCGAGCAACCAGACCATGACCGAAGGCACGAACGTCGAATCGCATCCGCAGGTGCAGGCGGCCGCGGCGAAAGTGCGCGAGGCGTGGCTCGCCACGCAGCGCGCGGCCTTGCCCGCGCCGGTGGATGGCTACGTCGCGAAGCGCACCGCGCAGCTCGGCCAGCGCGTGAACGCGGGCGCGCCGCTCATGACGATCGTGCCGCTCAACCAGCTCTGGGTCGATGCGAACTTCAAGGAAGTGCAGCTGCGCAAGATCCGCATCGGCCAGCCGGTGAAGCTCACCGCCGACGTCTACGGCAAGCACGTCGAATACGACGGCGTGGTGCAGGGCCTGGGCGTGGGCACGGGCGCGGCCTTCGCGCTGCTGCCCGCGCAGAACGCCACCGGCAACTGGATCAAGGTCGTGCAGCGCGTGCCCGTGCGCGTCGCGCTCGATGCGCAGCAGCTGCAGCGCAATCCGCTGCGCGTCGGCCTCTCGATGGACGTGACGGTCGACGTGAGCAATCAGGATGGCCGCACGCTCGCCGACGCGCCGCGCAACGCGCCCGTCTCGCAGACACCGGTGTTCGCGGGCTCCGAAGAAGGCGCCGACACCGAAGTGCGCCGCATCATCGCGGCCAACACGGGCCGCGACCTCCGGGTGGTGGGCGCGGGTCCCGCCGGAAGCAGGATCGGAGCGCGCTGATGGCCGCGAGCCCGGCTGCGGTGCAATACCCGCCGCTCGAGGGCGCCGCGCGCATGTGGGGCACGATCGCCCTGTCGGCCGCGACGTTCATGAACGTGCTGGACACGTCGATCGCGAACGTGTCGCTGCCCGCCATCGCGGGCGACCTCGGCGTGAGCCCGAACCAGGGCACCTGGGTCATCACGAGCTTCGCGGTGGCCAACGCCATCGGTGTGCCGCTCACGGGCTGGCTGTCGCAGCGCTTCGGGCAGGTGCGGCTTTTCGTGGCGAGCGTCATCCTCTTCGTCATCGCATCGCTGGTGTGCGGGCTCGCGCCCAACATGGCGATGCTCATCTTCTTCCGCGCGGTGCAGGGCTTCGTCGCGGGGCCGATGATCCCGCTGTCGCAGGCGCTGTTGCTCACGAGCTACCCGCGCGCGAAATCCGGCAGCGCGATGGCGGCGTGGTCGATGACGACGCTGATCGCGCCTGTCGTGGGGCCGCTGCTCGGCGGCTGGATCACGGACAACATCAGCTGGCCGTGGATCTTCTACATCAACGTGCCGGTGGGCGTGCTCGCGGCGCTCGCGACCTGGGCGATCTACCGCAAGCGCGAAAGCGTCACGCGCAGCCTTCCCATCGACAAGGTCGGCCTCGCGCTGCTCGTGATCTGGGTCGGCGCGATGCAGGTGATGCTGGACATCGGCAAGGAGTACGACTGGTTCGAGTCCGCGCTCGTGCAGGGGCTCGCGGTGGTCGCCGTGGTGGGCTTCGCCTTCTTTCTCGTGTGGGAGCTCACCGACGAACACCCGGTGGTGGAGCTGCGTCTCTTCGCGCGGCGCAACTTCTGGGCCGGAACGCTTTCGACGGCGCTCGCGTACGCGCTTTTCTTCGGCGCGCTCGTGCTGCTGCCGCTGTGGCTGCAGCAGTTCATGGGCTACACCGCGAGCGACGCGGGCGAGGTGCTCGCGCCCGTGGGGCTCTTCGCCATGCTCCTGTCGCCGCTCGTGGGCAAGAACGTGAACCGGACGGACCCGCGGCGGCTCGCGACCTTCGCCTTCGTCGTCTTCGCGCTGATCATGTGGATGCGGGCGCGCTTTTCCACGCAGGCCGACTACGCCGCCATCGTGTGGCCGACGATCATCCAGGGCGTCGCGGTCGCGTTCTTCTTCGTGCCTCTCGTGACGATCACCTTGTCGGGCTTGCCGCCCGAGAAGATCCCCGCGGCGTCGGGCCTCAGCAACTTCGCGCGGATCACGGCCGGTGCGTTCGGCACGTCGATCTCCACGACGCTCTGGGAGCATCGCGCGATCCTGCATCACACGCAGCTCGCGGAATCCGTGAATCCGGGCAATCCCGCGGCGCAGGCCACGCTGTCGGGGTTGCAGGCGGCAGGGCTCACCGCGGAGCAGGCGCTCGCGCAGATCAACCGGCTCGCGGACCAGCAGGCGTTCACGATGGCGGCCACGGATCTGTTCTGGGCCTCGGCCGTGCTCTTCGTGCTGCTGATCCCGGTGATCTGGTTGAGCCGTCCGCAGCACGGCGGCGGAAGTTCGGACGCCGCGGCCGGCGCGCACTGAAAGCGTCTCAGATGCGCAACCGCGACGCATACCCCGTCATCTCGAGGTAGCCGCGTCCGACTCGCTTGCCGTTGCTGTCGAAGAGATCGCTCAGGCCTTCCCAGTAGATCGCACCCGTGGACGCGCGCGAGTCGAGCTCCTGGTCGTCGACCACCGCCCGGACGGTGTAGAAGTCCGCGGGCGTGCGCACGACCCATTCGACGGGATAGGTCGCACCGGACGCCGCGCTCGTCCACTTGCGCCGCGCGCGGAATTCGTTCTCGCCGTTCGATGCGATATACACATGCCCGCCCGGACTGCGAAACGAGCCGCCGTCCCAGAGCGTCGAGCCGTCCTTGCGCCGCAGGCGAAACGCCATCAGCGCGCTGCCGTCGTCGAGGTTCATGCCGATCCAGTCCCAGCCCACGGCTTCGGGCGCCATCGGTTCCTCGCTCCATTCGTGGTCGAGCCACGCCTTGCCCTGCACGGCCGCGCTGCGCCCTTGCACGGTGAGGCGGCCCGTCGTGCGCAGCTGCGGCTCGCTGTAGTAGTAGCTCGCCTGTCGCGGATCCGGCCCCTTCCGCGAGATGCCGTTGCGCCCTTGCGGCAGCACGGATTGCGTGGGCGAGAAGGTGAGATCGAAAGCAAAGTCGTCCGCGGCGACGCGGGCTGTCCAGCGGCCCTCCTTTCGCACGAGTGACCAGTCGCGCAGCTTCAGCGCCGCATCGCCTTCGGCGGCGTCGGCGATGCCGAAGCCTTCGCGCGCGATGCGCTGGGCATGCACGAGCTTGCGCGCCTCCACATCCGTGACGGCCGCATGCGCGAACACGAGCTGCTTTGCGGCGAAGCGCGAGCGCATCGCCTGCGTGCCCTCCACGCGCGAGCGAAAGAACGTGACCTGATAGCCGAACTCGCGCTCACCCGCGCTCGCGAAGCCCGTGACGTACCACCATTCCGTGCGCAGCGCCGGATGCGCGCCGTGGTCCCGCGGAAACTGCAATGCGCGTTCGTCGAGCGCGGCGGCGCGCAACGGCAGCGCGAGCCCGGGCAATGCGGCGAGCATGGGACGGCGCCGGATCACCAGTCCTCCTTCACCGCGAGCACCGCATCGCGCGAAGCCGCCGCGCGGCCCGCGAACCGGGCGGTCAGCGTCCCCGCCGCGATCACCGCGCACGCGAGCGCGAGGAGCCGCAGCCACGGCACGCGCAAGTCCATCGTCCAGTGAAAGCTCTGCGGATTCACGACGTCCACGAGCACCACGGACACCGCGAGTCCGAGCGCGATGCCCGCGACGGCGCCGATCAGCGTCCACGCCGCGCCTTCGCCCGCGACCACCGCGAGGATCTCCCGGCGAGTGAGCCCGAGGTGCGCGAGCAGCCCGAACTCCTTGCGCCGCGCGAGCACCTGCGCGCTGAAGCTCGCGGCCACGCCGAAAAGACCGATCGCGATGGCGACCGCCTGCAGCCAGTAAGTGACGGCGAAGCTGCGATCGAAGATGCGCAGCGAGGTGGCGCGCAGTTCGGCGGCGGAAGCGACGTCGATGAGATCCGCGCCTTGCGACGAAGCCGCCGCCAGCGCACGGATGCCTCGGCTCACCTCTGCCGCCGCGGCGCCAGGCCGGAGCCACACCTGCAACTCGGTCGCTCGCGTGTCGCCTGTGAGGCGCCGGTAGTCGCTTTCCTCCATGAGCACGGCACCGCTTTGCCGCACGTAGTCTCGCCAGACGCCCGCGACGAAAAATGTGCCGTGTCCGCCGAACGCGCGCGCAAGCGCGGGCAGCGGCTGACCCATGCGCGCGCCGTACAGGTCGACCATGGCTTCGCTCACGTAGACCGGCACCGCAGCGGCGGGCGGCGCGACGGGCCCTTGCACGAGCGGCAGGTTGATCGAAGGGTCGCCGATGGCTCGTGCGAGCAACGTCACGGCCGGGCGCGCCGGATCGAGCTGAAGCGGGCGCAGGCGCTGCGCTCGCACGCGGGCCACGCCCTCGATGCGCGACACGCCGTCGGCGAATGCGGCGGGGAGAAAGGCCGTGTCGGCCGCGGCGCTCGAGCCCGCCGTGCGAACGTAGAGATCGGCGGGCAGCACGACGTCGAGCCAGTGCGCGACCGAGTCGCGAAAGCTCGCGACCATCACGGTCAACGCCACCGCCAGGCTCAACGCGGCCACCACACCGCTCACGGCGACGGCCGCGCTTTCGCGCACGCGCCGGGCACGTTCCACCGCGAGCTGTACGAGCGCGCGCTGCGAAGCGAATTTCGCGAGCCGGTCGTAGAGCAGCGCCACGACCCACGGCAAGCCGGTGATGCCGCCCACCAGCAGCAGACCCACCGAGACATAGGCGGCAAGCGGAATGCCTGCCACCGGCGGCAGCAAGGCGCACAAGGCGCCCGCGACGATGAACGCGAGGCTCATCAGGTGCGCACGTGAACCGGGCAGCCCGTAGCCGAGTCCCTTGAGCGTCCGCGCGGGGGGCAGCCGCTGCGCGTTGCGCGCGGGCAGCCAGCCTCCCGCCATCGCCGCGACGATGCCGAGCACCGCGTACACGATGGCCGCGGGCGTGCTCCATTGCAGCCGCGGGGCGACGCCGGGGAAGTAGCCGCCGCCGAGATCGCCGCCCAGCAGCGTCAACGCGAGTTCGGCGAGCAGCGCACCGAGCGCGATGCCCGCGACGCTGCCGATGGCGCCGAGCCATGCCGACTCCACGAGCACGAGCGCGAGCCGCTCGCGCGGCGTGAGCCCGAGCACCGCGAGCAGCGCGAACTGCTGCGCGCGACGCGCCACGCTCAACGCGAGCACCGAGAACACGAGGAACGCGCCGGTGAAGAGCGCGACGAGCGCGAGCACCGTGAGGTTCACGCGGTAAGCGCGCGAGAGACTGTCCACGCGCTGAGTCGCATCGCCGGGGTTCGCGGCCGTCACGCTGTCGGGCAGATCGAGCGAGCGCACGAACCGATCGCGATCCGCGCCGGGCTTCAGCCGCACGTCGATGCGCGTGAGCTCGCCGTCGCGCCCGAAGAGGTCCTGCGCGGCGGCGATGTCCATCACGGCGAGCGGCGCACCCGCTGCACTCACCGTGCCTGCAGCGCGCACCTCGTGCACCTGCAGGCCGGACTGCACGGAGAAGCGGTCGCCCAACTGCTGCTGGGCCGCCGGATTGAGGAACACGTTGCCCGGTGCGAAGAGCGCGAACCGGTCCTGCTCGTGCAAGGCGGGCACGAGCCCGGGCGCGACGGCGCCGGCCACGAGCGCATCGATGCCCAGTACGCGCAGCGGCCGGCGTTCGCCGCCGGGGACGAGCGCGGTGGTCTGCAGTTCGAGCACGGGCGAAGCCAGCGCGACGCTGTCGCTGGCCGCGACTCGTGCATAGAGCGCCTCGTCGAAGCCGCCTTGCACGGCGCGCAGTTCCACGTCGGGCTGGCCGCCGGTGGAGCGCACCGCGCTCGAGAACTCGTCGAGCGCGGAGGCGTTGATGAGCTGCACCGAGAACGCGAGCGCGACCCCCAGCATCACCGAGAGCACCGCGGCCGCGTTGCGCCACGGGTGGTGGCGCAGCTCCCGCAGGGAGAAGGTGCCGAGGAGAGCGAGCATGGGAATGCATTGTGACGGCACCTACACTCCGGGGAATGGACGACGTGGAATCGCTGGAACGCGCGACGCTGGCGGCGGTGCCGCCGCGCGCGCAGGAGAAGATCGAGGGCTGGCTCGTCGCGCTGGACGACGGCACGGTGGGACGTGCGCACAGCGCGGCGCCGCTCATGCATGACGACGTTCGCGTCGGGATCGTGCCGAGGATCGAAGCGCGTTATCGCGCGCAGGGGCTTCAGCCGATGTTCCGGCTGCCGCAGCTCGCGTCATTCGAGCTGTTGCGGGCCGTGCTGCGTGCCGAAGGCTACGAGATGGCGAAGCCGACTTTCGTGCAGACCGGCACGGTGGAGGCGATGGCGGCCGTGGCCGCGCCCGATGGCGTGCGGCTCGACGCGCAACCGGGCGAGGGGTGGGCTTCGGTGTTCCTCGGCGTGGGCTTCGATCCGCTGGATGGCGCGAGCCGGCTCGCGATCCTGCGCAGGTCGCGCGATTCGGTGTTTGCGAGTGTCGAGGTCCAGGGGCGCGTGGCCGCGGTGGGCGCCGCGTGTTTCAGCCATGGATGGTGTGGCGTGCATGGGATGCGCACGTCGCCCGCGCTTCGCGGCAAGGGCTTTGCGTCGCGCATCCTCGCCGCGTTCGCGCAGGAAGCGCGGCGACGCGGCATCGGGCGGGTGTTCCTGCAGGTGGAGCAGGGCAACGCGACGGCGCAGTCGGTGTATCGGCGCGCCGGGTTCGGGACGGCCTGGGGGTACGAGTATTGGGCCGGGCAAGGCGGGTAGCCGTGAGCCTCGAGCCGCTTGGTGCGCCGCAGTGGCCACTTCCTCAGCCGCGCGGGGCGGGAGCTATTCTCTTGCGCTGGGCCGCTCCCACGCCTCGACATCGCCGGCAGTGATTTCGAACAGGGGGTGGCACTGCGGCGTTTGCACCGTGCGCAGTCGCCGATGAATCTCCACGCTGCGTCCGGCGAGCTTGCCGAGGAGGTGCTGCCACTCGTAGGCAACTTGTCCAGCGGTCACCGGGATCGGCTTGTGCGACTTTGCCATGGCGATCTTCGTCCGGTCGAAGGCATACCCGCGTTCGCGAGCTTCGTCGCACACCGCCACCAGGTAGGCGCCGACCGCGGCCACAGGGTTGCGCCGCGCGCGAAAGCGTTCCAGCTGAGGGTGAGACTTGTAGCCCCGTGTGTTGCCCTGAAGGACCGCTTGCGCGAGAAGCGCCTCGCGCCAGAGCGCAACCAGGCCTTGCGGATCGAGATATCGGGGGTGTAGCGACCAGAGACGCAAGATGATTCGTTCCAATGGGCTGCCGCCGCAGTCGACGGACGGAAATCGGCCCCATGCGAGCCCCTCATGGCCGTCCTGGAATGTGTACTTTTCTCCAGAGCATACAGATGCGGGCGAACATTGTCATCGACGGGGTCGCACATTGGACTTGCCGAAGACCTCGCCACAGCGTCACTCGCTTTCCTCGTCAAGGAATTTCCATGTATCCGCCCCGTCGAAGCGGCGAATGGGCACGGACTCGAGAAGCCGGGGCTCGAAGTTGTTCAGGTTGACGCCGTGTCGTGCCCCGGGCTGCGGTGGCAGCGGCTCCCAGTGCGTCACAACGCCGCATGTCTTGCAGCGGATCGTGCGCAAGGTCCTGTCTCCCTGAACGTACTCATCCGTTCGTTCGGGATGACCTTCGATCACGACCGTGCCGAACTCGAAGTACGCCCATACCGAGCCGAGTCGTCGGCAGAGCGAACAGTTGCAGCGCGTCGCCTTCTGCGGCATGGCAGGCAAGGTCAGCCTCACCGCGCCGCAGTGGCATGAGCCCTGGAGGGAAACCGATGGATGACTCTGCATGGGAGTAGCCGACTTCCGATTGTCGCGTGGACTGACGGAGAGTCAACCGGCCCGCGCATGCGGATAGGCGCTCCAACGGTAGCGGGTATGCGATCGCGCGGCCAGGCGGCCTACGCCATCTCTCCCATCAGCTCATCCTTCCGCGCCTCGAGCTGATCGCGCATGCCGACGAGATCGAGCTTGCGCACGCCACGCGCCTTCGGGAAGATTTCGTTGCGTTCTTCCTTCACGTGATGATCGATGTATTCGCCGAGCACCTTCACCTTCGCGTCGAACATCTCGTCGGGCTCCGACATGCCTTCGATCTGCGCGATGAGGTCCTTCGCCGACTGATGCTCGACCTCGGCCTCGGCGATCATGTCCGTTTCCTTCAGCGTCTCGCGCAGCGCCGGGTAGAAGATCTCCTCCTCGATCTGCGCGTGCACGGTGAGCTCCTGGCAGATCTGACGCGCGAGCTCCATCTTCTTCTGTGCCACATTGCGCGCGCGCGAGTTCATGAGCTCTTCGTACTCCTTGAACATCTTCTTCACGTTGCGGTGATCCGTATCCAGCAGGTCGCAAGCGTCTTTTTCTCCACGGCTGTTGGGCATCTCGATTCTCCTGTGTGTGTGTGTGTGTGAGTGTGTTGTGACCCGCCGATCATCTGCATGAGCCGCGGCTTCCCGTGTAGGAGAAGTTCCGCCTTGCAGGGGAGACGCCGGACGACGGCAAGCCAAGGAAGGGCTTCGCGCGGCGCGATCCCGCGCGACGCACCGCATCGCGCCGACACGGCATGGCAGGGCTTCGCCGTTATCGTCCGGTTCATGACACGCATCCCCACACCCCATTCGCCCTTGCCGATCGAGACGGCTCAGCGCAAGACCGGCAAGGTTCATGGCGACTTGCAGGTGGCCGAAGCGGAACTCGACCTCGCGCACGAGGCGCTCGAGCGCCAACTGCCCCCCGAGACGCAGCAGGGCGACGTCGCATGGGCGCTCGACCAGAGTGAAGCGGTCGGCCGCAAGATCGGCCAGGCCGCCGAGGAACTGGCCGAGGTGAGCGAACTGCTCGAAGAGGAAAAGGCCGAGCGCGAGCGCCTCGAGCGAGAGCTGCGCGACGGAAGGCTCCATTGACGGGTGCGCTCGGCCGGGTTGTGCGTCGAGCACAATAGCGGGGTCGCCGGCTTCCGGCCGTTTCGCCCCACCCGGGCCCCCATCGCATGAGAATCGCACTCGCCTGTCTTTTCGCGGCCGCCGCCGTGACGCTCGCCGCCTGCGGCAAGGAAGAAGCCCCGGCTCCATCGTCCGCCGCCACCGCCGGGTCCGCTGCCGCGCAGAAGCCCGCCGCCGTCGACATCGACGCGATCGCATCGAAGGCGCAGGGCTTCAGCGTCGGCCCGGCGATGAGCGCGCGTGTGGTCTACGTCTTCTTCGACGCGCAATGCCCCCATTGCGCGGCGCTGTGGGAATTCGCGAAGCCCCTGAAGACGCAGGCCCGCTTCGTGTGGCTGCCCATCAGCCTCCTGAACGGCAACAGCACCACGCAAGGCGCGGCTATTCTCGCTTCGCCGGACCCGGCCGCCGCGATGGAGGGCCATGAAGCCTCCATGCGCGAAAAGCAGGGCGGCATCGTCGCGCAAGGCAACATCGAGCCGCAACTCGCCACGGTGAAGTCGAACACCGAACTCTTCAACAAGTACGGCTTCAATTCCGTCCCCGCGCTCGTGACGAAGAACGCGCAAAGCGGCGCCGTCGTCACGCACGAAGGCGCCATGCCCACGGCCGAACTCGCTAGCTGGCTGGGTGTGCAGACGACGCAGCAGTGATGCCTTCGCTCGTGAGCTGAAGCACCCGGTCGGCTCGCGCGGCCGCCGCTTGCGAATGCGTCGCGAGCACGAGCGCCGCGTTCGCGCGCCTGGCTTGCGTCCGGAGCACTTCCATCACGCGAGCCGCCGTCGCCGGATCGAGGTTGCCGGTGGGTTCGTCGGCCAACAGCAGTTTGGGCGCATGCACGACCGCGCGTGCGATGGCGACGCGTTGCAGTTGCCCCCCGCTCAGCTCCTGCGGCAGCCGCGCGCCGAGACCCCGCAGGCCGACCGCATCGAGCAGTTCCTCCACCCGGCCCGCATCGGGCCGTCCCAGCAGCAAGAGCGGCAGGCCGACGTTTTGCGCCACGTCCAGATGCGGCAGCACATGAAATGCCTGGAACACGAAGCCGACCAGGCGCCGGCGCAAGAGCGCGCGCTGCGCGTCGTCGAGCGCTCCGAGGTCCGCGCCCTGCAGCAGCACACTGCCTTCCTCCCACGTGTCGAGCCCGGCCATGCAGTTGAGCAGCGTCGATTTGCCCACGCCCGATTCGCCGACGATCGCGACGAATTCGCCCGCGCCGGCATCGAGGAAGACGTCGCGAAAGACGGGCGTGTCGCCATAGCGCTTGGCCAGGCCCCGGACAGAAAGAATCACCGCAACGCCTTCGCGAGTGCGAGGAGCCGCGCGAGCGCATCGGGGGCGTCGCAGGCGACGACCTGTCGATCCGCCATGCCGCGCAGCCAGGTGAGCTGGCGCTTGGCGAGCTGTCGCGTCGCGGCGATGCCGCGCTCGCGCAAGGTGTCGAGGGGAAAGGGCTGCGCGTTGTGCGCCAGGTCCTGGGCATCGAGCAGCTCCCACGCCTGCCGGTAGCCCACGCTGCGCACGCTCGGCAGCGCGAGCGACAAGTCGCCGCGCGCGCGCATCGTGCGCACTTCATCGAGGAAGCCCGCGGCGAGCATGGCGTCGAAGCGCCGCGCGATGCGTTCGTGCAGCCAGCCGCGGTCCGCGGGTTCGAGCGAGAGGAACATGTCAGGGCTCATGCCGCGCAGGCCGCGCAGGCCGCCCGGCGCCGCATGGAAAGAAGACAGGGGCCGCCCCACCGAGCGGAACACTTCCAGCGCGCGCTGGATGCGCTGCGAATCGTTCGGCGCGAGCCGCGCCGCAGTCGCCGCATCCACTTGCGCGAGCTGCGCGTGCATCGCCGGCCAGCCGCGCTCGCGAGCCTCGGCGTCGATCCGCGCGCGGATCGCCGGGTCTGCCGGCGGCATCGCGTCCAGCCCTTCGAAGAGCGCCTTGAAGTAAAGCATCGTGCCGCCCACGAGCAGCGTCGCATTGCCGCGGGAGCGGATACTTTCGATGCAATTCAGGGCGTCCGCCGCGAACTCCGCCGCGCTGTAGGCTTCCCGCGCATCGCGGATGTCGATGAGATGGTGCGGCACCGCAGCAAGCTCCGCGCGCGTCGGCTTGGCGGTGCCGATGTCCATGCCGCGGTAGACGAGCGCCGAATCCACGCTCACGATCTCGGCTCGCAGTTCGCTCGCGAGCGCCAGCGCCGCCGCGCTCTTGCCGCTGGCCGTCGGCCCCGCCAGCGCGACGACGGGCGGCTTCGAGCGTGGGGCGAGCATGCGGCCGAGGTTAGCAGAACGTGCTGTCGAGACGCGGCCGCCGTCTTGCGTCTGTAGGACTGTGCCGCGTTTGCACAATGCTGGGGCGCGCTCCCAACCACCGGGCTCGATAATGCCGAGCGTCGGTATCGCGACCAGCGTGGAACAAGTCAACAGCATCACCCCCGAAAACGGCCAGGCCTTCGAGCAGCGGCTTCAGCTGCTCATCGACGCGGTCACGGATTACGGCATCTTCGTACTCGATCCCGAAGGCCACATCAGCTCCTGGAACTCCGGAGCGCAACGGCTGAAGGGCTACAGCCGCGAGGAGATCCTCGGTCATCACTTCTCCGTGTTCTATCCGCCCGAAGCCGTCGCCGCGGGCTGGCCGCAGGAGGAACTGCGCCGCGCGGCCGCGCTCGGCCGCTTCGAAGACGAAGGCTGGCGCCTGCGCAAGGACGGCACGCGTTTCTGGGCGAACGTGGTCATCACCGCGCTGCGCGAGCCGGACGGCACGCTCGCGGGCTACGCGAAGATCACGCGCGACCTCACCGAGCGCCGCAGGCACGAAGAAGAGCTGCGCCAGAGCGAGCAGCGGCTGCGCCTGCTCGTGGAGAGCGTGCGCGACTACGCGATCTTCATGCTCGACCCCGAGGGGTTCGTGCGCAGCTGGAACGGCGGCGCGCAGGCGATCAAGGGCTACACCGCCGACGAGGTGATCGGCCGCCACTACCGCATGTTCTACACGCCGGAGGAAGCCGCGATGGGCAAGCCCGAGCGCAAGCTCGCGCTCGCGCGCGACCAGGGCCGCGTGGAGGACGAGGGCTGGCGCGTGCGCAAGGACGGCACGCTCTTCTGGGCCAACGTGATCGTGACCGCGATGCGCGACAGCGAAGGGCGGCTGCTCGGCTACGCCAAGGTCACGCGCGACATGACGGAGCGCCGCCGCCTGGAAGAGCTCGAAAGCTCCAGCCGCCGCATGAACGAATTCCTGGCGATGCTCGCGCACGAACTGCGCAACCCGCTCGCGCCGATCCGCAACGCGGTCACGATCATGCAGCTCGAATCGATCGCGAGCCCGGCGCTGCGCAACGTGCGCGACGTGATCGACCGGCAGCTCACGCAGATCACGCGGCTCGTGGACGACCTGCTCGACGTGGGGCGCCTCACCACGGGCAAGATCAAGCTGCGCAAGGAGCTGCTGCGCCTGTCGGACGTGGTGATGCGCAGCGTGGAGACCGCGCGGCCCGTGATCGAGGCGCGCCGCCACCGGCTCGAACTGGATATGCCGTCCGCCTCCGTGTACGTGCAAGGCGATTCGGTGCGCCTGTCGCAGGTGCTGCAGAACCTGCTCGTGAATGCCGCGAAGTACACGCCCGACGGCGGGCTGATCCGCCTCGCGCTCGCGGAAGGCGATGGCTTCGCGACCGTCACCATCTCGGACAACGGGCGCGGCATCGAGCCCTCGCAGCTCGACCGGATCTTCGAGTTGTTCATGCAGGCCGAGACGGGCAGCGGCGGCGAAAGCGGGCTGGGCATCGGGCTCACGCTCGCGCGCTCGCTCGTGGAGCTGCACGGCGGCTCGCTGGAGGCATCCAGCAGCGGGCCCGGCCAGGGCAGCACCTTCACCGTGCGGCTGGCCTCGGCCGCCGCGGAGGAGGCCGAAACATCGCGTCAACGGGAGGACGAAGTGAGCGGATTGAAAGTGCTGGTCGTGGACGACAACCGGGACTCGGCGGACAGCGCCACCGACATCCTGCGCCTGCTCGGCAACGACGCGGAGTGCGCGTACACCGGCGCCGCGGCGCTGGAGACGGCCGAGCGCATGAAGCCGGATGTGATCATGCTCGATCTCGCCATGCCGGGCATGGACGGTTTCGAGACGCGCCGCAGGCTCCTTGCGCTGCCCGGGGTCGAGAACGCCTTCATGATCGCGATGACCGGCTACGGCAACGAAGACGACCGGCGGCGCACGCGCACCTCGGGGTTCGACGCGCACCTCACGAAGCCGGTGGAGCTGGATGCGCTGATCTCGCTTCTGAACGAGGCGCGCACGAAGCCGGAACACGCGTGAGCCGTCGCGGCGCTGCCCGCGGCGCATCGCGCTGGAGGTCCGTTCGAAGTCTCTTCCGGGCCGGCATCGCCTCTGCCTAGAATGGTCGCGATGCGACCTATCCATGTTCACGGCTCGGCGCTTGCGGGCGGGCGCCTGCCCGCGATCTGCGCGCCGCTCGTTGCGCGAGACCGCGATGCGCTCGTCGCCGAGGCGGCGGCCGTCGCGGCGCGCGGGCCCGATCTGCTCGAGTGGCGTGTGGATTTCTTCTCGGGGATCGGCGATGCGCGCCTGGTGATCGACACGGCCGCCGCCATTCGCAGCGCCGCTCCCGGGATGCCGCTGCTTTTCACGCGCAGGTCGATGCGTGAGGGCGGCGAGGCCGCTTCGATCGGCGAGGAGCAGGTAGTCGCGCTTTATCGCGAAGTGTGTCGGGCCGGCGCGGCCGACCTGGTGGACTTCGAAGCCGCGAGTGAGCCGCGACACCTGAGCGAGGTGCGCGATGCCGCGCGCGCGAATGGGGTCGGGCTCGTGCTATCGTGGCACGATTTCCATCGGACGCCCGAGCCGGATCGGCTGCTGGAAGGATTCGAGCGGGCCGAGCGGCTCGGAGCCGATGTGGCGAAGATCGCCGTGATGCCGCGGCGCGAGGAAGACGTGCTCGCGCTGCTGCAGGCGACGCTGCGGGCGAGTCGCGCGCTGCGAATCCCGGTGGTGGGTATGGCGATGGGAGGGCTGGGGGCTGTGACTCGGCTTGCGGGCGGGGTGTTCGGCTCGGCGCTCACGTTTGCGGTGGGAGCGAATGCGTCCGCGCCCGGGCAGGTGCCGATCGATGAGGTGCGTGCGGTGCTGGAGGTGTTGCGGCGGGGGGCGGTAGAGTCGCGGTGGTGACTGAGATGGGGGCACGAGCGCCCCGATCCCACTCAGTCACACGCAACGCAAGCCCTCACCCACCCCGACCCAAACGCACCCTTCACCTCCCCCGCATGAACAGTGCATCCAGCTCCCTCACCGTCACCTGCCGCCACGTTGGCCGTCCGTGATTGCACTGATCCGAACGCTGCGTCTCTTCCATCCGCCGCAACAGCGCGTTCATTTCCTCGACGGTGAGTTTGCGATTCGCGCGGACCGCACCGTGGCACGCCATCGTGGCGAGCAACTCGTTGCGTGCGCGTTCGATGACGCCGCTCGCATCGTGCTGAGCCAGTTCGGCCAGCACGCTGCGTGAGAGCTCGATGGGGTCGCCGTGCGCGAGCGTGCTGGGCACGCTGCGCACCGCGAGCGTTTTCGGAGAGAAGGGTGTGATCTCGAGTCCGAGCTCGGCAAGCGCGGCCGCGTTCGATTCGGCGGTCGCGACTTCCTGCGGCGTGGCGGCGAAAGTGGCGGGGATGAGGAGGGCTTGGCTTTTCACGGCGTGCGTGTCGGCCTGGGACTTGAGCTGCTCGTACACGATGCGTTCGTGCGCGGCATGCATGTCGATGATGACGAGGCCCTCGGCGTTCTCGGCGAGGATGTAGATGCCGTGGAGCTGGGCGATGGCGCGGCCGAGCGGCCACTGGGAGCGGGTGTCGTGTCCCTCCCCGTCATTCCCGCGAAAGCGGGAATCCAGGGCGCCCTGGAAGTCCTGGATTCCCGCTTTCGCGGGACTGACGGGTGAGGCGGTTATGACGGGTGAGGCGGGAATGACGGGTGAGGGGGCGGGAATGAGGGAAGAGGACGGGGGTATGGCGGGTGAGGAAGCGGGAATGACGGGAGAGAAAGCGGAGATGCCGGAAGAGGAAGCAGGGTCGCCGGCAGGACCGGACGCGGCCGCAGAGGACCCACTTCCCCACAACGCCCCCACATCCGACACCACATGCCCGAACTGCATCGCCGGCTGCACCCACGGCGTCGGCCTCCGGTGCGCCGGCGCTTCCGCGCCGGACCCAACTCCCGCCATCCCCGCCCGCGGCGCGGCCAGCGCATTCTCGATCGCATGCCGCACGGCCTGATGCACCTCCCGCCCATCGCGAAAACGCACCTCGATCTTCGTCGGATGCACGTTCACGTCCACGCGCGCCGGATCGACTTCCACCCGCATCGCATAGACCGGCTGCTTCTGCCCATGCAGCACGTCCTCGTACGCACTGCGCGCGGCATGCGAAAGCACCTTGTCGCGCACGTAGCGGCCGTTCACGTAGGCGAACTGCCAGTCCGAACGCGACCGCGCCGCATCGGGGAGGCCCGCGCGACCGCGCACGCGCACCGGCCCCGCCTCGTACTCGAGCGTCACGCTGCGCGCGACGAAGTCTTCGCCCAGCACGTCGGCCAGCCGCCCGTCGAAACTCGCCGGGCGCCATTGCTCCACGAGCCGCCCCTCGTTCCACACCGCGAAGCCCACGTCAGGCCGCGCGAGCGCATGCCGCCGCACGGCTTCGACGCAATGCGCGAGTTCGGTGGCATCGGTCTTCAGGAACTTGCGCCGGGCAGGCGTGCTGAAGAAAAGCTCCTTCACTTCCACCGTCGTGCCGACCGCGCGCGCGGCAGGCCGCAGTTCGCCCGTCGACGCTTCGAGCAGGCACGCCGTGGCATCGCCGCCCGTGCGCGAGAGGATGCTGAGATCGGAGACGGATGCGATCGCCGCCAGCGCCTCGCCGCGAAATCCCATCGTCGCCACCGACTCGAGATCGGCCAGCGAGCCGATCTTGCTCGTCGCGTGGCGGCGCAACGCGAGCGGCAGTTCCTCGCGCGCGATGCCCATGCCGTCGTCTTCGACCGAGACGAGCCGCACGCCGCCGGCCAGCAGCCGCACCGTGACTTGCGAGGCACCCGCGTCGAGCGCGTTGTCCACCAGTTCGCGCACGACGGAAGCGGGCCGCTCGACCACCTCGCCCGCGGCGATCTGGCTCACCAGTTCGTCGGGCAGCTCGCGGATCGGTCGGCGCTCGGGCGGGGTGAGGACGGCGTGCACAGCCGTCGATTCTAGGACCCGCCGGAGATAATCGCGCCCCATGGAATTCCTCGCCTTCGTGCTCGACTTCGCCCTGCACGTCGACCGGCACCTCGAAGCGTTCATCGGCAACTACGGCAGCTGGGTCTACGCGCTCCTTTTTCTCATCATCTTCGTCGAGACGGGCCTGGTGGTGATGCCGTTCCTCCCCGGCGACTCGCTCCTCTTCGTGGTGGGGGCGCTGTCGGGCGCGGGCGTCCTCAGCTATCCGCTTTCGCTCGGCCTCCTCTTCGCCGCCGCGGTGGCGGGCAACCAGAGCAACTACACGATCGGCCGCTTCTTCGGCCCGCGCGTCTTCCAGTGGGAACACTCGCGCTACTTCAACAAGCACGCGTTCGATCGCGCCCACGCGTTCTACGAGAAGTACGGCGGCATCACGATCGTCGCCGCGCGCTTTGCGCCTTTCCTGCGCACCTTCGCCCCGTTCGTGGCCGGCGTGGCGCGCATGACGCGCGCCAGGTTCACGCTTTACGACGTCGCGGGCGGCGCCCTGTGGGTCGGCTCGGTCGTCACCGCGGGCTACTTCTTCGGCAGCGTCCCATGGGTCAAGGCGAATCTCGACAAGATCATCTGGACCATGATCCTCGTTCCCGGCCTCATCGTGATCGCGAGCGGATGGCGCGCGCGGCGCGGATAAGATCGGTATCGGCGGGCGTCACGCCCGAAGAGGAAGCGCGATGCGAACGAAGGCATTCACTGCACGCCTGGCTGCATGGCTCGATGCCGCGGCGGCCCTGGCCCTGGCGCTCGTGTTGTCCGCCTGCGGCAGCGGCGGCGGCGTCGACACATCCGTTCCGGGCACGCCGCTCGCGGGCTTCTGGGTCGCGGCGCCCGGCAGCGGCAACGACGGCTTCGTCTTTGCCGACGCCACGGGCTACATGGTCGGGCAGGTGAGCCGCACCGATCCGCAGCAGAAGGTCGATGCGATGTTCGACGGCCATGCGGCGCTGCAGGCCGACAACTCGTGGACGATTGGCCCGGCCGACATCGGCTACCGCATCGCGCCCGCGGGCGCGCTGAGCTCGGTGCTCTACGGCACCGGCACGACGACCATCACGGGCAGCGTCCAGGCGGGCGTCCGGCTGGTCGTGAACGTGCCGCCGCCGCCGCTGCCCGCGATCCAGTTTCCGCAGCTCACGCTCAGCTATACGCCGCCCGATCCGGCGTTCGCGACGGCTTCGAAGGCCACGCTGCAGGGCCTCTACATGCACGGCTCGCAAGGCATCGAATTCGCGATCGACGCGAACGGCCACATCGTGGGCCAGATCAACGATGCGTGCCACATCATCGCGGACACGATCATCACCTCGGACACGAGTCCGGTCTACACGTTCCAGACCACGCTGCAGGGCCCCGGCTGCCCAGGCACCTCGAACGCGCCCTCGAAATTCCTCGGGTACCTGCGCACGGCGCACCAGCCCGCGGGCGCGGAGCAGGGCGACGCCGTGCTGCAGATGGCAGCGCTCATCGACAACGATCTCGTGATGTTCGACGCCGTGCGCGTCACGAACCCGAACGCGCACATTCCCGACGGCTCGCTCTCGCCCGTGGGCGGCTTCATCGATCCGCCCGTGGCCGCGGTCACGAACCTGATCGGCGGCGAGTACCAGGGCTTCGAAGGTCCGTCGGCCACCCTTGCCGACACGTTCGCACCGGCGATCCAGATGCTGGTGGATTCGAGCGGACGCTTCATCGCGACCGTGAGTTCGACCGCGGCGCCGCAGACGCCGAATGCCGAGGACGTGATCATGGGCACCTTCAACGTGACGGGCGCGCACGCGACGAGCATCGGGGCGGTGCTTTCGCATCGCGCCGCATCCAGCAGCACGTTCGTGACCGGCACCGTGACGGTGAGCGCGACGATGGGGCCCGACTTCGACACGCGCGGCAACCCCCGCATGCACCTCACGCTCGGCTCGGCCACGCAGCCGCTGGTGGCGAGCGACTTCACGCTCGCGCAGACGTACGTCGGCACGGCACCGAACACGGCCGCGCTGCCGAATGGCGGCTGGTTCAATGGCGACAGCGTCCGCATCGACGGGCAGACCGGGCGCATCGCGGGCCTCTACGCGCTCAACTGCGTGATCGAGGGCACGCTGCATGCGACCGATCCGAACCGCAACATCTACCGGCTGCGCGCGGCCTTCAGCGGCACGGGCTGCCCGGCGGCGGGCGTGCCGCAGGGTGTCGGCGAGTTCCTCGGCTACAAGGTGCTGGGCGCGACGCCGGCCGAAGGGCCGTCGCTGCGCTTCTTCGGCCTCGTGAACGGCCAGCTCGCGCTGCCGGCCATCCTGTATCCGTCGCCGCTCTACTGACCGAAAGAGCCGGCGCGGCAACTCACCGAGGCCGCGGCGCGACCCGGGACTCGAGCGGCGCGGGAAAGTACCCGGGCAGCATGCGGCACGTGGCGCCGTAGCGCGGCTCGAGACCGAGGCAACGCTGCGCGACCGCGAGCGGCGTGGGCTTGTTGCCCTGGTCAATCCACGCCAAAAGCGCCTGGAATTCCGCGACGTACTTCGTGTCGCCGAGGTAGCTATGTTCGGCGTCATCGCTGAACGTCTGCACGAGCAGATCGGCCGTGCCCGCGCGCTCCAGGACGGCGCGATATGCGGATTCGAATTCGACGAAGGCCGTGGGGTCGTCCACCGCGTGCAGCGTGAGGATCGGCACGTTCACGCGCCCGGTGGGCGCGCTGTCCGCGGCGAGCTGCGCCACGGCGGCCGGATCGGCCGGATAGCGCAGCACGCCCGCGTTCAGCACGTCGTCCTGCTCCGAGCCCTGGTACGTGGCGCCGACGTTGCCCCACGGATTGCGTCCGCCCAGCCGAATCTGCGTCAGGTCGCGAAAGAGGAAGGTCGCCCAGGCGAGGTGGGCTACGAGCGTCTTCTCGGGAATGCGGATCACGTCGAGGATGGCCGCGAGCCGCGAGCGCTGTGCCATCGTGCGTTCGGCGACTGGATGCCGCACGCCCGTGCACTCGTCCACGCGGCGCGCGAGTTCGGCACGCGTGAGGGTGCTCTCCTTGGGCAGGCCCATCCACAGCGGGTAGGCGGGCTCGTCGGGGCGCGGATGATTGCGGCAGAAGAATTGATAGACCACGCGCAGGTCGAGCCGGAACTCGTAGTCGCGCACGCCGCCGCCGAGCACGCCGCTCGTGAGCAGCACGCCATCGTAGGGGCCGCGGCGGCCGTCGACGGTCGCGAACAGTTCCGCGGTCTTCGCGGCCACGCCCGCGCCGTAGCTGTTGCCGTGCAGGAGCGTGCGGCGCGTCGTGCCGAAGAAGCGAACGAAGATCCGCCGCAGCCGTTCGGCGTCTTCGGCGGCCATCGTGACGCCGTAGCCGCCGCGCCGGTACGTCGTGCCGGCCCAGGCGTAGCCCGCCTTCACGGTCACGGCCCAGCGTTTCAGGTCTTCGAGCGCGCGCGAAGGTCGCGCGGGCCCGGTGTCTGCCGGTCCGCCGTGGGTGTGCACGACGAGCACGTCGTGGTTCCAGGCTTCGGGAAGCGCCACCCAGTAGGTCGAGCCCACGCCGTCCTGGCCGGCGAAGCAGAGCGCGCCCGAGGGCAATTCGCCGGGGCAGGCGCGCTGCACGGGCGGCGCGGCGGCCATGACTTCGGTGTCGAGCGCGCGTTCGTCCGCCTGAACTTCGAACGCGAGCGTCATCGCCGCCGCGGCGAGCAGGATCGGGAAACACCGCATGAATGCATCTTAGCGCTCGCCGGATGCGAGGCCTGGCGCATCGAAAGCGGGGAGATCGCGGGCCACCCGGAACCGGAGACGCAAGACGTCAGGGCTGCGCGGTGCAAGAGGTAAGTCTGAACGGAACGACAGCGTCCCGCTCGCGCGGGAACGCTGTCGTTGTCCACGAGGCGCGTCAGCGCTTCGCGGCCTGGTTGCCGACGTACGCGCCGGCCGCACCGCCGACGATCGCGCCGCCGGTGCCGGCAATGGCGTTGCCGAGCAGGCCACCCACCACCGCGCCACCCACCGTGCCGGTGGTCTCACGGTCCATCGATGCGCAGCCACCCAGGCCCAGCAGCGTGGCAGCGGCGAGCATCGTGGCGATCAAACGGGTCTTCATAGCGTTCACCTTCCTGATCCTTGTTGGTAGCCGCATTGAGGTTCGAGCCGCGGCCGTAGCGTGCGTCTACTGTAGGAAGCAGGCCTCAGCGGGACTGTAGGAGCGGCTTGACGGGGCCTGTCGTCTTGTCCGCGCGAGCCCGTGCAAGCCGAAACCGCCGGTGACCCCCGCGCGGTGCCCTTCATCGCCGGTGCCGCGCCGAAGCCACGACATTGCTGTGCCTGAGGCGCGCGCGGATCGCGCTCGGCGCCCGAGACTTCGAATGCGTGTCATCGTGGCCGCGGCGAGCAACGGGATGCACCTGACTGCATCTTGGCGTGAGTGGTGCAAGGCCAGCCCAAAGTATGGTCGGTTGGATGGAACGAGTTCGGGCCGGTCGTTACTTCGGAGAACATATCTTCTTATCGAAGGACTAACCCATGTGGTCGCTCAATAGAGCTGATGCAGCTCGACGCTTTGACGATTCGGGCGAGCCGCGCCCAGCCGCCGGTGAAGGTGTCGGCGGCTCGAAAGATCCAAGAATTCTGAGTCTCGAGAAGCGTCCCGCGGATGGCGCAACTGCCAATCTCAAGTCCAGCCCGCTCTCCCTGAGTCAACCGTCCCCCGGGTGGTGGGAGAGGAAATCTCTCACGAATGCCGTGAAAAGGCTCGATGGGCGGCAGGCCGAACTGCAGGTTGAGATCGGCAAGGCCTACGCCGACCTGCGCACGGACTCGAAAACCGACCGCAAGTCGGCACCTACCGACATCGAGAATCAACGGCCGACGTGTCGGGAGCGACTCGGCCAGCTCGCGCAAGAAGTGACGCAGAACGAAACCGGCGCCTCGACCTACCTCGAACGTCTGAACAAGGAACCGATGTCGAAGGGCGAACTGGAAAAGCGAATCCTTGCTTGCGAGAGCAACTGCCAAAGCATTCAAAACAACCATATCAGAGACCGTCCCTTGCGAGAGGCCATGGAAGCCCACTCCCTGCTGCTCGAGCCGAATCTGGCCATCCTCCGAGGTCTGCAACGGCGCTGGACAACAGCCTTCCCGGGCCAGGCGATGCCCCAGCTGAACGCGGATCGCCCGATCGCTGCAAGCGCATCCCCGGACCAGCCGATGCCCCGGCAGAATGCGGAGCACGCGATCGCTTCGGTCGTGCCCGGCAGCCGCGGTCAGGGCTCGTCGGACAAGGAATACCTCTGAAGAACGAGAGCGTCCGCTCGCGCGGGAACGCTGTCATTCGGTGTCACACAGCCCGGTTGCGCGCGAGCGGCGGGTTCTTCGCGAAGTAGCGCTCGATGCCGCGCATCAGCGCGTCGGCGAGCGCGTCCTGGTAGTCGTCGCGCCTCAGCTTCTGTTCCTCGTCGGGGTTGCTGATGAAGGCCGTCTCCACGAGCACGCTCGGAATGTCGGGCGCCTTCAGCACGGCGAAGCCCGCCTGTTCGACCAGCCCCTTGTGCAGGCGGCCCACGCCGCCGATTTCGCCGAGCAGCGCGCTGCCGAGCTTCAGGCTGTCCTTGATCTGCGCGGTCGTGCTCATGTCGAGCAGCGCGCGCGACACGTGGACATCCTGCGTCTTGATGTCGATCCCGCCGATCAGGTCCGAGCGGTTTTCCTTGTCGGCGAGCCAGCGCGCCGCCGCGCTCGATGCGCCGCCCTGGCTCAAGGCGAACACCGATGCGCCGCGCGCGGTGGGCTCGATGAACGCGTCGGCGTGGATGCTCATGAAGAGGTCGGCCTGCACGCGCCGCGCCTTCTGCACGCGCACGTGCAGCGGCACGAAGAAGTCGGAGTCGCGCGTCATGAAGGCGCGCATCGGATTGCCGTTGACCGTCGTCGCGTTGATGCGCTCGCGCAGGCGCTGCGCGACCTGCAGCACGATGTCCTTCTCGCGCGTGCCGCTCGGGCCGACGGCGCCGGGGTCTTCGCCGCCGTGGCCGGGGTCCAGCGCGATCACGATCAGGCGATCGGTCTTGCCGACGCTGCGAGGCGGCGCCGACTTCAGCGGGCGGGGCAATTCCGCGACCGTGGTGGAGGGCCGCACCGCGCGTTCGCTGCGTTCGGCGATGAGTTCGCCCAGCGGATCGTTCGAATTCGCGTTCGGCCGTGGCGGCGTCACGTCGACCGAAGGCCGGGGCGGCTTGTCCTTCAGCTCCGCGATGAGCGCATCGAGCGGGTCCACCTGCTTCACCGGATAGAAGTCGAAGACGAGCCGATGCTGGTACGCGGCCACCGGCGGCAGGTTGAATACCTGCGGCAGCGCGGGTTGCTTCAGCTCGATGAAAAGCCGCACCGTGCCGGGCGAGTGCTGTCCGATGCGCACGGCGGCGATGAAGGGATCGTCCGCCTTCAGCTGGCCCACGAGTTCCTTCAGCGCCGGGTTGAGTTCGATGCCCTCGATGTCGACAGCCAGCCCCGCGGGCGTGGTGGTGGGCGCCTGCCGCGATGCGAGTTTCGCGTCCGATTCGATCGTGACGCGCGTGTACTCCGCCGCGGGCCACACGCGCACGGCCACGATGGTCGCGCCGAAAGCGATCTGGTGCGCGCCGAGCAAAAGCACCACGCTGCCGCGCTGGATCACGTCGCGGCGCTTCACGAGAGCAACTCCTGCCCGCGTTCGGTGAGCGGCGTGAGCGTCACTTCGCGCGTTTCGTCGGCCTGCGCTTCGATGCGCACGACGAGGTCGGGCGTGGGCAGGAGCCCCGCCGCTTTCTCGGGCCACTCGGCGATCTTCAGGCCCGGCGATGCGAAGATGTCGCGCAGGCCCGCGTCTTCCCATTCGCGCGGATCGTCGAAGCGGTAGAAATCGAAGTGCCACACCGCGAACCCGGCCGCCTCGTGCGGCTCCACCACCGTGTACGTGGGACTCTTCACGCGGCCTTCCACGCCCAGGGCGTGCAGCAGATGGCGCGTGAAGGTGGTCTTGCCCGCGCCCAGGTCGCCTTCGAGCTCGATGAACGCGTTGGCGATGAGCGGGTGCGCGGCGAGCCGCGCGGCAAACGCGCGGGTGTCGGCTTCGGTGCGCCAGCGCACCATGCGCGGCGGGGTTTCTAGAATCGGCGAGTGACGTTCGTGAGCGGTCAGGGCGATCTTCCTTTACAGCCGGATCGGATCGGCGAGTGGGCTCGTGCGCTCGGATTCTCCCAAATCGGGGTGGCCGGTGTCGATCTTTCGAGCGCGGAGCCGGGTTTTCTCGCCTGGCTCGATAACGGATTTCACGGCGAGATGGCCTACATGGCCGCCCACGGCCTGAAGCGCGCACGCCCGGCGGAACTCGTGCCCGGGACCGTGAGCGTGATCACCGCGCGCATGGACTACCTCCCCGCCGCAACGTTGGAGGGCTGGCAGGCCGTCGAGTTCAATCGCCTCGCGAAGCCGAAGGAGGCCGTCGTGTCGCTCTATGCCCGGGGCCGCGACTACCACAAGGTGTTGCGCGCGAGACTGCAGAGCTTGAGCGACCGCATCGCCGGGGCCGTGGGGCCGTTCGGACACCGGGTCTTCACGGATTCCGCGCCGGTGCTGGAAGTGGAGCTCGCCTCGCGCAGCGGCCAGGGCTGGCGGGGCAAGCACACGCTGGTGCTGGATCGGGCGGGCGGCTCGATGTTCTTCCTGGGGGAGATCTACACCACGCTGCCGCTCGCGCCGACGGCACCGGTCACGGACCATTGCGGTTCGTGCACGGCCTGCATCGACGTGTGCCCGACCCGCGCGATCGTCGCGCCGTACCGGCTGGATGCGAGGCGTTGCATTTCGTATCTCACGATCGAGCATCCCGGAGCGATCCCGCAGGAGCTGCGGCCCCTCATGGGCAACCGCATCTACGGCTGCGACGACTGCCAGCTCGCTTGCCCGTGGAACAAGTTCGCGCAACGCAGTCCGCTTGCGGATTTCGATCCGCGCGAAGGGTTGACGGGCAGCGAGCTCGTGGAGCTCTTCGCATGGAACGAAGAAGAATTCCTGCGGCGCACGGAAGGCAGTGCGATCCGGCGCATCGGCCATGAGCGGTGGCTCAGGAACATCGCGGTGGCGATGGGCAATGCGCTGGGCTTGCAGGACGATCCGGCGGTTCGCGCAGCCTTGCAGTCGCGGCTCGAGCATCCGGGCGCGCTCGTGCGGGAGCACGTGCGGTGGGCTTTGTCGAGGAACCCGGCTACGGGGTCACGCACTGCCGTCTGATGAGCAACAGGAGGTCCTCCCGTTGCTGGGCTTCGGACTGCGGATCTGCGTGATTGGCCTGGAGGACGCGGTCGATTCCGTCGCATACCGCGTCGCGGAAGCCTCTGGCGACGCGATGGGCGAGCATCTCGTTGCGGATGCAGTCGTGGACGCTCTCCGTGAGCCTGCGATCGACTTGTCTTTTGCTGGTGGACTCCCAAGCCGCGACAACCCGCCGGATATCCGCGTCGATGATCCGGAACACCTTCGCCGCGTCCACCGGGTCATGACGTCCGTCGAGTGCCGCCATCAGCTTCGCCATCGCTGCGCGCGGCTCGTTGGCTTCGACGGGACTCTCGGTTGACGCAATGGCGGGGCCTGGGCTCTTCTGGACTTCGCCGGCACGGGCACCGGCGGCGGAGCATGCATTCATCGTTCGATTGCGCTGAAAGAGGAGCAAGTGAGTGGCGGCGAAGCCGGTTCGGTTCCATCGTCCGGTACGGAATTTTCCAGGCGCGAGAACTCCACCGCCGCGCCACGCCGCGCTCAGGAGTCCTTCGAAGGCTCTTGCCCGCCGGAGGTGACGAGCGACTTCACCGCCGCCGCGAAGCGTTCCTGCACAGGCGCCCGCGGCGCATCCGCATCAACAATCTTCACGGAGCGCGGGACTTTGAGGCGGAGCGTCCCTTCATCGGCGATCTCCTTGCCCACCGGGCTGCCAAGGATGAACGCGTCGCGCTCCTGATCGTGGCGCTGCACACGTTCGAACGCTTGCTGGGGAGAAAGAGAAAGTGGCATCGTACGACTCCTGTGAAAGCATTTGCAGAGACCGATAAGTACCCGCCGCGCGGCCGCGGTTCCCGCGGCCGGTACAGAATCGTTTCAGCCAGACGTTCGTATCGCTCGCGTGCGGGCGGCGGCCCGGGTGCCGCTCCTGCACGGGCGCGCGCGATGTGCGCGATGTGCGAGATGATCCGCGGATCGCAAGGAGTGCCCAGCCCATGAAGCTCACCCCCGACGCCCGTGGCGTCTTCCCGATCGCGCCCACGCCGTTCTTCGACGACGGCGCGATCGACTTCGCATCCATCGACCGGCTCGCGGACTTCTACGCCGCGTGCGGCTCGGCCGGCGTCACGGTGCTCGGCCAGCTCGGCGAGGCCGCCAAGCTCGAACATTCCGAATCGGTCGAAGTCGCCACGCGAATGATCCGCCGCATGGCGGGCCGGCCCGTGGTCGTCGGCGTATCGGCACCCGGCTTCGCCGCGATGCGCGCGTTGACGCAAGAAGTCATGGACGCGGGCGCGGCCGGCGTGATGATCGCGCCGCCCAACACGCTTCGCACCGACGACCAGATCGTCGGCTACTACCGGCAGGCGGCCGAGGCGATCGGTGCCGACGTGCCCTTCGTGATCCAGGACTATCCGCTCACGTTCTCGGTGCAGATGACGCCCGGCGTGATCCGCCGCATCGTGACGGAGCTCGCCTCGTGCGCCATGCTGAAACACGAGGACTGGCCGGGCCTCGAGAAGATCGCGCAGCTGCGCGAGTGGGAACGCGAAGGCGTCATGCGGCACATCTCGATCCTCTGCGGCAACGGCGGGCTGTTCCTCGACTACGAAATGGAACGCGGCGCGGACGGCGCGAACACGGGCTACTGCTTTCCCGACATGCTGTGCGACGTGGTGCGTCTTTCCGCGGCAGGGCAGCGCGAAGCCGCGCACGACCGGTTCGACGCGCACCTGCCGCTCCTGCGCTACGAGCAGCAGCCGGGCGTGGGGCTTGCCGTGCGCAAGCACGTGCTGATGCGGCGGGGGCTGCTCGCTTCGTCCGCGCAGCGCAAGCCGGCGGCTGCGATCTCGAAGACGGCGCTCGCGGAAGTCGAGCATCTGCTTGGCCGGCTCGCGAAGCACGACGCGCGCGCGCAGCTTCCCGCGCGCCGGTGAACCGCGCTCGCATGCGCCCCGCGGGCGCGAGCGACTCGGCGCGCCCGAGGGCCTCGCGCAGGCGCACCGCGGACCTCTGCTTACCGCATCGACACGAGCGCCTGCGCGAGCCGCGCGCCCACTTCCGCGTTGTGCTTCACGAGCGCGATGTTCGCAGCGAGGCTGCGGCCGCCCGTGAGCGCATTGAGCCGCGCAAGCAGGAACGGCGTCACGGCCTTGCCCGTGATCCCTCGCGACTTCGCATCGGCCAGCGCTGCGTCGATGTCCGCCGCGATTTCCTCGCGCGGGATCGCCGCGTGTTCAGGCGCGGGAGCGCTCACAAGCACGCCGCCGGCAAGCCCGAGAGCCCACTTCGTGCGGATGAACCGCGCCTGCTCCACGGCATCGTCGATGCGGCAATCGGCGCGAAAGCCGCTCTCGCGCGAGTAGAACGCCGCGAAGTCGTCCTGCCCGCAAGCGAGCACGGGCACGCCGTGCGTTTCCAGGTATTCGAGCGTGAGGCCGATGTCGAGGATCGACTTGGCCCCGGCGCACACGACGGCGACCGACGTGCGCGCGAGTTCCTGGAGATCGGCCGAAATGTCGAAGCTTTGCGCCGCGCCGCGATGCACGCCGCCGATGCCGCCCGTCACGAACACTTCGATGCCCGCGAGCGCCGCACAGATCATGGTCGCGGCCACGGTCGTCGCGCCCAGGGCGCCGCTCGAAAGCGCCGCCGGCAGATCGCGGCGGCTCACTTTGCGCGCGGCGTGGCCTTCGGCGCCGAGCAGATCGAGCTCGTCCCTCGTGAGCCCGATGCGGATTCGCCCGCCCATCACCGCGATCGTCGCGGGCTCCGCGCCGAGGCGGCGGACGATGTCCTCGACTTCGCGCGCCGTGCGCACGTTCTGCGGATACGGCATGCCGTGCGCAATGATGGTCGACTCGAGGGCGACCACGGCGCGGCCCTCGGCCTGCGCGGCGGCGACGGCGGCGCTGCGCACGAGCCAGGCGTCGGCGGCGCTCGGGTTCATGGCGGGAGTCTATTCAAATCTTGCCGCCCTGCCGCGCGCGCGGCAAGCTCATCGGCGCCGCGTCAGCGCTTGCGCGCGAGCGTCACGCCATCGCCAAACGGCAGCAGCACCATATCGATGCGCTCGTCGCGATGCAGCTTGTCGTTGAGCGCCTGGATCGCGCGCGTATCCTCGTCACGCGCTTCGCGCGCCACCGAGCCGCCCCAGAGCGTGTTGTCGAGCACGACGATACCGCCCGCGCGCAGCAGCTTCAGCGCGTATTCGTAGTAGGTGTCGTAGCCCGTCTTGTCCGCGTCGATGAAGACGAAGTCGTACTGCCCTGCCTCACCGGCATCGAGCAGCGACTGGAGCGTCCGGTCGGCAGGCGCGATGCGCACGTCGATCTTCGAGGCGACGCCCGCGCGGTCCCAGAACGGACGGCCGATGTTCACGTTCGTGTCCTCGATGTCGCACGCCACGAGCCTGCCGCCGTGCGGCAGCGCGAGCGCCACGCCGAGCGCGCTGTAGCCGGTGAAGACGCCGATCTCGATGCAGCGTCTCGCCTCGACGAGCTTGGCAAGGAGTGCCATGAACTGGCCCTGCTCGGGCGAAATCTGCATGCCCGCCCGCGGATGGCCGCGCGTCGCCGCGCGCAGGGCCGCCTGCTCGGGATGCTCCCTGAGCGAATGGTCGAGCACGTAACGGTAGACGGCCTCGTCGGCCAGGAGGGTGCGCAGCGACATGCCCCGAAGCTTACTGCCCTTCGGGCGGAGCGTCGGGCTTGCGCAATTCGCGGTGCTGCCACGAGATGTCGAAGAGCTTCGCCTTGCCGATGTAGTAGCGGTCGATGCGCCAGTCGTTCAGGATGCTCATCGCGAGCTCGAACTGGTCGGGACGCAGCCGGTACAGCGTGCCGAGCGAGAACACCGACTCGTTCTCCAGGGCGAGCACCAGGTCGGCCAGGATGGCGGCATCCGGATCGGTGGGATGGCTCTCGATGAACTTGCGGGCAGCCTTGATGGCGATCATGGGAATCCTCGACGGCAACGGGGCCGGGGCATCGGGTGCGACGCGGGGGGTGCGGCGGCAGGGGGGTGAACCGCGGCCAGCCGCTAATTTCCCACAAGACGGCAGAGGGTGTCCAGCGCGCCGGTCGGCCGCGGCCCGCGACGGTGGGTTGTCATCAAACCGACACAATCTTCGGGCAGGCGCAGTCCGGCTCGCGCCAGGTATATTTCGACAAATACAATCGGTGGATGCAAGACCCGCACACCGCGCACGCGCACGCGCAGCCGAGCGTCCTCGCCTCGATGCGCAAGGACCTCGCCGACCATCGCGAATGGGTTGCGCGCTGCATCGTCCTTTCCTACGCCGCGCTCGCCGGCGCGAGTGTCGTCGGCTTCACCTGGCTCAGCGAACGCGCCTTGCACGGCTTCATGCTCCTGAACCGCGAGGAGCCGCTCGCGCCCTTCGTGTGGACACCGGCGGTGTGCGCGCTCGTCGTGTGGATCACGCGCCGCTGGTTTCCCGGCACGGCCGGCTCGGGCATCCCGCAGGTGATCGCGGCGCTGCGCCCGGAGGTCGCGCCCGCGCAGCGCGGGCGGTTCGTTTCCTTGCGCCTGGCCGTCGCGAAGATCGGCCTCACCGCGGCGGGGCTTGTCGGCGGACTCGCGATCGGGCGCGAAGGCCCGGCCGTGCAGATCGCCGCCGGCGTGATGCTGCACGCCCGGCGCTGGCTGCCGCAGGACGTGTCGATCAAGCCGCACGGGCTCCTGGTGGCCGGCGGCGCGGCGGGGATCGCCGCCGCATTCAACGCGCCGCTCGCGGGCGTGATGTTCGCCATCGAGGAGCTCACGCCGCGCATCGAGCAGCGCAGCAGCGGCCTTCTCGTGGCGGCCATCGTGCTCGCCGGCCTCGTGGCCGTGTCGGCCTTTGGCAACTCGACTTATTTCGGCGTGATTCGCGTGCCCGCGCTGCACGCCGATTTCATCGGGCCCGCGGTGCTGGTGGCGGTGCTGGCGGGCCTTCTGGGCGGCGTCTTTTCGCGGCTGCTGCACGCCTCGAGCGCGGGCGGCGCGGATGTGTTCAGCCGCTGCAAGGCGCGCTATCCGGTGCGCTTCGCGGCCGGCTGCGGGCTCGCGATCGCCTGCATCGGCTGGGCGAGCGGAGGCGCGACGTTCGGCAGCGGCTATGACTTCACGCGCTCGCTGGTGGCGGGGCAGACGGCGCTACCGCTTCTGTACGTCACACTGCGGCTCGTCGCCACGTGGCTTGCGATCTGGTCGGGCGTGCCGGGCGGGCTCTTCGCGCCTTCCCTCGCGATCGGCGCGGGGCTCGGCAGCGACGTCGCATTGCTATGCGCTTACGACGCGGCGCCGCCCGCGCTGATCGCGCTCGGCATGGCCGGCTTTCTCGCGGCGATCACGCAGGCGCCCATCACGGCTTTCATCATCGTGATGGAGATGGTGGACGGGCACTCGATGGTG
>NZ_DASZSE010000015.1:0-15316 GCF_035548915.1 Ramlibacter sp. | reverse complement strand
GTGGAGGTGGGACACGGCGGAGGCGTTCGGGGCGAGTGCGCCGGATCAGGACCCGAGCGGGCTGGGCATCTTCGTGTTCAACCAGCGGTTTCCGGGGCAGGTGGGGGATGCGGAGACGGGGCTGAATCAGAACTGGAATCGCGAGTACAACGCGCGGACGGGTAGATACGCGCAAAGCGACTCGATCGGGCTTGAGGGTGGAGTCAACACGTTCACCTATGTCAGCGGAAATCCGCTGTGGGCTGTTGACCCTGAAGGCCTCGTTGAGATTTATCGATCCGGCGGCGTGACCTTCAACGCGTATCCTGGCCCTCCTGCAGGCGGCAATGAACATGCTCGTGCTGGTGCAGGCGAGGCTTATCACATGCACATGCGGGACAGCCAAGGAAGAGAAGCGCGGATGTCCACTGAAACTTGGACGCCGTTGACGGAGGAGGATGATCGGATCTTCCGCAGCAGCAAGCAGATGCAGCAGGCGTGCAAGGACTTGACCGAAGGCCAGAAGAAGTTCTTCGACAGGGTGAACCGACAGGTCTTCCACCGCGGCATGCCGACCATCAATCAGCAACTGCGTATGATGGAGATGCGTACCGGCGGCAGATTCCGAGCTGGTGGTGGTGCAGCCGAGTAAGCAGGTGATGGCACGATCCGAGCAATTTGCTGCGGCCATGGAGGCCTATGACCAGGACCGCGCTTCGGATGCGCTGCGACTCATGGAGAGCTGCGCGGCCCAAGGGGATCCCGTTGCCTGCTATCTCGCGGCGCTTTGGCGTCGTGACGGGGAAGGCGCCTCGCCTGACGCCAAGAAGAGTGAACATTGGCTGAAGGAACTGATGCGTCTTGCAGAGGCCGGCAGCGCGGAAGCCCAATGGGAGTTGAGCAGCAACTATCGCTGGGGGGGGCTACTCCCCGTGGATCACACGGCGGCCAACCACTGGCTTGAGCGCGCGGCTGAAAACGGCTGGGGTGCCGCGCAGCATCACCTCGCGTGGTATCTCGAAACTGGCCAATACGGCTATTCGGTGGATCGTGAAGCCAGCGAGGCGTGGTATCGACGCGCGTTCGACCAAGAGCACCCCGAGACGCTCTACACCTTCGCCATGCGTGAGTTCAAGGATGGCAAGATCACGGAGAAGGCAATAGCCTTGCTGGCCAAGGCTGCTGGCAAAGGATTCAAGCAAGCAGCTCACGTGCTGCGCGAGCATAGGCATTGATCTCTCTTGAGAGAAACCCTCTCGGAACTCCTTAGCCGCTGAGGCTGGAGTTCAAGCGCGGCTGATGCCGCGGGCTCAGTGGTGCTGCGCGAGCACCGTCTCGGAAGAAATGGGGTCAGTTCCAATTTCCATTCAGGCCCGTTCCGGCGACCTTCTGCACTTCGAGGAGACCATCGAAATGTTTTCTCTTATTGTCGATGAGTCATCATATGTAGAGTCAGCCGGGCATGACGTTGCAGTGGGCTGATGACGGCGAAACCGGTTGTGCGCCTCCGACTCGCAGGTCCGCCCGAACATGCGGATCAGGCCCGTCGACGAGCCAGCTTCGCCGCCGACTGCTCGAGCCCGACTGTCGCCTTGAGGTACGCGCAGGATCGCGTTGCCCCTCTCTGCGTCGCCTCAGGCTGCGGATCGTGCCGCTGTCGGACACCTGGGCAAGGCGCGACATCCTGCTGTGCGCGAGCGACATGCCCTTGGCCGGACCCGCCCAGCGAATGCTGGACCACCTGGGCGCGACGGCGGATTGACGCAGGTCGCTCGCCGCGCGTTCAGACGGGTCGCGTGCCCTCCAGCGTGATGCGATGCATCACGCGGCGAAAGCCGTGATAGTCGTTCACGGGATTGTGCAGCGCGCACCGGTTGTCCCAGAAGGCAATGCAGTCGGGCTCCCACGCGAATCGGCAAGTGAATTCGGGACGCACCTGGTGCTCGAACAGGAATTGCAGCAGCGGCGCGCTTTCCTTGTCGGTCATGCCCTCGATGCCCACCGTGTGCGCGACGTTGACGTAAAGCGACTTGCGGCCCGTCTCGGGATGCGTGCGCACGATCGGATGCGCGGCCCGGTATTCCTCGCGGCGACTCTCGCGTCCGTCGCTCTTCAGGCGGTCCTCCCGCGTCTGCGACACGTCGGCCTTGGCTGAACTCGAGACGCCCATGAGACCTTCGAGCAACGACCGCATGGTGGACGAAAGCTCATCGTAGGCGAGCGCCTGATTGGCGAACATCGTGTCTCCGCCGTACGGAGGGACTTCGCGCGCCAGCAGCATCGAACCCATCGGCGGGACTTCGAGATAGGTGGTGTCGGAATGCCAGATGCCGCCGAAATTCACGCGCTCGTGCTCGAGCTTCTTCACTTCGATGATGGTGGGAAATCCGTCGATGCCCTTCACGAACGGATATTCGATGGGCCGGCCGAAGGCCTGCGCGAAACGAAGGAACAGCGCCGGCTCGAGCGGCTGGCCGGGCAGGAAGATCACCTGATGTTCGAGAAAGGCCGCCCTCAGCTCGGCTGCAAGCGCGGACGAGACGCCTTCGCGCAAGTCGATGCCGGTGATCCTGGCGCCCAGAGCGCCCGCGATGCGCTTGATCTGCATGCTTTCGTCCTCGAAGTTGACGCTGGCCGGACCCGAGTCTATGATGATTCTCACGCAAGAAACAATATTCCTGCACAAGAATAATTGATTTCCACCCTCGGAGCCATCCAAGGAGACAAGCGCAGTGCGAAGTGCGTCAGCCGGCGGCCAGCCCGTCCAGGACTTTCGATTGCATGGCGGCGATCTGCCGGCAGGCCTTCAGCAGCTTCTTCGCGTGCTCCTCGCGAAGCTCGCTCATCCGCTGCACCGGGCCGGCCAGCGCAATCGCGAAGGGTTCCTCCCCCACCGTCACGCACGCCGCGATGCCCATCACGTCGTCCTCGTTCTCGCCCACGGTCGTCTGGTAGCCGCGGCGCTTGCCTTCCTTGATCGCGTTGAAGAGGTCGCGAGGGTTCGTGATGCTCGCGCGCGTCACCTTCTTCAGGTCGAGCTGCGCGATGTTCTCGCGCAACTCGTCGTCGTCGAGCTCGCCGAGGATGGCCTTGCCGATCGCGCTGGTGTTCAGGCCGACCTGCGCGCCGACTTCGCCGGTGAAGCGGATGGTCTGCGGCCCTTCCTGCAAGGCGAGGTACACGATGCGGTCGACGTCGGCGCGCTTGCCGAGCACCACCGTCTCGCGCGTGCGGTCGCGAAGATCGGCGAGCACCGGCTGGAACATCTCCATGATCGGATCGTTCCTCGCCACGGTGTTCATGATGGCAAGCATCTTCTGGGTGGGATAGAAGCCGCGGCGGCTGCCGAGCGAGTAGAGGTAGCCGCGCTCGCGCAGCGCCTTCACCTGGGCAAAGCAGCTGGACATCGGCGCGTCGAGCTCGCGCGCGAGCTCCGTGAGCGTGAGCGGCCTCGCCGCGCGCATGAACACCTCGAAGCAATCGAGCGTGCGGTGGGCGATCTTCATGGACATGGCAAATCCCGGTACGCGGTCGGTCGTGGATGCCGCGCGATTCTAAGAGCGGCGATCCGCGCAGCGGCGGGAGCCCGCGCGTGAAAGTCACCGCACTGGCCGTCGACATCGGCGGGACTTTCACCGACGTCGTGGCCGCACTCGACGGCGCAGAGGTCCGCACGACGAAGTTTCTTTCGTCGGTGTGCGCCGATGCCGAGGCACTGTCGGCCCAGCTCACCGGATGGATTTCGCGCATGTCGCGAAGCGGCGAAGCGCCGCGCACGCGCGATGCCCGACTGGCCCACGCCACGACGGTCGCGACCAACGCGCTGCTGGAGGGGCGGACGAGCCGTGCCGCGCTCGTCACCACCGAAGGCTTTCGCGACGTGCTGGAGCTCGGGCGCGGCGTGCGCTCCGACCCGCTGGACCTGCGCTGGCGGCCGTTGCCCCCCGTCGTGCCGCGCGAGCGGCGCTTCACCGTGCGCGAGCGCGTCGCGGCGGACGGCTCGGTCGTCGTGCCGCTCGACTGGGACGAGGCGCAGCGCGAGCGCATCGCCGAGGCGCTGCGCGATTGCGACGCCGTCGCGATCTGCCTCATCAATAGCCATGCGAACGCATCGCACGAAGCGGCCATCGCACGGTCGTTGCGGGAGCGGCTGCCGCGCCTGTTCGTCACCTGCTCGCACGAAGTGAATCCGCTGCCGCGCGAATACGAACGCACGAGCACGACGGCGATCAACGCGGCGCTCGGCCCGGTCGTGCGCGATTACCTGCGCGCCCTCGAATCGGGGCTGCGCCGCGCCGGGTTCGAGCGGCCGCTCGCGGTGATGCAGTCCAACGGCGGGACTCTGGCCGGCGACCTGGTGCGGGCGAGGCCGGTGAGCATCGTCGAATCCGGCCCGGCCGCGGGGGTCCTCGCGGCACAAGGCATCGCGCGTGAGCTGGACGAGCCGAACGTGATCGCGCTCGACATCGGCGGCACGACGGCCAAGGCAAGCCTCATCGAGAACTTCGAGATCCTCGAGTCGGGCGAGTACTACGTCGGCGGCGGCATGCACGCGGGCCCGCGCGCCGCGGTGAGCTCGGGCTACGTGATCCGCATGCCGAGCCTGGACATCGCCGAAGTCGGCGCGGGCGGCGGCAGCATCGCTTCGGTGGACGAAGCCGGCGGCCTGCACGTGGGGCCGCGCAGCGCCGGGGCGAACCCGGGCCCGGCGGCCTACGGGCTCGGAGGCGAATCCGTCACGGTGACGGATGCGAACATCCTGCTCGGCTACATCAATCCCGACTTCATCGCGGGCGGCGAGCAGGCGATCGACAGGTCACTCGCGGAGCGTGCGATGCGACGCCATGTCGGCGAGCCGCGCTCGCTCGAAGTCGAAGACGCGGCGCTGCTCGTGCACACGGCGGCCAATGCCGCGGTGCTCGCGGCGCTGCGCGCCGTCACCATCGAGCGGGGCCGCGATCCGCGCGACCATCTGCTCGTGGCCTTCGGCGGTTCGGGTCCGGTGCATGCCACAGGCATCGCCGACCTGCTCGGCGTGTCGCGCGTGTTCGTGCCGTTCGGCGCGGGCGTGCTGTCGGCGGCGGGTCTGCTCGCGGCCAGTCCCGCCGCGGACGTCTCGCAGGCCTGCAACATGCCGCTGGACTCGCTCACGCACGAACAGGCGCGCACGTGGATCGCCGTGCTCGCGCAGCGGCTGCAGCAGGAATGGCATCTGAATGCGCAGGAGGCCGCCGCCGCGCATGCCCTGGTTGCCGTGCGCTACATCGGACAGCACACCGAGATTCACGTGCCGCTGCCCGATGCGCACGGCTTCACGGCGAAACTGCGCGAAGCGTTCGAGGAGCAGTACCGGGCGGAGTTCGGCTTCGTCGTCGCGAACGGCGAATGCGAAGTCATGGGGGTGCGGCTTCGCCTGAGGCGCCCGCCGCCGCCGGACTGGGCGCCGGTGCTGCAAGGCCTCGGCGCCACCTGGCGCGGCGACGGCGGCAAGTCCGCGGCGCGCCGTTGCGTCTTCGAGGCGCATCGGGGCGAATGCGCGGTGCTCTGCCTCGACGCCATTGCCGATGCGCCTGCCGGCGTGCAAGGCCCCGCAGTGCTCGAGACTCCCGACACGACCGTCGTCATCTCTCCCGGGTGGCGCGCGAGCGTGCACCGCGGCATCGGTGTCCTCCTATGCAAATGAACCTGCGCGCCGAGCAGCCGGTGCTCTACGAAGTGCTCGTGAACGCGCTCGCCGCGATTCCGAACGAGATGAGCATCCGCATCGTCCGCTCGGGCACGTCCACCGTGTTTCGCGAGACGATGGAATTCTCGACGGCGCTGTGCGACGAGCGGGGAACGGTGGTGACGCAGGGCATCACGCTGCCCGTGCACGTGGGCGCGCTGCCGGCCGCCTTGCCGCTCGCGCTGCCCGCGATCGACGAGTGGGAGCCCGGCGACGTCGTGATCTTCAACGATCCCGAGTACGGCGGACTGCACCTGCCCGACATCTTCGTGCTCATGCCCATCTTCGTGCAAGGGCGCCTCTTCGGCTTCAGCTCGTGCACGGGCCACCACGTGGATGTCGGCGGCCGCTTTCCGGGCGGCAACGCCGCGGAGTCGGCGACGATCTACGAGGAAGGACTGCGTCTGCCGCCGGTGAAGCTGTGGCGAAGCGGGCGGCTCGCGCGCGATGTCGAAAGCATCATCCGAAAGAACTGCCGCAGCCCGGACGTGCTCATGGGCGACCTGAGCGCACAGCGCGCGGCATGCGAAGCCGGCGTGAAGGGCGTGCAGGATCTCGCGCGCCGCTACGCGCCGGAGCTCATCGGCCGCGCCATGCGCGACTACGTCGACTATTCGGCGGCGCTCTTCGGCGAGCGTCTTGCGCGCATTCCAGCGGGCGACTTCGCTTTCGAAGACACCATCGAATGGTTCGACGACCGGCGCGTGAACATCCGCTGCACGCTCAGAAGCCGCGAGGGACGAAAGCCGTCCTTCGATTTCGCCGGCTCCTCCGACGGTGTGGACTTCGCGATCAACTGCCCGTTCAGCTATACGCGCTCGGGCGTCGCGACGGTGCTGCTTTCGGTGCTCGGCCACGGCGTGCCGCTCAACGGCGGGCTGTTTCGCGCATTCGACGTGCAGGCGACGCCAGGCTCGGTCGTTTCCTGGCGCATGCCGCAGGCGTGCGCGGCCCGCGGGGTCACGATGTACCGCGTCTGCGACGCCGCCTACGGAGCCCTCGCGCAGGCACTCCCGGGCGAGGTGCCCGCGGCTTGCGAAGGCGGCGCGACACTCATCACCATCGCCGGTGGCGAGCGCGAAGCGCATTTCAATTTCTTCGACGTGATCCTCGGCGCCTGGGGCGGCGCGAACGGCCTCGACGGCGTGAGCGGCCTGTCGAATCCGGCCACCAACAGCCGCAACACGCCGGTCGAGATGATCGAGCGGCAGTACCCGGTGCGCGTCGTCGAGTACGGCATGGCGGCCGGTCACTATGGCCACGGCCGGTTCCGCGGCGGCAACGCCCTGCGGCGCAGCTACGAACTGCTCGCCGAATCGGCGACGCTCGTGGTGCGCTCCGACCGCCAGGCCGTCGCGCCGTGGGGACTTGCAGGCGGCGGCGACGGCACGCGCAGCAGCATCCGCATTCATCGCGCCGGCGGCGCGACGCAGGAGATGCCGAGCAAGTTCAGCGCGCGGCTTGCGCGCGGCGACATCGTGGAAATCGTGACGCCGGGCGGCGCGGGTTACGGAGACCCCGCGCTTCGCGACGTCGAAGCGGCGCGGCTCGATGCGCTGCGGGGGCTCTGACGATGTTCGGGCTGCAGCAGGTGATCGACGGCGTGGGACTCGCGGGCGCCTACGCGCTCGCCGCGCTCGGGCTCGCGGTCATCTACCGCACGATGCGCTTCATGCAGCTCGCGCACGGGCAGCTCGTCACGCTCGGCGCGTACGTGGGCTGGTGGGCCTGCGCGGCGACGGGCAGCCTCGTCGCGGCATTCGTCATCGCGGCGGCGGTCATGGCGGTGTTCGGCGCGCTGCTCTACTTTTCCATGTTCAGGCGCCTGCTGGGCTATTCGCACCTGTCGCCGCTCATGGTGGCGCTGGGGCTGAGCCTCATCATCCAGGAGGTCCTGCGCATCACCGTGCAAAACGGCAACCCCGTGCAGTACGCACGGCAGATGGGCGGCGACGTGGCGTGGGACATCGGCGGCTACTTCGTCATACCTTCGCAGCTCGGCGTCCTTGTCCTTGCGTGCGTGCTCGTGCTCGGCACGGCCGCGTTCGTGGCCCGATCCCGCTGGGGCATCCGCATCCGCGCGGTGGCCGCCGATCCCGCGGCGGCCTCGCTGCTGGGCATCGATACGGACAAGGTGTTCTGCGCGGTCTTCGTCTACGCCGCGATGACGGCGGGCGTGCTCGGCGTGCTGCTCGGATCGACCTTCGCCTACATCTCGCCCACGCTCGGCAACGTGATCGGCGACCTCGGCCTCGCCGCCGTGCTCGCCGCGGGCATGGGAAGCGTGGCAGGCGTGCTCGCGGTCGCGCTTCTCATCGGCATCGCCGAATCGTTCGTGACGGCGGCGGGCTACTCCTCCTACATCGCGATGGTGCCCTTCGTCGTGATCATCCTCGTGCTGCTCCTGAGGCCCAACGGGCTCTTCGGCGCCGTGACGCAGGCGAGGAACTGATCATGGTCTCCACGCAACTCGAAAGCCTGGGCGTCACCTTCGTGGTCTTCACGCTGCTCGCCTATTCGTTCGCGCTGCCGATTTCCGCGGGCGTGCTCTTCGCGGGGCAGATGGGAACGATGGCCGTGGCGGCTTACGTCTGCGCGCTCGGCCTCCTCGCCGGCTGGCCGGCATGGCTCGCGTTCGCAGCCGGCGTGCTCGCCGCGCTCGTGCTCGCGGCGCTTCTCGTGCGCCCCGCGCTCAGGCTCGGCGAGCTGTCGATGGCCATCGTCACGCTCGGCGTGTCGCAGGTGGTGCTCACCATCGCATCCAACCTCGACATCACCAACCGCAGCATCGGCCTGCGCAACATCCCCGTCACGGCCAATCTCATCGGGGCCCTCGCGCTGCTCGCGATCTGGCTGGGCGCGCTGCTGATCGCGCGTCGCCGCGGGCTGCTGTACCTCGCGCGCCTGGTGCGCGAGGACGCGCGGGTCGCGCAATCGTGCGGCATCGACGCGCATCGCGTGCGCATCGCGGCGCTGCTCGCGGGGGCGCTCGCCTCGGGTCTCGCCGGCGCGCTCTATGCGAGCTACCTCACCTACGTCTCGCCCGCCGCATTCGGCTTCCAGACGCTGCTGCAGATCATCGCCTTCGCGCTCGTGGGCGGCATTCTGAACCCCTACGGCTCCTTGCTGGGCACCGCGCTGCTGTGGGTGATCCCGCAGTACGTGCCCGTGCTCGGCGACTGGCGCTTCGTGACCTACGGCGCCGTGGTGATCGTGATGACGCTCTTTCGGCCCACGGGCCTGCTTGGCGAGCGCAGGCCCCGCATTCGCGCCGCAACGCAAAAGAGCGTGCGCCGCTCCGACGAGGCCGCGGCATGAACCCGCTCATCCGCGTCGAGTCGGTCTCGTCCCGCTACGACGAATTCCAGATCCTGCACGGCGTGTCCTTCGACGTGGAGCGCGCCACCATCCATGGCCTGATCGGCCCGAACGGCGCCGGCAAGTCGACGCTCATCGACGTGATGACGGGCTCGCACCGGCCGACGGGCGGCCGGGTGCTGTTCGAAGGCGTCGACACGAGCCGCGCGCAGCCGCATGCGGTCGCGCGCATGGGGCTGCGCCGCACCTTCCAGCATCCGCGCCTCTGCTGGAGCTGGACGCTGCTCGAAAACGTGATGATCGGCGCCGCCGTCGCCGACGAGCCGCAGGATGCGAAGGCCGATCGCGCGCAGGCCGCGCTCGCGCGCCTCGGCCTCGGGGAGGCCAGCCTCAGAACGGCGCAGCGGGCCGACGGCGTCACGCAACTGAAGACGCAGATCGCCCGCTGCCTCGTTGCCTCGCCTCGCGTGCTCGTGCTCGACGAGCCCAGCGCCGGCATGGATCGCCGCGAACGCGAGCAGTTCGCGGCGTTACTCGTTTCGCTCTCGCACGAAGGCATGACCATCGTGCTGGTCGCGCACGACCTGCCCCTCATCCGCTCGTGCACGTCGATGCTGAGCGTCATCAACACCGGCCGCCTGATCGCCAATGCGCCCACGGCCGAAGCGCTCGCGGACCGCGAGGTCCGCGCCGCCTACCTCGGAGTGCAGGCCGATGCATGACGATCGCGCGCTCGCGATCGACGGCCTCGTCGTCGAGTATCACCGCGGCATGCCCGTCGTGGCCGGCTTGTCGTTCAACGTGCGGCCGGCGGAAATGGTGGGGCTTTTCGGGCGCAACGGCGCGGGCAAGTCGACGACCCTGCGCGCGGTGTTCGGCATGGTGCGACGGCGCGAGGGCACCGTGAGCGTGCTCGGACAGGGCGTGCACATGCGCGCGAAGCCGCACGAGATCGTGCGGCTCGGCGCGACGATGGTGATCGAGGGCCGCGGCATCTTCGCCGACCTCACGGTCGAGGAGAACCTGCGCGTCGCGCGCGGCGCCGGCTGGCGGGGGGCGGCGTCGAAAGCGTTCGAACGGTTCCCGCTGCTCGCCGCGCGCCGCGCGACGCCCGCGGGCCGGCTGAGCGGCGGCGAACAGCAGCTCCTGGCCGTGGCGCGCGCTTCGATGCTCGAGCCGCGCCTGCTCGTGGTCGACGAGCCGAGCCTCGGCCTGTCGCCGGCGGCGACGCAAATCGTGCTCGATGCGCTGCGCGACATGGCGAGCCGCGGCGCGGCGATCGTCGTCGCGGACCAGAACGTCACCGCCGTCGGGCCCGCGTGCGATCGTGCGGTGGTGATGGAGGCGGGCCGGCTCGCCGCCGAGCTCACCCGCGAGGAGCTCGCAGCGAACCCGGAGCGAGTCGAAAACATCTATCTCGGAAAGGAATGACGCATGGCCGACACAAAAGACGCTTCTTTCGTGACCCAGGGACGCAAGCTGGGAATCCTCAACTTTTCGGGCTCCTCCAAGCTCGTGGAGATCGCGGCGCACACGGGGTTCGATTTCATCATCATCGACACCGAACACACCACGACCAGCTGGGCGACGGTGGATCACATGATCCTCGCGGCGCGCGCCAACGGCCTGCCCGTGCTCGTTCGCGTGGGCAAGCCCGACGAGCTCGAGATCCTGCGGGCGCTGGATGCCGGCGCCGATGGCGTCGTGATCTCGCACGTCACCACGGCCGACGTCGCGCGCGCGGCCGTCGCGGCCGCGTACTACCCGCCGCGCGGCATTCGCGGCATGTGTCCCGCGATCCGGCCGGTGCGCTACGGCGAGCTCCCGTGGCACGAGCACGCGCAGGCGTCGAACAAGCGAGTCGTCGTGATCTGCCTGATCGAGGACGTGGAGGGGCTGAACAACGTCGAAGCGATCAGCGCCGTGGAAGGCATCGACGTGATCTGGTGCGGCTCGGGCGACCTCTCGTCTTCGCTCGGCATCCATCACTCGGGTCTCGAACACCCGCGCATGCGCGAGGCGATGACGCGCATCCGCGACGCATGCACGGCGCGCGGGATCACGTTCATGGCCACCGCGGGGAGCCGTCCGACCCCCGAGTACGTGCGCGAACTCTGGGAGTTCGGCGCGCCGATCGTGAGCCTCGCGCCCGACCTCATGCTCGTGCGCAACGCCTTCGCCGACACGCTCAAGCGCCTTCGCGGCGCGCAATGAAGCCGCGACTTCCTCACCCAAAACCAGGAGACAAGGCATGCAAGACACGACACGCACCACCACTTGCGCCACGACACGCACTGTTTCGCGGCGCCACGCCATGGTCGCCATGGCTTGCGCCGCCACCCTCGGCTCGCCCGCGGTGCGGGCGCAGGGGCAGCCCGACATCCTTGTGCATTCCATCGTCTGCGCGACCGGGCCGGGCTCGTTCTACGGCGTCGCGGTGCGCCAGGGCACCGATCTCGCGGTGGAGGAGATCAACCGCGCGGGCGGCGTCGGCGGCCGGCAGATCAAGGTGGAACATATCGACGACGCGAGCAATCCGGCGGAAGCCGCGAACATCGCGCGCCGCATCGCGGGGGACGCGAAGCTCGTGCTGCTCAACACCATCACGACCGTGTCGGCGGTGGCATTGCCGCTGCTGAACCAGCTGAAGATTCCGGCGGCCGGCCCCCAGATCTCCGTGCCGAAGTTCGTGCAGGAAAACCGGCCCTACACGTTCTCCTTCTTCCCCGACATCACCAAGGGCGCCGGCTCGATGATCAAGGCCTGGATGGAAGACCGCAAGGTGAAGTCGGTGGTGATCGTCGAAGACCAGGCCGACATTCCTTCGCGCACGCAAGGCGAGATGGCGAGGAATCTGATCGCGCAAAACGGCGGCACCGTCGCGGAGGTGATCAACATCACCACCGGTGCCGTGAACTTCTCGCCGATCATCAGCCGCATTCGTGCGCTGAACCCGTCGGGCGTGTACATCTCCACCCTGAGCAACGACGCGGCGGGGCTGCTCGGCGAGATGCGCAAGGCCGACTTGAAGATGGCGCGCGCGATGAGCATCGCGTCGTACAACCCCAAGGCGCTCGCGGGCGCGGGCAGCGGCGCCGACGGCCTGTACAGCTACATCTATTTCCTGCCCACCGCCGAAGGCGGGCCCGACGCGGTCGCGTTCGCGGACACGTTCAAGAAACGCTTCGGCTCCGAGCCCGTGATGCAAAGCGCGCTCGCCTACGCGATGATGAAGACCATCGGCGCGCAGCTCGCGACCGCGAACGTCGGCAGCGGCGACCTGCAGGCGCAGCGCGACCGCATCCGCGATTCGCTCGCGGCGATCAAATCCTACAAGGGCCCCTTCGGCAACGTGAGCATGAGCGCCGACGGCATCGTGCAGATCGAGCCCATCATCGTCGTCTTCGAGGACGGCAAGGCCACGCGGCGCAAGTGAATCGGCGCGCAAGGAGAGCAGTCTTGAAAATCGAAGGCAACAAGTTTCTGATCACGGGCGGGGCGAGCCAGGTCGGCTCGCACATCTGCGAGCAGCTGCTCGCCCAGGGCGCGCGGGAGGTGGTCCTCTACGACAACTTCGCGCTCGCCGCGCCCGACGCGGCGGCCGAACTCACGCGCAACGAGCGCGTGCGGCTCGTGCGCGGAGACATTCTGCGGCTGGACCAGCTGATGGCCGCGATGGACGGCGTGCAAGGCGTCTTCGCGGTGGCGGCGTTCCTCACGCTGCCGCTCAGCCGCGACCTGGGCTACGGCATGGACGTGAACGTGCGCGGCCACGCGAACGTGCTGGACGCGTGCCGCTTTCGCGGCGTGAAGAAGGTGGTGTCGTCCTCTTCGGTGGCGGTGTACGGCGCGGTGGGCAGCGGCCCGATCACCGAGGAGCAGCCGCTCGACATCAGGGGCGTCCAGCCGCCCAGCATCGTGTATGCCACGAGCAAGCTGATGAACGAAGGCGTGTCGCGCTACTACGCGCAGCACCACGGGATCGACTTCGTCTCGCTGCGCTACTCCACCATCTACGGCCCGCGGCAGCATCTGCGCGGGCTGAACGCGCTCTACATCATCGACACCTACCGCTGCATCGCCCGGGACGAGCGGCCACGCCTGCCGGGCGACGGCTCCGAGGTGCACGACTACATCTTCGTGGAGGACGTGGCGCGCGCCAACGTGCGTTCGATGGAAAGCGACGTGACGGGCGAGGCGTTCAACATTTCCACCGGCGTCGCGACGTCGCTCAACCGCATCGTGGAGATACTGCTCGACATCACGGGCAAGAAGCTGGAGCCCGAATACGTGCAGGACCCGAAGCTCGTGCGCTTTCTCGCGACGAGTGAGCTGCACTACAGCCCCGAGAAAGCGAAGAAGCTCCTCGGCTGGCAGGCCGAAGTGCCCATCGAAGCGGGCATCCGCCGCATGGTCGACTGGGTGAAGACGCAACCCAGCTTCTGAAGTCACGGGAGTCGCCTCATGTCATCCAGCACCGCCGCCGCGCCGCAAGGCTTCGACAACCACATCGCCGGGCGCATGCACGCGGCCGCATCGGGCGAGACGTTCGAATCGTTCAATCCGGTGACGGGCGCCCTTTGGGGCCGCTTTGCCCGCTCCGGCGCCGAAGACGCCGACCGCGCCGTGAAGGCGGCGCAGTCGGCGTTCGACGGACCGTGGGCAAAGCTCTCGCCCACGCGCCGCGGCCGGCTCCTCATGAAATGGGGCGAGCTCATTTCGGCGCATGCCGAGGAGATCGCGCGCGTGGAGACCCAGCAAAACGGCAAGCTCTACGCGGAAATGTTCGCGCAGGCCAAGGCGGCGCTCGAGTGGCTCTACTACTTCGGCGGCCTTGCGGACAAGGTGGAAGGCGCGGTGATTCCGCTCGAGCGGCCGAGCGTGCTGAACTACACGTTGCCCGAGCCGCTCGGCGTCGTCGCGGTGCTCACGCCCTGGAATTCGCCGACCTTCCTCACGGTCATGTCCGTCGCGCCGGCACTCGCCGCGGGCAACACGGTCGTCATCAAGCCGTCGGAGGTCACCTCGGCATCGATCCTGCGTCTGGCGCAGCTCGCCGACGAAGCGGGCTTTCCCCCCGGCGTGGTCAACGTCATCACCGGCGACCGCGTGGCGGGCGAGGCGCTCGTCGATCATCCAGGCGTGGCGAAGGTGTCCTTCACCGGCGGCGATGCGGCGGGCCGGGCCATTGCGTCGCGGGCGGGCCAGCGGCTCGTCGGTTGCCTGCTGGAGCTTGGCGGCAAGAGCCCGAACATCGTGTTTGCCGATGCGAACCTCGACCAGGCCGAAGCGGGCGTGCTGGCCGGCATCTTCGCCGCCGCGGGGCAGACCTGCGTGGCCGGCTCGCGCGCCTACGTTCATCGCGACGTGTACGGCGAGCTGAAGGATCGGCTCACGGCGCGCGCGCAAAAGCTCGTGGTCGGCGACCCCATGCTCGCCACGACGCAGATGGGGCCGGTCGCGACGCGCGCGCAGCTCGCGAAGGACCAGCAGATGGTGGAGCGCGCCGTCGCGGAAGGTGCGCAGCTCCTGTGCGGCGGCACGCGCATGCGGCTGCCGCAGCATCCGGACGGCTTCTTCTTCGCCCCGACCATCCTCGGCGTGGAAGGCCGTGACAACTACATCAGCCACAACGAGGTGTTCGGACCGGTGCTCGGGCTCACGCCGTTCGACGACGAAGACGAAGTCGTGGCCCTGGCCAACGGCACGCGCTTCGGTCTCGCCGCGGGGGTGTGGACGCGCGATCTCGCGCGCGCGCATCGCATGGCGCGCAGGCTGCAGGCGGGCACCGTGTGGATCAACATGTACCGCGCGCTCGCGTTCAATTCGCCTTTCGGGGGCTACAAGGAAAGCGGACTCGGACGGCAAAACGGCATCGAGTCGATTCGCCAGTATCTGCAGACCAAGAGCGTCTGGTGCGAGCTCTCCGAGGAGATTCAGGACCCGTTCGTGCTGAAGACCTAGAGCCGCCGCGGCGACCTGGGCAAATCGAGCCTTCGGCGTTGTTTCCTTTTGCCCTACACTTCCCCGGCGCACGGTCGCGCTGGGGGAAGAGTCATGGCCATCACGGTTTCCGAACGCACCAAGCTTGTCGAACTGTTCGTCCTGATGTTCGACGCGGCACCGGGCGCCGCATTCCTCTCGGCCATCACGGACGTCTTCGAGGCCACGGGCCACAGCTTCCAGCAGACGGCGAACGTGCTCGGCTCGACGCTGGCGTACCAGACGCTGCATCCCAACTTCGAGCAGCCCGACGAATTCGCCTACAAACTGCTTTCCGAGGTCGGCCTGCAA
>NZ_DASZSE010000014.1:0-100004 GCF_035548915.1 Ramlibacter sp. | reverse complement strand
CAGGAAGACTTCGCGCCTCGTCTTCTTCCTCTTGCCGGCGTACTCCGCGTCCGAAAAACTCAGCTGGCTCATCGCTCAAGCTCCTTTGCGTCTTTCAACGCATGAAGGCATCATCGGTGGACTTGTTCAGACGTTCCTTAGACCTCACAGTCAGCCGAGGAGCCTCTCGTGTCTATGGAGATTCAGTTCAGAGATTGGTTGATCAAACAGGGAAAGCCTTCCGCTGCAAAGAACTATCCGCAGGCAATAAATATCGTTTCGCAGCACTACTCGAAGGCGACAGGGCAGAAGATCAACATATACGAAGTTACGGATCAAGTTCTTATCAGTGAGATTGCGCATGCCTACAGTCAGTCGGGCAAGTACGCTGACTACGGCTACGAACAGCACAGTCGTTTTCGAGCCGCAATCAACCGATATGCTGAATTTTTCGTGCAGTATCAGAAGCTGGAGATTCCAACGCTCGCTGACGAAGAAGATGAAATTGCCTCTCCCGAATCAAACTTCGCTTACGAGAAAGATCTCCAAACCGCAATATGTGCCCACATTTCTGAGCTCTTTCCAAATTTCCGAATTTTTGGCGGCAACGCGATCGGAATCGAGTACTCGATCGAAGGGAAGAGAATTGATGTTCTTCTAGAGGAGGCAGGAACCGGCGCTCTGTTGGTAGTGGAGCTCAAATCAGGCATGGCTGATTTCCGAGTATTCGGACAGGTCTCGATGTACATGGGAATCTTGATGGCGAAATTCCCTGATCGAAAGGTGAACGGCGCAATTGTTGCTGGCAGCGTGGATCCAGGCCTGAAGCACGCTTGCACGACTTCGGACCGAATCGGCTTGAAGGTATATCGCATGTCCGTGGAACTCGATGACGCTTAAAAGCTCAGGAGCCGGGTTGTCGCTTCCGGACCGGCTGGAAACTTGGAAGCAGATCACACAGATCGGCTCTAGCGTCGCCATACCTGTCATCCTGGCACTCATTGGTTACTTTGTTCAAAGCTCCGTGACCGAAGCAGGACTCAAGAAGGACTACGTCCAGATGGCGCTTGGCGTGCTGAAAGAGCAACCGAGCAAGGAAAACGAAGAGCTCCGACAATGGGCGATAGCCGTCCTCGACAAGAGTTCTCCTGTTCCGATTCCCGCGAGCTTGAAGTCTCACTTGATTAAGTCATCACGTTTGGAGTTTTTTCCTGGTTTCGAGAACTTCAAGCCTGAAGAAAGGATTGAGTGTCGGCCTGTTCCCAATTCAGAAGTTCTTGATTGGCTGATTGCCAACGAGCCCAGCCGGTATTCCCGTTGTCCAAATGGCGAGGTTGGCGTTAAGACCCTCGACTACGGGAAGCTCATCAAGAGACCCTATGCGCCAGCGTCAGCCCCAACTCAAAGGTAGCAGACGTCGTGATGGCCAAACAATTTCGTACAGGACTGGAGCGAGGGAGGGGTCACGACTCCGGCCTCCACGCTTCGCTCCAGCGTTGCAGCAACCGGCCGTTCTCCGCACAGATCGCGCGAAAGCTTTCGCCGATGCGCACGTCTTCGGATGCCGATCGCCAGAAGACCCGCGCGGCATCGACCACCCGATGCCAATCCGCCTCGCGGCCGCGCGGCGGCAGCGGCAGCGTAGCCGTATCGAACACATGCGAAGGGACTTCCCCTGCACGCAACGGCGCATAGTGCATCGGGAGCATGTCGTAGGCGGGCGCGAGGTCGAAGTGATCGCCACGCGGACGAAAGGTGAGATTGCCCTTGTGCATGTCGCTGTTCGCAATGAAACGGCCGAACCACCACAGCTCTTCGGCGCGATCGATCACCGCAGGTGGAAACAGGCTCCGCGCGGCAGGCGAGCGCATGATCTTCGGCCACGCCGTTTCGCTCGTGCCGATCAAGGCCGCATCGACTACGGTGAGTGTCGCCACCGGACTGCGGCCGAATTCGCCATGCCGGTCGAATCGCTCGCTCTCCAGAAACGTTCGTCCGCCATGAATCAGGATCCGGCTGCGCGCCACGCGATGCCCCGCCATGCATTGCCGGATCGCTTCGAGCGCCAGATGCTCGGCGATCAGCAAGTCGGACCACCGTCGCACCGCCGCGGAATTTTCGCTGCCCGAGAACTTGACGATCACGTGAGGTGTATCGGCATCGTGAAGATCTCTCGCCGCCGTGAACTTGGGGAATTCTCCGCCGGCACTGGACCCCGCCACGCCTTGATTGAGCGACGCCTCTGCAAATTCGACATATCGCTCGGGTGTTTCCGAACCGGCAACGATGTCGGCAAGTCCGCGCCCGAGTTGCCGGTTCCACGCCTGAATCGCCTGCTCGCCGACGATGAGGTTTCCCGGCTGATCGCTTCCATGCTGCACGAGCCAATAGAGAACGTCGTCGTCGCTCCACGCATCCGGGTTGTCCGATACGTGCAATTGCCGTGCGACGCTGCGCGCCACGATTCGCCCCAGATAGCCCTGCGGGCGCATGTCGTAGAGCGGGTAGGGCAAACCTTCCCACCAGCCATCATTCTCACGTGCCGCCGGCCACACGGCGGGCGCCAGACGTGCGAGGCATCCCTCGGGCTGAATGAGCTCGATCGGCTCCTGCGATGCGGCGCGTCCTTCGGCATCCACGGAATACACGGGTATCGTCGAATCAGTGCCACGCAGCAAACGGCGCAGCGCGTGTTTGCGATTGCGCGTGCTTCCCGATGAAACCAGCTCACCGCCAAGCTCGTTGAGCATCCGGTGCAGGCTCGGCAGGCTCACACCCAGGGCCGCGGCGAGTTGTCCGGTTGCTGCAGGCGCCCGGCCGAGCACGCGCCTCAACTCATGCCGGGCTCCGACATTGGAAGGGCGCATGATTATGAAATGAATTCTGAAATGAATTGATGGTTGATTTTTTCATGGAAATCAATGTCTTGCAACGATTTACCCTAGAATTCTGAAATCAGTGGCGGCAGGAGGCCTGACAGCCGATGGTACTTCGGTGAACTCCTTCTTCTCCGAAGCCGCGCGTGCTGAACACCTGGAGCACGTGGCGTTCCACGAGGCGCGTCGCGCGCGCCTCTTCGATCGTCACACCCTCCGCCCCTCCACCCGCTTGCCATCCGCCACGTTGGGCGGCGGATAGACGATCACCACCTGCCCCGGCGCCAACCCGGACCGTACCCACCCGACCATCCCATTGCGCCCGCCCAGCTCCACCGGCTTCAGCTTCGCGCGGCCGCCTTCCAGCACGTAGACCGCGACACCCCCATCGGCAATCGGCATCAACGCCCCCACCGGCACGAGCACCGCGTCGTCCGCGCTCGCGGTGATCACCCGCGCGGTCACGCGAAAGCCGTCCCCCATGCTGCGCCAAGCGGCGGGCGCATCGAGCACATCGATCAGCACGTTCACGCGCTGCTCTTCGATCCCGAGCGCCGACACCTTCGTGAACGCCGCGGGCTCGACGAGCCGCACCACACCCCGCGCGGGCGGCCCGCCCCAGCGCTCGATCATCGCGCGCGTGCCGGGCCGGGCCAGCACCGCATCGGTCGTGAGCAGTTGCGCCACCACTTCCATGCGATCCGTGTCGCCGACATCCATGAGCGCCGTCCCCGCGACGATCGTGCCTTCGCTTTGCAGCGGTATCCGCAGCACGACACCGCTCACGGGCGAGCGCACCGCGAGCGGCTCGCCGGGCGCGGCAGCGCCCGCGGGCTGCAGCACCGCTGCCGCCTGCGCCCGCTCGTGCACGGTGACTTGCCGCGCGGCATTCGCGGCTTCGAGTTCCCGCTCCGCGCCCGCCAAGGCGAGGCGCGCACTGTCGAGCCGCGACGCCGAAAGGAATCCTTCGCGCGCGAGCTTCTCCGTGCGCAGCAACTCGAGCCGCGCCTCCTCCTGTGCCACGCGCGCATGTTCGACGCGCGCCGCCGCACCCGTCACATTCGCATCCGCGGCCTTCAGCCGCGCCGTCGCTTCACGCAGGCTGCGCTCGTCGAACATCGACGACATCACCGGCGTGAGCACGGCGATCGTGTCGCCCACGCGCACCGGGTCGCCTTCGCGCAGCGTGATGCGCGCCATCCGCGCGGCCACGGGCGCGGAGATCGTGAAGCGATCCTTCAGGCGCGTGCGCCCGTCCTCCTCGATGGACTGCTCGAAGCGGCCGCGTTCGACCACGGCCGTCTCGACCTGCACCGGCCGCGGTGCGAATGCCCAGGCAAGCGCGGCCAAGGCCGCGGCACCGAACGCCGCGTACGCGAGCTTCGCCTTGTCGATATGGAAATTGCCGAACATGATTCATTCCCTCGTTTTCAGCGCCGCGACCATGTCGAGCCGATCGATGCGCCTGCGCACGACGAGCGCGCTGCCCACGCCCGCGGCGACGACCGCAATGGCCGCCCACGCATAGGTTCGCGGCTGGATCGTCACCGGAAACAGCATCTGGTCGTTCTTGATCGCCTCGACCACGCCATGCGTGAGCGCCCAGCCGAGAAACATCCCGAGCGGCAGCGCCACGGCGATGCCGAGCGCGAGCTCGCCCAGCAGCAGCATCGACACTTCCGCGCGCGTGAATCCGAGCACGCGCAGGCTCGCGAGCTCCCACGTGCGCTCCGCGAGCGCGATGCGCGCGTTGTTGTAGACGACGCCCACCGCGATCACCACCGCAAACGCCGTGAGGATCGTGCTCATCACGAGGATGTTGCGCGCGGTGACCTCCTGCATGTTGCGCAGCATCGTCGCCTTGCTGAAGGCGCCCGCCACGTTCGGCAGGTCCTGCGTCGCGCGCAGCGTGGCGGGCAGCATGCCGGGCGCGACGCGCAGGCTGAAGAAGCTCGCGACGTCGCCTTCGCCGAGCAGCAGGTTGAGCGCGTCGCGGCGGATGTAGCCGAAAAGCCCCATCATGTTGCGCACCGTGCCGGCCACCGTGACCTGCCGCACTTCGCGCTTTCCTTCGCGCACCTCGATCGTCACCTCCTCGCCGGGCCGCACGTGCAGCTTGTCCGCGAGGCGATCGGTGATGAGCAGGCCCGCCGTGCCCGCGAGCGCGAGATGCTGGTCCACGTCGATCACCCGCTGCAAGAGCGGCGCGGGCGGCGAGCCGTCGATCAGGATGTTCTCGCTCACGGCGCCGTGCGTGATGCGCACCGCGACGCGCCGCCCCGGCTCCACCTGCAGCACGCCGGGCAGACGCGCGAGTTCGCGCGAGGCGCCGGGGTCCACCGGGTTGATCGTCCACACGATGATGTCGCCGCGCATCGCGAGGTTGAACTGGTTGTCCACGATGGCCTCGATCGCGTCGCGGAAGAAGTAGCCCATGATCACGATCGCCACGGCCGCCGCGATGCCGCCGGTCGTGAGTGCCGCGCGCAGCGGCCGGCGTTCGATGTTGCGCAAAATCATGCGCAGCGCGGGCGCGAGTTTCAGGCGCGGCACGCGTTCCAGCAGCGCGCGCCGGTAGTGCCCGGGCGCGGGCGGCCGCATCGCTTCGGCGGGCGACAGCCGCACCGTGGCCGCGATGGCGGTGAGCGTGCCGAGCACGGCCGTCGCCGACACGATCGCGAGGCCGATCAGTGCGAGCGAGGGCGAGATGCGATGTTCGAACGCCGGAAAGTGGAAGAACTCCGCGTAGAGTCCCGTGAGGCCCGCGCCGAGCCAGTCGCCGAGCGCGACCCCGAGCACATAGCCGCCCGCGACCATCGGCGCGACGAGTTTCAGGTAGTGCAGCGCGATCGTTCGGTTGCGATAGCCGAGTGCTTTCAATGCGGCCACCTGTTCGCGCTGCGTGGCGACGAGCCGCGCCGTCACGACGTGCAGCAGGAAGCCCGCCACGGCCAGGAAGATCGCGGGCAGCACCGTGCCCATCACGTGCTGCTCCTTGATCTCGTTGTCGAGCATCGCGTGCGACATTTGTTCGGCGCGGCCGTGCGCGGGCGCGCCGCCGAGCTTCGCGAGCGTTCGCGTCACGGCGTCTTCCACCGCGCGCTCCGATGCGCCCGGCGCGAGCTTGACCGCGGCCTTGTTGAATGCGCCCGCCATGTCCGCGGCGGCGGCGAGTTCGTCCTTGTCCAGCCAGAACACGCCGTACGCGCGCAGGTCGGGCACGCCCATCATCCCGCCGAAGATGTATTCGGGCGAGAGCGCGGTGCCGGTGATGCGCAGCGTGCGGCGCTTGCCGTTCACGAGAGCCGAGACCGTCGCGCCGGGCCGCAGCTTGTGCGCCTGCGCAAAACTTTCGGAAGCGAGAACCTGGAGTTCGCCGCCCGCGCCGGACGCGGGCGCGGGCCATTGGCCCGAGCGCAGCAGCACCTGGTTCAGCCGCTGCGCGCGATGCCGATCGAGCCCGATCAGGTTGCCCATCACGGGGTCGACGCTGCCGGGCACGGTGACGCGTGCGAACGATTCCACGGTCGTCTGCACGTCCAGCACGCCGGGGATTTCGCGCAGCCGCTCGCCCATCGCGTCGGGGGCGCGCTTCACGCTGGCGAAGACGTCGGCGAAATGGCCGCTCGCATAGAACGCGTCGCGCGCGATGGCGAGCGAATCGACCGCCGAGAGCGTCGCGAGGAAGCCGCCGATGCCGCTCGCCACCACCAGCGCGATCGTGATCGCCTGGCTCCAGAGCAGGCGCAGGTCGCGCAGCACCTTGCGATCGAGCGCTTTCATCCGCGTCACCAGGACAGCTCCGCGGGCGTGAGGCGCCGCTCGGGCCGGCTCACGCTCGCGATGCGGCCGTCGGCCAGGCGCACGACGCGATCGGCCATGCCCGCGATCGCCGCGTTGTGCGTGATGACGACGGCGGTCGTGCCGAGCTCGCGGTTGATGCGCGCGATCACTTCCAGCACGAGCTTGCCCGTCGCGTAGTCGAGCGCGCCGGTCGGCTCGTCGCACAAGAGGAGTTGCGGGCGCTTCGCGATGGCGCGCGCGATGGCAACGCGCTGCTGCTCGCCGCCGGAGAGCTGCGAGGGAAAGTGATCGCGCCTCGGAGTCAGGGCCACGAGCGCGAGCGCCTCGTCCACGGGCATCGGGTCGCGCGCGATGTCGGTGACGAGCGCGACGTTCTCCGCCACGGTGAGGCTCGGGATCAGGTTGTAGAACTGGAAGACGAAGCCCACGTGCTCGCGCCGGTAGCGCGTGAGCTCGTCGTCGGCGCCGCCCGTAAGGCGCTGCCCGAGGAATTCAACCTCGCCCGACGTGGGCACGTCGAGCCCGCCCAGGATGTTCAGCAGCGTCGACTTGCCGCTGCCCGAAGGCCCGAGCAGCACGATGAATTCGCCGGCCGCGACTTCGAGGTCGACGTCGCGCAGGGCCTGCACGGCGGCGTCGCCGCTGCCGTAGGTCTTGGCAAGCGCATGGGCGCGCAGGACGGATGAAGAGGTTGTCGCAGGCATGCGCCGATCAATCTACGCGTCGCGGTGGCGTGCGCGTTGACGTGTGTCAAGCGCGAGGCCACGAGGCATCGTTAACCTCATCCGCATGCCGACGACACACCAAGCTGCCGCCGACTCGCGCCTCGACTGGCCCGCGCCTCACCACATGCGCATTGCAGGTGACGAGCCCGATCCGCAAGGCGAACGGGCCAACCTGATGCTCGCCACCGGAGACGCGGTGGCGTGCGTGCTGCTTTCGATCGACTGCGAGGCGCGGCGTCTCACGTTCCGCCCGGCGCACGCCAACGCGGTCACGTTGCCTTTCTCCGAGATTCGCTGCCTGCAGCTGCAAAAGCCCGTGGAGCTGGAGCAGATACCGCTTGCCGTGCCGCCGGGTGCCGTCGCGCTGAAGTCGGGCCATCGCGCGTGGCGCTGCACCGTGCACATGAAGGACGGCACGGACATCGAGGCCGAAGCGCTCGCCGTGCTCATGCGCCCGTGCGGGCTCTACGTCTTCGTCGTGCACCCGAGCGACGGCGCGATGCGCTGGTTCTTTCCCTCCGACGCGTTCAACGACTACACCATCGATCCGCTCGAGGAAAATGCCCCGGACGAGCACCGCGCGGACACGCCGACAGCTACCGCGCCGCATGCGGCTGCGGCGTCCGAGCCGGACGTGACGCACCTGACGCACGTGACGGACGTGACGGACGTGCCGAGCATGATGGACGTGCCGGACGCACCGGCATCGGCGCCGCCCGCCGGACCCTCGGCGCCGATGCAGGAGGCCGAGCCGCGACCCGGCCCGCCCAGCAACCGGCGCGAACTCGAACACTTCCTCGAGATCGGCCGCTCCACCGCGCGCGGCCGCATCGGCGAGCTGCTGGTGGCGATGGGGCTCGTGAACGAGGCCCAGGTGAAGGAAGCGCTTTCGCGCCAGAGATGGGAAGGCGGGCCGCATCGGCTCCTCGGCGAAGTGCTGGTGGACATGGGCGCGATCCCGCGCGAGGCGCTCTCGCAGGCCGTCGCGAGCCAGCTCGGCGTGCCCACGCTCAACCTGATGCGCTTTGCCTGCGACCCGAATGCGATCCGCGCGTTGCCGGAGCAGCTCGCCTGGCGGCACTGGGTGATGCCGCTTTACATCGCGGGACGCCGGCTCGTGGTGGCCATCGAGGACCCGTTCGACTGGAAGGCGCTGCACGAAGTGGAGTTCGCCACCGGCCTGCAGGTCGACCCCGTCATGGCCTCGCACGACGACCTCGCGAGCACGATCGCCAAGTACTACGGCGGCATCGGCGGCGCGGAGGCCATCGGCCAGCTCGTCGCGCGCCTCGGCGAGGAACGGCCCGAACCGGAGGTACCGCCCGAAGCGGCGCAGGTCACGGAATCCGACAACACGCTCGTGCGCCTCGTCAACAAGATGATCGTCGATGCGTTCGACGCGGGCGCGTCGGACATCCACATCGAGACCGGCATGGCCGAGCGTCCCACTCGCGTGCGCTTCCGCGTCGACGGAGTGCTGCGGCCCTACATCGAAGTGCCGGCCAATTTCCGCCCGGCGCTCGTGTCGCGCATCAAGATCATGTGCAGCCTGGACATCTCGGAGCACCGGCGCCCGCAGGACGGCAAGATTCGTTTCCAGGAGCAGGGGATAAGGCCGATCGAGCTGCGCGTCGTCGTCATGCCCACCGCGCAGGGCCTGGAGGACGTCGTGATGCGAATCCTCGCGGCGCCGCGCGCGCTGTCGCTGGATCAGCTCGGACTCGCGCCGCGCGACCTCGCGCAGCTGAAGGCGATCGCCGAGCGGTCCTACGGCCTGCTCTTCGTCTGCGGGCCGACCGGCTCGGGCAAGACCACCACGCTGCATTCGCTGCTCGCGTACATGAACACGGGCGAGCGCAAGATCTGGACGGTCGAGGACCCGGTGGAAATCGCGCAGGAGGGCCTCTGCCAGGTGCAGGTGAACCCGAAGCTCGACCTCACGTTTCCCAATGTGCTGCGCAGCTTCCTGCGGGCCGACCCGGACGTGATCATGGTCGGTGAGACGCGCGACCCCGAGACGGCCCGCACGGTGATCGCCGCGTCGCTCACCGGTCACGTCGTGCTCTCCACGATGCATACGAACAGCGCCGCGGAAAGCATCGTGCGGCTGCTCGACTTCGGGCTCGATCCGTTCAACTTCGCCGATGCGCTGCTGGGCGTGCTCGGCCAGCGGCTGGTGCGGCGCCTGTGTCAATGCAAGAAGCCGCACGTGGCGACGCCCGAGGAGGTCGCGGAGCTCGCGCGCGAATACTGCGGCGCCACGCCGCTCGTGCCGGCCGAAGTGGAGGCGCGCTGGCGGTCGCGCTACGGTCAGGCGGACGGCACGCTCACGCTGCATGCCCCGGCAGGCTGCGAGGAATGCGACCACACGGGCTACAAGGGCCGGCTCGGCGTGTATGAAATGATGGTGGCAAGTCCCTCGCTGAAGGAAGCGGTGCTCGCGCGCGAAAGCTCGACGCAGATTCTCGCGCGTGCCGTGAGCGAAGGCATGGTGACGCTGATGCAGGATGGCATCGAGAAGGTGCTGCAGGGGCACCTCGATCTGCGCCAGGTGGCGGTCGCGTGCAGCTAGAGGCGTGGCGGTCTGGTCCTCGCCATACCGGTGGTGCCGCAGTGCCTTTTCAGCGCTTGGCCAGCACCTTGCGCACGGCCGTGAACGCGAGAAGAGCCATGCCCGCGAGCCGCAGCCACTTGCGCGCGGCGAGCAGGCGCCCCGCCGTGAGGCCGAGCGCCACCGGCCGCATCCAGCCCCGGATGCGCGCGGCGCCGTCACTCACATTGTCGCGCGTGCGGGCAATCTCGCCGACGAGGTCGCGGCGGCGCGCGCGGATGCGTCCGAGCTGATTCATGGCCCGGCTCACTCGGTGCTCGCCGTGAGCCTCTCGCGGTCCTTCGCGAGTTCCGCCAGCGTCGCGGCCATGAAAGGCGCCTTCTCCTCGAGCACGCGCGCCACCCGCCAGATGGCCAAGCCCGCCGCGGCCGCGAACGCGCCCGTGATGGACAGAAGCGCGGTGATGCGCGCCGTATCCCACAAAACGATCACGATGGATGCAGCGATGGCCGCGAGCAGCAGCGTGCAGAAGAGCGCCGCGACGAGCGCGTGGATCAGAATCCACGCGGCCTGCAGCAGTTCTTCCTCGAAGTCGAGCGCGGCGAGCTCCAGGCGCTGGCGCGCCATCAGCACGCCCGTGGCGCCGAGCCGCGAGAGGCTGTCGCCGAGCGCCACTTACTTGCGCCCGAGAATGTAGCCCGCCAGCAGCCCGATCGCCGCACCGACGCCCACCGCTTGCCACGGGTTCTCCCGTACGTAGGCATCGGTCGCGCGGGCGCCCGCCATCGCGCGCTCGAGCGCGGCTTTCTCGAACACCGCGAGCTCGTCCTTCGCGGTCTTCAGGCTTCCTTCCAGCCGCGTGCGCGCGTCCGCGTAGCTCTGGCTCGCGTCGCGCACCGCGTGGCGCAGCAGCTGCTCGGCATCGGCGATCACGGTGCGCAGGTCATCGGCCAGGCGCTGTTCGCCCGCGGCAGGCGGGGTCTGGGTAACGTCGTTCATCGGTTCCTCTCCTTCTTTGTTGCAGACCCGCGATGCTCGCACCGGGCATCGTCGCAAGTCAACCCTCTTTCAGCCGGTGACTTCGAGGCGGTCCACGACGCGCGTGACGCCGCGCGCCGCGAAGGCCGTGCCGACGGCGGCCTCGTGCTCCGAGAGCGAGCCGACCTTGCCGGTGAGCGTGACGACGCCGCCATCCACCGCGACTTCGATGTGGCGCGCCTCGCGCGCGGCGTGGCGCCCGAGCGCGTCGCGAATCTGCGACTGGATGTCACCGGGTGCCGCGCGGCTGGCGATGGCTACCTGGTTCGTCACGCCGCGCACGCCGGTGAGCGGCTGGATGCACTGCTCGGCGCTCGCGCGCTGGTAGGGCCAGTCCACTTCGCCCGTGAGCGTGACCCAGCCGTCGTCCACTTCGACTCGCACCTTGTCTTGCGGCACCACCGAGTGCCACCGCAGCGCGGCGACGGCCGCCTGCGCGATGTCGGTGTCGCTGCGGTGGTCACCGGGCGCGAGGCGCACCTCGAGGTCGAGCGCGACGCCGCGCACGCCCGAGACGCGCCGCACGGCCTGGTCCACCGCGCGCTTTTGCAGAAAGGTATCCACCTGCCCGCTCAACGTCACGACGCCTTCTTTCACCGCCACGCCGATGGCCGCGGCGTTGCACGCCGCGTCCCATGCCAGTTCGGCGGTCACGTCGGCCTTGATCTGCAGGTCGGTCTTCATGTCCTTGCTCCTTTGCGAGGGGGCCACGGATGCGGCCTTCCTTTCGAAGGCAATGTACGCCCGGGCAGTTGCGGCGAGTTGACTTGCGTCATGCCTCGCGTGCGCGGCCTGAAGAAGAATGACTGGCGAAAGGCATGCGAAGGGCATGCGAAAGGTGCGAAGAATGTCCGCCAAGAAACTCCTGTTCCACGACGACGCCCGCGACCGCATCCGCCGCGGCGTGGACACGCTGGCCGAAGCGGTGAAGGTCACGCTCGGCCCGCGCGGCCGCACGGTGGTGCTCGACCGCGAGTACGGCGCGCCGCAGATCGTCAATTCGGGCGTGGTCGTCGCCAAGGCCATCGAGCTCGAGGACCGCTTCGAGAACATGGGTGCGCAGCTGCTGCGCGAAGTCGCGGCGCGCACGAGCGAGATGGCGGGCGACGGCACCACCACCGCCACGGTGCTCGCGCACGGCCTCGTGCAGGAAGGGCTCAAGTACCTTGCCGCCGGCATGAACCCGATGGAGCTGAAGCACGGCATCGAGCAGGCGATCGACGCCGTCGTCGCGGAGCTCAGGAAGATGGCGCAGCCGTGCGTGACGTCGCAGGAGATCGCCCACGTGGCAGCGATCTCGGCGAACAACGACCGCTCGATCGGCGACCTCGTCGCGCAGGCGCTCGACAAGGTCGGGCGCGACGGCGCGGTGTCGATCGAGGACGGCTCCGGCATGGCGAGCGAGCTGGAGGTGGTGGAGGGGCTGCAGTTCGACCGCGGCTATCTCTCCGGGTACTTCATCAACGACGCGGAACGCCAGTCCTGCGTGCTGGAGGACACGGCCGTGCTCGTGTACGACCAGAAGCTCTCGGGGCTGCAGGAACTCGTGCCGCTGCTCGAAGCCGTCGCCAAGGCCGGCACGCCGCTGGTCGTCATCGCCGAGGAAGTGGAAGCCGATGCGCTCGCGACGCTCGTCGTGAACAGCATGCGCGGCGTGATCAAGTGCTGCGCCGTGAAGGCACCGGGCTTTGGCGACCGCAGGAAGGCGATGCTGCAGGACATCGCGCTCGTGACCGGCGGCGAAGTGATCTCGCCCGAGCTGGGGCATACGCTCGAGAAGGCCAAGCCCGAGCACCTGGGCCGCGCGCGTCGCGTCGTGGTCGACAAGGAGAACACGACGATCGTCGGCGGCGCGGGCGATCCTTCCGCGATCCGCGACCGGATCGCCGCGCTCAAGCGCGAGCGCGAGAAGCTCACGAGCGACTACGACCGCGAGAAGCTGGACGAGCGCATCGCGAAGCTCTCGGGCGGCGTCGCGGTGATCAAGGTCGGCGCGGCGACCGAGACCGAGATGAAGGAAAAGAAGCTGCGCGTCGAAGACGCGCTGCACGCGACGCGCGCGGCCATCGACGAGGGCATCGTTCCCGGCGGCGGCGTGGCGCTGCTGCGGGCGCGCAAGGTGCTCACGGGCCTCGCGTTGCCGACGCTGGACGAGGATTCGGGCCTGAAGATCGTGATGCGCGCACTCGAGGAGCCGCTGCGGCGCATCGTGCTGAATGCGGCGCAGGAGCCTTCGATCGTAGTCGACCGCGTCGACAACGCCGCGCAGCCGAGCTTCGGCTACAACGCCGCGCGGCGCGAATACGGCGACCTGCTCGAAATGGGCGTGATCGATCCGGCGAAGGTGACTCGCCTCGCGCTGCAGAACGCGGGCTCCATCGCGGGGCTCATCCTCACCATCGACTGCCTCATCGCCGAGGCGCCGAAGAAGCAGCCCGAACGCCCCGAGATGCCGGGCGCGGCCGGTATGTACTAGGGAACCGGACCGGGATCGATCGTGGCCTTCTCCAACGCGGATGCCGCCGCGGGCTTCGACGAGATCGCGGACCTGCTGGAAGTGCGGGGCGGTCATGCGTTTCGCGCACGTACCTATCGAAACGCCGCACGGGTTCTCGGCGGACTCGGCCGCGAGGTCGGCGACATGCTCGCTACGGGCGAGCCGCTGGAGGCGCTGCCGGGCATCGGAGCGGACTTGGCCGGCAAGATCGCCGAGATCGCGGCCACCGGCACCTGCGAGCTCCTCGCGCAGTTGCGGCGCGAAATCGATCCCGGCGTGCGCGAGTTGCTGCGCCTGCCCGCGGTCGGCCCGCGTCGCGCGCAACTGCTCTATCGCGAGCTGGGCGTGAAGTCGCTCGAGCAATTGCGCATGGCCGCCGAAGATGGGCGCGTGCGCAAGCTGCGCGGCTTCAGTATCGCGCTGGAGCGCCGGCTGCTGCAAGCCGTGAAGGCGAGCCTGAAGCGCGATCGTCGCCATCCGCTCGCCACTGTCTTGCCCGTGGCGCAGGCGCTGGCCGACGAGTTGGGGCGCGTCCCGGGCGTGCGGCGCGTGCTCGCCGCGGGCAGCGTGCGGCGCATGCGCGAAACCGTGGGCGATCTCGACCTGCTCGTGGAGGCGCCGCCCGGTACCGGCGTGATGGAACACTTCGCCCTCTCGCCTCAGGTGACCGAAGTGCTCGCGAGAGGGTCCACGCGGTCGAGCGTCCTGCTCGCAGGGGGCCTGCAGGTGGACCTGCGCGTCGTGCGGCCCGCGAGCTTCGGCAGCGCGTCGCTCTACTTCACGGGCTCCAAGGCGCACAACATCGCGCTGCGCCGGCTCGCGCTGGATGCGGGGCTGAAGCTGAACGAATATGGCCTTGATCGCGGCAAGCGCCGCATCGCGGGCGCGACGGAAGAATCCGTGTACGCGGCGCTCGGCCTCGCATACATCGAGCCGGAGCTGCGCGAGGACCGGGGCGAAATCGAGGCGGCGCGCAGCGGGCGCCTGCCGAGCCTCGTGCGCCTAGCCGACCTGCGAGGCGACCTGCACGTGCGCACGCGAGGAAGCGACGGCACGCAGACGCTGCGCGAGATGGCGCTCGCCGCGCGCCGCCACGGCCTTGCCTATGTCGCGATCGCCGACCGGTCGAAGCGGCCCGGCATGGCGAGCGGCCTCGACGCGGAGCGCCTCGCGCGGCAGATCGACGAGATCGACGCGCTCGGCGAAACGCTCGACGGCGTCACGCTGCTGAAGGGCGTCGAAGTCGACATCCTGGAGGACGGCTCGCTCGATATGCCCGACGCGATCCTGAGGCGCCTCGATCTGGTGGTGGGGTCCGTCCACCAGGGCTTCGCGCTCTCGCGCGCGAAGCAGACGGCGCGCCTGCAGCGTGCGATGGATCATCCGTACTTCAGCATCCTCGGGCATGCCACCGGGCGGCTCATCGGAAAGCGCGATCCGATCGATCTGGACATCGAAGCCGTGATCCACCACGCGAAGGCGCGCGGCTCTTTCATCGAGCTCGATGCGCAGCCGCTTCGCCTGGACATCGACGACCGAGCCTGCCGCATCGCGAAGCAGGAGGGCGTGCTCGTGAGCATCGCAAGCGACGCGCACGGCCCGCACGACTTCGACTTCCTGCGCCTGGGCATCGGCCAGGCACGCCGCGGCTGGCTGGAGCCCGCCGACATCCTCAACACCCGCCCCATCGAGGAAGTCCGCGCGCTGCTTGCGCGCACGATGGGCCGCTTTGCACCCTCTTCGAAGGAGAAAACGCCATGGACAGCATCCTCGTCGTCTGCTATTCGTACTCCGGCGTGACTCGCCGCGCGGCGCAGCTCATCGCATCGCATCACGGCTGGCCGCTCGCCGAAATCCGCGACCGGCGTCCCGGGCGCGACTGGTGGCGCTGCGTCTTCGATTCGCTCTTGCGGCGCCATCCGCGGATCGACTACGACGGCCCGTCGCCGGGCGACTTCCGAACCGTCGTGCTCATGGCCCCGATCTGGGCCTGGCGGCTCGCGGGGCCGATGCGCAGCTTCATCGCGGCCCATCGCGAATCGCTTTCGCGCTTCGCGATGGTGACGACGATGGGCTCGGGCGGCGCGTCGAACGCCGTCGGCGAGGCGAGCCGCATCCTCGGCCATGCGCCCATCGCGACCGTGGCGTTCACCCAGCGAGCGCTGGAGGACGGCTCCGCCACCGCGCGCCTGCTCGCGTTCGGTGACGACCTGCTGCCGCCTTCGACCGCCGCGCGGACGACGCAGTCCGCGGCCATCTCGCGACCCGCTGTGCCGGGACCGGCCGCGGGCGCCCATTGAAGAGAACAGCAAGGAGCCAGCGATGAAAGTGGTGGACCTGTGCGCGCGCGAGATCGACGACGGCCCCCAACGCGTTCGTGCTTCATGGCCTGCGCCGCATCGCGCACGCTCGCGTTCGCATTCAGCATGACCAAGCGCCGCGGCAAACTTAGGAGTTGACTCATGCAACACAAGACCGAATGGTTCCTGATCGCCGATGCCACGCGGGCCCGCCTCGCGGCGCGCGTGGATGGCGGCCTGCTGAAGCAGATCGCTTCTTTCGAACACCTCGCGAGCCGCAGGAAGACGAGCGAGCTCGGCGACGACAAGGCCGGCCGCGAAATGAGCGGCAGTGGCTTCGGGGGCTCGGCCTTCGAGCCCAAGACCGATGCGCATCGCAAGGAACACCTGCGGTTCGCCCACGAACTCGCGCAGTACCTGGAACACGAGGCCGTGCGCGGCAGCTTCGATGCGCTCTCGATCTTCGCGCCCAATCCGTTCTTCGGCGAACTGAAGCAGGAGCTCGGCAAGAACACGGGGCATCGGCTCGGCGCCTCCCGGCCCGTGGACCTGATCGACGTCGGTGCGGCGGAGCTGGAGGAACGAATCCAGCACGCCGTCGCGAGCTGACATGAAGATGCGTCTCACGGGTTTCATCGCCGCCTGTGTGCTCGCGCTCTCGGGCGCGGCGCACGCGCAGCAGTTCGCCTCCACCAGCAAGAGCGTGCACCTGCGCGCGGGACCGGGGCGGGATTTTCCCGTCGTCGCCATCCTCGGCCCGCGCACCGCCGTGAACGTGTACGGCTGCGTGCCGAGCTACACGTGGTGCGACGTCGAAAGCGGCCCGGACCGCGGGTGGGTATACGCGGGCAACCTCGTGTACGCCTACGACAACCGCGAGGTGCTGCTGCCGAGCATCGCCGCCGTGGTGGGCATCGGCATCGCGGGATTCGTGCTGGAGGACTACTGGCACGACCACTACCTGGACCGCTGGTGGTGGCCGGTGCGCAGGCGCTGGTATCGCCCGCCGCACGTGCCGCCGCTGCGCGGGCACCCGCCGGTGCGCGTACCGCATCCCCCCCGCCCGCCGGGGGCGGGCGTGCATCCACCGCCGGGGGCGGGCGTGCATCCGCCGCCGGGGGCGGGCGTGCATCCGCCGCCGCGCGGACCTGTCGCGCCGCATCCCCCGTCCGGAAGGCCCGCGCCGCGCGGTGCGGGGCCGGATGGACGGCGCTGACGGGCGGGGCGCTTCGCTTCGGCCGATCCGCGCGCTGGCCTTCGCGCTCGCTCTCCTCTCGAGCGGCGCGCAGGCTGGCGCGATGCTTCCCGATGCATTGCAGCAGGTGGATGCGCGCGGCATCGCCGATCAAGCGCTGACGGCACGCCGCACGCGTTCGGGCGTCATCGGCAACCGCAGCACGCGCGCACCGGCCGCGTCGAACACCGCGTTCGCGAGCGAAGCACCCGCGGTCGTGATCGAGGGCTCGCCGCCGCCCTGCGGTGCGAGATCGTCGTTGCGCACCAGGATCGCCTCGATCCGCGGCATGTCCGAAAAGCGCGGGATCCGATACGTGTCGAAGTTGCGGTCGAGCACGTCGCCGCCCTGGAAGCGGACCTCCTCGCTCAACGTGTAGCCGAGACCCATCGCGAGGCCGCCTTCGATCTGCATCTTCGCGCCTTCGGGATTCACGACGATGCCCATGTCCTGCGCGCAGACGAGCCGCAGCGCGCGGACTGCGCCGGACTTCGCGTCGACCGCGACGTGCGCGATCGTCGCGACGCACGTGCCCGCGTCGACGCTGCATGCCACGCCGAAGCCGCGGCCGCTCGGCGCGGGCGAGGGCTTCCAGCCGAATGCATCCGCTGCCGCGCGCAGCACGCGCCGCATGCGCTCGTCCCGCAGATGGCGCAGCCGGAATTCGACGGGGTCCACGCCCGCGGCGGCGGCCATCGTGTCCATGTGCGATTCGATCGCGTAGACGTTCATGTTGGCGCCTGGCGCCCGCCACGGGCCGACCGCGAGCGGGTGCGCGCCTTCGGCGAGTTGCTCGCTTGCGTACGACGCGCCGCTCATCACTTCCACGCGCAGGTTCGGGATGTCGTAGAAGACGGCCGCGCCCCGATCGCCGCAGCCGAAGACGCGGCTCCTCCAGGACGCGATGCGGCCTTGCGTGTCGAGGCTGCTTGCGATGCGAACGACGGCGGCTGGGTCGAACGTGTCGAGGAAGAATTCCTCGCCGCGCGTGCGCTCGACCCTCACCGGCCGGCCGCAAGCGCGCGAGAGGCGCGCCGCTTCCACGGCTTGCGCATCCGCGCTCTTGCCGCCGAAGCCGCCGCCCACATAAGGCACGATCACGCGCACCGCCGACGCCTCGAGACCGAGCGCGCGTGCAATGCGGTCGCGCGTGGGAAAAGGCGTCTGGGTCGAAGCCCAGACGGTCGCTCGCCCGTCCCGCACATCGGCGAGCGCCGCGTGCGTTTCGAGCGGCGCATGCGCGACGTAGCCCTTGCGATATTCGGCGTCGAAACGGCGCGTGCCCGCGTCGCCGGGTCCGAATTTGCCCTGGTCGACAAGAACCCGCGGCGCGGATTTCGTCGCGGCAAGATGCTCGAAGATCGATTCGCTGTCGACGCGCGCGGGCGGAACATCCCACTGCGCCTGCACGCGGGCGAAGGCGGCATCCGCTTCGTGCGACCATTCGTGCAGCACGGCCATGAGGCCGCCTTCGCCTTCGCCTTCGCCTTCGCCTTCGTTCACCCAGCGCGCGCCCGGCGTGGCGAACACCGCGCCGGCGTCGACGCGCACGAGCCGCGCGCCATGTGCGGGGGGCCGCACGATGCGTGCATGCAGCATGCCGGGCAGGCGCAGGTCGCCCGTGTACTTCGCCGCGCCCGTGAGTTTTTCCCGCGCGTCGAGCCGCTGCGGGGACGTGCCCATGACGCCGAATTGCGACGCGGCACGCAGGATCTCCTTGCGGCCCACGACGGCGGCGATGCGCGCGCCGCCCGCGAGCTGCGCGTAGGTCGCGCCGCGCTCGGGCTGGCCGCGCACGAATACGCGAGCGTCCTTCACGTCGAGCCGCGCGGCATCCACGCCGAGGCGCCTGGATGCGAGCTCGATGAGCGCCATGCGTGCCCTGGCCGCTGCCGCGCGCAGCGCGGGCCCGAACATGCGCGTGGTGAGCGAGCCGAACGTGCCCATGTCCCACGGGCAGCGCGCCGTGTCGCCGAGCACCATGTCGACCGCATCGAGCGCAACGCCGAGTTCCTCGGCCGCCATCTGCGCCAGCGACGTGAGCACGCCTTGCCCCATCTCGATCTTGCCGGAAAGCACCGTGACGCGGCCATCGGTCTTCACGACGAGGTAGGCGTTGACGTCTTCGGGGTACGAAAACGCCGGTGTCTGCGCCCCGGTGGGCTCGGGCCAGGCGACCATCACGACGATGCCGCCGCCGAGCATGCGCAGCAGTTCGCGCCGATTCAGAGGTGCGGCGGTCATCCGTTGTCCTTGTCGCGGCCGGCGGCTTCCACGGCCGCGACGATGCGCTGATGCGCGCCGCAGCGGCAGAGGTGGTGATCGAGCGCGGCCACGATCGCCTCGCGCGTGGGACGCGGGTTCGCGGCGAGCAGCGCGTGCGCGGCCATCAGCATGCCCGGCGTGCAGAAGCCGCACTGGAAAGCGCCGCGCGCGGCGAATGCGCGCTGCAGAGCGTCGAGCCGGTCCCCGTCCGCCAGGCCTTCGACGGTGGTGACCCGATGGCCGGCCACCTGCGCGGGCGGCGTGACGCAGGAGCGCACCGGGCGGCCGTCCACGAGGACGGTACACGCGCCGCAGAGGCCTTCGCCGCAGCCGTACTTCGGCCCGGTCGCGCCAAGCTGCTCGCGCAGCATCTGCAGCAGCGTCGGCTCGCCCGTGGCGTCGGCCACCACCGGCCGGCCATTCAGAAGGAAGCGGACTTCGGCGGTCATGGCTGGGGACCGCGCCTTCCGGCGAGGAGGAGCGGCTTCAGCTCGCGGTCGAACAGCATCTGCACACCGGTGCGGCCGAGATGGTCGCTGTCGAAGTAAAAGCGCGGCTCGTCGATCGAGGCGGAATAGTCGTGGTACTCCGCGCCGGCGAGCGACGCCGTGCGCGCGAGGGCCGCTTCGAAATCGGCCTGCCGCGGCAACTGCGCGCGGAACACGGCCGGCACGGGCATCTGGATGACGGTCACGCGCGCGCCCGACGCGCGCGCATCGCGCAGCAGGCGGTCCAGTTCGGCGAGGTAGCGCGCCTGGGTAGCCTGGGTATCGGCGGCGGCGCCGTCGGGGTAGAGATAGTCGATGCGCTTCTTCACCGAAGTCGAGGAGGCCCGCCATTGCCGCTCGAACTGCGCCTCGCCCTCCCACGCGTCGAGCTCGAAGCGCTGGCGGTTGTTGATCTTCGAGAACCCGCTCACGTAGTCGAGCCACGCGCGCCAGCTCACGCCTTCGGTGCGAACGTAGCCGGCGAGCGCCGCCGCGAGCGAGGCATCGAACGGCGTGCGCGCGAGCAGCTTGGCGTCGCCGAAGCGGTCTTCGTTCCACGCGCGCGACTGGAAGGCGAACGCATCGGCCACGTAGAGCACGTTCGCGGCCTTGTGCCGGCGCAGGTACTGCCGCAGCACGAGCCGGCTGTAAACAGGCCCGGTGCCTTGCGCCGCGAGATTGACGATGGTCTGCCCGGTCGCTTCCCGCATCGTGGCACCGAAGCCGCCGAAGTCGAGCGGCATGGCATGCGAAGTGCCGAGGATCAGCCAGTCGGCCGAGGGCCGATCGAGCGTCTCGATCTTGAAGAAAGGGTTGCTGTGGCCGTTGCGATAGACGAGCGCTTCCGCCCCCGCAAGGAGCAGCAGATAGAGCAGCAGCCCGATGCCCACGAATGCGGCCGACGCGCGCGCGAGGCGCCGTGCGGCGAGCGGCATGGGTGTCATGGCAGGCGGGGGCATCTGCGCTTGCATCGGCTTCAGAACTGCATGTAGATGAATTCGCTCGCCTGCCACCGGCCCAGAACCAGCAGCACCGCGAGTGCCGCGTAGCAGGCGGCCCAGCGCCACGCGGTGGGCCGGGCCGCGAGACGCGCGAGCACGGGCTTGCGTTCGTCAACGGCTTCCACCACCAGCAGCGCCGCGATGAGCGCGAACCCGAGCTTGTGGTCCGCGCCGTAGGGATACTGCGCGAGCAGATGCGGCAGTTCGGCGACGCGCGAGCCGATGCGTTCCAGCACGACCCATGCGTCGTGCAGCGACTTCGCGCGGAAGAACACCCACGCGAGCAGGATCAGGTGGAAGGTGAACACGATCCGCAGCACGACCCATGCGCGGCTCGCCGCGATGCGGGGAAAAGCGCGGGCCGCCCGGTCCCACAGCGGTTTCGTCGCGAGACCCGCCCACTGGTAGCCGCCGTTGAGCGCGCCCCACACGAGGAAGGTCCAGCCGACGCCGTAGCCGAGCCCGGCGTGCCACAGGCCGCTTGCGACGAACACGAGCATGATGTTCAGGTACTGCCTCACGCGGCCGGCGCGGCTGCCGCCGAGCGGGATGTAGAGGTAGTCGCGAAACCACCGGCCGAGCGAGATGTGCCAGCGCTGCGCCCAGAATTCCGCCGTGCTGCGCGAAAAGTAGGGCCGGCGGAAGTTCTCCGCGAGCGGCAGCCCGAACAGCAGCGACACGCCGATGGCCATGTCGGTGTAGCCGGAGAAATCGCAGTAGATCTGGAACGCGAAGAAGTAGACGCTTGCGAGCAGGTCCACCGGCGACGCATAGGCCACCATGCCGAACGTGCGGTCCACGAGCGGCGCGAGGTTGTCCGCGATGGCGACCTTCTTCACGAGGCCCCAGCCGATCAGCTGCGAGCCGAGCACGATCTGCTCGGGCGTGGGCCGCACCGCTTCGCGCACGCGCGCGAGGAAGCCCGGCGCGCGCTCGATGGGGCCGGCGAGGATCTTGGGAAACCACGCGAGGTAGAGCGCGACTTCGCCGGCGTGCGCGCCGGTGGGCGTGCGGCGCCGATACGCATCGACCAGGTAGCTCGCGGCCGAGAACACGTAGAAGGAAAAGCCCGCGGGCGCAGCCAGGCCGAGCCGGGGCAGCGCCAGCTCGCTCGCGGTGAAATCGTAGAACTTGGCGACGACGAGCGAGCCGATCGCGAGCACGAGACCCGCGGCCAGCCACGCGCGGCGCGCGCCGTCGGCTTCCATGCGTGCCAGCACCGCCCCGCATGCCCACGTGACCGCCGTCACGGCGGCGAGCCACAGCAGATGCGAAGGCTGCTGCCAGCCGTAGAAGATCCCGCTCGCCACGAGCAGCCAGAGCCAGCGCACGCGTTGCGGCGCGAACGCGAAGAGCGCGAGCGCGGGCGCGAGAAAGAGGAAGAAGTCGAGCGAGTTGAAGAGCATGGCCGTGTCTTTTGCTGGGGTGAGGGGGCGCGCCGCCACCCTCACCCCAGCCCTCTCCCGCAAGCGGGAGAGGGAGTCGGAAGACTCAGTAGCTCGCGCCTCCCGCGCGCAGCTCCGGCGGCACGTCGTCGATCGGGATGCCCGCGTTCAGCACGAGGAAGCTCGCGAGCTGCTCGCGCTGCTCCTTCGAAAGCTTGATCATCACGTGGCTCGGCTTGTTCATCGTGCCCAGCCACGCTTCGCGCGTGCGGTTCTGCGTGATGACCACGGTGATGATGTGGCAGCCCTGGCACTTCTCGAGCGCCATGTCGCGCCCGTCGATCGGCAGCGCCTTTTCGAGCGCGGCCTGGTTCGCAGCCGGGTTCACCTTGCCCGCCGGCAGCGGCATGTTGAAGGCCATGTAGTCGGCGAGCGTCTCGAGTTCCTTGTCGCCGAGCTTGCCGAGCGCGGCCATCTGCGCCTTGTGGCCGCGCAGGTACTGCCGCCATTCGTCGCGCGAATGCTTTTCGGCGAGCATGGCGTTCACTTCCTGCGCGGGTGGATGCGTGCCGAGCACGCGCGCGAGAAGGGTTCGCCCGCCCTGCGGAATGAAATCGAACACGTCCTTCTCTTCGGCCCACGCGGCGCCGAGCGCCAGCGCGGCCGCTCCCGCGCAGGCCGTGGCAATCAGGATGCGGCGGATGGTCATGGGAAGAATCCTTCGTTGGAGGGTCTAGAACCGGAGTTCGGCCGGGATGTCCTCGACCTTCATCGGCATGTTGATCTCGGAGTAGCGCGCGAACTCCTCGCGCTCCTGCGCCGACATCCTGATGTTGCGGTGGAAGGGAGCGAGGAACATGTTGCGCCACCGCGTGGCCGAACCGGTTTGCGTGAGATAGCCCGCGAAGAGCGAATGGCACGACTGGCAGCCTTCCCACGCGAGGTCGCGTCCGTCGGGCGGCAGCGCCGCGGCGCCGTTCGCCGTGGGCATGTTCACGGCCAGGTAGGCCGCGAGCGTGGCCTGTTCCTTTTCGGTGAGCGGCTTCTTCTGCGCCTTCGCGAACTCGAGCCACTGTGCCTCGGTCCGCTTCTCCTGCCGGATCGCCGCGAGGTCGGCAGCCGTCGGCGCCACGACGTCGACGAGGAGCGCTCGGCCGCCCTTCGGCATGAAGTCGGACGTCTCGCCGCCGGCGGCGACGAGCAGCATCACCGCCACGCCCGCGAGTGCGAGACGCAGCGCGCGCGGCGGCCCGGCCTTCATCGCTCCGGCGCCGTCGCGAGGGCGTCTTCGAGCGAGAACACGGTCACCGCCATCACGCGCCGCGCGGCTTCGGGGTCGAACCCGGTGCCGCGCAGCAGGTCGAGCGCCACGATGGTCGCGTCGTCGTAGTACTGCTCGCCGCACGCCGCGCACTGCAGGGCCGGGATGTCCTCCACGACCACGAGGCGGTCGTCGTGCCAGAAGGCCGAGCGGGCGTTCGTCGGGTGGACGTCGTGCGCCCCGCAGTTCGTGCATTTCGCGACGGAAAGTTGCATCGTGCGCTCCCTGGCTTTACCCGACGAGTTTTTTCGCCGCGGCCACCACGTGGTCCGCGTTCGGCCGCATCCAGAGGAACATCTCGGGCGATGCGGGCGGGGCGGCGTCGGGGAAGGCCACGCGCTTGAACTTCGCGCCGTCGACGTTCTCGGCCACGCGGGCGATCACCTCGGCGCCGGGGCAGAGCGTGTAGTAGCTCTGGTCCACGGTGAGCAGGCGCTTCGTCTTGCGAACCGAATTCACGAGCGTCTCGGTGTCCATCGGCTTGATCGTGCGCAGGTCGATGGCCTCGACGCTCATGCCCGCGGCCTTCAGCTTCTCGGTGGCTTCCAGCACGTCGGGCATGCTCGCGCCGGAGCCGACGATCGTGATGTCGTTGCCCTGCGAGCGCACGGCGGCCTTGCCGATCGGAACCGAATACTGGTCGTCCGGCACTTCCTCCATCAGTTCGCGCAAGCCCGCCGGGTACAGGTACACGACCGGGTCGGGATCGCGCAGCGCGGACACCATCATGCCCTTCGCGTCGTACGGCGTCGACGGCACGACCGTCTTCACGCCGGGGATGTGCGAGTAGTAGGTGTCGATCTCGTAGTCCGAGTGCTGCCCCGCGAAGCCCGGCGTCTGCCCGGTCATCTCGAGGATGTACACGATCGGCATCGAGGCCTTGCCGCCCGTCATGAGCCGAAGCTTGCCCGCATGGTTCTGGATCACCTGGAAGCACATGCAGTTGCCCTGGTAGGGGATGTAGGTGGCGGCCTTGGAGCCCGCGAGCCCCGCGCCGAGGACGGCCGAGGCCATCCAGTTCTCGTCGATGCCGGTATTCAGCACGCGGTTGCGCGTGAACTCCGTCTCGAGGTTGATCACCGGCTTGCCCGGGTTCGATGCGACGGGGGGCGTGAGCTCGAAGAGCCACAGCATGTTCTTGTCCTGCCGCATTTCGTGCTGGACCGCTTCCAGCACCGAGTACATCCATGTCTTGCGTGCCATGTCGATATCTCCTTGGGTCTCGTTGATCTCGTGCGTCTCAGCCGAATTGCCGCGCGGGGACGGGTTCGCCGGAGGCGAAGACCCTCGAAAGCGCGCCGTCTTCCTTGCAGTTGGGCTGCGCGGCGGCCCACTGGAACGCCTCGATCGCTTCCTGCTTCGCGGCAGCCTCGATCTGGTCGGCGCGGGCGCGGTCGAACACACCCCAGTTGATGAGCGTGTCGCGGGCGATGTTCACCGGGTCGCGCTGCATCCAGGCGCGCACTTCGCGCTCGGGGCGGAACGAGGTGATGGCGAGCGGGTCGTAGCCGAAGGCGCCGAGCTCACCGGGCTTCACGCCGGGTGCGCCCCAGTGGTTGTAGTAGCGGTAGGTCTTGGCTTCGATGAGCGTCGGGCCTTCGCCGCGCCGCGCACGCTCGACCGCGGTCTTCGCGGCGTTGTAGACCTGGAACACGTCCTGGCCGTCGACCACCACGCCGGGGATGCCGTAGGGCGCGGCCGCTTCGGCGATGTCCTTCATCGGGCACGAATACGAATAGTGCGCGTACTGGTGATAGAGGTTGTTCTCCAGCACGTAGATGAAGGGCAGCTTCAGGAGCGCGGCGTTGTTGAGCGTGCCGTGGAAGTGCGGCGTCGCGTAGGTGCCGTCGCCGCCGAAGTTCACGACCACCTGCTTGCTGCCGCGCGCCTTGATCGCGAGTGCCGAGCCGGTGGCGATCACGGGGCCGGGGCCGATCATGCCGTCCGCGCCGATGAAGCCCACCTCGGGGTCGGACAGGTGCATCTCGCCGCCGTAGCCGCCGTTCAGGCCCGTGGCCTTGAACTCGTTCTCGGCCGCCATCTTCTTCATGTCGACGCCCTTGGCGATCGCATGGCCCGTGGGCCGGTGCGTGCTGTACACGAGGTCGGCCTGCATCACGCCGCCGCTGTTGTTCAGCGCCGCGCACACGCCCGAGGCGATCGCCTCCTGGCCGGCGTAGAAGTGGTTGTAGCCGCGGTAGTTGGGATCGCTCGCCATCTTGTCGGCCATGGTCCTTTCGTGCCAGCGGATGCGCACGATCGTGCGGTACATGTCCACGAGCTTGTCGTTCGGCAGGTCCTTGGACCAGTAGCCGATCTCGCCCTGGGCCAGCGCCCTGCCGGCGATCGACACGGCAGCACCCGCGGCGGCCGCGCCCTTCAGGAATGAGCGGCGCTGCATGGAGGCTCCCACGTCGCTCGCATTCGTCACGCGCAGCAGCGCGTCGCCTTCGGTCTTGACTGCATCAGCCATGTCGGTCTCCTATCGTTTGGGCAATCGTTGGGGCAATCATTGGGGCATTCGTTGGATGCATCGCCTACTGGATGGCGATCTTCCGGGCGGCCGAGCCCGCCTTCTTGGGCAGTTCGAGCGTGAGCACGCCGTCGGCGTACTTCGCCTGGACGTTCGACTCGTCCACGTCCTGTGCGAGGCTGAAGGCCCGGGAGACGGTGCCGTAGTAGCGCTCGCTGCGAAGCACCTTGTCGCCGTTGCCCTTGGTCTCTTTTTCGCTCTTCACTTCGGCATCGATCTGCACGAGGTTGCCGTCGATGCGCACGTTGATGTCTTCCTTCTTCACGCCCGGGATGTCGGCCTTCACGCTGTAGGCCTTGTCGTTCTCGGTCACGTCGACGCGCATCTTCAGAGGGGGCGTGTCGAGTTCGAGCGAGGCCGGCGCGAAGAAGCGCCGCAAAGCGTTCTCGAAGTTGTCGCCGATCAGCGGATCGAACAGTCGGAGGTTGCTCATGTCGGTTCCTTTCCTTTCCTTTCGAAGTGGATGTGCAGGCGCATTCGTGCGTCCATGACGAATTCACTTTAGGCTTCGCACAAAGGATGGAATTGATGCGCGTCAACTACCCGCGCAGGCCGTTTCGCAGAATCCGATCGATGAAAGGCGGATTGACTTTTCGCACGCTCGGGCTTTGTGTGCTCGCATTCGCGCTGGCGTTCGGTGCGGCCGCGGCCGCGGGCCGCACGTGCGACGGGCGCAACGTGGTGGCACCGGCGGCATCGTTCGCGCAGGCGGCCTCGCGCGTCGCGCCCGCGGTGGTGAGCGTGCTCGTGATCCGGCCGCATGCCGATACCGCCGACGACGAAGGGCCCGCGTTCTTCCATCCCATGGCCGGTGGATCGCCCGCAGCCCTTCCCGATGGACAGGAACGCTCGTTTTCCTCCGGCTTCGTGCTGCGCGCGGGCGAGGTGATCGCAAGCGCGCATGCGGTCGCCGCCGCGCAAGGCGTGTGGATCGTTCTTGCCGATGGAAGGCGCTTCGCGGCCCGCGTGCTGGGATTCGACCGCCGCAGCGACGTGGCGCTTCTCGCCGTGCCCGCGGACGGACTTTCTCCCGTCGCGGTCGCGCGCGAGCGCGTCTGCGCGGGCGACTGGGTCGCGGCGCTCGGCGCGCCCTTCGGCTTCGAATACAGCGTGAGCGCGGGTGTCGTGAGCGCCTGGCCGCGCGTGCTGCCCGGCAGCGTGACCGTGCCGCTCATTCAGACCGACGTCGCGCTCAACCCCGGCAGCTCCGGCGGGCCCCTCTTCAACGCCGCGGGCGAAGTCGTGGGGATGAACACCATGGTCTATTCGGATACCGGTGTCTACATGGGCGTGTCGTTCGCCATCCCGATGGAAACCGTGCTGCAGGCCGCGGCCGAACTGAAGAGCGCGGGCTACGTCCGGCGCGGGACGATCGGTGTGCGCACGCAGCCCGTCACGCCCGCGCTGGCCGAGGCGTTCGGCCTGCCCGCCGCGCGTGGCGCGCTCGTCGCGAAGGTTCTGGACAAGGGCATGGCACGTGCCGCGGGCTTGCGCCCGGGCGACGTCGTGACGTCGCTCGACGGGCGGCGCATCGGTGACCAGCAGGAATTCGAGACGGCGGTCGACCGCGCGAAGCCGGGGCAGCTTCTTTCGCTCGGCATCTGGCGGGACCGGTCTCGCCGCGACGTCGTCATCGTGGCCGAGGCCGAGGCGGCCGACACGCCGCCGGCAGCCGGTGCGAGCGACGCCCCCGAGGAGCATCGCCTCGGCCTCATGCTGCTTGCGCCGCAGCTCGCGCGCGGTCACGGCCCGGGCGTGTTCGTGGCGTCCGCGTCGGGCTCGAGCGTGCTCGCGGGGCTGGAGCCGGGCGACCGCATCACGGCCGTGAACGGCCGGGAGGTCGCGAACGCGGAGGATTTCGACGAGGCCCTCGCGAGCACGCTGAATGCGCGTTCCGTCGCGCTGCTCGTCGTGCGCTCCGGCGTGCCGCTCTACATCCCGGTGCGGCGGCTCGGGCGCTGAGCCGGCTCGATCGGTCGTCCCTCAACCCGCAGGCCGTGCACGCGGCTCGTTGACGTGGGTCAACCCCGCGGGGCGGCACTGCTGCAAAAGTGAAGCCATGAGATTGCGATACACCCCGATCGTTGCGGCCTGCGTGTTCCTCGCGTCGTGCGCTTCCATGCTGCCGCGCGGCAGCACCGACACGCCGTCGCCCTTTGCCACCTTCGCCGAAGCGCAGGCTTCCGCGGAGAAGATCGTTGCCTTCCGCACGCGCACGGCCGACCTGCGCGAGTTCGGCTTCGACCCCGAGCAGGGCAGGAACGTGACGCTGATCCCGTATCCGGAAATCGTCTCGCGCCTCGCGCCGTATTCGGGCGTGCCGCTCGCGGACCTCGACCCCGGTATTCGCCAATGCATCCTCGCCAAGTCGATGTGCAAGGCGTGGGTCTTTCGCTTCGCTCGCGAAAGCCGCAAGCGCGAAGGCGGCTTCTGGGCCGACTTCTTCAACGTGAGGCGTGTGACGAGCGTGGAGGGCTGGTGGTTCGAGGCGCTCGTCGTGGCGTCCGAAGGGACCGTTCTGTTTCGCAACTATGCGGGCCAGGCCCACACCGATCGTGTCGAGCGCCAGAACAACCCGCTCGGCCCCTTGCAACCCGCCGGCGAATCCGTCGGCTCCGTCCTCGTTCACTGACGCATCGAGCGGCGCGGCCGCTCAAAGGAGAAATCGACATGAGCACTTCACTTCAGCAGATCCTGGTTCACCTCGATTCGAGTCCTGGCGGGCGTGCGCGGCTCGAAGTCGCGCGTGAGATCGCCCGGCACCAAGGCTCGGCGGTCTGCGCCCTCTATGCGGTGACGCCGAGCTATCTCGACATTCCGTACGGCGGCGCGATGGCGCCTTCGGTCGCGAGCGATCTGGTGCAGATCGACCGCGAGCGGCGCGACAAGGTGCGCGCCGATTTCGACCAGGCGATGCAGACGCCGGGGCCGGTCGCGGACTGGGCCGAGGCCGTCGAGCTGCCGGTCATCGAAAGCTTCATCGAGCAGGCGCTCACTGCCGACATGCTGGTGCTCGGCCAGCATGACCCTGGCGCGCAGCCCGAGCTGCCGGGGGACTTCAACGAGTCCGTGATCATCGCGAGCGGCAAGCCCGCGCTGGTCGTGCCCTACACGGGCTGGACGCGCAAGATCGGCGAAACGGTGGTGATCGCCTGGAAGCCGACGCGGGAGTCCGCGCGCGCCGTCACGGCGGCGCTGCCGCTTCTGCAGCGGGCGCAGCGAGTGCACGTGCTGAGCTTCGGCGAGGAAGTGCCGCCCGAGATTCGCGGACACCGCCTCGGCCTGGCGGGGTGGCTGCGCCAGCATGCGGTGGAAGCGCAGTTCCATCACGAGCCCGTCGCGCCGGAGGCGCTGGGCGAGATGGTGCTGTCGCGCCTCTTCGACCTCGGCGCGGACATGCTGGTGATGGGCTGCTATGGGCACTCGCGCGCGCGCGAGCTGGTGCTGGGTGGCGTGAGCCGCACGGTGATGCGCGCGCAGACCGTGCCGGTGCTGATGGCGCATTGATCGTCGGCACCGCGGGTTTCTTGCCTACTGTCGTCGGCGCGCCCCACCGTCATCGGCGCGCCCGGCCGTCATCGGCGCGCCCCGCCGTCAACGGCGCGCCCCCCGTCATCCCCGCGCCTCCCCCCGTCATCCCCGCGAAAGCGGGGATCCAGCGGCTTCCTCCGCCCGACAGCGGCATGGAGTCACCGCATCGAGTGCATAAGCCACTGAATCCCCGCTTTCGCGGGGATGACCCCTGACCCTCAACTCAATCCACGCCCGGCCCGCCCCGGATCACCAGCACCGGCACCGGCGCGTTGCGGATCACCTGCTCCGCGCCGCTTCCAAGCAGCACGCGGCCGATGCCCTTGCGGCCATGCGTGCCGACCACGATCAGGTCGGCTTCCCAGGCCTTGGCCTCGGCCGCCACGGCCTCGCCCACTCGCTGGCCGGGCAGCTCGATGAGATGCGTGTCGGCATCCACGCCGGCCGCGCGCGCCACCGCGAGGCCGTCTTCGAGCGTCTTCGCGCCGTAGTCGCGCGCCACCTGCATGACGTAGCCCGAGTCCTCGAGCCCGCTCACCATCGCGAGCTCGTCGATGGAGTGCAAGAGGCGCACGGTGCTGCCCATGTCGCGCGCCAGATTGAGCGCCGCGACGAGCGCCTTGTTGGAAGTCTCGCTGCCGTCCACCGGCACGAGGATGCGTCTGTAGCCCGCCATGTTTCACCTCTCGGTCGTTTCGATTGCTTGGGAAGTTCGATGGTGGCGCCGCCGCGCACCGCGTGCTTGACCACCGTCAAGCGCGCCGCACGAAGCCAAAGCCAAGATGAGCCGCTGAAAGTCTCGCGATGTTCCGACCGCCTGCCATTCCCGCGCCCGCTGCGCTGCCGCCCGACTGGTGGCAGCACGAGCCGGACGCACTGCTCGCGGCGCTCGGCAGCTCGCCGGCCGGACTCGCACCGGGCGAAGCCGCACGGCGGCTCGCGCGCTTCGGCGCCAATCGCGTGGGCACGGCACGTCGCCGCGGCTGGTGGCTCGCGATGTCGCGGCGGCTGCGCAATCCGCTCCTGCTCGTGCTCGTGGCGGCGGGCATCGCATCGCTTGTCACGGGCGAAGGCACGAGCGCGTGGATGATCGGCTGGACGGTGGCCGCGAGCCTCCTGCTCGACCAGATTCAGCAGCACCGCGCCGACTCGGCGGCCGCGAAACTGAGCGCGCAGGTGGCGATCCGCGCGCGCGTGCTGCGCTCGGGCGCCGAAGCGTCGCTCGAAGTCGCCGAGCTCGTCCCCGGCGACGTGGTCGTGCTGCGCGCCGGCTCGCAGGTTCCGGCCGACGGCGTGCTGCTGGAAGGCCACGATCTCTTCGTGCAGCAATCGGCCCTCACGGGCGAGTCGTTCCCCGTGGAAAAAGAGGTGCGGCGCGCCGCCGGCGCCGCCATCGAGGACGCGCCATGCGTGCTCTTCATGGGCAGCAGCGTGCTGTCGGGCACCGGCACGATGCTCGTGTGCCGCACGGGCGAGGCGACGCAGCTCGGCACGGTGTCCGGCGTCGTGGCGGCGGACCGGGGCGAACTCGCGCTGGAGGCCGACATGCGCCGCTTCGGCGCGATGATCCTGCGCATCGCGTTTCTCCTCGTGCTCTTCGTGCTGCTCGCAGGCGGCATGTCGCACCGCCCCTGGCTCGAGACATTCCTGTTCGCGGTCGCGCTCGCGGTGGGCATGACGCCCGAACTGCTGCCGATGGTGCTCACCGTGAGCCTCTCGCGCGGCGCGCTTCGGCTCGCGCAACAGGAAGTGATCGTGAAGCGGCTGGCCTCGATCCACAACCTCGGCTCCATGGACGTGCTGTGCACGGACAAGACCGGCACGCTCACCGAAGCGCGCATCCAGCTCGCTCGCCACTGCGACATCGACGGCACCGAGAGCGCGGCGGTGCTGGAAAACGCGTTCCTCAACAGCCATTTCGAAAGCGGCATCCGCACGCCGCTGGAGGATGCGGTGCTTGCCCACGGCGAAGTCGATCCGGCGCCCTGGCGCAAGATCGACGAAGTGCCGTTCGACTTCGAGCGGCGGCGGCTTTCCGTGCTGCTGGATCGCGCGGGCGAGCGGCGCCTGAGCGTGAAGGGCGCTCCGGCGGACGTGCTCGCGCATTGCGACCGCTACCTCGCCGCCGGCGGGCCGCTCGCGTGGACCGGCGAGGCGCGCGAGCGCGCGGCGGCCACGCTGCGGTCGCTCGAAGACAGCGGCTTTCGCGTGCTCGGCGTGGCGTGCAAGGAAGTCCCCGCGACGCAGGAAAGCGCCGGCCTGAAGGACGAGAGCGAGCTCGTCTTCGCGGGCTTCGCGGCGTTCCTCGATCCGCCCAAGGCCGACGCGCGCGCCGCATTGCGCGCCCTCCATGCGAAGGGCGTCGAAGTGAAGGTGCTCACCGGCGACAGCGAACGCGTGACGCGCCACCTGTGCGGTGAGCTCGGCATGCCCGTGAAGGGCGTTCTGCTGGGAAGCGACATCGCGCACCTCGACGAGCGGGCGCTCGCGCAGCGCGCGCGCAAGGCGAACCTCTTTTGCCGGCTCGACCCGATGCAAAAGGAGCGCGTGATCCAGGCGCTGCGCGCGCGCGGCCACGTGGTCGGCTTCCTCGGCGACGGCATCAACGACGCGCCCGCGCTGCATCGCGCCGACGTCGGCATCTCGGTGGACACGGGCGCGGACACGGCGCGCGCGTCGGCCGACCTCATCCTGCTGCGCCACAGCCTCGGCGTCCTGAGCGCGGCCGTCACGGAGGGCAGGCGAACGTTCTCCAACACGCGCAAGTACATCCTGCTTGGCACCAGCTCCAACTTCGGCAACATGATCAGCATGGCTGCGGCGGCGCTTTTTCTGCCGTTCCTGCCGATGACGGCGCTGCAGATCCTGCTGAACAACCTCCTGTACGACTTCGTCTCGGTGGCGCTGCCGCTCGACCGCGTGGACGCGCACGAGCTGGATCGCCCGAAGCACTGGGACGTGCCGCAGCTCATGCGCTTCATGCTCGTGATCGGGCCCGTGAGTTCGCTCTTCGACATGCTCACGTTCGTCGTACTGATCGCCGTGCTCGGCGCCGGCGCGGCGCAATTCCAGTCGGGCTGGTTCATCGAGTCGCTTGCGACGCAGGTGCTTGCGATCTTCGTCATCCGCACGCGCGGCGCTGCGCTGGGGAGCCGTCCGCATCCGGCCGTCCGGGCCACGGCGGGGGCGATCATCGCAGCGGGCGTGCTGCTGCCGTTCACGCCGCTTGGCCCGCTCTTCGGCCTGGTCGTGCTCCCCGCGCGGTTCTATGCGGCGCTCGTGCCCATGACCGCCGCGTACCTCGTGCTGCTCGAATTGGCCAAGCGGCGTTTCTGGCGCTCGGCCGTGCGCGGGCGCGGACTTCATCCATCCCGGACGCGTCTTGCGCGCGGCACAATGGGAGCACCGTGATGCCGATCCCATCCGCCCTGGCATCTGGCGGTTTGCGAGGGTAGCCGCCGCGCAGACTCCTGGCGGGCGGCCGCGCTTGACCCACCTCAATCTCACGCCAGGCGTCGCGGCCTAGTATCGATCGGTGATGAGGATTTCATTCGTGCCGGTCGCCGTGTTCGTCACGGCGGGCTGCGCCGTCCACCCGCTCGACGTTGCGCCTCACGGGGTCGACGCCGTTCCGGCGCAATGGACCGAAGCGGCGCCCGCGGGAACCGCCGCGTCCGCGCAATGGTGGCGCGTCTTCGACGACCCGCTGCTCATCGAGCTCGTGATGGACGCGCGGTCGGCAAGCACGGACGTTGCGATCGCCCGCGCCAATCTCAGGCAGGCACGCGCCGCGCGAGACGAGGCGGCGTCGGCGCTCGCGCCAGCACTTTCGCTCGGCGTATCCGCGCAGCGCTCGGCGCTTGCGGGTGGCAAGGGACGCGACAGCTTCCAGGTGGGCGTGGATGCCGGATGGGAGGCCGATCTTTTCGGCGGCACGCGACACGGCGTCGCGGCGCAGGACGCGCTCTTGCGGGCCGATGCGGACACGCTGGCGGCCGTGCAGGTCGCGATCGAAGCGGAAGTCGCGCTCGCCTACGTCGACTTGCGCAGTGCCCAGGTGCGGGCGCGGATCGCACGCGACAACCTCGCGAGCCAGGAAGACACGCTTTCGATCAGCCGATGGCGCGCGCAAGCCGGCCTCGCGAGTTCGATCGACGTCGAGCAGGCGCTGGGCGCCGCCGAGCAGACGCGCGCCACGATCCCCGCGCTCGAGGCGGCGGCAGCGCAGTCGGCGCATGCGATCGCCGTGCTGACCGGCCGCGCGCCGGGCGCGTTGCGCGAGCGGCTCGCCTCCGGCGCGGCGATGCCGGCCGCGCGCGAAGTTGCTTTCGTCGTGCCGCCCGCGCAAGCGCTTCGCCAGCGCGCGGACGTGCGCGCGGCCGAAGAAAAGCTCGCGGCCGCGGCCGAACGTGTCGCCGCGGCCGATGCCGCACGCATGCCGTCGCTGCAACTCGCCGCGTCGGCCGCATGGAGCGGCCTCACGCTCGGCAGCATCGCAGAAGTGTCCGCCGCGCGGTCGCTGCTCGCATCGCTTTCGGCGCCGCTCTTCGACGCGGGCCGGCTGAAGGCGCAGCTCGCGGGCCGCGAGGCGGAATTCGAAGCGGCGTACGAAACCTATCGCGCGAGCGTGCTCGGTGCGCTGCAGGAAGTGGAGGATGCATTGGTGGCACTTTCATCGGCGCGCGAGCGGCTCGCGGCTTTGCGGACTTCCGCGCAGGCCGCGCGCAACGCGGAGCTGCTCGCCTCCCAGCGGTACGCGGGCGGCGTGATCGATTTCCAGACCGTGCTGGACACGCAGCGCACGCTGCTCGGCGTGCAAGGCAGCGTGGCCGCGGCGCAGGCGGACCTCGCCGCGGCGCACGTGCGGCTTTACAAGGCGATGGGCGGCGGATGGCGCGAGAGCGAATCGAAACTCGCGTCGAAGGCGGCATCGTGAACGCGCCCGACATCCGCATTCGCGAATTGCTCGGCGGCGAGGGGCGCGCGCCGTGGTATCGCCGCATGCTGTCCTGGATCGCATTCGCCATCGTCGCGGTGCTCGCCGTCGTCGCGTGGTGGTGGAGCGCGCAGCACGACGCCGCGGCACTGCCGCGCTTCGCGACGGAGCCCCTTACCCGCGGCGATCTCGTCGTGAAGGTGACCGCCACGGGCACCTTGCAGCCGACGAACAAGGCCGACGTGGGCAGTGAACTCTCGGGCACCGTGGCGCGCGTGCTGGTGGACTTCAACGATCGCGTGAAGAAGGGCCAGGTGCTGGCCGAGCTCGACACGAGCCGGCTCGCCGACCAGGTGTCGCGTTCGCGCGCGGCGCTCGCGGTGGCCCAGGCCGGCCTGCGGCAGCAGGAAGCCACGGTGCAGGAAGCAACGGGCAATCTGCAGCGCCTTCAGGAAGTGGCGCGGCTTTCCGGCGGCAAGGTGCCTTCCGCGGCGGAGCTCGCGTCGGCGCAGGCCGCGCTCGCGCGCGCGGAAGCCGCGGTGGCGAGCGCACGCGCCGCCATCGCCGATGCCACCGCGGCGCTCAGTGCCGACGAGACCAGCCTGCGCAAGGCCTCCATCCGCTCGCCGCTGGACGGCATCGTGCTGTCGCGCTCGGTGGACCCGGGCAACGCGGTGGCCGCGTCGCTGCAGGCGGTGACGCTCTTCACCATCGCGGAGGATCTCACCCGCATGAAGCTCGAGGTCAACATCGACGAGGCCGACGTGGGACTCGTGCGCGAAGGCCAGCGCTCGACGTTCAACGTGAGCGCGTATGCGCAGCGCGAGTATCCCGCGACGATCCTGCGGGTGAACTACGGCTCGACCACGAAGGACAACGTCGTCACCTATCTCGCCGAGCTCGCCGTCGACAATCGCGACCTCACGCTGCGGCCCGGCATGACGGGCACGGCCTCGATCGTCGCGACCGAGCGCCACGGCGTGCTGCTCGTGCCGAACGCGGCGCTGCGCTTCTCGCCGGACGCGCAGGCGACTACCGCAAGCGGCGGCACGAGCATCGTGTCGAAACTGCTGCCGCGCTTTCCCCAGCGGCAGCGCCGCGCGGGCGCGGAGGGCGCGGTCGCGCCCGGCGCGCGGCAGGTCTGGGTGCTCGAATCGGGCCGGCCCGTCGCCGTCGCCGTGACGACCGGCGTATCCGATGGGCGCCTCACGGAGGTGTCGGGCGACGCGATCCACGAGGGCATGGTCGTGATCACCGACCAGCTCGGGGCCACGAAGTGAGCGAGACTGCGCCGCCGCTCATCCGGCTGCGGCACGTGAGCCGCGTGTACGGGCAGGGCGACACCGCGGTCTACGCACTGCGCGACGTCGACCTCGACATCGCGCGCGGCGAGTTCGTCGCGATCATGGGGCCGAGCGGCTCGGGCAAGTCGACGGCGATGAACCTGATCGGCTGCCTCGACTCGCCCACTTCGGGCGAATACTTCTTCGACGGCGCGCCGGTGCACGCGATGACGCGCAACGAACGCGCCTTGCTGCGGCGCGGCCGGCTCGGCTTCGTGTTCCAGGGCTTCAATCTCCTGCCGCGCACGTCGGCGCTGGAGAACGTCGAGCTGCCGCTGCTTTATCGCGGCATGCCGGCGGCCGAACGGCACGCCGCGGCCGCGAAGGCGCTTGCGCTCGTCGGCCTCGAAGGCCGCGAGCATCACACGCCCGCGGAGCTTTCGGGCGGCCAGCAGCAGCGCGTCGCGATCGCGCGCGCGCTCGTCACCGAACCTTCGGTGCTGCTTGCCGACGAGCCGACCGGCAACCTCGACACGCAGCGCAGCCGCGAGATCATGGCGCTTCTGAGCGAGCTGAACACGGCGCGCGGCATCACCATCGTGATGGTCACGCACGAGGCCGACATGGCGCGGTATGCGCGGCGCATCGTGCGTTTTCTGGACGGCCGCGTGGCGAGCGACGGCGGCGCGGCCGAATCGCCGGTGCTCTCCGAACCCGAGGCGGCCTGATGGGCTGGAGCACCTTCTGGCTCGCGCTGCGCGAGATACGGCGCAACCTGATGCGCTCGTTTCTCACCGTGCTCGGCATCGTGATCGGCGTCGCGGCGGTGATCACGATGGTGACGGTGGGCAACGGCGCGACGCGCGCGGTGTCCGATCAGATCTCGAGCCTGGGCAGCAACCTCGTGATGGTCCGCCCCGGGCAGCGTCTGGGCCCGGTGAGCGATACCGCGGGCGCGCAGATGTTCAAGGAGGCGGACGCGCAGGCGCTCGCGACGCAGCTCGCGGGCATCAGCGCGGTGGCGCCCGCGCAATCGGCCGGCGTGACCGCCGTCTATGGCGGGCGCAATTGGGCGACGCGCGTGACGGGCAGCACCGCGGAATACTTCCACACGAACAACTGGCGCGTCGCGCAAGGCCGCGTCTTCAATGAAGCCGAGGAACGCGCGGGCGCGTCCGTGTGCCTGATCGGCGAGACGATCCGGCACGAGCTCTTCGGCCGGCAGGACCCGGTGGGCGAGCAGCTGCGCGTGCGCAAGTTCTCGTGCCAGGTGATCGGTGTGCTGGCCTCCAAGGGCCAGGCCGCGATCGGCCAGGACCAGGACGACACGATCGTCATGCCGCTGCATGCGGTGCAGCGGCGGCTCACGGGCAATCAGAACGTCGGCACGCTGCTCGTGTCGGTGGCCGACGGTGCCGATGCCGAGCGCGTGAAGCGCTCGATCGGCGAGCTGCTGCGCGAGCGGCGCAAGCTGGCGGCGGGCGAGGAGGACAACTTCAGCATCATGGACACGCGGCAGATCGCCGATGCGCTTTCGGGCACGACGAAGGTGATGACGATGCTGCTGGGCGCGGTGGCCGGCGTGAGTCTGCTCGTGGGCGGCATCGGCATCATGAACATCATGCTCGTGAGCGTGACCGAGCGCACGCGCGAGATCGGCGTGCGGCTGGCGATCGGTGCGCTGGAGCGGGAGGTGCTGCTGCAGTTCCTGGTCGAGGCCGTCGTGCTCTCTTCAGCGGGCGGTCTGGCGGGCGTGGGGCTGGCCGTCGTGGCTTCCTACGTGCTTGCGTCGCTGATGGGTGTGCCTTTTCTGTTCGATGCGGGCATCGCGCTGCTCGCCTTCGGTTTCTCGGCGGCGATCGGCGTGCTGTTCGGCTTCGCGCCCGCACGCAGGGCGGCGAGCCTCGATCCGATCGAGGCGCTTCGGCACGAATGAGCCGGCGCGCACCCTCAGTGCATCACGGCACGAGGACAGCGGCGCCTTCGATCGTTCCGCCTCGCACGGCTTGCAGCGCATCGTTGGCTCGGTCGAGCGGGAATGGATGCACTTGAGTCTTCACCTCGGCGTCGCGCAGCATCGCAAAGAATGCCTCGCCATCCTCGCGCGTGAGGTTCGCCACCGACTTCACTTCGCGCTCGCCCCAGAGGAGCCTGTAGGGAAACGAAGGGATGTCGCTCATGTGGATGCCGCCGCACACGACGCTGCCGCCCTTTCTCACCGCCGCGAGCGCCGCCGGCACGAGAAAACCCGCCGGCGCGAAGATGAGCGCGGCGTCCAGCGGCTCGGGCGGGGCTTCGCCGCTCGCGCCGGCCCACACGGCGCCGAGCGAGCGCGCGAAGGCCTGGGCCCGGCCATCGCCCGATCGCGTGAAGGCAAACACCTGCTGCCCCTGCCGTGCCGCGAACTGGCACACGATGTGCGCCGCCGCGCCGAACCCGTAGAGGCCGATGCGCCCGGCCGCCGCGCCGCCGGCAATGCGCCACGTGCGAAAGCCGATCAAGCCCGCGCACAGGAGTGGCGCCGCATGCACGGCGTCGTACGCATCGGGCAGCGCGAAGCAGAATCGCTCGTCCGCGACCGCATATTCGGCATAGCCGCCGTCGCGGTCGTAGCCCGTGAAGACGGGGGCGTCGCAAAGGTTTTCGCGTTGCATGCGGCAAAACGAGCAGTGCCCACACGTGCGTCCCAGCCACGGAATGCCGATGCGCGCGCCGGCCGCGAAACGCGCGGCACCGCTGCCGAGCGCGACGACTTCGCCCACCACCTCGTGCCCCGGAACCACGTCGGCCGCGTGCGGCGGCAGATCCGCGTCCACGATGTGCAGGTCGGTGCGGCACACGCCGCAGGCCAGCACGCGCACGAGGAGCTCGCCCGCGCCGGGGACGGGAACGGGCTTGCGCACTGCGCGAACCCGGCCCGTTGCGGGCTCGGCCGCCATCGCGAGCATGGTCGCAGGCAGGCTTGCCCTCATGCGCGGCTCGCAGCCGGAGTCAGTCGAGCACGTTGGCCGAAGCGAGGATCGCCGCGGGGTCCGCGAGGTTGTACGAGCGCAGCACGTCGTCCTGGAACTTCCACCCCGTCGAGGCCAGGTCCTGCCAGTACTCGAGCGCGGTGGCCACGCCGCGCATCACGGCGATCGTGCCTTCGGTGGCGAGCGCGATCTGCCAGCGGTTGAATTCCATCATCGCCTCGAGCGGGGCGACGCTCGCGCTCGTTTGTGCATTTGTCGTTGTCATCGCGATTTCCTCTTGTGCGGTTCACCGCCGCACGAGTTTCGGTCTTTCGTGCACCGACTGGCAAGCGCAGCAGTAAAGCGCCGCGGGCATCGCGGCAAGCCGCGCCTCGCCGATGGGCTCGCCGCAGTCCTCGCATGAGCCATAGGTGCCGTCTTTCAGGCGCCGCAGCGCGGCCGCGACGGCCGCGAGGTCCCGCGCCGCCTGGTCCGCCGCCGCCGAATCGATCGCCGCGCGCGTGTCCTTCGCGGCGACGTCCTTGAAGTCGCCCGCCTCGGCCGGATCGACGGCGCAGGCCACCGCTTCTTCGGCGCAGGCGCGCAAGTACGCTCGCAGCTCGCCCGCGCGGCGATCGAGCGCCTGCCGGTAACGCTCGGCCGTGTCCAAGGCGAGGTCCTGTGTGCTCATGACGGATGATTGACGGTCCCTTTCGACGCATTCTCGATTCGCCTCTGCCGGGAAGCCTTGATCTGGCGCAACCATGCCCTCCCGCGCGGCCCGTAGGCTCATCGCATGAGCGTTCGCAACCTCGAATCCCTGTTTTGTCCGCGCTCGATCGCCGTCATCGGCGTGTCGGACCATGCGCGCAACCTGGGCAGCATCGTCCTGGACAATCTGCTGCAAGGCGGCTTCGCCGGGCCGATCTGGGCCGTCGACCGCCAGGACGGCGAGCGCAACGGCCTGAAGATCCATCGCGACGTGCGTGCGCTGCCCGAGGCGCCCGAGCTCGCCGTGATCTGCACGCCGCCCGCTGCCGTACCGCCACTCATCGCGGAGCTCGGCCGCGGGGGCACGCGCGGCGCGATCGTGATGACCGCGGGCCTGCGGCAGCGCCCCTCGGAGGACGAGCCGACCTACGAGCAGGCGATGCTCGATGCGGCCCGGCCCTGGCGGCTTCGCATCCTCGGGCCCAACTGCATCGGCGCGCTCGCGCCGCACGTGGGCCTGAACGCGAGTTTCGCGCCGGGGCGCGCGCTGCCGGGCTCGATTGCCTTCGTGACGCAATCGGGCGCACTCGCCGCGGCCATGCTCGACTGGGCGAACGCGAACGCGATCGGCTTCTCGCATTTCGTCTCGCTCGGCGACAGCGCGGACGTGGACTTCGGCGACATGCTCGACTATCTCGGCAGCGACGGCGCAACGCGCGCGATCCTGATGTACGTCGAGTCGGTGAAGCATGCGCGCAAGTTCATGTCGGCCGCGCGCGCGGCCGCGCGCAACAAGCCTGTGATCCTCGTGAAGGCAGGTCGCGCGCCCGCGGGCGCCAAGGCCGCCGCATCTCACACCGGGGCGATGGCGGGGTCCGACACGGTGTTCGATGCGGCGGTGAGGCGCGCGGGCATGCTGCGCGTGGATTCGCTCGAGGCGCTCTTCGATGCGGCGCAGACGCTGTCGCGCCCGCGCAGCTGGTTCGGGGGACGGCTCGCCGTCCTCACGAACGGCGGCGGCGCGGGCGTGCTCGCGGCCGATGCGCTCGCGCTCGGCGGCGGAGAGCTCGCGCAGCTGTCGCCCGCGACGCTCGCGGCGCTCGACGAGTTCCTTCCCGCGACGTGGCCCCATGCGAATCCGGTGGACATCATCGGCGACGCGCCCGTGCAGCGCTACCGCAGCTCGTTCGAAACTCTGCTGGCCGCGCCGGAAGTGGACGGCGTCCTCTTCATGCATGCGCCCACGGCCATCGTGGCGGCCACCGACATCGCGAAGGCCTGCGCGCCGACGATACGGCAGGCCGCGAAGCCGGTGCTCGTGAACTGGCTGGGCGGCGTCTCGGTGCGCGAAGCGCGCGAGCTCTTCGCCCGCGAGGGCATCGCGTGCTACGGCACGCCGGAACGCGCGGTGGCCGCATGGCTGCAGCTCGCTCGCTATCACGCGAACCAGGAAGCGCTGCTCGAGCTGCCCGATGCGCAGGCGGCGGAGTATCGGCCGGACCGCGCCGCCGCGCAGGAGATCGTGGATCAGGCGCTCGCCGAAGGGCGCGAATGGCTGGAGCCCACCGAGGCCACGGAACTGCTGCGCGCCTACGGCATCCCCGCGGTGGAAACCATGAACGCCGCCGATGCCGAAGAGGCGGCGCGGTTCGCGCAGCGCATCGGTTTTCCCGTCGCGCTCAAGATTCGCTCGCCCCAGGTGGTGCACAAGTCCGACGTGGGCGGCGTCGCGCTGCACCTGAATTCGGCCGACGAAGTGCGCGAGGCGGCGATCAGGATGCGCCAGAGCGTGTCGCGCCTCGCGCCGCACGCGCGCGTGCGGGGCTTTCTCGTACAGGCGATGGCGCGCCGTCCCGACGCGCTGGAGCTGATCGTCGGCATCGCGAGCGACCCGGTGTTCGGCCCGGCCGTGCTGTTCGGCGAAGGCGGCACGGCCGTGGAACTGCGCCGGGACCGCGCCGTGGCGCTGCCGCCGCTCAACGCAAAGCTTGCACAGGACCTCGTCGGGCAGACGCAGGTCGGTCGCCTGCTCGCGGGGTATCGCGGGCGGGCCGCCTGCGACATGCGCGCCGTGACGGGCGCCATCGAGAGCGTGTCGCGCCTCGCTTGCGACCTGGATAGCATCGCGGAGCTCGACATCAATCCGCTGCTGGCGGATGCCGGCGGCGTGCTGGCCCTCGACGCGCGCGTGCGCCTGCGCCGCCCGGCCGAAGGCGAAGGCAGCCGGCTCGCGCTGCGTCCCTATCCGTCGGAGCTGGAGCGCAGGATCGAGGTGGACGGCCACAAGCTGCTGCTGCGCCCCATTCGTCCGGAAGACGGCGCGCGGCTGGCCGCTTTCTACTCGGCCGCTTCGCCCGCCGACCTGCGCCTGCGCTTTTTCATGGCGCGGCGCGAAGTGCCGAAGTCCGAACTCGCGCGCTACTGCCTCATCGACTACGAGCGCGAGATGACGTTCGTGGCGCTGGAAGACGGCGAGATCGTGGGCGAGGTGCGGGGCGTTTGCGATGCGGACAACGTGGAAGCGGAATTCGCGGTGCACGTCGCGGGCAAGTGGCAGCACCACGGACTCGGGCAGCGGCTCACCGATTGCATGCTCGACTACCTGCGCGCTCGCGGCACGCGAAGGGTCGTGGCGTACTGCCTGCGCGAGAACGCCGGCATGGTGGCCGTCGGCCGGCACGCCGGATTCGGCGTGAGCGAAGGGCCGGACGGAACCTGCACGCTGCGCCTCGAGCTGCGGCCCGACGAGGCCGCCGTTCGTAAGAATCCCGATGCAACTCTTGCAGATTGAATCGTAGGGGGAGGGTCCGTTCCCGAATTGCACAGCCGGACTGCGGCACGCAAAATCGGCTTCACATGGACAACGTTTTCGCCTTCAAGGGTTACTTCGTGGCCAGCTACACGCAGCAGGTGGGCGACGGCCGCTACATCGGTCACGCCAAGCTGTGTCTGGAGCGGCCGCGCGATCCGGCCAGTGCCAACGCGCTGGAGAAAGTGACGAGCGTCGGCGCCTACCCCGACGAGGCCAAGGCCCTGCAGGCCGCGGAGTTCCAGGCGCGTCAGGTGATCGAGGGCTTGAGGCCCAACTGGGCGCCGTTCACCTCGCCCGACCAGATGATCTCGATCCGTTGAACGCTCCGGCGCTCCGCGCGGGTGGGTCAATGCGCTCTGCCACCGCGCGGGTCACTTGGTCAGAATGAGCTTTCCGAGCCGCGTCGCGCGCAGGCAGTAGGTCGCCCCGTTGTGCCGGATCTCGACGCAGGAGCGGCCCTGCAGCAATTGTTCGCTGCTGAGTGCCGGGGCTCGCGACGCGGCGTGTTCCTCGAAGGCTCCGCACGCGTGCGAGATGGGCGATCCCGCGCTTTCCGCCGGGTCGCGGGCCGCATCCTCGTCGATGTCCCCCGGCGTCTTCACGGCGCCCGAGGCTCCGTGATGAAGCCGATCTTGTGCAGGCCCGAGCGCTGCGCAAGCGCCATCGCCTGGGCGACGCGTTCGTAGCGCGCGTCGCGGTCGCCGCGGATGTGCAGCTCGGGCTGCGGCTCGCGTCCGGCTTCGGCCTGCAGCTTCGCGGGAAGCTCCTTGTCCTCGATCGGCGCTTCGTTCCAGTAGTACTGGCCCTGCGCGTCGACACTGAGCCGGATGGCCTGGGGCGGCGTGTCCTCCGGCTGGTTCGTGGCGCGCGGCAGCTCGATGTTCACCGCATGCTTCATCACGGGCACGGTGATGATGAAGATGATGAGCAGCACGAGCATGACGTCGACGAGCGGCGTCATGTTGATCTCGTTCATCACGTCGTCGGTTTCGTCCTGCGTGCCGAACGCCATGTCACGCCCCCTTCTTCATCGCGCGGACCTTCGCGTCGCCCGGGGCGCCGCGCGCCACGCGGGCACCGGTCACGAAGTGCGCGTGCAGGTCGTAGGCGAAGCGGTTGAGGCGGTGGATGACCGACTTGTTGCCGCGCACGAGCGCGTTGTAGCCGAGCACGGCGGGAATGGCCACGGCCAGGCCGAGCGCCGTCATCACGAGCGCTTCGCCGATCGGCCCGGCCACCTTGTCGAGCGCGACCTGACCCGCGAGGCTGATCGAGAGCAGCGCATGGTAGATGCCCCACACCGTGCCGAAGAGGCCCACGAAGGGCGCGGTGGAACCGACGGAGGCGAGCACCGCGAGGCCGCCTTGCAGGCGCGCGAGTGATTCGTCGATGGAGTTGCGCAGCGTGCGCGTGAGCCATTCGCTCGCGTCGAGCGAGTCGTGCAGCTGCGGCTGCGCGTTGTGGTGCGCGGCGGCTTCGCGACCTTCGAGTGCGAGCGCGCGAAACGGATTGGCCGGGTCGGTGCCGAGCTTGCTCAGGCCGTCGGCGAAGTCGGCGGCATGCCAGAAGCTCTCGATGCTGCGCGCCTCGCGCGCATGGCGCCTCAGGTCGAGCGCTTTCACGAGGATCACCATCCACGAGGCGACCGACATCGCAAGCAGCAGCAAGGCCACGCCGCGTGTGACGATGTCGCCTTGCGACCAGAGGTGGACCAGGCCGAAATCGGGATTCATGTTGCTTTTCCTACTCCAGGACGAAATTGACGGGGGCATCCTTCCACATCGCCTGCGGCACGCCGTTGACGGTCCCGGCGCGGTAGCGGCATTTCAGGATGTAGTCGAGCGCGGCGCGGTCCAGGCGGTCGAAGCCGCTGGACACTTTCACCTCCGCGCGCTGGGGCAGGCCGTCCGCGCCGATCAGCACGCGCACGACGACCTTTCCCTGCTCGCCCATGCGCTTGGAGACCGGCGGATAGACGGGTGAAGGATTTTGCAGATAGGTCGCATCGCTCGAAGGCAGTTCGATCTTCGGCGGCGCGGGCGCAGCCGGTGGCGCGGGGGGGCTGGGCTCGGCCGCGACAGGCGTCGCGATCGGCGGCGCGGGCGGCTGCGGCAGCGTTGTCGCCACCGGCGCGTTCGGTGAAGGCGGCGCGGGGACGGGGAGGGCTTCAGGGCGCGGGGGCGGCGGCAGCTTCTTCGGCGTCGGCTCCACCTTGGGCGCGGCCGGCGGCGGCGTCTCGACCTTCGGGGCGGGGGTGATGATCTCGCTCAGCACCTCGACCGGCACGACAATCTCCACGGCCCGGCGCAGCAAGCCCGAGTTGAGCGCCCACAGCGCCGCCGCATGGAACACCAGCACGCCGCTTGCGATCAAGGCGTTGCGGCGCGCGGGGTTCATGGAGGCGGCTCGGGTCATGGCGGGCAATGAAGATGTGGCAAGTATAAATGCGAATCCTTCGCATTCGCAGTTTCCTGGCGCCGATGTTCACGCCACGTCGGTAGGTTTTGCGGGTTGCTTGACGCCGGTCAACATGGCGGCCACGAGGTTTTCGCGATGACGGATCGACGCATGGATCACGCCCGCGACGTGCAGCGCAACGAGCGCGAGCATCGACCAGCCGAGTGCCTGATGCGTCCGGTCGAGCCAGGCTTCGCCCCAGAACGCGTCGGTCGAGTAGAGCCACCCCGTGAGGCCAAGCAGTGCCACCCACAACCAGAGCAAAACGGCCATCCATCCGCCCAGAGGGTTGTGGCCGATGTAGCGCGGTGCTTCACCGCGCGCGAGCTGCGCCGCATAGGCGAGCGTGGCGCGAGGTCCGCGGACGAACTGCGCGAGCCGCGCATAGCCGCGGCCCGCGAATCCCCACCCGATGCGCAATGCCGCCATGGCGAGCGCCAGATAGCCCACCGGTTCGTGCCAGCGCAAGCCAACCGCGGTGGTGACCCACGCGGCCGCGCAGCCGAGCGCGAGCGTCCAGTGCGTGGCGCGCACGACGACGTCCCACACGGGCAGCGAGCGAGCTGGCACCGGCCCGCCACGCACGTCAGTTCTTCTGCTGCACTTCGCCGACCAGCTCGAAGGTCTTCGGGTTGAAGAATTTTTCCGCGCGGCGGTTCTTCTCGTCGAAGCCGTAGACCTCGTAGCAGCCGTTCTCGGTCTTCACCTGGCGAACCTTCTTCCAGCCATCGGCTTCGAGCTTTCGCTGCAGCGCGGTCTGCGGCTGCCACTCGGCCTTCGGCACGTCGCACCTGAAGTCGCCGTGCGCCGCGGCGCCCGCGCAGAAGGTGAGCGCCGCGAGCGCGGCTGCCATGTGATGTCCGTTCATGTCGTCCTTTCGTTGCGCAAGGATTGCGCTGAAGCGTCGATGGGTGCGATCAAATCGCCATGCACTCGCGCGAGATTCGCGCAGCCGCACTGCGCCATCGCGATCTCGAGTTCGTCGCGCAGGAGCCGCAGCACGTGCGCCACGCCACGCGCGCCGGCATTGGTCAGACCCCACACGATGGGGCGGCCGATCATCACCGCGCGCGCGCCGAGTGCGAGCGCCTTCAGCACGTCGGTGCCGCTGCGGATGCCCCCGTCGACGAGGAGCGGCACGGCGCCGTCGAGCGCTTCGGCCACGCGCGGGAGCATCGTCGCCGTGGCGGCCGCGCCATCGAGCGTGCGTCCGCCGTGGTTGGACACGACGATCGCCGCGGCGCCGCAGGCGCGCGCATGCCGCGCGTCGTCGGGATGCAGGATGCCTTTCACGATCACCGGCAGCGGCGCGTTCGCGCAAAGCCATTCGAGTTCGTGCCAGGTGGGCGCCGCCGCGCAGAGCGACCGGAGGTCCTGGGCCGCGGGCGCCGCCGGCATGTTGGGTGCCACGAGCCCCGCGGGCAAATGGAAGCCGCTTCGCACCGTCGAATCGACCGTGAGCACGAGCGCTTCGTATCCGCTCGCCCGCGCGCGATCGGCGAGCGCGGCAACGGCGCTTCGATCGGCTTGCCAGTACATCTGCAACCACAGCGGGCCTCGCCTCGAATCCGCCGCGACCGCATCGGCGACTGCCTCGAGCGGCGTGCTCGCCTGCTGGCTGAGCACCATGCCCGCTTCCTGCGCGGCCGCCGCGAGCGCGGTGCCCACCTCGGCGTCGCGATGCGCGAGCTGCTGGAATGCGACGGGCGCCGCGATCAGCGGACTAGCCATCGCGCGGCCCAGCAGTTGCGTGCGCGTGTCGAGTCCTTCCAGCGATGCGAGCACGCGCGGCACGAGCGTCACCGATTCCCACGCGGCGCGGTTCGCGCGTTCCGTGATGCCGCGCCCGGCCGCGCCGCACAGATAGGCCCAGGCCGCGGGGTCGAGCGTCTCGCGCGCGCGCTGCTCGTGCTGCGCGAGGTTCGCGATGCCGGCGGGAAGCGACTGGACTTCCATCTTCATGCGTGAGAGCCGTTCATGAGGCCGTTCACGTGTCCGACCACATCCGCAGCAGGTTGTGGTACGTCCCGGTGAGCGCGACCGTCGCGGGGCTGTCGCCGTCGCGCTGACGCAGCACGGTGAGCGCCTGGTCGAATTCGAGCAGCAGGCGCCGTTCCTCGGCGCCGCGCACCAGGCTCTGCACCCAGAAGAAGCAGCCGACCCGCGCGCCGCGCGTGACGGGCCGCACCTCGTGCACGAGCGTGGCCGGGTACAGCACCGCATGGCCCGCGGGCAGCTTCACGGACCGTTCGCCATCCGGCGCGTGCAGCACGAGCTCGCCGCCCTCGTAAGCCTCCGGATCGCTGAAGAACACCGTGCACGACAGGTCCGTGCGCACGCGCAGCCCGTTCTCGCCGAAGCGCACCGCGCTGTCGACGTGCGGCCCGTAGTGATTCGCAGCGCCCGTGTACCGGTTGAAGCGGGGCGGATACACGCGCGCGGGCAAAGCCGCCGACAGGAACATCGCCGAGCCGTCCAGTGCCTGCAGCACGAGCGCGCTCAGCTCGCGCGCCTCGGCGCAGTCGCGCGGCATCTGCGAGTTGTTCTTGGCCTGCGCGGCCTGTGGGCCGGCGGTGTCGCGCCCGTCGTTCCAGGGCGCGCGCGCGAGAAGCGGGCGCGCCCGGTCGAGGGCGCGTTCGTCCAGCAGGGGAAATGTGATGAGCATGGCGGCGGCTACTGCTCTCGTTTTCGGAAGTCTAGAACTTCACTCCGAGCGACACCTGCACCAGCCGGCCCGCGCCGGGGATGTAGTGGCCGCGATAGAGCGACTCGGCATAGAGCTTGTCCGTGAGGTTGGTCACGTTGGCCTTCAGCATGATGTCCGGCGTGATGGCGTATTCGGTCATCAGGTCCGCGGTGACGAAGCCGGGCGCTTCCCACGCAGGCGCCGTCACGTCGGCCGGGGCCTGCCGGCTGCGGAAGTTGATGCCCGCGCCCACGCGCCACTTCGGCGCGATCTGGTAGGTGCTCCACACCGTGCCGCTATGCCGGGGCGACAGACCCGGCCGGTCGCCTTCGCGGTTGCCGACGGTATTGACGGTCGCAGCGGCGTCGTCCACGCGCGCGATGGGCAGCCACTGGTAGGAGCCGTAGACTTCCCACCGGGGCGTGATGCGTCCCGACGCGTCGATCTCGATGCCCGCGGCGTGACGCTTGCCCGAAAGCAGCAGGCGAGTCGCGGCCGAATCGGGGTCGGTATTGCGTTCGTTCTTCTTCGTCGAGCGGAAGACGGCAAAGCGCGTGAAGAAGCGCTTGTCCGCGGTTTCGAGCGTGCCGCCCGCCTCGATGTTCTCGCTCTGTTCGGGCGGCGTGTTGGCCGAAAGCGCGTTGTACGAGTACGTGTCGCCCGATGTGTTGAACGACGTGCCGTACGAGAAGTGGAACGTCATGCGATCGGTCGGCTGGTAAAGCAGGCCGACCCGCTTGCTCCAGTCGGCCACGCCCTGCCGGTAGCTCGTGGTCGTGACCGGGCCCGGCGCGTTGGAGGGAATGCCATAGGCGTTGTAGCGCCCCCGCATGTGGTCGTAGCGCAGGCCGCCCAGCACCTTCCAGTGCGGGGCCACCTGCACCATGTCCTGCACGTAGGCGCCCAGAGCGTCGTTGACGAAGTCGTTGTTGTCGCGAAGGATGCGCGACGACTCGTCGACCCATGCGCCGTCGTCCGGCGTGCCGGCAAGGGTCGGCGGCTTCACGATGTTCGGTCCGCCTTGCGCCGCCGAGAGCGCGGCATAGACCTTCTTCTGTTCGCGCGAGAAGTCGATCCCGGTGGTGAGCTCGTGATGCAGGTCGAACGCCTCGAATTTCGAGCTCAGGTCGCTTTGCGCCTGCAGCACGTCCATGTCCTGGATTTTCAGGTTGGTGCCGCGCGTGAAGACGGTGCCGGGTCCGAAGTTGGAGAGATCGGCAGCGAGCCCACCCGGCTGCGCACTCGCGGCCGCGAAGCGGACGGTGCCCGCGCGCAGGTCGCGCGTGAACTCGCCCTTGCGCAGCATCGTCTTCAGCTGCGTGTTCTCGCTGAACCGATGCGTGTGGGCGAGCGTCGCGATTTTCGCGGTGCCCGCGTTGTAGTCGCTCGCCATGCCGAAGTAGTCGGTGGGCTTCAGCCCGCCGATGATCGTGTTGGCGGCCGTGGTGTCGCTCGCGTGCGGCTTGATCCACGGCAGGCCGTAGTTGATGCCGTTGTTGTTGTCCAGCCAGTAGAGGCTCACGAGGACTTCGTCGGGCGTATCGATCCCGAACCGGTAGGCGCCCGCGAGGCCGCGCTTGTCGATGCTGGAGCCCGCGCCGTTGTTGTCGGCCTCGTTGTACATCGCGGTGACGCGCACGGCCGAATGCTCGCCGGTGCGTTTGTTGAAGTCGCCCGTGACGCGCCGGTACGAATGGCTCCCGAGCGTGGTGACGACTTCGTTTTCGTCCAGCAGCTCGGGCATCTTGCTCACCTGGTTCACCGCGCCGCCGGTGGAGCCGCGGCCGAAGAGCATGGAAGCGGAGCCGCGCAGCACTTCGAGCCGGTCGAGGTTGAACGTGTCGCGGTCGTAGAACGCGGGGTCGCGCATGCCGTCGAGAAAGATGTCGCCGGTGGTCGCGAGCGAAAAGCCGCGCAGGCGGATGTCCTCCTCGCCGCCTTCGGCCGCCTGGAAGGTGACGCCGGCGGTCTGGCGCAGCGCATCCTTCACCGTGTCGAGGTTGCGGTCGTCGATCAGCTTCTCGGTGACCACGCCCATGGACTGCGGCACGTCGCGCAGTTCCTGCGTGCCCTTGCCGATGTGGGTCGTGGTGGCACGCAGGTCGTCCTTGCCTCTCGGCGCTTCGGCCTTCTCGCGGACCGTGATGGTGGTGAGCGCCTTGTCCTGCGGCGCAGTGGGCGCGGTGGGCGCGGCGCTCTGGGCCCAGCTGCCGAGGGAAGCGGCGAGCATCATCGCGCCCAGGGGCAGGACGGGCGCGGTGCCGCTCGCCGATGCGCGCGCAACGACTGCGGCAGACAGGGTTCGCGGACCGTGTGCGCGGCGCGCGCCGCGTGCTGAAGTTTTCTTTGCCAAGTGATGCCTCCGTTGTTGGCGGGTTGTCGAGAGGCTGGCTAGGCGTTCGAGAACGCCACTTGGCTTGCCGATTCTCCGGCTGCGAGTGTAGCTCAAATGAGAATCTATCTCATTTAGACTTCACGCGATCGGGGTTTTATGGATCAGGAGATGCCCCACCAGATCGCCGCCCGGTAAGTCACCCAGGACGCCGCATAGGCGAGCGCGAAGAGATACGCGGCCATCACGACCGGCCACAGCCAGCGGCCCGTCTCGCGCCGCACGGCCGCGAGTGTGGACAGGCACTGCGGCGCGAACACGAACCATGCGAGCAGGGACAGGCCCGTGGCGACGCTCCACGTCTGCTGGATGAGAGGCGAAAGCGACTGCGCCGTATCGGCTCCCGTTGCGGAGAGCGCGTAGACGGTCCCGAGCGCGCCGACCACCACTTCGCGCGCGGCCATGCCGGGCACGAGCGCGATGCTGATCTGCCAGTTGAATCCCACCGGGGCCAGCACCACGGCCAATGCCTGGCCCAGCATGCCCGCGAAGCTGTACTGGATCGCCGGCCCCGTGGCGCCATCGGGCGGCGCGGGAAAGCTCGCGAGCACCCACAGCAGCACCGTGAGGACCATGATGACGCCGCCCACGCGGCGAAGGAAGATCTTCGCGCGCTGCACGAGGCCGATCGCGATGTTGCGCGCGCGCGGCACGTGATACCAGGGCAGCTCCATCATGAGGGGGCGCACCTGCCCGCGGCCGCTCAGATGTTTCAAAAGCCAGGCCACCGCCATCGAGCCGGCCACGCCCGCGACGTACAGAACGAAGAGGACGAGGCCTTGCAGCTGCACGCCGAATGCGAGCGTGCGCCGCGGCACGAAAGCGCCGATCAGCAGCGCGTAGACGGGCAGTCGCGCCGAGCACGTCATGAGCGGCGCGATCATGATGGTGACCAGCCGGTCGCGCGCGTTCGCGATCGTGCGGGTGGCCATGATGCCGGGGATCGCGCAGGCGAAGCTCGACAGGAGCGGGATGAAGCTGCGCCCCGAAAGTCCCACGCTGCCCATCAGCCGGTCCAGCAGGAAGGCGGCGCGGGGCAGATAGCCCGATTCCTCGAGCAGCAGGATGAAGAAAAAGAGGATGAGGATCTGCGGCAGGAACACGACCACGCCGCCGACGCCGGAGATGAGCGCATCCGCGATGAAGCTCTGCACGAGCCCGTCGGGCAGGTGCTGCCGCACGAAGTCGCCGGCCCACGAGGTCGCGTCCTTGATGAGGTCCATGGGCCAGTTGGCCCAGGAGAACACCGCCTGGAAGATGAAAAAGAGGAGCACCGCGAGCAGCAGCGGCCCGAACACGGGATGCAGCACGACGCGGTCCACCGCGTCGCTGAGCTCGTGCCGCACGACGTCCTGCAAGCCGAGGCGAACGAGCATGGCCGACACGAGCTCGTGGTCCGCCTGGGCCGTCTGCGTGGCCAGCGGCGACGGCGCGGCATGCCAGACGTCATGGTCGTCCAGCACGCCTTGCAGCCGGGCCGCGCCGTCGCTCTGGATGGCGACGGTGCTCACCACGGGCACGCCCAGTTCGCGCGAGAGCGCGTCGAGGTCGATGTGGATGCCTTGCGATTCGGCCAGGTCCATCATGTTGACCGCCACGACGCAGGGCAAGCCGGTGCGGAGCACGCCGAGGACGAGCCTCAGGCCGCGTCTGAGTTGTGTCGCATCGACGACGCACACGACGAGATCGGGCCGCTTCTCCCCGCGGGCCTGTCCGCCGAGCACGTCGCACGTGATCTTCTCGTCCGGCGAGCGCGGATGCAGGCTGTAGGTGCCCGGCAGGTCGAGAACGCGAATGAGCTTGCCCGAGGGCAGCTGCAGCCGCCCTTCCTTGCGCTCGATCGTGACGCCTGCGTAGTTGGCGACCTTCTGGCGGCTGCCCGTCAGCCGGTTGAACAGCGCTGTCTTGCCCGCGTTCGGGTTGCCCACCAGCGCGGCCAGACGCCCGGCCGGATGCAGATGGACGACGGCTTCGGTCACTTCGGGTGCGATTCGACTTCGATGCAGGCGGCTTCGGCGGCGCGCAATGCGAATGTGGACTGACCGACGCGCACGGCCAGAGGGTCGTCACCGGGGAAGCCGCGCATCGTGACGAGGACCGGCTCGCCGGGGAGAAAGCCGATGTCCTCGAGCTGCGACTTCAGCTCGGGGTTCGCGGCAGGCGCGACCACGCGACGCACGACGCAGGGCGTGCCGCAGGGCGCGGAGCGCAGCGGCCCCGACTGGAAGGTTCGATTCGCCTCGACAGCGGCAGTCATGGGTGGCAGATGAGAGTTCGGCTCATTCTAGCGACACTGCGTCGTCAATGCAAATCGTTCTCATTCGGTGTCCGCTATTTTTCCGGCTGAGGCATCACGGCGCGCAGCCGTTCGACATCGACGATGCGAACGTGCCGGTAGTCCACTTCGATGATCCCTTCCTCCGCGAAGCGCGAGAACGTCCGGCTCACGGTCTCGAGCTTCAGGCCGAGGTAGCTGCCGATCTCCTGGCGGGTCATGCGCAGGATGAGCTCGGAGCCCGAGAAGCCGCGCGCATGCAGCCGCTGCACGAGGTTCAGCAGGAAGGCCGCGAGCCGCTCTTCGGCGCGCATCGTGCCGAGCAGCAGCATCACCCCGTGCTCGCGCACGATTTCGCGGCTCATCACGCGGTGCAGGTTGTGCTGCAGCGCGCCCACTTCGCGCGCGAGCTCGCCGATCCGCTCGAACGGCATCACGCACACTTCCGCGTCCTCGAGCGCCACCGCGTCGCACGTGTGGCGTTCGTTCACGATGCCGTCCAGCCCGATGATCTCGCCGGCCATCTGAAAGCCCGTCACCTGGTCGCGTCCGTCCTGCGACGTGAGGCAGGTCTTGAAGAAGCCCGTGCGCACGGCAAAGAGCGACTCGAAGGGGTCGCCGTTGCGAAAGAGCGTGGTGCCGCGTTTCACGCGGCGGCGCGTGGCCACGAGCTGGTCGAGCTTGTCGAGGTCCTCCTGCGCAAGGCCCATCGGCATGCACAGCTCGCGCAGGTTGCAATTGGAGCAGGCCACCTTGATGGTGGTTTTCAGGGGGTCTGACATGGGTCAAATTGTCCGGGGCGTCCCGGCCGCGGATTTGATTTGGGTCAAGCGATGCGGGGCACCGCGCGGGCAGAGTGCAGGCTCAGGCGAAGGACTCATGAGCAATCCCCCCATCACCCCCGAGCTGCTGCGCCGCTTCGACGTGCCCGGCCCCCGCTACACGTCCTACCCCACCGCCGACCGGTTCGTGGAAGCGTTCACGGCCGCCGACTACGTGCAGACCCTTTCGCAGCGCCGCGAGGGCCCGGCCGCGCTCGCACTGCCCCTGTCGCTTTACGTGCACCTGCCGTTTTGCGAGTCGCTTTGCTACTACTGCGCCTGCAACAAGATCATCACCCGGCACCATTCGCGAGCGAAGACCTATCTGCGCTATCTCGGCCGCGAGATGGACCTGCACACGACCGTGCTCGGCACCGGCCAGCCCGTGACGCAGCTGCACCTCGGGGGCGGCACGCCCACGTTTCTTTCGGACGCCGAACTGAGCGAGCTCATGGACATGATCCGGCGCAGCTTCGCGCTGGCGCCCGATGCCGAATGCTCGATCGAAGTCGATCCGCGCACGGTCGACGGCACTCGGCTGCAGGCGCTTGCCGACCTCGGCTTCAACCGCATCAGCTTCGGCGTTCAGGACTTCGACCCCGACGTGCAGCGTGCCGTGCACCGCATCCAGCCGGCCGAGCAGGTGTTCGCGCTCATGGAGCACGCGCGCCGCATCGGCTTCGATTCGGTGAACGTGGACCTGATCTACGGTCTGCCGCGCCAGACCCCCGAATCCTTCGCGCGCACGCTGCAGCAGGTGGCGCAGCTGCGGCCGGATCGCATCGCGCTCTACGGCTATGCGCACCTGCCCGAGCGCTTCAAGCCGCAGCGGCGCATCGTCCCGGCCGAACTGCCCGGAGCCGGCAACAAGATCGCGATGCTGTCGCAGGCGCTCGCCGCCTTCATCAGCGCCGACTACGTCTACATCGGCATGGACCACTTCGCGCTGCCGGGCGACGCGCTCGCGCAGGCCAAGCACGAAGGCCGCCTGCACCGCAACTTCCAGGGCTACAGCACCCAGCCCGATTGCGACCTGATCGGGCTCGGGGTCTCCTCGATCGGCCGGGTGGGCGCCACCTACAGCCAGAACGCGAAGACGCTCGAGGAATACTGCGACGCGCTCGACCAGGGGCGCTTTCCGGTGCAGCGCGGGCTCGCGCTCACGCGCGACGATCTCGCCCGGCGCGCGGTGATCATGGCGCTCATGTGCCAGGGGCAGGTCGTGTTCGAGTCGATCGAGCTCGCGTGGCTGCTCGACTTCCCCACGTATTTCGCAAGCGAGCTGGAGCAGCTGAAGCAGATGCAGGCGCAGGGGCTCGTCTGCGTGGACGACGAGGGCATCCGGATCACCGCGGCCGGCTGGTTCTTCGTGCGCGGCGTGGCGATGCTGTTCGACAGGTACCTGCAGGCCGACCGCAACCGCGCGAAGTTCTCGCGGATCATCTGATGGCCGCGTCGCTGCTGGCCGCATCGTTTCTCATGGGACTCGCGGGCGGCCCGCACTGTGCCGCCATGTGCGGCGCCGCTTGCAACGCTCTCGTTGCGCGGCGCGACTCGCCCGGCACGATCGTCGAGTGGGCCGAGCGGCGCATACCCCGGCATCCGTCGCGCCCGCTGCTGTCCTTCCAGCTCGGCCGCCTCCTCGGCTATTGCCTCGCCGGCGCGGCCGCGGGCGCCACCGTCGAAAGCTTCGCCTGGCTTTCCTCCCACACCGCCGCGCTTCGGCCGGTGTGGATGCTGTTCCACCTCGCCGTGCTGGCCTGGGGCCTCGCGCTCATCGTGCTCGCGCGCCAACCGGCCTGGGTCGACAGCGCCGGGCGCGCCGCGTGGCAGCGCGTGCGCCCACTGGCCACGGCGCGTGGCGGCCTCGTTGCCACCGGCGCGTTGTGGGTCTTCATGCCGTGCGGGCTGCTCTATTCGGCGCTGCTCGTCGCCTCGCTCGCCGGCGGGGCGCCGCAGGGCGCGGCCGCCATGGCGCTTTTCGCGCTCGGAAGCGGCCTCGCGCTCGGGCTCTTTCCTGGCGTGCTCTCGCTGCTGTCCGCGCCCGGCAACGGCGCGAGGAAGCAATGGGGCACGCGAGCCGCCGGCGCCTTGCTCGCGGGCGCCGCGGGGTGGGCGCTCTGGGCGGATCTCGCCCATCGCATCGCGCAATTGTGCATACCGCCCGGCGCCTGACGACGCTGCGTGCGGCGCACATGATCCAGCTCAACCGGCGCTGCGACCTTCCCCTCCAGACTCGATCCTCAGTTGCGGAGCATCCGCCGAGGACACAATGGACGAGCAACCGAAGGATCGCAGGCCCTGGCTCTTGACGTCAGTCTGCTTCGCCTTGGCCGCGGCACTCGCCATTGCGTTCACATACGCATCCATGCGTGGCGAATACGACGAGCAGGGCGGCTTCGCCGCCGAACGCGTGCAGGCGGCCGCCGGCGTCCGCGCGGAACAGGTCGCCGCTTGGGTGCGCGAACGCAAGGCCCAGGCGCGCGGCGCGGCCGAAAGCTCGCTCGGCGAGCTGGCGGCGGCGGCCGACGCGGGCGAAGTCCCGGCGATCGTCCGGCTCGCCGCGGCTTTGCAGACCCTGCAGAAGTCAAGCGGTGCGGCTTGCGTGATGGTGACCGATGCGGACGGGGGGGTCGTCGCATCGGCTGGCGCTCGGCCTCAGGTCGCGCGTGACCTGGGCCTGGCGCTGCCGTCCGTGCTGAAGGGCAACTCGCCGGCGCTCCTGGAGCCGGCCTCGGCGGAATTCGCATCGGAGCGCGTGGACTTCGCGGCACCGCTGGCTGCCGAGGCACGAGGCCCGCGCTTCGCGCTCGTCCTGCGCTTCGATCCCCGGCAGGCGCTGCTGCCGATGATCCGAGAATGGCCTCTGCCGGGGGCGCACGGCGCGACAGTGCTTTTCCGCGCGGACGGACAGCCGATCGTGCAATCCCACATGGCGGACTCGCGACCCGGCGAGGCGTCGGCCGCCCTCGCGCGCGCGGTGGCGCAGACAGGGGCTGCCGCCATGGACGAATCGCGCTCGCATGCGGCATTCGCGCAGCCGATCGAAGGCACGCGCTGGATGCTCGCCAGCGAGATTTCGATGGAGTCGTTCTACGAGGACGCCTGGCACGCGGCTTCGCTGAGCGCCATCTTCGCGCTGGGCGCATTGCTCACGCTGGCCCTCGGGGCCTACATGCTGATGCAGCGTCACCGGCTTCAGCTGCAAAGGGCGCTCGGCCGCGAGCAGGCGCAGCGGCTCGAGGTCCTCGCTCTCATCCAGTCGTTCACCGACAACTCGGGCGATCCGATGTACGCGACGGACCTGCAGGGCCGCTACATGATGTTCAACCGGGCCGCGGCGCAGTGCCTGGGCATCGCGCAGCAAGACGTGATCGGCCGTCTCGACACGGAGGTCTTGCGCCCCGACGACGCCGCGCGCATGCGCAATTCCGACCAGCGGGTGATCATCTCGGGCGAGCCGATCCGCTACGAGCACGAGATCGAGACCGGGCAGGGGCGGCGCATTTTCGAGACCTCCAAGGCTCCGCTGCGCGGGCCCGACGGCAACGTCGCCGGGGTCTTCGCCATCCTGCACGACACCACCGCCGCGCGCCGCGCGCAGCGGGAACTGCGCGATGCCGCCGCGACCGTCCAGGCGGTGGGCGATTCGGTGCTCGACCACATCGCGGTGCTCGACGCCGAGGGCGTCGTCACGCGCGCGAACGCGGCTTGGCATGCGTTCCTGAAAGAAGGGCGCTCGGCCGGTTGCGGCGCGATGCCGCGCTGCGCCGTGGGCTCCAACTATGTGGGGTCGCTCGCTTGCGCGCCCGGCGCCGAGGCCGTGCGCGCCTGGGCGGGCGTGCTCGCCGTGCTGCGCGGGCGCGTGGGCGCGTTCACGATGGAATACGCCTGCGACGTGGGCGACGACACGCGCTGGTTCATGCTCAACGTGACGCCGCTCAAGGCAGAAGGCGGCGGCGCGGTCGCCGTGCACACCGACATCACGAGGCTCAAGCGCAGCGAAGCGGAACTCGCGCGGTATCGCGCGGGTCTGGAAGACCAGGTGCGCGAACGCACCGCCATGCTCGAGGAAAGCAACGAACGCCTCGCCGACCGCGAACGGTTCGTGCGGACGATGACCAACAACGTGCCGGCGCTCATCGCCTACTGGGACGCCGGGATGCGCTGCCGATTCTCCAACCGCTCGTATGCCAGGCGTTTCGGCAAGGAACCCTACGAGGCGGTCGGGCTGCATGCGTCGGAGCTGATGGGCGCCGAGATGTACGAGTCGGTCCGGCCAGTCTCCGAGCAGGCGCTCCGGGGCGAGCGCGTGGACTACCCGAAGACGCTCGAGCTCGACGGCTCGAACGTCGACGTCTGGGTGAGCCTGATTCCCGACCGGGTCGACGGCGACGTGCAGGGGTTTTTCGTGCTCGCGATCGAAGTGACCGAGCTGCGCCGCGCCGAAGTGGCCTTGCAGCGCGCCAACGAAGCGCTGCTCGCGCAGCGCGATCGCGCTCAGGCCGCGAGCCGCGCGAAGAGCGCGTTCCTCGCGAACATGAGCCACGAGATGCGCACCCCGATGAATGCCATCCTGGGCTTCACGGACCTCATGCGCGGGGAGGTCGCCGACGGCGCGTGCGACCCGCGCCTGGACAACATCGCGCAGGCGGGCAACTACCTGCTTCAGCTGATCAACGACGTGCTGGACCTCTCCAAGATCGAGTCGGGCAAGCTCACGCTCGCGCACGAGCCGTTCTCGCTCGGCGAGTTGGTCGCGCAGACGCGGATGCTGGTGGCCGAAGCGGCGCAGGCGAAGGGGCTCGTGCTCGAGTGCGACACCGACGGCGCCCCTCCCGCGCTCGTCGGCGACGCGACCCGCCTGTCGCAGGCACTGCTCAACCTTCTCGGCAACGCGGTGAAGTTCACCGAACACGGCAGCGTGCGACTGCGCGTGACGACGGTCGCCGAACACGCCTCGGGCCCCGAGCTCCGGTTCGAGGTGCGGGACACGGGCATCGGTATCGCCGAGGACGTGCAGCCGCGCCTTTTCACGGCATTCGAGCAGGCCGACGTGTCCACCACGCGCCGCTTCGGCGGCTCGGGCCTCGGACTCGCGCTCACCCGCCGACTGGCCGAGCTGATGGGCGGCAGCGCCGGTGTCGCGAGCCGCGAGGGCGTGGGCAGCACGTTCTGGTTCAGCGCGAGGCTCGAGCGCTGCGACGAGGCGAGCCTGGCGCGACGCGCGGCCGGTGCCATCGCGAGCATGCCGGCGGCTCGCGCGGAGGACGCGCCACCCGTGCAGGCCGGCTCGCGCATCCTGGTCGTCGAGGACAACCGCTTCAACCAGGAAGTCGCAGTAGCCGTGCTGCAGCGCCTGGGGCTGCAGCCCGACCTCGCGGCCGACGGCGAGCAGGCGCTCGCGCGGGCGCGCGAGTGCCGCTATGGGCTCGTGCTGATGGACCTGCACATGCCCGTCATGGACGGCTTCGAAGCCGCGCGGCGGATGCGTGGCATCGAGGGCTACGAAACCGTTCCCATCCTCGCTCTCACGGCCGACGCGTTCGGTGAGACTCGCGCGGCCTGCCTCGAAGCGGGGATGAACGACCACATCGCCAAGCCGGTGAGCACGAAGCGGCTGCGCGATGCGATCGGGCGCTGGCTGCCGGCCGCCGCGACGCCGGTGCCGCAGCCCGATGCGGCCCTGCCGGCTCGCCTCGTGGACCGCCTCGCGGGCATCGACGGGTTCGATGCGCTGCAGGGCCTGGAACTCGTGGACGGCGACGAAGCCGCCTACCTCAGGCTGCTGCGCAGCTTCGTCGGCCACCAGGCGGACGGGCTGCCTCAACTCGACGCGGCGCTCGCGGCCCGGCGCCTCGCTCAGGCGAGGCTCATGGTGCATTCGTTCAAGGGTGCGGCGGCCGCGGTCGGCGCGCACGTCGTGCGGCGGCTCGCGCTGTCGCTCGAACGCGCGATCCTGGAGAGTGCGCCGGTCGAGCGGCTGCGGCTTGCGGCCTTCGATCTGCAGTACGAGATCGTGCACCTCGTGGCGGCGCTGCACGATCGCCTGCCGCCTTGCGAATCCATGGCCGAAGAAGCCGGCGGCCAGAGCGATGAAGCGCAGCTCGCGCGCGAGGCCGAAAGCCTCGAGCTGCTGCTGGCTTCGGGCGACTGGTCGGCCGAGCGGCAATGGCGCGACGTGGCCGGCGTGTTTCGCGCGGCCTGGGGCGGCGCGGCCGACGAGATCGGGGCCGCGCTGCGCGAGCACGATCACGAACGCGCGCTGGCGGTCCTCAGGAGATTGAGCGGCCCCGTCGCGGAGGCTTCGCTGTGAGCGCCGCCTGCGCGCCCGATACGCGGGCCACGGTGCTGGTCGTCGACGATTCGCCCGAGTGCCTCGACCTCGTCGGACAAGCGCTCGCGAGCGAATACCGCGTGCGGGTGGCAACGAGCGGCGAGCGGGCGCTCGCGCTCATTGCCAAGTCGCTGCCCGATCTCGTGCTGCTCGACGTGATGATGCCGGGCATGGACGGCTACGCCGTGCTGGATGCGCTTCGGGCCGACGAGCGCACGCGCGGCCTGCCGGTCATCTTCCTGAGCAGCCTGCAGGATACGGACGACGAACTCGCGGGCCTCGCGCTCGGCGCGGCCGACTTCATCGGCAAGCCCGCGCCCGCCACGATCATCCGGGCGCGCGTGCGCACGCAGATCGAGCTCAAGCGCACGCGCGACGAACTCGCGCGCCGCAACGCCGATCTGCAGGACGCGGTCGGCGAACTGCATGCGTTCAACTACACGCTGTCGCACGACCTTCAGGCGCCGCTGCACGCGATCGCGGGATTCGCGGAGGCCCTGCAGCGCGGCGAGGCCGCTTCCCTGTCGCAGCAGGGGCGGCACCGCCTCGAGCGGGTGGTGCAGGGCGCGCGCACCATGAACGGCATGATCAACGACATCCTCGCGTGCTCGCGCGCGGAGCGCGCCCAGCCGCGCCGCGTCGAGGTCGACCTGCATGCGATCGCCTCGGGCGTGGTGGACGAACTCGGCGCCGCGTATGCCTCCACCGTTATCGAAATCGAACCGCTGCCGTGCGTGCAGGGCGATCCGACGCTGATCCGGCAGGTGTTTTCCAATCTCGTGGGCAACGCGCTCAAGTTTTCCGCGGGCGCCGCCGAGCCGCGCGTGCGGATCGAAGGCTTGCGAGTTGAGGATGAAGTCGAGATTCGGGTGCGCGACAACGGCGCGGGCTTCGACTCCGCGTATGCCGGCAAGCTGTTCGGCTTGTTCCAGCGCCTGCACAAGCAAGAGGAGTTCCCGGGCACGGGCGTCGGGCTCGCGATCGTGAAGCGCATCGTTGCGCGCCACGGCGGGCGCGTCGCCGCGGAGTCGATCCCCGGCGGCTGGACCACGTTCACTTTCCGTCTTCCCTCGCGCACCGAAGAGCCTGCCGCCGCGTGATTCGCAGCTCGCCTGTCGCATCGAGCGCGAACGCTCGCAGCGCGAATGCTTACTGCGCCGGCGCCGTAGCCGGGCGCAGCACGTATCGCACGAACCCATCGGCCTGGGTGAAGCGGTCGTAAAGGCGCCGCGCCCGCGTGTTGTCCTCGCGGGTCATCCAGTAGATGCGCGCCCAGCCTTCCGCGCGCATCGCGTTGCGCAGCCACTCGATGAGCGCCGAGCCCACGCCGTGGCGGCGCGCTTCCTCGGCGACGAAGAGGTCTTCCAGGTAGCACACGGGCTGGGTTTCCCAGGTGTTCTCGTGCACCACGCAATTCGCGAAGCCGCGAACGCGGCCATCGATCTCGGCCACGATGCACATCACCGCGGAATCCGGATCGAGGATGCGCTGCCAGGTGCGCTGAGTCGCCTCGGGCGGCAGAGGCACGGAGTAGAAGTCGCAATAGCCGCGCCAGAGCGCGCGCCAGACCGGTTCGTCCGAGGGGAGGGCGGCGCGGATGAGGGCAGTGACCATGTCGCATTTTGGCGCCGTTGCTCGGAAAGCGCAGCTGTCCTACAGACGCCCGTCGCCGCAGGAGTACCCAATAGGGCTTTGCCGAGCTGTGCCTGCCGTGGACCTGCGTGTCTTTCTTGTCGAGGATCACCAGCGCATGGGAGCGCTCCTCGCGGACCTGTTCAGCAGCATGGGCGGCCTCGCCCTCGTGGGTACCGCCGCCTCCGAAGCCGAAGCGTTCCTGTGGCTCGAGGAGCATCGGGGTCGTTGGGACCTCGCCGTGGTCGACCTCATCCTCGACGAGGGCAGCGGCATGGGCGTGATCCAGCGCTGCCGGGCCACGAACCCCGAAGGACGCATCGTCGTGTTCAGCAGCTACGCGACCCCCGCGGTGTGCGCGCATTGCATGAAGCTCGGCGCGCAGGAGGTGTTCGACAAGCAGGACGCCAAGCGCTTCACCGAATACTGCGCTCGGCTTTCTCCGGCGCCGGGTGCGTGAAGGCAGCCCGTACAACCGCCGACAAATTCGTCCTACCGCCGCGCCGGCCCGGCAAGGGTACATCGGCTGCATGACCCATGAGAAAGACGGCGGCACGAGCATGCGCGAGGCGAAGGCCCGCGCCTCGTGGACCAACGAGACCTTGCCGCTTCGCATCCGCCGCGAACTTCTGCAGCGCGAAATTCGCGAAGTGATCCGCGGGCGCCGAACCGGGCAGGACGCGCCGGAGCCATCCGACCCCGGGGCGCCCGATTCCCGCGTGCGCCGCCTGAGGCAGGCCTGAATTGCGCGGCGCTGCAACGTCTGTAACCGGGAATGGACGCCCTGCTTGCGCCACGATGTTTCTCGCGCACACTTCCCGCTCATGAAACCGCCCGGCTCGTCTTCGGTGCCGCCCGACTCGGATTTCGGCGGAAACTCGTCGGCCGACAAGATGCCGCGCCAGACCGACAGCCAGCGCCGCCGCGCGCTCGCGCATGTCGTGCTGCACGAGGCGATGCGGCGCCACGGCATCCCGTCCGACTGGATCGTCGGGCACATTCTGTTCGTGCAGAACGCGCGCGGCCGCGAGCGGCTCATCGTGCAGTTCGTGGTGCAAAAGGGAGACGACCAGCTCGTGGGCCACGTGCAGCGATTCCAGGCGGACTTCCTGCGCGAGCTGCAGCGGCAGGACCCGCGCGCGCGCGACTGGCTCGAGGCGGTGTGCTGGGAATTCAGCGGCACGCGCGACCCGCGCTGGGCGACCCTGCCCGCGCCGTCCTTCTGGACCGAAGCCGCCGCGGCTTGACTCGGCTTCCCCTTCAGCCCCCCTTCAGCTGCCCCGCGAGCAGCACCGCGGCGTGCACGGCCTCGCGCCCGAGCCCGTCGCGGATCTGGTGGCGGCAGCTCGTGCCGTCGGCCACGACGATCGCGCCGCGTTGCGCGCGGAGCGCGGGGAACAGGGAGAGTTGCGCCATCGCCATCGAAACTTCCACGTGGCTCGCTTCGTAGCCGAAGGCGCCGGCCATCCCGCAGCAACTGGATTCGACGAGTTGCGGCTGCAAGCCGGGGATGAGCTTCAGGACGTCGAGCACGGGCGAGACGGCGCCGAACGCCTTCTGATGGCAGTGGCCGTGCACGAGCACGGGCGCGCCGACCGGGGCAAGTCTCGCCTGCAGCGGCGCGAGCCGGCCCGCGGCCGCTTCGCGCGCGAGGAATTCCTCGAAGAGAAGCGCGTGCTTCGCCACTTCCTGCGCGTTCGAGCCCAGGCCGAGCGCGAGCGCTTCGTCGCGCAGCGTGAGCAGGCACGATGGCTCCAGCCCCACGATCGCGATGCCGCGCCGGGCGAACGGGTGCAATGCATTCACGAGGCCGCTCGCTCTGGCGCGCGCCTTCTCCACCATGCCGGTCGCGAGATACGTGCGGCCGCAGCAGAGATGGCCGCTCGTCTCGTCGTCCTTCGCCGCGACGTGCACCGTGTAGCCCGCCGCGCGCAGGACCCGGAACGCGGCCCAGGCGGTTTCCGATTCGAAAAAGCCGTTGAACGTGTCGACGAAAAGCACGGCCGGCTTCTCGGCGGCGAACACTTCGTCGCGCGTGGCCGAGCGCAGCGGGCGGTTGAAGAAGTGCTGGCGGCGCCAGGCGGGCAGGCTGCGCGAGGCCGCCAAACCGGTCAGCGCCTGCGTCATGCGCGCCACGAGCCGACTGCGGTTGCGCAGGTTGAGAAGCCATGCGAAGCGGCTCGCCGTCGCCGCGTAGGCGGGCAGCTGCCCGATGAGGCGATCGCGCAGCGTGAAGCCGTTTTTCCTGCGGTCGTGATGCAGGAACTCCACCTTCATGCGCGCCATGTCCACGCCCGTCGGGCAGTCGCGCTTGCAGCCCTTGCAGCTCACGCAAAGATCGAGCGCCTCGCGCACCGCATCGCTCGCGAGCCCGTCGGGCCCGAGCTGGCCGCTCAATGCGAGACGCAGCGTGTTGGCGCGCCCACGGGTGACATGCCGCTCGTCGCGCGTCACGCGAAAACTCGGGCACATGGTGCCCGCATCGAACTTGCGGCAGTGGCCGTTGTTGTTGCACATCTCCACCGCCTTGGCGAAGCCTTGCGCGGCGTCCCCGCCGGTGCCGGGCGGGGTGGTGCGTTCGGTGGCGGGATCGTTCTGCACGTCCCATTCGCTCCAGTCGAGCGCGGGCGCAAGCGGGATCACGCGATATGACGGCGCAAAGCGCATGAGGCGCGTGTCGTCCATGCGCGGCGGCTCGACGATGCGCTGCGGCGCGAGAAGCCCCTCCGGGTCGAAGAGCTTCTTGATCTCGGCGAAGGCTTGCGTGATCTTCGGGCCGAACTGCCAGGCGATCCACTCGCCGCGGCAAAGCCCGTCGCCGTGCTCGCCGCTGTAGGCGCCCTTGTACTTGCGAACGAGCGCCGATGCCTCCTCGGCGATGGCGCGCATCTTTCTCGCGCCGTCCTTGCGCATGTCGAGGATCGGCCGCACGTGCAGCGTCCCGACCGAGGCGTGCGCGTACCACGTGCCCCGCGTGCCGTGCCGGCGGAAGACCTGCGTGAGCGCGTCGGTGTATTCGGCAAGGTGCTGCAGGGGCACCGCGCAGTCCTCGATGAAGCTCACCGGCTTGCCGTCGCCCCTCAGGCTCATCATGATGTTCAGGCCGGCCTTGCGGACTTCCCACAGATTCTTCTGCGAGGCGTCGTCCACGAGGTGCACGACCGATCCCGGCAGGCCGCGGTCTCCCATCAGCTCCTCGAGCTGCTGGAGCTTGCGCGCGAGCGATCGCCGGTCGTCGCCCGAGAATTCGACCAGCAGAAGCGCATCGGGCCGGCCGATGAGCGACGCGCGCACGGTCGATTCGAATGCGGGATTGCGCAGCGCAAGCTCGATCATCGTGCGGTCGACGAGCTCCACCGCCGTGAGGCTGCGATCCTCCGCGCCGAGCGCGACGATGTGCTGCGCGGTATCCATCGCCTTGTAGAAGGTCGGGAAGTTCACGACCCCGAGCACCTTCGCGCGCGCAAGCGGCGCGAGCGCGAGGGTGAGGTTCTTCGTGAGCGCGAGCGTGCCTTCGCTGCCCACGAGCAGGTGCGCGAGATTCACGCCGCCGTCGCCGGTGTAGGGCCGCTCGCTCTGGTTGCGGAAGATGTCGAGGTTGTAGCCGCCGACGCGGCGCATCACCTTCGGCCAGCGCCGGTCGATCTCGGGGGCGAGCAGCGACGCGAGGTCCTTCACGCGCCGGCCGATTTCGCGCGCGCCGCCGGCGCAGCGTTCGTAGGATTCGAAGCGGTGATGGGCTCCGTCGGAGGTCCACGCCTCGATCGCGAGCACGTTGTGCACCATGTTGCCGTAGGCGATGCTGCGGCTGCCGCACGAGTTGTTCCCCGCCATGCCGCCCAGCGTCGCCTGCGCGCTCGTGGAGACGTCCACCGGATACCACAGGCCGCTCTTCTTCAACTGCGCGTTCAGGTGGTCCAGCACGATGCCGGGCTCCACGACCGCCGTCGCATTGGCGCTATCGAATTCCAGCAGCGCGCGCACGTGCTTCGAGAAGTCGATCACGAGCCCGGCGCCCACGGTCTGGCCGCACTGGCTCGTGCCCGCGCCCCGGGCGACGACCGGCACCTTGAGATCGCGGCAGATGTCGAGCGCGGCGCGCGCTTCGTCGCTCGTGCGTGGCACGAACACGCCGACGGGCATCACCTGGTAGATGGAGGCGTCCGTCGCATAGCGGCCGCGGTCGGCCGCGGAGAAGAGCACTTCGCCCTTCGTCTCGCTCGCGAGGCGCTGCGCAAGCCGCCCTGCCAGCTCGCTTTGCGTCGCGTGCGCGACGCGGTCGTAGGCGTTCGCGTCCGCGCCGCGCGCGACCCGCAGGGGCAGCGGTGCGTTCATGTGCGCGTGCCCTTCTTCCTCTGGGTCCGCTCTTCACGCGAGTGCAGCTGCTGCAGCACCACGTCGAGCTTGTTCTTCAGGTGCGCGATCAGCACCCGGCGCATGGCCGCCGCGTCCCGGCGCGCGAGGGCGTCCACCATCAGCTCGTGCTCGCGCATCGCCGTCTTCCACTTTTCTCCATCCTGGTTGGAGCGAAAGCGCAGTGCCTGCAGGCGCGCGTTCACGCGATCGTACGTGGCGGAAAGCACCGGGTTCCTCGCGGCCGCGTTGATCGCGCTGTGGATCTTCGCGTTGAGCCGGTAGTAGGCGCGCAGGTCGCGGCGCGTGTACGCCGCGAGCATCTCGAAGTGCATCGCGCGCAGCTCCGCGAGCTCCTCGTCGGTGATGCGCTCGGCCGCGAGCTCGCCCGAAAGCGCTTCGAGCCCGCCCATCACCTCGAACGTATGGCGGATGTCCTCCTCGCCGAGCTCGATGGCGATCGCGCCCCGGTTGGGCACGAGCTCGACCAGGCCCTCGGCGGCGAGCCGCTTGATCGCTTCGCGCAGCGGCGTGCGCGAGACGTCGAGCGCCTCGCAGAGTTCGCGCTCGTTCAGCTTGGCGCCCGGCGCGATGGTTCCTTCCACCAGCATGCGGCGCAGCTCCTGCGTCACGTGCTCGTGCAGGCCGGCACGCGGAATGGAGATGATCTCGGCCGACATAGGCCGATTTTTGCATACAACTCCGTGCAGCCCGAAAGACTTCATAGGGAAATTCCGTTGCGGCCATTCCGGTTTTTTGCATACAAAATGAGTTTTCGTTCGCCGCGCCGCCTCATGCTCGAGCTCGACTTCCATCCCACCGGACATCACTTCCTGCAGATTCCCGGGCCGTCGCCCGTGCCCGATCGCATCCTGCGGGCGATGAGCATGCCCACCATCGATCATCGCGGGCCCGAGTTCGGCGCGCTCGGCCTGCGCGTGCTGAAGGGCGTCGCCGAGGTGTTCCAGACGAAGCATCCCGTCGTCATCTATCCCGCCTCCGGCACGGGGGCGTGGGAAGCCGCGCTCGCCAACACGATGAGCGCGGGCGATGACGTGCTGATGTACGAAACCGGGCACTTCGCCGCGCTCTGGCACAGGATGGCGACTCGCCTGGGCCTGAGGGCCGAACGCATCGGCCTGCCCGGGGTGGAAGGCTGGCGGCGCGGCGTGCAGGCGCATCTCATCGAGGAGCGGCTCGCCGCCGACCGCGAGCATGCCATCAAGGCGGTGTGCGTCGTGCACAACGAAACCTCGACGGGCGCCACGAGCGACATCCTCGCCGTGCGTCGCGCGATCGACGCGGCGAAGCATCCGGCGCTTCTCATGGTCGATTCGATTTCCGGTCTCGCATCGGCCGAGTACCGGCACGACGAGTGGGGCGCGGACGTCACGATCGCGGGCTCGCAAAAGGGTCTGATGCTGCCGCCGGGCATCAGCTTCAACGCGCTGTCGCCAAGAGCGATCGAGGCAAGCCGCTTCGCGAAGCTGCCGAAATCGTTCTGGGCCTGGGACGAGATGATGGAGGCGAACCGGACGGGCTACTTTCCCTACACGCCCGCCACGAATCTGCTCTACGGGCTCGCGGAATCGTGCGACATGCTGCTCGACGACACCCACGGCGGGCTCGCGGGTGCGTTCGCGCGTCACCGCCGCTGGGGCGAAGCCGTGCGCGCGGCCGTGGCCGCATGGGGGCTCGAGACGCAGTGCGTCGAGCCGCAATCGCATTCGCCCGTGCTGACCGGCGTGGTGATGCCGCCGGGCGTCGATGCCGATCGGGTGCGCAAGCTCATCCACGAGCGCTTCGACCTTTCGCTCGGCACGGGCCTGGGCAAGGTGAAGGGCCGCATGTTTCGCATCGGGCACCTTGGCAACTGCAACGACCTCACGCTCGTGGCGGCGCTCGGCGGCTGCGAGATGGGCCTGAAGCTCGCCGGCGTGAAGCTGGCGGCTTCGGGGGTGCAGGCCGCCATGGCGCACTTTGCGGAGCATCCGCTGCCGCTGCATGCAGGCGCCGCGCCGCGGCGCGCGGCGAGCGAGTGATGAAGTACCCGAAGTCCAACGAGACAGGAGACAAGCCATGAGAAGACTCTTTGCGATGGCCGCGGCCGCGGCCTTCACCGCGGCGTGCGTCATGCCGCTTTGCGCGGCGGCGCAGACCGAGCTGAAGCTCGGCCACGTCGGGGAGCCCGGATCGCTCTTCCAGCTGAGCGCCGACGAGTTCGCGCGGCGCGTGAACGAGAAGCTCGCGGGCAAGGTGAAGGTCGTCACGTACGGCTCGAGCCAGCTCGGCGGCGACAAGGAGCTGATCCAGAAGCTCAAGCTCGGCACGGTCGACCTCGCGGCGCCCTCCACGGTGATGACGTCCGAACTCGACGTCTACGGCATCTTCGAGCTGCCCTACATGGTGAAGGACCGCAAGCACATGGCGAAGATCGAGCGCGAGATCTTCTGGCCCGTGATCGCGCCCGAGACCGAGAAGAAGGGCCTGAAGGTGCTCGCGGTCTGGGAGAACGGCTACCGCCACATCACGAACAACAAGCATCCGGTGCGCGTGCCCGAGGACCTGAAGGGCATCAAGCTGCGCGTGCCCGAGGGCAAGTGGCGCGTGAAGATGTTCCAGGAGTACGGCGCGAACCCGAGCCCCATGAAGTTCTCCGAGCTGTTCACCGCGCTGCAGACCGGCGTGATGGACGGCCAGGAAAACCCGTTCGCGCAGATCTGGTCGGCGAAGCTGCAGGAAGTGCAGAAGTACCTCTCGCTCTCGGGGCACGTGTACACGCCGGCCTATCTCATCGCGGGCTCGAAGAAATACGCGACGCTGCCCGCGGACGTGCGCAAGGTCCTCGAGGACACCGCGCGCGAGACGCAGGCCTTCATCTACCAGACGGCCGAGCGCCAGGAAACCGAGCTGCTCGCGAAGCTGAAGCAAGCCGGGATGCAGGTGAACGAAGTGGACAAGGACGCATTCATCAAGGCCAGCAAGCCGATCTACGACGAGTTCGCGAAGGAAGTGCCCGCCGCGAAGCCTCTGATCGACAAGGCCATCGCGCTCGGCCGCTGAAGGAGTCGACGGGATGCGGCTCTCCGAAATCGCCGAGCGCGGCAACGCGATGCTGCGGTTTCGCGACCGCTACGGGCGCGTCCTCGAGTGGGTGGTGATCGCGCTCATGGTCGCGCTCACGCTGGAAGTGATGCTCGGCGTCGTCTTTCGTGCGCTCGGCCGCTCGCTCGTCTGGTACGACGAGGTCGCATCCGTGCTGCTCGCCTGGCTCACCTTCTACGGCTCGGCGCTCGCTTCGGTGAAGCGGGCGCACATCGGCTGCCCGGAGGTCGCGGATCGGCTGCCACCCGCCGCGCGCCGCTGGCTGGCCGTCCTCGCGCAGTTGCTGGTCATCGCGTTTTTCGCGCTGCTCGGCTATGTCGGCCTCACGATCATGCCGGTGCTCGAAGGCGACACGCTGGTGAGCCTGCCCTGGGTGCCGATGAATTTCGTGCAGTCGGCGGTACCCGTCTCCTCGGGGCTGATCCTCGTGGCCGAGGCGATCGAGCTCGCGGACTTGCTCGTCGGTTCGCGCGCGCCGCTCACCGCGGCCGATGCGACAGCGCTCGCCGACGGGCTTCACTGAGAGACCGCCGCCATGGCCGTGATGCTCGTGCTCTTCGCCGCCGTCCTCGCGCTGGTGCTGATCGACGTGCCCATTGCGGTATCGCTCGGCCTCGTGGCGGTCGCCGCGATGCTCGCGACGCACGGCACGGCGTCGCTGCCGAACATGGCCGTGGTCATCTACAACGGCGCCACCAACTTCCCGCTGCTTGCGATCCCACTTTTCATTCTCGCGGGCGCGATCATGAACGCATCGGGCATTTCGCGGCGCCTGATCGCATTCGCCTCGGCGCTCTTCGGCTGGCTGCGCGGCGGGCTCGCCCACGTCTCGATCGGCGCGTCGCTCTTCTTCGCCGAGATTTCGGGCTCGGCCGTGGCGGATGTCGCCGCGCTCGGATCGCTCCTGATCCCCGGCATGAAGGAGAAGGGCTATCCCAGCGATTTCGCGGCCGCTTCGATGTCGTCCGCGGCCACGCTCGCGGTCATCATCCCGCCTTCCATTCCCATGATCCTCTACGCCGTGATGGCCGAGACGTCCGTGGTGCAGCTCTTCGTCGCGGGCATCGTCCCCGGGCTGATCGGCGCGGCCGGGCTCATGGGCACCGCGACGTTTCTCGCTCGCCGCTACGACCTGCCGCGCGCGGAAGCGTTCTCGCTGCGCAAGGTGATGAAGACGGGCCGCGAGGCGCTCTGGGCGTTCCTGCTGCCCATCATCATCCTGGGCGGCATCTTCGGCGGCATCGTGACGGCGACCGAGGGTGCGGCGCTCGCCGTGGGGGCGGCGCTTTTCGTCGGGGTCGCGATCTACCGCGAGCTCGACTTGAAGCACCTGCGTGCCGCGGCGATGGAAGGCGGCGTGCAGACGGCCGTCGTGATGCTGCTGGTCGCCACGAGCGCGCTGCTGGGCACCTATCTGAGCGAAGTGCGGGCTCCGCAGGCGCTCGCCCAGGCCGTCTCCGACTTCACGAGCAACAAATGGGCCGTTCTCGCGCTTCTGAATGTGCTCTTTCTCTTTCTCGGCATGTTCCTCCACTCGGCGGCCGCGATCATCCTCGTCGTGCCCATCGTGATGCCGCTCGTGCGCGCCGCGGGCATCGATCCGGTGCATTTCGGCCTGATCGTCACCATCAACCTGGGCATCGGCCAGCAGACGCCGCCGGTTGCGAGCGTGCTGATGGTGGCGAGCTCCATCGCGAAGGCGTCGGTGTGGCAGGTGACGCGCGTGAACGTCTGGTACATCGGCGTGCTCGTGGCGGTGCTCGCGCTCGTGACGTACGTGCCCATCACCGGGATGGGACTGGTGCAGCTTTTCTATCGATGAAGGGATCGTCCTTGGAGAACCCGGCGAAGCGTCTGCCGCTCGAAGGCGTGCGGGTCCTCGACATCAGCCAGGTGATGGCGGGGCCGTACGCGTGCATGCTCCTTGGCGACCTCGGCGCGGACGTGATCAAGATCGAGCCGCCCGGCAGCGGCGACCAGACGCGCGGCTCGATGGGGTTTCGCATGAAGGGGCCCGACAGCCTCGGCTTCCTGAACATGAACCGCAACAAGCGCAGCGTCGCGGTGAACCTGAAGACCGATGCCGGGCGGCAGCTCGTGCTGAAGCTCGCCGAGGATGCCGACATCCTGATCGAGAACTACCGGCCCGGCGCGATGAGGCGCCTCGGGCTCGGCTACGAGGACGTGCGCCAGGTGAATCCGCGGCTCGTGTACACGAGCATCTCCGGCTTCGGCCAGAGCGGGCCGTGGTCCGATCGCCCCGGCTTCGATCTGATGGCGCAGGCCATGTCCGGCGTGATGAGCGTGACGGGCTATCCCGGCGGCCCGCCGGTGAAGTGCGGCGTGCCCGTCGCGGACATCGGCTGCGCGCTCTTCGCGATCTATGCGACGCTCGCCGCCTACATCGGCGCGCAGCGCACGGGCGAGGGGCAATACGTGGACGCCGCGCTCTTCGACGCGGCGATGGCGTTTTCGGTGTGGGACATCTGCGACTACTGGGGCACGGGCACGCCGCCGAAGCCGCTCGGCACGTCCAACAAGATGACCGCGCCCTATCAGGCGATGAAGTGCGCCGACGGCTACTTCGTGATGGGCGCCAACAACCAGAAGCTGTGGACGCAACTTTGCACGCTCATGGATCGGCGGGAACTGCTGGACGATCCGCGGTTCGCGGCGATCGCCTCGCGCCTTGCGAACCGCGAGGCGCTGCAGGACGAGCTCGAACGCACGTTCGAGACGAAGCCGAAGGACCATTGGGTGCGGACGCTGCTTGCGAGCGGCATTCCCGCGGGGCCGATCCTTTCCTACCCCGAGGCTTTCGAGAGCGAACACGGCCGGGCGCGCGCGATGCGCATGGAGATCGATCATCCGGTGGAAGGCAAGGTCTCCAACATCGGCTTTGCGGTGAAGCTTTCGGGCACGCCGCAGCAGGTGCGCCGCCACCCGCCGCGGCTTGGCGAACACACGCGGGAAATCGTCGAGGAGCTCGGGCTTTCGCATGACGAGCTCGCCGCGCGGGGCGCGTTCTCGGCATAGCTTTCAGGCGCCGTCGCCAAGAGATTGCCAAGAGATCGCCAAGAGATTGCCATGACATCGCCATGACCCACGGAAACGTCCACCTTCGCATCGACGGCGCGATCGCCTCGGTGACGTTCGATCGTCCCGCCGCGCGCAACGCGATGACCTGGGCGATGTACGAAGCGCTCGCTTCGATCTGCGAGCGCTTGCGTGAAGATCGCAGCGTGCGCGTCGTGCGCTTTCGCGGCGCGGGAGGCGAAGCTTTCGTCGCGGGCACGGACATCGCGCAATTCGAGTCGTTCGCAAGCGGCGAGGACGGCGTCGAATACGAACGCCGCATCGAAGCGGGCATGGTCCTTCTCGAATCGCTGCCGATGCCGACGGTCGCCGTCATCGAAGGCTGGTGCGTGGGCGGCGGCCTCGCAATCGCGACGGCGTGCGACTTTCGCATGTGCACGCCCGCGTCGAAATTCGGCGTACCCATTGCGCGAACCCTCGGCAACTGCCTGTCCATCGGCAACGTCGCGAGGCTGGTCGCGGCATTCGGTGGGCCGCGGACGCTGCGGATGCTGCTGGCCGCGGACATGCTGAGCACGGACGAGGCGAGCGCCTGCGGCTACGTGAGCGAAGTCGTGGCGCCCGCCGAGCTCGACGCCGCGAGCGATCGGATGTGCGCGAAGCTCGCCGCCCTCGCGCCCTTCACGCAGGCCGTGAGCAAGGAGATGCTGGCGCGTCTGCGCAGCTCGGCGCTGCCGCAGGCCGAAGACCTGATCCGCCGCTGCTATGCGAGCGAAGATTTTCGCGAAGGCGTGCAGGCGTTCGTCGCGAGGCGAAGTCCGGTGTGGCGGGGCCGGTAGCGGGCGCAACTGCCGGGCTTGAAAAGTGAGCCGGCTGTCTTACACACAGTGGCGCGCGGGCGACCTAGGATCGTTCAATGAGTACCAAGGACAAGCCCATCGACCTGGCCCAGTCCGTTGCGGGGGAAGAAGACCCCGGCGCGTCGATCGATCTTGCGTCCCCGCCCGCCAGCGCGGAGCAGGCGAGCAAGCCGCGGCCGGGCATGCGCCCGGGCGACGAAGCTCCCCAGGGCGCCCCCGGAACCGGCGAGTCGGTCTGCCCGTCATGCGGGGGCAGCGGCATGCTCGCCGGCCGCACCTGCCCCGAATGCGAAGGCACTGGCCGGATTACGGTGGGCATCGGAGGCGGGTGAGCGTGGCGCACGGCCCCGCATGAGCTTTCGGCTCGGCATGTTGCCGCCGATCCAGGTGGCTCAGACCCAGGCGGGTCGGCTGAGCTACGTCGTGTCCGGCTTCGGCGCGTCCACGATCGTGCTCATGAACGGCGCGGGCGTGAGCCTCGAGGGTTGGCGCGGGCTATATCCGCGCATCGAATCGATGGGCACCGTGTTCGCGTGGAACCGCGCGGGCGTGAAAGGCAGCGATGCGCCGCGGCAGCCGCAGACGGGTGTCGCGGTCATCGCCTCGATGCGCGAGCTGCTGCGCTATGCGGGCCTCGAGCCGCCTTACGTGCTCGTGGGCCATTCCCTGGGCGGCCTCTTCGCGAACCTGTTCGCGCGCCTTCATCCGCGCGAAGTGCGCACTGCTCCTGATCGAAGCCACGCACCCCGGCGACCATGAAGTCCTCGAAAAGCAGGCCGCGCTCTTCGCGCAGGGCGCATCGAACGCGATCGCCGTGCCGCGGCAAATGCTCGAAGAAAATGTCCACTGCGAAGTGGAGCTGATCGGCGAGACCGTGCGGGAAGTGGAATGCGCGGGGGAGTTTCCGGATGTGCCCCTTGCGGTCATCACGGGAGGCAAGCCGCCGCCGCAGTGGCTGATGTCGCCCGCCGCGGCGGGGGCGCGCCGCGCGCACCAGCAGGCCCTGGCCCGCCTTTCCTCGCAAGGCCGGCAGGTGATCGCACAGTCGAGCGGCCACTTCCCGCAACTGAGCGAGCCGTCCCTCGTCCTCGCGGAGCTCGAGCGGCTGCTCGAATTCAGGACCGATCGTGCACGAGCAAGCTCGCCAGAACCCGGGTTCGGCCGATGGCCGTGACCACGGTATCGGCAAGGCACCTGAATCCCACTTTTCGAAAGAAGTCCACGCGGTCCACCGTGAGTGCGTGCAGCGGCCCGGCCCGCTCCTGCCGCGCGAGGGCGACCATGTGCGCGCACAATGCGCGGCCAATCCCTTGCCCGCGCCACTCGGGCGCCACGAGAAGGTCAGCGAGCAGCAGCACGTTGCCGGGCGCGATGGGGTTCTCGTCGTGCAGGAGTCTCGCGGTTGCGGCGGGCTTCCCATCGGCAAGATAGACCCAGGTCTCGCCCGCGCCCCGCCGCAGCCGCTCCCGCAGCCGTTCCTGCACCTGTGGCAGCGATTCGCCCCGTGGCCCCGCCCATTGCCCGTGATGCCATGAGGCGACGGCTTCCAGGACGCGCGGGTCGCCCGCGAGGCTGAGCCTGCCCAAGGCGTGTCGAAGTCTCCCCGGCGAAGTCTCCATCGCGCTTGCGCCCAGCGCCCAGTGGGCTCAATGCTTGGTCAGACCGTGCGACGGCGACTTCTCCGCGAAAGCGGGGTGCGCTGCCCGCACTTCCGCGGGAACGCGGCCCAGCGCGGCCGTGCAGGTTCCGAATTCCGATAGCGGTACGGCGATGTTGTGCTGGGCCAGGTTCTGCGCGCCATACTCGGCGAGCTTCTGGAATTTCGCGAATTCGTCGGGCTTCAGGAAGTTGCCGAACATGTACTTCTGATCGTCGCCCTGAAAGACGCTCGACGGCTTGAGCAAGTCGGGGTGCTTTTCCTGCAGGCGGTCGTAGGCCATCTTCTTTTCCTGCAGCCACTCCTGCTTCATGTCCTTGGCGATGCCCTGGAAGACCTCGGTCTCGCATCGCTGCAGGAAAGTGCCCAACGTCATGTTCTGGTCCGACCGGATCACTTCCTTCATGCCCTGGATGGATTTCAGGGTGAGCTCGCAGCCCTGCTGCGCACTGGCCACCACGTTGGCGGGAATGCCTTCGATGCCCGCCTGTTTCACCGTTTCGGCCATCACCTTGCGCACCGCTTCTTCGTCGATCAGAAGGAATTTGTCGCGCATCTGCGCGAGCTGCGGATCGTTCATCGACAGATCGGCCGCGAGATGTTTCGTGTTGATGTCCAGAAAGAGCAGCTTTTCTCCCTTGATACTGGGCCGGCCCATCTGCATGTCCATGAACGTGTCCTTGTCCGGAAACGCGGCGCCTCCGTCATAGGGGCGCGCCTTCAGCCCGCCGGGGTGTTCCTCGACGATCACGTTGTCCCACTTGATGTCGAACTGCGCCATCGCCAGGTTGCACATGAGCACCTTCTGGATTTCCGAGGCGGGCATCTTCGCGAAACGATCGGCGGATTCCGCCTTCTTCTGTTCCACGTTCCCGCCGGTCTTGCGCACGTGATCGAGGGCGTCGTCGTCGTAGATTTTCTTGCCGTTGATGCCGTCGACCAGAACGCCCAGCTCCGCCGAGCCTCCCTGCACGCCCGACAAGCGCGCGAAGCTCGTGGCCGGCCAGCCGAAGTCCAGCTGGCTCGGGCCGTTCTTGATGACATCGGCAACACGGCTCGTGAGCACTTCGCGGATCGCGCCCGCGCCCTTGGCCGTGCCCATCTGGTCGCTTTCGCCCGCGACGCTCTTGAAGGCGTAGGCCACCGACTTGTCGGGAGCCGCGATGAGCCCCACTTCGGAGGTTCCTCCGCCGGCGGGCTGCATCCCGTAGACCTCGCGCAGAAGCTTGGCGTCGAGAAGCCGGAACTCCTGCGGATCCTTCGCCTTCGCCACCTGCTCGATCTTCATTTGCTGCTGGGCCTGGATGATCTTCGCGCCGGCCGTCAAGTCCTCGCACGCCTGCATCTTCGCATCGCGCCTGGTGTTGGATTCGACGGACTTGCCGATGCTCGACTGCTTGCGCTGCCCCTCCTCGTCGAAGCGGTCCGTCCACGTCTTCACCGCATCCATGAGCTCGGTCGTTTGCTGCATCATCTGCCCGCGGCCGATCTGCACTTCCTTCGTGAGGACCAGGTGATGGCTCTCCTTCACCGGCACGCCCTTTTCCATGGCCCTCGAATACTCCGCAGTCTTCTTGGCAGCCTCGAGGACCTTTTCGAAGCTGCCCGTGTCCGGCCCGACGAGGGTTCTCTCGCGTTCGGCCTTGTGCCTGATCTCCTCCAGTTTCGTGTCGCTGAACTCCTCGTGGAACTTGTACTTCGCGAGCGACAGCGAAGACGAGCCGTCGTTCTGCGGCACCTGCACCGTCTTGCTGGCGGTGGCCGTCAAGTCGCCCATGCTGAAGGTCGCGCCCCATTCCTGGGTCTGAGACTTTTGCGGTGTCTCGAGTTTTTCCATGCTGTGTTGCTCCTCCTGAAAGTTGGTTTTTTGCGCGTGAGCCGGCGCCCGTGTTCAGGCGAGCCGCTCGGCGAGGGCGGTCAGGGTGACCGTCAAGGGCGCCTGGATGTTCGCGGGCGCGAAGGGGTTGTTCTCGATGGCGGACACGAGCGAGTCGGTGCCAAGGAAGTCCAGATAGCCTTCGATGATTTCGATCGCCTCGCGGTCGGCCTGCAGCCGTTCCAGCGGGGACTCGGCCTGCAGGCGGGCATCGAGCGCCCGAGCGAGCCAGCCGTCGAAGGTGGAGAGATTGGCGGTGAGCCGGTCGAGGCCGTACGTCACGGCGGCCGCCGTCACCGGATCGTCCTTGAATGCCTCGACCACCTTGCGCCGCAGTCTCGCGAGATCGAAGCGGACATTCTTGCCGGCGAACAGCCAGACGTGCCGCAACTCCGAGAAGTCGGGTTCGAACCGAAGCTTCAGGAGATCGTCGAGTTCGGCGATGCCCTCGCGGACCTGTTCATGATGCCCCGCTTTCAGGTCCTGCTGCAGCCGCGAGAGCGCGCCCACGATGACCGGTGTGAAGAGCGCCTGGTTCGCGATGGCCTGCCGAATGCGCGGCGAGAGCGAGTTCATCTGCGCGGTCAGCGCCTCGGCCACCCAGGCCGAGCTCATGGCCGTGCTCCGGTGGGGCGCGCCGCGTTCACCACGCGCGCCACGTAGCCGTTGCGAAATCCATCGTCCTCGCGGCCGGTGTTGTACGCCGACACCGCGCGGCGCAGCGCGATCTGCGCATCGGACTCGGTCGCGCGAGTGCGGCGGTAGGCCGCCTGCAGCAGCGCCGCGCCCGCGGCGAGATTGCGGCAAGGGTCGAACGCATTGTCGGGCGTGAGCCCGAGCGCCGCGAAGTTGGCCGTGTTGATCTGCATGAGACCCACGTCCACCGAATGGCCGCGCGCCATCAGCCAGCGCAGCCAGGCCTTCGCCTCGCCCGCGTCGCGTGCGCGCCGCCCGAGCCGCCAGTGGCCGTTCACGTGCATCGCGAGCGGATCGAAGCCGCTTTCCACCTGCGCGACGGCGCGCATCGTCGCGGCCGCGACCTGCGGCGCGCATTGCTCCAGCATGGGGGTCCAGTCCATGGCGGCTCTCATGCGGCGGCCGCCGTATCGCGGACGCGGTCGCTCACCGCGGGCGCGGGGACTTTCGCGCGCTCGCTGAACACGGGGTCCATGAAGTAGAGGATCTGCTTGCCGTAGATCGGCGCGTGGCCGGCCATGAAGACCAGCATGTCGCCCGCTTCCTGCACGTTGCCCTGCGCATCCTTGCGCGCCGCGGGCAGGCGCATCACCTCGTCGGGCGAGAGCAGGGGGCGCTGCGTCTCCTGCGTCGCGATGGAGACGTTCTTCTTCGGCGAGAACTTCGTGCCGGAGTAGGAGCGCGTGTCGCGCACCACGGTGGTGGTGCCCACCATCTTCGACAGCAGCTCGGCCGTCTCCACCTTGTTGGGCGCGTAGGCGAGGCGCACGTGGCAGTTCGAGAAGATGCTCTCGTCCTTGCCGTACGCCGTCCAGAGCTGCGAGATGTCCTGGATGATCAGGTACGCCTTCAGGCCGTAGCCGGCGATGAACGCGAGCGACTCCTCGAACACGTCGAGCTTGCCCAGGCTCGGAAACTCGTCGATCAGCAGCAGCAGGCGATGCCTGTAGCCCGCGACGCTGCGGCCTTGCGCGAACTCCATCTTCTCGGTGAGGCCGCGCACCACCTGGTTCACGATGAGGCGGATGAGCGGCTTCAGCCGGTCCTTGTCCGAAGGCGGCACGACCAGATAGAGCGACACCGGCTGCTCCAGGTTCATGAGGTCGGGGACCATGAAGTCGTCTCCGCTCGTGTTGGCCGCGACGACGGGGTCGCGATAAAGCGTCAGATAGGAGATGGCCGTGGAGAGCACGCTCGACATTTCCTCCTCGGCCTTGTTCATCATGTCCCGCGCCACGGCGGCGACGACCGGATGCGTGAAGGTGATCGTCCCGCCCGCCTCGTTCCAGCCGTCGCCTTGCGTGTCGTGCACGGTCCCGAGCATGTGCGACAGCGTTTCCTTGATCGTGCGGTTCGGATTGCTGAGGAGTTCCACCACGCCCGAGAGCGTCTTGTTTTCTTCCGCGTAGAGTACGTGCAGGCCGACGCCCACGAGCAGCGCCTGCGAGCTTTTCTGCCAATGGTCCTGCAGGCCCTTGCCGTCGGGGTCGACGATCATCGTCATCAGGTTTTGCATGTCGGCGACTTCCTTGCCCGTGCGAAGCCGCACCTGCGCGAGCGGATTGAATCGCACGCTGGAGCCGTCGGCCGCCGTGGGTTCGAACTTGAGCACCCTGTTGCCGGCCTCCCGGCTGCGCCAGCCGGACGTGAGTGCCCAGTTCTCGCCCTTGATGTCGTAGACGAGCGCGCTGTGCGGCCACGAGAGCAGCGTGGGCAGCACGAGGCCCACGCCTTTGCCGGAGCGTGTCGGCGCGAACGCCATGACGTGTTCCGGCCCGTCGTGGCGCAGGTAGCGGATGGCGCCGGTCGAGGGATGCTTCCACGCGCCCACGTAGACGCCCGCGCCCTTGCCGATGAGCCCGGTCGCGTGGACTTCCGCGGGCGTGGCCCAATGCGCGGAGCCGTGCAGGTGATCCGCGCGCGCGTCGTCGTCCGCGCGCCTGAGCGCCCGGTTGAATTTCGTGAGCGCGAAGATCGCGATCGCCGCCGCGGCCGCGGCACCGCCCCACATCACGTGCCGGAAATACATCGCGATGGCCGGGTCGGCCGACTTGCCCCACGACTGGTACCACCGGAACACGCCGAAGGGCTCGTAGACCTTGTGCGCGCCCAGATCGAAGAAGGGCTTGCCGAGCGCTTCCTGGTAGCCGAAGCGAAAGGCGAGATATTGCGTGCACAGGAGCGCCACCAGGGCGAAGCCCATGAGCGCGCCGCCGATGTAGCGGCCCGCGATCTGCCCCGGCAGCACCAGCTTGCCGGGCAGCCTGTAGAGTGCGCCTTGCGCGGTCGATATACCCGTTGCCATGTCGATGGCCCTCCCTTGAAGTGGAAAACGCGTGGCGTGCCCCGGCATCAGTCCGGCGACTGCTCGCCGTACGGCCCGGAGAACACGAGGTCCTTGCTCACCATCACGGCGAAGCGGTGGCCGCGCCGGATCTCGATCGTGGGTTGCACGCGCAGGTAGCGGTTCGCCACCGCCATGCCGAACTGGCCCATCTGCTGGCCCATCGCGGCCGCGGCGACTTGCTGCGACGTGAGCGTGCCGCCCGTGACGGGCTGCGGCTGCGAAGCCTGCAGTGCCGCGGAGAAGAGCGAGGTGAGGACGGCCGCGCCGAAGGTTCGCACCACGTGGTTGTTCACCCGGTCGCCGAATCCCGCCTGGCCCTGCCCGTCGATGCCGGCCATCCCTCCGAGGTCCAGCGTGCTCGCATCGGGGTAGATGAGGCGCGACCACGTCACCATGAGCCTCTCCTGGCCGAAGGCGATGGACGAGTCGTACTGGCCGAAGAGCTTCGTGCCCTGCGGGATCAGCAGGTGCCGTCCGGTGGCGCTGTCGAAAACGTTTTGCGATACCTGCGCCACGATCTCGCCGGGCAGGTCGGAATCGATCTGCGTGATGAGCGTCGCGGGAATGATGGAGCCGGTCTTGATCTCGAATTCCGAGAGCGGCGCCCGAGGCCGCGCGATGCGGTACGGCGGCGGCCGCGCCTCGGCCGCGCGTTGCAGGAAATCGCGTTTCCGGGACTGCCGGTTCTGGTCGGGTTCGCTCGGGGACGGCTCACCGATGTCGAGCGAATCGCGGTCCTTGCGCGACTCCCGTTCGCCGGACGCGTCGTGCGCGGACGCGGCCGGCTGCGCCGTGCCGCTCACGAAGTTGATCAGCGCCGTGCCGCTGCGAAGCGCCTGCGCGAGCTCCTGATCCTCGCGCGGCGGCTGGTTTGGCCTTCCCGGTGCGCTCGCGGCGGCCTGGCCGCCTTCGGGTTGCAGCGGCGGCACTTCGGGCGGGCGAGCGGCGATGCGCGGCGTGTTGTCGGGAACGGCGTTGGTGATTTCCGCGGCGGCGCTGTCGGCCGAGACGATGCGCGAGCGGGGCTGGTCCGCCGTGCCCGCCTTGCCGCCGGAGGCGGTGTTCGGATGGGCGATGTTCGTCATCACGAAGAGCACCACGGCCGCGAGCACGCCGCCCAGCACGAAGAGCGCCTTGCGATTCAGCCGCGCGCTGATCTTCGGCTTGCTGCGCAGCTGCAGGCCGTCGGGGGAGGAAGTTGCCGCGGCCATCGTCTACTCGCTCGTGGCGGCGGCGCAGCGGCTGAACAAAGCCTGCCAGCCTTGCCAGCCCTGCTTCCTGCAGGTGCCGTGGACGATGTCCACGCGCTGCTGCTCGCCGCCCGTGCCCGCCACGAGCGCGAGCTTGTCGGCCAGCCGGTCGATCACGAAGATGTTGCCCCGCAGGCGATAGTTGACGAGCTGCTCGGTTCCGTCCGCGCCGACCACGAAGAGCACGGGCGCCTCGTCCACCGGCATGTCGTCGCTCATCGTGATGAAGATGCGCGCGCCGTCGTCCATGACGCGCACGGGTTTGAAGCGGGGATGGCCCGAGGCCGTCACCGTGTAGTCGAAGTGAAGGCGGCTGAGCGCCACCGGCGGAAGATCGTCGAGCGCCGTCGCGGCGGCGCTCGCCGCGGCGGCCGAGCCCGCTGGCCGGGCCTGCCGCGCGAGGCGGCGCCAGGCCCGCTCGTCGTTGTCGGGGTATTCGAATGCCACGCGCGACACGTACTTGTCCTCGCTCGAGACGAGCCGCAGGTAGTACGTGCGCCGGTCGGTCGGGACGATGAGGTTCGTGTCGAGGTCCGCGGCGGTGGCCTTGATGACGAGGTGCGTCACGCGCTGGTCGCGATCGAACGAGATGGCGGGCGACACCCGCCAGCGCACCGAGTCGCCGATGTGGGGCGCGCCCTGGATGGTCTCGCCGGGTTCGAGCTCCACGTCGCATACGCGCAGCGGCGCGCACACGACGGTCGGAATCGAGTCGCCGTAGGTGAAGAGCACCCGGCCGCCCTTGCCGAGGGTGGGCGCCACGGCCGCGGTGTTGGCGAACGATTGCGATTCGGCCACGGACCGGTTCGCGGCTGCGCTGAGCTTCGGTGTCTTGTCGCGCGCGACGGGCTTCAGTTCCGGCACGGCGGGCTTGCTCTTGCACGCCGGGCCCGCGCAGGCGACGCCATCGGGCAGGGGCGGGTCCGCGCTTTCGGCTTGGGTCGCCGCGCTCGCGGTGGAGGCGGGATGGGCGACGGTGTGGGCGATGTTGTGGCCGGCGTTGTAGCCCCCGTTGTTGGCGCGCGGAAGGGTCGGCGTGGGCGGTTTCGCGCTCTGCGCCGCGGCGTGCATGGGCCCGGCCAGGGCGAAGAGCGGCACGAGGAGGAGGTGAATGCGCATCGGTGAAGGACAGGGTTGTTCAGATCTGCTGCGTGAAGTTGAAGTCGCGCACGAACACGCCGAGCGGGTTGCTCGTGACCTCGCCTTCGGTCGTCGGCGCCGAGAGGTTGACGGTGACGGTGGCCTTGAAGCGGATCTTCTTCAGCAGCTCGCCGCGAGGGTCGCGGTGCGTCTCCATCCATTCGACCTGCCACGTCTGCCCGGAAATCGGCAGCAGCGCGAGCAGCTGCACGGTGGCGCTGGATTCCTCGGCTTCCTTGAACGGGCTTTTCGCGCGAAACTGCTCGTTCAGCTTGGTCACCGCCGGCGAGCCCACCGGCACCATCGCGTAGAGCTTCTGGATGTTCTGCTTGTGAACGACGCGATCGGGCGTGAGCGAGCGCCACCACGTGACGAAGTTGCCGAGCGCGTAGCGGATCACGCGCGGGTCCACCGGCTGCGCCTGCTCGGCGAAGCCCGCCGCCTGCGCCTCGCCCAGCCGGTCGACCTGCACCACGTAGGGCACCACCTTCGTCTGCGTGGCGATGTAGGCGAGCCCGCCCACGCTCGAAAGCGCGGTGATGCCGCACAGCAGCGCGATCTTGCGCCAGTTCGACGCCTGGATGATGTAGGTGCCGTAGCGCTCGTTCCACTCGCGCCGGGCTTCGAGGTAGGGGTTGGTGTCGCGTTCGCCCGGTTCGGCGGACGCGCCCGCGGCGAGGCCCACGCGCGGCTGCGCCTTTCGCATCGGCTCCAGCACGCGTTCGATCGCTTCGATGTCTTTTTTGAACAGGTTCTTCATGGTGAATCGTCAAAGTCCGGCGACGGCGCCCGAGGGCTTCGCCGCGCCCGCGGCCGCGCCCGCCCCGCCGGCCGGCTTGGCCGCCGCGCTCAGGCCTTTGAGCGCTTCGGCCGATTGCATGGCGGCGCCGGGCATGCCGACGACCGTGGCTGCCGCACCCACCACGCCCATCACGGTGTCGGACACCGAGCTGGCGGTGAGCACCGAGCCGCCGCTGAAGAGCGCACCGGCGAGATCGGGCGCCTTGATGGCGAGGAAGGTCTTGATGAGGACGAGAAAAAGAATGCCGAACGAGGAGATCGACACGAGGAGCGCCTGGTTCGCGTCGCCCTGCGCGCCGGACATGCCCTGGGCGAGTCCGGTGAACGCGCTGGCCGTCGCTTCCCAGGGCGCGGCTTCGGCGCCCGCCATCGTGACGCTCAGCACCATCATGAGCACGAGGTAGCGAAAGCCGGTCACGAGGGCGTGGTTCAGATACTTCTGCACGTAGTCGCGCGTCCAGCGCGAGCCGCCCAGGCCGAGGAACACGGCGCCCGCGGCCATGAGCAGCCCCATCTCGATCTGCAGCATGAGCAGTTGCAGCGCGATGATGAGATAGCACACGAGCACCACCAGCGACACCAGCCCCGCGATGCACCAGCTCGTGAACCCCCACAGCAGGATCATGCCGATCTGCACGAGCGGCGTGATCAGATTCTCGCCGCCCGTGACGACCGTGCTGATGCCGATGGAAGCCACCATGCCGACGATCGCCTGGACGAGGGCGGCGATCTGCGCGGCCACCCCCGCGAAGATGTTGAGCGGGTTCAGCAGGTTGATCAGCACGAAGATGCACGCTTGCAGGCCCTGGCCGATCACGGCGTCGACCGTGAGCGCCGGCGCGTGGATCGTGTTTTGCGAGAGGTCGGTGAACTGCTCGTGGATCTTCGGAATCCATTCGGGCGCGTTGATCATGAGCGCGTAGAAGAACGAGATGGTCATGATGCTCTTGACCATGTCGCCCATCATGCTCGTCATGTTGTCCTTCTCGAAGGCCCAGAGCGCCGCGCACCACGCGATCTCGATGGTGGCGAGCGCGAGAAACGCCGTGCGCCCCGTGGCCGCGAGACTCGCGAGCCACGTCGTCGTCTGCGACTGCATGACGCCGAGGATGCCGTCGAAGCTCGTGGCCTGCGCCCCTTGCGCGAAGAACAGCAGGAGATACGTGAGGGAAAAGGCGATCACGCCCGATCGCACGTGGCGGCGCCTCGAGCGCCCCTCAGCGTCGCGCGGATCGATCAGGTAGCAGGCTTGCGCGAGCGGGTTGTGCGGCATCGCATCCACCTCATTGCGCCGAGCGCTCGGCCCAGCGTTCCAGGCCCCGGTTGCGCAGCCACTCGGCGGGCCACGCATCGCCATGCTGCGCCATCAGGTCGCGCGCGGCGCGCAGGTCCTTCTGGCCGCTCGCGCCCACGAACGAAAGCGCGAGCGGGCCGAAGCCGAAGGAGAACATGCGCCGGCCGAGCGGCGACTTGTAGTAGTAGTCGCGCTTCACCACCGCGGTGGAAAGCAGGTCGATCTCGCGTTCGTTCAGGCCGATGTGGTTGTAGGCCTCGCGCGAGGAAGGGTCGTGTGCTTCGGGGTTGGGCAGCAGCAGCTTCGTCGGGCAGCTCGCGAAGATCACGTCGCGGATCGGGCTGGCGATCACGTCGGCGAGTTCCTGCGTGGCCAGCAGGATCGCGGCGTTCTTCTTGCGCCAGGTCTTCAGCCACTCGCGCACCTTCTCGCGAAAGAGCGGATGCGACAGCATGAGCCAGCATTCGTCGAGCGGCACGAGCGTCGGCTTGCCGTCCAGCCGCTTTTCGATGCGGCGAAAAAGATAGAGCAGCACGGGCACGAGATTCTTTTCGCCCATGCCCATGAGGTGCTCCATCTCGAACACCTGGAAATTCGCGTCGTCCAGGCTGTCGGTCTCCGCGTCCAGCAGGTGGCCCATGGGGCCGGCGAGCGTGTAGTGCGTGAGCGCCTGCCGCAATTCCTCGTCCTGCAGTTCGGCCACGTACTCGGTGAGCGTGCGCCGGGGCGAGTGGACCAGCCGCAGCAGCGCGTGGTGAATCGCCTCGCGCACGGTCGGGGTGATGCCGACGCCTTGCAGCATCAGCAAGGACGCGATCCATTCGGCGGCCCATGCCTGGTCGTCGGGCTCGTCGATCATGCGAAGCGGGCAGAAGGCGAGCTCGGCTCCTTCGCCTCCGATGTCGTAGTAGGTGCCGCCGCACGCGTTGCACAGCACGAAGGACGAATAGCCTTTGTCGAACGCGAAGATCTGCGCGTCGGGGTAGCGCAGGTGCTGCGCCATGATGAAGCTGAGGGCGGTGGACTTGCCCCCGCCCGTCTTGCCGATCATGAGCGTGTGGCCCACGTCGCCCACGTGCAGGCTCAGGCGAAACGGCGTCGAGCCCGTGGTGGCCGCGTAGAGAAGGGGCGGCGCGGGTTGCGCATAGAACGGGCAGGGATTGCTTTCCATCCCGGGCCACACGGCGGTGATCGGCAGCAGGTCCGCGAGGTTGAGCGTGTGCATGAGCGGCCGGCGGATATTCGGGTAGCCGTGCGCCGGGATCGAGCCGAGGTAGGCTTCGACCGCGTTGATGTCTTCGATGCGCGCGCCGAAGCCGAAGTTGAGGATGTGCTTGCGCACGAGCCGCGCCTGCTCGTCGAGGTGCCGCGCGTCCTCGTGCATGAGGACGATGCAGGACGTGTAGTAGCCGAACTTCACGGCGTTGCTCTCGGCCTCGCCGAGCGCGGCTTCCGTGTCGCTCGTCATCCGCATGGCGTCCAGGTCCACGGGGCCCTTGGCGGTGTTGAAAAGCTGGTCCTTCAGGCCGCGCTGCTTTTGCTGCCAGCGCCGGCGCACGCTGTTGATGACGCCTTTGGCCTGGTACGTGTCCATGAAGATGAACCGCGTGGACCAGCGGTAGGGCATGTCCAGTTCGTCCAGCACGTGCAGGATGCCCGGGTAGCTGTCCTGCGGGAAGCCGTCGATCGCGATCACCTTGATGTGGAGGTCGCCCACGCGAGGCGCGATGCCGCCGGCGAAAGGATGGCAGCCGATCACGGCGTCCAGGTACATCGGGATGCTCGGGAGCTGCACGGGCCTCAGCACGCCGCTCACGCAGAATTCGAGGTACTGCATGAAGGCGTCGGTCGTGCGGGGGCGCCCGTGCGGGTCCTTGTCCTGCTGGGCGCGCATGCGGCGCATCGGGAAGGTGTTGGACAGCACCGATTCGAAATCCTCCACCTGCTGCTGGAACTGCGCGAGCAGGCGGTCGGCGAGGCCTTGCTCGCTCTTGTCGCGGCTCGCGTCCTCGTACATGAGATCGGCGAGCTTGCTCGCCTGCCGCAGCGGCGGCAGGTAGGTGAGGGTGAGGGCGTAGACGGTCTCGAAGTGCCTGCCTTCGGACGCGTAGAGTTCGCGCCGCTCCTCGTCGATCAGGCGCGAGGTGCGGTCGGGGAAGGCGCCTACTCCGGTGTAGTCGGTCGCGTGGCGGCGGATGGCATCGCAGTTGAGCATCCAGCCGCTTCCCATGAGCGAGAGCGCGGCGTTCAGGCGCGCCGAGATGGCCGCGAGTTCCTCGTGGGTGCAGCTCGCCATGTCCTCGCCGCGGAAGTACCAGGCGGCGCTCAGGCTGCCGTCCTTGTTCTGCATCACGCCGTCGGCCACCATCATGGCGAAGTTGAGCAGGTCGGGCAGGCCGCGGGCGCGATCGCGGAATTGCTTGAGTTGCAGCATGCTTTGGGGGAGCGAGGTGGTTGGCGCCGGGTTCAGAGCGCGCTTCTCTTCTCGGGAAGCAACACGGCGTGGACGCAGCCGCGCGGCATGTAGTAAGGCCGGTACTGCAGGTGGCGCTGGTAGATGCGGCTCATGTCGGGGTCGGCCTTGGCGAGCTTCACGAGCAGGGCGTGCGCGACGGCCCACAGTGCCGCGCCGAGCATGACCGCGTAGAGCTGGAACCCCGCGCTGAACACGAGCGTGATCACCGTGAGCCCCGTCATCATGACGAGCGTGCGCTCGCCGCCCAGAAGCAGGTGGCTGCGATTGAGCGAGCTGTGAAACGGGATGCGGCGGGGTTCCTTCATCATGCGGGCCTCGCGTCAGTTGTTGCCGTTGGCCGCGCCGAAGATGCCGGTGATCATTCCGCCGCCCAGCACCATCACCGCGACGGCGAGCACGACCATGCAGATCTTCTTGGTGAACTCATTCAATTCGCCGCCGAAGACGAGCATGCCGCCCGCGGCGAAGAGAGCGATCGTGCCGATGCCGCGCGCCACCGTGCCGTTCAGCATGTCCGCGAGCTTGGTGAGCGAGCTGCCCCACGGGTCGCCGGTGCCGCCTTCGGCCGCGAGCGCCATGTCCGACAGCAGCAGCCACAGCGCGAGGACGACGAGGCATTGCAGGGCCCATGCGACGTACGGACGCCACTTGCCGAGCGTGCGCGTGTCGCACGATGACAGGAAGACGGACAGGCGAGTCGAGAAGCGGGCCGGAAGAGTCTGGATGGTTTGCATGGGTTCTCCTGATGAAAACGAGAGTGGGTGGAAGAAAAATGTCGTGGATGGCCGCGGGTCGCGCGGACTCACGCGATGAGGGATTCGACTTCGAAGCCGCCGCCGGAGGCCCCGAGCACGCGGACGATTTCGCTCACGCGCCGCCCCGGGGAGCCGGGAGTGCGCTGGATGAAGAGCACCACGTTGACCGCTTCGGCGATCATCGCGTCGATGGCCGCGGGCGACAGGTTGGCCGCTTCCGGCGCCTCGTAGATCAGCTGGCGCAGGCGCAGCAGCCCCGCCTGCGCCGAGTTGGCGTGGACCGTGGCGAGGCCGCCCGGGTGCCCCGTGTTCCAGCTCTTGAGCAGGGTGAGGGCTTCGCCGCCTCGGACCTCGCCGACCACGATGCGGTCGGGGCGCAGGCGCATGGTCGCGCGCAGCAGGCGCTGCATGTCGATGGCGCTGCTGGAGCGCAGCAGCACGTGGTTGGCCACGTTCACCTGCAGCTCCATCGTGTCTTCGATGGCGATCAGGCGGTCGTGCGGCGCGGCGCGCGCCACTTCGTCGAGCACCGCGTTGGCCAGCGTCGTCTTGCCGCTGCCGGTGGCCCCGACGATCAGGATGTTCCTGCGGGCGAGCACCGCGGCGCGGATCGCGTCGATCGGGCTCGCGCAGTGGCCGGGCGGGGGTGCGACGTGCGATGGCGCTTGCGCCGTATCGGTCGCGTGGTCCGCCTCGCGGGCGGCGGGAATGACGCCGCTCGCGCGGAAGTCGTCGAGGGTGAGCACCTTCTGCGTGCGCTTTCGGATGGCGAAGACCGGCGCGCGCACGATCGGCGGCACGAGGCCCTGCAGGCGTGAGCCGTCCAGCGGGAATTCGCCCTCGAGGATCGGCGAGCCGTAGTGCACGGTGGTGTTGAGCATGGCCGCGCACGTCGTGAGAAGGCTTTCGGCGGCCGCCCGCGCCATGCGCGTGCCGGTGAACGACATGCCTTCTCCGGCACGGTCGACCCAGATCTGGCCGTCGGGGTTGAGCATGATCTCCACCACCTTCGGGTCGCCGAGCGCGCTCACCACGGCCGGGCCGCACTCGCGCGACAACTTGTCGCGCAATCGTGCGGCGACGACTTCCTGTGCGCTTTCAGACATGCCCTGCCACGCGCGGCGCCGACGCGGCCGACGATCGGCCTTGCGTTTTTCGCATCGCTCCTCCCCTTCAGGGGCGGGAATGTATGCGCACGAACGAATTAACCATATAGGTGGAAACTAGGATTGCTGGTACTACAAATTACCTCCAATCGATCCGGCCGCCGATGCCTGATCCAGCTCAAGTCCGCGCGCTGTCGCTCGGCGGGCGGCGGCGGCGCGCACCTATGATGGCTTTCAGCCCAGGAGCCTTCGCCATGTTCGAATCCGCCGAGATCGGCCACAAGACCCCCAAGGACGAGTACCGCAAGCTGGCCCCCAAGCTGCGTTCGCAATTGCTCGAAGCCCAGTACGAGATGCTGCAGCGCGCGAGCTTCTCCGTCGTGGTGCTCATCAACGGCGTGGACGGTTCGGGCAAGGGCGAGACGGTGAATGTGCTGAACGAGTGGATGGACCCGCGCCACATCCGCACCGAGGCGTTCGGCGCGCGCACCGAACCCGAGCGGCTGCGGCCGGAAATGTGGCGCTTCTGGCAGGTGCTGCCCGCGAAGGGCCGCATCGGCATCTTCTTCGGCTCGTGGTACACGGACCCGATCCTCGCCCGCGTGATGGGCCACGAGAAGAAGTCGAAATTCGACCGGCGCCTGGAGCAGATCCGCCACTTCGAGCAGATGCTTGCCGCCGAGGACGTCGTGATCGTGAAGTTCTGGTTCCATCTCACGAAGAAGGGCATGCGCAAGCGCTTCAGGGAACTCGAGGGAGACCCCAACAATTCCTGGCGCGTGACGCACGCGGAATGGGATCACCTGAAGAGTTACGACGAATTCATCGACGTGGACCAGGAGGCGCTGCGCCTCACGAGCACGGGCGAGGCGCCCTGGTGGGTCGTCGACGGCAGCGATGCGAACTACCGCGAACTCACGGTGGGCCAATACCTGCTCGATGCGATCAAGCGGCGGCTCGCCGGCGAGGAGGCGCCCGTGCGCGAGCCGCCGCGGCTCGCGCGGCCGGCGCTGGATGGACGCACGCTCATGGCGTCGTTCGACTACACGCGCAAGCTCGGCGAGAAGGCCTACGACCGCAAGCTGGAGGAACTGCAGGGGCGTGTCGCGCGGCTCGCGCGCGACAAGCGCATGGCGGGGCGGTCGCTCATCCTCGTGTTCGAGGGCATGGACGCCGCGGGCAAGGGCAGCACGATCCGCCGCATCACGACGGCGCTGGACGCACGGTTCTACCGCGTCGTTCCGATCGCCGCGCCGAGCGACGAGGAGAAGGCGCAGCCCTACCTCTGGCGCTTCTGGCGGCACGTGCCGCAGCACGGGCATGCGGTGATCTACGACCGCTCGTGGTATGGGCGCGTCCTCGTGGAGCGCGTGGAAGGCTTCTGCGCCGAAGACGACTGGATGCGCGCTTACTCGGAAATCAACGAGTTCGAGTCGCAGCTCGTGGAAGGCGGTGCCGTGCTCGTGAAGTTCTGGCTTTCGATCACGCAGGAGCAGCAGCTCGCGCGGTTCAAGGAGCGCGAGGCGACGCCCTACAAGAACTACAAGATCACGGCGGAAGACTGGCGCAACCGCGAGAAGTGGCCGCTTTACGAGCGTGCCGTGGGCGACATGGTGGACCGCACGTCCACCGACATCGCGCCCTGGCACGTGATCGCGAGCGACGACAAGCTGTGGTCGCGCATCGAGGTGCTGCGAACGGTGTGCGAGGCGCTCGAGCAGGGGCTGGAGAAAGCGGGCGGAAAGTAGGCAGGGCGGACCGGAAGCAGGATGACCCGGCCGCGGGGGCGGCCATGGACGAAGGTCTCGCACGCCGGGGCCGGAGTTCTGGCATGATCCGTGCCCCTTTCGAAGGCGCGAGCCGGCCTTCCATCCACTTTCCGGAGAATCCGTTGTTCAGACTCTTCGAACGACTTCTGCATCCCTATCCCGAACCCGAGCCGCCCTTCCCGCCGGCCGGGTTCTTCGCATTCGTGTGGGCCTGCACCGAAGGCCTTCGCGTCTACGTGCTGCTGCTGGCCGTGCTGAGCGCGCTGGTGTCGGGGTTCGACGCATCGCTTTTCTGGATGCTCGGACACGTCGTGGACTGGGCGGCGAAGACGCCGGCCGGCGAGTTCCTGCGCGAACACGGCGCGGGACTCGCCCTCTTCGCCGGGCTCCTCGTGACGAGCGTGGGGCTCGTCGCGGCGGAAGCGCTCGTGAACCGGCAGATTCTTTCCACGAACTTTCCGCTGCGTCTTCGCTGGAACTTCCACCGCCTCATGCTCGGGCAGAGCATGGCCTTCCACGCGGACGAATTCGCGGGCCGCACGACGACCAAGGTGATGCAGACGGGATTCGCCGTGCGCGAAGTGATCGTGACGGGCGTCGAGATCCTGGTCGGCATGGGCGTCTACTTCGTCACCTTCCTCACGCTCGCGGGCACGTTCGATGCGCGCATGATGCTGCCCTTCGTCGCGTGGATGGGCCTCTACGGCGTCTCGTGCTTCTACTTCGTGCCGCGCCTCGCGCGCGTGGGCCGCGCCTACGCCGACGCGAAGGCCGTGGTGACGGGCCGCATCGCCGACTCGTATTCGAACATCGCCACCGTCAAGCTCTTTTCGCACACGCGCAGGGAATCGGCATTCCTGCGGCAGGCGCTCTCGGGGATGGGCGAGGTCGGCTACGAACAGTGCCGGCTCATCACGTCGTTCGAAATCGCCAACTACGCGCTCGTCGTGCTGCTCACGTTCGGCGCGGTGGGCCAGTCGCTCTGGCTCTGGAGCCACGCGGCGATCGGACCGGGCGCCATCGCGGCGGTCACGGCGATGAGCCTGCGCGTCGCGGGCCTGTCGCACTGGGTGATGTGGTCGCTCGCGGGCCTCTTCGAGAACGTCGGCATCGTGCAGGACGGCATCGCGACGCTCACGAAGCGCCGCGAGGTGGTGGACGCGCCGGATGCGGTGCCGCTCGCGGTGCGCCGCGGAGAAGTGAAGTTCCAGCGGGTGAGCTTTGCCTACGGCGGCAAGTCGCCGGTGCTCGACAACTTCGATCTCACCGTGCGGCCGGGCGAGAAGATCGGCCTCGTCGGTCCTTCGGGCGCGGGCAAGTCGACGGTGCTCAATCTCCTGCTGCGCTTTCACGACGTGGCTGCGGGCCGCATTCTCGTGGACGGCGAGGACATCGCGCGAGTGACGCAGGAGAGCCTGCGCGCGGGCGTGGGGATGGTGACGCAGGACACGTCGCTCCTGCATCGCTCCGTGCGGGACAACATCGCGTACGGCCGGCCCGAGGCGACCGACGGGGAGATCGTCGCCGCCGCGAAGCGCGCGCAGGCGCACGACTTCATCGTGAAGCTTGCCGACCCGAAGGGCAGGCGCGGCTACGAGGCGCAGGTCGGCGAACGCGGCGTGAAGCTGTCGGGCGGCCAGCGCCAGCGCATCGCCATCGCGCGCGTGATGCTGAAGGACGCGCCCATCCTGCTGCTGGACGAAGCGACGAGCGCGCTCGACTCCGAGGTGGAAGCCGCGATCCAGGCGAGCCTCGCGCGCCTCATGGAGGGCAAGACGGTGATCGCGGTGGCGCACCGGCTTTCGACCATCGCCGCGCTCGACCGGCTCATCGTGATGGACGAAGGGCGCGTGGTGGAAGAGGGCGATCACTCGTCGCTGCTCGCACAGGGCGGGCTTTATGCGCGACTGTGGGCGCGCCAGAGCGGGGGGTATCTGGGCGAGGAGGTCGTCGAAGTGGAGGAGGTGGCGGCTGCATGACGGCGCGCGCCGTCACGCATTAGACGCCCCCATTCAGCGCCCGCTCCAGCGCCTGCCCGCCGCCGAAACTCACCTGCTTCGGCGGCTCGCCGCCCAAGGTGACGCGCACCGCGCAGTACTTCAGCTCCGGAATCTTCGCCACGGGGTCGAACGCATCGTTGGTCACGCGGTTGATCGCGGCTTCGTAGTAGCAAAACGGCACGAACACCGCGCCGCGCGGAGACCCATCGTCGGGCCGGCCGTACAGCGTCACCTTGCCGCGCCGGGACTCGATCGTGACAAGCTCGCCCGGCTTCGCGCCGAGCGCCTCCAGATCGAGCGGATGCACGAGCGCGACCGGATCGGGCTCGATCGCGTCGAGCACGGTCGCGCGCCGCGTCATGCTGCCCGTGTGCCAGTGCTCGAGCTGGCGGCCCGTGATGAGCACCATCGGGTACTCGGCATCGGGCCGCTCGGCCGCCGGGATGATGTCCGCGGGCACGAAGAGCGCCCTTCCGTCCTCGCGCGGGAAGTCGTGGTCGAACACCACCGACTGGCCCGGATCGCCCTCGTGCGTGCACGGATAGGTCACCGCATGCTCGCGCTCGAGCCGCTCCCACGTGATGCCCGCGATGCTCGGCATCGAATGGCGCATCTCGTCGAACACTTCGCTCACGTGCGAGTAGTTCCAGGCAAGCCCGATGCGCCGCGCGAGTTCCTGGATGATCCACAGGTCCTGCCTCGCGTCGCCCGGCGGATCGATCGCCTGGCGGCCGAGCTGCACGAGCCGGTCGGTGTTGGTGAAGGTGCCGGTCTTCTCGGGAAACGCGCTCGCGGGCAGCACGACGTCCGCGAGGCACGCGGTTTCGGTGAGGAAGATGTCCTGCACGACGAGGTGATCGAGCTTCGCGATCGCCTCGCGCGCATGGTTCGCGTCGGGGTCGGACATCGCGGGGTTCTCGCCCATGATGTACATGCCGCGCACCCGGCCCTCGTAGGCCGCGTGCATCACCTCCACCACCGTGAGGCCGGGCTTGTCGTCCAGCGAGCCGGCTGCCAGGCCCCAGTGCTTTTCGAACTTCTCGCGCGAACGCGGATCGGCCACGCGCTGGTAGTCCGGGTACATCATCGGAATCAGCCCCGCGTCGGACGCGCCCTGCACGTTGTTCTGGCCGCGCAGCGGATGCAGTCCGGTGCCGGGCCGGCCGATCTGGCCCGTGAGGAGCGACAGCGCGATCAGGCAGCGCGCGTTGTCCGTGCCGTGCACGTGCTGCGACACCCCCATGCCCCAGAGGATCATCGAGCCCTTCGACGTCGCATACGCGCGGGCCACTTCACGCAGTGTCTCGGCGGGAATGCCGCAGATCGGCGCCATCGCCTCGGGGCTGTAGCCCTCGACGTTCCTCTTCAGTTCCTCGAAGCCGCTCGTGCGCGACTCGATGAAGGCGCGGTCGGCGAGGCCTTCTTGCACGATCACGTGCATCATCGCGTTCAGCATCGCGACGTCGGTGTCGGGCTTGAACTGCATGAAGCGCCACGCGAGGCGCGAAAGGTCCGAAGCACGCGGGTCCATCACGACGAGCTTCGTGCCGTTCTTCACGGCGTTTTTCATCCAGGTCGCCGCCACCGGATGGTTCACCGTCGGATTCGCGCCGATCACGACGACGAGTTCGGCCTGCGTCACGTCCATCACCGGGTTCGACACCGCGCCCGAGCCGATGCCTTCCAGCAGCGCCGCCACCGAAGACGCATGGCACAGGCGCGTGCAGTGGTCGACGTTGTTGCTGCCGAAGCCCGTGCGCACGAACTTCTGGAAGAGGTAGGCCTCTTCGTTGCTGCCCTTGGCGGAGCCGAAGCCCACCAGCGATTTCGGCCCGTGCTTCGCCTTGATCTCGCGAAGGCTGCGGGCGGCGAAGTCCAGCGCTTCTTCCCACGTCGCTTCGCGGAAGATGTCGTGCAGCCGCTCGGGGTCGATGGTTTCCAGCGGCACCTTGGGCACGCCGGGCTTGCGGATCAAAGGCTTCGTGAGGCGCTGCGGATGATGCGCGTAGTCGAAGCCGTAGCGCCCCTTCACGCACAGGCGCCCGTGGTTCGCCGGGCCGTCGCGTCCTTCGACGTAGAGGATCCTGTTGTCCTTCACGTTGTAGGTGAGCTGGCAGCCGACGCCGCAATAGGGGCACACCGACTCGACCTTCCTGTCCGGCACCTGCAGTCCCGCGCCGCGCGCGGGCATGAGCGCGCCCGTGGGGCACGCCTGCACGCATTCGCCGCAGGCCACGCAGGTGGACACACCCATCGGGTCGTCCATGTCGAAGACGATCTTCGCCTGCTCGCCTCGGAAGGCGAGGCCGATCACATCGTTCACCTGTTCGTCGCGGCAGGCGCGCAGGCAGCGCGTGCACTGGATGCAGGCGTCGAGGTTGACCGCGATTGCCGGGTGCGAAAGATCCGCCGCGACGTTGCCGCGCGAGGGAAAGCGCGGCTTGCCGACGCTCAGTTTCCCGCTCCAGAAGTCGACCTCGTTGCTGCGCGTGTACTCCACCTCCGGCATGTCCGACTGCAGCAGTTCGAGCACCATGCGCTGCGACTTCAGGGCGCGTTCGCTGTCGCTCGACACTTCCATGCCCGGCGCGGGCGCACGGCAGCACGCAGGCGCGAGCACGCGTTCGCCCTTGATCTCCACCATGCAGGCGCGGCAGTTGCCCGCCTTGTCGAGGCCGGGCTTGTAGCACAGGCGCGGGATGTCGACGCCTTCGCGGTCGGCGACTTCGATGATCGTTTCGTTCGCGCGCGCAGCGACTTCGCGGCCGTTGAGCCTGAAGGTCACGACGGGCGCGTCGATCATGGCGAGTTCGGCTCGCGTGACGGCGTTCATGTCAAGGTACTCCCAGTGTCGTCATGCCCACGCGGGTGGGAATCGCCTTCGCGGGAATGACGAAGCGTTTCATCCCAGCTCCTGCGGGAAATATTTCACCACGCAATCCACCGGATTGGGCGCCGCCTGGCCCAGGCCGCAGATCGACGCATCGCGCATCACCTGCGACAGCTCCGCGAGCAGCGGCACGTCCCACTTCGGCGCGTTCATGAGCGCGAGCGCCTTCGCCGTGCCCGCGCGGCACGGCGTGCACTGCCCGCACGACTCGTCCTTGAAGAACCTCATCGTGTTCTTCGCGGCCATCGTCGCCGTGTCCTTGTCCGACAGCACGACGACCGCGGCCGAGCCGATGAAGCAGCCATGCGGCTGCAGCGTGTCGAAGTCCAGCGGTATGTCGTTCATCGAGGCGGGAAGTATGCCGCCCGACGCGCCGCCCGGCAGATAGCCGTAGAACCGGTACCCGTCCTGCATGCCGCCGCAGAATTCGTCGATCAGCTCCTGGATCGTGATGCCGGCCGGCGCGAGCTTCACCCCGGGCTCCTTCACGCGGCCGCTCACCGAGAACGAGCGCAGGCCTTGGCGCCCGTTCGCGCCTTGCGAGGAGAACCAGTCGGCGCCGCGTTCGAGCAGTTCGCGCACCCAGTAAAGCGTCTCGAAATTGTGTTCCAGCGTCGGGCGGCCGAAGAGGCCCACCTGCGCGACATAGGGCGGGCGCAGGCGCGGCATGCCGCGCTTGCCCTCGATCGATTCGATCATCGCGGACTCTTCGCCGCAGATGTACGCACCCGCGCCGCGGCGCAGATCGATCTTCGGCAGGCCCGCCGAGGGCGGGTCGGCCTGCAATCGGGCGAGTTCCTGCTCGAGCAGCGCGCGGCAGCCGTGATATTCGTCGCGCAGGTAGATGTAGATCGCGTCGATGCCGACCGCCCACGCGGCGATCAGCATGCCTTCGAGGAAGCGGTGCGGATCGCGTTCGAGATACACGCGGTCCTTGAAGGTGCCGGGCTCGCCTTCGTCGATGTTCACGGCCATGAGGCGCGGAGCGGGCTCGGCGCGCACGATCTTCCACTTGCGCCCTGCCGGAAAGCCCGCGCCGCCCAGGCCGCGCAGGCCGGACGATTCGAGCGTGGCGATCACGTCGTCGGCCTTGCGCTCGCCCTTCAGGCACTGCTCGAGCAGACGGTAGCCGCCGGCCGCGCGGTATTGCGACAGACCGATGTAGCCTTCGGGCTCGTGCTTCGTGATGCCTTGCTTCACGCACTCCGCGACCCTTTCCGTGGTGGCGCGGGGCACGGGGTGCTGGCCCACGACGGCGGCGGGCGCCTGTTCGCAGCGGCCGATGCAGGGCGCGGCGAGCACGCGCACGTCGCGCCCGAGGATGGAAGGCAGCTTCGCGAGGAGCTTTTGCGCGCCGGCCATCTCGCAGGAGAGGCCGTCGCACACGCGCACGGTCAGTGCGGGCGGATCGTCCTCGCCTTCGCGCACGATGTCGAAGTGGTGGTAGAAGGACGCGACCTCGTACACCTCGGACTGCGCGAGCCGCATCTCCTGCGCGAGCGCGGACAGGTGCGGCGCGGAGAGCCTGCCGAACTCGTCGTTCAGCTTGTGCAGGTGCTCGATCAGCAGGTCGCGCCTGCGCGGTGCGTCACCGAGGACGCGCGCGACCTCTTCGACTGCCTGCGCGTCGGGCTTGCGGCCCTTGGGGCCCTGGCGCTTGCGCAGCCGCATGTCGGGCGAGCCCGCCGCGGCGATGGGGATGGTACGGTTCTTCTGCACGATCATTGCCCCGTCATCCCCGCGAACGCGGGGATGACGGCGGTCTTGTTCACTTCAACAACCCGCCCGAGCGAGCCCACTGATACTTCGCGCCCAGGATCTCCACCGGGATCTCCGTGGAGTACGCATACGCCGGGATGCCATTCTCGTACAGGTACTGAGCCGCTTCCTCGACTTCGACGTCGCCCGCGAGCGACGCGACCACCGGCTTCACCTTGCCCTTTTGCTTCATCTCGTTGACCACCGTCACCATGTTGCGCGCGAAGACCATCGGCGGCGTGATGATCGTGTGCCAGTAGCCGAGGATGAGCGCGTGGATGCGATCGTCCTCGAGTCCCAGGCGCACTGTGTTCATGTACGTGATGGGCGGCTCGCCGCCGGTGATGTCCACCGGATTGCCGGCCGCGCCGAACGGCGGGATGAACTTGCGAAAGGCCTCATCCAGATCCTTGGGCATCGGCTTGAGCAGCTTCAGGCCGTTGTCCACGCACGCATCCGACAGCAGCACGCCCGAACCGCCGGCGCCCGTGATGATGACGACGTTCTCGCCCTTGGGCGTGGGGAGAATCGGCACGCCGCGCGCGAAGTCCAGCATCTGGCGCAGGCTCTTCGCGCGGATCACGCCCGACTGCCTGAGCACGTCGTCGTAAATCCTGTCGGTGCCGGCCACCGCGCCCGTGTGCGAACTCGCGGCCGCCGCGCCCATCGCGGTGCGCCCGGCCTTCAGCATGATGACGGGCTTTTTCTTCGACACGCGCCTGGCGACCTCGGCGAACGCGCGGCCGTCCTTCAGGTCTTCCGCGTGCTGCGCGATCACTTGCGTGTTCTCGTCCTGCTCGAAGAAAAGAAGCAGGTCGTCCTCGTCGATGTCCGACTTGTTGCCGAGGCCCACGATCGCCGACACGCCCATCTTCGCCGAGCGCGAGTAGCCGATGATCGCCATGCCGATGCCGCCGGACTGCGAGGAGAGGGCGGTCGTTCCCTTGTAATCGTAGGCCGTGCAGAACGTCGCGCACAGGTTCGAAGGCGTGTAGTAGAAGCCGTAGATGTTCGGCCCCATGAGGCGGATGTCGTATTCGCGCCCGATGCGCTGCAGCTCCTCCTGGCCTTCGATGTTGCCGGTCTCGCCGAATCCGGAGGGGATGAGGATCGCGCCCGCGATCTTCTTTTCGCCGCACTCCTTCAGCGCGAGCGCCACCATCTTCGCGGGAATCGCGAACACGGCCACGTCGATGTCGGCCGGCACGTCCTTCACGCTCCTGAAGGCCTTCAGCCCCATGATCTCGGCTTCCTTCGGGTGGATCGGATAGATCGTGCCCTTGTAGCCGCCGTTGATGAGGTTCTTCATCACCGAGTTGCCGATCTTGCCGGTCTCGTTCGACGCGCCGATCACCGCCACGGCCCGCGGCTTCATGATGCGGTTCATCGCCGCCACCACGCTCTTCTCGTCGGGGCGATAGCGCGGCGTCTTCGGCTGGAAGTCGACGACGATGCGCACGTCCGCGGCGATCGCGCCGGTGTCACTCGCGAAGACGGGGTTCAGGTCCAGTTCCGCGATCTCGGGAAAATCGCTCACGAGCTGAGACACGCGCACGATCGTGTCCTCGAGCGCTTCGCGGTTCACGGGCTTGCCGCCGCGCACGCCCTTCAGCATCTCGGCCGCCTGGATCGAATCGAGCATCGAGCCCGCGTCCTCGCGCGTGGCCGGCGCGAGGCGGAAGGTGACGTCCTTCAGCACTTCGACCAGCACGCCGCCCATGCCGAACGCCACCAGCTTGCCGAAGCTCGCGTCGGTCATCGCGCCGACGATCACCTCCTGGCCGCCCTTCACCATCTGCTGGACCTGCACGCCCAGGATGGCGGCGTCGGCCTTGTACTTCTTCGCGTTCGCGACGATCTGCTCGTACGCGCTCGCGGCCTCCGCGGCATCCTTCACGCCCACGATCACGCCGCCCGCCTCGGTCTTGTGCAGGATGTCGGGCGACACGATCTTCATCACGACCGGAAAGCCCATGCCCTGCGCGAGCTTCGACGCTTCCGGCGCGCTGGTGGCGACGGCCTCCTGCGGCACGGCGATGCCGTAGGCCTCGCAGACGCGCTTGCCTTCGGGCGCGGTGAGGGAGCCGCGGCCGGCCGCCTTCACGGTGTCGAGAACTTCGCGGACCTTGCTCTTGTCGGGTTGGAAAGTGCTCATGGTTCGCTCCTTAAATGACTTTGGCGCCACGCAGCTCGGCGATCTGCCCGCTCGAGTAGCCGAGTTGCGCGAGGACTTCGTCGGTATGCTCGCCCAGCAGCGGCGAACGCTTCACGTCGGTGGGACTTTCCGAGAGCTTGATCGGATTGCCCACCGTCAGGTACTTGCCGCGCGTCGGGTGATCCACTTCGACGACGGTGCCGGTCTCGCGCAGCGACGGCTCTTCGGCGAGCTCCTTCATCGACAGGATCGGGCCGCAGGGGATGTCGAAGCCGTTCAGGATTTCCATCGCCTCGAACTTCGTCTTGGTCTTGGTCCACTCCTCGATGCGCGAGAAGATCGTCTTCAGGTGCGGCAGCCGCGCCTTGGGCGTCGAGTAGCTCGGATCGGTGATCCAGCCTTCCTCGCCGATCACCTTGCAGATCTTGTCCCACACCGGCGCCTGCGTGATGAAGTAGATGTAGGCGTTGGGGTCGTGCTGCCAACCCTTGCACTTGAGGATCCAGCCCGGCTGGCCGCCGCCCGATGAATTGCCCGCGCGCGGCACGGCCTCGCCGAATTCCTTCTCGGGGTATTGCGGGTACTCCTCCATCACGTGGCGGCGGTCGAGCCGCTGCTGGTCGCGCAGCTTCACGCGGCAGAGGTTCAGCACGGCGTCCTGCATGGCGGCCAGCACGCGCTGGCCCTGGCCTGTCTTTTCGCGCTGGAAGAGCGCGGTGACGATGCCGAGCGCGAGGTGCAGGCCGGTGCCCGAGTCGCCGATCTGCGCGCCGGTCACGAGCGGCGGGCCGTCGTCGAAGCCGGTGGTGGAGGCCGCGCCGCCGGCGCACTGCGCAACGTTTTCGTAGACCTTGCAGTCCTCGTAGGGGCCGGGGCCGAAGCCCTTCACGGAGGCGACGATCATGCGCGGATTGATCGAATGGATCTTCTCCCACGAGAAGCCCATGCGGTCGAGCGCGCCGGGGGCGAAGTTCTCCACCAGCACGTCGCACACCTTGATCAGCCCGTCGAGCACGCGCTTGCCCTGCGGGTGCTTGGAATCGATGGTGATCGAGCGCTTGTTGTGGTTGAGCATCGTGAAGTAGAGCGAATCGGCGTTGGGCACGTCGCGCAACTGCCCGCGGGTGATGTCGCCGACGCCGGGACGCTCGACCTTGATCACGTCGGCGCCGAACCAGGCGAGCAGCTGGGTGCAGGTCGGTCCCGACTGCACGTGCGTGAAGTCGAGAATGCGCACGCCCTCAAGCGCCTTGCCTGCTTGTCCCCAGGGCTTGGTGCTCGGCCGCGGCAGGCCGTTGCCATTCGCCTTCCTCGCCGCGCCCTTCTTCGACGCGAGCTTCACGACCTTGCGGGCGGGCTTCTTCGAAGCTTTGGCTTGCTTCGATTTCTTCTGTTTGTTCTTGGCCATTTCTGGTCCTCCGTCTCTTCCGCTCATGCCCGCGCAGGCGGGCATCCGGCGCGGCATTGCGGCATCGCTCAGGGTCCCCGCTTGCGCGGGGACGAGCGGGTGGGAATCATTTCTTCTTCAGCTTGCTTTGCGGGTTGAGGTTGCCGATGCGGCCGCTCTCGGTGCCGGCGGCCGGATCGATCGCGGCGTTGACGAGCGTCGGCTTGCCGGAATCCATGGCCTCGCTCACCGCGCGGTAGAGCTCGTCCGGGGTCGTCACCCGCACCCCGGCGCCGCCGAACGCCTCCATCAGCTTCTCGTAGCGTGCGTCCTTCACGAAGACCATGGGCGCGGCGTCGGCGCCGCCGGTCGGATTGACGTCGGTTCCGCGATAGATGCCGTTGTTGTTGAAGATGACGACGCAGACCGGCAGGTTGTAGCGGCAGATCGTCTCCACCTCCATGCCGGAGAA
>NZ_DASZSE010000013.1:0-21745 GCF_035548915.1 Ramlibacter sp. | reverse complement strand
CGACGTCACGTATTTGTCGGCCATGGCGCTCAGTTCAGCGGCCGTGGGATTGGCGATTTCTTTGCCCAATGCATATCTCCTGGATCGGGTGGGTCGGATGAATCTGGTGGGACAACTTTCCTTCCGGTTGCCTTCGGGCTTGTGGCCCGCGCCAACCGCGGTCGAGACTTTAGCGTGACATCGCGCACGCCGATAGTTACCTACCCGGGGTATATCCGGTGCTACTCGCGCGCACCACCGGACGGCGGCCGGACCGGCGTTCGTATCACCCCTCCTCCTCCTCCAGCATCGCCTTCACCAGCGGTATCGTCACCGCCCTCTGCGTCCTGAGCGCATAGGCATCCAGATGATCCAGGAGCTGCATGAGGCTGCCCAGATCGCGCGAAAAGCGTGTGAGGACGAAGTCCATCACGTCGTCGCCCAGGAAGATGCCGCGCGCGTCGGCCGCCTGGCGCAGCACGGCTCGCCGCTCGGGCTCGCTCGGCACATGCAGCTCGAACACATGGCCCCACCCGAGCCGCGTGCGCAAGTCCTCCCGCAGCTTCAGGTCGGCCGGCGGAAACATGCCCGCCGCCAGCACGCCGAGATGCAGCGTCTGCGCCTGCACGAACCAGTTGAAGGCCGCATGCTGCTGCACCGCCGTGTACAGATGCACGTCGTCCAGCAGCACGATCGCCCAGCGCTCGTCGAACTCCGGCGGCTCGGCCACCGCCGGATCGATCCAGCCCGCGGCCGCCCCCTGCTCCCGCAGCGCCTCGGCCACGGCACGCAAGAGATGCGTCTTGCCACTGCCGGGCGCGCCCCAGAGGTACGTGGGCACCGGGGAGCGCGTGGGACTGCCCGCCCAAAGTTCCAGGTGCCTGAGCGCGGCCTCGTTGGGGCCCGCGAAGAAACCGGCCAGGGTCGGCGCGCGTGCAAGACCGATGTCGAGCGCGAGCTGCTTCATCACGATTGATAGAGCCGGCTCGCCAGATAACCGTGGCGCACCCGCCGGATCGCGACGAGCAGCACAGCACTCGCCGGCAACGCGACCAGCACCCCCACGAAGCCCAGCACCTGCGCGAACGCAAGCAGCGCGAAGATCACGGCCAGCGGATGCAGGCCGATGCGCTCGCCCACGAGCCGCGGCGTGATGAAGAATCCCTCCACCACCTGCCCGCTGCCGTACACCACCGCGATCATGAGGAACGCCTCGCCCGGCGCGAACTGCAGCAGGCCCGCGAACGTGGCGAGCAGCAGACCGAAGCCGAACCCGAGGTAGGGCACGAACATCGCGAGTCCGGTGAAAACGCCGATCGGCAAGGCGAGATCGAGTCCGAAGAGGGCGAGCCCGGTGCTGTAGTAGACCGCCATCGTCGCCATCACGAGCAGTTGCCCGCGCAGATACTGTCCAAGCACCTGGTCGCATTCCGCGGTGAACGAATCCACGCCGGGCCGCGCGCGCGGCGGCACGAGTTCCAGCACCCGCGCCACGAAGGGCTTCCAGTCGAGCAGCAGGTAAAACAGCGCGACCGGCACGAGAAGCACGTTGCCGAGCACCGTGAGCGCGACACTGCCGCCGAGCTTGAGCGACGTCCAGAGCGAGGGAAACGCCGTCGACCAGTTGGCGTTGAGATAGCCCAGGAGGCGCTCCTTCATGCTCGCGAGGTCGAGCGAGACGCGAAAGCCGAACTGGTTCAGCCACGGCGCGACGGCGGCGTCGAGCCGGTCGAGAACCGTGGGTAGCTGCTGGCGAATGAGGGGCAGCTCCTTCGCGACGACCGGCACCACCAGCAGGAAGATGCAGGCGAGCGCGAACAGGAAGAGCAGTTCGACGACGAGGGCCGCGAGCGCCCGCGGCATCCGCCCGCGCCCGCTCGCGGCGAGCCGGTCCACGAGCGGCGTGAGCGCGTAGGCGAGCACCGCCGCGACGATGAAGGGCGTGAGGACAGGCCCGAGCGCACGCAGGACCAGGAACGCGAGCAATGCGATCGCCACCCAGGCGGCAGCGCGAATCTGGCTCGAAGTGAATGGCATCGCTCGGGTCGGTAAAATTCGGGCAAATTCTATCGGGCGCGCTGCGCGCCTCGACCACCCTCCTCGCCATGCCCAACCGCCCCCTCTCGTACAAGGATGCCGGCGTCGATATCGACGCCGGCGACGCGCTCGTCGAACGCATCAAGCCGCTCGCGAAGAAAACGCTGCGCGAGGGCGTGCTCGCAGGCATCGGCGGCTTCGGCGCGCTCTTCGAAGTGCCGAAACGCTACCGGGAACCCGTGCTCGTGAGCGGCACCGACGGTGTGGGAACGAAGCTCAAGCTCGCCTTCGAATGGGCCATGCACGACACCGTCGGCATCGACCTCGTCGCCATGAGCGTGAACGACGTGCTCGTGCAGGGCGCGGAGCCGCTTTTCTTTCTCGACTACTTCGCCTGCGGCAAGCTCGACGTGGACACCGCCGCTGCCGTCGTGGGCGGCATCGCGCGCGGCTGCGAGCTGAGCGGCTGCGCTCTCATCGGCGGCGAGACGGCCGAAATGCCCGGCATGTACCCCGAAGGCGAATACGATCTCGCGGGCTTCGCCGTGGGGGCCGTGGAGAAGTCGCGCATCCTCACGGGCGACAGCGTGAAGCCCGGCGACGCCGTGCTCGGGCTCGCCTCGAGCGGCGTGCATTCCAACGGCTTTTCGCTGGTTCGCAAGTGCATCGACCGCGCGAAGGACACGCTTCCCGCCACGCTCGACGGCAAGCCCTTTCGCGAAGCCGTGATGGCGCCCACGCGCCTTTACGTGAAGTCCGTGCTTGCCGCGCTCGCGCAGCACCCCATCAAGGCGCTTTCGCACATCACGGGCGGCGGCCTTCTCGAAAACATCCCCCGCGTGCTGCCCGAGGGCACCGCGGCGCACCTGCGCAAGGGCAGCTGGCCGCAGTCCGAGCTGTTCGCGTGGCTGCAGCGCACGGCGTCCATCGACGACCACGAGATGAACCGCACCTTCAACAACGGCATCGGCATGGTCGTCGTGGTGGACGCGGCGCATGCGCAGGCCACCGCGCGGACGCTGCGCGAAGAGGGCGAGACCGTGCACGAGATCGGTACCATCGCAGCGCGAGGCGACGGCGCCGCGGTGATCGTTGTCTGAGCGCAAGGAGACCTCATCCATGAAACCGTGTCTGATCGTCATCGACGTCCAGGAGTCCTTTCGCTCCCGGCCCTACTTCAGCGACCGCGACCTGCCCGCCTACCTCGCGGCGCAGAACGCGCTGATCGAGGCCGCGAAGAAGGCAGGCGTTCCCATCGTGCGAATCTTCCACGTGGACGGGCCGAAGACGCCCGCCAACGCGTTCGCCCTCGAGTCCGGCCAGGTGCGGCCGCTGGAGGGGCTCGCGCCGTTCGAAGCGGCGGCGACCTTCCACAAGAGCCGGCACAGCGCGCTCGTGGGCACCGGGCTCGAAGTCTGGCTGCACCAGCAGGGCATCGGCCGGCTCGTGGTGAGCGGCATCCGCACCGAGCAATGCTGCGAGACGACAGCGCGGCACGCGTCGGACCTCGGCTTCGAAGTCGACTACGTGCCCGAGGCCACGCACACGTTCGACATGAAGCTGGAAGACGGCTCGCCGTTCGCCGCCGCCGACATCAAGGCGCGCACGGTCGCCGTGCTCAAGGACCGCTTCGCTCGCATCTGTACCGTGGCCGAGGCGGTGGATCGGCTTTCGACGCCGGCGTGATGGGGTGAGTCGACCGCCCCGCGCCGGCCGTGGCGCCGCTACAAAACTCCTAGCGCGCGAGGCTTGTTTTGCTGGACTTGCGCCGGAGTTTGGCTCACACTGCAAGCTCGGTCCGAGGAGAGTCGGCATGCCGGTCATCGCAGTCGTGAATCGCAAAGGGGGCAGCGGCAAGAGCACGTTTGCCGCGCACGTGGCCGCCTGGTGCGCTCGCCGGGGCCATGCCGTGATGCTGGGCGACGTCGACCGCCAGCAGTCGAGCCGTGGGTGGCTGCGCCGCCGCTCGGTGGACCTTCCGCTCATTTCCCCCTGGACGCTCGACAACAAGAACATGCTGCGCGTGCCCACGGGCATCACGCATGCCGTGCTCGATACGCCCGGCGGGATTCACGGCTTCGAGCTCGCGCGGGTCGTGATGTTCGCGGACGCGATCGTCATCCCGGTGTGTCCTTCGGTATTCGACCGCGAGTCGGCCGCGCATTGCCATGCCGAACTCATGACGCTGCCGCGCGTGGCCCAGAAGCGGTGCCGGGTGGCAAGCGTCGGCATGCGTGTCGATGGACGCACGAATGCGGCGCAGACGCTCAGGCTGTGGTCCGAAGGGATCGGCGTCGAATACCTGGGGGCGCTGCGCGAAACGCAGCTTTACGTGCGCAGTCTCGAGCGCGGTCTCACGATCTTCGACCTGCCGGCGCACCAGGTGACGGCCGACCTGGCGCAGTGGGAACCCATCGTGCAATGGTTCCAGCCGATCCTGGAGCCGCCGCAGGCGGCGAACGATCCTGCGCAGGCCAAGCCGGTCGTGGCGCGCGCGCATGCGCCGCGGCCGCAGAACCTGATGCCCGCGCAGGACGCGCTGATCGCGGGTGCGCGCCTGTCGGTGCTGAGCGGGGCGAAGACGCTTTCCAGCGGGCGCGGCCAGCCGACGCTCGCGCGGGCGGAAGCGCCGGGGGAATCGCGCGGCTTGCCGCAGTTCCTGAAGCGGTAGGCGGCCCTCACCCCAACCCTCTCCCGCAGGGAGAGGGAGCAAAAGCGGGCTTCTACCGCGCGGGCGCCTGGACTAGTGCCGTTCCCGCCTCAACCCCGCCACCCGGTCCGCGATCGCATCGATGTCGAGCGCGTCCTGCGCATGCACGAGGTACGTTTCGAGATCATCCACCGCCCTCGACGTATGCCCCTGCTCGGCATGCGCGAGCCCCCGGTCGCGATATTCCGACCAGGCATCCGGCAGAAGCACGAGCAGACGATCCTGCACCGCGATCAGCCGCTGCCAATCCTCCTGTGCGCGATGCACTTCCTTCAGGTTGCGCAGCATCCGCGCGATGATGTCGCGCGGCGGCGCCGCCTGCAGGTAAAGACCCAGCGGAACTTCGAACTCGTCCACGAGGCCGCTGCTGCGCTTGTAAGGCTCGAGCCGCTCCGCAAGTTCCTCGCGCGAGAGCGACGTGCCCGTGAACGGATCGATCACGACCTGCCCTTTCGGCAGGTTGACCTTCACCATGAAATGCCCGGGAAAGCACACGCCGCGCGCATGCAGCCCGATGCCCTGCGCGAGCTCCATCCACAACACCGCGAGCGAGATCTGGATGCCGCGCCGCGTGCGAAGCACCACGTTCAGGTAGCTGTTGTCCGGGTCGCAGTAGTCGTTGACGTTGCCCCCGAAACTGAGGTCCCGGAAGAAGAACTGGTTCAGGCTGCGCAGGCGCTGCAGCGCCGGCGCGTCGGCGGGGATGCGGCGCCTCAGGCGCGCGAGGAGCTGGTCCACATCGCCCAGCACCTGCTGCAAATCGAGATCGGGGTATTCGTCCTGCGCGATGCTCGCCGCGGCTTCCAGCAGCGGAAACTGCTCGTCGCTATGCACGAGCGAGCTGAAGTATTCGAGCGCGGTGGGCGCGCAATACGCGGAGGCCATGGTGATTTTGTAGTGGACGAGCTTGCGGGCGTCAAGCGCCCGCCTCAATGCGTGAGGAAATGCCGCAGACGCACGCCGGCGATCCTGAGGGCCGCGAAGTAGATCACGGCCGCCGCCGCCAGCATCGCGGCCATCGTCGCGACGCGATGCAGCGGTTCATGGCGCCAAGCGACCCAGGGGAATGCCTGCGATGCCCACACGAGGAAGGCGGCAAGCAGCGCGGTCGCCGCCGCCACCTGCAGCAGGAAGCGCGCCCATCCCGGCGCGGGGCGATAGCTGCCGCGGCGCATGAGCCCGAAGAGCAGCCAGGACGCGTTAATGAGCGCGCCGATGCCGATCGACAGCGCGAGCGCCGCGTGCCCCAGATCGTAACGGCGCGCGAGCGGCACGAGCAAGAGGTTCAGCAGTTGCGTGATCACGAGCACCGACACGGCGATGCGCACCGGCGTGCGCATGTCCTGCTCTGCGTAGAAGCCGGGCGCGAGCACCTTGATCCCCACGAGCCCAAGCAGGCCCAGCCCGTAGCCGGCGAGCGCGGCCGACACCTGGTCCACATCGAAATCGCGGAAGGCGCCGTAGTGAAAGAGTGTGGCGACCAGCGGCTTCGCGAACACGAGCAAGGCCGCGGCCGCGGGAACGGCAAGCAGCACGACGAGCCGCAAGCCCCAGTCGAGCATGCCGGAATAGCGATCCGGGTCCTGGGCGGCGCGCGCGGCCGCGAGCTGCGGCATCAGCACGACGCCGAGCGCGACTCCGAGCATCGCCGTCGGAAACTCCATCAGCCGGTCGGCATAGAAGAGCCAGGTGACGCTGCCCGCCGCGAGGTGCGAGGCGATCTGCGTGTTGATGAGTAGCGAGAGCTGCGCCACGCTCACGCCCAGAAGCGCCGGCGCCATCATGCTCGTCACGTGGCGCACGCCGGGGTCGTGCCACGCGTCGCGCAGGCGCCGCCACGTGAGCCCGATGCGCGGCATGAGATGCAGGCGACCGAGCGCGGGCGCCTGCACCGCGAGTTGCAGCACGCCTCCCGCCATCACGCCCACCGCCATCGCGTAGATCGGCTCGATCCCCCAGGAGCGAAAGAGCGGGGCGCCGAGCCACGCGGCCGCGATCATGCACAGGTTCAGCAGCACGGGCGTGAACGCCGAGACGGCGAAGCGCTTCCACGTGTTGAGGATGCCCGCGGCGAGCGCCACGAGCGACATGCAGCCGATGTAGGGGAACATCCAGCGCGTCATCGTCACCGCGGCGTCGAAGCTGCGCGCGTCTTTCTGCAGGCCGCTCGCGAGCGCCCAGACGAGCAGCGGAGCAGCGATCACGCCCACGACGCATGTGAGGGCGAGCGCCCAGGTGAGCACGGTAGCCACGCTGTCGATCAGACGGTGGGTGGCGGCGTCGCCCTCGGTTTCCTTCGAATGCGCGAGCGTCGGCACGAAGGCCTGGCTGAATGCGCCTTCGGCAAAGAGGCGCCTGAAGAGGTTGGGGATGCGGAAGGCGACGTTGAATGCGTCGGTGAGGCCGGTGGCACCGAAGATCGCCGCCATCAGCAAGTCGCGTACGAGGCCGGTGATGCGGGACGCGAGTGTCAGCAAGGACACCGTCGAGGCGGCTTTGAACAAACTCATGCAGCCCGCGAGTTTATAGTGCGCGGCATGCACGAGACCGGCGGGGGATCGTGGCGTGCCTCACCCTCGCCACGGCGGTGCCCGGCGACCGGTGCCGGGCGGCAGCGGCTATAATGGAAAGCTTTGCTGCGCAACATCCTCAGACACTCAAGGAATCCCTCCCATGGCCTCTGGAAAGCCGAAGAAAAAGAACCCCCGACTCGCGTCGGGCCGCAAGCGCGCACGCCAGGACGTGAAGCTCAATGCTCAGAACACGTCCTTGCGCTCCAAATACCGCACCGCGGTGAAGAACGTCGAGAAGGCGGTTGCCGCGGGCGACAAGACCAAGGCGACGGAACTCTTCGCCAAGGCGCAGTCGATCGTGGACACGGTGGCCGACAAGGGCATCTTCCACAAGAACAAGGCCGCTCGCGACAAGAGCCGTCTTTCGGCCAAGGTCAAGTCCCTGGCCGCAGCAGCCTGATCGGATAGATCGGGTCAGCCCGGAAGCTCGCGCGAGCTTCCGCCGTTTGAACCGGGTGCGCTGTGCAGCAAAGTGAAAAACCGCCTTCGGGCGGTTTTTTCATTTCGGTTCCACATGCGGGAAACCGGCTTCTTTCACTCTGCGGCCCTCTGCGTCCTCTGCGCCTCTGCGTTGAAAACGTCGCGGCCCAAAACCCCCTTACTCCGCCTTCAGCTCCGCCATCTGCAGCTCGTTGTCCTTCGCGAAGTTGATGACGAAGTCCCACGCCATCGGCTCGGCATGGCGCAAGGCGCTGTTCACGACCACGCACTTCACGCCGTTGATCACGGTCGGCACGCACCAGGGCGAATAGCTGAGATGGCTCCCGGGCAGCGCGCCGCCGGGGCGGAAGGGGCTCATCACGCCGGCCAGCCGCTCGGCCCAGTCGCTCGGCCGAAAGACCCGCCCGTCCCGGGTGATGCCCTGGATGAAGACTTCCTTTGCGGTATCGGCACTCATATGTTGCGCTGCAGCAAGCATTCTAGCGAAGCGCGATCATGCGCCACCGGGATGTCACGCAGCTGTCGCGGCTCATGAGTGTGATGCGCAAATCTCAACCCGGCGCGCGAGATCGTGTGCCTAAAATCGGCTCTCGACGGCTCACCCGGGCGCTTCGCCGGGTGGAGCCGATTTCATTTTCGCCAGAAGGATCACGACGATGTCCGCCATCGAGGCTTCCTCGCCCCACACCATGAACACCTACGGGCGCCTGCCGATCGCGCTGTCGCACGGCCAGGGCGCCTACGTCTGGGACGTGAACGGCAAGCGCTACCTCGACGCGCTCGCCGGCATCGCGGTGAACACGCTCGGCCACAACCACCCGAAGTTCGTGCCCGCGATCCAGGACCAGGTCGCGAAGATCATCCACAGCTGCAACTACTACCACGTGCCCAACCAGGAGAAGCTCGCGGCCAAGCTCGTGGAACTCTCGGGCATGACGAACGCCTTCTTCTGCTCCACGGGGCTGGAGGCGAACGAGGCCGCGATCAAGCTCGCGCGCAAGTACGGGCACGACCGCGGCATCGAGCGGCCGCAGATCGTCGTCTACGAGAAAGCCTTCCACGGCCGCAGCATCGCCACGCTCTCGGCCACCGGCAACGAGAAGGTGCAGAAGGGCTTCGGCCCGCTCGTGGAGGGCTTCATCCGCGTGCCGCTCAACGACATCGATGCGCTGAAGCAGGCGACGGAAGGCAACCGCGATGTCGTCGCGGTGTTCTTCGAAACCATCCAGGGCGAAGGCGGCATCAACCCGATGCGCACCGAGTACCTGCGGCAAGTAAGGAAGCTCTGCGACGACCGGCAGTGGCTCCTCATGATCGACGAGGTGCAATGCGGCATGGGCCGCACCGGCAAATGGTTCGCGCACCAGTGGGCGGGCATCGTGCCGGACGTGATGCCGCTCGCGAAGGGCCTCGGCTCGGGCGTGCCGGTGGGCGCGGTTCTCGCGGGGCCGCGGGCCGCGGACATCTTCCAGCCCGGCAACCATGGCACGACCTTCGGCGGCAATCCGCTTGCGATGCGCGCGGGCATCGAGACGATCCGCATCATGGAGGAAGACGGACTGCTCGAGAACGCGGCGCGCGTCGGCGCCCGCCTGAGGGACTCGCTGGCGCGCGAGTTCTCGGGCCTCGCGGGCGTGAAGGAGATCCGCGGCCAGGGATTGATGCTCGGCATCGAGCTCGCGAGGAACTGCACGGTCCTCACGCAACGCGCGGCCGACGCGGGCCTTCTCATCAGCGTCACGGCCGACAACGTCGTGCGGCTGCTGCCGCCGCTCATCCTCACGGAGAGCGAGGCCGACGAGATCGTCGCCCTGCTCGCGCCGCTCGTGAAGGCGTTCCTTTCCGAGTAAGCACGATGGCGATCCGGCACTTCCTGCAATTCAGCGACTTCACGGCCGAGGAGCACGACTGGGTGTTCCAGCGCGCGGCGGCCATCAAGAAGAAATTCAAGAACTACGAGAGATACCAGCCGCTTGCGGACCGCACGCTCGCGATGATCTTCGAGAAGGCCTCCACGCGCACGCGCGTGAGCTTCGAAGCCGGCATGTACCAGATGGGCGGCTCGGTCGTGAATCTCACGACGGGCGATTCGCAGCTCGGACGCGCGGAGCCGATCGAGGACACCGCGCGCGTGATCAGCCGCATGGTGGACCTCGTGATGATCCGCACCTTCGGGCAGGAGCGCATCGATACGTTCGCCAGGTATTCGCGCGTGCCGGTGATCAACGGCCTCACGAACGAATTCCATCCGTGCCAGATCCTCGCGGACATCTTCACCTACATCGAACACCGCGGGTCGATCAAGGGGCGCGTGGTCGCATGGGTCGGCGACGGCAACAACATGGCCAACACCTGGCTGCAGGCCGCGGAGCTGCTCGGCTTCACGGTGCACGTGAGCACGCCCACGGGCTACGAAGTCGACCAGGCCATCGCCGGCATCCGCAGCAACGACAGCTACAAGGTCTTCAAGGACCCGATGGAAGCCTGCCGCGGCGCGGACCTCGTCACCACCGACGTGTGGACCAGCATGGGCTTCGAGGCGGAGAACGAGGAACGCCGCAAGGCCTTCGCCGACTGGTGCGTGGATGCGGAGATGATGCGCGCAGCCAAGCCCGACGCGCTCTTCATGCATTGCCTGCCCGCGCACCGCGGCGAGGAAGTCGAAGCCGACGTGATCGACGGCCCGCAATCGGTGGTGTGGGACGAGGCGGAAAACCGGATGCATGTGCAAAAGGCGCTGATGGAGTTTCTGGTGCTGGGCCGGGTGGGCTGAAGTCACGCGGCGCCTCCGTACCGCCCGCCACCCGCGGGCGCGGCCATCTTGCCGAGCTTGATGAGCCGCTGCTCGATGCCGAAGCGCGTCCGCCCGAGCTTGTCCGCGAGTGCCTTCAGGTCGGTGCCTTCGTCGAAGGCCGCCTGCAGTTGCGCGTCGTCTTCCGAAGACCAGGGTTTGCCGGCATTCACCGGCGGCGCGGCACGCACGCGCACGGGCACGGGGACGGGAGCGGGCTTGGGTACCTTCAACAAGCCTTCTTCGAGCGCCTGCGAGACCGTGAACAACGCGCGAATGACTGGCGGCGCGTTGTAGGGACTGTCTTCGGGCATCACTTCGCCTGTCACGGGATGGACGCCCTGCGCGAGCGTATCGATGATCTGGCGTGCTGCGTGCAGCTCCATGGTGTCTTCCTCCTTGAGTTGAACTGTATCCATATACAGTGATGCAACCAACGCACGAGGCGCTGCGGCGGTTGACGGCGAAGACAGGCCGGTGTCCGCGTGCCCGCAAATGCTTTAAGCTTCAACTAAATGAAGCGACTCTGGGACATCTCGCCGGCCGTGCACGCCGGCTCGCCGGTCTTTCCGGGCGACACGCCCTATGCGCAGCACTGGAACGCGAGGATCGCGCCTGGATGTCCGGTCAACGTGAGCAGCATCACGCTGAGCCCGCACTTCGGCGCGCACGCGGATGCGCCGCTGCACTATGGCGACGAAGGCCGGGCCATCGGCGAAGTCGATCTCGCGCCGTACCTGGGTCTTTGCCGCGTGATTCATGCGATCGGCATCGGCCCTCTCATCGAATGGCATCACATCGCGCGCGCAACGCAAGACCTGCCGCCGCGTGTTCTCGTGCGCACTTACGAGAAATCCCCCACCCTGTGGGACCCGTATCTCGCCGCGTTCGCGAGCACGACCGTCGAACGGCTCGCGGACCTCGGCGTGCGCCTCATCGGCATCGACACCGCGAGCATCGATCCCGCCGAAAGCAAGGATTTGCCGAGCCACCAGGTGATCCGGGAGCGCGACCTGCGCGTGCTGGAGAACCTCGTGCTCGACGAGGTCCCCGAAGGAGACTACGAACTGATCGCCCTGCCCCTCAAACTCACGACCGCCGACGCTTCGCCCGTGCGCGCGGTGCTGCGAAGCCCATGACGACTCTGCAAGACTGCCGCGCGCTCGACGCGCGCGACCCGTTGCGGCCGCTGCGCGACCTCTTCGTCCTGCCGCCGGAGGTGATCTATCTGGACGGCAACTCCCTCGGGCCGCTGCCTCGCGCCGCGCAGGAACGCGTGGCGCGCACGGTGACCGAGGAATGGGGGCACGGCCTGATCCGCTCCTGGAACAGCGCGGGCTGGTACGAGATGCCGCGCACGCTCGGCGACCGCATTGCAACGCTCATCGGCGCGCGCGCCGGCGAGTGCGTCGCCACCGACAGCACTTCCGTCAACCTCTTCAAGGTGCTGAGTGCCGCCTGCGCGATCGCGAAGCACGAGCGGCCGGACGCCAAGGTGATCCTCAGCGAACGCACCAACTTCCCGACCGACCTCTACATCGCGCAGACCTTCTGCCGCGAACACGGCATGCGGCTCGTGCTCGCCGAGTCCGACGCGCTCTCCGAGCGGCTGGACGATCAGGTCGCCGTTCTCATGCTCACGCACGTGAACTACCGCACGGGCGCGATGCACGACATGCGCGAACTCACGCGGCGTGCGCATCGCGCAGGCGCGCTGGCGATCTGGGACCTGTGCCACAGCGCGGGCGCGGTCCCCATCGACCTGCACGCGGCCGATGCCGATTTCGCGATCGGCTGCGGCTACAAGTACCTGAACGGCGGACCGGGCGCGCCCGCGTTCCTCTGGGTGCACCCGCGTCATGCGGATCGATTCGAGCAGCCGCTTTCCGGTTGGTGGAGTCACGCGGCGCCGTTCGAATTCACCTCCGGCTACCGGCCCGCCCAGGGCATCGCGCGCTATCTGTGCGGCACGCAGCCGATCCTTTCGATGGTCGCGCTCGAGTGCGGGCTCGACACGCTGCGCGCGGCCGATCGATTCGGAGGCATGCAAGCGCTGCGCGCGAAGTCGCTCGCGCTCACCGATCTTTTCATCGCCCTGGTGGAACAGCGCTGCGCGGGGCATGGGCTTGCGCTCGTCACGCCGCGCGACCACGCCGTGCGCGGATCGCAGGTGTGCCTGGCCCGCGAAGAAGGCGCCTATGCGATCGTGCAGGCGCTGATCGCGCGCGGCGTCATCGGCGACTTCCGCGCGCCCGACATCCTGCGCTTCGGCTTCACACCGCTCCACCTGGGGTATGAGGACGTGTGGAACGCGGTGGAGCACCTGTGCCAGGTGCTCGGTTCGGGCGAATGGCGCGGAGACGAATTCAACCGCAGGAACGCGGTGACATGAAAGGCGACATGACCGACGCGCGCAAGCCCGAAGACATCGTGCGCGAGGAGCGCGCGCAGCTCGACTTCAGCCGCTCCATGAGCTACGGCGACTACCTGCAGCTCGACACGATCCTCGACGCGCAGCGCCCGCTTTCGCCCGCGCCGGACGAACTGCTCTTCATCATCCAGCACCAGACGAGCGAACTCTGGATGAAGCTCATGCTGCACGAGCTCGCGGGCGCGATCGCCGCGATCGCGCGCGACCAGCTCGCGCCCGCGTTCAAGATGCTCGCGCGCGTCTCGCGCATCCTCGAGCAGCTCGTGCACGCGTGGGACGTGCTCGCGACGATGACGCCGCCGGAATACAGCGCGATACGCCCCTATCTCGGCCAATCGAGCGGCTTCCAGAGCTGGCAATACCGCTCGATCGAGTTTCGCCTCGGCAACAAGAATGCCGCGATGCTGAAGCCCCACGAGCACAGCGCCGAGCGGCTGCAACAGGTGCGCGACGCGTTCGGTTCGCCGTCGCTCTACGACGAGGCGCTGCGCCTTCTCGCGCGACGCGGCTTCGCGATTCCCGTGGATCGCCTGCAGCGCGACTGGACGCAGCCGTACACGGAGAGTGCCGAAGTGGAACAGGCCTGGCTCGCGATCTACCGCGATCCCGAGCGGCACTGGGACCTCTACCAGCTCGGCGAGGAACTGACCGATCTCGAAGATGCGTTCCGTCTCTGGCGCTTCCGGCACGTGACGACGGTGGAGCGCATCATCGGCTTCAAGCGCGGCACGGGCGGCACCGGCGGCGTTTCGTACTTGCGAAGGATGCTGGACGTCGTGCTGTTTCCGGAGATCTGGCGGCTGCGGACCGACCTCTGATCGGGCATCGCGGAGCGCTCAGCGCTTCTGCCCGTAAAGCCACGGCACGTCGAGCAGCCTCGAGCCCATCACGCGCATCGACAAGTCGCGCGCGGCACGCATCGGGCCTTCCAGATGGAAGATTCGCCCATTGCGCAGCGACCGCGCCTGCACGCGCGCGCAACGCGCCCACCTGTGCAGCGCATAGCGCTGCAACGCCGCGGGCAGGTCCCTCGCGACGTCGCCCTCGCTCTGAAGCACGCGCTGCAATTCGCGCGCGTCCTCCACAGCCATGCCCGCGCCTTGCGCGAGGTAGGGAAGCATCGGATGCGCGGCATCGCCCAGCAACGCAACGCGGCCGGCCGCCATCTCGCCGGGGCCGCGCAGCACCGGGCGGTCGTGCAGCACCCAGAAGCGCCAGTTCGCCACCGCGCCGAGCAGGTCGCGCAAGGGCGTGCACACCGCTCGCGTGGACGCATAGAGGTCCGCCGCGATCGCCGCGTGGTCCCAGCTGCGCGGATCGCGCTCGATGCATCCTTCCACCACGCACACGACATTCAGCCAGTCGCCCGCGCGCACGGGATAACTCACGACGTGCAGGCCCGCGCCGAGCCATGCGGTGACTTCGGTGCTGCGCGAGGCTGCCGGCAATTCCGTCTGGCGCACGACGGCACGGTAGGCCAGATGACCCGTGGCGCGCGGCGGTGTGTCCGCAGGCACGACGAGCTGCCGCGTGCTGCTCCAGAGGCCATCCGCACCGATCAGCGCATCGGCATCGAAGTTGCCGCCCGCGGCGACGTGCACGCCGTGTTCGTCCTGCGCGGCCTGCGTCACGCGCGCGCCATTGCGCAGCGTCGCGCCCGCTTCCCGCGCGGCTTGCAACAGTGCGGTCTGCAGATCGGCGCGGTGCACGGTGAGGTAAGGCGCGCCGTAGCGCGACTCGAAGCCGGCACCGAGCGCGAGCGCCGCGAGTTCGCGGCCATCGTCGGCGCCGCGCGCGCGCAATCTGCCGGGCCGCGCGACACTCGCGGCGAGCTCGCCTTCGAGCAGCCCCCATTCGCGCAGGATGGCCGTGACGTTCGGCCCCATCTGGATGCCCGCGCCCACCTCCGAGAAGAATTCGGCCTGCTCGAACAGTGCCACTTCGCAGCCCGCGCGACGGCCGGCGAACGCCGCCGCGAGGCCGCCGATGCCTCCGCCCGCGATCGCAAGCCGCGCCTTCAATCGCCTTCAATCGCCTTCTCGCGCCTCATGCCTTCACGCAGCGAGAAGCTGCCGCAGCACGAATGGCAGGATGCCGCCGTGGCGGTAATACTCCACTTCGATCGGCGTGTCGATGCGCAGCGTAAGCGCGATCTCGTCGCGCTGTCCGTCGCCGCGCGTGATCACGAGCTTCGCCTCGCTCTGCGGACGCAGGTCGGGGTCGGGGAAGACGTCCACGAACTCCGAGCCGTCGAGCCGCAGCGACTGCCACGTGTCGCTGCCGTTGAACTGCAGCGGCAGCACGCCCATGCCCACGAGGTTGCTGCGGTGAATGCGCTCGAAGCTGCGCGCGATGACGGCCTTGATGCCCAGGAGCTGCGTCCCCTTGGCCGCCCAGTCGCGCGAGGAGCCCGTGCCGTATTCCTCGCCCGCGAAGATCACGGTCGAGCGGCCCGCGGCGATGTACTTCATCGCCGCGTCGTAGATGAACATCTGCTGCGCGTGGCCGGTGTCGTCGCGGTGGATCGTGAGTCCGCCCTCCACGCGCGAGCCGTCGGCGAGCGCCGGGATCATCAGGTTCTTGATGCGCACATTGGCGAACGTGCCGCGCATCATCACCTCATGGTTGCCGCGGCGCGCGCCGTAGCTGTTGAAGTCCGGCTTGAGCACGCCCTTGCCCACGAGGTACTGCCCGGCGGGCGACGATTCCTTGATCGATCCCGCGGGCGAGATGTGGTCGGTCGTGATCGAATCGCCGAAGAGCGCCATGATGCGCGCGTTGCGGACCGAGAAACGTTGCCCGTCGTCGTTCGCCGCGACGGCCGGCTGCAACGCGAAGCCCTCGAAGAAAGGGGGCTCCGCGATGTAAGTGCTGGTCGGCCAGTCGTAGGTCTGGCCCGCGACGCCCTGGATGCCGGTCCAGAGTTCGCCCGGCTCGCTCTTCACCTTCGAGTAGTTCGCGCGATACGCCTTCGCGTTCATCGCGTCCTTCATGAGCTTGTGGATCTCCTTGCTGGAAGGCCAGATGTCGCCGAGGTAGACGTCCTTGCCGCCGTGGCCGCGCCCCACCGGCTCGGTCATGAGGTCCTTCAGCACGGTGCCCGCGATCGCATAGGCCACCACGAGCGGCGGACTCGCGAGGAAGTTGGCCTTGATGTTGGGATGGATGCGCGCTTCGAAGTTGCGGTTGCCCGAGAGCACGGCCGCGCAGACGAGGTCGCTCTGCGTGATCGCTTCGTTGATCTCCGCCGTGAGATCGCCCGAGTTGCCGATGCACGTCGTGCAGCCGTAGCCCACCAGCGAGAAGCCGAGCTGCGCGAGGTAGGGCAGCAGCCCGGTCTTGTCGAGGTACTCGGTCACGATGCGCGAGCCCGGTGCCAGCGACGTCTTGATGTGCGGCTTCACGCGCAGGCCCTTTTCCACCGCCTTCTTCGCAAGCAGCCCGGCCGCGAGCAGCACGCCCGGGTTGGACGTGTTCGTGCAGCTCGTGATCGCCGCGATCAGCACGTCGCCGTTGCCGATCGTGATGTTCTCCGCATGCACTTCGGGCGGCTCGATCGCCCCGTGCGCGGCGGGCAGCGTCGGCTTGTTCGCCTCCATCTCCATCTCGAAGCGCGGCGCGGCGAGCGGCGTCGGCGGGCTGTCGGGCGCGCCTGTCTTCGTGGTCTCCTCATCACCCATCTTCAGCAGATGGCGCGTCTGCAGCAGCTCGGCCGGCTGGTTGAAGCCGTTCTGCGTCCCCGGCTTCGAGAAAAGCGAACGGAACGACTGCGCGACACTGCCGATCTCGATGCGGTCCTGCGGCCGCTTCGGCCCGGAAAGGCTCGGCGTGACGTCGCCCAGGTCGAGCTTCACGACTTCGGAATAGTCGATGTCTCCCGCCGCCGGAACGCCGAAGAGTTCCTGCGCCCGGAAGTACGCCTCGAACGCCTCGATCTGCTCGCGCGTGCGGCCCGTGCCCTGGAAGTATTCGAGCGTGTTCTCGTCCACCGGAAAGAAGCCCATCGTCGCGCCGTACTCGGGCGCCATGTTGCCGATGGTGGCGCGGTCCGGCACCGCGAGGCTGCGCGTGCCTTCGCCGAAGAATTCGACGAATTTGCCCACCACCTTGCGCTTGCGCAGGAGCTCGGTCACGGTGAGCACGAGATCGGTCGCGGTCACGCCTTCGCGCAGGCGTCCGGTGAGCTCGAAGCCCACCACGTCGGGCGTGAGGAAGTACACCGGCTGGCCGAGCATCGCCGCTTCGCCCTCGATGCCGCCCACGCCCCAGCCGACGACGCCGATGCCGTTGATCATCGTCGTGTGGCTGTCGGTCCCCACCAGCGTGTCCGGGTAGTGAATGCCGTCCGCGGTGCTGTGCACCCCTCGCGCGAGGTATTCGAGATTCACCTGGTGCACGATGCCGAAGCCCGGGGGCACGACGCCGAAGGTCCTGAACGCCTGCATGCCCCACTTCATGAACTGGTAGCGCTCGTGGTTGCGCTTGAACTCGAGCTTCATGTTGAGATCGAGCGAGTCCTTCGTGCCGTAGTGGTCCACCATCACCGAATGGTCGACGACGAGGTCCACGGGAACAAGCGGCTCGATTCGGCCGACGTCCTTGCCGAGACGCGCCGCCGCGCTGCGCATCGCAGCGAGATCGGCGAGCAGCGGAACGCCCGTGAAGTCCTGCAGGACCACGCGTGCGACGACGAAGGGGATTTCCGTCGTGCGGTCCGCGTTGGGAAACCAGTTGGCGAGCTGGCGCACGTGATCGGCCGTGATCTTCAGACCGTCGCAGTTGCGCAGGACCGATTCGAGCACGATGCGCATCGACACCGGCAGCCGTGCGATCTTGGGATACTGCTTCGCCAGCTCGGGCAGCGAGAAGTAGCGGCCGCTCGCGCCGGAGCGGGTCTTGAAGCTTTTCAGCGTGTTCGCGAATGGGTGGGACATGTGAGGGCAACCTCTTGTTCTGTCTGGTTTGCCGCATCATTGTGCGGCCACCGGCGCCGATTGCGGGGAGCTACGCGGGCGCGGGCAGGTAGCGCACGGCCAGGACGCCCTGGATGCCGCGAATCCGATCGAGCAGCGGCTCCGTCACGGCGCTGTCCACGTCCACCAGCGTGTAGGCCATGTCGCCGCGAGACTTGTTGACCATGTTGTGGATGTTGAGGCCCGCCTGCGCCATCGCGGTGGAGATCTGCCCCACCATGTTCGGCACGTTGGCATTCGCGATGGCCACGCGCCACGCCGATTCGCGCGCCATGCTCACCTGCGGGAAATTCACCGCGTTCGCGACGTTGCCGTGCTCGAGGAAGTCGCGCAGCTGATCGGCCGCCATCACGGCGCAGTTCTCTTCCGCTTCGCGCGTGGACGCTCCGAGGTGGGGCAGCGCGATCACCTTCGGGTGGCGCAGGATCGCCGCCGACGGGAAATCGCACACGTACCAGCCGAGCTGCCCGGCATCGAGCGCGGCAATCGCCGCTGCGTCCTCGACGATGCCCTCGCGCGAAAAGTTGAGCAGCACCGCGTTGGGTCGCATCAGGCGCACGTTCTCGCTGTTCACGAGGTGACGGGTTGCATCGAGCAGCGGCACGTGCAGCGAGACGAACTGCGAGCCCTTCAGCACGTCCGCGACGCTCGCGGCCTTCTTCACCTGCGAGGGCAGGCTCCATGCCGCATCGACCGTGATCTCCGGGTCGTAACCGGTCACGGTCATGCCGAGCTTGATGGCCGCATCGGCGACCAGGCATCCCACCTTGCCGAGCCCGATCACGCCGAGCGTCTGGCTCGCGAGCTCGAAGCCCGCGAAGGACTTCTTGCCGCCTTCCACGCGCTCGTCGAGCCGGGGATCCGCGGCGTCGAGTTCTTGCACGAAACCGAGGGCCGGCGCGAGGTTGCGCGCCGCCATCAGCATGCCGGCGAGCACGAGTTCCTTCACGGCGTTCGCGTTCGCGCCCGGCGCGTTGAAGACCGGCACGCCGCGCGCGCTCATCTCCTTCACCGGGATGTTGTTGGTGCCGGCGCCGGCACGCGCAATCGCGAGCACCGAAGGCGGGATCGCGAGTTTGTGCATGTCGGCCGAGCGCACGAGCACGGCGTCGGGCTCGGCGACGTCCTTGCCCGTGACGTAGGCGCCTTGCGGCAGGCGATCGAGACCCTGGCGCGAGATCTCGTTGAGCACCAGCACGCGCAGCGGCCTAGGCATGTTCGGCCTCGAAGTCCTTCATGTACGCGACGAGCGCCTTCACGCCTTCGATGGGCATCGCGTTGTAGATCGACGCGCGCATGCCGCCCACCGAACGGTGCCCCTTCAGCTGGATCATGCCGCGCGCCTGCGCGCCCTTCAGGAATTCCTCGTCGAGCGCGTCGTCCTCGAGCTTGAAGGGCACGTTCATGAGCGAGCGGTCCTCCTTCGCCACCGGGTTGCGGTAGAAGCTGCTCGCATCGAGGAAGTCGTAGAGCACTTTCGCCTTGGCGACGTTGTGCTCCTCCATCGCGGCGAGCCCGCCCATCGCCTTCACGTGCCGGCACACGAGCCCGGCGATGTAGATCGCGTAGGTCGGCGGCGTGTTGTACATCGAATCGGATTCGGCCTGCAGCTTGTAGTTGAAGGCCGAGGGGCAGACCGGCAGCGCGTGGCCGAGGAGGTCGTCGCGCACGATCACGATCGTCACGCCCGAGGGGCCCATGTTCTTCTGCGCTCCCGCGTAGATGAGGCCGTAGCGGCTCACGTCGATGCGGCGCGAAAGAATGTCGGAGGACATGTCCGCCACGAGCGGGACTGCTCCCGTGTCCGGCGTCCAGTGGAACTGCACGCCGCCGATGGTTTCGTTCGAGCAGATGTGCACGTAGGCGGCGCCCTCGTCGAGCTTCCATTCGGACTGTTTCGGAATGGCGGTGAAGCGCCCCGCTTCGCCCGACGCCGCGACGTTCACGGTGCCGTAGGTCTTCGCTTCCTTCATCGACTTCTTCGACCAGTCGCCGGTCACGACGTAGTCGGCGCGGCCGGTGCGCCCGATGAGGTTCAGGGGAACGATCGCGTTTTCGCCGATGGCGCCGCCTTGCATGAAGAGCACCTTGTAGTTGCCGGGGATGTCCAGCAGTTCCCGCAGCGTGGCTTCGGCCTCGGCGTGAATCGAGATGAATTCCTTGCCGCGGTGGCTCATTTCCATCACGGACATGCCCGTGCCGTGCCAGTCGAGCATCTCGTCGGCGGCCTGCCTGAGGACGGCTTCGGGCAAGGTCGCGGGACCGGGGCTGAAATTGAACACACGAGTCATGCAGGTTTCTCTTTCTCTTGGGAGGAGGGAGTGTGGGACGAAGGCAAACGCCAGCATACCAAGATGCGAAGGACTCACGAGGTGCGCGGGCTGATGACCCCGGAGGTCAAGGCGCCGATTTCACGGGCGCTCTACCATCGCGCGATGGAGACCCCTTCGCATGGGAAGGGCCGCGCGGCCGCGCGGCCTTTCGGCGACCACCTTCGCCAGTGGCGGCAGCGCCGGCGCATGAGCCAGCTCGACCTCGCGCACGAGGCCGACGTCTCGACCCGCCACCTGAGCTTCGTGGAAAACGGCCGCTCGGTGCCGAGCCGCGAGATGGTGCTCAGGCTGGCCGAACGCCTGGACGTGCCGCTGCGCGAACGCAACGCGATGCTGGTGGCCGCAGGGTACGCGCCCATGTATCGCGAGCGCCCGCTCGACGATCCGGCGCTCGCCGCGGCGCGCGAGGCCGTGGCGCTCATCCTGAAGCGCCACGAGCCCTTTCCCGCCCTTGCCATCGACCGCCGCTGGAACCTGGTCGCCGCCAACGACATGGTGGCGCATCTCCTCATGGCCGACGATCCCGCGCTGCTTGCGCCGCCCGTGAACGTGCTGCGGTTGAGCCTGCATCCGGGCGGCCTCGCGCCGCGCATCGTGAATCTCAGGCAGTGGCGCGAGCATCTGTTCGAGCGGCTTCGTCAGCAGCTGCACGCGACGGGCGATTCGTACCTCGCCGCGCTCTACGAGGAGTTGCATGCGTATCCGCTGCCGCCCGGCACGGACGACACGAAGCTCGAGGGTGAGCTGCTGGGCGTCGCGATGCCTCTGCGTTTTCGCATGCCGCAAGGCGTGCTCACGTTCATCGGCACGGTGACGGTCTTCGGCACGCCGCTGGACGTGACGCTGCAGGAGCTGGCCGTGGAGACTTTCTTCCCGGCGGACGCGCACTCCGAGCGAATGCTGCGCGAGCTGGCCGCCACGCCGCGCTGAAGCGCCTCGCGCGGCTGTCACACGCGCGTGACAGAAGAAGCCGCGGCCGAGGCGCGGACTGCCGGTGCGTCAGTGCGCACGGACATCGCGCGGCGAGAGGTACTGACGACACACCTGAGTCGTGCTTACCACTATCGAGCCATCGCAAACCGCGAACATCACGTGCGCAACGTGTGCGGCTGGCGAGCACGGGCGCTTGCGGCCGGCTGTGGCAGCGGCACGAGTTTTTCAATTCTCATAGGGAGCGAATTCATGAAAGCGAAGTTCGGCAAGTTCAGGATGACTCTGCTGGCCACCGCGATGGCTGGCGCGTTGGGCTTGGCCTGGGCGGCCCACTACGTGACCGCGCATCAGCACACGACCATTGGCGTGACCGATGACGGCGGTGGTGGTGGTGGTGGTGGTGGTGGCGGCGGCGGCGGCGGCGGCGGCGGCGGCGGCAGTGGCGGCGGCAGTGGCGGCGGCAGTGGCGGCGGCAGTGGCGCTGGCGCTGGCGCTGGTGGTGGCGCTGGTGGTGGCGCTGGTGGCGGCGGCTCGGCCGCACCTG
>NZ_DASZSE010000012.1:0-19329 GCF_035548915.1 Ramlibacter sp. | reverse complement strand
GGTCGATGCGCGCGTGCTCGCGGCGAGGCTGCTGCCGGGCGAGCTGTCCGAAGCGACGTCGCAGGCGATCGAGCGCGCGGAGAGTCCCGCGACGGGTCTCGCGCTGCTGCTCGTGTCGCCCGAATTCCTGAGGAGATGAAGATGACCATGGCAACGATGGACCGCCGTGGCTTCCTGCGTGCCGGCACCTGCGCGGCGCTCGCATTCGGCGCGCCGCGCATCCTGTTCGCGCAGGCAGCCACCGAGCGCCGCTTCGTCTTCATCCTGCAGCGCGGCGCGGCCGATGGGCTCGACATCGTCGTGCCGTATGCGGACCCCGCGTATGCGCAGCTTCGGGGCGCGATCGCCGTCGATGCATCGGCGGCCGCGAAACTCGACGGCACCTTCGCGCTGCATCCCTCGCTCGCCGAGCTCGCGAAGCTGTACGCGGCGAAGGAGGCGCTCTTCGTGCATGCCGTCGCGTCGCCTTACCGCGACCGCTCGCATTTCGATGGACAGAACGTGCTCGAAACAGGCGGCGAGTCGGCCTACCAGCTGAAGGACGGCTGGATGAATCGCCTTGTGGGCCTGCTGCCTCGGCACAAGGGCGATGCGATCGCGCTCGCCCCCACCATTCCGATGGCGCTGCGCGGCGCGGCGCAAGTGGAGTCGTATGCGCCTTCGGCACTGCCCGAAGCGCGCGACGAGCTTCTGCGGCAGGTCGAGCGTCTCTACGCGAGCGATGCGCAGCTTCACGCGCTCTGGTCGGCCGCGCTCGATGCGCGCGGCATGGGTGGCGAGTCGGCGACCGGACGCAGGCAGCAGGACCCCGCGGCGCTCGGCCGCATGGCCGCGAGATTTCTCTCGCAACCTCAGGGGCCGCGCATCGCGATGATCGAAACGCAGGGCTGGGACACGCATTCGGCGCAGCGCGCGCGCCTTGCCGCGCAGTTGCGCGGGCTCGACGCGACGATCGCGGCGATGCGCGATGGCCTCGGCGCGGCGTGGCGTGACACGGTCGTGCTGGTCGCGACCGAGTTCGGCCGCACGGCCGCGGCGAACGGCACGGGTGGCACGGACCATGGGACCGCATCCGCGGCGCTGCTCGCGGGTGGCGCGTTGCAAGGCGGTCGCGTGATCGCGGACTGGCCGGGGCTGCAACGCGCGGCGCTCCACGAAGGGCGCGACCTGAAGCCGACCACGGGGCTCGATGCGCTGATCGCGTCCGTTGCCGCGGAATGCTTCGCGCTCGATCGCGAAAGAGTGGCGCGGACGCTCTTTCCGCAAGGGCGGCTCTCGCAGGCGATGCCGAGGCTCTTGCGCGCGTGATCGCCGCGCATGCCTACTTTCCGACGATCGCCTTCCAGTGCTTCGCCTCCACCGGCGTGATCGACAGCCGGTTGCCGCGCTTGAGCACAATCATGTCCGCGAGCTCGGGACGCGAGCGCAATTCGGTGAGCGTGATGTTGGGGATCTTCTTTTCCACCTTCACGTCCACCAGCATCCAGCGCGGCTCTTCCTTCGTTGCCTTCGCGTCGTAGTACTTCGACTTCCGGTCGAACTGCGTCGGGTCGGGGTAGGGCGTGGAAGCCACTTTCGCGATGCCGACGATGCCCGGCTCCTCGCAGCTGGAATGGTAGAAGAGCACACCGTCGCCCACGCGCATCTGGTCGCGCATGTAGTTGCGCGCCTGGTAGTTGCGCACGCCCGTCCACGGCACGGTCGAACGCGGCGCGGCGAGCGCATCGTCCACCGACACTTCGTCCGGTTCGGACTTCATCAGCCAGTAGTTCGCCATGGTTGCCGAGTCTAGCGCGCTCCACGCGGTCCCGGCTCGAGCCCGTCGATCAGACGGAACGGCCGCCCGCACGGACACGCGCGCGCCGCGAGGCGCACGCGGTCGCGCAACTCGTAGCGGATGAGCGGCCGCGCGCGGCGATAGAGCGACGTCACGAGCACGCGTTCGCCGAACACGCCGGGCGCGACGGCGTGGCCCTCGGCATCCACGATTTCGATCACGTTCAGGTCCTCGCAGAGGTGCAGTCCGCGATGCTCCGCGCATTCGGCGGCCAGCACGCCCAAGCCATCGGCCGTGTAGGCATCGAACACGGCGGTGCCCCAGGCTTCCTCGATGATCCAGCGCGTCTCGGGCGTGAGCAGCGCGCCTTCGAGGGAGACGATCGCCGGGGTGATGCGCAGCGCCCCATCGAGCTGTTCGCGCGCGAGCGCCAGCGCTCGGTCGGCGGTCGTGCGGATGAATGCCGGCTGCCAGTCGTTCAGTTCCCGCGACAGATCGGCCGCGGGCCGGGCCGCATCGAGATGGCGAAATCGCATGCGCGGCGAGGCCGAATAGGGACCGCCGTACGGCCCCGCCGCGGGCGCTCCGTACACGGTGGACCGCACGGGATCGAACCACTGGGCGAACCCCGGCGCGAGTCCGGCCCAGGCGAGCACGCGTTCTCGTGAGGCCGCGGCGACGGCCGCTTCGACCGCGTGCGACACGCGGGCCGTGGCCGAGCGGTCGGTCTCGATGTCGAGCGCGCCGCGCTCGAACTCCTCCCGCGCGAGCACCGGCAGCTCCTCGAGCGGGCAGTCCGCGCGGCCTTCGTGGAAGCGGTAGTAGAACGCCGACTTCAGGCAGGCGAACTCGCGCAGCGACGCGAGCTCGCGCGACTGATGCGAGATGAGCTGCTCACGGGTCCAGCGGTCGTGCCGCAGCAGAGCGCGGCGATGGTGCGCGATGCGCACGAGGGCGCGGAAATCCACGGGCGGAATTAGACCACTGCCGCGCGCGTCCCGTCTTCGAAGCTTCGGCCGCTACCATGCGAAAGATGCGCACGCCCTACGATTTTCTGCTGTATCGCTTCCGGCTCGACCCCGCGGCCATCGCCTTGCGCCGTCCGAGCGGGCAGATCTCTTTCGCCGAGCTGCTGCTGCGGGTGAAGCGTGTCGCGCGCATCCTGCGCAGTGCGGGCGTCCGGCCGGGCCAGGTCGTGGTCACCGCGATCGCCGACAAGTCGCTCGACTGGATCGTGACGCTCGCCATCTTCCACGAAGCGGCCGTGAGCTGCTCCTATGGGCGCTACAAGCCGTGGACCGCGCCCTTCGGCTACGACTGGATCGTCGTGGACGATTCCGGTGCCTCCTCGCCGCCCGGCGGCAACGTGATCGTGATCGAGCGGAGGATGCCCCTGTCCGAAGAGATGCCGCGCCTGCCCCGCAGGCACTACGCGTCGGAGGATGCGGTCGCGCGCATCTCGCTCACGAGCGGCACGTCGGGGCGCGCCCGCGGCGTGCCCAGCACGCTCGCACAGCTCGCGCAGCGGACGGAGACCGCGCTCGCCACGCCCGGCGCGATCGGCGCGCTTTGCATGCTCGGCTCCAATACGGCCGCGGATTTCAGGTCGAGCCTCATGAGCGTCTTCGCCGGCACGCCGCTGCTCGTCGCCACGACGAAAAAGGAGGTCGTCCAGTCGCTGCGCGAGGGCGGCGTTCGCAGCCTCACCGGTTCGCCCACGATGGTCGCGCAGCTGCTGGACGAGCTGGAAGCGTCGGGCACGCAGGTGCCCGCGCTCGAATGGATGCGCCTCGCCGGCGCCGCGACACCCAAGCCGCTGCTCGCGCGCATCCAGCGGCTCATCGCGCCCCACGTCGTGAATCTCTACGGCGCCACCGAGACCGGCGGCGTCTGCTCCTGCCGGCTCACCGCCGCCACCGACGCGTCGGCGGCGGGCTACGTCGCGCCGCATGCGCAGGTCGAGGTGGTCGACGACGACGGGCGCGTCCTCGCACCGGGCGAGGAAGGCACCGTGCGCACGAAGACGCCCTACATGGCCTCGGGCTACGTCGAGGATCCGCAGGCGTCGGCCAGCGCGTTCCGCGAAGGCTGGTTCTATCCGGGCGACCGCGGCGTGCTGCGCGCGGACGGCCTGCTGGTGCTCGCCGGCCGCGACACGGAAGTCCTCAATCTCGGCGGGGTGAAGTTCGATCCGGTGCAGATGGAGCAATTCCTCCTCGAAGCCGGCGACGTGCGCGACGCCGCGGTGTTCGCCGTGACCGCGGCCTCGGGCGTTCAGCTCGCGGTGCTGTCGCTCGTCGCTGCGGGCGAGCTCGACGCCCGGGCGATCCGTGAGCGCGTGAGCGGCAAGTTCCAGCTGAACCCCGCGCAGCTCGCGATCTGGCGCATCGAGGAAATCCTGCGCAACGGGATGGGCAAGGTCATGCGAAACGAAATGCGCGAGCGTTACGTGGCGGCCATGCGCAGGCAATAGCCGAGATCGGGGGGGGCCGGAGCCCCACGCGAAGCATCGAGCGCGTGTACGCTTCGGGAGATGCTCCTGCCCGATCCGCGACCCGAAGTCCGCGCGGCACGCGCCGCGAAGTCCCCCCCCGCCGACGAGCAGACGCCGGCGGACCGCTACCAGGAACTCTTCGTCGCGGTGCAGCGCGCCGCGATCTTCACGGACTCCAAGACCTTCGTGGATTGCGCGCCGAAGCACGCACCCGAAGAGATCGTGGCCGCGTACCGCGCGCAGGTCGACCGGGCGGGATTCGACCTGGGCGCATTCGTGCGAATGCATTTCGTGCCGCCCCGGACAGCGCAAAGCGGCTTCGTCGCCGTGCCGGGGCAGACGCTTGTCGAGCACATCGACGCGCTGTGGCGCTTTCTCACGCGGCATCCGCAGGAGCATCCGCAATGCGGCTCGATGCTGCAGCTGCCTCATCCGTACGTGGTACCGGGGGGTCGTTTCGGCGAGCTCTACTACTGGGATTCGTACTTCACGATGCTCGGCCTTGCCGAAAGCGGCCTGCCGGCGCTCGTGCATTCGATGACGGACAACTTCGCCTACCTCATCGAGACTTATGGCCACGTGCCCGATGGGACTCGCACTTACTACCTGAGCCGCTCGCAGCCGCCGGTCTTCGCGCTCATGACGCGCCTGTGCGAACACCGCGGCGGTCAGGCCGCAGTCGAGTACCTGCCGCAGCTGAGGCGCGAGCACGCGTTCTGGATGGACGGCGAAGACGCGCTTCGACCCGGTGCCGCGCATCGGCGCTCGGTAATGCTTGCCGACGGAGCGGTACTCAATCGCTACTGGGATGACCGCTGCACACCGCGCGAGGAGATGTGGCGCACCGACGTTGCCACCGCCTCGCAGTCGTCCCGGGCACCGCAGGACGTCTATCGCGACATCCGGGCGGCCGCCGAATCGGGCTGGGACTTCAGCAGCCGCTGGCTTGGCGAGACGCCGCAGGGCCTCGCGCGTACCTCGCTCGCCACGATCTGCACGACCGACATCCTGCCCGTGGACCTCAACTGTCTGCTGCACGAACTGGAAATCACGATTTCGCAACTCGCGCACGCAACCGGCGATGCGGCCGCGTCGGACGCGTTCGCGAAGCGCGCGCAAAAGCGGGCCGAGGCGATCGACCGTGTGTTCTGGGACCCGGGCGCGCGCGTTTTCGTCGATTACGACTGGCGGGGCGAGCGACGCCGGCGTGCCGTCACGGCCGCGGCGGTCGTGCCCCTCTTCTGCGGCATCGCCACGCGGGCGCAAGCGGACGCCGTCGTTCAGGCGATCTGCCCGCGGCTGCTTGCGCCCGGCGGCTTCGGCACGACGGAAGTGTGGACCGGCCAGCAGTGGGATCGGCCGAACGGCTGGGCGCCGCTGCAGTGGATGGCCGCGGAGGGATTCGATCGCTACGGGCATGCGAAGGAGGCCGCGCAGATCCGCACGCGCTGGCTCGCGACGGTGGCGGAAGTCTATCGGCGCGAGGGCCGGCTCGTGGAGAAGTATGCGATCCGCGCCGACGTGGCCGAGCCCGCCCAGGGCGGCGGCGGCGGGGAGTACCCGCTGCAGGACGGCTTCGGCTGGACCAATGGCGTGACACGGCGGTGGCTGCACGAAGAGGCAGTGAACCGCGCAGGTCGTTCCGGACGTTGATGCAGTGATTCGCGACAAATCCGAGGGTTCGATGAAGTATTGAGCGACAATTCCGCCCATGGCGAGCCGCTCGATGCAGCAAAAGACGACAGGCGACGACACGCTTGTCCTCTACAGCGAGCTCGCTGCCGCCGAGGTGCGCGCCATTCAGCGTCGGCTGAAGGAGGGTTCGCTGCAGCGCATTCACGCGGGCATCGTCACGAACCGTCCGAAAGAAGAGTGGCCGCACCTCGTGGCGGCCAATCGCATTCGTATTCTGGCAGCTCTCTTTCCTGGCGCGGTGGTGGGTTTCAAGAGTGCATTGGCCGGCGGCGTGCCGGTGGACGGCGTTTTCCACCTGACCCACACGTGGCGGCGAAAGGTCGAATTGCCAGGCCTCACGGTGCAGACGCATGTCGGCCCGCCCGCCGCGGCGGGGGATGCTCCCATGATGGGGCGCAACCTGTTCTTCCCTTCGCAGGCCCGCGTCCTGCTGGAGAACCTCACGCCCAGCCGCGGCATTCGAGCAAGGTCTGCCGGGCGCGAAGCAGTCGAGCGCAGGCTTGTCGACATCTGCGAAGCGCGAGGCGAGGATGCGCTGAACGGGCTCAGGCAGGAGGCGCGTGCTCTTGCGCCCGTTCTGGGCTTGCAGCGGGAGTTCGGGATCCTCGACGCAACGATCGGTGGCATCCTGGGGACCCGCCGGACTCCCATGGTCACGCGGCAGGGCCAGGGTCTTGCCGCGGCGATGCCCTACGACTCGAAGCGGCTCGCTCTTTTCGAGCATCTGGCGGCACAGTTGCGTGCCAGACCCTTGAAGCAGCCCGCGTCCGTCGTGAAGAGCGAGCACGGGCGCAGGAACTTCGCGTTTCTCGAGTCCTATTTCAGCAATTTCATCGAAGGCACGGAGTTCGAGATTTCCGAGGCTCGCGGCTTCGTGCTGGAAGGCAAGCCCGTCACCGAGCGGCCGAAGGACTCGCACGATGTGCTGGGCGTGTTCCGGCAAGCCTCGAACCCGGGATGGGCGAACCAGACGCTCGCCGTCGGCGAATCCATCCTGCAGCAACTGCGCGAGCGGCATGCGGACCAGATGCGCGAGCGGCCGGAGGTCGATGCCGGGCACTTCAAGACGAAGGCGAACCGCGCGGGGAACTCGGAATTCGTCCATCCGCGCCTTGTGCGCGGCACGCTGGTCGAGGGCTCGAGACTGCTGCCCAGCGTGCCCGAGGGCACCGGCCGCGCGCTGTTCGCCATGTTCCTGGTGTCCGAAGTCCATCCCTTCAACGACGGCAACGGCAGGCTGGCACGATTGGTCATGAACGCCGAGCTGTCGGTGGCCGGCAGCTGCCGCATCATCGTGCCTACTCTTTTTCGCGAAGAGTATCTCGACTGCCTGCGCAGCCTCACACGAAGCGGCGACGCGGGCCCCTTCATTGCCGCCATGCAGCGAATCCACGAATGGACGGCCGCATTCGACTACGAGGACCTCGACCGGGCGATCGAAGACATGAAGGGCTGCAACGCGTTCGAGCGCTCGGCCGTCCAGTTCAAGCTCCTCATGCCGGCCCGGTTGCCACCTGCGGCTGCGCATGCAGCCTGAGACGCCATGACATCGCCTTGGGACTTCCTCCTGCACCAGGCTCGCCTGGACCCCTCCGCCCTCGCGATCCTGCGGCCGGCGCGCCGCGTCACGTTCGGCCAGCTGCTGGTGCTCGTGAAGCGCGTCGCGCGGCAGTTGCGCCGGCGCGGCGTGCAGCCCGGGCAGGTGGTCGTCAACAGCGTGCAGGACAAGGCGCTCAACTGGATCGTGACGCTCGCGCTCTTTCACGAAGCCGCGATCGGTTGCTCGCATGGCGCCTCGAAGGCGTGGACGGCCGGCTTCGGCTACGGCTGGCTGGTGGTGGACGGCAAGGGTCCGGTTCCTGCCGGCGACAACGTGATCGCGATCGAGCATCGGCGCGACGGCGATGAAGTCATCGAGCCGCGCCGCTTCGCCGACAACGCAGCGGTGGCACGCATCTCGTTCACGAGCGGCACGACAGGCCGTCCTCGCGGGGTCCCCCACACGCTCGCGCAATTGCTGCACTGGTCGGCCATCGATGTCGCGTTGCCGGGCGCCGCGGGCGCGCTCAGCCTGATCGGTCACGACACGGCCGCCGATTTTCGCGCGAGCTATTCGAGCCTGATCGCGGGCAAGCCGGTGATCGTGGTTGCGACGCACAAGGAAGCGCTCGCGCTCATCGAGCAGGGCCACGTGCGCGTCGTCTATGCATCGCCGCCCGCCGTCTCGGCGCTGATGGACGAGATGGCCGCATCGAGCGCGAGCGTGCCGCCGCTCCAATGCGTGCGTCTCGCGGGCGCGGGAACGCCGAGGCCGCTGCTCGCAAGGATCGAGCGGCAACTCGCCCGCACGATCTTCAACGACTACGGTTCCACGGAAACCGGACGGCTCTGCGCGTGCCGGCTTGCCTCTTCACGGCCCGAGCGGGTCGCGGGCTACCGGGTGCCCGATGCCGAACTGGAAATCGTGGATGCCGATGGACGCCCGCTGCCCACAGGCGAGGTGGGTCTCGTGCGGGCGCGCACGCCCTTCATGGCGACGGCCTATCTCGAGGAGCCGCAGGCGAGCGCCGTGGCCTTTCGCGAGGGCTGGTTTCATTCCGGCGATCTCGGCGTGCTGCGCCCCGATGGCCTGCTCGTGCTCGCGGGGCGCGAATCGGAAGTGATCAACGTGGGCGGCGTGAAGGTCGATCCGGTCATGATCGACCAGGCCATCCTCGAGTTCCCCGGCGTCCACGACGCGGCGGTGTTCGCGGTGCCTTCGTCCGCCTCGGACGCCGTGGTCGCGGCGGTCGTCGCGGACGAAGAAGCGGACCTCGAAGCCCTCACGCAGGCCTTGCGCGCGCGGCTCTCGCGGTCCGTGATCCCCGGCGCGTACGTTCGGCTGGAGGAGATTCCGCGCAACGCGATGGGCAAGCCGATGCGTGCGCAGATGCGCCAGCAATTCGTCGACGGCCGGATTCGCAAGGCGAAGATGGGGCCGTCGCAGTAGGGGCGGCGCGTGGCCGGGACGCGCCGAGCGGATGGATTCCCGGCGTGTGCGCCTCAGGCCGCCCCGCCGCCCAGCACCTCGCCGAACAGCACCCACTTCTTCCCGTCGAACTTCGACAGCTGCGCCTGGTCGATCGGCGAGTGGTCGGTGGGCGACGTGTTCGCGACGATCCCGGGCAGCAGCAGGCCGTGCTTCCAGCCGCGGATGCTCTCGGCCTGCTTCCTGATGTTGTCGCGGCCGTAGTTGCCGTTGCACTGCTTGAGCGTCTGCAGCATCAGGTTGGCCGTGATGTACGCGTACACGTTGCTCGCATCGAGCACGTTGCCGTCCTTGTAGTACCTGCCCATGAAGCCGCGCCATTCGAGCATCGCGGCGTCGTCCTTCCACACGGGGTCGGATTCGTCCTTGTAGTACTGCACCGTGATGACCCCGCTGCTCTTGTCGAGCCCCGCGGGCGTGAGCACCGAGCCGACGGAGGCGCCCACGTTGTTCACGATGTGCAGCGGCGGCCTCCAGCCCGAATCGAACACGCGGCGGATCGCCTGCGCGCTGAATTTCGGCGTGCAGATGTTGATCATCGTGTCCGCGCCCGAGGCCTTCAGCGTGAGGATTTGCGAATCCACCGTGGCGTCCGTCACCTCGTACGTGGCCTTCGCGACGATCATCTTCGCCTTGTCGCCGGACAGAACGTGCTCGATGCCGGCGAGCAGGTCTTTGCCGTAGTCGTCGTTCTGGTAGAGGATCGCGATCTTCGCATTGGGCTTCGTCTTCAGGATGTACTTCGCGTAGATCTCGCCTTCGGTCTGGTAGCTCAGGTTGAAGCCGAAGGTCCACGGATAGTTCTTCGGGTCGTTCCATTTCGTGGCGCCGGTGGCCACGAAGAGATGCGGCATTTTCTTCGCATTGACGTACTTGTGAATCGCGCTGTTCGAGGGCGTGCCGAGCGTCTGGAAGAGCGCATCGACATTCTCCTGCTCGACGAGGCGGCGCACCTGCTCCACCGTCTTGGGCGGGCTGTAGCCGTCGTCCAGCGAGACGAGATCGATCTTCGTTCCGTTCACGCCTCCATCGGCGTTCACCTTGGCGAAGAAGGCCTGGTGCAGCTTGCCGATCGTCCCGTACGCGGAAGCCGGTCCGCTGTAGGGCATGGTCTGGCCGAGCTTCACTTCCTTTTTCGCCTGCGCGAACACCGTGTTCAGATAAGGCGCGGCGACGGCGGCGGTGCCGATCGCGAGGGTCCTGCGTCGATTCGTGTTCATCTGGCTTCCTTTCCTGTGAGTGGCAGTTGCACTTCGTCGCTGGATGCCGCGCCTGGCGGCGCGGCTTTCCGTCTGGCCGAAAGGCGCGCCCGCACGAAGCGGATCAAGCCGGCGACGCCCGTTGGCATGAGGTACATGAATGCGATCAGAAAGATGCCGTAGATCGCCCACGGCGCGGCCTTGGAGATGCTGTCGGCGATGTTCGGCGTGAACTGGATGAAAAGCGCTCCGTAGAACGCGCCCGAGATCGAGGCGAGCCCGCCCACGACGACGCCGATGAGCAGCGAGAGCGACAGGAAGATCGTGAACGAGTCGGGCGAGGCGAACTGCACGCCGATCGCCGCGAGCGCGCCCGCGACGCCGGTATAGAGCGCGGAGACGCCGAAGGTGAGCGACTTGTAGAGTGCCGTGTCGATGCCCATCGCCTGCGCGGCGACCGGGTGGTCCCGGATCGCCACGAGCGCGCGTCCGACGCGCCCGCGCAGCAGGTTCCAGCCCGCGAAGAAGAGCAGCACCACCCAAAAGAGCGTGAAGAAGTAGAGCCACTGGTCCTGGTCGAGCCCGGTCCACTGCGGCGCATCGGGCTTGACGATCACGATCCCCATCGAGCCGCCCGTCCAGTGTTCGAGCGCCTTGTGCTTCAGGATCTGCGGCATGGCGGTGCCGAGCGCGAGCGTCGCGACCGCGAGATAGAGTCCCTCCAGCCTGAGCGCGGGCAGCCCGAAGAGAAAGCCCGCCACGAGGCAGACGATGCCCGCGGCCGGGATCGTCGCCCAGTACGGCCAGTTCGCCTTGTCCATGAGGATCGCGGCGGTGTACGCACCGATCGCGAAGAACGCGCCGTGCCCGAGCGAGATCTGCCCGTTGTAGCCGGTGAGCATGTTCAGGCCGAGCAGCGCGATCGCATAAGTCATCGCCAGCGTGAGCTGGAAGACCGTGTAGCTGCCGAACATGAACGGCACCGTGCACGCGATCGCGAAGAGCGCGGCCAGGCCCGCCATCTGCGTCGTGTTCAGGGTGCGCGCGAAGCTCATCTCACACCCGCGCCACGTGCGGCCGCCCGAAGAGGCCCGAGGGTTTGGCGACCAGCACGGTCACGATGATCACGAGCGCCGCCGTGAACTTGAGCTCCGTGCCGAGATAGACGCCCACCACGTTTTCGATCACACCCACGAGGAAGCCGCCGACGACCGCGCCCCAGGGGTTGTCGATGCCGCCCAGGAGGGCGCCCGCGAACGCATAGAGCAGGATGCCGCCCATCATGTTGGGCTCCAGATAGACGATCGGCGCGACCATCATGCCCGCGATCGAGCCGATCGCCGACGCGAGTCCCCAGCCGAGCGCGAGCATCCAGCTCACGCGCACGCCGACGAGACGGCTCGACACGGGGTTCTGCGCGGCGGCGCGCATGGCAAGACCGAGCGGCGTGAAGCGGAAGAATGCGAACACGAGCGCGAGCACGACGAGCGTGACCATCATCGCTCCGAGCTCGTGCGGGCCGATGTAGCTGTTGTCGAAGAGCGCCCGCTCCGGAAACGGGCTCGGAAAGGGCTTGATCGTGTACGAGTAGATCCACCCCGCGACGCTGTTGAAGATCACGAGCAGGCCGATGAAGACGATCACGACCGAGAGCACCGGAGCGTTTTCCACCGGCCGCATGATCACGCGCTGGATCAGCACGCCGCCCGCGAAGGCGATGAGCACCGTGAGGAAGAACGCCGCCCAGTACGGCAGCCCGGCCTGGATCAGCGACCAGCAGATGTAGGTCGCGAACATCGCGATCTCGCCCTGCGCGAAGTTCACGAGGTGCGTGGCCTGGTAGATCATCACGAGCGCGAGCGCGACGCTCGCATAGATGCCGCCCGTCGCAAGGCCGGAGACGATCTGGTGCAGCAGCAAGTCCATGGTTGGCCTAGTAGCCCAGGTACGAGCGGCGCACCGCCTCGTCGTCACGGATGCGCTCGGCGGGGCCCGACATCACGACGCGCCCCGTCTCCAGCAGGTAGGCGTGATCGGCCAGACGCAGCGCGAGCGACGCGTTCTGCTCCACGAGCAGGATGCTCGTGCCCGCGGCCGCGTTGATCTCGCCGAGGATGTCGAAGAGCTCCCGCACGATGAGCGGCGCAAGGCCGAACGACGGCTCGTCGAGCAGCAGCAGGCGCGGGCGCAGCATCAGTGCGCGGGCGATCGCGAGCATCTGCTGCTCGCCGCCGGAAAGCGTGCCGGCCTGTTGCCTGCGCCGCTCCTTCAGGCGCGGGAACCAGGCGTACATGCGCTCGTAGTCGGCCTGCACTTCGTTCTTGTCGCGGCGCGTGTAGGCGCCCATGCGCAGGTTTTCCTCCGTCGTGAGGTGCGAGAACGTGCCGCGGCCGTCGGGCACGTGCGCGACGCCCCGGCGCACGATGTCCTCGGTGGCCTTGCCGTCGATGCGGTCGCCCGCGAGCAGGATTTCGCCTTGCGTCCTCACCATGCCGCAGACGGCGCGCAAGGTCGTGGTCTTGCCCGCTCCGTTGGCGCCGAGCACGGTCGTGATGCCGCGCGGCCGCACCTCGAAGTCGATGCCGTGGAGCACGCGCGTCGCGCCGTACTGCGCGTGGAGCTTGCGCACCGCGAGCAGCGGCTGCGCGGGGCTTGCGGCATCCGCGCCATCGAGCGGCCGGCCGGCGCTCACGCGGCGTCCCCCAGGTAAGCCCGGATCACGTCGGGATTCGCCTGCACCTGCGCGGGCGTGCCGTCGGCGATCTTGCGGCCGAAATCGAGCGCCACGACCTGGTCGGAGACGCGCATCACGAGGTTCATGTGGTGTTCCACGAGCAGGATCGTGAGCTTCAGTTCGTGCCGGATGCGCGACAGAAGCTGGCGCAGCGTGTCGACCTCTTCGTGGTTCAGGCCCGAGGCGGGTTCGTCGAGCAGCAGCAGCTTCGGCCGGGAAAGGAGCGCGCGCGCGAGCTCCACCCGCTTCTGCGTGCCGAAGGGCAGATCGGAAACCGGCCGGTGGGCGACGCTTTGCAGGTCGAGCAGGCCGATCGCTTCCGTGGCGCGCTCGCGCAAGTCGCGCTCCTCGCGCCGCACCCAGGGCAGCCGCAGCGCGTTGGAGAGAAAGCCGGTGCGGGTCTGGCAGTGTCCGCCGACCATGACGTTGTCCAGCACGGACATCGTGCGAAAGAGGGCGAGGTTCTGGAAGGTGCGGCCGATGCCGAGCGCCGCGATCTTGTGCGCCGCAAAATCGGTGAGCAACGCACCTTCGAAGCGGATCGTGCCTTCGCTGAAGGTGTAGAGGCGCGACAGGCAATTGAAGAGCGTGGTCTTGCCAGCTCCGTTGGGCCCGATCAGGCCGGCGATGCTGCCGGACATCACGTCGAACGAGATGCGGTCGAGCGCGGTGATGCCGCCGAAGCGGACGGTGACGCCGGAGACCTCGAGCAGCGCTGTCGGCATGGCTTGCTTTATGTGGCCCGCGAGGGCCTTGCGCCAAGGGTGGAAACCCCTGTGGCCGGGCCGGCGTGCGCAAGACGGATCTCGACGCGCTGGCGCGATACCTCGATGGCGAGCGGCTCGGCGGGGAGCGTGCCGAACTCGCGCGCGGATGAGTAGCGCGCCGAAGGGCGACCTGCCGTGGGCCGTCTTTCAGGGCAGGTTCAACACAGGCCGAACCGCCGGCGTCTGCGCGATGAGCGTTCCCCGCTTCCACACCTTCAGCCGCGTCGCCCGCAGCCGGATCGCCTCGACGACGTCTTGCGCTTGCAGCAGCACGAAGCTCGCGTCGCATCCCGCCGCAATGCCGTAGTCCCGCAGGCCCATGATCTGCGCCGCATTCGTCGTCACCGCGTCGAAGCACGCTTTCATGCCGGCCGCGCTCGTCATCTGCGTCACGTGCAGGCCCATGTGCGCGACTTCGATCATGTCGGCGCTGCCGAGCGCATACCACGGGTCCATCACGCAGTCGTGGCCGAAGGCGACCGTCACGCCGCCTGCCATCAGCTCCGGCGCGCGCGTCATGCCGCGGCGCTTCGGGTACGTGTCGTGCCGCCCCTGCAGCGTGATGTTGATGAGCGGATTGGCGACGATGCCCACGCCGCTTTCGGCGATGAGCGGGATCAGCTTGCTCACGTAGCTGTTGTCCATGCTGTGCATGGAAGTGCAGTGGCTGCCGGTCGCGCGGCCCTGCAGGCCGAGGCGCTGCGCCTGCAGCGCGAGCGTTTCGATGTGCCGCGACATTGGATCGTCCGTCTCGTCGCAATGCATGTCCACCGCCTTGCCGCGCTCGGCCGCGATTTCGCACAGCAGCTTCACGCTCGCTGCGCCTTCGCTCATCGTGCGCTCGAAATGCGGAATGCCGCCCACCGCGTCCACGCCCATGTCGAGGGCGCGCTTCAGGCTGTCGACGCCGCCGGGCGTGCGCAGCACGCCGTCTTGCGGAAAGGCGACGAGCTGCAGGTCGATGTAGGCGGCGACCTGCCGCTTCACTTCCAGCAGCGCTTCCACGGCCATGAGCGTCGGATCGCTCGTGTCCACGTGGCTGCGGATCGCGAGCAGGCCTTTGGCCGCGGCCCATTCGCAATACGCGAGCGCCCGGCGGACGATGTCTTCCTGCTTCAGTGTGCGCTTGAGTTCGCCCCAGAGCTGGATGCCTTCGAGCAGCGTGCCGCTCGCGTTCACGCGCGGCTGGCCGTACGTGAGCGTGGAATCCATGTGGAAGTGCGCGTCGCAGAAGTGCGGGGCAAGGAGCTGGCCCTGGGCATCGAACGTCGCGTGCGCCTGTGCCTGCGCCTGCGCGGCGGGGCCCGCGGTCACGTCGATGATCCTGCCGCCCTGAACCGCGACCGACATGTCGCTTCGGCCGTCCGGAAGCGTTGCGTGGGTGACGAGCAGATCGAGCATGGCCTGCGATTTCTTGCCGAAGCGTCGCCTTACTTCCAGGCCGCAAGAAATGCGAGCAGCACGCGCGCCGAATTGTCGGCTGCCACGCGGAAGAAGGTCTTGATCTGATTTTCGCCTTCGCCGCCGCCGGCCAGGTCGCTGAGCGACCGGAACGCGATGAAGGGCACGCCGTTCGAGTAGGCCACGTGCGCGACCGCCGCGCTTTCCATGTCGAGCACGCTCGCGTGGAAAGTGCGGAACGTGTATTCGCGAAACGCCGCGTTGTCGACGAACGCCTGGCCGGAAACGCCGTGGCCGCCCACCACGACGCTCGGCTGGTGTTCGAGGCACTGGCGCTCGGCGTCGCACCGTTCGAGTTTCACGGCGGCCACGGCGCGGCGCGCCACGGCGATCAGCTGCGGGTCCACGTCGAACCAGACTTTCTTTTCGGCATCGGCGTGCCCCGTGGACCGCACCTCGACCGGACGGGGATGGATCATCCCGAAGTTCGGCAGCTTCACGTCGGTCTGGTGGCTGGGCGGCACGAAGCGGCCCGGCGCGACCTCGCGCGCGAAGAGCGCTTCCAGGTACTCGGACCACTGGTCGGCCACGACCACGTCGCCGATGCGAAGGTTCGGATCGACGCCGCCCGCGATGCCGGTGAAGACGATGTGGGTCACGTGGAAGCGATCCAGCGCGAGCTGCGTGTTCATCGATGCGTTCACCATGCTGATCCCGGAGAGGAAGAGCACGACGGGCTTGCCCTCCAGCGTGCCTGTCGTGAATTCGACGCCGTTGAAGGTCTGCCTGCGCGCGCCGGCGACCTTCGCCTGCAAGAGCGCGAGCTCGGGCGCGAAGGCCGACATCACCGCGACCCGGGGTTCGGAGGCTTGCGGCGCGGACGAGGAAGACGGCGCGAATGACGGCGCGGAAGACGGCGTGGTGGCGCAGCCGGCCGCGAGGAGAACGCCCATGCAGGCGAGGAGATTGCGGATCATGGTCATCAGAACGGCCCCTGAAAGTCGAACGCGCGCTGCGCGAACCAGTAGGCGGCCACGATGGAGATCAGGACGGATCCCACCGTGAGCACGCCACGACGATACAACCGGGTGCGCCGCAGCGAAAACGCGATCGGCACGAACACGATCACGATCGCGGCCTGGCCCACCTCCACGCCCAGGTTGAAGCCGACCAGCGCGAGCGCGAGCGCACCCTGCGGCAAGCCGAGGTCGGCGAGCGCCGAAGCGAAGCCGAAGCCGTGGATCAGGCCGAAGACGAAGGCCATCACCCAGCGCCTCTTTTCGATGGTGCCGCGCAGGTTGTTGAGCGCGGCCACGATGATCGACGCCGCGATCGTCGACTCGACGAAGCGCGAAGGCAGGCTCACGATGCCGAGCACGGCCAGGCTGAGCGTGATCGAATGCGCGAGCGTGAACGCGGTGACCACCTTCAGCACTTCCCAGAGCGACTTGCGCAGGCTCGGCGCGGCTTCCCAGCGCTTTTGCACGTGCACGAGCACCGCCGGCAGCAGCAGCGACAGCAGGAAGAGGATGTGGTCGTACCCTAGCCAGATGTGCCAGATGCCTTCCACCACGTACTGCCTGAGCGTCTCCCACGCGCTCGGGCCTTCGAGCGTGAGGTCCTGCTCGGCCGAATCGGCGGCGAAGACGAGCGCCTGCGAGCCCGCAGCGCCCGGCGCGATCCACTGCACGAGGCCGCGGTGCGTGGGGTCGACGTCGAACAGCAGCGAATACTTCAGGTGGAGGCTTTGCTGCAGCGACTGGCATGCGGCCGCGAGCGACAGCACGGCATACGTGCCGTCGCTGTGGCGATCGAGCTGCAGGGGCGCGGCCTCGGCAATGGGACACGCCTGGCCGCCGCTCGACGCCGCGAGGTGAGTCGCCGCGTATTTCTCGATCTCGCCGGCGCGCGTGCGCACCTCGCCCCAGGTGAGGTCGCCGTTGCCATCGCGATCGAGCTGCAGCACGTAGTCGAGGTCTCGCAAGGCGATGTCCCAGCGGATCGCGACGCGTCGGCCTTCGGCGCGCAGCGTGAGATAGCTGTCGCTCGGCTTGTGGGCGAAGGCGGGCAGGGCGCAGAGGGCGAGCCACACGAGGAGCAGCGCGCGTCTCATCGCGTCGCTCCGGCCTGCGCGAGCTGTCCAGCGAGCTTCGCGAGCGCCGGGTCCTCGTAGCCGCTCTTCCTGAGCCAGTCGAGCGCGGGCTGCGCGGCCTTCGCGTCGTGCGCGGCGAGCGCGGCGCGCATCAGGATCTCGGCGTCGCGCGGCTCCTTCTGCTTCGCGTAGTTGCTCGCCGCGAGCACGAGCGCCTTGTGCGCGTCGCCTTCGATGTCGAGCGCGAAGCGCGCGGCTTCCTGTTCGTGCAGCTTGTCGCCGCGCTTCGCGGCATCCGAGAAGCGGTCGGCGAGCTGCTGCGCCCACCCCTTCGCGCGCGAATCCTTCGCGGCCTCGCCCGCGAGCGCGAGGCGAAGCAGCAGCACGTCGGAGCGCTCCCATCCGTCCAGCAGCCCGAGGACCTCCCGCGGCCGGCCCTGGGCGAGCAGGAAATCCGCGTAGGAGCCGAGCAGGAACTGGTCGGTGATGCCCTGCTTCAGCGCCGCCTGATAGTGGCGCTCGGCCTCTTCCGTGAGTTGCAGGCGCGCCGCCATCTCGGCGAGGCGGTTCTGCACCCACAGCACGAGGCCCGGCGATGCATCGGATTGGGCGGCGAGGACGGCCTGCAGTCCCTGGTAGGCCTGGCGCAGCTGCCCGGTCGCGGCCTGCACGAATGCGTCGCAGCTCCGCGCGAGCAGGACCGGGGCGATGGGGACCAGCCTGCGGCATTCGTTCTCGGCGTCGGCGTAGCGGGCCTCGACCATGTCGATGGCCGCGCGCCAGGCGATGGGCTCGATCGCGTTCGGATCCAGCTCGCTCGCCTTGCCGAGGCTTGTCATCGCGCTTGCGAAGTCGTGGCTGTACTGCTGCAGCAGGCCCTTGACGAGCCAGTACCGGGCGTTGCCTTGCGCCGAGCCCTCGATGGGGCCGATCGCGGCGAACGCGTAGCCGACGTAGCGAGGGTCGCCCTGCGCCATCGCGAGGTCGAAGTAGCGGCGTGCGATCTCGAGCCTGAGCGCCGTGTCGCCGGGGCGCGCGACGAGCTGGCGTCGCAGCGATTCGACGTTGCGGGCCGCGGGGTCGGTGGCGCCGGGAAGCTTTTCGACGATGGTGCTGTCGTCGGGTGGGGTGAAGGGTGCCGCGTGCGCGCAGGCGAAGAGGAAGGCGCAGACGAGCCCCGTGGCGGTTCGCATGGACGCGAACTTTACTTCGTCCCGAAGATGCGGTCACCCGCGTCGCCGAGGCCGGGCAGGATGTAGCCGTGGTCGTTCAGCTCTCGGTCGATGGCGGCGGTGTAGATCGGCACGTCCGGATGCGCCCCTTGCATGGCGCGCACGCCTTCGGGGCAGGTGAGGAGGCACACGAACTTGATGGACTTGGGATTCATCTCCTTGATCCGGTCCACCGCCGCGATGGCGGAGTTGCCTGTGGCGAGCATCGGGTCGACGACGATCACGTCGCGGTCGGCCATGTTCTGCGGCATCTTGAAGTAGTACTCCACCGCCGTGAGCGTCTTCGGGTCGCGGTAGAGGCCGATGTGGCCGACGCGCGCGCCGGGCACGACGGTGAGCATGCCGTCCAGGATGCCTGTTCCCGCGCGCAGGATGGAGACGAACACGAGCTTCTTGCCGTCGATCACCTTCGTGCGGGTTTTCTCGAGCGGGGTTTCGATCTCCACTTCCTGCATGGGCATGTCGCGCGTGACTTCGTAGATCATGAGCATCGCGAGTTCGTTCAGAAGCCGCCGGAAGCTGTTGGTGCTCGCCTCCTTGTTGCGCATGAGGGAGAGTTTGTGCTGGACGAGGGGATGGTCGATGACGTGGACGTTGCTCATGGGCTGACTTATACAGTCATTCCCGCTCTCACCGGTCAGTCCCGCTCTCACCCGTCAGTCCCGCTCTCTCCCGTCAGTCCCGCTCTCTCTCCCGTCAGTCCCGCTCTCTCACCCGTCATTCCCGCGAAAGCGGGAATCCAGCGCCTTGTTCTTTCCTCGTGAAAATGGTTGACTTGCCGGAGTCACCTCTCCCCCACCTCGCGGCAACGCCGCGTGCGGCCGGGCCGCGGCGCGCGCTACGGCGTCCGTCGGGCCGCGCTCATCGCGCAGCCCTACCGGATTCCTGTCGCCGAACGGTCTCGCGGCCC
>NZ_DASZSE010000011.1:0-61891 GCF_035548915.1 Ramlibacter sp. | reverse complement strand
CGCTTCCGCGGCCACGCCACCCGCGCCGGTGCCCAACAAGGGCGACACCGCCTGGATGACGGTCGCCACCGCGCTCGTGATCCTGATGACGATTCCGGGCCTCGCGCTCTTCTACGGCGGCCTCGTGCGCGCCAAGAACATGCTGTCGGTGCTCATGCAGGTCTTCGTGATCACCGCCCTCATCTACGTGCTGTGGGCGCTCTACGGCTACAGCATGGCGTTCACGGCGGGCAATCCCTTCGTCGGCAGCCTCGACAAGATCTTCCTGAAGGGCATCACGCCGGACTCGGTGGCCGCGACCTTCAGCAAGGGCGTCGTGATCCCCGAGTTCAGCTTCATCACGTTCCAGGCCACGTTCGCCGCGATCACCTGCGCGCTGATCGTCGGAGCGCTCGCCGAACGGATCAAGTTCTCCGCGCTGCTGCTATTCATCGTGATCTGGTTCACCTTCGCCTACCTGCCGATCGCCCACATGGTCTGGTACTGGGACGGCCCGGATGCGATCACCGATGCCAAGACGCTCGAAGCCGCCACCGCCAACGGCGGCTGGCTCTGGGCCAAGGGCGCGCTCGACTTCGCGGGCGGCACGGTCGTGCACATCAACTCGGGCGTCGCGGGTCTCGTGGGCGCCTACCTGGTCGGCAAGCGCATCGGCTTCGGCAAGGAAGCGTTCACGCCGCACAGCCTCACGCTCACGATGGTCGGCGCGTCGCTGCTGTGGGTGGGCTGGTTCGGCTTCAACGCCGGCTCCAACCTGGAAGCCACCGGCGTGGCCGGCCTCGCCTTCGCCAACACGCTCTTTGCCACGGCCGCGGCGACGCTCTCGTGGATCGCCGGTGAAGCGCTGATGAAGGGCAAGGCCTCGATGCTGGGCGCCTGCTCCGGCGCCGTCGCCGGCCTGGTGGCGATCACGCCCGCCTGCGGCTTCGTCGGCGTGATGGGCTCGCTCGTGATCGGCTTGCTCGCCGGCTTCGTGTGCCTGTGGGGCGTGAATGGGCTGAAGCGCATGCTGGGCGCCGACGACGCGCTCGACGTGTTCGGCGTGCACGCCGTGGGCGGCACGCTCGGCGCGCTGCTCACGGGCGTGTTCTGCTCGCCGGCTCTGGGCGGCACCGGTGTCTTCGACTACGTCGCGAACAAGGTGAGCCCCGACTATTCGATCGGCGGCCAGGTCTGGATCCAGTTCCAGGGCGTGCTCACCACCTACATCTGGTCGGGCGTGGTCGCGTTCATCGCCTACAAGATCGCGGACGTCGTGATCGGCCTGCGCGTGGCCGAAGAGGAAGAACGCGAAGGCCTCGACATCAGCAGCCACGGCGAGACGGCCTACAGCCGCTGACTCGCGCACAGAACCAACAAGGTCTCCTTTGGATGTTGGGCCCGCCTCGCGCGGGCCCTCTTTTTTTCTGCACAATGCGCCGAGGAGACAAACGCGATGGAACTGACTGCCGGGGCGCTCACGTGCGCCATCGAACCCGCCCTGGGCGGCTGCATCCGGGGGCTCTGGTTCGACGGGGAGCCTGTGTTGCGGTCGTCTGCGCCCGGCGCGCTCGCCACAGCGCGACAGTCGGGCTGCTACGCGCTCGTGCCGTTTTCCAATCGCATCGGCGGCGCCACGCTCAGCTGGCAGGGCACGCAGCATCCGCTCGTGCGCAACAACGGCGAGGAGCCGCACGCCATTCACGGCGTGGGGTGGCAACGCGAATGGGCGGTCCTGGACGAAGGCGAGCGCATGGTCATGCTCTCGTACGAACACCGCCCCGATGCGGGCTGGCCGTTCGCCTTCGACTGCTCGCAGACGCTGCGCGTGAGCGATTCCGGCCTCGAGCTCACGCTCGCGCTCACGAACCAGTCGAGCGAGCCGGCGCCGGCCGGGCTCGGCTGGCATCCGTACTTCACGAAGCGCGCGCGCAGCCGCATCGCCTTCAGTGCCGCCGGCCGGTGGGAGATGGGCCCGGACAAACTGCCGACCGTGCGCAAGCCCTCGCGCGGGCTCGACGCGGACTGCGCCTTCCTCGACGTCGACCACTGCTACGACGGCTGGGACGGCACGGCGCACCTGCGCGACGAGACGCTGCACGTGCGCGTCACTTCGGGGCTGAAGCGGCTCGTGGTGTTCACGAACGACACGCGCGACTTCGTCGCGATCGAGCCCGTGAGCCACGTGAACAACGCCGTGAACCTGCACGCGGCCGGCCGCGCCGCCGAGGAGCTCGGCCTCACGATCCTGGCGCCGGGCGAATCGCTCCTCGCGCAGATGGCGATCGGCGTGGAGCGGGCCAAGTGAGCTGGACACCGGTGACCACCGAGCCCGACCAGCTCGGCGAGTCCCCCTTCTGGCATCCGCACGAAAGTGTGCTCTATTGGGTGGACATCCCGGCTCGCTTTCTGCGCCGCATGGATTCGAGCGGCCGCATCGAAAGCTGGGCGATGCCGCAGGAGCCCGGCTGCATCGCGCCGGCCGCATCGGGCGGCCTCGTGATCGCCCTGCGCGACGGCGTGTACCGCGCGCGCGGCTGGGGCGGGGTGCTCACGCCGATCGCGCGCTTCAACCATGACGTGCGCACGACGCGCTTCAACGACGGCAAGGCCGACCCCGTGGGCCGCATGTGGGCGGGCACGATGTACGAGCCGCGCGATGCGCGCCGCGGCGAGCTCTATTCCATCGACTGCCGGCCGGGCAACGGCGAGCAGGGCAAGCCGCTCGTGCAGCTGAAGGCGCAAAACGCCGTCATCGCGAACGGCCTCGCGTGGTCGCCGGACGCGCGCACGGTGTACTGGTCCGACACGGGCAGCCACGTGATCCACGCGTGGAACTGGGAGGCGCAATCCAATGCGATGCGAGCGCACCGCGTGTTCCACCGGTTTGCCTCCAAGCCCGCCGGCTGGCAACCCGGCGAGCCCGGCTACGGCGGGCGCCCCGACGGGGCGGCCGTCGATGCCGAAGGCAACTACTGGAGCGCGATGTTCGAAGGCGGCCGGCTGCTCAAGCTCTCGCCGGGGGGCGAGCTGCTCGCCGAGATCGAAGTGCCCGTACGCTGTCCCACGATGCCCTGCTTCGGCGGCGGCGACTTGCGCACGCTGTATGTGACGAGCGCGCGCGCGAACCGGACGGCGGACGAGCTGGCGCGGCTGCCGCTCTCGGGCCGCGTGATCGCCATGCGGGTCGACGTGCCGGGCCTGCCGGTCAACTTCTTCGTCGACTGACGCGGGAAGAAAAAGTGCTCGAGTCCCGCGGACGGCGAGCCCCACGCGAGGTGCGCTTAACATAAGCGCTCATGGGGCCAACGCTTTCCGCCATCCTTGACCGCGTGCGCGACGCGGCAGCGCATGGCGCGCCGCTCGTGATCCGGGGCGGAGGCAGCAAGGACTTCTACGGCGAACCGGGCGAAGGCGAAGTGCTCGATACGCGGGCGCTGAGCGGCATCGTCATCTATGAACCGAGCGAACTGGTGGTGACGGCGCGGGCGGGCACGCCGCTTGCCGAGCTCGAGGCGCTCCTTGCCGAGCGCGGCCAATGCCTGCCGTTCGAGCCGCCGTACTTCGGCGGCCAGCCGACGGTGGGCGGCATGGTGGCGTGCGGCCTGTCGGGTCCGGCGCGCGCCGTCGCGGGTTCGGTTCGCGACTACGTGCTGGGTCTCGAACTCGTGAACGGCAGGGGCGAGCAGCTCGTCTTCGGCGGCCAGGTGATGAAGAACGTGGCGGGCTACGACGTCTCGCGGCTGATGGTCGGGGCGCTCGGCACGCTCGGGCTCGTCACCGAGGTGAGCCTGAAGGTGCTGCCTGCCGCGCCGTGCGATGCCACGCTGGCTTTCGAACTCACGCAGGAGGCGGCGCTGAAGCACCTCGCGGCGTGGGGCGCCCAGCCGCTGCCGCTCAACGCGAGCCGCTGGTGCGAAGAGGATGGCCGCGGCCGTCTGAGCGTGCGCCTGCGCGGCGCGACGGCCGCGGTCGAGGCGGCCTGCCGGGCGCTGGGCGGCGAGCGCATCGACTCCGCGCGCGCCGCGCGAGAATGGCAAGACTGCCGTGACCATCGGCTCGATTGGTTCGCCGCCCTCGGCGAGCGCGGCCTGTGGCGGCTTTCGGTCGCGCAGACCGCGCCGGTGATGGCGCTGCCCGATACGCCCCTCGTCGAATGGCACGGCGGATTGCGCTGGGTGCGCGCGCAAGAAGAAGAGGGCGCCGCGCTGCGCGCTGCGGCGCAGGCGGCCGGCGGACACGCCACGCTCTTCCGGACCGCGGGGGCGAGCGCGCATCCGCGCTTTCATCCGCTCGCAGGTCCGGCCGAACACATCCACCGCGAACTCAAGCGGCAGTTCGACCCCGCGGGCATCTTCAACCGCGGACGGCTGTATCGCGACTTCTGAATGCAGACGAATCTTTGCGCCGAATTCAAGGACACGCCCGAAGGCCGCGAGGCCGAGGCGATCCTGCGCAAATGCGTGCATTGCGGCTTCTGCACGGCGACCTGCCCCACCTACCAGGTGCTGGGCGACGAGCTCGACGGGCCGCGCGGACGCATCTACCTCATCAAGCAGGTGCTGGAAGGCGAGGCGCCCACGCGCAAGACGCAATTGCACCTCGACCGCTGCCTCACCTGCCGCAACTGCGAAAGCACGTGCCCGAGCGGCGTGCAGTACGGCCATCTGGTGGACATCGGCCGCGCGATCGTCGATGAGAAAGTGGCGCGCGAGCGGTCCGAGCAAGGCATGCGCTGGGCGCTGAAGGAAGGGTTGACCTCGTCCTTCTTCGGCCCCGCGATGAAAGTGGGCCAGGCCGTGCGAGGGCTGCTGCCCGCCGCCCTGCGCGAGAAGGTGCCGCCCCGGCAGGACCCGGGCCGCTGGCCCGCGCGCGCGCATGCGCGCAAGGTCTTGCTGCTCGCGGGCTGCGTGCAGCCGTCGATGATGCCGAACATCGACGCCGCGACCGCGCGCGTGCTCGACGCGGCAGGCATCCAGACGGTGATCGCCGCCGGCGCGGGCTGCTGCGGCGCCGTGAAGTTCCACCTGAACGACCAGGACGGCGGGCGCGCGCAGATGCGCGCGAACATCGACGCCTGGTGGCCGTTCGTCGAACGCGGCGAGGTCGAAGCGATCGTGATGAATGCATCCGGCTGCGGCGTGACGGTGAAGGAGTACGGGCACCATCTGCGGCACGATGCGGCCTACGCGGCGCGGGCCGAGCGCATTTCGCAGCTCACGCGCGACCTGAGCGAACTGCTGCCGGAGCTCGTGCCCGCGCTGCGGGGCAGGGTGAAGGCGGCGCCCGGCGTGCTCGCCTATCACCCGCCGTGCACGCTGCAGCACGGCCAGCAACTGCGCGGCGGCGTGGAACGCGGATTGGCCGAGCTCGGCTTCGACGTGCGAGCGCCGCTGAACGAGTCGCACCTGTGCTGCGGCTCGGCGGGGACGTATTCGGTGCTGCAGCCGCGGATCGCGCATGCGCTGCGCGATCGCAAGCTCGGGCATCTGCAGGAGCTCGAGCCCGCGGCGATCGTGTCCGCCAACATCGGCTGCATCACCCATCTGCAGAGCGGCACGCGCGCGCCGGTTCGCCACTGGGTGGAAGTGCTCGACGAGGCCCTGGCCTACTGACACCAGCTTGTCAGGACTGGGCAGGCAAAGTAATGTCCCTTTGCCGAAAGCGACCCTTCCATGCGCCGCGCCGATCGCCTGTTTCACATCATCCAGCTCATCCGCGGCCGGCGCCTCACGACGGCCGCCTACCTCGCGACGCGGCTGGAAGTGTCCGAGCGCACCATCTACCGCGACGTCGCCGATCTGCAATTGCAGGGCGTTCCGATCGAGGGCGAGGCGGGCGTCGGCTACAGGCTGGGCGCGGGGTTCGATCTGCCGCCGATGATGTTCACGCACGAAGAGGCGAAGGCGGTGGTCGCCTCGGTACGGATGGCGCAGGCGTGGATGGACCCGGCGCTCGCCACGAGCGCGCAGGACGCGCTCGGGAAGATCCTGTCGGTGCTGCCGGCCGAAGCACGGGTTGCCGCCGAGGCGCTCGCGCTCTTCGCGCCGCCTGGCGGCCTTTCGCAGCCCGCGCAGCGCACGCTGCAGACGCTGCGCGAGGCGGTGCAGGAGCGGCGCAAGGTCTTCATGAACTATCTCGACCTGTCCGAAAAGCGCACCGAGCGAACGGTGCGCCCGCTCGGCTGCTTCTACTGGGGCAAGGTGTGGACGCTGGCCGCGTGGTGCGAGATTCGCAACGACTTCCGCAGTTTCCGGGTCGACCGCGTCACCTACGTGCGGCGTCTCGACGACCGCTTCCGCGACGAGCCGGGCCGCACGCTGGCCGATCTTGCGCGGCTCGACCGCGCGTGGGCGCAGGCGCAGGGGTGGGCCGCCTGAGCCCGCTGCGGCGCCATCCGGATATCGGACAGCCACGCGCGGCACGCTTTCACGCGAGCGCCGCTTCGATGTCCTTCGCGAGCGACTCCGGCGCGTCCTGCGGCGAGTACCGCCCGAGCACCGATCCGTCCTTGCCGACGAGGAACTTGGTGAAGTTCCACTTGATGACGGTGCTTCCGAGCAGGCCCGGCGCTTCGGCAGCGAGCCACCGGTAGAGCGGATGCGCACCCGGCCCGTTGACCTCGATCTTCGACATCATCGGAAAGCTCACGCCGTAGTTGACCTGGCAGAACTGCGCGATCTCCTCGTTGCTGCCCGGGTCCTGCGCGCCGAACTGGTTGCAGGGGAAGCCGAGCACGACCAGGCCGTCGCGGCCGTATCGCTCGTGCAGCTTTTCCAGCCCCGCGAACTGCGGGGTGAAGCCGCAGGCGCTGGCGGTGTTCACGATCAGCAGCACCTTGCCCTTGAACCGGCTCAAGGGGACGGACTTGCCGTCGATCTGCTGCGCTTCGAAGTCGTAGACGGTGCTCATGGTGCGGATTGTGCGCCTTGCGCGCAGTCGCCGTCGCGTGCGGGCCAGGCGGCCCACGCCGCGGCGGCGAGGATCAGCGCCGCGCCCAGCACCGTCTTCGGCGTGAGCTCGCCCGCGCCGAGCGCCACCGAGGAGAAACTCGCGAACACCACCTCCGACAGCATCACGAGCGCCGTCGTGTGCGCGGGAAGGCGCGCCGCGCCGTATTGCAGGCAGACGTTGCTCGCGAGGAAAGCCACCCCGAGACCCAGCGCAAGCGGTGCCCACGCGGTGCCGGCCGGCGCCTGCGCGACGCCGTGCGCGATCCCCACGCAGCCGGCGATCGCGGCGAGCGCGGCACCGCCGCCGAACATCGCGAGAATGCGCGACTCGGTGGGGAGGCGCTGCAGCCGGCGCAGCAGGATGTTCGTGAGCGCGAAGCTGAAGCCGCCCGAAAGCGCCAGCCAGTCGGCGAGCCCGCGCGGCACCGGCCAGGGCACGTCGTCCGGCCGCAAGACGATGGCGACGCCCGCGAGCGCCAGTGCGAGACGCGCGAGACGCGGCCGCGTGGGGCGTTCGCCGAGCATCGGCCAGGCGAGCAGCACGGACCACGCCGGCATCAGGTAGAAAAGGAGCACGACGCGCACCACGTCGCCCACCGTCACGCCCCAGTTGAAGCCGACGTTGGTGACGCCGCAGGCCGCGACCAGCAGCCACAGGAGCGGCTCGCGCGCGAAGGCACGCACCGCGCCCGGCCTCGCGGCGAGGACGATGAGCATCGACACGGAATAGACCAGCGCGGTCGACCAGAGCGGATGCAGTCCGAGCGCGTGCAACTCGCGCAGCGGCCACCACGATACGCCCCACACGAAGGCGTTGACGAAGAGCGCGGCGACCGCCGCAACCGCCGCGGAGGGCCCGCGCGCGTCACCCATGCACGTTGTCGTGCCGCGCGACAGCCAAGAGGTGCTCGACCTCGTCGCGGTACACCACGCAGTTGCGCTCGTGCTGGCGCTTGATGAGCCACATCGCGCCGGCGACCACGACACCGAAGGCGGTGATCGCGCCGAACGCCGAGAGGCCGAGGCCCGCCGAGAGGCTGTAGAAAGCGCCGAGCGCGAGGATGCAGGCCTGCTCGTTGAAGTTCTGCACGGCGATGGAACGTCCCGCGCCCATCAGGTTGTGCCCGCGGTGCTGCAAAAGCGCATTCATCGGCACGACGAGAAAGCCCCCGAGCGCACCGAGCAGGATGAGAAACGGCGCGGCCAGCCATGCGTTGTGGATGAAGTTCATCGCGACCACGAGAAGGCCCATGCCGATGCCGAGGGGCATGACCGAAGTCGCCCGGTCGAGCCGCATGCGCACCGAAGCGGCGATCGCACCGATGGCGGTGCCGAGCGCCACGACGCCCGACAGCGACGAGGCCTGCGTCGTGGTGTAGCCGAGCGCGGCCGCGCTCCAGGCGAGCACGACATAGCGCAGGTTGCCGCTCACGCCCCAGAAGAGCGTGGTGGTGGCGAGCGATATCTGGCCGAGCTTGTCGTTCCACAGGCGCGAATTGCAGGTCCAGAAGTCGGGCACCAGTTCCAGCGCATTGCTGGGCATGCGGCGCATTTCCACGCCGGTGAGCGGGATGCGCAGGTTGAACCACGCGGCGAGCGCGTAGACGAAGATCAGCACCGCGATCGCCGCTTCGGGGGGCGTATCGATGCCGGTGTCGAAGTACGGGATGTCGAGCGCGAGCAGGTGGCGCGACAGCGCCCGCCCCACGAGCTGCCCGCCCAGCAGGATGCCGAGGATGATGGAGGCGATGGTGAGACCCTCGATCCAGCCGTTGGCCTTCACGAGCTGGGAAGGCGGCAGGAGCTCGGTGAGGATGCCGTACTTGGCCGGCGAATAGGCGGCGGCGCCCAGCCCGACGATGGCGTAGGCCGCGAGCGGGTGCAAGCCCGCGAGCATGATGAGACAGCCGACCACCTTGATCGCGTTGCTGATGAACATGACCTGGCCCTTGGGCCGCGCGTCGGCGAAGGCGCCCACGAAGGGCGCGAGCACCACGTAGAAGAGGGCGAACATCGGCACGAGCGCCGCCGCTTCCCAGCTCGGGGCCTTGGCTTCCTTCAGCAGTTCGACGGCGGCGATGAAAAGCGCGTTGTCGGCGAGCGACGAGAAGAACTGCGCCGACATGATGGTGTAGAAGCCGCGCTTCATCGGGGACCCAGGCTCCCGGGCGGCCGCATCAGGCGCGCTGATCGGCGATTCAAGTTATGTCTCCAAGCGACCCCGGGGGTTATATCACGCGGGCCGATGACAAAATCGCGGCAGCCGCCCACCGCCCGCCCCTTGCGGCAGCGCCGGCGCCACCGCCATGCCACGCCCGATTCTCGCCACGATCCACACCGACGCCCTCGGCCACAACCTCGCGCGGATGCGCCGCGCAGCGCCGGATGCGCGAGTGTGGGCCGTGGTCAAGGCCAATGCGTACGGGCATGGGATCGAGCGCGTGTACGAGGCGCTCGGCGGCGCGGACGGCTTCGCGCTGCTGGACCTCGCGGAGGCCGAACGGGTGCGCGCCCTGGGCTGGCGCGGCCCGATCCTGCTGCTGGAGGGCGTCTTCGAGCCGCGCGACCTGGAAGCGTGTTCGCGCCTGGCGCTCTGGCACACGATCCATTGCGACGAACAGATCGAGATGCTGGCCGCGCACAAGACCCAGCAGCCGCACAAGGTGTTCCTGAAGCTCAACTCGGGCATGAACCGGCTCGGCTTCGCGCCGCAGCGCTATCGCGCGGCGTGGACGCGACTGGATGCCATGCCGCAGGTGGACGAGATCGCCCTCATGACGCACTTCAGCGATGCCGACGGCCCGCGCGGCATCGCGCACCAGCTTGCGGTGTTCGAAGCGACGACACGCGATCTGCCGGGCGAACGCACGCTCGCCAACAGCGCCGCGACGCTGCGCCACAGCGCCAACCCGGCCGTGCGGGGCGACTGGGTCCGCCCCGGCATCGCGGTGTACGGCAGCTCGCCGGACCACGACGAGCACGACATCGCGCACTGGGGCCTCGTGCCTGCGATGACGCTCGCCTCGCGCATCATCGGCGTGCAGCAGCTCGGGGCCGGCGACACGGTGGGCTACGGCTCCATCTTCACGGCCGATGCGCCGCTTCGCATCGGCGTCGTGGCGTGCGGCTATGCGGATGGCTATCCGCGCCACTGCTCCACGGGGACACCCGTGCTGGTGGAAGGCGTGCGCACGCGTCTCGTGGGCCGCGTGAGCATGGACATGATCGCGGTCGATCTCACGCCGGTGCCGCGAGCCGGCATCGGCAGCGAAGTGACGCTGTGGGGTCGGTCTTCGAGCGGTGCCGTGCTCGCGATCGACGAGCCCGCGCGCGCGGCGGGCACGCTGGGCTACGAGCTCATGTGCGGGCTCGCGCAGCGGGTGCCTGTGGTCGTGGCGTGATCGGGCGTGCATGCCGCGGCGTGTGCCTCACCGCCTGCGCATCCCGAGGAACATCACCGCGCCCACGACGATGAGCCCTCCGGCGACCTGCACCGCGGCGACCGCCTGCCCGAGGACGAGCCACGCGAGCACGAGCGCGAAGACCGGCTCCACGTTCATGATGGCCGAGTTGCCCACGACGCCCAGCTTCGGCAGCACGGTGAACATGATCGTGAAGCCCGTGCCGTAGAGGAAGGTGAGCATCGCGAGGCCCGCCCAGCCGGCGGGCGCATCCGGCAGGTGGAAGCCGCCTTGCAGGCTCACGGCGGCCAGCGCCACAAGCCCCGCGAGCGCCATCGTCGTGGCCGTGCGCACGCGGCCGTCGACATCGGCCGCCTCGTGCTGCGTGAGCACCAGCGCGAGCCGCCGCCACGCCTAGGAGGAGGCGCTCTCGCGGCGGGCGCGAACGGCCGCGGCGAGTTGCTCCAGCACGTCGACCGTGGCGTCCCAGCCGATGCAGGCGTCGGTGACGCTCTGGCCGTATCGCAGACCCTTGCGGCCTTCGACGATGTCCTGCCGGCCCTCCACGAGGTGGCTTTCGAGCAGCACGCCCGCGACGTGGCGCGAACCCGCTTCGATCTGCCGCGCGAGTTCGGCCGCGACCGTGGGCTGGCGGCGATAGTCCTTCGCGCTGTTGCCGTGGCTGCAGTCGACGATGAGGCGCGGCAGCAGCCCGGAAGCGAGCAGCGCCGCCGCCGCCGCTTCCACGCTCGCCGCGTCGTAGTTGGGTCCGTGATGCGCACCGCGCAGCACGAGGTGCCCATCCGGGTTGCCGGTGGTCGTGACCACGATCGCACGGCCTTCCATCGAGATCGACGGAAAGCGATGCGCTTCGCGAGCGACGTGGATCGCGTCGATCGCGACGTCGATGCCGCCGTGCGTCGGATTCTTGAAGCCGACCGGTGCGGAGAGCGCCGAGGCCATCTGCCGGTGCAGCGGGCTTTCCACCGTGCGTGCGCCGATGGCGCCCCAGCTCAGGAGCTCGGCGTAGTACTGCGGCATCGCGAGGTCGAGGATCTCGGAGGCCGCCGGCACGCCGAGGCGCGCGCATTCCAGCAGCACGCGCCGCGCGGTGCGAAGCCCTTCGCCGATGTCGCCGCTGCCGTCGAGCCCCGGGTCGTAGATGAGGCCCTTCCAGCCCATGCGCGTGCGTGGTTTTTCGAAGTACACGCGCATCACGGGAAAGAGGGCGTCGGCATGCTCTCCCGCGAATTCCGCGAGGCGCTGCGCGTATTCGACGGCGGAGGCCGGTTCGTGAATCGAGCAGGGCCCGACGATCGCGAGCAGCCGGTCGTCTTCGCCGCGCAGGATGCTGCGGATCGTGCCGCGCGCTTCCTCGATCGATTCGGCCTGCGCCTCGTCGCAGGGCAGCTCGGCATGCAGCGCGGCGGGGGCGGGCAGCGCGTCCTCGCGAGCGATGTGCAGGTCGGAGATGCGAGAGCTCATGCGTCAGGCGCTCCGAGGTTGGCCAGATGCCTGCGCGAGGCTTCGGCAAGCTGCATGTCGAGGGTCGCGAGCGGACATTTCAGTTGTGCCGCGAGCCAGAGGTAACTCGCGTCGTAGGCCGTGATCCGGTATTGCAGACCGAGCGAGACCACCTCGGCTTCATCGATCCGGAACAGCCGGATCGCCATGGCGCCGAACTGCTCGAGCGCCTCGGCGGCGAGCGCATCGAGACCCTGTCGCGACTTCTTCCAGGCGACGTTGGCCATCTCGTACTGAAGCAGATAAGGCGCGAACAGCTCCCGCCCCGCGATCTGCGCATCGGTTTCGGCTTGCGTGGACTCACTGAAGGCAGTGCTCGCGATCACACTGCAATCGACGACCAGCGGCGGCCGCATGCGATACGCCTGCGGCGGCTCCGCGATGTGAAGACGCGCGGCCGTCATCGGCTGTCGCGGTCCGCGCGAAGGATGTCGACCGCCAAAGGTTGACCGCGAACAGGCTTGGGATGCTGGGCGCGCAACTCGGCGACGACCTGCTCCGGCGTTTTCCATCCCTGGCGGTAGATGGGCCATCCGCGAGTATCGAATCCAACGATGCGACCCCGGGCCTTGTCCGCATCGCCCGGCGGCAGGAGGGCGGCATCCTTCACGGCCTGCTCGATGATCGCCATCAGCTCCCCCTGCAGGGACCGATGATGGCTCGCCGCAAGCTTTCGCAGCGCTTCGGCCCAGGCTTCGGGCACGTCCTTGATGGAAAGGTTGGGCATTGGCACGGTTCCAAAATGGATTCGGGCTCCATTCTGGAGCCATGACGCAAGTTTCGTCAATACAACCCATGCACACGCGCATGCAACCGCGCGAGGCCCAGCAGCGTGTCCGTGAAAGGCGTCGCCACGCCCGTGAGCTCGCCCAGTTCCTTCACCACCGTCACGAGCGCATCGAGCTCCACCGGCTTGCCCGCCTCGGCGTCCTGCAGCATCGAGGGCTTGAAACTCCCGAGCTTGCGCGTGACCTGATGGCGGTCTTCCGGCTGCTGGTCGATCGGAATGCCGATCCGTTCGCCGATCGCCCGGGCTTCGAGCATCACGCGCGAGATGAACTCGCGCACGAGCTCGTCGTCGAGCACCTTGTCGGTCGTGGCGCCCGTCATCGCGCTCACCGGATTCACCGTCATGTTGCCCCAGAGCTTGTACCAGGCGTCCTTCTGAATCTGTTCGGCGAGTTCGGCTTGCAGGCCCGCGCGCGCCAGCAGCTCGCAAAGCGCTCGAACGCGCGGCGTTTTCTCTCCGGAGGGCTCACCCACGATGAGGCGCGTGCCCCTATGGTGCTTCACGAATCCCGGCTCGATCAGCGCGCAGCTCGCGTGCACGACCGAGCCGACGATGTGGCGAGCGGCAATCGCGGCGGCGATGCTGCCGTCCGGGTCGATCGCCTTCAGGCGAGTGCCCCGCCAGGGCCCGCCGAATCCTTCGAAGAACCACCAGGGCACGCCGTTCATGGCGGTAAGCACGATAGTGTCGGGGCCGAGCAGAGGGCCGATCGCCGAGGCGACCGCCGCCATCGCGGGCGCCTTCACGGCGACGACGACGAGGTCCTGCACGCCGAAGTCCGCGGGCGACGCGCTCGCGCGCACGGCGGCCGTCGTCACGTCGTCGCCTTCCTGCAGGCGAAGGCCTTTTTCCTGGATCGCGCGCAGCGTGGCCCCGCGTGCCACGACGCTCACGTCGCAGCCGGTCTGCGCGAGCTTCGCGCCGATCCAGCCGCCGATGGCGCCTGCGCCGTAGATGCAGATATTCTTCATTGCCTGTAGGAGTCGTCTCTTCGATCCACGAGCCGCGTCATCGCGTCGAACACGTCCTGGCCGCCGCCGAACTGCAGGTCGAACTGGAACGAGTCGTGCGTCGTCTTTCTCGCGACGGCTTCGGACACTTCGATCGCCGGGCCGAGCGCGGCCTGCGCGACCTGGATGTCGCAGGCGCGCTGCAGCGTCCACAGGCGCGTGAAGGCGAGCGGCAGCGTCGGCGCCCACGCGAGCAGGCCGTGGTTGCGCAGGATCGCGAGCGGCTTGTCGCCGATGTTCTTCACGAGGCGCGGGGCCTCGTCCGCATGGATCGTGATGCCCTCGAAGTCATGGTAGGCCACCATGTCGTGCAGTTGCGCCGAGTAGAAGTTGTTTTGCGCAAGACCGGTTTTCGTGCACGCCACCGCGAGGCCCGTGGTCGTGTGGGTATGCATCACGCAGTGCGCATCGGGGATCGCTTCGTGGATCGCCGAGTGCACCGTGAAGCCGGCGGGGTTCACGGGCCACGGGTTGTCGTCCTGCTTTTCGCCTTGCGTATCGATCTTCACCAGGTTGCTCGCCGTCACTTCGCTGTAGTGCAGGCCGAACGGGTTGATCAGGTAGAGCTTGCGCGAACCCGCCACGGTTTCGGGCAGCCGCACCGTGATGTGGTTGTAGATCATCTCGGTCCAGCCGAGCAGGTCGAACGCGCGATAGCAGGCCGCGAGCTGCACGCGCGCCTTCCATTCGTCGGGGTGGTACTTCATGCGGGTCCTGCCGGCTTGTATTTCGACGCGAGCTCGCTCGTGCCGCGAGCGAGGATGCGATGGTCGATGCCCACGCCCATGAACAAGACACCGAGCGCGAGCTGGTGCCGCGCAAGCGTCTCGTCCGCGGTGAGGATGCCCGGTGCCTTGCCGCAGGCCGAGATGCGGCGGATCGCGTCGTCGATGATCTGCTGAACCTCGGGGTGCGTGTTGTTGCCGACGTAGCCGAGCGAAGCGGAAAGATCGGAGGGACCGATGAAAAGACCGTCCACACCGTCGATGGCGGCGATCGCCTCGATGTTGTCGAGTGCCTCTTTCGACTCGATCTGCACGAGCAGGCACACCTCCTCGTTCGCGCGAAGCGAGTAGTCGGTGTAGGCACCCCAGCGCGAGGCCCGGGCGCCGCCCATGCCGCGCGCGCCATCGGGCGGATATCGCATCGACCGCACGAGATCGCGCGCCTGCTCGGGCGTGTCGACCATCGGAACCAGCAGCGTCTGCATGCCGATGTCGAGGTACTGCTTGATGAGCATCTGCCCCACGTGGCCATGGCCCATGGGCACGCGCGCGATCGCATGGACCCCGGGATAGGCGGCGATGGCCTGCGCAATCCGCAAAGTGGAGCGCAGGTCGTTGGGCGAATGTTCGCTGTCGATGAGGAGCCAGTCGAAGCCCGCGCCCGCGCAGATTTCGGCCGCGTAGGGGTCGCCCAGCCCGAGCCAGAGGCCGATCTGCGCCCGGCGCTCTTTCAGCGCCTGCTTGAATGGATTGACGGGAGTCTGCATCGCAAAAACGCTCCTAGATGAAGTTGAATTCGAAGCGGCCGAAGTGGCCGTAGTCCGCATCGAAACGGTCGCCGCGCTTCGCAGCCACTGGCCGTGTGAAGGAGCCGGCGAGCACGACCTCGCCGGCTTCCAGCCGTTCGCCGTGGGACGCGAGCCGGTTGGCGAGCCACGCCACGCCGATGGCGGGATGTCCCTGCACGCCGGCGGCCAGGCCGGTTTCCTCCACCGCGCCGTTGAGCCGCAGGATCGCGCCGCACCACGGCAGGTCGGTCTCCCGCGGGTCGATGCGGCGCCCCGCCAGAATCACGCCCGCGTTGGCCGCGTTGTCGCTGATGGTGTCGAACACCTTGCGCGGCGCTTTCGTGTGGCGGTCGAACTGTTCGATGCGCGCGTCGATGATCTCGATCGCGGGCGTGACGTGGCGCGTGGCGGCGATCACGTCTTCGAGCCGCACGTGCGGGCCATCCAGCGCCTCGCTCAGAACGAACGCGAGTTCGACCTCCACCCGTGGCGCGATGAAGCGATCCGCGGGAATCGGGCCGGGCTCGAAGAACATGTCGTCCAGGAGCGTGCCGTAGTCGGGCTCGTCGATCTGGCTTGCCTGCTGCATGGCGCGCGACGTGAGGCCGATCTTGTGTCCGCGCACCGTGCGGCCTTGCGCGATCTTCATCGCGACCCACGCTCGCGACACCGCGTAGCCGTCGGCGATGGTCATGCCGGGAAAGCGCCTGGAGAAATGTTCGAGCTGCACGTGCGTGCGCTCGGCTTCGTGGAGCTCGCGGGCGAGCCGATCGACAAGCTCATCGGTGAACATGGCATCGCTTCCCATCGCCGTCATCCCCGCGGAGGCGGGACTCCAGGGCTCCCGGTACTTTGGATGCCCGCCTGCGCGGGAATCACGGGCGCGAAGAGCGGATGCAGCGTGCTCAGCTTGCCGTCGTACACCTGGCCCGGACTCTCGTCGATCTGCAGCGTGATGCCGATGAGTTGTCTTTCCAGCACCGGCGCGAAGTGCTGCTTTGCCACGGCCAGCAGCGTGTCTCCCGCGTGCTTCTGGACGGCCTCGCTGCGCCCCGCGCCCATGCGCACGTTGACGTAGACGAACGCGTAGTCCCCCTGCCCGTCGGCCACCGCGTAGTGCGCGGCCGGATACGCGAGCACTCGCGTGCCGCCGGTGGGGAACACCTGCCGGCCGGCTTCGTCGCGGATCGTGAGCATCGCATCGGCGAGCGCGCGGCAAAGCGCGGTCATGTCGGTGAGCCGGTCGACATTCGGTGTGTAGAGGATGACGCAGTGGGGCATGTCAGAGTCTGCTCGCGATCGCCGTATAGCCGTCGGCGGCGCTCGCCTGCGCCGGCGGGATCGCGCGGCCGTCCTGCGGCGTGACGGGAAACACCGCGTTGATCTGTCCCGTGCCCGAAGCGCCGAAGTAGGGCGTGACGATTTCGGCCCGCCCGTCGTAGGCGGACCAGCCGAGTGCGCCCAGCAGCATCGCGGTGTCGTGCATGAAGCCTTCGCCGTGTCCCTTGGACGCGTATTCGGGCAGCATCCCGCAGAAGGCGGGCCACTGCGCGTCGCACCACATGCGCACCACTTCGCGGTCGAGCTGCTCGAGAAACGGGCTCCAGATGCGGAACGCGAATTCCGGCGCGAGGCCGTTTTGCGCGAACCGGTGCGAGAGCGAGCCGCTCGCGAAGATCGCCACCGTCCCGTCGTAGTCGTCCTCGATCGCGCGGCGAAACGCCCAGCCGAGGCGCGCGCTGTCGTTCAGGTAGTGCGCCATGCACAGCGCCGAGACGGACACGACCTTGAAGTGCCGGTCCCCGTTCATGTAGCGCATCGGCACCAGGGTGCCGTATTCGGGATTCAGCGTCGTCGCATCGTGCGCGAGCGTCTCCACGCCCATCGCGTTGGCCTTCTTCGCGAGCATTTGACCGAGCGCGGGGTTGCCCGGGAAGCCGAACCGCATGTTGCTGATGAAGTGCGGCAGCTCGTTGCTCGTGTAGAGGCCTTCGAAGGAGGGCGCGCAGTTCACGTGGTAATTGGCGTTGACGAGCCAGTGCGTGTCGAACACGACGATCGTGTCCACGCCCAGTTCGCGGCAGCGTCGCCCGATCTCCACGTGCCCGTCGATCGCGTCCTGCCGCGTGCCGTGCCGCGGGCCCGGCAGCTCGCTCAGGTACATCGAGGGAACGTGCGTGATCTTGGCCGCGAGTGCGAGCTTGCCCATGGTCAGGTCACCAGCGGGGGATGTGATGGGCGCCGAGCGAGACCGCCACGTTCTTCGGCTCCAGGAACACTTCGTAGCTCCAGGTGCCGCCTTCGCGACCGACCCCCGAGGCCTTGGTGCCACCGAACGGCTGGCGCAGGTCGCGCACGTTCTGGCTGTTCACGAAGCACATGCCTGCTTCGATTCCCGCGGCAACGCGGTGCGCGCGGCCGATGTTTTCGGTGAAGACGTAGCTCGACAGGCCGTAGGCGATGTCGTTGGCGATGCGCACCGCATCGGCTTCGTCCTCGAAGGGGATGACGCAGGCGACCGGCCCGAAGATCTCGTCCTGCGCGATCTTCATGCGGTTGTCGACGTCCGCGAAGACCGTCGGCACGACGTAGTTGCCCGCCTTCACGCGATCGGGCAGCAGCGGCGCGTCGAGTCCGCCTGCGACGAGCGTCGCGCCTTCGCGCGAACCGGTCTCGATGTAGCCGCGCACCTTCGCGAGATGGCCGCGGGAGATCATGGGACCCACGAGCGTGCTTTCGTCGAGCGGATCGCCCACCGCGATCTTTCGCGCGCGCTGCGCGAAGCGATCGACGAACGTCGCGTAGATCGGCCGCTGCACCAGAATGCGCGAGCCCGCCGTGCAGCGCTCGCCGTTGTTGGAAAAGATCATGAAGACGGCCGCATCGAGCGCGCGTTCGAAGTCCGCGTCCTCGAAGATGACGAAAGGCGACTTCCCGCCGAGCTCCATGCTGAACTTCTTGAGCCCCGCGGCCTGAACGATGCGGTTGCCGGTCGCGGTGGAGCCGGTGAACGAGATCGCGCGCACGTCCCGGTGCTTCACGAGCGGCTCGCCCGCGTCGCGGCCGGTGCCGTGCACGATGTTCAGCACGCCCGCCGGGATGCCCGCTTCGAGCGCCAGCTCGCCCAGGCGCGCCGCGGTGAGCGGCGAGAGCTCGCTCATCTTCAGCACGGCCGTGTTGCCGAAGGCGAGGCAGGGGGCGACCTTCCACGTGGCGGTCATGAAAGGCACGTTCCACGGCGAGATCAGGGCGCACACGCCCACCGGGTGGAAGAGCGTGTAGTTGAGGTGCGTCTCGGTCGGGTAGGTGTGGCCGTCCACGCGCACGCACATCTCGGCGAAGTAGTGGAAGTTGTCGGCCGCGCGCGGCACGAGCTGCTTGCCGGTCTGCGCGATCGGCTGGCCCGTGTCGAGCGTCTCGGTGCGTGCGAGCTCGGGCACGTGCGAGGCGATGAGCTCGCCCAGGCGCCGCACGAGCTTGGCGCGCTGCGGCGCGGGCAGGGCGGCCCACTGCGGGAACGCGGCCTTGGCCGCGGCCACCGCGGCATCCACTTCGGTGTCGCCGCCCGCCGCGACTTCGGCCAGCACGTCCTGCGTCGCGGGGTCGACGGTTTCGAAGTAGTCGCGGCCGGGGACGCGCTTGCCGCCGATCAGATGGTCGATGCGCATGTCGGTTTCAGGCGATGGTGTTCATGAGGGCGCCGACGCCTTCGATTTCCGTGACGACCACGTCGCCGGGCCGGCAATCGACGACGCCGTCGGGCGTGCCGGTGAGGATCATGTCGCCGGCGTTGAGCGTCATGAAGCTCGTGAAGTATTCGATGAGAAAGGGAATGCCGAAGATCATGTCGCGCGTGTTGCCGCTTTGCGTGACCTGGCCGTTCACTGTCGTCTTCAGCTCGAGCGACATCGGATCGGACACGTCGTCGCGGTCGACGAGCCACGGGCCGATCGGCGTCGCCCCATCGCGGTTTTTCACGCGCAGGTTCGGCCGGAACCAGTTCTCCAGGTAGTCGCGCACCGCGTAGTCGTTGGCCACCGTGTAGCCCGCGACGAAATCGTAGGCTTCGCCGCGTGGCACCCGCTTCGCGGTGCGGCCGATCACCACGGCGAGCTCGCATTCGTAGTGCATCGTCCGCGCGTCCGCGGGGCGATGCGTGACCTGGCGATGACCGGCGAGCGCGTTGGGTCCCTTCAGGAAGGCGAGCGGCTCGGCGGGCGCCTTGAACGCGAGTTCCTTCGCGTGGTTCGGGTAGTTGAGGCCGAGCGCGAGGATCGTGCGCGGCCGCTCGGTCGGCGCGAGCGGGGGCAGCCAGATGACCTCGTCGGGCCGCGCGACGCGGCCGTCGGGAAGCAGCAAGTCGCCGTCGCGTTCCGTCGCGTCGTGGGCCTCGCCCATCCAGGTGACTCGTGCATGCTTCATGCCGTCCCCTTCAAGCCGGCTTCCGGCGCGAGGATGTTGGTGAGCGTGCCGAGCCCTTCGGCCTGCAGTTCCACGCGGTCGAGCACCCGCGCGCGCGGCCGGCCCCAGTCGCTGCCGAGCAGCAGCACGTCTCCGGGGCCGAGCGTCATGAACTCGGCCACGTCGGCGAGCAGCCGCGCAGCCGGCCGCACGAGCTCGGCGAAGCGCATCGTCTGGCGCAGCGTGCCGTTCACCAGCACGTTCAGCACGAAGCGCGACGGATCGACGTCGTCGCCCGCGGGCAGCAGCGTGGCGCCCACGCCGAGAAATCCGTCCAGGCACCTCGAGCGAACCGGCGGGCGGAAGAAGGATTCCTCCGCCACGGCGAAGTCGGTCATCAGCACATACCCCGCGACTTCGCGCGCCGACTTCATCACCATGCCGACCGAGCCGAAGACCTCCACCTCGGCCACGTGCGCGGGCACGGGCACCGGCACGCCGTCGGCCGTCCAGGTGTTGGCGGTCTTGATGTAGAGCACCGGCGCCTTCGGCGGGGCGCCGTAGGGTGCCTCGTTCATCCGTTCGGCAAGCGCCTCGTGTTCGCCCCGGAAATTCATGAGGGTGCCGTAGACCGTGCCCATCGCGAGAAAGCTCATGGTTCAAGACTCCACTTCGAGTTCGATCAGCTCGTCCAGCAGCGTGTAGAGCTGCGCGAGCTTGTCCTTGCCGAGCGATTTCTCGAGCCACCGGTAGTGTGCCTCGATGGTGTCCGAAAGGCGGTGCACGAGCTTGCGGCCCCGGGCCGTGGCTTCGACCACCGTGCGGCGCTGGTCGCTCGGGTCGCGTTCGCGCTGCACGAGTCCGTCTCGCTCCATTCGCGCCAGCACGCCGGTGAGACTGGGGCCGAGGATGTACGCCTCGCGCGCGACGCGGCCCGTTTCCACCGTGCCGTGTTCGCCCAGCACGCGCAGCACGCGCCACTGCTGATCCGACAGGCCGTGTTCGCGCAGGCTCGGACGCGTGTGCACCATCACGGCTTCGCGTGCCTGCAGCAGAAGGCGCGGGAGATTGCGGTGGGCGAAAGCGGTGGGCATGGCGCGAATAATTAACATGTTAAATGAATTGGGGCGACCGCGCCAGTGGGGCGCCTGACCGTAGGGCGCCTCACCGCTTTCCGGTGCCCTTGATGCGCCCCGGCGGTGTGCCCGCCCGTGACCCCGTCCTACACTACAGGGATGGCCAGGGACAAGACGATCTACAGCTGCACCGAATGCGGCGGCGCAACGCCCAAGTGGCAGGGCAAGTGCCCTTCCTGCGGCGCCTGGAATTCCTTGATCGAAACCGTGGCCGAGCAGCCCGCGGGCCAGCGGCACCGCTTCGCCTCTCTCGCGCCCGCGTCGGAAGTCGCGGTGCTTGCCGACATCGAAGCCACCGAGATCGCGCGCCAGCCCACCGGCATCGGCGAGCTCGACCGTGTGCTGGGCGGCGGCATCGTCGAAGGCGGTGTCGTGCTGATCGGCGGCGACCCGGGGATCGGCAAGTCCACTCTCTTGCTGCAGGCGCTCGACGGGCTGGAGCGCGCCGGCGTTGCCGGCCTCTATGTGACGGGCGAGGAGAGCGGCGCGCAGGTGGCGCTGCGCTCGCGCCGTCTCGGGCTCGACAATTCGCGCGTGAAGGTGCTCGCCGAAATCCAGCTGGAAAAGATTCAGGCCACGATCGCCGCGCAGCAGCCGGCCGTCGCCGTGATCGACTCCATTCAGACGGTCTACTCCGCCGAGCTCACCTCCGCCCCCGGCTCCGTGGCGCAGGTGCGCGAATGCGCCGCGCACCTCACGCGCGCCGCGAAGGCGGGCGGCACGAGCATCGTGCTCGTGGGCCACGTGACGAAGGAAGGCGCGCTCGCCGGCCCGCGCGTGCTGGAGCACATGGTCGATACGGTGCTTTACTTCGAAGGCGACACGCATTCGAGCTTTCGCCTCGTGCGCGCCATCAAGAACCGCTTCGGCGCGGTGAACGAGATCGGCGTCTTCGCGATGACGGAACGAGGCCTGAAGGGCGTCGCCAACCCGAGCGCGATCTTCCTGTCGCAGCACAGCGAACCCGTGCCGGGCTCGTGCGTGCTCGTGACGCTCGAAGGCACGCGGCCGATGCTCGTGGAGATTCAGGCGCTCGTCGATGCGGGCGGGCCGAGCCCGCGGCGGCTTTCCGTCGGGCTCGACCGCGACCGGCTCGCGATGCTGCTCGCCGTGCTGCATCGCCACGCCGGCGTCGCCTGCATGGACCAGGACGTGTTCGTGAATGCCGTGGGCGGCGTGCGCATCAGCGAGCCGGCGGCCGACCTCGCGGTGATGCTCGCGATCACGTCGTCGTTGCGCGCCCGGGCGTTGCCGGGGGGCTTCATCGCGTTCGGCGAGGTGGGGCTCGCGGGCGAGGTGCGCCCCGCCCCGCGCGGGCAGGAGCGCCTGCGTGAAGCGGCCAAGCTCGGCTTTTCGATCGCGGTGGTGCCCAAGGCGAATGCGCCGAAGGCGGCCGTGCGCGAATTCGAGGGCCTCGCCATTCACCCCGTGGAGCGCATCGAAGAGGCGCTGGAAGTCGTGCGAGGCCTGCAATGAAGCTTGCCGTCGTCTCCGACATCCACGGCAATCTGCTGGCGCTGCAGGCGGTGGTGGAGGACATCCGCAGCGAGGGCGTCGATCACGTGCTGAACCTGGGCGACATCCTGAGCGGGCCGCTGCAGCCCGCGCAAACCGCGGACTACCTGATGGCGCGCGACTGGATCACGATCGCGGGCAATCACGAGAGGCAACTGCTCCAGGCGTGGGACGCGGGGCCGGAGAACGCCGACCCTTCGACGAGCGACGGCTATGCCGCCACGCAGATCGAAACCCGCCACGCGCACTGGCTGCGGTCGCTGCCGCCCACCGTCTGGCTCGGGGAGGACGTGCTGCTCGTGCACGGCACGCCCGTGAGCGATGCGCACTACTGGCTGGAGGAGGTGATGCCGGATTTCGGACAGCACGGCTCGTACGGCATCCGCGCGGCGACCGGCAACGAGGTGCGCAACCGGCTGCGCTCGGGTGGCCCGGACACCGCGCGCGCGAAGCTCGCGCTCTGCGGCCACTCGCACGTGCCGCGCGTGGTGGTGAGCGGCACCACGCTCATCGTCAACCCCGGCAGCGTCGGGGTGCAGGCGTACTTCGACGGCGCGCCGCACTACCATCAGGTGGAGACCGGCAGCCCGCATGCGCGCTACGCCATCATCGAGCAGCGCGCGGGGGCCTGGCAGGCGCGGCTGATCGCGGTCGCGTACGACTGGGCGGCGGCTTCGGTCATGGCGGCTTCGCGCGGCCGCCGCGAATGGGCCTACGCGCTGACGACGGGGCGCAACCCCGCCTGGGCATCGGCGATGCGGACATGAATGCGAGGACGATCGGCACGGCGCTGGCTGGACTGGCGCTTGTCGCCGCGGGCTGGGCGGGCTGGGGCTGGGGCGGCGTGGCGCTCGCCGCGGGGGGCATCGTGATGTGGATGCTGCTGCACTTCAACCGGCTCGTGAAGGTACTGCAGCGCGCATCGAAACGGCCCGTCGGCTTTTGCGACAGCGCCGTGATGCTCAACGCGAAGCTCCAGCCCGGCGTGAATCTGCTGCACGTGATCGCACTCACGCGCGCGCTCGGCGAAGCGCTTTCGCCGAAGGACGAAGAGCCGGAAGTCTTTCGCTGGACGGACGCGGGCGCCTCGAGCGTCACCTGCGAGTTCCGCGAAGGCAGGCTGGTGCGCTGGCAACTGCTGCGCCCGGGCGAGGGCGCAGAAGGCGCGGCTGTCGAGCGCTCGGCGGCCGAACGGTAAAATCGCCGGTCCGACAGGCGAAATTTCAAAGGACCCCCCATGAGCGCAGTACCTTCGATGGCCGAGCGCGACGGCAAGATCTGGATGGACGGCGAGCTGGTCGACTGGCGCGACGCGAAGATTCACGTGCTCACCCACACGCTGCACTACGGCTGCGGCGCCTTCGAGGGCGTGCGGGCGTACAACACCGTGAACGGGACTGCGATCTTCCGCCTTCAGGAACACACCGACCGTCTCTTCAACAGCGCGAAGATCCTGCGCATGCAGCTGCCCTTCTCGAAGGAGCAGGTGAGCGAGGCGCAAAGGCAGGTGGTGCGCGCGAACAAGCTCGACTCCTGCTACATCCGCCCGCTCACGTGGATCGGTTCGCAAAAGCTCGGCGTGAGCCCCAAGGGCAACCGCATCCACGTGATGATCGCCGCCTGGGCGTGGGGCGCCTACCTCGGAGAAGAGGGGATGCAGCGCGGCATCCGCGTGAAGACGTCCAGCTACACGCGCCATCACGTCAACATCACGATGACGCAGGCCAAGGCCGTGTCGAATTATTCGAATTCGATCCTCGCCAACATGGAGGCGCTGGATGACGGCTACGACGAGGCGCTGCTGCTGGACAGCTCGGGCTTCGTTTCCGAAGGCGCGGGCGAGAACATCTTCGTCGTGAAGGACGGCACGATCTACACGCCCGATCTTTCCGCGGGCGCGCTGAACGGCATCACGCGCAACACGGTGTTCCACATCGCGCGCGACCTCGGGACGGAAATCGTGCAAAAGCGCATCACGCGCGACGAGATCTACATCGCCGACGAGGCATTCTTCACCGGCACCGCCGCCGAGGTGACGCCGATCCGCGAGCTCGACCGCGTGCAGATCGGCGCGGGCCAGCGCGGCCCGCTCACCGAGAAGATCCAGTCGGCCTTCTTCGAAATCGTGAACGGGCGCAATCCGAAGTATGCGCACTGGCTCACCAAGGTCTGAGCGATGGAAGCCGCAGCGAAGAAACCCGAAGCCGTGGTGGAACTCACCGCGAAGGACCTCAACGCGAACGGCGGCGTGTTCTGTCCGAGCCCGAAGGCGGGCATGAAGCTCTGGAACACGCATCCGCGCATCTTTCTGGATGTGGCGCGCACGGGCAGCGCGAAGTGCGCGTACTGCGGCACCGTGTACAAGCTGAAGGAAGGCGAGCATTTCGGCGGCCACCACTGACGGGTGCTTGCGCGCGCGCGGCAACGCCGCGCCTCGTCATGCCCGCGCCATGCTCCGTCACCCCGCGCAGTGCTCCGTCGCAGCCGCGCCATGCTCCGTCGTCCCCGCGCCAAAGTCCGTCGTCCCCGCGCCAAAGTCCGTCATCCCCGCGCAGGCGGGGATCCAGGGCGTCCATGAGCTCCCCGGATACCCGCCCCCGCTGGCTTGACGCCGGCGCGAGCCGCTCGCTCGTCATCGCGCCGCAGTGGATCGGAGACGCCGTGATGACCGAGCCGCTCCTGCGCCGCCTCGCTGGACGCGGCGAGCAGCTCACGGTGGGTGCCTTGCCCTGGGTCGCGCCGGTCTACCGCGCCATGCCGCAGGTGCGCGAGGTCATCGAATTTCCCTTCCAGCACGGCGGCCTGCAATGGAAGGCGCGCCGCTCGCTCGGCCGGCAACTCGAAGGGCGCTTCGACACCGCATACGTGCTGCCGAACTCGCTGAAAAGCGCTCTGCTGCCGTTCCTCGCGGAGATCCCGAAGCGCATCGGCTACCTCGGCGAGGCGCGCGTGGGCCTGCTCACGCATCGCCTTCGCAACCCGAAGGACAAGCCGCCGATGGTGGCCTTCTATTCGGCGCTCGCGGGCGAGCCGGGGATCGAGCAGGACCGGCCGCGCCTGCGAATCCCCGACGCGCAGGTCGACAACGTGCTACGGGCGCAAGGCCTTGCCCGGCAGGACTACTACGTGTTCGCACCCGGCGCGGAGTACGGCCCGGCCAAGCGCTGGCCGCCCGCGCACTACGGACAGCTCGCGTTGCTGCTCGATGCCGGCGTGGTCGTGCTCGGCTCCGGCAAGGAAGCGCCTCTTGGCGACGAGATCGGCGCGCACGCGCCGGACAAGTGCGTGAACCTGGCCGGCAAGACGTCGCTCGCGGACGCCTTCGCGCTCATTGCCGGATCGCGCGCCGTGATCAGCAACGACTCCGGGCTCATGCACGTGGCGGCCGCCTTCGGCGTGGCGCAGGTGGCGCTGTTCGGCTCGTCGAGCCCGCTGCATACGCCGCCCTTGAACGACAACGCGCGAGTCGTGTGGCTGAAGCAGGACCCCGCATATGTGCCCTCGCTGGATTGTTCGCCCTGCTTCCAGCGCGAGTGCCCACTGGGGCACCTGCGCTGCCTGAACGACATCGCCCCGCAGCGCGTGCGCAGCCTGCTCGCTTAGCCGATGAGCTCGATCAGCTTGCCCAGCGACGTCGACGGCTCGCCGCTCCACACCAGATGCGTGCGGTTGCGGCGAACCTTCGCGGGCACCTCGTGCTGCTGGACGTCGTGCGCCGACTTCATCGCGAGAAGCAGCGACTTCGGCACCAGCGCGAAGCCCGTGCCCGCCGCGACGCACGCGATCATCGCCTGATAGCTCGCGAATTCCAGCGTGCGCGCCGGCATGATGGCCGAAGCGCCCAGCCAGTCCTGCAGCCGCTTGCGATACGAGCATCCGTCCGCGAAGGCGATGAGCGTCAACCCCGCGAGGTCCGCGGCTCGCGCGATGCCTGGCGCGCCCTTCGCCGTGATCAGCACCAGCTCTTCTGCGAACGCCTTGCGCGACGCGAGCCCGGGTGCCGTGAACGGTTCGGAGACGAACGCCGCCTCGATCTCGAAGTTCGCCACGCGCCGCACGAGAGCCCCGGTCGTGCCGGTCGTGAGCTCGACCACCACGTTCGGATACTGCCGGTGAAAGCGCGAGAGGATCGGCGCGAGCCGGCTGCCCGCCGTGCTCTCGAGCGAGCCGATGCGAAACACCCCGAGAGGTTCGCCGCGCTTCAGGTCGTTTTCCGCCTCGTCGGCGAGGCGGAAGAGGCGCTGCGCATAGCCGAGCAGGCGTTCGCCTTCGGGCGAGAGCACGAGCGCGCGCCCCTGCCGCCGGAAAAGCGGCCGGCCGAGCCGCTGTTCGAGCTGCTTCACGCGCGTGGTCACGTTCGACTGCACGCGATTCAGCTTCCGCGCGGCGCGGATCACGCCGCCTTCCAGCGCGACGGTGCGAAAGATTTCCAGCGACTCGAGGTCGATGCTTCTCATATCGAGAACGGTCCTGCAGAATTATTCATTTGATCTCGCGGCCAATTCTCGATTCAATCGAAGGCGATGGCAACCGAACGACCCTCTGCCTTCGCTCTCGCCGCGGCGGGGCTGCTGTCGCTCGCGGTGGCGATGGGCATCGGGCGCTTTTCCTTCACGCCGATGCTGCCGCTCATGATCCGCGAAGGGCAGCTCGACGTCGCGGTCGGCGGCTGGATCGCCGCGGCGAACTATGCGGGCTATCTGGCGGGCGCGCTGACCGCCGCGCGCGTGCCGCTCGGCGCGCCCCGGCTGGGCATCGTCGCGCTGGTCGCGACGGCCGTGCTCACGGCGCTGATGGCATGGCCCGGCTTCGTGCCGTGGATGCTCTGGCGCTTCTTCGCGGGCGTGGCCTCGGCCTGGGTCTTCGTCGCGACGGCCGTGTGGTGCCTCGGCGCGCTCGCCGCGCGCGGCGAGCATCATCGCGGCGGCTTCGTGTATGCCGGTGTCGGCGCGGGCATCGCACTCGCGGGCCTGTACTGCTGGGCGGCCGGTGCGTTGCGGGTCGCGGCCGCGTCGCTCTGGGTGCAACTCGCCGTGCTCGCGGCGGTGCTGATGCTGCCGGTTGTCACGATCGCCACGCGGATCGATTCGCCCGCGCCCGCGCCGCGGCCGAAGGACGTTGCCGGCGCGCCGCCACGGGCTCCGGCAGGGCTCGTGTGGTGCTACGGCGCCATGGGCTTCGGCTACATCCTGCCCGCCACGTTCCTGCCCGTGCTCGCGCGCAACGTGATCGACGATCCTCTCTGGTTCGGCCTCGCCTGGCCCGTGTTCGGCGCAACCGCGGCGCTTTCGGCCGTTGTCGCGCCGTCCTGGATGCGGCGCGCGTCGCGCCTGGCCGTGTGGTCGCGCTGCCAGTGGGCGATGGGTGTCGGCGCGCTGCTGCCGAGCCTGTGGCCCGGCGCGGCGAGCATCGCACTCTCCGCGCTTCTCGTGGGCGGCACTTTCATGATCATCACCCTGGCCGGCGTGCAGGAAATCCGTGCGCGCGTGCCCGACGCGCCCACCGCCGCCGTCGGCCGCATGACCGCCGCGTTCGCCTGGGGTCAGATCGCGGGGCCCGTCGCCTCGGCGCTGCTGCTGCACATTCCAGCGCTGCGCGAGCGGGGCCTCGAGCTTGCGTTGCAGGCGGCCGCCGGCGTGCTCTTCGCAAGCGCCTGGTGGCTGCAGCGCGAGGCGGCCTCGCATTCGACGAAGGAGATGTCCCATGCCCGATGAGTCCACGCCGCAAGGCTTTGCCGCGCATCGACGCGAGCGCTTGCCGCTCGCGCCGCTCGACACGATGAGCGCGGCGCAGCTGAGCGCCGCGCGCGCGCTGATCGACGGTCCGCGCAAGGGGGTGTTCGGCCCCTTCGTCGCGCTGCTGCGCAGCCCCGAGCTGCTCGATCGCGTGGCGAAGCTCGGCGAATACCTGCGCTTCGGGAGCCCGCTCGACGCGCGGGTGCGCGAACTCGTGATCTGCGCCGCCGCGCGTCATGCCGGCAATCAGTTCGAATGGACGATGCACGCATCGCTCGCGCGCAAGGAAGGCGTGAGCGGCGAAGCCATCGAGGCGCTTCGCACGGGCGCGCGCGTGCGCGCGCTCGCGGCCGACGAGGAATGCGCGCTCGACTTCGCGCAGGAGCTGCTGCGCACGAACGGGTGCAGCGATGCCACCTACCAGGCCGCGCTCGCGCGGTTCGGCGAGCAGGGCGTCGTGGAACTCACGGCGCTCGTCGGCTACTTCACGATGGTGAACTGGGTGCTGAACGTGGCGCGCACGCCGGCTCGGGCCGACGCGGCAGTGAAGCCATTGGACGCGTTTCCGCAATGACCAAAAAAGCAGCCACCTCGCGGTGGCTGCATAAAGTCCTTGGAAGGACGTCGTTGGGAGACTTGAATCCTGAGCCGCAGGGACGGGAGCGCGGTGTGACAGCTCTTGGATGCAACTCTAGCGTCCCCGGCGAGAAATTGCATCCTCCGATCTGATGAGGACACCCCCTCGTCGGGAAGATGTCGGTGACTTTTTGCACGGTTGACGCGACCTTCGCCGGTCCTTCCGCGGGCATTACATTTGGTGACACGGAAGCCGCAGCACGAAGCAGGCACCGCCGCCCGCCTGGTCTTCGCAATGCACCGAGCCGCGATGGCGCAACGCGATCGATCGCACGAGCGCGAGCCCGAGGCCGACGCCGCCTTCACGTTCGCTTGCGCCCGCGAGCCGGTAGAACGGCTCGAAGATCCGTTCGCGCTCTTCGCGCGGCACGCCGGGCCCGCGGTCGCACACGCGCACCAGCGCATCGCCGCCTTCGCGCAGGACCTGCACCGTGACCGGGCCGCCGTGGCTGTAGCGCCTTGCGTTGTCCAGGAGGTTGCGCACCGCGCGGCGCAGCAGCCTCGCGACGCCGGGCACGACGACACTGGCGCCTTGCGCCACCGTATCGAGCTCCGCGCCGCTGCGCGCGCATTCCTCGGCGAGGAGTCCCGTGAGGTCCACCTGCTCGAAGGTGCCGATGTCGGTCGCACGCGCATCGAGCCGGCTCGCGAGCAGGATCTCGTCGATGAGCTGATCGAGCTCGGCGAGGTTGCGCAGGATTTCGTCACGCGCCGCGGCGGCGGGCTCGGGTGTCATGAGCTCGAGCCCCATGCGGATGCGCGCGAGCGGCGAGCGCAGCTCGTGCGACGCATTCGCGAGCAGCGATTTGTGCGTCTTGATGAGAGTCTCCACGCGTTCGGCCGCGTGGTTGAACCGCTGCGCGAGAAACGCGACCTCGTCGTGGCCGTCGTCGTCGACGCGGGCGCTCAGGTCGCCTTCTCCCCAGCGCTCCACGCCGCCGCGCAGTATCTCCAGGCGCTGCGTGAGGCGGCGCACGATCGGGTAGCTCCCCACGATCACCGCGAGCGCGACCACGCCCAGCAGCCACAGCAAGCCCGCGGGCCCGCGCGGAAACGGCCCGGGGCCGGGCGGGCCTTCTCCCGCGCGGCGCGGACGCGGCGGGAACTGCACCGTCACGGTCTTGCCGTCGTTCAGCTGCACGTCGAACTCGATCCCCTGACCCGGGATGCGCGTAGGCACCACCATGCTCTGGCCGATGACGTCGCCCGCATCGTTGCGGATGATCACCTGGCGCGGCGGCGTCTGATCGCGGTTGGCCTGCCAGAGCCAGCCGAAGAACACCGTGAGCACCGCGACGGCCGCGACGACCGCGAGCCAGATGCGCAGATAGAGCGGAAAGCGCCAGTGCTCGCGCCAGGACTGCATCAGTCTTGCTGCTTGGCGAAGACGTAGCCCACGCCGCGCACGGTGAGGATGCGCTTCGGGTTCTTCGGATCGGACTCGATCGCGGCGCGGATGCGTCCCATGTGCACGTCGATCGAGCGGTCGAAGGCCTCCAGCTCGCGGCCGCGGACGGCCTCCATGATCTGGTCGCGCGTGAGCACGCGGCCCGCGCGTTCGGCAAGCACGACCAGAAGGTCGAACTGGTAGGACGTGAGCTCGCACGGCCTGCCCGCGACCGTCACCGTGCGCGCGTCGCGATCGATCTCGAGCGAGCCGAACTTCATCGACTTGGGCGCGGGCGGTGCGCCTTCGGTGCGTCGACGCAGGATCGCGCGCACGCGCGCGAGCAGCTCGCGCGGCTCGAAGGGCTTGGGCAGGTAGTCGTCGGCGCCGATTTCGAGCCCCACGATGCGATCCATCGGGTCGCCCTTGGCGGTGAGCATGAGGATCGGCACCTTGCCCATCTCCCCCGGCATGGCGCGCACGCGGCGGCACACTTCGAGCCCGTCGATGTCGGGCAGCATCAGGTCGAGGATCAGGAGTTCCGGCACGGCGCTGTGAGGGGGCTCCTGCAGCACGGCGAGCCCGGCCTTGGCGTCCAGGGCATGCGTCACGGCGAAGCCGGAGCGCTCCAGATACTCGCCCACCATCTGCGCGAGGCGCGCGTCGTCCTCGATCATCAGGAGCTGCTGCATGCGCTCCATGGTACTGTCTTGCGGCATGCATGGCATGGTGGGCGCGCGCGGCGTTCGATCATTGAACCCCCGGTAAAGTTAGGTAAATGAAATTGCTGCACGAGGTGATCGAAGCGGACGGCACGCGCGACGGCGCCCGTGCGGCGGCACGGCTGTGGCACGAATGGGGCGTGCGCAGCGGCGAGACCGTCGCGTGGCTCGGCGGCAATCATCCGGCCTTGCTGGTGCTGCTCGCGGCGGTGGCGCGCCTCGGCGCGATGCTGCTGCCGCTCAATTTCCGGCTCGCGCCGGCGGAGTGGGATCGCGCTGTCGCGCAGTGCGCACCGCGGCACATCGTCCACGATGCGTCCTGGGCGGATGCCGCGCGTGCGCTGGCCGAGCGTGCCGGCCTGCAAGCGCACTCGGCCGATGCGGTCGACGGCGGCGACCCCTTCGCGAACGCGCCGCTGCATGCGCGCGATGACGCGCCCGTGCTGCTGGTCTACACCTCGGGCACGACGGGTGGCCCGAAGGCCGCGGTGCACACGCAAGGCAACCTGCTCGCCAACATGCGCATCGCCGCGAACGCGCAGGGCATCTCGAGCAGCGACGTCGTGCTCACGGTGCTGCCTCTCTTTCACGTGGGAGGGCTGTGCATCCAGACGCTGCCCGCGCTCTACGCGGGTGCGAAGCTGGTGCTGCATCCGCGGTTCGATCCGGGCGCAACGCTCGCGGCCATCGCGCGCGACCGGCCGACGCTCACGCTGCTCGTGCCCGCGACGATGAAGGCGATCGTCGAGCACCCCGCGTGGGCCGGGACCGACCTGTCGTCCCTGCGGGCCGTGTGGGCGGGCTCTTCGATCATCCCGGCCTCGCTCATCGAGGCATTCCATGCGCGCGGCGTGCCGGTGTGCAACTTGTACGGCGCAACGGAGACCGGACCGTTCTCCATCGCGCTGCGCGAAGACCGCGCGATGACGCACGTCGGCTCGTGCGGTTGGCCCGCGCCGGGCATCGAGGCGAAACTCGTCGAAGGCGAAGTGTGGCTGCGCGGCCCGAACGTCGTGCGCCGCTACTGGCCCGACACCGCCGCGTGCGACGCCGAGGGCTGGTTTCACACGGGCGATCTCGCGACCGTGGCGGCCGACGGCAGCTACACCATCGTGGGCCGCGCCAAGGAGTTGATCATCTCCGGCGGCGAGAACATCCATCCGGCGGAGATCGAAGCCGTGCTCGCCGAACACCCCGGCGTCGCGGAATGCGCGGCCTTCGGCGTGGCCGATGCGCGGTGGGGCGAGGCGGTGGCGGTCGCGGTGGTTCGCAAGTCGGATGCGCACGAAGCCGAACTGCGCGAATATCTCGCCTCGCGCATCGCGAAATTCAAGCTGCCGCAGCGGTGGGTCTTTGTCGAGACGCTGCCGAAGACGGCGCTCGGGAAGGTGCAGCGGTCGCGCCTGAAGGGCCTGATTCCCATTCAGGAGTGATATTCGCCGATCCTCCCCGTCCTGGAATCGTTTTCCCGGCTGGCCTGCGCGGTCATCGTCCGGTTCGGCGGGCTGACCTGGGGCTACGCCGAGCGCCCATCGTGGCCCGCTTGACCCGTGCGCCCGTGCATGCGCCAGAGCACCGCGATCAGCAGCAGCGGCGCAATCGCTGTGAGCGCCGTCGCGACGAACATCGTCGCGTAAGCGCCCAGGAGGCCATAGGCTGGCGTGAGCGCATCCACGCCCGCGCCCGAAAAACCCTTCAGGAACTTGCCGAGCAGCGCATAGGTGGACGAGAGCATCGCGTACTGCGTCGCCGTGTAGCCGAGGCTCGTGAGGCTCGACATGTAGGTGACCAGCGCGACGCCGGCGAAGGCCTGCGCGAACGAGTCGAGCGACATCACGCAGGCGAACATCGCATCGCCGGGGTGCAGCGCGAGCAGCGCGAACGCACCCGTGCCGAACGCCTCCAGCACGAGGCCCGCGATCATCGTGGGCATGAGGCCGATGCGCACCGCGCTCAGGCCGGCGAAGGCGAGGCCCACGAAGGTGGCGACGAGCCCGAACGAGCCGCGTACGAGCGCGACCATGTCCTTGCTGATGCCGAGGTCGTGGTAGTAAGGGTTGTACATCGGTCCCATGACGAAGTCGGGCAGCCGGTAGAGCGCCACCATCAAGAGGATCAGAAGTCCCGCCGCCTGGTGCTTGCGGAAGAAATCGACGAACGGCCCCACCACCGCGTCCGCGATGCCGCGCAGCGACCATAGCGGCGGCTTGCCGTGCAGCACGACGTCGGCGCGTTCGGGCTCATGCGCGAAGAGCGTGGCCGCAACGCCCACGCCCATCAGCACCGCCATCGCGACGTACGACAGCGGCCAGCCGATCCGGGCGGCCGCCGCGATGATGGCCGCATCGGTGATGAGCATGGCGATGCGATAGCCGAGCTGCGCGGCCGACGTGAGCAGGCCCACCTCGTGCGGATCGGAAGCGGCTTCGATGCGCCACGCATCGATCGCGATGTCCTGCGTGGCCGATGCGAAGGCGGTGAGGAGCGCGAAAGCGCCGATCGCGGCCAGCCCACCGGCGACGCCGAGCGCGGCCATCCCGATGAGCCCGATCGCCACCAGCAACTGGCACGCGAGCATCCAGCCGCGGCGGCGTCCGAGGCGTCCGAGCAGCGGCACGTCGACGCGGTCCACGAGCGGCGACCAGTACACCTTGAAGGCGTAGGCGAAACCCACCCACGAGATGAAGCCGATCGCCACGAGGCTCGTGCCCTCGTCGCGCAGCCAGTAGCCGAACGTGTTGGCGGTGAGGAGAAACGGCAGGCCCGAGGAGAAGCCGAGCGCGAGCATCACGCCCACCTTGGGCTGGCGAAGGCCGCGCAGCACGTCGAGCGCGGAGCGCTTCGCGCGCGGCCGGGGTTCGGCCGATGAGTCCCCGGCGCCGCGGGACGGATGGGTTCGTGAATCGGTGGTCATGTCTGCCTGGCATTATTCGCGCAGTCGGCCGCCGAACCCCGCCACTGCATCGGTTCGTGCCAAACTACCTCACGCTCCTGCCGTCGGGGGATGACAGGCAGAATGAAATGGCGCAGCATGGCGCCCACATCGAGGAGAGCAGGCAATGACAGCGACGAGTCGAATTCTTTGCGCGGCCGCGGCCTTGGCCATCGCGGGTTGCGCCACCATTCCCACTTCGGCCACCTACCGCGGCCAGAAGGTCGGCACGATCAACGCCGTCACGATGAGCTGCAGCTCGCCCTTCGCGCTCACGCAGAACTGTTCCACTTCGGGGCCGAACCTGAAGGTGCGCGCGGGCAAGCTGATCGTGCGCGTGGCCGGCAGCGCCGACGGGCGCATCGTCGTCATCATGACCGAGGAGCCGATTCCCTCGCAGGCCCACTCGGAAGAAGCCGTCGACGCGGTGAGTCCGCTCGTGGCGCCCACGGGGGCGCACATCATCAAGATGGACGCGCTGGTGCTGATCGGCGGCACGGTCGCCGGCTACATGATCCAGTTCGACCGGGATGTCTACAGCGTGCTGAAGGGCTACGCCGTTTAGCCGATCGGCGTGTACTCGAGGCCGTTGGCCGCGAGGCCGACGAAGTCGATGTGCACCTCGTTGGCCGGGTGCTCGGCTGCGAGCACGCCCAGGCCGCCGGCGGTGAGGGCGCCGCAGTCGAGCTGGGCGACGATGGGCTGCAGCAGGGCAGCCGAGCCGGCGTGGCCCGTGAGGTGCGTGTAGATGAGCTGGACGATGTCCGAATTGCTCGCATGGCCGCCGAGCGCGCACTGAAGGGCCAGCTGCATCACGTCCGGGAAGGCCTGGCCGTTGTCGAGCAGGCCGATCACCACACCCATGAGGCCGGGGCTCGTCACGTACTGGGCGCCGAAGACGAGCGTCGCGAGGTCCGCCGCTTCGCCGGCATGGCCATCCATGTCGTAGGCGAGGGCGCCGTCGGCGAACTGCACGCGCTCCATGTTCACGAGCGAATCCGTGCCTTCGGCGCCGCTGAGGTCGCTCACGGTGATCGAGCCGTCGGCGGCATGGGCGACCGTGTAGTGATCCCGCGTGCCGTTGAACATGGCCGTGTCGGTGCCCGCGCCGCCGTCGAGGCGGTCGTTGCCGCCGCCGCCGGTCAGGTGGTTGTCCGCGGCGCCGCCCTGGATCGTGTCGGCGTAGGCGGAGCCGATCGCGTCCTCGATCACGCTGCCCGCGGCGACCGTGAGGGTCTTCGTGTAGGTGGTGCCGATCGTGCCGCTCGCGCCCTGCGCGGTGGCCGCGACGCGCACGCCGATGTCGCTCGCGCCCGCGAGGTCGAGCGCCACGCCGTGCGTGAGGGCGCCCGCGTAGAGCGTGTCGCGGCCGCCCGCGTCCCAGAGGGTGTGGAAGCCGTTCTGGAACTCGCGGCTCGCGAGGTTGTAGAAGTCGCCGCCTGCGTTCTGGCTGGAGGCGCCGTAGAGCGCCTGCAGCGCCGAGACGTCGTAGGGCATCGGCTCGGCCGGATAGGCGCTCATGGAGCCGGAGGTGCCGCCCGCCACGGGCGAATAGCTCATCACGGTGTTGGGGATGATGTCCTCCTGCGAGGCGAGCACGCTGTCGCCGCTGAAGGGGTGCTTCAGGCCGAGCGCATGCAGCGTCTCGTGCAGGATGAGGTCGGGCCGGTAGAAGTCCCACTGGGAGGACGCCTGGTTGGAGCCGATCCAGATATCGCCGCCGATCGGGGAGGTCGAGGGGAAGAACGTGTAGCCCGCGTAGTTCATCGCGGTGGGCTGCGGCGAGTAGCCGTAGCGAAGGACGCCGCACTCGGCCGCGTTGTCGGCCACCTCGACGAACTGCACGTTGCAGACGTCGGCGATCTTGCCGAGGAGTTCGCGCGTGAGCTGGCGGTCGGCCTCGGAGAACGCGCTGCAGTTCGTGGTGAAGCCGGCATTGGCGCCGTAAGCGAAGCTCGAGGTCGCGGGGTCGATGAACGAGTAGCTGATGATGGTCCTGGCGGTCGTGGCGTCCACGCTGTCCCACTTCGTGCCGGCCATGAGCGGCGCCACCACGTCGGCCAAGGCGCCTTGCGCGCTGACGGGTGCCACGTAGCTGTAGTTGCTCGCGTTCGGGGTCGTCGCGTACGCACCCGTGGGCGTCGAGCCGCCTTGGGCCGCGATGCCCATGCAGTAGGGGCAGGAGCAGAAGGACACCATCGTCACGGGCGCCGGTTGCGCGGCCACGGGGCCGGCCGCTTCGATTCCGCCGTCCGTCACGAGGTCGGAAAAGAGGCCCTGCTTCGATTGGTTGAGTTGCATCCGCGTCCTTCGAAAATCCCCTCGCGCAAACGTCCGCGAGGCATGGACGTATGAGAACTTTCCGGCGGCCCTTTCCGGTAAGCCATCGACGCGGTTGCCGTAGGCGAAAGCGAGTGCGTGCGTAGCGCGCGTCCCTAAGGGCTTAGGGAGGCTGCCTAAAGACCGCGCGTGGATTCCTTCGGCCACTTGCATCAGAATCCGTACGCACGAGGCGTCGGATGGAGGTGGAAGATGCGTTTGTGCGATCGGGCGATTCGCCTGCTCATCTGTGCGAGCGTGCTGGTTTCATGCGGCGGCCAGCCGAGTAGCAGTCCGATGCCGCCGCTGGAGGCGGCCGTCGTGCGCGGCGACCGCTGCACCGAAGCCGCGCTGGCCGCGGGGACGGTCCAGCTGGTGCGGGGCCGCTGCGTGCTCGCGACGCCGATGTTCGGCCGGCCGCTCGCGCAAGCCGAGGTATTGACGCCGCTCACGGCGGACGAGGCGATGGACTGGGCCGAGGCGCACTTCCCGCAGTTCTTCCCGATCGAGGGCAAGCTCTCCGGCGCGGGGGTGCCGTTCACGTATCGGTGCTATCCGCAATCCTCCAACTGCCTGGGCGTCTCGACCGGTTCGCCCGATGTCGCGGTGTACGTGTACGGCGCGGTGTCGGGCTTTCAACTTCTGCGCCTGGGCTCGCTCGCGGGCTACACGTGCGTCATGAAGCCGCAGAATTGCGCACCGCCCGGCGCGCCCACGATCGTGAGCGCGACGCCCGGCGACGCCATGGCGGTGATCGCTTTCCAGGCGCCGTCATCGAGCGGTGCCGGCAACATCACGCAGTACGGCGCAACGTGCACGGCCCAGTCGGCCGCCACGCGCACCGGCTACGGCACGCAAAGCCCGGTCACCGTGACGGCGATGATCAACGGCACGCCCTACTCGTGCAGCGTGAACGCGAGCAATGTCTACGGCACGGGCGAGCCGTCGGCGTCGCTTTCCGTCACGCCGAGTCCCTCCACGGGCGGTGGCACGCAGACCGGGACGCAGACCGGCACGGGAACGGTCACGACCGCGGGCGTCCTGTGCAACTACAGCGCATCCGTCTACAACCCAAGCGCAAGCGTGCTTGCGACCTCCACCGTCGCCATCACGTGCAACAGCACGCTGCGCACGCTGACGGGCAACGGCATCCCCGACCACGCGACCGGCCAGTTCCCGAACGCGAACAACCCGAGCGCGATCTCCTCGCAGAACGTCAACGTCGCCATGACGGTCGCGCCCGCGAAGAACGCGGCGAGCGCGAGCGTCGAGAACGTGGGCTACGCGATCAACAGCGTGAAGTTCGATCCGAACACCAATGCCACGTGCACGGTGAGCGGCAACAACGTCACCTGCGAGGCGGACGACCAGGACCACTCGGGCCAGTGGCACATCGAGGCGATGGGGCAGGCCTTCATGAACCTCGGGCTCGACAGCAACCACGCGCACGTGCAGCCGGGCGGCATCTACCACTATCACGGCATGCCCGAGGGGCTCGTCACGCGCCAGAACAAGGGCACGGCGATGACGCTCGTGGGATTCGCGGTCGATGGATTTCCGATCTATGCGAAATACGGCTACACGAGCGCGCTCTACGCGTCGAGCGGCACGAAGGCGATGCAGGGGAGCTACCAGCTGAAGAGCACGCCCGACTCGGGCCGGCCCTCGATCGTGACGTATCCGATGGGGACGTTCCGCGAAGACTACCAGTACGTCGCGGGCGGCGACCTCGACGCGTGCAACGGCCGCTACGGTGTTACGCCGGAGTTTCCGAACGGCATCTACCACTACTACATCACCGACACGTATCCCTACATCGGCCGCTGCATCTGGGGCACGGCCACCGGCGGCGGGCCGCCGCATCAGGCGCCTCGCTGATGCCTGTCGTGCGACGCCTCCTCCTCGCGTGCCTCCTCGCTTGCCTCCTCGCGCCGGCCGCGCCCGCGTGGGCGCACCTGATGCCGGCGCAACAGGGCACGATCCACTTCGTGGGAGACAAGGCTTTCGTGCTCGTGTCGCTGCCCGTGAGTGCCTTCGGCGGCGACGACGACGGCGACGGACTCATCTCGCGCGAAGAGCTGCGCGCGCATCGCGCGGCGTTCCAGCAGCGCGCGTCCGACGGATTCCGGATGCGGGACGGCGCCGCCGCCGCTTCGCGCCTGATGATGCAGCTGATCGCGGACACGCACAGCCAGGGCGAGCCGAACGCGAGCCATCTCGTCATGATGGCTACTTACCAGTTCGCCGGCATGCCCTCGGCGCCGCGCGTGGAGTGCGACCTGTTCGGAGCGAGCGAGGACGAGCGCCGGCTCGCGCTCGTCGCGCTGCGCGAGGGCGAGTCGGAGCCGGTCGTGCTCACGCCGCTTCATCGTTCGCACGGCTTTTTCCTGCCCGCGTGGCGGCAAGCCGCTGCCTTCGCCGGGCTCGGCATCGAGCACATCCTCACCGGTCTGGACCACCTGCTTTTCCTGCTCACGGTGCTCGTGGCCGGCGCGGGCTGGCGCTACTGGGCGGCGGTGATCACGAGCTTCACCCTTGCGCACAGCATCACGCTCACGCTCGCCGCGCTCGGCTGGGCCGCATTGCCGCCGGTCTGGGCCGAGGCGATGATCGCGGCCAGCATCATCGGCGTGGCCCTGGACAACCTGCGGCGCGGTGCGCGCGTGCCGCTCGCGCAGCGCAGCGCGATCGTGTTCGCCTGCGGGCTCGTGCATGGGCTCGGATTTGCCGAAGCGCTGCGCGAGCTGGGCGGCGGCGGCGCCGCGCTCTGGGTGCAGCTCGCGGGATTCAACGCCGGAGTGGAGCTCGGCCAGCTCCTTTTCGTCTCGCTGGCGCTGGGCACACTCGCGACGGCCAAGCGCGTGTGGCCGGTCCTCACGGCCGGCCGCATCGTGCGCGGCACCTCATGGACGGCGGCCGGCGTCGCGGGCGTTTTGCTCGCGCAGACTCTGCTCTGAAGGCGGCAGCGGCCCGCGCGCGGGCCACAGTACCGAAGCGATGGCCGCGACCATGAGGACGACGGCGGTCCAGTCCTGCCAGTGCAGCACTTCGCCCAGCCACACGGCCCCGCTGAAGACGCCGAGCACCGGGATCAACATGACGCTGAGCGTCGAAGCGATCGGCGGCAGCGACCGCGCGAGGTAGAACCACGTGGCGTGCGCGTAGCCGAAGATCACGATGGCGTTGAAGCCGATGGCGAACCACGTCTCGCGCGGCGGCGGCCGCCACGCGTCGCCTTCGAAGGCCCATGACAGCAGCGACATCACGACCGCGGTGAGCACCGTCATCCAGAACGAGAGCGTGAGCGTGGGCACCGCGATGTGGGTGCGCCGCAGGAGTTGCGTGCCGAGCGCCCAGGTGGATGCCGCGACGAGCGCGAGCAGCACGCCGATCGGCCGGCCGGCCATGCCGGTGAGTTCGTGCCACAAGAGCAGCGCGACGCCGAACGCGGCGGCGCCGACGCCCAGCCAGGCCCGGCGGGCGAGCGAGCTGCGGAACACGAGCGCGCCGATCACGGCCGAGAAGATCGGCATGGTGTAGCCGAGGATGGCCGCGCGTCCGCTCGCGAGCGACTTCACCGCGAGGATGATGCAGGCGTGCCAGATGAACATGTTGGTCGCGGAAAGCGCGAGCAGTTCGGGCCAGTGGCGCCGTGGCACGCGAAACGGCACCTTGAGGATCACGAGGGCGAGCCCGAGCACCGGCACGCCCAGCACGAGCGAAATCGAGCGGAACGCGAGCGGCGGATAGGCGCTCACGCCGAGCTTCATGATCGGCCAGTTGATGCCCCACACGAGCGTGAGGAGGGCGAGCAGGAGCAGTTGCGTCGGCGTGAGGCGGTACATCGGCCGCGATTGTCGCGGTTCTCTAGAATCCCTGCTCATGGTGTTCATCGACAGGCTGCTGGCCGCGCAGCGGAAGAACGGCTCGATGCTGTGCGTCGGGCTCGACCCGGAGCCGGCCCGATTTCCTTGCGGACTGAACGGCGACGCGGGCCGCATCCACGATTTCTGCGCGCGCATCGTCGACGCGACCGCCGACCTCGCGATTGCCTTCAAGCCGCAGATCGCGTATTTCGCAGCGCATCGCGCGGAGGCGCAGCTCGAGCGGCTGATCGCGCACATCCGAGCGAACGCGCCGCACGTGCCGGTGATCCTCGATGCGAAGCGCGGCGACATCGGCTCCACCGCCGAGCAGTATGCGAAGGAGGCGTTCGAGCGTTACGGCGCGGATGCGGTGACGCTGTCGCCCTTCATGGGGTTCGATTCGGTCGAGCCCTATCTGCGGTACCCCGAGCGCGGCGCGTTCCTGCTGTGCCGCACGTCCAACCCCGGTGGCGACGACCTGCAGAACCAGCGCCTCGCCTCGGTGGAGGGCGAGCCCTTGCTCTACGAGCACGTCGCGCGGCTCGCGCAGGGGCCGTGGAACACGAACGGACAGCTCGGGCTCGTCGTCGGCGCGACCTATCCGGCGGAAGTCGAACGCGTGCGCGCGATCGCGCCGACCGTGCCGCTGCTCATCCCCGGCGTCGGTGCCCAGGGCGGCGACGCCGCCGCGACGGTGAAGGCCGGCTGGCGCAGCGACGCGCCCATCGTCGTCAATTCTTCGCGTGCCATCCTGTACGCGTCGTCGGGCGATGACTTCGCCGATGCGGCGCGGCGCGAAGCGATGCGCACGCGCGATGCGCTGGAGGCGGCGAAGAGGTTGTAGACGCGGGCAGCAAGGCTGCCCGCTCGGCCGCCGCAGTCTTCAGCGCGCCTTCGGCTTCCACAGCCCGAGCGCCGCGCCGCTCGGGTCCACGATCACGCTCAGCCAGCCGGCGTCCATCACCTCGGTCACGTCCTTCATGACCTTGGCGCCGAGCGACTCGGCCTTGCGCGTGGCCGCTTCGATGTCGTCGACCTGCACGTAAGCGAGCCAGAACGACGGCGTGCCCGGCACCATGTTCTTCATCATGCCGCCGCCGGTGCCCTCGCCCACACCGATCATCGTGTAGGTTTCCCCGGGTCCCATGGGGACGTCTTCCAGCTTCCAGCCGAAGAGCTTTCCGTAGAAGGTCTTGGCGGCGGGGAGGTCGTTGCTGCTCAGTTCGACGTGAACGAAGGGGTTGGCCATCTGCTTTCTCCTGGTTGGGTTGAGTGCGGCCGCGACAGCGGCCGACTGGACAATGTCGGCCCGCGAAGGCCGGTTTCGACAGCGCCTGCAAAAAAACTGTCGACTACAACAGACGGGCCAGGTACCGGCCGGTATGGCTCGCCGGGTGCGCCGCGATGTCTTCCGGCGTCCCCGCGGCAACCACCCTCCCGCCGCCATCGCCGCCTTCCGGGCCCATGTCGATGACCCAGTCGGCAGTCTTGATGACGTCCAGATTGTGCTCGATCACGACGATGGTGTTGCCCGCATCGCGCAGCTGGTGCAGCACTTTGAGCAAGAGATCGATGTCGGCGAAGTGCAGCCCCGTCGTCGGTTCGTCCAGGATGTAGAGCGTGCGGCCCGTGTCGCGCTTGGAGAGTTCCAGCGCCAGCTTCACCCGCTGAGCTTCGCCGCCCGAAAGGGTCGTGGCCGACTGCCCGAGCTGGATGTACGCGAGGCCCACTTCCATCAGGGTCTGAAGCTTGCGCGCGATGGCGGGCACGGGCTTCAGGAATTCGTAGGCGTCCTCCACCGTCATCTCGAGAATCTGCGCGATGTTGCGGCCCTTCCACTGCACTTCCAGCGTCTCGCGGTTGTAGCGCTTGCCGTGGCAGACGTCGCAGGGCACGTAGATGTCGGGCAGGAAGTGCATTTCCACCTTCATCACGCCGTCGCCCTGGCACGCTTCGCAGCGGCCGCCCGCGACGTTGAACGAGAAACGTCCCGGCCCATAGCCGCGTTCCTTCGCGAGGTTCGTCTCGGCCATCAGGTCGCGAATCGGCGTGAAGAGGCCCGTGTAGGTGGCCGGGTTGCTGCGCGGCGTGCGGCCGATCGGCGACTGGTCGACGTTGATCACCTTGTCGAAGTGCTCGATGCCCTCGATCGCATCGTGCGCCGCGGGCTCCTCGTGCGCGCGGTACAGCTCGCGCGCCACGGCGGCATAGAGGGTGTCGTTCACGAGGGTCGACTTGCCCGAGCCGGAGACGCCGGTCACGCACGTGAAAAGCCCGACCGGGATGTCGACCGTCACGTTCTTCAGGTTGTTGCCGCGCGCACCGGCGATCCTGAGCACCTGCGGGTCGAGCATCTCACCCAGGCGATGGCGCGACGCCGGCACGGCGATCTTCAGCCTGCGCGAGAGATAGCGGCCCGTGAGCGAGGCATCGCTCGCTTCCACGTCGGCGGGCGTGCCCTGCGCCACCACTTCGCCGCCGTGAATGCCCGCGCCCGGACCCATGTCGACCACGTGATCGGCAGCGCGGATCATGTCCTCGTCGTGCTCGACCACAAGCACGCTGTTGCCCAGGTCGCGCAGGTGCTTGAGCGTCTCGATGAGCCGGTCGTTGTCGCGCTGGTGCAGGCCGATGCTCGGTTCATCGAGTACGTACATCACGCCGGTGAGTCCGGAGCCGATCTGCGAGGCGAGCCGGATGCGCTGCGCTTCGCCGCCGGACAGCGTCTCGGCGCTGCGCTCGAGGCTCAGGTACGACAGACCCACGTCGTTCAGGAACTTCAGGCGCGAGCCGATCTCCCGCACGACCTTGTCCGCGATCTCGGCCTTGGCACCTTTGAGCGCGAGGCGCATGAAGTAGTCGTGGCTCGCCTGCAGCGTCATGCGCGCGACTTCGAAGATCGCCTTCGCCTGCTCGCCTTCGCCCACCTTCACGTGGCGCGCTTCGCTGCGCAGACGCGTGCCGAGACACTCGGGGCAAGGCTGGAGACTCCGGTAGCGCGCGAGTTCCTCCCGCACCGCGGCCGAGTCGGTCTCGCGGTAGCGCCGCTCCATGTTCGGGATGATTCCTTCGAACGGGTGCTTGCGCGTGACCTTGCGCCCCGTGGAGTGGCCCGACTCCATCGTGTAGTTGAAGCGAACGGCCTCCTCGCCCGTGCCGTGGAGCACGACTTGCCGGACCTCGGCGGCGAGTTCCTGGAAGGGCACGTCGACGCTGAAGCGGTAGTGCTTCGCAAGCCCCTCGATCAGGCTGAAGTAGTAGCCGTTGCGGCGGTCCCAGCCCTTGATCGCGCCGCCGGCGAGCGAGAGCTCGGGAAAGCCGACCACGCGATCCGGGTCGAAGAACTCCAGGGTGCCGATGCCGTCGCAGCGCGGGCAAGCCCCCACCGGGGAATTGAACGAGAAAAGGCGCGGCTCGAGCTCGCTGATCGAGTGGTTGCAGATCGGGCACGCGAACTTGGCGTTGAACCAGTGCTCCTCGCCGGTGTCCATCTCGACCGCGAGGGCGCGGCCGTCGGCGAGACGCAGCGCCGCTTCGAAGCTTTCGGCAAGGCGCTGCTTCACCTCGGCGCGCACCTTCAGGCGGTCGACGACGACGTCGATGTCGTGCTTCTCGGATTTCCTGAGCTTGGGCAGGTCGTCGAATTCATACACGCGGCCGCCGACGCGAAAGCGCACGTAGCCCTGGCCCTGCATTTCGCCGAAGAGCTCGGTGAACTCGCCCTTGCGTTCGCGCGCGACGGGCGCGAGCACCATGAGGCGCGTGTCCTCGGGCAGCTCGAGCACGGCATCGACCATCTGCGACACGGTCTGCGACTGCAGCGCGATCTCATGGATCGGGCAGTACGGCGTGCCGGCGCGGGCGAACAGCAGGCGCAGGTAGTCGTGGACTTCGGTCACCGTGCCCACGGTGGAGCGGGGGTTGTGCGAAGTCGCCTTCTGCTCGATGGAGATCGCGGGCGAGAGGCCTTCGATCATGTCGACGTCCGGCTTGTCCATGAGCTGCAGGAACTGGCGCGCGTAGGTCGAGAGGCTTTCGACGTAGCGCCGCTGGCCTTCGGCGTAGAGCGTGTCGAAGGCGAGCGAGGACTTGCCGGAGCCGGAGAGGCCGGTGATCACGACCAGTCGGTTACGCGGCAGGTCGAGATCGATGTTCTTCAGGTTGTGGGTACGCGCGCCGCGGATGCTGATCCGCTGGGTGAGTGCTTCGGCGAGGTACTTGCCGTCGGAGGGCGTGTTCAAGGGGTGCGCGAAGGGAAACCCTTGATGATACCCAAGCTGCCTCGTTGCGCGCTAGGCGGCCGTCACACGCCGGCCTTGGCAAGGATCACGATCGAGATCCCGCGCGCCGCCGCGACCCCGTCCGCGTTCTGATACGAGTGCGGCTGGTTGCCCGGAAACGCAAGCACGTCGCCCGCCTCGAGCGTGAACCGGTCGCCCGCGACCATGATGTTCACGCGTCCTTCCAGCAGCGTGAAGAATTCGCGCGTGCCCGGCAGGTGCGGCGTGCCGCCCATCACGGCTCCAGGCGCGAAATCCATCACTTCCATCACGGAGTCAGGCACGGGCTCGGGGACGAGCGGGCGGATCGTGAGCCCGCGCCCCTTGCTTTTCATCGAGACCTCGTCCGCGCTCCAGCGCCGCACCTGCGCGCGCGGCGACGCGAGCAGCTCATCGATGGGCACGCCGAGCGCGCCCGCGACTTTCACGAGCACAGAAAGCGACGGATTGCCTTCGCCCGACTCGAGATTGGCGATGGTCGAGCGCGGCACGCCGGCAAGCTTCGCCACCGCTTCCTGCGTGAGCGAGCGTGCATGGCGCAGGCCCGCCAGGTTGCGCGCGAGGTGCGAGGCCGTCGGGTCCGTCATGGTCCGGCATTGTGACTTTCCTCCAATCCGTTGGACAGGAGGCTCGCCCTCGCGCGGGGTCATCCCTATCGTGACCTGACCGACCGACACACACACACACACACACAGGAGCCGCTCATGGACAACAGGGACATTTCACGTTTGCACGGCTTGCGCGTCGCCATCACCGGCGGCACGTCGGGACTGGGACTCGCGCTCGTCGAAGAGCTCTGCCGGCGCGGCGCGCGCGTCGCCTTCGTGGCGCGCGACGCGCAGCGCGTGGCCGAACTGGCGAGGCGGCTGCCGGGGACGCACGGCGTCGCGGGCGACGTGGCGCGCAAGGACGCGATCCATCCGATCGCGATGCAGGTGGCTGCCGCGCTCGGCGGGCTGGACGTGCTCGTCAACAACGCGTCCTCGCTCGGGCCCGTGCCGCTTGCAGCGCTTGCCGATACCGAATGCGAGGACTTCGAAGCGGCACTCGCCACCAACCTGCTCGGCCCGTTTCGCCTGACGAAGGCGTTGCTGGGTGCGCTCGCCGCTGCCGCGCGCGAAGGCCGGCCCGCGCTCGTCGTCAACATCTCCAGCGACGCGGCGGTGAACGCCTATGCGGGATGGGGCGCCTACTCCGCGAGCAAGGCGGCGCTGGCGCACCTGAGCCGCATCTGGGACGAGGAATTGCGCGAGCATGGCGTGCGCTTCGTTGCGCACGACCCGGGCGACATGGACACGCCTTTGCATGCGCTCGCGGTCCCGGAGGCGGATGTATCAACGCTCAAGTCCGCCGCGCTTTCGGCCGTCGAGCTGCTCGCGCGCATCGAGGCGTTGCTCGCACGCGAGGCGCTCCCCGCATGAAAGCCGCTGAACGTCCGCTGCAGCGGCCGCGCGATGCGCGTCTGCTCGTGATCGACGCCGCGGGAACCCTGCGGCACGCACCGCGCGCGCGGCTCGCGGACTTCCTGCGGCCGGGCGACGTGCTGGTCGCCAACGATGCCGCGACGCTGCCCGCGAGTCTTGCGGGCACGCACGAGCGCACGGGGCGTCGCATCGAAGTTCGGCTCGCGGGCCGCGCATCGCTCGCGAGCGATGACGTGCGCGAATTCACCGCGGTCCTCTTCGGCGAAGGCGACTATCGCATCCGCACCGAAGACCGGCCCTTGCCGCCGCATGTCGGCCCCGGAGACCGACTGAAACTCGGAGCGCTTTGCGCGACTGTGTTGCGCGTGCTCGATCATCCGCGCCTTGTCGCGCTGCGCTTCGAAGGCGCACCGGATGCGATCTGGGCGGGCATCGCGCGGCACGGCAAGCCGATCCAGTACGCGCACGTGCGTGAGCCGCTGAAGCTGTGGGATGTGTGGACGTGCGTGGCGGCGCTCCCGGTGGCGTTCGAGCCGCCTTCGGCCGGCTTCGTGCTCGACTGGGCGCTGCTCGCGGCGCTGAAGGCGCGCGGCGTCGGGTTCGCAACGCTCACGCAGGCCGCGGGGCTGTCGTCCACCGGAGACGCCGCGCTCGATGCGCGCCTGCCTCTGCCGGAGCCGTACCGCATTGCGCAGGCCACGGTCGATGCGATTCGCGGCGCCCGTGGCCGCGGAGCCCGCGTGGTGGCGCTCGGCACGACGGTGGTTCGCGCGCTCGAACATGCGGCTTCGGCTGGAGTGCTGCGCGCGGGCGACGGCCTGGCCGATGAGCGCATCGGTCCTGCGACCGCGCTTCGGGTCGTCGATGCCATCGTGAGCGGCACGCACGAGCCGGGCACCAGTCACTACGATCTGATGCGCGCGTTCGCCTCCGACGATGTCCTCGAGCGCGCCGCGGGCGAGCTCGAGTCGCAGGGCTACCTCACGCACGAGTTCGGCGACAGCGTGCTGCTGGAGCGGGCCGCGCTTGACGCCCGTCAGGCGCGGGTCACCCCGGATGCCGGACAATGCGGGGATCGCCGGGCCCACGAGTGCCCGGCTCCCGCATGACCGCTCCCCGGTGAACGAAGCATCCTCCCGCACTTCCCTCGACGCGGGCCGCATGACGGCCCTCGAACGCCGCGCCAGCCTCTCGCTGGCCGCCATCTTCGCCTCGCGCATGCTGGGCCTCTTCCTCGTCTTGCCGGTATTCGCGCTGGAAGCGGGGCGCTATCCGGGCGGCAACGACCCGGAGACGGTGGGGCTCGCGATGGGCATCTACGGGCTCACGCAAGGCATCCTGCAGCTGCCCTACGGTATCGCTTCGGACCGGTTCGGCCGCAAACGGGTGATCGCGCTCGGGCTCGTCGTGTTCGCGGCCGGCAGCTTCGTGGCGGCCGCCGCGAGCACGATGGCGGGGCTCGTCGCCGGCCGGGCGCTGCAAGGCGCCGGCGCGGTCTCGGCCGCGGTCACGGCACTGCTTGCCGACCAGACGCGCGACGAAGTGCGCACCAAGGCGATGGCGCTCGTGGGCGCGAGCATCGGGCTCATGTTCGCCCTGTCGCTCGTGGCCGCGCCGCTGCTCGCGAGCGTCGTGGGCCTGGCGGGCCTGTTCGCCGTCACGGGCGTGCTCGCGCTCGGCTGCATCGCCATCCTGCGCTGGGGCAGTCCGCCCGAGCCGCGGCAGCACAGGAACGTGCCGCGCGGCAGGCTCTCGGAAGTGCTGAGGCATGCGCCGCTCCTGCGGCTCGACGTGGGCGTGTTCGTGCTGCACGCCGTGCAGCTGGCGATGTGGGTTGCGCTACCCGCGCTGCTCGTGCAAGCGGGGCTCGACAAGGAAAACCACTGGCAGGTCTACCTGCCGGCGGTGGTCGCGTCGTTCCTCGTGATGGCCTTCACGCTCTTTCCGCTGGAGCGGCGCGGCTACCTGCGGGCGGTGTTCCTCTGCAGCGTCGCGGCGATGGGGCTCGTGCAGATCGGCCTGGTGTTCGCTTCGCGCGTGCCCCACATCGCCTTGCTGGCCGGGCTGCTCTTTGTCTTCTTCTGCGCGTTCAACGTGCTGGAGGCTTCGCAGCCGAGCATGACGTCGCGCGTGGCGCCGCAGCATGCGCGCGGCGCGGCGCTCGGTGTGTACAACACACTGCAATCGCTCGGATTTTTCACCGGCGGCGCGGTCGGCGGCTGGCTCGCCAAGAACGTTGGTGTGCCAGGCCTCTTCACCGCGTGCGCTCTCCTGATGGCTGTGTGGCTCGTGGTGGCGTGGCCGATGCGCGCGCCGCGGGCGGTGCAGACGGCCGAAGAGGTGCTGGCCGACGAAGCCCGGGCCACCTAACCGATAATCCTGGGAACTGGAGGAACCACCTCATGGCATCCGTCAACAAGGTCATCCTGGTCGGCAATTGCGGCCGGGACCCCGAAATCCGCTACCTGCCCTCGGGGCAGGCCGTCGCGAACGTCAGCATCGCCACCACGAGCAAGCGCAAGGACAAGAATTCCGGCGAGATGGTGGAGGAAACGCAGTGGCACCGCGTCACCTTCTTCGACCGGCTCGCCGAAATCGTCGGCGAGTACGTGAAGAAAGGCCGGCCCATCTACGTCGAAGGCCGCATCACCTATCGCAAGTACACCGACAAGGATGGCGTCGAGAAGAACGCGACCGACATCATCGCGACCGAAATGCAGCTGCTCGGAAGCCGCGAAGGCATGGGCGGCCCATCCGATGATGACGGTGGCGCGCCGCCGCGGCGCGCACCGGCGGCCTCGGGACGTCCGGCGGGCGGCGGCGGCGCTGCCAAGCCCGCGTCGAAGCCGAGCACGGGCTTTGACGACATGGACGACGACATTCCGTTCTGACGGCCGGGGGTGGCGACCACCCCCTCTGCGCACGCGCGGGAGTCACGGTGAGACGGTGAGACAGTGAGACGGTGAGAACTACCTGACGACGCCCATGCGCGTCCACGGCTGCTCCGCCTCGAGCTGCGCCACCAGCTTCTTCGGTGCGACGACGCGGTAGCTCTCCAGCAGCAGGCGCTTGAGCAGTTCGGCCGGAGGCTTGTCCACGCCTTCGAAATCCATGGAGACCCAGCCGCTCTTGCCAAGCCCGTACGCGGTGGGCTTCGCGAACGGCATCTTCAGGACTTCGTCGCGGCTCACGGTGAGCTTGCACGAGATGTGCAGCGGCCGACCGGCCACGCTCATGAAGGCGAAGGTCTTGTCCTTCACCGCGAGGTCGTCGTGCTCGGGCCAGGGACTCTTCGAATGCGCGCCCGGCAGCGCGAGGCCGAACTTCTTGAGCGCGGCGTGAACGGTATCGTGCGACTTCGGCATGGTGACGACTCTACGCGCCGATCACGCCGCCGCCCAGGCACACGTCGCCATCGTAGAGCACAGCCGACTGCCCGGGCGTCACGGCCCACTGCGGCTCGGCGAAGGCGAGGTCGAACCGCGCGCCCTCCACGCCCGAGAGCGTGCACGCGGCGTCGGACTGCCGGTAGCGTGTCTTTGCGGCATACAGGCCCGGCGGCGGTGGTGCGCCCGCGATCCAGCTCGCGTCGTCGGCGCGCAAAGACGACGCCAGCAGCCACGGGTGATCGTGGCCCTGCACCACCCACAGCGTGTTGTGCGCGAGGTCCTTTCGGGCCACGAACCACGGTGCGTGTTCGCCGCCGCCTCGTCGCGCGCCCTTGTCCTTGACGCCGCCGATGCCGAGCCCTTGCCGCTGGCCGAGGGTGTAGAACGAGAGGCCCGCGTGCTGCCCGATCGTGCGGCCGCGTTCGTCCTTGATCGGCCCGGGCTCCTTGGCGATGTAGCGGTTCAGGAACTCGCGAAACGGCCGCTCGCCGATGAAGCAGATGCCCGTCGAGTCCTTCTTCTTCGCGTTGGGCAGGCCGATGTCCGAGGCGAGCTCGCGCACCTCGGTCTTGCGCAGCTCGCCGATCGGAAAGAGCGTCTTCGAGAGCTGCGCCTGGTTCAGGCGATGCAGGAAGTAGCTCTGGTCCTTCGTGCCGTCGATGCCCTTCAGCAGCTCGAACCGGCCCGCGCGTTCGCGCACGCGCGCGTAGTGGCCGGTGGCGATCTTCTGCGCGCCGAGGCGCATCGCGTGTTCGAGGAACGCCTTGAACTTGATCTCGGCGTTGCACAGCACGTCGGGGTTGGGCGTGCGGCCCGCCTGGTATTCGCGCAGGAACTCGGCGAAGACCCGGTCTTTGTATTCGGCAGCGAAGTTGACGTGCTCGATCTCGATGCCGATCACGTCCGCCACGCTCGCCGCATCGAGGAAGTCCTGCCGCGACGAGCAGTACTCGTCGTCGTCGTCGTCCTCCCAGTTCTTCATGAAGATCGCGACGACGTCCCAGCCTTCGCGTTTGAGCAGGTACGCGCTCACCGCGGAGTCCACGCCTCCGCTCAGACCGACGACGACGCGTGGCTTCGAACTCATTTGTGCGATTATCCCAACGACCTTTTGTCCCGATGCGCTACCGGCCCAATCCCGTTCAACTGCCGCGGCAGCCGAAGTCGCCCGCGGCGATGGTCACGGCCGGCGCGGTGCACGTCGCGCTGCTGTGGCTGCTGCTGCAGCACCAGCCCGTGCAGCAGGCCATCCGCTACGTCGTGCAGTATGTGCGCCCTGTGAGTCCGACCGCGAGCTCGAGCCCCGCGAGTACCAGCACGAGCCGCGCGATCACGATCCAGCATGCGCCGCTGCCGCTGCAGATGGGCCCGGAGCTGCCCGTGTTTTCCCGCGCGCCCGAATCGAGCGTGCCGCTGAAGGTGACGACGCAACTGCCCGATGCCCTGCGCGCGGACGAGAAACGTCGCGGCGCGAAACGCGTCGAGGCGCCGCCGCGCGAGGTGCCGCCCGCCGCGTCGATCGAGGCGGCGCCGGCGCCGCATCCGCTGCCGGAGCCGACCCCTGTCGCGCCGATCGCACCGGCACCGGCCGAAGCGGCGCCGGTGCCTCCGCCGAAGGCCGAGGATGCGCCTGCGCCGCCCGAGCCCGCGCTGTCGCCTACTCCGCCGTCGCCCGTGCCTGCGCCTCTTCCGGCTCCTCTTGCGGCACCCGTGCCCGCGCCGGCGCCGGTCCCCGCGCCTGTTCCCGTGCCGGCGCCCGCCCCAGCGCCGGTTCCCGCGCCTGCGCCTGTTCCCGCTTCGGTGCCATCGCCCGCGGCCGTCCCTGCCACCGAGCCGGTCGCCTCGCCCGCTCCTGTGCCGGCGGTCGTGCCGGAACGCAAGCCCGCACCAATGCCCGCACCTGCGCCGGCGACACCGCCAGCACCGCCGCCCCCCGCACCGGCACCGGCACCGGCACCCGCACCCGCACCCGCACCCGCACCCGCACCCGCACCCGCACCCGCACCCGCACCCGCACCCGCACCTCCCGCGCCCGCGCCCGCGCCCGCACCCGCGCCTTCAGCCGCGCAGCCCGTATCACCGCCTGCGGCCTCCGAGGTTGCCGCTCCCGCGCAGCCTGCCGCGCCCGCGCCGGTCATCGCCGCGCCTGCGGCACCCGCATCCCCGGCCGGACCGGCCATCGCAACGCCGTCCACGTCGCCGGGGGTGCCCGCTGCCCGTGCACGCGAAGGCACCGGCACCGTCGAATCGCCCGCGCCCGGCGGCACGTCGCGTGCTCCGGGAGGCGGCGGCATCACGGTACCCGGCGGCGTGCCCGTGCTGCCCTCGCCGCCCGGCTGGGGCGCGCCGGCCGTCGCGCCGCCGGTGGCATCGCCCGGCCCTGCGCGAGGGCTGCCGCCCGCGCCCGTGATCAAGCCGTACGACGGGCCGATCTATCCGCTGCCCTACCGCCCGAGGCGCAGCCTCGCCGAGATGGCGAACGAGCAGTTGCGGCGCGACCGGAAGGACCCGCTTGCAAGCGGCATGGAAGACGCGGGGCGAGACGATTGCCTGCACGCCCCTGACAAGGCGCAAGCGGCGGGCGGACTGCTTGCCCTGCCGCAACTCGTGCAACGCGCACTCACGGACCGCTGCGCGAAATGAACGGGCGTCGGGAAGTTCAGCCTCGGGACGAGACGCTCGGGTCCGTGTGGATCGCCGAAAGCGCGATGCGCTGTCCCGCGAGATAGTCTTCGACACATCGCATCACGAGCGGACTGCGATGACGCTCGGCGGTTGCGCGCACCTGATCGGCGGTGAGCCAGAGCGTACGCACGATCCCGCTGTCGAGCGGGCGACGCGGCTCGCCGTCCAGCAAGTCGCCGCAAAAGGCAAACCTCAGATAGGTGAGGTCCCCGCCATGGGGGTCGCGCACGCGCAGGAGGTAGACACCCACGAGGGCGCGCGGACGGAACGGCCAGCCCGTTTCCTCCAGGGCCTCGCGTGCGGCGCCTTCGCAGAGCGACTCGCCGGGGTCGAGATGCCCCGCGGGATTGTTCAGCCGCAGGCCCTCGCTCGTTTCCTCTTCCACGAGCAGGAAGCGGCCGTCGCGCTCGATCACGGCGGCGACCGTGGCGGTGGGTGTCCATCGACCTGCCATGACGCATTATGGGTGCCGGAATGAGACAGAATGGCGCGGTCTCGACTCATCCATTCACTCGCAATGCGAAGCAGGAATCTCTTCATCGCGTGCGCGATGCTCATGCTGCTGGCCGCGCCGCAGGCGTTCGCGCAGGCGAGCGCGCCGCTGCCGGCGATCCAGATGCCCGCCGCCGCGCCCAACCCCTATGGCCTGGGTGCGGTGTGGGCCCAGGGCGACTGGGTCGCGCGCATCACGATCCTCATCCTGCTCGTCATGTCGGTTGCGAGCTGGTACGTGCTCGTGAGCAAGCTGATCGCGCAGTCGCGCATCGGCGAACAGGGTCGGGCCGCGAACCGCGAATTCTGGACGCGCGAGACCGTGCGGCAAGGCGCCGACGCGCTGCACAAGTCCAGCCCCTACCGGTTCGTTGCCGAGTCGGCGCTCGAAGCGACGCGCAAGCACGAGGGCCTCATCGGCCGGGTCGATCTGAACACCTGGGTCGCGCAGAGCATCGAGCGGGCCGTGGGCACCGTGCACAGCCGCGCGCAGGAAGGGCTCGCGGTGCTTGCGACGGTCGGCTCGACCGCGCCCTTCGTCGGCCTCTTCGGCACCGTCTGGGGCATCTACAACGCGCTCGTGCGCATCGGTGCTTCGGGGCAGGCCTCCATCGATCGCGTCGCGGGCCCCGTGGGCGAGGCGCTCATCATGACGGCGATCGGCCTCGCGGTCGCCGTGCCGGCGGTGCTCGGCTACAACTGGCTCGTGCGGCGCAACAAGGTCGTGATGGATGGGATCCGCGCGTTCGGCTCCGACTTGCACACGGTGCTGCTCGCGGCCGGTGCGGGCACGGCCGCCAACGAGGCGCAAGGCTGATGGGCATCCACTACAAGGATGCCGCCGAAGGCGACGACGCGCTCATCGCCGAGATCAACACGACCCCGCTGGTCGACGTGATGCTCGTGCTCCTGATCATCTTCCTCATCACGATTCCGGTGGTGAACAGCTCGATCTTCGTGAGCCTGCCGCGCGAGGCGAATCCAGTTCAGGACGCGCAGGCGCAAGACGTGATCGTCACGGTCGACGCCGAAGGCGCGCTCTACTGGTTCGACACGCCGCTCACCGCGCGCGAGAACCTCGAGCCGCTGCTCGCGAAGGTGGCGGCGATGCAGCCGCAGCCCGAACTGCACATCCGGGGCGACGCGCGCGCCGACTACGATTCCATCGGCTACGTCGTGTACGCAGCGCAGCGCTCGGGCATCGCGCGCATCGGCTTCGTCACCGAGCCGCCCCGGGCGCCGTGATCATGCAGGTGAAGGCCGGACTCGAGCGCGAACCCGAACCGCTCGCCGACATCAACACCACGCCGCTCGTGGACGTGCTGCTCGTGCTGCTCGTGATGCTCATCATCACGATCCCGATCCAGCTGCACGCGGTGGACATCGAGATGCCGAGCGCCAGCGCGCCGCCCCCGCGCAGCGAGCCGCAGGTGGTGGAAATCGACGTCACGCCCGCGGGGCGCTACCTGTGGAACGGGGTGCCGCTCGCGGACCGGGGCGAACTCGAAGCGAAACTGCGCGACGCCGCGGCGCAGCCCGATCAGCCCGAAATCCACCTGCGGCCCAGTCGCGCGGCGAAGTACGACGCCGTGGCCGCCGCGCTTTCGAGCGCGCAACGCTGGGGGCTCGTGAAGATCGGCCTCGTGGGGTCCGAGCAGTACGAGCGCTGATCAGGCCGAATATTCCTCGGAGCCCTGGACCCAGATGAACGACTGCAGGTCGATCATGTCGCGTGCCTTGAAGCCGGGCTTGCGGTCGAGGTCGCGGCGGATCACCGCGGCGAACGACAGCAGCGCCTGGTAGCCCGCCCAGCTCGGCTTGGGGTCGTAGGGCAGATCGCAGGCATAAGCCTTCGCGGCGCGCCGCGTCACGCGGGGCTTGAACAGGAGGTGGCGGTCGGGTCGCGCGATGAAGCCGAACACGGTCGCCACCGGCCACGTGAGCACGGGGCTGCCGCGCCGCGGCAAATCGGCGAGCGCCTCGATCCAGTCGTCGAAGCGGCGGTGGGCCGAGCCTTGGCCGAACAGAAAGGCGTAGAGCTCGGTTGCGAAGAGCCGTGCGCCGGCGGGCGTCTTCACCGCGTCGCGCAGCGCCATCTTTTCGAAAGAAAAGAGCAGGTTGGCGCGCGACTCGATCCGAACCGCGATGTCCGCGATCTGTCGGAACTCGCCCCGGGCCATCCGCTTGCGAAAGGCCGAGGGGCCGAGTTCCGCGTGCCATTCGAGGTGGGCGCGTTCCTTGTACGAGCGTTCCGCGACGAGGTAAGTCTCGTCCTCGAAGCCCGCGGGGTAGAAGAGCTCGAACTTGCGCCGGCAGCGCGCCGCGCCGAGGAAATTGACGTTGCTGCCCGCGCTGCGGCAAAGCGGGCTGAAGAGGAATGCCGTGCGTGCCATCCGGGCAGTGTTCGGTTTGGCCCGAACTCGGCCGTGTCGGACTTCGCGCCGCTCGCCTGTAGGACGAGGCATCACGCCGCGCACTTCAAGCCGGCGCACGCACGAGCATGAGCTCGGTGATCTCCGAGGGCGCGCCGAAACGCTTGGGCGGTCCCCAGTAGCCGGTGCCGCGGCTCACGTAGAGCCACATGCGTCCGACGCGGTGCAGCCCGGCCGTCCAGGGCTGCTGCAGCCGAACGAACCAGTTCCACGGCAGGAACTGCCCGCCATGCGTGTGGCCCGACAGCTGCAGGTCGAATCCGGCGGCCGCTGCAGCCGGCGCGCTGCGCGGCTGGTGGGCGAGGAGCACCTTCACGCAGTCCTCGGGCGCACCCTCGAGCGCCGCTTGCGCATCGGGCCGGTGCGCCTCGTCGAAGTGAGCCGCGCTGTAGTCGGGGATGCCGCCCACCACGAGCGACGCGCCGTCGTGCCGGATCACGACGTGCTCGTTCAGCAGCACCCGGATGCCGAGCGCGCGCAGCTCATCCAGCCACGCGTGCGCCCCCGAGTAGTACTCGTGATTGCCCGTGACGAAAAATACGCCGTGCCTCGCCCGCAGCTGCGCGAGCACGGCCACGTGCGCGCGCAGGTCGGCCACGGAGCCGTCGACCAGGTCGCCGGTGATGGCGACGAGGTCGGGCGCGAGGCCGTTCACGCGCCGCACGATCGCTTCGAGGTAGCGGCCCTTGATCGTGGGTCCCACGTGGATGTCGCTGATCTGCACGATGCGAAAACCCTGCAGCGGCTCGGCGAGCGTCTCGAGCGCGACGGGCACGTAGACCGGGCGCGCCGTGCGCCGCGCGTTGAGGAAGCCGATGGCGGTGACCGCCAGGCCCAGCACGGGCACGGCCGCCGCGGTCGGCGCTCGCAGCCATTCGATGGAGTGCGGCTGCGAAGCCAGAGCGACAGCCACGGCAGCGGCGAGGAGGACGAGGTCGCGCAGGAATGTCCCCACGAGGAGCGACGAGAACAGACCCATGAAGAGGAGGCCGACCCAGGCGAGCCGGTCCGAAAGCGGGGGCCGCGCGACGCGGCGCGCGATCAGGCCGAGCGGCACCAGCAGCGCCGAAGCCGCGAGGAGCAGCGCAAGGAGCATCGCGCCTGTCGCATCCGCAAGCTCCGGCACGAGGCGCGCGCCGATGTACAGATGCAGCGCCGCCGAGAGCCCGAGCAGGAATAGAAGTGACATGAACGGCCAGATGGGGATTCTCGCGCCAAAACCCAATGCCGCACGCGCCTGCGCGGGCCCGTGAGGCGACGCCTGCGCCGCGCGCGACTCGAGCCCGGCAGTGCTTGTTGTAAGCTTGGGTTCAGCCGGCCCAGCCCCCGAGCTTTCCAACAACCATCCATCGCACGCGAGGAGAACGAGCCATGTCGATTGGCGTGTCCGCTGTCACACCGGCGGACGAGAGCAGTGCTGCCATGACCGCGACCGCGGCCAAGACACCCCTCTTGATCGGTGTTCCGAAGGAAACCGCCCCGCTCGAAAAGCGGGTGGCGACGGTGCCCGAGGTGGTGGAAAAACTGATGAAGCTCGGCTTGCGCGTCGCCGTGGAAAGCGGAGCGGGCGACGCGGCGAATTTCGCGGACGACACCTACCGGGCCGCCGGCGCGGAAGTCGTCGCCACAGCGGCCGAGCTCTGGGGCCGCGCGGACATCGTGTTCAAGGTGCGTCCGCCAAGCCCGGAAGAAGTCGATCTGATGCGCGAGGGCGCCACCCTGATCGGCTTCGTCTGGCCGGCGCAGAATCCGCAGCTGATGCAGCAGCTCGCCGCGAAGAAGGCGACGGTGCTGGCGATCGACGCGCTGCCGCGCCAGCTGTCGCGCGCGCAGAAGATGGACGCGCTCACGTCGATGGCGGGTATCAGCGGCTACCGCGCCGTGATCGAGGCGGCCCATGCGTTCGGGCGCTTCTTCAACGGCCAGGTCACCGCCGCGGGGAAGATCCCGCCCGCGAAGGTGTTCATCGCCGGCGCCGGTGTGGCGGGGCTCGCGGCGATCGGCACCGCCGCCAATCTCGGGGCCATCGTGCGAGCCAACGACACCCGTGCGGAAGTCGCCGACCAGGTCGTCTCGCTCGGCGGCGAATTCGTGAAGGTCGACTACGAGGAAGAAGGCTCCGGGGGCGGCGGCTACGCCAAGGTGATGAGCGAGGGCTTCCAGCAGGCCCAGCGCGAGATGTACGCGAAGCAGGCGAAGGACGCCGACATCATCGTCACGACCGCGCTCATCCCCGGCAAACCCGCGCCGCGCCTCATCACCGCCGAGATGGTGAAGACCATGCGGCCCGGCAGCGTGATCGTCGACATGGCGGCCGAGCAGGGCGGCAACTGCGAGCTCACGCAGCCCGGCGAGGCCGTGGTGAAGCACGGCGTCACGATCATCGGCTACACCGATCTCGCGAGCCGCCTCGCGCGGCAGTCCTCGACGCTTTACTCCAACAACCTGCTGCGCCTTGCCGAGGAGCTGTGCAAGACGAAGGACGGTGTCATCGACGTCAACATGGAAGACGACGCCATCCGCGGCCTCACGGTCATCAAGAAAGGCGAAATCACCTGGCCCGCGCCGCCGCCGAAGCTGCCGGCCGTGGCGCCGCAGGCGAAGCCCGCCGCGGCACCCGCCGCCCCGAAAGGGCATGGGCACGGCAGCAGCGAACCGATGTCGGGGAAGTCGCTTGCCACCGTGTTCGCGGTGGGCGCGATCCTCTTTCTCCTGGTCGGCCTCTACGCGCCCGCGTCGTTCCTCGCGCACTTCACCGTGTTCGTGCTCGCCTGCTTCGTCGGCTACATGGTCATCTGGAACGTGACGCCCTCGCTGCACACGCCGCTCATGAGCGTCACCAACGCGATTTCCTCCATCATCGCGATCGGCGCGCTGATCCAGGTCGCGCCGCCCATCGTGGGCGTGGGCGCCGATCGGCCGGCGCAGCTGATCCTCGGGCTTGCCGTGTTCGCGCTCGCGCTCACGGCCATCAACATGTTCGGCGGCTTCGCGGTCACGCGGCGCATGCTGGCCATGTTCCGCAAGTGAGGGGACGGGCATGAACGCAAGCCTCGCTACCGTCTCCTACATCGGTGCCACCATCCTCTTCATCCTGAGCCTGGGCGGCCTCGCGAACCCGGAGACCGCGCGCCGCGGCAACTTGCTGGGCATGATCGGCATGGCCATCGCCGTGTGCGCCACGGTGTTCGGGCCGCGCGTGACCTCGCCGGGGTACGCGTGGATCGTCGGCGCTCTCGTGATCGGCGGCAGCATCGGCCTTCTCGCGGCGAAGAAGGTGCAGATGACGCAGATGCCCGAGCTCGTCGCGCTGATGCACAGCCTCGTGGGTCTGGCCGCCTGCCTGGTCGGCTTCGCGAGTTACGTCGATACGTCGATCGAATTCACGGGCGCCGAAAAGGCGATCCACGAGATCGAGATCTACGTCGGCATCCTGATCGGCGCGGTCACGTTCTCCGGATCGGTCATCGCGTTCGGCAAGCTCTCGGCGCGCATCGGCGGCAAGCCCGTGCTGCTGCCGGGGCGCCACTGGCTCAATCTCGCGGGCCTTCTCATCGTGATCTGGTTCGGGCGCGAGTTCCTGCACGCGCCGACCATCGAAGCGGGCATGACGCCGCTCGTCGTGATGACCGTGGTCGCGCTTCTCTTCGGCGTGCACATGGTGATGGCAATCGGCGGCGCCGACATGCCGGTGGTGGTCTCGATGCTCAACAGCTATTCGGGCTGGGCGGCGGCAGCCACCGGCTTCATGCTCGGCAACGACTTGCTGATCGTCGTGGGCGCGCTCGTGGGCTCCTCGGGCGCGATCCTCTCGTACATCATGTGCCGCGCGATGAACCGCAACTTCGTGAGCGTGATCGCGGGCGGCTTCGGCACGGGCGGCGGCGCGCCGGCCGCGGCGGGCGGGGGGCAGCCGGCCGGCGAAGTGTCGCCGATCGGCGCGGCCGAAACCGCGGAGATGCTGCGCGAGGCGAAGAACGTGATCATCGTGCCCGGCTACGGCATGGCGGTGGCGCAGGCCCAGCACACGGTCTACGAGATCACGAAGCTCCTGCGCGAGAAGGGCGTGAACGTGCGCTTCGGCATCCACCCGGTGGCCGGCCGCATGCCGGGCCACATGAACGTGCTGCTGGCCGAAGCCAAGGTGCCGTACGACATCGTGCTGGAGATGGACGAGATCAACGCGGACTTCCCCGACACCGACGTGGCGATGGTGATCGGCGCCAACGACATCGTGAACCCGGCGGCGCAGGAGGACCCGGCGAGTCCCATCGCGGGCATGCCGGTGCTCGAAGTGTGGAAGGCGAAGACCTCCATCGTGATGAAGCGCAGCATGGCGTCCGGCTACGCGGGCATCGACAACCCGCTTTTCTACAAGGACAACAACCGCATGCTGTTCGGCGACGCGAAGAAGATGCTGGACGAAGTGCTGGCCGCGCTGAAGTCCTGAAGCAACCCGAGGAGACCGACGATGAACGAGCGCCCCTGGCTCGCCGCCTACCCCGAGGGCGTGCCCGCCGATATCGATGCCGCGCAATACCAGTCGCTCGTGCAGCTCATGGAAGAGAGCTTCCAGAAGTTCGCGGCGCGCACCGCGTATTCCTTCATGGGCAAGGACCTCGGCTACGGCGAGACGGACTCGCTTTCGCGCGCGTTCGCGGCGTATCTGCAGGGGCTGGGCCTCGCCAAGGGCGATCGCGTCGCGGTGATGATGCCCAACGTGCCGCAGTACCCGGTGGCCGTGGCGGCCATCCTGCGCGCGGGCTGCGTGGTCGTGAACGTGAACCCGCTTTACACGCCGCGCGAACTGGAGCACCAGCTGAAGGACTCGGGTGCGAAGGCGATCGTCATCATCGAGAACTTCGCCAACACGCTGCAGCAGTGCATCGCCGCCACGCCCGTGAAGCACGTGGTGCTCGCGGCGATGGGCGACCTGCTCGGCCTCGTGAAGGGCACGCTCGTGAACTACGTCGTGCGCAAGGTGAAGAAGATGGTGCCGGCGTTCAGCGTGCCGGGGGCGGTGCGCTTCAACGATGCCATCGCGCAGGGCGAGCGCGGCACGCTCAGGCGACCGGAGATCAAGCCGGACGACGTGGCCGTGCTGCAGTACACCGGGGGCACGACGGGCGTGTCGAAGGGCGCGGTGCTCCTGCACCGCAACGTGATCGCCAACGTCCTGCAGTCCGAAGCGTGGAATGCGCCGGTGATGGGCAAGGTCCCCAAGGGCGAGCAGTCGGCCGCCGTCTGCGCGCTGCCGCTTTATCACATCTTCGCGTTCACGGTCGGCATGATGCTGTCGATGCGCACGGGCGGGCGGCTGATCCTGATTCCGAATCCGCGCGATCTGACGGCCGTGCTGAAGGAATTGTCGCGGCAGACATTCCACAGCTTTCCCGCGGTCAACACGCTCTTCAACGGGCTTGCGAACCATCCCGACTTCGGCAAGGTGGACTGGAGCCACCTGAAGGTTTCGGTCGGCGGCGGCATGGCCGTGCAGGGCGCCGTCGCGCAGAAGTGGCTGGAGAAAACCGGCTGCCCGATCTGCGAAGGCTACGGCCTGTCCGAAACGTCGCCCTCGGTGAGCTGCAACCCGGTGACGAGCACCGAGTACACCGGCACGATCGGCGTGCCGCTGCCATCCACCGTGATGAAGTGCCTGGACGACGATGGGAACGAAGTGGCGCTGGGCCAGCCCGGCGAAATCGCGATCTGCGGCCCGCAGGTGATGGCCGGCTACTGGCAGCGGCCCGACGAGACGGCGAAAGTCATGACGGCCGACGGCTTCTTCAAGACGGGTGACATCGGCGTGATGGACGAGCGCGGCTATTTCCGCATCGTCGACCGCAAGAAGGACATGGTGCTGGTCTCGGGGTTCAACGTCTATCCGAACGAGGTGGAAGACGTGGTGCAAAAACTCGAAGGCGTGATGGAGTGCGCCGTGGTCGGCGTGCCGGACGACAAGACGGGCGAGGCGGTCAAACTTGTGATCGTGAAGAAGGACCCGGGGCTCACCGAGCAGCAGGTGCGCGAGTTCTGCCGGGCGAACCTGACCGGCTACAAACAGCCGAAAGTGGTCGAGTTCCGCACCGATCTGCCGAAAACGCCAGTCGGAAAAATACTCAGGCGGGAATTGCGCGACCGCAAGTAGGGGGCTGGGTTAGATTACGGGGCTCTCAGAGCTGTTCCCGTTCCATGATCTTCCGTCTCAAACCCGTGGCCGCGGCCCTGCTGGCGTGTCTTGCGCTGCACGCCCCGGTCGCTCGCGCCGTTGCCCTGGGCCAGTTCCGCGTCCTCTCCAACCAGGGAGAGCCGCTGCTCGCCGAAGTCGAGATCCCCGAGCTGAGCGCCCCCGACGCGGGCGCGTTGCGCGCGGGGCTCGGGACGCCGGAGGACTACCAGGCCACGGGGATGTCGCTGGACCCGTCCCTGCAGGGGATGCGGATCTGGTTGAACCGGCGCGCCGACGGCCGCTATTTCCTGCGGCTCGCGGGCACGCGGCCTGTGACTGCGGGTTCGGTCGACATCATCCTGCAGGTGCAGGGCGTCTCGCGCTCCGTCTGGAGGGACTACCGTGTGCCGGTGTCGCCCCGGGCGCGTGCGGAGGCCGAAGTCGCGCAGCCGCTGGCGCTCGGCCTCGCTCGCGTCCTGTCGCAGCGGGGCGAGCCGCTGCGCGCGGAAATCGACGTGCCCGTCGTCCCCAAGGGGCAGGAAGCGGGTGTGCGCGCGGGGCTTGCTTCGGCGAGCGACTTCGCGGCGGCCGGCATGGACAGGCCGGAGCTCGGCAACGTGCGCATGCAGCTGCAGAAGAAAGCCGATGGCCGCAGCGTCCTGAGCGTCACGAGCGACAAGCCCGTCGATTCGGCTTCCGTCAATCTGCTGCTCGATGCGCAGTGGCCCTCGGGCCGGATCGTGCGCGACTACTCGCTCGCCATGCCGCCCCCGCCGCAGACAGCCGCCGCCACGTCGCGAGCGGCCGCCGGAAGCATCGGCACCGAGCAGCAGGTAGCCGCGGCGCCACCGCCACCGCCGTCACCCCTGCCGACCGCGCAGCAACGCGCGACGATCACCTCACCGCCGGCCGCCACGCCAGGCGGAGGTGCTGGCGCCGGAGCGCCTTCGCCACTGGTATTGAATGAGGCATCGGGCCCCGCAGCGAGGTCTTCATCTCCGGCGCCGCTGCCGCCGTCACCCGCGGCCGCGCCGGCGGGAGCCGGTTCGCCGGCCGTGCAGCTCTTCACACCTGTGGCCCCTCCGGCTTCCGTGAGCCCGCCGCCGCCTCCGGTGGCGGTTGCCTCGCCGCCCTCGCCCCCGGTTCCTGTGAGGGCGGCGCCTGCATTGCCCGTGCCGGGGCCGGTAGCGGTTGCGCCACC
>NZ_DASZSE010000010.1:0-39184 GCF_035548915.1 Ramlibacter sp. | reverse complement strand
GCACCAGCAAGCCGCTGCCCCAGCTCGCCGGCGGCACGATGCGCTCGCGCATCGATCCCAGCGCCCACGCATCGGCGTGGCCGCCCACGATCTTGCCTTCGCTGTTGTACGTGCGCAGCGCCACCAGATCGACCCCGCGCGAGGCAAGCTTCTCATCGCGGTCCTGCACCACCAGGTTGCCGTTGCTCGCGTTCACGTACACCTGCTCGCCGCTTCGGCCGGTGCCGGCCGAGCCCGCGGTTCCTTGCTCTGCCAGCGTGGCAAGCGAAGTAAGTGTCAACCCAAGACTGTTGCCCGCGACGACAGCGACCATGAAGCGCTCCTCCCCAAAAAAAGGTCCTGGAAGAGCAAAAAGATCGCTCCCCCCACAAACACCTCATCCCCACGCGCTGCGATTCGCGCGGCAACGCGGAAGATTTATTTCGTGAGAAATGTACAGGACACTTTGGTGCTATTCTTTGTCGCCCATGTGCCGGCGAACATCGTGAAGGGAACCGCCTCGTGACACGCGTGAATCTCCTGCTTTCAGCGCTCGAGGGAGAAAGCCTCGACGAGTTCGCCTCGGCCATGTTCGAAAAGCTCGGAGTTTCGAGTTTTGCGCAACGCGCCAGCGGCCCGCACGGCAGCCGCTGCTATGTCGGCACAGACGCAGACGTGGAGTTCGAGGTGCTCGCGTGCGACGAACCCGGCCAGGAAGACCTGCCGTTCTGCCTCCGAATCTCGGCGGCCCCTCGCGGGCAGGCATCGGTCCAGTTCGTCGAAGAGCTCGCCCACAACGTCGAGCAGCTCGTGAAGCCTTTCGGCCGCCGGGTCGCCCGCATGGATGACGCCGACCCCGTCGTGGAGCAGGGCGCGACTTCGGCTTGAGGCCGCCCGAGCCCACGCAGCGGGCGAGCGACGCTCAGCGTGCCCGCGCCCGCGCGGGCCGATCGCCGCACCGCTTCACCCACGCCGCGGTCTTCGGATAGTCTCCCAGGCCGATCCCGCACAGCATGCCGAAGCCCAGCGCTCCCGCGCACGCGAGATCGGCCAGCGTGAAGCCGCTGCCCACCAGCCACTCGCGATCCGAAAACCGCTCCTCCAGCGTGCGCAGCATGCGCTCGAACTGGCCGCGGTTGTATTCCGCGCAGGCACCGCTGCGGTCCTCGGGCTTGTACGAGAAAGGCGAATCGAGGCCGTGGTACACGTACTGCATCATGTGCGGCGACAGCTCCGTGCCCGACCAGACGAGCCACGAAATCGCATCGGCCCGCAGCGCACTGCCCGGTGCCGGCCACATGCCCTTGTCCACCGCGTACCTGTGCGCGAGGTGCAGCAGGATCGCGATCGATTCGAAGAAGCGCTGTTCGCCGTCCACGAGTGCGGGCACTTTGCCGTGCGGATCGATCGCGAGGTAGGCGGGCGAGAGCTGCTCCTTTTTCTTCAGGTCGATCTCGATGAACCTGTAGGGAAGCGCGAGCTCCTCGAGCGCCCAGGAAACTCGCGTGCCGGAGCTGCGCGGGAAGGAATAGAGTTCGATCGCCATGCGTCTTTCTCCTTGCGGATGAGACGCAACGCTACTCCTTCCGCGCGGCCTCAGGAAGATCGCTTACCAGCGCTCGCGGCAGATCGCCTTCGAACGCTCAGCGGAAGATCACCGTCTTGTGCCCGTCGAGCAGCACGCGATGCTCGCTATGCCACTTCACGGCGCGCGCGAGCACCAGGCTCTCGGTGTCGCGGCCGGTCGCGGCGAGGTCTTCCACCCGGAAGGTGTGGTCCACGCGTTCCACGCCCTGCTCGATGATCGGCCCCTCGTCGAGGTCCGCCGTCACGTAGTGCGCCGTCGCGCCGATCAGCTTCACGCCGCGGTCGTGCGCCTGGAAGTACGGCTTCGCGCCCTTGAAGCTCGGCAAAAAGCTGTGGTGGATGTTGATCGCGCGGCCTGCGAGCCTGCGGCACATGTCGTCGGAGAGGATTTGCATGTAGCGCGCAAGCACGACGAGCTCGGCGCCTTCGCCCTCGACGATCTCGAGCTGCTTCGCCTCGGCCTGCGCCTTGGTCGCGGGCGTGACGGGGATGTGATGGAACGGCACGTTGTAGCTCGCCGCAAGCTGATAGAACTCGCGGTGATTGGAAATGATCGCGCGAATGTCCAGCCCGAGAAGCCCGCTTTTCACGCGAAAGAGGAGGTCGTTCAGGCAGTGGCCTTCCTTGCTCACGAAGATCACGGTGCGCATCGGCTGATCGGTGGAGTTGAGCTGCCACTGCATCCGAAACGGATCGGCGAAGAACCTGAGCTGCGTCTTCAGGTCGTCGAAGGTGTGCTGGTCGCAGCCGAACTGCACCCGCATGAAAAAGAGGCCGGTGGCCGGGTCGTTGTACTGAGCCGCCTCCTCGATGTTGCCGCCGCGCTCGTAGAGGAAGCCGGAGACGGCGTGGACGATGCCCGGCTTGTCGGGGCAGGCGAGGGTGAGGACGTAGGTGCGCTTCATGCCGGGGGAGATTGTCCCACGGGTGCATGTCCCCGCGCACGGTGCCAAAATGGCCGCTCGCCTCACCGTTCGCCTCACCGTTCGCCTCTCGCCCGATCGCAAGCAGTCCCAGGAGACCCGCATGGCCTACAACGACTTCGCGATGGACAACCACTGGTTGCCCTTCACCCCGAACCGCCAGTTCCGCAAGGAGCCGCGCATCTTCACCGCCGCCGACGGCATGACCTTCACCACCCACGACGGGCGAGAGGTGATCGACGGCATTTCGAGCCTCTGGTGCGTGGGCGCGGGGCACAACAGGAAGCCGATCAACGAGGCCATCAAGAAGCAGCTCGACACGCTCGACTACGCGACGGCCTTCCAGGCAAGCAACGACCAGGCCTTCCTCGCGGCGCAGAAGATCGCCGAGATGGCGCCCGGCGACCTGAACCGCGTGCTGTTCTGCAACTCGGGCTCGGAGGCGGCCGACACGTCGCTGAAGGTCGCGCTCGCGTATCACCGCGCGCGCGGCGAGGGCCACCGCAACGTCTTCATCGGCCGCGAACGCGGCTACCACGGCGTGGGCTTCGGCGGCATGAGCGTGGGCGGCATCGCCTCCAACCGCAAGGTGTACGGCGGCGCGCTGCTGCCGCGCGTGGACCACATGCGCTTCATCCACGATGCGAAGCACGCGTTCATCCACAACACGGAGCCGGTGTGGGACGAAGACCCGCTCCTCGAGCTCGAAGAGCGCATCCTGCCGCTGCACGACCCGAGCAACGTGGCCGCGATCATCGTCGAGCCGGTCGCGGGTTCGGCCGGCTGGTACCTGCCGCCCAAGGGCTACCTGAAGCGCCTGCGCGAGATCTGCGACAAGCACGGCATCCTTCTCATCTTCGACGAGGTCATCACGGGCTTCGGACGGCTCGGCACGAACTTCGGCGCGGACTTCTACGGCGTCGTGCCCGACATGCTCAATTTCGCGAAGTGCGTGACCAACGGCGTGATCCCGCTCGGCGGCGTGATCTGCCGCGACAAGCTCTACGACGCGATGATGAAGACCGAGGCGCCCGAGCACGTCATCGAGTTCTTCCACGGCTACACGTATTCGGGCCATCCGGTCGCCTGCGCGGCGGCGGTCGCGACGCTTGGCGTCTACAAGAGCGAAGGCCTCTTCCAGCGCGCGGGCGAGATGGGCAAGGTGCTGGGCGACGCGTTCCACGCGACGTTCAAGGGCCTGCCGAACGTGATCGGCATCCGCAGTCTCGGGCTCGCGGCGGCGGTGGAGCTTGCGCCCATCGCGGGGTCGCCCGGCAAGCGCGCGTTCGACATCTACCTCGATTGCTTCAAGCGGGGCGCGCTGGTGCGGCCGGCGGGCGACGTGATCGTCATCGCGCCGCCCTACATCGTGGAGAAGCAGCACATCGACCAGCTCGTGAACACGCTCGCGGATTCGGTGAAGCGGTTTGCGTGATCGGTGGGGCGACCGAAGGGCCCCCGCCATCACTACTTGAGCAGCGGCGCCAGGCCCTGCCAGATCGTGTACGCGCTGAAGACGATCAGCAACCACACGATCCACGCGCCGAAGCGGCCCTGCCCCGGCTGGCGTTCGACCATGCGCACGGCAGGCGGAGTCACGTGCGACTCCGGCGGCAGCTCGTGCCCCTCCCTCGCGAGAATGGCTTCGATCTCTTCGTTCGAAAGCGGCTGGGCCTGCGCTTCCTCCGCCGCGGAGGACACGTCCGCCTTCCCGCCCTCCTGCGCCTCCTCTCCTTCCAGCACGATGCGCGACCTGCCATCCAGCGCGGACGGCGTGAAGCTCGCGACGGGCGCGATCCACGCGGGGGCGGCGGGCGCGGTGGGGGCGGCCGGCGCGGCGGGCGAGGGCACAGCTGCGGACGCCGGCGACGCGATGGGCGCGCGTGTGGCCACGGGCTTCATGTCGTCCAGCATCCGCAGCATGCGCTCCAGGGGCGTCGCGAAGTCGATGCCCGCCGCGAAGTCGCTGTTGGCCTTCGCGCGCGCGTCGCGCTCGTCGCGCGACCGCAGCAGCGTGCGGCACGCTTCCACCAGCTCGTCGTACGGCGCGAACACGATGCCCGAGCGAGACCAGTCCGCAAGCGGTGAGAACACGGACGCTTCGCAAGCGATGGGAACGCCCTGCGCGACGGGCTGCAGCACGCGCGCGAGCGGAAAGAGCGCCGTCTCGTCGTAGTGCACGTGCAGTACGAGGCGCGCGCGCTTGATGGCCGGCGCGAGTTCATGCGCGAAAACGCCGGTGACTTCCTCGACGGTCATGCCGGCTTGCCGCAACCGCTCGAGCAGGGCGGTTCGGCGCGCGCTCGGCGAACCGTAGAAGAGCACGTCGACGCTCGGCTCGTACGGCAGATCGGGGCGAAACGCGATCGAGCGGCCGGGCACGATGGGCAGTTCGAGCGCGCGCTGCGCGCCTGCGCTTTCGTTGCGCAGCCATTCGAGATTGACCGCGTGGTAATCGGCCACGAGCCACTGGCGCAGCCAGGAAACGTAGGGGCTGCCGGCCGCGTTGGGCTCACCCGCGAGCGGCTTCAGATTGAAGACGACCGCGCGGCGGCGGTCGAGCTGCTCCACCGCGGGCAGATGCGGCGGCAGCGCGCCGAGCACGATGCAGCGCTGTTGCACGTCGGTGCGGTTCACATGGACGCTCGAGCCATACCCCGCCGCGCGGATCGAATCGCGCAGGGAGAGCGCCGCTTCGGTGAAGGTACAGGGGGCCGGCGCGTAGGGGTTGATTTCCGCGACGTTCACGACATCGCGCTCTTTCTCGTTCGCGCTCATCGTCATCCGGCGCTTCGCGGGCGCTCGCGCAGCTGCGCGCAATAGTCGGTGCTCGTGTCCACCGGCGGCAGTTGCACAGACCGGGCGCGAAGCCGCACCGGCAGATGCAGCGGCACACCCATCAGCGGATCGACGTGGCCCGAGCCCGCGATCAGCACGACGGTCTTGCCGGGCCGAAGCGCCGCGGTCACCGCCTCGGCCATGGCACGGTCGCGCGCGATCTGGATGCGCGCCATCGGCGCGAGTTGCGCCGCGGGCAGCATGTCGCAGTGTCCGCTACGGATGCTTTCCCGCAGACTGCGCAATGCGGCGGGGGGAACGAGCGAGTCGAGCGCCTCGTCGGCACGCGCGGCGCGCATTTCCGTCGCGCCGATGTTGCCGCCGACGACGGGCACCCCCGCGCGCACGGCGGCCATCACGGCCGGGCCATAGAGCTCCCATGACCAGCCGGCCTCGCGCGACCAGCCAAGCGCCTGCCTCACGCTTTCTTCGCTCGCCTCGGCCGCAAGGCCCGCGGTGGAGCGTCCGTGCCCGGCCATCTCGAGCACGACGGCCGCGAGCTCGCCGCGCGCCGCGAGCACGTCGACCAGGTCGCGATGGAGCCGCTGGTGTTCGGGTGCGTCGTGCTGCTCGCCCACGAGGAGCGCGGGCACGATCACGTCTTCGCGAGCGCCTTCAGCGGCATCTTCACCGAGCGCGCCGGCGGATGCCGCGCACCCCGCGACGAAAAGCGCCGCGACCAGAAGGGCCGCAACCGCGAACAGTACGTGATGGCGCATGGGACCGCGCATGGGGCGATCCTACGCCCTGGGCTTCGTTTTTCTTTTGGGGGAGAGCTCGCAGACGAGTCGCGCCTTGTGAGCCCGTGGCGAAACGCCCCGCGCCGGCGCGGCGCAGGGCGGGGCCTCAATGGATCACGAGCGGGTTCTGCGCGAGTTCCGCGTACCCGTCGAGCGTGGCCTCGACTTCCTCCTGCGTCGGCGTGTTCAGCTGCCAGGCGTTGATCTGCCGCTGGAAGGCTTCGGCCCAGGTGCCATCGAGGTAGACCTCCTTGTTGGAGCGCTTGTCGACGATCTCGAAGCCGTGCCGCGCGATGCGCGGTGACGGCTCTCCGTCGGCGGGTTCGTTCGCCTGCAGGTGCACGACGACGAACGAATCGGAGTCATAGAGCATTTGCATGGTCGTATCCTTGTCCTTGTAGTTGGCAACGCTCACCCCCGTTTCAAGGCCGACGGGCGGAAGCAGGGCGTTACTGCCTTTGCCTTGACTACAGGTTAGGCGGGCGGCGGGCTCAGCCTTTGTCGGTTGAGGACCAGCGCTGGTCCACCGAATCCCCATTGGGGTTTGTCAGACGGACCCGTACGGGGGCGTAGTCCAGCCTGGGAGCGAGCCACAGCTCCACCTTCACGTCGTACTCCTTGCGGGGCACGCGCTGCAGCTTGACGGCGCGCACCGCCCCGCCGGGCAGCTCGAGCGCCTCGTCACCTTCGACCGTGAAGATCCACGTGTCGCATTCCCCCGTTCCCGCCGTGGGGATTGCGATGGAGGTGCCACGCGGATGGCGCGACGGCGCGCCGCCCACCATGGCCGCGAGCTGCAGCACGACACTCAGGCGGTCCTGCGTGCCCGCGAGGAGTTCCGCGTCGGGCCGGTTGCTGCTGAAGGTGATCTTGCCCTTGTCGCGCTCGAAGTGCGTGGCCCGTTCGCTGCGCAGTCTTTCGGTGAAGCGCTCGGGCTCGAGCCCTTCGGGGCTCACGCGGCCCGAGCTGGTCTGCACGCGCGTGGGCAGCATCGGCGCGCCCACTTCGAGCCGCGCTTCGTAGGCGCTCGAGTCGTGGCGCCATTGCAGCTCGGCGCGGCCCGCGAGCGCCAGCCCGTGATAGGTGGCCTCGACCTCGTAGTGCAGGCGCGAGGTCGGCAGCAGCGCCACGGGATGCGATGGCACGGCGTCGCGCACCGCCGCGGGCGACGGTGCGCGGTGGGAAGGCGGGGAGGCACTGGTGGAGATCAGTTCGATCTGCCGCAGCGTTGGGGGCGGCGTTTCGGCTGCGACAGGTGGCTGCGCCAGCGCGGGCGAGGCCGCGCGCGTGTCGTGCGGTGTCGCGGGTGTCGCGGGTGTCGCGGGTGTCGGGTGCCGCGAAGGAGACGGCGCGGCGGCGGTTGGGCGAGCGGCCGCGCGCGAAAGCGCAGGCGGTGCCATCGCAGCGATCTCGCGCGTCATGAAGCTCGAGGTGGCCTGCGCCGGTGTCACGGCAGGCACGGAGCCCATCATGAGCAGAACCACGTGCACCGCCGACACGCCGGCCACGAGCGCGAGCAGTTGCCGCGCGGGCGGGTTGGCGGTCGGGTTGGCGTGCGGATGCTTCATTCGGCTCGATGCCCCAGGTCGCGCGAGAGTTGCGCGGCGCACGCCTTCAGCGGCCGGTCCACCGCGCCGCCCCATTCGGGATCGAAGGTGCCCGTCGGCCCGAGCGCGACGATGCCGAGCGCCACGTGCCCGTCCGAATCGAACACCGGTGCGCAAAACCCGACGATCCCCGGCAGCAGCGTGTCCACCACGCGCGCCATGCCGCGCTTGCGCACGTCCTCGAGCAACGCGCGCACCTGCGCCATCGTGCGCGGCACGTCGCTGCGCTGCTGCTTCAGCGCGCGCGCCATCTCCTCCTTCAGCATCGGCGCGATCGCCTCCTGCGGCGCATACGCGGCAAAGCAGCGCCCGGTCGCCGACGTGAGAAGAGGCATCACGTCGCCCAGGCGCAGATTCACCGTCACCGCGCTCGCGGACTCTTCCCAGTGCACGATGGTCGGGCCGTGATTGCCCCACACCGCAAGCGCGATCGTGTGGCCGATCTCCTCCATGAGCGCTGCCGCGCGCTCGCGCGCGAGCTTCACCGCATCGAGCCGCGCGAGCGACGCGAGCCCGAGCTGCAGCGCCGCGGGCCCGAGGTCGTAGCGCGTGCTCGCCGCGTCCTGCACCACGAGCCGCAGCCGCTGGAAGCTCACGAGGTAGCGATGCGCCTTGGCGGCGCTCATGCCCGCGGCCTTCGCAAGGTCGCGCAGCATGACCGGCCCCGCCGCATCGCCGAGGGCGCGCAGCAGCGCGAAGCCCACTTCCACCGACTGGATGCCCGCCCGCTCCTTCATCTACAATTACGATTAGGTAAATTCATTTCACAATGCGTAATGAGTCCGTGGGACTCTAGCGCAAGTTCGGGCCTGGGGGCAAACGATGAAGCTGGCGACGTACAAGGATGGCTCGCGCGACGGGCAACTGGTGGTGGTCTCGCGCGATCTCTCGACGGCCCATTATGCGACCGGCATCGCGGCGAAGCTGCAGCAGGTGCTGGACGACTGGAACTTTCTCGCGCCTCAGCTGCAGGATCTCTACGACACGGTGAACGGCGGCAAGCCGCGCCACGCGTTCCCGTTCGATCCCGCGCAATGCATGGCGCCGCTGCCGCGTGCGTACCAGTGGGCCGACGGCTCGGCCTACATCAACCACGTGGAGCTCGTTCGCCTCGCGCGCAATTCGAAGGTGCCGGAGAACTACTACACCGAGCCGCTCATGTACCAGGGCGGCAGCGACGATTTCCTGGGCGCGCGCGACGACGCGCCCTTCGCGAGCGAGGACTGGGGCATCGACTTCGAAGCCGAAGTCGCCGTCGTCACGGGCGACGTCCCGATGGGGTCCACGCCGGAACAGTCGCTCGACGGCATCCGGCTCCTGATGCTCGCCAACGACTGGAGCCTGCGCCACCTGATCCCCGACGAACTCGCCAAGGGCTTCGGCTTCTTCCAGAGCAAGCCCGCGACCGCGTTCAGCCCGGTGGCCGTCACGCTGGACGAAGCGGGCGACGCCTGGCAGCAGGGCAAGCTGAATCTCACAGTGCAGTCGCAATGGAACGGCCGCACGGTCGGCATGTGCGATGCGGGGCAGGAGATGACGTTTCACTTCGGCCAGCTGATCGCGCACATCTGCAAGACGCGCAACGTGCGCGCCGGCTCGATCGTCGGCAGCGGCACGGTGAGCAACCGCGCGATCGAGAAGGACGGCAAGAAGGAGTGGGTGAAGGGCTACTCGTGCATCGCGGAGAAGCGCGCGATCGAGACGATCCTGGACGGCAAGCCGTCCACCGACTATATGAAGTTCGGCGACACGATCCGCATCGAGGCGAAGGGCCGCGACGGACTGAGCGTGTTCGGGGCGATCGAGCAGCGCGTCGCGCGCCAGGGCAAGTAGGCCCCGACTCCTCAGAGGCGCAGCCAGGGCGTGCCCGTCTCCTGCGCTTGCGTCTTCGCGAGCGCCTGAAGAAACGCGTCGCACCACCACTGCACGTCGTACTGTCGGATCGTGCGCATGAGCTCCTGGTGGCGCTGGCGCCGCTCCTCGAGCGGCATCTGCAACGCGACCTGGATCGTCGCGGCGGTGCCTTCCATGTCGAACGGATTCACGAGCAGCGCTTCCTTCAGCTGCTCGGCCGCGCCCGCGAACCGTGAAAGCACCAGCACGCCCGGATCCTCCCGGTCCTGCGCGACGATGAATTCCTTCGCGACGAGGTTCATGCCGTCGCGCAGCGGCGTGACCAGCGCCACGCGGCTCGCGCGATAGAGGCCGGGCAGGCGCGCCCGTGCCACGGTGCGATGGATGTAGCGCACCGGCATCCAGTCGAGCTCGCCGAAGTTGCCGTTGATCGCACCGCAGAGGCTTTCCAGCTCGTGCAGGATGTCGCTGTACGCGCTCACGTCCTCGCGGCTGGGCGAGGCGATCTGGATCAGCGTCGCGCTGTCGCGGGTCTCGGGGTATTTCGTGAGCAGTTCGCGAAATGCGCGCAGCCGGTGCGGCAGGCCCTTCGAATAGTCGAGCCGGTCCACGCCCACGAGCAGCTTGCGGCGCGAATACTCGTTCTTCATGCGGTGGTACATGTCCGTCGCTTCGGGCGCGCGGGCGAGCGATTCGAACTCCTCGACGTCGATGCCGATCGGAAACGCGCCCGCCTGCACCGTGCGTCCGAAAGCGCGCCACCGGCCCTTTTCCACCTGCTGCGCGTGTGCTTCGACTTCGACGTATCGGCCGAAGTGGTCGCAGTCGGTCTGGCTCTGAAAGCCGAGCAGGTCGTACGAGAAGAGGCCGCGCAGCAGCCAGTCGTGCCCCGGGATCGCGGCGAGGATCTGCGGCGGCGGCAGCGGAATGTGCAGGAAGAAGCCGATGTGCTGCCGGCAGCCGAGCGCGCGCAATTCGCCCGCGAGCGGAATGAGGTGATAGTCGTGCACCCAGATCACGTCGTCGGGCAACAGATACGGTACCAGCTTGCGCGCGAAGAGCTGGTTCACGCGCCGGTAGCCGCCGATGCTGTTCGCCTCGAAGTCCGCGAGGTCCAGCCGGTAGTGGAAGACGGGCCACAGCACGCCGTTGGAGTAGCCGAGGTAGTACTCGTCATGGTCCTGCCGGCACAGGTCCACCGTCACGAGCTTCACGGGGCCCGCCTGCTGCTGATGCAGCTCGCCCTCGCCGGGCGCGCCCTCCTCGATGCGGCCGCTCCAGCCGAACCAGAGGCCGCCCGTCTTCTGCAGCGCCTGCGACAGGGCGACGGCGAGGCCGCCGGCAGAGGTCTTGCGCGGGTCCGCGACGCGGTTGGAGACGACGACGAGGCGGCCCAATCCGAGTCCTTCCTCAGATGACCGTGTCCCAGGGCGCGGAGAGGCGTACGGCGGCGTTGATCGTGCCCACCATCGAGTACGTCTGCGGGAAGTTGCCCCACATCTCGCCCGTGACCGGGTGCGTGTCTTCCGAGAGCAGGCCGACGTGGTTGCGGCTCTTGAGCATCACCTCGAAGATCTCGCGCGCCTGGCTCTTCCGGCCGATGCGCGCGAGCGCGTCGATGCGCCAGAACGTGCAGATGTTGAACGCGGTTTCGGGTTTGCCGAAGTCGTCGGGCGCCTCGTAGCGGCGCATGTACGGCCCGTCGCAGAGCGACCGCTCGAGCGCATCCACCGTGGAGACGAAGCGCGCGTCGTTCGGATCGATCATGTTCACTTCGGCCATGAGAAGCGCGCTCGCATCGAGGTCCTGCCCTCCGAAGCTTTCGGCGAAGGCGCCGCGCCGCTCGTTCCACGATTCGGCGAGGATGCGCGCGCGAATCGCATCGGCGCGCTCGCGCCAGTAGCGGATGCGCTCCGGCAGGCCGAGCGTGGCCGCCACCTTGGCGAGCCGGTCGCACGCGGCCCACGACATGAGCGCCGACGACGTGTGGATGCGCGCGCGCGTGCGCAGCTCCCACATGCCCGCATCGGGCTGGTCGTAGACGCGAAAAGCCTGCTCGCCCATCGCTTCGAGGTGCGAGAACTCGGCGCGCGTGGCACGGCGAAAGAGCCGGTGGTCGTGAAACGCCTGGCCCGCGCCGAGCACGATGTTGCCGTAGACGTCGTGCTGGAAGTGTTCCTGCGCCTGGTTGCCCACGCGCACCGGGCCCATGCCGCGATAGCCGGGCAGATGCTCCAGAATGAACTCGGGCAGCTTCTCCTCCTGCCCGATGCCGTAGAGCGGCTGCACGTGCCCGCCGCCCGAGCGGATCACGATGTTCATGAGCCAGCGCAGGTACTCCTCCATCGTCGCGACTTCGGAGATCGAGTTGAGCGCGCGCACGACGAAGAACGCGTCGCGCAGCCAGCAGAAGCGGTAGTCCCAGTTGCGGCCGCTGTTGGGCGCCTCGGGAATCGATGTCGTCATCGCAGCGACGATGGCGCCCGTGTCCTCGAAAAGCGACAGCTTGAGCGTGACCGCCGCGCGGATCACGGCGTCCTGCCATTCGAGCGGCACCGCGAGCGCGCGCGACCAGCCGCGCCAGTAGCTCACCGTCTCCTGCTCGAACAGCCGCGCGGTGTCCTCGATGCCGGTAGCGAGCGTCTCGTCCGGGCCCATGATGAAGTTCATGGGCCGGTCCACCACGAAGAACGTCTCCGACAGCACGTACGAGATCGGTGCATCGCAATTCACCCGCAGCGTCGTGCCCGGCCCGACGTAGCGGATGTGCGTGCTGCCCTGCGTGACGGCCGGGCGCGCGCGGCCCCAGTCGAAGCGCGGGCGCAGCAGCACCCGCATGCGCGGCGACCCCTGCAGCACCCTCACGCGCCGCACGAGCGTGAGCGGGCGGAACATGCGTCCGCGGCTCCAGAAGCGCGGCGCGAGGTCGGTGATCTCGATGCCCTGGCCGCGGCGGTCGTAAAGACGCGTGTGCAAGACGGCGGTGTTGGGCTCGTACTGCTGTTCGCTGCGCGCGAAATCCTCGAGCTCGAAAGCCCACACGCTCGCGTTGTCGCTCGGATCGATGAGGGCGTTGAAGACGGGGTCGCCGTCGAATCGCGGCAGGCAGCACCACACGACACTCGCGCGCTGGTCGATGAGCGCGCTGTACGCGCAGTTGCCGATCATCCCGAGATTCAGGCTGGGCACCAGGGACTTGTTCTCGTTCATGTCGACGCCCCCGAGATGGTTCTGGCGGCGAGCGCCGCGCGAAGCTCGTCGCGCAGTTGGGCCGGGTCGCGCAGCCGCCGCCAGGCAACCGTGTGGCCGTCGCCGACCTTGATGCCCAGGCCGCCCAGGCGCTGCACCGTGGAGAAGCCGACTTCATCGGTGACGTCGTCGCCGATGAAAAGCGGCACGCGCCCCGCGAACGGAGGCTCCTTCATGAAGGCTTCGATCGCGCGGCCCTTGCTCGCGCCGCCGGGCTTCGCTTCGACGACCATCTTGCCGCGCAGGAGCGTAAGGCCGGGAGACTGTTCGACCGCGGCCTGCATGGTGGCGACGCAGAGCGCTTCCAGCGCGGGCGCCTGGCGGTAGTGCAGCGCGAGCGAGCCGCGCTTCGTCTCGATGAGAAGGCCCGGATGCTCGCGCGCGAGCGCGACAGCGGCCTGTTCCACGAGTTCCAGCGGATGCGTGGAAAGGAGCGTCACCTCGCCGCCGGCCCCGCGGCGCTCGGCGCCGTGCACGCCGGCAAGCGGCAGCTTGAGCGGCTCCAGAAGCGCGTCGATCTGCTCGATGGGGCGCCCCGAGATGACGGCGACCGCGCCGCCCAGGTAGTCCCGCAGCATGGCGAGCGTGTCGAGCAGCGGGGCGGGCACGCGCACGGCTTCGGGTTGAGGGGCGATGTCCACGACCGTTCCGTCGAAGTCGAGGAACAGCGCGCACGTGGGGGCGAGGATCTCCGCAAGCGTCATGCGCGCTGAAGGTACCAAATATGCGCTCTCGAGGCCAGATGGCCGCTTCACGAGTAGGCGTAGGATCAAACCTACAGCCCGGCCGGGCACCGGTCGTACGATACCTGCCAGACCATGGATTATTCGCGTTATCAGACTCTTGCGATCGAACGCCGCGGACCCGAACAAAGCGTCCTTGACATCCGCATGCGTGCCCTGAACGGCAAGCTGCCCACGGCGGGTCACGCGGGACACCGCGAGCTCACCGAGATCTGGCGCGACGTGAGCGCCGACGAGAGCGTGCGCTGCGCCGTGCTGCGCGGCGAAGGGCAGGGGTTTTCCGGCGGCGGGGACCTGTCGCTCGTGCAGGACATGGCGCGCGACTTCGAAGCGCGCAGCCGCGTGTGGAAGGAAGCGCGCGACCTCGTCTACAACGTGATCAACTGCGACAAGCCGATCGTGAGCGCGATCCACGGCCCCGCCGTCGGCGCGGGACTGGTCGCGGGGCTGCTGGCCGACATCTCCGTCGCGGCGCGGGGCGCGAAGATCGTCGACGGCCATACGCGCCTGGGCGTGGCCGCCGGCGACCACGCCGCGATCGTGTGGCCGCTTCTTTGCGGCATGGCCAAGGCCAAGTACTACCTGATGCTGTGCGAGCCGGTGAGCGGCGAGGAGGCGGAGCGCATCGGGCTCGTCTCGCTCGCGGTCGATGAAGACCAGCTGCTCGCCCGCTCGTATGAGATCGCGGACAGACTCGCGACCGGTTCGCAGTCGGCGATTCGCTGGACCAAGTATTCCCTCAACAACTGGCTGCGCCAGGCGGGCCCGGCGTTCGACACGTCGCTCGCGCTGGAGTTCATGGGATTCGGCGGTCCGGACGTGCTCGAAGGCGTGGCGTCGCTGCGCGAGCGGCGCACGCCGAAATTCTGATCGTCCGACTCGCGGGCGGCGGGCTCAGCGCGCCCATACGACAAGCGGCCGGCGGTCGCAAACATGGCGCTGCACGGTTCGGCGTGGCGTGGAAGCGGATCGGCCGCGGCGAACGGTAGATTAATGATGTCTCATGAATTAGAGGCCGCCGCGCATACAATCGCGTCGTCGTACACGAAGGAATCCGCGCGATGAAAGGTCCGCTGGCACCGCTGCTTTCTCCCAGGTCGATCGCGATCGTGGGCGCCTCCGGCGACTTGCGCAAGCTGAACGGCCGGCCGATCGCGAACCTGCTTCGCGACGGATACGCCGGGCGCATCCTTCCCGTGAACCCCTCGTACCCGGAGATCGCGGGCCTGAAATGCTTTCCCGACGTCGAATCGCTGCCCGAAGTCCCCGATCTCGGTGTCGTGGGCGTTGGCGCATCGCGCGCCGTGCAGGCGGTCGAGGCGCTCGCGGCGAAAGGCGTGCGGTTCATCATCGTCTGGTCCGCGGGTTTCGCCGAGGCCGGCGCCGAAGGCGCCCGGCTCGAAGAGGACCTGATGCGCGTCGCGCGCGCACGCGGCGTGCGCGTGTGCGGCCCGAACACGCTGGGCCTCACGAACGCGTTCGAACGCATGCCGCTCACGTTCAGCCAGTACGCCGACCAGCCGATCGCGGCCGGCCCGGTCGCCTTCGTGAGCCAGTCCGGCGCGTTCGGCACGGCGGTGGCGACATCGGCGCGCGAGCGCGGCATCGGGCTCGGCTACTTCGTGAGCACCGGCAACCAGGCGGACCTGACGGTGGCCGACGTGCTGGATGAAGTGCTGGACGACACGCGCATTTCGGTCGTCGTGGCCTATCTCGAAGGACTGAAGGACGGCCTCGCCTTCGCGCGCGTCGCCGACAAGGCGGCACGCATGGGCAAACCGCTCATCGTCGTGAAGGTGGGCCGCCAGCCCGCGGGGCGCCGCGCGGCGGTGTCGCATACCGGCTCGCTCGCGGGCGACGATGCGGTGTTCGACAGCATCGTGCGTCAGTTCGGCGTGCTGCGGGCGCAGGACGAGACGCAGGCGCTCGACCTCGCGGCCGCGCTCACGTGCTGCCCGGCGGCCGAAGGCGACGGCCTGGGCCTCATCACGATCTCCGGCGGCGCGGGCGCGATGATGGCCGACTTCGCCGAGGACGCCGGCTTGCAGGTGCCCGTGCTGCGCGAAGCGACGCAGGCCGCGCTCGGCAAGGTGCTGCGCGGCTTCGCCTCGCTCGGCAATCCGGTGGACGTGACGGGCCAGGTGCTCGAAGACGTGAGCATGCTCACGCGCAGCCTCGCCATTGTGCTCGGCGACGATCAGGTCGCGGTGGCGGTGATGTGGGTGCAATCGCTGCATCGGCAGGCGGACGAATTCGTCGATCTGCTCGTCGCGTTCAAGGCCACCGCAGCGAAGCCCTTCGTGCTCTGCTGGCTGAATCCTCCTGCGCCGGCCCTGCAACGTCTGCGCGACGCGGGCGTGTGCGTCACCGACCGGACGCAAGGCTGCATCCAGGCCGCCGCGGGGCTCGTCGCCTTCGGCCGCACGGTGCGAATGGCGAAGCGCCGGCAGCCCTTTCCCGTCGCGCCTACAGCGCCCGCTCGCGCGAACACGGAAAGACGAAACGTCGCAACGGTTGAAGCGGGAGAGCTCCTCGCACGTGCCGGCCTGAAGATCGCACCGACACGCCTCGCGCGCACCGCGGAAGAGGCCGCGCGGGTCGCGGGCGATCTCGGGTTTCCGGTGGCCGTGAAGATCGAATCGTCCGACCTGCCGCACAAGACGGAAGCCGGAGGCGTTCGCCTGTCCCTCGCCGATGCTGCTGAAGTGCGCGCCGCCTTTGCCGACGTGATGCGCAATGCGCAAGCTTTCGATCCGGCGGCGCGCATCGAAGGCGTCGTGGTGCAGGCGATGGCGCGTCCCGGCACCGAACTCGTGCTCGGCCTGAAGCGGGACCCCGCCTTCGGCCCCATCGTGATGGTGGGCCTGGGCGGCATCTTCATCGAGGTGCTGAAGGACGTCGTGTTCGCGGTGCCGCCGCTCGATGAGGAAGGCGCGCTCGCGATGATCGGGCGCATCCGCGCGCAGCCGCTCCTGCGCGGCGCTCGCGGCAAGCCGCCGGTGGATGCCCGCGCGGTGGCCCAAGCGCTCTGCGCGTTGTCGTGCATCGCGCTCGCGCACCCGGACATCGCCGAGCTGGATCTGAACCCGGTGTTCGCGGCCGACGATGCTATCGTCGCCGTCGATTGGCTCATGGTGAGGGACTGACGATGCCGAAATCCGATCCGACGAAGTCCGAAACGCCGCGCAACGCGCGTGGCGACGCGGTCCGCACGCGGCTGCTCGACGTGGCCGAACGGCTCTTCGCGGAAAAGGGCATCGACGTCGTCTCGCTCAACAGCATCGCGCGCGAAGCCAACCAGCTGAACGCTTCGGTGATGCAGTACCACTTCGGCACGAAGATGCAGGTGATCGAGGCGATTCTCGAGCGGCGCATGGAGGAGCTGAACCGCCGCCGCTCGGAGCTCATCGCGAACGTCGACGTGAACGACCCGGCGAACGCGCTGCACCAGATCGCCGAGGCGATGGTCCTGCCGTTCGCGGAACACCTCTTCACCGAAGGCGGCAGCACCTACCTGCGTTTCGTCGCGCAGGTCACGTTCAACGCGGACCAGAGCGTCTTCGAGATGATGCGCGGCAAGCACGACAGTGCGGTGAGGCGCATCGCCGAGCTCGTGCAGCAGGTGTGCATCGACTTGCAGCCCGAAGTCGTGCGGCATCGGCTCGCGGTCGTCACGAACCTCGTCCTCTTCACGATCGGCGAGCGCGAGAAGCTGCGCATGGCGGGGCGCCGCACGGGCGTGGCGCGGCTGGCTTCGGCCGAATTCATCGTGGACCTCGTGGAAATGATCGTCGGCGCGCTCATGGCGCCTGCCGCGCCGCCCGAGCGGCTGGCGCGTCTCGCGCGGTTGCCGGCCGCGGTGCGCCGCGGCGCCTCGCAGCCCGCGGGCGAGCTCGTGTAATGCGCGGTCGACGAGCCGCTAGCATCTGCCCTCTTGACATCGGCTTCCCGCACTCTTCTAATTTGACCTCATTAATTTGAGGCGCGCGTGCCTTGCCCGGCATGCCAGCGTCCCGGTCACGCATCAGGAGACAAGCGATGCAGCTGAGCCAGGCCGACGTGATCGAAATCCTGCGGATCGTCGATTCGTTCGGCATCGGCGAGCTGCGGCTCGAAGTCGGCGAACTGCGGCTGCACGTCGTGAAGGGCGCGCCCGGCGTTGCGGCGACGGCCGGGGCGGCGCAGGCCTCCTCGCCGCAGCTCGTCCCGCTTGCGGCGCCGTCCATGCCCGTCCCTGCACGAAGCGAGCCCGAACCCCACCCGCGCGGCGCTGCGGTGGACGCAGGCCTGGTGGCCGTCAACGCGCCGATGGTGGGCACGTTTTATCGCGCGCCCGCGCCGGGCGCTGCGCCTTTCGTGGAAGTCGGCCAGCGCGTGCGGCCCGACACGCCGATCGGCATCGTGGAAGTGATGAAGCTCATGAATACGGTGAACGCGGGCGTCGCGGGCACCGTGCGCGAAGTCCGCGCGGCCGATGCGCAGATGGTCGAATACGGCCAGGTGCTGGTCGTGATCGAGCCCGAGGGAGCCGCGAATGCGTGAAGTCGGCATCGTCGACGTCACCACGCGCGACGCGCACCAGTCGCTCTGGGGCACGCGCATGACGACGGGCATGATCCTGCCCATCGCTGCGCGCATGGACGAGGCGGGCTTCCACGCGATCGACGTCGGCAGCGGCGCGCTTTTCGACGTGCAGGTGCGTTTCCTGCGCGAAAACCCCTGGACGCGGCTGCGCGCCTTGCGCCGGGCGATGCCCAGGTCGTCCCTCAACTGCTGGCTGCGCGGGCAGAGCCTCTTCACCTTCGAGCTCTTCGCCGACGACGTGGTGGATCTCGCGATCCGCCGCATCGCCGCCACCGGCATCGACCGGCTCACGACGTTCGATCCGCTCAACGACCTGCGCAACGTCGAACTGAGCGCCGCCGTCGCGAAGCAGTGCGGCCTGCACCTCACGCTCGCGCTCGCGTACACGCTGAGCCCGGTGCACACGGATGCGTATTTCGCCGAGCGTGCCGCGCAGCTCGTGGCGCTCGGCGCGGACGAGATCCTGCTGAAGGATGCGACGGGCCTGCTCACGCCGGAACGCGCGGACACGCTCATTCCCGCGCTCGTCGCGGCGATCGGCGGCCGCGTGCCGCTGCAGCTTCATTCGCATTGCCGATCGGGCCTCGCGCCGCAGTGCTATCTGCGCGCGATCGAGCACGGCGTGAGCATCGTGCACTGCGCGAGCCAGCCGCTTGCGAACGGCGCGTCGCTGCCGGCCACCGAGTTCGTGGTGCGCAACGGGCCCGCGCATGCGTACCGCACCGCCATCGACGCGGACGTGATGCGGGACATGGCGTCGTACTTCACGGCGCTCGCGAAGGCGCACGACAAGCCGCTCGGCCAGCCCGTCGAATACGATCCCGCGCTCTATCGCCATCAGGTGCCCGGCGGGATGATCAGCAACCTGCTGCTGCAGCTGAAGACCTCGGGCATCGAGGACAAGTTCGAGGCGATCCTGGAGGAGATGGCGCGGGTGCGCGCCGACCTCGGCTACCCCGTGGTCGTGAGCCCCTTCGCGCAGTTCATGGTGACGCAGGCGACGCTGAACGTCGTGCAGGGCGAGCGCTACCGCACCATTCCAGACGAGATTCGCAAATACGCCGCGGGCGAATACGGCCGCCCGGCGGGGCCGATGGACCCTGAATTCCTTTCGCGCGCGCTCGACGGGCGCAAAGTCGTGACCGAGCGGCCCGGAGCCTGTCTGCCTGCCGCGCTCGACGCGGTGAGGTCGAAGCGCGGTCCGTTCGAGAACGACGACGACCTGCTCCTGGCCGCCTTCTACAGCGAAGCCGTGCTCGCGCCCATGCGGCAGGCCCAGGAAAGCGCCTGCGCGCACGAGCGGGCGGGCAACCCCCTCATGTTTCTCATACGCGAACTGGCAAGCCGCCGCGACGTGGCGCATGCCGAGATCGGCAATCGACAGGGAGACCGCCTGCAATTGACCCACGAGCGGATCTAGAGCAAGGCAGACCGCGAGCCGTACGGGTCCCACGCAACCACACGAGGTAGATATGCATCAGCATCACACCGGTTTGACGCGGCGTGCCGCGGCTGTGGGGATGATCGGAGCCGCCGCTCTTCCCCACGTTCCCGCCTGGGCCCAGGCGAAGGGGGGCGAGCTGACGTTCGCGAGCTCGGCGCCGCCGAAGATCGCCACGGGAAAGGCGCTCGACTTCTTCACGAAGCGCGCCACGGAACTCGCCGGCGCCGAGCTGAAGATCAAGTCCTTCCTGGGCGGCACGCTCTACTCGGAGGGAACCGCGGTGCAGGCCATGCGCAGCGGCGAAATCGACCTCGCCACGATCTCCGAAGGCAACATCGGCGCCTTCACGAAGCAGATGTTCTTCCTGAATCTGCCCTACGTCTTCGGCAGCCCGGCGCAGATGATCAAGTTCCTGCAGGAGGATTCGTTCGCGCAGGACATCGTGCGCAATCTCGAGGGCGAGGGCATCAAGGTCATCGCCTTCATCGAGAACGGCGGCTTTCGCGTCATCACGAATTCCAAGCGGCCGGTCGCGACGCCGGCGGACCTGCACGGCCTGAAGCTGCGCACGGTCGACAGCCCGGTCGACGTGGCGGTGACGAAGGCCTTCGGCGCGGCGCCCACGCCCGTGGCCTGGGCCGAAACGTACAGCGCGCTGTCGCAAGGCGTGGTGGACGGCGTGCACATCCCCTACGGCTGGAACGGCATCGGACGCATCTTCGAAGTGGCCAAGCACGTGACCGAAGTGCGAGCGCTGCTGAGCGTGCAGATGATCGTGGCCGACGTGAAGCGTTTCAAGTCCTTCCCGCCCAAGGTGCAGCAGGCGCTGATGCAGGCCGGGCGCGAGGCCGAGGCGGAGGCGCTTCGCCTGAGCCAGGACGAAGTGGCGCACTGGAAGGAAGAGGCCGTGAAGGGCGGCGTGAAGATCCACACGGCAACGCCCGCGGAATACGAGCAGTGGCGCACCGCGGGCCGCTCGGTGTGGCCCATGTTCGCCTCGCAAGTGCCGCAGGCCCTGCTGGAACGCCTGAGCCGCGCCGCCTGACGGACTGCCGTTCGCCAAGACATGCGCCAACTCGCCTGGGTCGTCTCGGCCGTTCTCATCGCGCTCATGACGGCACTGATCCTCGTGATCACGGCGCAGATCGTGTGGCGCTTCTTCGGCTCGCCGCTCACGTTCTCGCTGGAGGTGTCGCGAATCCTGTTCCTGTGGATCACGTTTCTCGGGGCGGCGCTCGCCGTGCACCGCGGGCAGTTCACCGCGCTCGAGATGCTGAGCCGGCGGCTGCCGCGCTGGTGGTCCGAGCGTGTGATCTGCGGCGTCGTGTGCGCGTTCGCGCTCGTGCTTGCCTGGCATGGCACGCTCTATGTGGCACGGCAGGAACTCGGCACCTTCACGATGACGGGGCTGCCGATGACGATCGTGTACGTCGCGCCCGCGGTGTCGGGCGTGCTCATGTTCGTCTTTGCCGTGGGCCGGCTCGTTTCGCCGCCCGCGGCCGGCGCGCGCGAAGGTGTCGTCGCATGACGGCGACACTCTTCCTGCTGTTCCCGGCGCTGCTCGTGCTGGGCGTGCCGTATGCCTTCTCGCTCGGCATCGCGAGCTTCCTGCTCGCGCTGCTCGGTCCCTACAGCGCGTCGCTCATCGTGCACCGGGTCGTGATCGGCGTCGACAACTTCCTGCTGGTCGCGATCCCGATGTTCATCCTCGCGGGCAACGTCATGGAGCGCGGCGGCATCTCGGGCCGGCTCATCGACCTCGCCCGCGCGATCCTGTGCCGGCTGCGCGGCGGCCTGCCCAATTCGCTCGTGCTCGCCGAAATGTTCTTCTCGGGCATCTCCGGCTCCACGGTGGCCGACATCTCGGCGATGTCCTCGATGGTCGTGCCCTCGATGGAGCGGGCCGGCTACCGCCGAGCCTACGCGCTGGCCATCGTGTCGGCCGCATCCGCGTTCGGCATCCTGATCCCGCCGTGCATTCTGATGGTGGTGACCGCCGCGCTGCTCAATTCTTCGGTGATCGCGGTGTTCGCCGCGTCGGCGCTGCCCACGGCGGTGTTCGCCGTGCTGACGATGGGGCTTGTCTACTGGCAGGCCGCGCGCGCACCGGCGGGCGTCGCCGAAGGACCGCCCCTGGGTCGCGCGGCGCGCGAGGCGGCCTGGGCGCTCGGGCTGCCCGTCATCATCGTGGTGGGCATCGTGACGGGCATCGCGACCGCCACCGAAATCGCGGTGGCGGCCGTGCTGTACGCGTTCGCCGTGACCCTCTTCGTCTACAGGACGCTGCGGTGGCGCGACATCCCCGAGCTGCTGCTGGAAGCGGCTTCCAGCACCGGGGCACTGTGCCTCACGTTCGGCTTCGCGACCATCCTCACCTACGTGCTCGCGCGCGAGCAGGTGCCGCAGATGATCAGCGAGTGGTGCCTCGCCGCATTCCATTCGCCCGTGCCGCTCATGCTGCTCTTCTCGCTCGCGTTCCTCGTGCTCGGCGCCATCCTCGAGGGGCTCCCCGCCGCGCTCATCCTCGTGCCGGTGCTCTGGCCCGCCGCGGAATCGCTCGGCATCACGTCGCTGCATTTCCAGATCGTCATCATCGCGGCCATCGGCATCGGCCTCTTTCTGCCGCCGTTCGGGCTCGGCCTCATCATCGCCGCGCAGGTCGGGCAGGAGCCGGTGGAGCGCATCACGCGCGACTTCATGCCGTTTCTCGCCGTGCTGCTGGTGGGCCAGGCGATCGTGGCGGCGTTTCCGATCATCTCCAACCTGGTCCCGCGCTGGCTCGGGATGCAGACGTGAAGCGCGTGCTGGTGGCCAACCGCGGCGAGATCGCCGTGCGCGTCATGCGCACCTGCCGCGAACTGGGGCTGGAAACGGTGGCCGTGCATTCCTCGGCCGATGCAGACTCGATGCACGTGCGCATGGCCGACCGGGCCGTGTGCATCGGGCCGCCGCCTTCCGCGCAGAGCTATCTCGTCGCACCCGCGCTGGTCGCCGCGGCGCTCGGAACCGGCGCGGATGCGATCCATCCCGGCTACGGCTTTCTCTCCGAGAACGCCGACTTCGCGCGCCTGTGCGCGGACCAAGGCGTGACCTTCATCGGCCCTTCGCCCGAAGCGATCGACCTCATGGGCAACAAGGCGGCGGCGCGGCAGGTGGCGGCGCAGCTGGAAGTGCCCACGGTGCCGGGATCGAAGACGCCCGTGCGCTCCTGTGCGGACGCGCTCGCCGCGGCGAAGACGGTCGGCTATCCGGTGCTCCTGAAAGCGAGCGCGGGCGGCGGCGGGCGCGGCATGCGCGTCGTGCAGGGCGAAAGCGAAATGGATGCGGCGTGGCAGGACGCGTCGCGCGAGGCGCTCGCTGCCTTCGGCGATGCGACGCTCTACGTGGAACGCCGGCTGTCCGGCGTGCGGCACATCGAGATCCAGCTGCTCGGCGACGGCGGCGAGGGCGCCGTCTCGCTCGGACATCGCGACTGTTCCATCCAGCGCCGGCGGCAGAAGCTGCTCGAGGAATCGCCGGGGCCCGCCCTTTCCGCTGCCTTGCTCCAGGGCATGAGCGATGCGGCCCTGCGCATCGCAAGGCACCTGCGCTACTCGGGCGCGGGCACGATCGAGTTCGTCGTGACGACCGAGCCCGCGGCCTTCTACTTCATCGAGATGAACACGCGCATCCAGGTCGAACACCCGGTGACGGAGATGCTCACCGGCGTGGACATCGTCGCCGAGCAGATCCGCGTTGCGAACGGCGAGCCGATGGAACTGACAGCGGGCTGGGACGCGCCGCGCTCGCACGCGATCGAGTGCCGCATCAACGCGGAGTCCCCCACGCACGGTTTTCGGCCGAGCCCCGGCCGCATCGCGCGGTGGCAGCCGCCGGGCGGCCCGGGCGTGCGCGTGGACAGTCATTGCCGCGAAGGCTACGTCGTGCAGCCGTTTTATGACTCGATGATCGCAAAGGTCGTCGTGTGCGCGCCCGATCGCGACAGCGCCATCCGGCGGATGCGCCGCGCGCTCTCGGAGTTCGTGGTGGAAGGGCCGGACACGACGATTTCGTTTCACCTCTCGCTGCTGAGCGACCCCGAGTTCGGCGCGGGGAAGGGCCATACGACGTGGGTCGAGGATCACTTTCTCGCGCGGTTCCAGGCCGGCCGAGGCCGAATCTGAATGGAGGATCGAGCCATCGCCATCTCCGCATCCAGCCTCGTCATCCCCGCGAAGGCGGGGATCCAAAGCCGCCCGGCGCCTTGGATTGCCGCCTGCGCGGGCATGACGAAGGCCCATTCGTTCCCTTCGGCGCAAGCGCCGCGTCATGGACAGCTGAAGTGAACGACCGGGAACTCGCAGGCCAGGTCGCGATCGTCACCGGCACGTCGCGAAAGCGCGGGCTGGGCCGGGCGCTCGCGCTCGCGCTCGCGGCCGCCGGAGCGGACATCGTCGCCTGCGGCGCGCCCAATGGCGCAGCACGCCTCACCGACGAAGAGCGCGAGGCCGGCTGGCGCGGCGTGCCCAGCCTGGTCGACGAAGTGCGCGAGCTCGGTGGGCGCGCCCTCGCCCTCGAGGTGGACCTGCGATCGGGCGGCGAGGTCGAACGGATGGTGGAGCGCGCGGCCCACGAATTCGGCCACGTGGACATCCTCGTGAACAACGCCGCCTATCCGCGCGGCGGCGACCGCGTGCCGCTCGTCGATCTGCCGGACGACACGTGGCGCGCCGTCGTGGACGTGAACCTCACCGCGACGATGCTGTGCTGCAAGTACGTCGCGCGGCGGATGATCGCCCAGAAGACGGGCGGCAGCATCGTGAGCATGTCGACCAATGCCGCGCTCAACGCCACCGCTTCGTTCAGCGCGTATTCGGCGTCGAAGGCGGGCATCCACGCCTTGAACGGCACGCTCGCCGCCGAGCTGGGCCCGCATGGGATCACGTGCAATGTCGTGGCGCCGGGCTTTCTCGATACCGCGCGCGTGGACATGCTGCGCACGGGAGACCTGTGGGCCAGGCGAGTCGAACGCATTCCCGTCGGCCGCGCGGGCACGCCCGAGGAAGTGGCGCAGGCCGTGCGGTTTCTCTGCGGGCCCTCCGCGCGCTGGCTCACGGGAGAGGTGCTGGTGATCGACGGCGGCGAAGTCCGCCGCACGGCGAGGTGAGGCCATGTCGGAACTGAACGCCGGCCTGATCGGCACGGAGCTTGCCGAAGCGACCTTCACGGTGGACCGCGAGGCGATCAGGCGATTCGCGGTCGCGATCGACGATCCGTCGCCATCCTATGTGGATGACGCGACGGGACGGGCATCGGCCTGGGGCGACATCGTCGCGCCGCCCACGTTCGCGGTGACGCTGCGCGACGAGGAGGCCTACACCACGCGGTTTTGGGCCGGACTCGGCGTTTCGATGTCGCAGGTGCTCAACGCGGAAGTCGAGCTCGAATGCATTCGGCCCATCCTGCCGGGATGCACGTACATCGCGCGCGTGCGCATCGCCGATCTCTACGAGAAGCGCGGCAAGTCCGGACGGCTCGTCTTCGTGAAGCGGGAGACGGTGATCCGGCAGGCGGTCGATGCGCAAGTCGTCGCCGTCCTGCGGCACACCAACGTCGTGCGAGAGGCGCGAGGATGATTGCGATCGTGGAGGAAAGACCGCCGCGGGTCGTCAAGGGCCCGCTCGAACTGGAGCAGCTGCGGCTCTATGCGGAAGCGTCGGGCGACTTCAACGACGTGCACCTGAACATGGAGTCGGCGCGGCGCGCCGGGGTCGAGAACGTGTTCGCGCACGGCATGCTCACCATGAGCTTCGCGGCGCAGGTCGCGACGCAGTGGCTCGGGCCGGCGAGCGTGCGCAGGATCGCGGTGCGGTTCCTCGCGCCCGTGCGGCTGGGCGACACGATCGTCTGCGACGGCCGCGTCGTGCGCGAGACCGTGAGTTCCGATGGCCGGGGCAGGCAGAGGGACATCGAAGTCACCGCTTCCAACGGGCGCGGCGAACTTGTGCTGTCCGGCGTGATCGCTGCCGCCTCGGACGAGTGAGCCGCAGTGGACGCTACGCTGCAATCCCGATGCGCGCTCGTGACCGGAAGCACGCAGGGCATCGGCCGCGCCATCGCGCATGCCTTGGCCGGGCAGGGCTGCCACGTCGTGCTGCACGGCATCGAGCCCGAAGCGGAAGGCCTGGCGCTCGCCGCCGAGATTGCGCAGACACACGGTGTGCGCGCGGCCTACGTGCCATGCGATCTGTCGCAGGCGGCGGCCGCCGCACAGCTCGTCGACCGGGCGGAATCCGCGCTCCTGCCGCTGGACATCCTCGTGAACAACGCCGGCATCCAGTTCATCGCGCCGATCGAGGCCTTTCCCCTGGAGCGCTGGGAAGCGATCCACGCCATCAACCTGCGCGCCCCCTTTCTGCTGATGCAGGACGCGGTCGCGCGGATGCGCCGGCGCGGCGGCGGGCGCATCGTGAACATCGCGTCGGTCCACGGCCTGGTCGCCTCGACCGGACGGGCGCCGTACGTCGCGGCCAAGCATGGCCTGGTGGGGCTTTCCAAGGCGGTCGCGCTGGAGACGGCGACGGATCGCATCACCGTGAATTGCGTCTGCCCCGGCCTCACCGACACCGAGATCCTCGCCGCCCAGATGCGCTCGCGCGCGGCGCGCGAAGGCATCCCGTACGAGGAAGCGCTCGACCGGTTCATCGGCGAGAAGCAGCCGAGCCGCGCGCTGCTCGCGCCCTCGGCCATCGCGAAGGCTGTGCTCTTCCTGTGCGGCGATGGCGCGGAGCACATCACGGGCGTCGCCTTGCCCGTGGATGGCGGCTGGACCGCGCAGTGAGGCGCGTTGACAATGCAGCGGGCCACTGATATTCTAATGAGACATCATTAGTAATGAGGTTATCTTGAAGAAGTCCGAGAGAACGTTCCAGGTCGACATCGACCTTTCGCGGTGCCGATCGTGCGCCGTGTGCTGGGACGAGCAGGTATGCGAACCCAAGGTGCTCGGCTTCCAGCCGCCGTTCAACAAGGCGGTCGTCGTGGATGCGCCTGCCTGCACGGGCTGCCGTCATTGCGAGTGGCTGTGCCCGGACTGGGCGATCGTCGTGCGCGAGACGACCGCCGCGCGGCCCGTCGGGGAAGCGGCATGACGCGCCGGCTCCTCTTCGGCAACGAAGCGTTCTGCGAAGGCGCGATCGCCGCGGGCGTGCGCTTCTACGCGGGCTATCCGATCACGCCCGCCACGGAGATCGCGGAGACGATGTCGCGCCGCATGCCGCAAGTCGGCGGCACCTATGTGCAGATGGAAGACGAACTGGGCGCGGCCGCGGCGCTCATGGGCGCGTCGTCCGCCGGCGTGAAGTCGATGACGGCGAGCGCGGGCCCGGGCATGGCGCTCATCCAGAACGAGATCGGCCAGGCGATCGCCGCCGAATGCCCGATGGTCGTCGTCAACGTGCAGCGCGCGGGACCGGGCATCGGCAACGCGACGCGCGCGGGGCAGATGGAATTCATGCAGGCGCGCTACGGCACCAACGGCGAAGCGCCCGCGGTCGCGCTCGCACCGGCCACGGTGGAAGAGGCGTTCTGGCTCACGATCAAGGCGGTGGACTTCTCCGAGATGCTTCGCACCGTCGTGCTCGTGCTGGGCGACGGCTTGCTCGGCCTGCAGCGCGCGGTGGTGGACCTGCCGGATTACTCGACGATCAAGACCGTCGAGCGCCCGCGGCCGAGCGGCCCGCGCGAAGAATGGAAGGGCAACTACACCGCCAACGAGCTGGATGAAGTGCCTGCGATGGCCGACTTCGGTTCGGGCTACAAGAGCGTGGTGAGCACGGTCGGCCTCTTCAAGCGCGGCGGCGGTGACTCCACGGTGCAGGGCCTGGACATCGACGATCAGGAATTCACGATCCATCGCCTGCACCAGAAGATCCTCGCGCGGCAGGCGGAAATCACGCTGACCGAGCAGCACATGACGGATGATGCCGAAGTCGTGTTCGTCGCATGGGGTACGCAGGCGCTCTCGGCGATGGCGGCAATGCAGGAGGCGCGCGCCGCGGGCATCCGCGCGGGCGTGCTGCGGCTCATCACGGTGTGGCCGTTTCCCGAGGAGATCGTGCGCAAGGCGTGCGCGGGAGCACGGCTCGTGGTCGTGCCGGAAATGAACATGGGCCAGGCGCGCCTCATGATCTCGAACGCGCTCGCGGGCACGCCCACACGCGTGGTGGGCGTGAATCACGTCGACAGCACCTACATCACGCCGGCCGAGATCATCGCGCGGACGAAGGAGAACCTGCAATGACATCGCCAACCGAAAGCGCCGTGGCCCTTCAGCCGCGCCGGAAGAAGCAGATCGACACGCCGATGGACGAGATGGTCCGCGCGTACGGCGACGTGCCGGACAGGAGCTTTCGCTACTGCCCCGGCTGCGGCCTCGGCATGGCGCAAAGCGCGATCATGCGCGCCTTCGATCGCCTGGGCCTCGACCCCGCGAAGATCGCCACCGCCGGCGGCAGCGGCTGCTATTCGCCGATGGGCCACTACTTCCAGTCGAGCCACATCCACGGCTCGCACGGCCGCGCCTGCGCGTATGCGACGGGGCTCAAGCTCGCGCGCCCCGAGCTCACCGTGCTCACGCTGCAAGGCGACGGCGACAACCTGTCGATCGGCGGCAACCACTTCATTCACGCGGCGCGCAGGAACATCGACATCACGGTGATCTGCTTCAACAACTTCGGCTTCGGCGACACGGGCGGGCAGTTCGGCCCGACCACGCCGCTCGGCAGCGTCACGGAAACGTCCAGCGACGGCATGCCCGAAGCGGCCTTCGACGGCTGCAAGCTCGCCATCGGCGCGGGCGCGACGTTCGTCGCGCGCAGCACGGTCGCCCACCCCGCGCATCTTACGAAGATGATCGCGGATGCGATCGAGTGGAAGGGCTTCTCGTACGTGGAAGTGCTGCAGAACTGCCACGTGTTCTGGGGCCGGCGCAACGGCATGCCGCAGGCGATGGACATGCTCAGGTTCTTCAAGGACAACTCGGTGCGCAACACCGACACGCCCGAGGAAGACTGGTTCGACATCCCCGTCTACGCGGAAAACGAGAAGAAGATCCGCTTCGTGCTCGGTGTGCTGCACAAGGAAGCCCGCGCCGAATACACGGAGCAGTACGGCAAGCTGCGCATGGCCGCGATGGCCGCGTTGGCCGCGGCGGGGGCCACGCCGTGAGCCAGGCCGCCAGCAGTACGCAAATCCGTTTCGCCGGCGTCGGCAGCCAGGGCCTCGTCTCCGCGAGCGTCGTGCTCGCGCAGGCACTGGGCATCGTGCGCGACTACGAAGTCGTGCAGACCCAGTTCTATGCCGCGAGCATCCAGGGCGGCGCCTCGTGCGGCGACGTGATCTTCGGCCGCGAGAAGATCGTGTTTCCCTGGGTGCTGAACCCCGACGTGCTCGTGGTGCTCGCGCAGGACGCCGTGAAGGCGCACGCGAAGTCGATGCGGCCCGGCTCGCGCGTGCTGTGCGATGCGCAGCTCGTGACCGATCTGCGTGCCTTCGGCGAAGGCGTGACGATCTACCGCGCCCCGTTGATGGCGCTGGCCGACAGCCTGCGCGTTCGCAAGTGCATGAACATCGTCGCGCTCGGGGCGTTCGCGCAGCTCACGCAGACCGTCACGCTCCAGGAGATGACGAATGCGGTGCTCGCGCGCGCGCCCGGCCAGCCGGACATCAACCGCCAGGCCGTGAAGCTCGGCTACGAAGCGCCGCTCGAACTCGTCGACCGCACGCCTGTCGCGGCCTGAGATCGGTGCGAAGTGAATTCATCGCCGCGGTTCGATCCGGTCGTGCTGCCCCCCGAGGCGCGGGCCTTGCGCTCGGAGGTGCGCGCCTTCCTGCGTGACGAATTGCCGCCACGCACGCGGTTCACGCAGAGCGATCCCGACTTCAGCCGCAAGGTCGGGTCGCGCGGCTGGATCGGCATGACGTGGCCCAGGCAGTGGGGTGGTGCGGAACGCGGCAGCCTGGAGCGCTACGTCGTCGTCGAAGAGCTGCTCGCGGCCAACGCGCCCATCTTCCACCACTGGATCGCCGACCGGCAAAGCGGCCCGCTCATCCTGCGCTACGGCACCGATGCGCAGCGCGACCGGCTGCTGCCGCGCATCGCGCGTGGGCAATGCTGCTTCGCGATCGGCCTGAGCGAGCCGGGCGCGGGCTCCGACCTCGCTTCGGTCCGCACGCGCGCGACCCGCGACGACGCGGGCGACTGGCGCATCTCGGGCGCGAAGATCTGGACCAGCAACGCGCACTGCGCCGATTTCATGATCGTGCTGTGCCGCACCTCGCCCGTGAGCGGCAACCCGCGCGAAGGACTCGGGCAGTTCATCGTCGACATGCGCTCGAGCGGCATCGCCGTGAATCCGATCCGCAACATGGCGGGCGAGCACGAGTTCAATGAAGTCGTGTTCGACGACGTCGCCGTGCCCGATGCGATGCGTCTGGGGCAGCCCGGCGCGGGGTGGGAACAGCTTGCGAGCGAGCTCGCGCTGGAGCGAAGCGGGCCCGACCGGTTCCTGAGCGCGCTCGAACTGCTCCTCGCCTTCATTCGCGCGGCGGGCCCGCGGCCGACAGCGGAAGAGGCGAGCCTCATCGGCCGCTTTCATGCGCACCTCGCGACCTTGCGGCGCATGTCGATCTCGGTGGCGGGCGCGCTCGCGACGCGTTCGCCCGCCGTGGAGGCCGCGATCGTGAAGGACCTCGGCACGCGGATGGAGCAAGAGATCGTGGCGCAGTGCCGCGCGCTGCGTCACGGGGGAATGCAAGCCGACGACGAGCCCGACAGTTACGAAGCGGTGCTCGCACGCGCGATGCTCTTCATGCCGCGCGTCACGATCCAGGGCGGCACGCCGCAGATACTGCGCAACGCGATCGCGCGCGGGCTGGGCTTGAGATGAGCGGCACGATGAGTGACACCGCCCACCTGTTGCGCGACGTGGCCGAGCGTCTGTTCGCCGAGGGCTGCACGGCGCGGATTCGGGTGCAGGCCGAGACCGGCGAGTGGCCGGCCGCGCTTTGGCATCGCATCGAAGAAGCGCAGCTGGCGATGCTGGCGGTGCCCGAGGCGCTCGGCGGCGCGGGGCTCTCGCTCGCGGAAGCCATGGTGCTCGCGCACGCGGTCGGCCGGCATGCCGCGCCGGTGCCGCTCATCGAAACGGTCCTTGGACATTGGCTCTTCGCGCTCACCGGGCAGCGGCCCGTTGCCGGGCCGGTGAGCGTGACATCGCAGGCGCAGACGCCGTTGCACCTCACGCGGTCCGCGTCGAATCGGTGGTGCCTTTCAGGTGTCGCTCGCTGCGTGCCGTGGGGTGGGCAGGTGGCCCACGTCGTCGTGGTGGCCGAAAGCGAAGAGGCCGGGGACGTGGTGCTCGCCATCGAAAGCGGCGCGCTTGCCGTGCAGCCGGGCCGCTCCGTGGCCTTCGAGCCGCGCGCGACGCTGCGATTCGAGGATGTCGCGATCGCCGATGACGCCGTGCAGGCCGGTCGCAAGTCGTCCGCGGGGAGTGCCTTGCTGCTCGCGGGCGGGCTCGCGCGCTCGCACCAGATGGTGGGCGCGATGGACTGGACGCTCGAGCAGACTCTCGTCCATGCGCGCGAACGTTCGCAGTTCGGCAAGCCCATCGCGGGCTTCCAGTCGGTGCAGCACATGCTCGCGATCATGGCGGGGCAGGTGTGCGCGGCCACCGCCTCTGCGGACGCGGCACTCGCGGCTGTGGACACGGACGATTTCGAAGACGCCGTGGCGATCGCGAAAGCGCGCGTCGGCGAAGCCGCGGCCGAGGTCGCGGCGATCGCGCACCAGGTGCACGGCGCGATGGGCTACTGCCAGGAGTTCGCGCTGCACTACCGCACGAAGCGCCTCTGGAGCTGGCGCGACGAATTCGGCACCGAACGCGATTGGCAGATCCGTCTGGGGCAACACGTGGCCGCGCGCGGCGCCGACGCCTTCTGGCAGCGGCTCGCGGAGATGAACTGACAAGGCCCGACGAGAACTGAAACGGCAATTTCGCACTCTCAAACCGAGGAGACAAGCATGAGCCAGACGATAGACAGGATGAGACGAGGATTCGTGGTCGCGGGCCTCGTGCTCGCGTGTGCCGCGCCCGCGGTTCGCGCGGCGGATGCGCCGTATCCGAGCCGGCCGATCCGCATGGTGATTCCGTTCGCGCCGGGCGGACCGACGGACGTCTTCGGGCGGCTCTTCGCGCAGAAGCTTGCCGAGCTCCTGCGAGAGCCTGTCGTGCCCGACAACCGCGCGGGCGCGGGCAGCGCCATCGGCGTGAACGACGTCGCGAAGGCCGAGCCCGACGGCTACACGATCCTCTTCGGCACCGGCTCCATCGCCACGGGCGCCGCGCTCACGAAGCTGCCTTTCGATCCGCGCAAGGACATCGTTCCCGTGGCGCATCTCGGCAACGTGCCGCTCGTGCTGCTGGGCGCGCCCGACGTCGCGAAGACGGCCGGCGAACTCCTCGCCGCGCTGCGCGCGCAGCCGGGACGCCTGAGCTACGGCTCCGCCGGCATCGGCACGACGACGCACCTCGCGGGCGAGATGCTCAAGCTGAAGGCGAAGGTGGATGCGGTGCACGTGCCGTATCGCGGCTCGGGCCCGGCGCTGCAGGATACAGCCGCGGGCCGCACCGCATTCCTCTTCGAGACGATCACCGCGTCCAAGCCGCTTTACACCGCGGGCAAGCTTCGCCTGCTCGCCGTGGGCACCGCCAGTCGTTCGCCGCTCCTGCCCGATGTGCCGACGCTCGGCGAAGCGGGCGTGCCCGGCATGTCGGCCTACACCTGGAACATCCTCTTCGTGCCGAAGGGCACACCGAACGCGATCGTCGAGCGGCTGAACAAGGCGTCGAACGAAGTGCTGGCGGACCCCGCTTTCGCCAGGCGCATGGCGGACCTCGCGACGGAAGTGGTCTCCACGTCCACGCCCGCGTCGACGCGCGATTTCTACCTGAACCAGCTCGACGTGTGGGCCGACACCGTGAAGGCGGCCGGCGTCAAGGCCGAATAGGCGTCCCGCGTCGCTACTGTTCCACGAAGGCGCGCTCGACGACGTAGCTGCCGGGGGTGGTCGTGCTGCCTTCGTGGAAGCCCGCCCCGTCCAGCAGCGCGCGCAGGTCGCGCACCGCGCCCGGGCTGCCGCACACCATCACGCGGTCCGCGTCCGCGTCGAGCGGCGGCACGCCCAGGTCGGTGAAGAGACGTCCGCTTTCGATCAGTTTCGTGATGCGGCCCATGTTCGTGAACGCCTCGCGCGTCACGGTGGGGTAGTAGCGCAGCTTGCCGCGCACGAGCTCGCCCAGAAGCTCGTCGTTGGGCAACTGCTCGGTGAGCATCTCGCGGTACGCAAGCTCGTCGCGCTTCCTCACGCCGTGCACGAGGATGACCTCCTCGAAGCGCTCGTAGCTGTCGGGGTCGCGCACGATGCTCAGGAACGGCGCGAGGCCGGTGCCGGTCGCGAGCAGATAGAGCCGGCGGCCGGGCAGCAGGTAGTCCGCGACGAGCGTGCCGGTGGGCTTGCGGCCCACGATCACCGTGTCGTCGGGCCGCAGATGCTGCAGCCGCGATGTGAGCGGCCCGTCGGGCACCTTGATGCTCAGGAATTCGAGATGCTCCTCGTGGTTCGCGCTCGCGATGCTGTAGGCCCGGATGAGCGGCTTGCCCTCCACGCGCAGGCCGAGCATCGTGAAGTGGCCGTTGCTGAAACGGAACGAACGGTCGCGCGTCGTGACGAAACTGAAGAGCCGGTCGGTCCAGTGCCGCACTTGCAGGACCTGCTCTTCCTGGAAGGCGCCCTTGGCGGCCTGCGGATGGCGATCTGCATTCATTAATGAGCTCACATTAGTTGTGAGTCAGTCTAGGAGGCCGGGCGATGCTTGTCAAGGCTTGGGCCGAGGCTCGCGCGAAGGCGTGCGCTTGCCGCGTTGGGGCCGCCCGATCCGGGGCAGCGCCGGACCCGCTATGCCTGAGTTCGTACGCCCGGGCAGGAAGCTTTCCTACGCGCGGAGCGCGTCGCACGCGGTGTGATCGCATCACCCCTTTGTTTGGAGACTTGCATGAAATCGTTCCTCGTCCTCGCAGCCGCCGTCGCAGTGTGTGGAACCGCTCTCGCCGCCGCGGACTCGCAACCTGCGCGGGGAAAGCATGGTCTCATGGCCACCGTGAAGAAGGACGCGCATCAGATCGGCTCGGCGTTCCGGCGGGACATGCACCGCATCGCGCGCGCCGACAAGTTCCGCGAAGAGCAGGCCATGGACCACCGCGGCGCGCGACCGGAAACCCGCGCGATGGGGGCCGGCCCGGCTCACGCTGCCGCGCCGTCGAGCCGTCAGGCGCGCATGGACGCCGCCTACGCCGACTGGCAGCGTACGCACCGCTGAGCTCCCGCGCCCCGCCGACACACCGGGATCACGCGCGAAGGCAGCCCGCAAGCGCGCGGGCTATTTCTTCTGCGAAGCTTCGTACAGTCTGCGCAGCTTCGCGAGCCCTTCGCGCTTCATCCGCTCCAGGTTCGCCGCGCTGTTGTCGTCGGCCACGGCGACCGCGAGCGGAATGAGCTTGGCCTGCACCGCGGGCGCGTGCGCCGCGGCGCCGATCTCCTTGCCGAGGCGATCGACGATCGCAGCGGGCGTGCCGCCCGGTGCGAACACGCCGTACCAGATCGCCATGTCGACGCCCTTGAACGGCGCGGACTCCGCAAGCGTGGTGATGTCCGGTGCCGCGGGCGAGCGGCGCGTCTCGCTCACGCCGAACACTTTCATCTTGCCGCTGCGGATGTGCGGCAGCGCGGAGGGCAAGACCATCACGGCAAGATCGGTGTGCCCGCCCACGACGTCGGTGGCGATCTGACCGGCGGCCTTGTACGGCACGTGCGTCATGTCGATTCCCGCGCTCGCCTTCAATAGCTCGCCGAGCAGGTGAAGCTGCGTGCCCACGCCCGCGGACGCATAGGAGAGCGCGCCGGGATGCGACTTCGCGTAGGCGACGAGTTCGTCGGCGGTGGAAAACGGCAGCGACGTTCGCCCGACCAGCACCATCGGCTGCGTGCCCACGAGCGCCACGGGCGCCAGGGGCTTCCAGTTGCCCAGCTGCACGGTGGGATCGGTGATCTGCATCAGCTCGAGCTCGCTGCCGCTGCCCACGAGCAGCTGGTAGCCGTCGGCGGGCGAGGACATCACCTTCTGCGTGCCGATCACGCCGCCCGCACCCGCGACGTTCTCGACCAGGAACTTCTGGCCCATGCGGGTCGTGAGTTCGTCGGCGATCACGCGCGCGAGGATGTCGGTGCCGCCGCCCGCGCCGTAGGGAACGATGACGTTGACGAGGCGGTGGGGATACGCATCCTGCGCATGCGTTGCCATCGGCAGCAGGCAGGCGCCGAGGCCCGCGAGCATCGTGCGGCGTCGCAGCTTTGGGCGCGGATCGAGGGTCATGCTGAAATCTCCGGAGGTTGATGGTGAAACGGGCGCAGCCGCTCGAGCGCGGCGGCTGCGCGAACGAGGGTGGCTTCCGCGCCATGCCGCCCGACCAGTTGCACACCGATGGGCAGGCCCCGCGGGTCGAGGCCGATCGGAAGCGACAGCGCGGGATGGCCGCTCAGGTTGAATGGGTACGTGAAGTACGACCAGTCGACGGCATTGCGCCCGGTGGCATTCGCGGGCGCGTCATGGCCGCAGGGCAACGCCGTGGTGGGAACAGCCGGCGTTGCGAGCACGTCGATGGATTCGAACATGCCGTTCACGCGCCGCAGCCATTCGGCCCGCATCGCGTGGGCGCGTTGCGCGTCGCTTTGGGCGTGGACTTCGATCGTGCGTCGCAGGTAGGGATCGATTCGCGCGGCAGCATCGGCCCAGTCCTCGCGCCCGCGCAGACGATCGCCCAGCGCGCCGTAGAAAGCCTGGTTCCATGCGGGCGCGGGATCGGTCTCGTGCAGATCGACCCGCTGCACAATGACGCCCGCTGCCCTCAGTGCGGCGACTGCATCGGCACAGGCATCGAGAATGCCCGCGTCCACTTCGCCCCAGCCGAGCGTGGGAGCCCACCCGATGCGCAGGCCTTCCACCGGTTGCCCGCATGCACGCACGAAGTCCTCCGGCGGCGGGAATGCGAGCGACGCCGCATCGCGCGCATCGCTGCCCGCCATGACGCCCAAGAGCAAGGCCGCATCCGCCACGCAGCGCCCGAGCGGGCCGACGTGCCCGAGGCTGGGCGTCGCCGAGGCGGGCCACACGGGCACGCGGCCGAAGGTCGCCTTGATGCCAACCAATCCACAGAACGCCGCGGGAATGCGCACCGAGCCGCCGCCGTCGGTTCCGACGGATGCCGCGACAAGCCCCGCCGCGAGACCCGCCGCCGCGCCCGCGCTCGATCCGCCGGGCGTGCGTTCCAGGTCCCAGGGATTGCGCGTGATGCCCGTGAGCGGCGAATCGCCGACGCCCTTGCAGCCGAGCTCGCTCGTCGTCGTCTTGCCGGTGATGCATGCACCGGCGGCGCGCAGACGCGCGACCGAAGGTGCATCTTCGGCGGCGACGTGGTCTCGCCATAGCTCAGAACCGAACGTCTGCCGCATGCCGCCCACGGCGATCAGGTCCTTCACGCTCACGGGAAGCCCTGCGAGCGGTCCGGGGTCCGCGCCTGCCGCGATGCGCGCATCGACTGCATGCGCGGCCGCGAGCGCCCGCTCGGGCTCGATGCTCACGTACGTGCGCAGCAGCGGCTCGAGGCGCTCCGTGCGATCGAGAAACGCCCGCATGGCCTGCGCGGCCGTGATCCGGCACGAACGCACGGCGGCGACGAGTGCGTGGGCCGATTCGAATCCGGCGGCGTCGCGCATGGCGCTCAGGCGATGAGTTGCGCGCGCACCGGCGCGTCGCGCCACGCGAGCATCGTGCGGTTCACGCGTTCCTTGCCGTAGACCAGCCACACGACGTCCACTTCGCCGATCGTCTGGTCGATGCGGAACCGCCCCGGGTGCTGCTGCGCGAGCTCGATCGCGGTGAAGCCCGAGTCGAAGCGGCCTTCGAGCAGGCCCTGCGCCACGGCGGAGTTGGAGACGATCTCGTGCCGCTCGGGCCAGCGCGACACGTCGAAGTAGCCGCGCGTCGCGATCATGTAGCCGAGGCTGCGCGGCGTTTGGACTTCGGCGCGCGTGAGCACGCCCATCGCCTTCGTCGTGCCGATGAAGCTGTCCACGAGGAAGATGTCCTTGTAGTCGTGCTCGATGGTGAGCGCCACGTTCGGGTGCGCGCACACCTGGATCATGAAGTCCACCTCGCCGGACTTCATGCGCGCGAGCGCTTCGAAGAAATCCTCGATGAAGACGACGCGCGCATCCTGAAGCCCGTGGAACTCGATGTAGCGGCGCGTGTTGAGGTCGTGGTTGCTGCCGGCGGGGCCGAGCGTGGCGAAGGTCTTGGGTCGCATGGCGTGGCTGCTCGTGGGGGTTGGCTGGAAAGCCGCGCGAGCGCGGCGACGATTCCACGCGAACCAGTGTAGGCAGCGCGCGCCGCACCGCCTGTATCCGGCGATACGCGCCCGGGCCTTCGCGCCATCGGGAAATCCCGCAGCGGCCGTTCAGGCGATGAGCTTCGCCGCGAGCGCCTCCGCGCGCAGGATGTCGACCCGCCCCGGCACGGTGCGCACGAGGTCCTCGCGCGCGAGGCTCGCGAGCGTGCGCGTGACCGTGACGCGGGCAAGCCCCGTCATCGCGCCGATCTGTTCGTGCGTGAGGTGCACGGAAAGCGGCGACAGGCGCTCGCGCTGCGATTGCTCCGCGCGGGCGACGCGCAGCAGCAGGTCCGACAGGCGCACTTCGGGGGTGGTGGAGGAAAGTCCCGCCACTTTGGATGCGAGCACGCGCTGCTTCGCGCTCATGATGCGGATGAGCGAGACCGGCAGGCGCGGGTCGCGCGCGAATTCCCGTTCCATGTCGGCGGGGTCGAAGCGGTCGAGCGCGCAGTCGGTGATCGTGCGGCAGGTCACGAAGCGCGGTCGGCCCTCGAACGCGGCGCCTTCGCCGAACAAGGTGCCGGGCCCGAAGATCTCCAGCAGCAGCGGGTTGCCGCTCGCGCGCGACATGGTCGCCTGCACGTAGCCGCTTCGGATCAGGTAGAAGAATGGATGCACCGTCTGCTCCTCGAAGACGAGCGAGCCGGGGCCGAGCACGAGGCGCTGCGCGAGGTCGGCGCGCTCCAGCCAGGGCTGGCTGTGCCGTTGCGAGATTTCCCAGGAAGCGTACTTGCTCAAGAGATCGTTGGAAGCGGGTGGCGCGTGGGCCTTCACGCGGGGGCTATCATTTTCCCACCAGTATCGGCGCGGCTCCGGGGAGCGGCCTCCCCCCGCCTCCCCATGGCAAGCCGTGCCGCGTTTCGGAGTGATCATGATCGCGACCCGTCCCCTTTTCGAACTTCGCTTGCGCGTGCCGACGATCGTGGACGTCGGCGACACGCCGCTCGGCCGCCGCCGCATCGCCACCGTCGCCGGCGGCGAGTTCAGCGGTGAACGCCTGCGCGGCGAAGTCGTCGCCACGCCCGCGGGCGATTGGCTGCTGCAGCGCAGCGACGGCGTCACCGTGCTCGACGTGCGGCTTCTCTTGCGCACCGACGATGGCGAATCCATCTACATGACCTATCGCGGCTTGCGGCACGGGCCGGCGGACGTGATGGCCCGGGTGGCCGCCGGCGAGCCGGTGGACCCGGCGAGCTACTACTTCCGGATGGTGCCGATCTTCGAGACGGCGTCGAAGAAGTACGAGTGGCTCAACAAGATCGTGGCCGTGGGGACCGGTCGACGCGAAGCGCAGGGGCCGATCTACTCGATCGAGGAAGTGCTGTAGCAGCGGTCCGGCCTTCGGCCGCCGGCTCACGCATGCAGCCCGAAGAGACGAGGATCGTAGAGCCACCTGCGCAGCTTCACGGCGCGCATCGCGCGGCGATGCGCGATGCGCGATGCATACGTTCCCGGCCCCGGCCCCGGTCCCGGTCCCGGTCCCGGTCCCGGTCCCGGTCCAGGCGCCGGCGGCGCACCGTTCAGGCTCTGGGATAATCCCCGCACATGCACCGCCTGCGCCAAGCCCGTTTCCTCGCCCGCCTCGTGCTGGCGTGGTTCGCGCTCGCGCTCGGCGCGGCGATCGCCTCGCCGCTCGTGAAGCCGCAGTCGCTGGAACTCGTGTGCTCCGCCTCGGGTGCCACGAAGCTGCTGGCGACGGATGCGGGCGAAGACAACGGCACCGCCCCGGCGCTGCATCACGGCACGCTCGACTGTCCCCTGTGCTTGTTCGCCGGAGCTCCTCCTCCGGTGGTCGTGGTCGATCTGCCCTCGATGCAGCCGCTCGGCCACGCAGTGCAGCCCATCGTCGCCGCGCGCATCGCGGTACTCACCGCTGCGCCGCTGCCGGCGCGCGGGCCACCTTCGATTCCCAGCGCTTGACGCCGTTGCCGGCTGCCTTGCACGCAGCCGGCGTGTGTTCATCCGTTTCCGGGAGCATCCCTTGTCCAAATCCCACGCCGTCGCGGCAAGTGCCGCGACGGCTTACCCCCGAGTCGTCGCGGCAAGTGCTGCGACGGCTTACCCCCGAGTCGCCGCGGCACTTGCCGCG
>NZ_DASZSE010000009.1:0-31872 GCF_035548915.1 Ramlibacter sp. | reverse complement strand
GCCGCGGCCCGGCCGCACGCGGCGTTGCAGATGCACAGGGGCACGCCACCGGTGGTGTGCCACGGTCTCACAGCAAAGCTGCGTGTGGGCGGGCTGCGGCGCGCAATAAAGCACAGGCGCCTGCGGTGGGTGTGCCCCGCGCCCCAGCGCGGCGACGAGAGCGCCGCAGGCGCGTATCGCGCGGCGCGTACGTGTTCTGATTCGCGGCGCTTGTTCGAACGGAGAGTTTGGCGTGCGCGCCAAACTCGTAGTGAGTTGCGCCGCGGGGGCGCGGGGTCGCCCGGCGCAGGGAATCCGGTAGGGCTGCGCGAAGCGCAGCACGACGGACGCCGTAGCGCGCGCCGCGGCCCGCCCACACGCAGCTTTGCGGCGAGGTGGTGGAGAGCTGGATTTCGCGAGCAACCGCGAAGGGGGAGGACGCCACTGGATTCCCGCGTTCGCGGGAATGACGAGGGAGTGAGCCGGGAATGACGGGGAGTGAGCCGGGAATGACGAGGAGTGAGCCGGGAATGACGGGGAGCGAGCTGGACATGACGGAGAGTCTCGCGTCGCCGCGGCAGGACCCTAGAATTCTCCGCATGACGCCACCCCGCAAGGGCGCTGCCCGACATGCACTGCTGCACACGGACGAATCGCCCTTCTACCAGCTCTGGGTGCTGACCAATCTCACCGCCAGGCCGTTCGCGCCGGCATTCGGACAGCGCTTCCACATGAACCTGAACGACTGGCGGGTCATGCTTACGCTCGCGGACCACCCGGGCGTCACCGCCCAAGAACTCGCGGATCACACCGGCCTCGACAAGATGATCGTGTCGCGCGCGGTGCGCAACCTCGAAGCCCAGGGCCGCCTCGTGCGCGAAAGCAACGAAGCCGACCGGCGCCTGCGCCACCTCTATCTCACCGCGAGCGGCTGGGACGTCTACACCGAAATCGGCAAGCACGCGGCGCGCCGCGAGTCGCAGCTCTACGAGGCGCTCGACGCGAGCGAACTGCGCAAGTTCCAGCAACTGCTCCTGAAACTCTGCGCGCGGGCGCGCGAACTGGGCTCGGGCCTCTAGTTGAACCCGTAGAGCTCCGCGCCCGGGTCTTCCTCGCTGACCGCAGGGCCTTCCGCCCAGGCGAGCAGCGAGCAGCCGTACTGCGTTGAAATCGTCACCGCGGTGTCCGGCTCCACGATCACGAACGAAGGGCCGTGCACCACGACGCCATCGACTCGCAGGTCGCCGGAGAGAACGAAGAGGTCCGTGAGCGCGCTGTGCCGCACGGCACGCGCACCGCCGCCGGGCCAGAGCGTGAGACAGCACATGCGCCGCACATCGCCCGTGCCCGCATAGTCGAAGAGCGGTCTGCGCACGACACCCGCGAAGCGCGTGCCGATGGCAAGCGTGCGCTCGAGCTCGATCGTGATGTCGGGCGGCGTTTCCGGATGGTGGTTGCGCACCGGGCCCTGGTCCGCGTGCGGATGAATGGCAAGGCCGCCGTCCGGAATCACCACCGGGCCTTCGAGCCGCGAGACGAGCGTGGCGCCGCCGTACGTCACGGCGTCGTGCGTCGCGCCGCGCAGGTTGATGCCGACGTGGCCCTCCCGCGTGGTCGCCTGGTGGTCGGTGAGCGAACCCGCGAGGAAGTAGCTGCTCGCCGTTCCCAGATGCTGATGCAGACCCGAGCGGCTCATCGGATCGAACGTGATGAGGCCGAGAAAGAGACCGCGCTCGTTGTCGCGCCGCACAGCTTTCTCGCGCGCGGTGCCGCGCGGCGTTTCGCGCCAGGGCAAGGCCTCCAGGTCGTAGGCGTAGACGCGCGGCGCCACCTGATTGCGATGGGCCGCCTCGAGGTTGGCGACTGTGCTCATGGTATTCCCCAATGCCCGGGCCTTGCGGGCAGATCGTAGCGATCGTTACTATACCCCCGAAGGAGGCCGGCACGACGCCGGTCTCTCGCGCATTCCCATCTGGAGTCGCCATGGCGTCAGGAGAGACACCTCGGGTCGTTGCAGTGACGGGCGGGGCGAGCGGCATCGGGGCGGCATGCGCGACGCTCTTCGCCAACCGAGGCTGCAAGGTCTACGTGCTCGATCGCGACGCCGGGGCGATCGCGCAGCTGCGGGACAATCTGCCGCACGCGCATTTCGTATCGCTCGACGTGTCGGACGCCGCGGCCGTGAAAGAGGCCTTCGAATCCATCGCGCACGATGCCGGCCGGCTCGACGTGCTCGTGAACAGCGCGGGCATCGAGAGCAAGGCCCTCATCCGCAACGTCCGCGGCGAAGACTGGGACCGCGTGCTGGACATCAACCTGAAAGGCACGATGCTGTGCACGCAGGCGGCCGCGCGCATCATGAAGCCCGCGGGCGGCGGCAGCATCGTCAACATCGCCTCCGTCGCGGGCAAGCGCATCTCGTATTCCGGCGACGCCGCCTACACCGCTTCCAAAAGCGGTGTGCTCGGGTTCACGCGGCACGCGGCCTTCGAGTTCGGCATCGACAACATCCGCGTGAACGCGGTCTGCCCCGGGCCGACTCTCACGCCGATGATCCTTCGCAACCTGGACGAACGCCGCATCGAGGCCGTCGTGAAGACGGTGCCGCTCGGCCGCTGGGTGATGCCCGAAGACATCGCCGAGGCCGTGGCTTTCTTCGCCGGTCCGGCAAGCGCCATGTGCACCGGGACTTCCCTCGATGTCGACGGCGGGGTGCTGGTGTCCAATGGCAGCCGGTACGAGGACTATTTCGCCGCGCGCGAGTGAGGCTCGCGGCGCGCAAGATGAGGAGATCCGCATGATCGAAACCACGCTTCGCCGTCTCGCCGCGGCCGCCATCGCATTCGCGGCGCTCGTTCCTTCGGCCTTCGCGCAGCACGCGCTGCGCATGGCGTACGTCGCGCCGCCGCCGGTGTGGGGGCCGATCGCCGACCGGTTCGCGCAGGAGGTCGATGCGCGCACCAAGGGCGAAGTGAAGGTGCAGTCCTTCGGCGGCGGGCAACTGGGGAGTCTGCCGCAGAACTACGCGGGCCTGCGCACGGGGCAGATCGACATGATGCTCGCCGACACCGGCACGCTTGCCATCGCCAAGGGCGGCAAGGACTTCAACGCGCTCTTCGCACCTTACGTCTTCCGCGACCAGGCGCACTTCAAGAACTACATGATGTCGCCCACCTTCCGCGACATGCTCGCGCCGGTGGAAAAGGAAGCGGGCTTCACCTATGTGGGCTACGTCTCCGATCGCGCGCCGCGCCAGCTCACCACGTCCAACCGCAAGGTGACGAAGCTGGAAGACATGAAGGGCCTGAAGATCCGCGTGCCCGAGACGCCGACGATCCTGGAGGTGATGAAGGCGTGGGGCGCATCGCCGACGCCCGTTCCGGCGTCGGAGCTGTACCTCGCGATGAAGCAGGGCCTCGTCGATGGCCAGGACAACGGCTTCGACGCGATCGCGGGCGCCAAATATTACGAGGTGCAGAAGTACGCGATGCGCATCGACTACATCCAGTCGGGGCTCATGGTGCTCATCGCCGCGGACAAGTGGGCGCGCCTCACGCCCGCGCAGCAGACCGCGATGCGCGAGGCGGCGGCCGAGACGGAGAAGTGGGCGAGCAAGATGACGTGGGACGTGGCGGAGAAATCGCTGGACGTGCTGAAGAAGCAGGGCATGGAGATCGTCGAGCCCGACCTCACGGGGTTTCGCCGGGCGGCGGACGAAGTGACGAAGCGCTTCGACGGCGAGATGTGGGCCAAGGGGACGATCCAGAAGATTCAGGCGGTGAAGTGATGCTGCGCTGGCTCGACGCCGCGGTGGAGGGCCTGCTCGCGCTCGCGCTGCTTGCGCTGCTCGCCATCGGCGTCGCGCAGATCGTCTGCCGCTTCGTGCTGAACGCGCCGCTCGCCTGGGCGCTGGAGGCGAGCATCTTCATTCTCGTGTGGTCGACGATGCTGTCGGGCTACGTCGGCGTGCGGCGCAATTCGCATCTCTCGGCGGACTTCATGGGCTGGTCCGAGTCGGCGCGCATGCGCTGGGGTCGCGATCTCGCGTGCATGCTGCTGTGCCTTGTCTTCATCGCCGTGTACGGGCTCGCGAGCTTCAAGCTCATCGATGCGATGGCAGGCATCGGCTTCACCTCCCTGCCGTTCGACCAGCCCGCGCAGTACTGGTCGCTTCCGGTGGGTGCGCTGCTCATGGCCGTCGCGTTCGCCGCGCGCATGCGCGCCCACCTGCGCAACCGGCCCGGCTCCGGGGAGCGCTGAGTGCGCGAGGCGCTTTCGTTCGGCCTCCTCATGGCGGCCTTCATGGGCTTTGCCGTGATCGGCGTGCCCGTCTTCTTCGCGATGGGGCTTGCCTCGCTCGTCTTCGTGCTGTTCGCCAACGGCGAAGTGCCGCTGAACGTGCTGGCCTCTTCCATGGTCCAGGGGATCGACTCGTTCGCGTTCCTCGCGATCCCGTTCTTCTTTCTCGCCGGCGAGCTCATGAACACGGGCGGCATCACGACGCGGCTGCTCGACTTCGCGCGCTCGCTGGTGGGCCACGTGCGCGGCGGCCTGTCGCACGTCGCCATCCTCGCGAGCATGGTCTTCTCCGGCGTGTCGGGCTCCGCTGTGGCCGATGCTTCGGCCATCGGCGCCTCGATCATCCCCGCGATGAAGGAGCAGGGCTACCCGCCCGCGTACGCGGCCGCGGTGGTCGCCGCCGCATCGACGATGGGGCCGATCATTCCGCCTTCGATCGCCTTCGTCGTCTACGCGCTCGTGACGGAAGTGTCGGTGGGGCGGCTCTTCCTCGCGGGCGCGGTCCCGGGCCTCCTCATGGGGGCGTACCTGCTCGTGACGGCCTCCATCGTCGCGCGGCGGCGCGACTTCCCGTTGTCCGCGCGCGCGAGCCCGAGGCAGGCACTGAAGGCGCTATGGCGCGCCGGCCCCGCGCTCGCGATGCCGGTCATCATCCTCGGCGGCATCATGAGCGGCGTCACGACGTCGACGGAAGCCGGTGTCGCGGCCGTCGTCTACGCGATCGTCGTGGGCAAGTTCGTCTACCGGGAGCTCACTTGGGCGAGCGTGTGGCGCATCGTGCGCGAATCGATGATCAGCTCGGGCCTCATCATGCTCACGATCGCGGCGTCGGGCATCTTCTCGTGGCTGGTCGCGAACATGGCCATCGGCGAATCGCTCGCGAAGGGGCTGCTCGCGATGACGGACAGCCGCTGGGCGATGCTGGCCCTCATCAACGTCGTGCTGCTGCTGTGGGGCCTCGCGCTCGAGCCGGCCGTCGCGCTCGTCACGCTCGTGCCGGTGCTCGTGCCGATCGCGGCGGCGTATCACATCGACCTCGTGCACCTGGGCGTCGTGGTCGTGCTGAACCTGATGATCGGCCAGCTCACGCCGCCTTCGGGCGTGATCAGCTACCTCACCGCGCAGATCGCGGGCGCGCCGCTGCACGAGGTGTTTCGCGAGGCGGTGCCCTTCACGATCGCACTCATCGGCGTGCTGGTCCTCATCACCTTCGTGCCGGTTCTCGCGCTCGGACTGCCAAGCCTCGTCTTCGGCAAGTGACGAGATGCGCGGCGCTTCAGTGCGCGCCGCTTCTTCCTATCGGACCCGCGAATGGCGCCGCCGCGGGACGGAGGCCGGTCGCCTGCAGTATCTCCTCCTCCGCGAGCGTCTCCTTCTGCAGGAGCGCGAGCACGAGCTTGTCCAGCGCGTCGCGATGCTCGTTCAGGAGGCGCTTCGCCTCTTCGTGGCATTCGTGGATGATGCGGTGCACCTCGGCATCGATCAGGTTGGCGGTGTCTTCGGAAAACGGCTTGTCGGCGCCGTAGCTCGTCGGCCCGCGCAGGAAGGCGTTGTCGCGCGGAGCGAGCTGCACCATGCCGATCTTGTCGCTCATGCCCCAGCGCGTGACCATGTTGCGCGCGATCTGCGTGGCCTGCTCGATGTCGCTTTCCGCGCCTGTGGTCTTCGTGCCGTAGACGATCTCTTCGGCCGCGCGGCCGCCCAGCATGCCCACGATGCGCGCGCGCAGGTAATCCTCGGGGTAGTTGTAGCGGTCCGTCTGCGGCCGCTGGTAGGTGACGCCCAGCGCCTGCCCGCGCGGCACGATGCTCACGCGGTGCACCGGGTCCGCGCCCGGCACGACGATGCCGAGGATCGCGTGTCCGCCTTCGTGATAGGCAATCCGCTCGCGGTCGTCGTGCGTGAGCAGCAGCGGCCGCTCGGGACCGAGCACGATCTTCTCCAGCGAATCGAGGAAGTCCGTCTGGCGCACCGCGTCTTCGTTGCGCCGCGCCGCGAGCAGCGCCGCTTCGTTCACGAGGTTCTTCAGGTCCGCGCCGGAAAAGCCCGGCGTGGCCTGCGCGAGCTCCTCCAGCCGCACGTCGGGCGCGAGCGGCACCTTGCGGATGTGCACCTTCAGAATCGCTTCGCGTCCGACCTTGTCGGGAAGATTCACGACGACGCGCCGGTCGAAGCGCCCGGGCCGCAGCAGCGCGCGATCCAGCACGTCGGGCTGGTTGGTCGCCGCGAGCACGATGATCCCTTCGCGGCCGGTGAAGCCATCCATCTCGGTGAGGATCTGCTGCAGCGTTTGCTCCTGCTCGCTCGCGCCGCCGATGGCGAAGGCGCCGCGCGCGCGGCCGATCGCATCGACCTCGTCGATGAAGATGATGGCCGGCGCGTTGTCGCGTGCCTGCTTGAAGAGATCGCGCACGCGCGCCGCGCCCACGCCGACGATCATCTCGACGAATTCCGAGGCGCTCATCGAGAAGAACGGCACGCCCGCCTCGCCCGCGACGGCCCGCGCGAGCAGCGTCTTGCCCGTGCCCGGCGAACCGATCAGCAGCACGCCCTTGGGCGACGTGCCGCCGAGGCGCGTGTATTTGTCCGGCGAACGCAGGAAGTCGACGATCTCGACGAGTTCGTTCTTCGCTTCGTCGATGCCCGCCACGTCGTTGAAGGTGACGCGGTTGTCCGCGTCGGCGTCGTAGCGGCGCGCCTTGCTGCGGCCGATGCCGAAGATGCCGCCCATGCCCATCGGCCCGCCGCCCTGGGCCGATGCACGGCGATACATCCACACGTAAAAGGCGATGAAGAGGATCGCGGGGCCGAAGCCGTAGAGCAGGGTCGACAGCCAGTTGCCCTGCTGAATGGGCACGGCGCTGATCTCCACGCCGTGTTCGAGCAGGAAGGTTTCGAGCCCGCGATCGAAGAAGGCGGGCAGTTCCGTGGTGAACGTGTCCGACGTGCGCGGCGGCGCATGCACGTTCGCTTCCGCGGGCAGTCCGCGGCGCGGCGGCAGCTTCGGCTCGCCCGCGCGCGGCCAGGTCACCGGCGACTTGAAGCGTCCCTCGATCGTCGTGCCCCGGCTGTAGATGGACAGCACGTTGCTCTTGCCGACCTCGTCGCGAAATGCCGTGTAGGGAATCGTGAGCGGTGAGTTCGCGCCGGGAAAGAGGAAGCTCATCAACACGTAGTTGGCAAGCAGCACGAGCACGAAGAAGAGCCAGTACCTGCGCGGCGGCAGGGCGCCCGGCGGGCGCGGCGGCTGCGGCGGCTGCGGCTGGGGGGGCTTCTGCGGCGCTGTGGGACCGTTCATGAGCCGCATCATGCCCTGACTCGGGCCCGCGCGCGCGAGGTGGCTCGGCCGTGCGGTTGCGCCGTCCCCGCACGCCGGACCTTTCCGACGGGCAGCCGCGCACCGTTCCGATGGGCAGGACCCGCGCGATGCGCGAACGTGTCGTCATATCGCTTCAACAGAGCAAGCAGGAGTTCGACATGAAACGCAAATTCGTACTGGCCCTCGCGGCCGCCGCCTCCATGATGTCACTCGGCACGATCGCGCACGCGACCCCGGCCGTCGTGGCCATCGATGTCGCGCCGCCCACCCCGATCGTCGAGGCCGTTCCGGCCCCGCGCGAAGGCTTCACCTGGTCGCCCGGCTACTACGCCTGGACCAACGGGGGCTACACATGGGTGAACGGCTCGTGGATCGAAAACCGCGTGGGCCTCACCTGGGTCGCACCGCACTGGCAGCAAGGCCCGGATGGACGCTGGATGCTCGCGGGCGGCGCATGGCTGCCGCGCGACCAGGCCGTTGCCGTGAGGATGGGCCGCGACCGCGACCGCGACGGTGTGCCGGACGCGATCGACGACGACAAGGACAACGACGGCTTGCCGAACCGGTACGACCGCCACCCGAACAATCCGTGGCGGCGCTGAGCTTTCAGCGCGCCGAAGTCAGTATTTCTCCGGCACGTGCATGTCCTTCGGCACGGGCCGGCGAACGTAATCCTTGTGCCGCACGCGCTGCGGCAGCTCGACGCTCGTGTGCTCGATCTCCTCGTAGGGCACGAGGCTCAGCAGGTGCGCGATGCAGTTGAGCCGCGCATTCTTCTTGTCGTCGCCCGCGACGACCCACCACGGCGCCTCCGAGATGTGCGTGCGTTCGAGCATGACCTCCTTGGCGCGCGTGTAGTCCTCCCAGCGCCGGCGCGACTCGAGGTCCATGGGGCTCAGCTTCCACTGCTTGAGCGGGTCCTGGATGCGCGCGAGAAAGCGCAGGTGCTGCTCCTCGTCGGAAATCGAGAACCAGTACTTCACGAGCTGGATGCCCGAGCGCACCAGCATGCGTTCGAATTCCGGCACCGAGCGGAAGAACTCCTCGTACTGCTCGTCGCTGCAAAAACCCATCACGCGCTCGACGCCCGCGCGGTTGTACCAGCTGCGGTCGAAGAGCACGATCTCGCCCGCGCCCGGCAGGTGCGCGACGTAGCGCTGGAAGTACCACTGCGTGCGTTCGCGGTCGTTCGGCGCGGGCAGCGCCGCGACGCGGGCCACGCGGGGATTCAGGCGCTGCGTGATGCGCTTGATCACGCCTCCCTTGCCCGCGGCGTCGCGGCCTTCGAAGAGGATCACGAGCTTGTGGCCGCTTGCCACCACCCAGTCCTGCAGCTTGACCAGTTCGCCCTGCAGGCGCAGCAGCTCGCCGAAGTAGCGTCGTCGTTCCTGCTTTTGCGCGTCGGTGAGCGCGATCTCGTTGCCGTTCGCATCGAACGGGCGGTCTTCGAGCTCGAGTTCCAGCTCTTCGTCGTAGGAATCGAGCGTTTCGCGGTGCAACCGCTTCTGCAGTTCTTCTGGGTCCATGGCTTGCGATGCGCGTCCTCTTGCTGAGCGAGATTACACCTGTTGCCGGGGTGCCGATATGTCAGCGCCGTGACAGTGCGATTTCATGTTCGTAGTCTGCATCCGACAGACTTGCACCGTCCCGGTCCTCACAATGAAGCTCTGACCTCCAACCGGGGAGATACGAGCGATGGATCTGCGACTTCAACTCCTGGAATCGTTCACGGCGCAAGGCTCCGACGGCACGGCGTACAAGGTGTTCGCGTACGACCGGCTCGCGCCGGACCCGTCGCTTGCCGACGGTTCCGAGCACTGGGCTTCCACCGGCCAGGTGGAATACCGGCTGGCCGACGGAAGACGTATCGACGTGGGGCGCGACGGCTCGCTCAGCATCGCCTCGACCGGGGTGCGGCTGAAGACCGCGGCGCACTCCTGAACTACACGTCGAAACGCACGCCTTGCGCGAGCGGCAGCTCGCGCGAGTAGTTGATCGTGTTCGTCGCGCGGCGCATGTAGTTCTTCCACGCGTCCGAGCCGGACTCGCGCCCGCCGCCCGTTTCCTTCTCGCCTCCGAAGGCCCCGCCGATCTCGGCGCCCGAGGTGCCGATGTTCACGTTCGCGATGCCGCAGTCGGAACCCGCGGCCGACAGGAAGGTCTCGGTTTCGCGCAGGTCGTTGCTGAAGATCGACGACGCGAGGCCTTGCGGCACCGCGTTGTGCAGCGCGACCGCTTCCTCGAACCGCTCGTAGCCGAGCACGTAGAGGATGGGCGCGAAGGTTTCGCGGCACACGGTGGCCGTCTGCGAGGGCATCTCCACGATCGCGGGGCGCACGTAGTAGGCCTCGGGCAGGTCGATCTCGAGCACGCGCTCGCCTCCGAAGACCACGCCGCCTTCTTCCTTCGCCGCGCGCAGCGCCGCCTGCATCGCTTCGAACGATGCCCGGTCGATGAGGGGCCCGACGAGATGCCCCGCGAGCGGATCGCCGATACTGAGCTTGCCGTAAGCGGCCTTCAGGCGCGAGACGAGCGCGTCGCGAACGCTCGAATGCACGATGAGCCGGCGTGTCGTCGTGCAGCGCTGCCCCGCCGTGCCCGCGGCGGCGAAGAGGATGCCGCGCACCGCCAGATCGAGATCGGCAGAGGGCGCGACGACGACCGCGTTGTTGCCGCCGAGCTCCAGCAGCACGCGGGCGAAACGCTGCGCGACGCGCGGCGCCACCGCGCGGCCCATGCGCGTGCTGCCCGTGGCCGACAGCAGTGCGACTTTCGGGTGATCCACGAGCGCTTCGCCCGCATCCTGCCGGCCGAGGACGAGTTGCGAAAGGCCCGGCGGCGCGTCGCCGAACGCCGCCGCCGCGCGTTCGAAGAGCGCCTGCGCGGCAAGCGCCGAGAGCGGTGTCTTCTCCGAAGGTTTCCAGACGACCGGGTCGCCGCACACGATGGCGAGCGCGAAATTCCAGGACCACACGGCCACGGGGAAGTTGAAGGCGCTGATCACGCCCACCACACCGAGGGGGTGCCAAGTCTCCATCATGCGGTGACCGGGCCGCTCGGAAGCGATCGTGAGGCCGTGCAGCTGGCGCGAAAGGCCGACCGCGAAATCGCAGATGTCGATCATCTCCTGCACTTCGCCGAGACCCTCGGAGAGGATCTTGCCCGTCTCGATCGAGACGAGACGGCCGAGCGCTTCCTTGTTCGCGCGCAGTGTCTCGCCGAGCAGGCGGACGAGCTCGCCGCGCTTGGGCGCGGGCACGTTGCGCCAGGCTTCGAAGGCGCTTTGCGCGCGGCCGATGATTTCGTCGACCTGTTCGCGCGAGTGCGCCGCGACGCGGCCGATCTCGCTGCCGTCGATGGGGGTGCGGACCGCGAGGTCGCCTCGGGTGTACGCGTGGTCGGGCAGGCCCAGGCTCTGCAGGATGCCGCGGACGGTGTCGGGGTAGGAGGAATTCATGTCGAAGTCACCAAGTCGCGAGGGTGCGGGCGTTCATTTCCCGGCAACTGCGATTGTGACCCGAGCGGGCACGGCGTGAGCCCATGGGGATGCTCGGGTAGCTCTGCAACCGGGAAAAGTGCTAAAGTAAGGAATCCTTGATTTCTGGAAACCTTCCATGTTGGCCAAACTGACCGGCAAGAATCAGTTGACGTTGCCAAAGGCTGTGACGCGGGCGATTGGGCCGGCGGAATACTTCGACGTAGAGGCGCGGGAGGGTCGCATCGTGCTCACACCGGTGCGGATTCAACGCGGCGACGCCGTGCGCGCGAAGCTCGCCGAATTGGGCATCGGAGCAAAGGACGTCGCGGGTGCGGTGAAGTGGTCGCGGCGCAAGCGGTGAGCGCGGCGAAGTCGCGTGCACGCGCCTCGGACAGCGAGAAGCGGCGCGTGGTGCTCGATACCGGGGTGGTGGTTTCCGCGCTGGTGTTCGCAAAGGGGCCCACGGCTCGGTTGAGGCTCGAGTGGCAAGCGGCCGACTTCGTCCCGCTGGCCAGCAGGGACACGATAGGCGAGCTCATGCGTGTGCTCGAATATCCGAAGTTCAGGCTGAGCGACATTGAGCGCGAAGAGCTGTTGGGAGATTACCTCCCGTGGACGGAAGCCGTGGCCATCCCGAACCCGGCACCGAGGGTGCCGCCTTGCCGCGATCCTGCTGATGCGATGTTCCTGCACCTGGCGCAGGCCGGCCGCGCATCGCACCTCGTCACCGGAGACTCGGATCTGCTCGTCCTTGCGCCGCACACGCGATTTTCGATCGTCACGCCGGCGGAATTCCTCGCGCGCCTGCCCGAGCGCTGACGCGGGAAACACGGCGCGCGCGATATGAAGCCCTTCGTTCGACACGGACGCGACCGGCGCCGCGGTACACCTCGACTCAACACCGAGTCACCCGCCATGTCCGCCATCCCGACCTACGTGTACCTCTTCGCCTTCGCAGTCGTCGCCGTCGTGAGCGGGCGCGTGCTGGGCGGGTCCGCGCGCGAAGAGCCGAGCTCTTTGCCGCGCATCCTGTTGTGGGCCCTCGCGGCGGCCTGCGCGCTGCTGGGCGCTTGCCTGGCCTGGCTGGACCACGCGGCGTAGGCAGCGACAATGCGCGCGTGGCGCGCAATCCCCTGCATTACCACGTCTACGTCGTCGAGCTCTCCCAGCGCGTGTGGGACGAGCCGGGCTTTCGACGGGCCAATCCGGACTATCTCTTCGGCCAGCCGTTCTTCTATGTCGGCATGACCGGGCTCGACCCCGACATCCGCTTCGACCGGCACAAGGCGGGCGTGCAAGCCAATCGCTTCGCTCGCGACTACGGAGTGCGCCTGCGCCCGGAACTCTACGACCAGTTCAACCCGATGGCGTACGAGCCCGCGCGCAAGATGGAGGTCGAGCTGGCCCGGCGGCTTCGGGTGAGAGGCTGCGGCGTCTGGCAGGCCTGAGCCGCGCTGTGTACAGTTGGCGGCCATGAAGATCTCGGTGATCGGCGCCGGCGGCGTCGGAGGCTATTTCGGGGCGCGGCTCGCAAAGGCGGGCCACGACGTGCAATTCCTCGCGCGCGGGCGGCACCTGCAGGCGATGCGGGAGAACGGGCTTCGCATCGAAAGCCCCGTCGAATCGTTCGTGCTCGAGAACGTGCGGGCCACCGACGACGCAGGCGCGTTCGACAAGCCCGACATCATGCTGGTTGCCACCAAGCTGTGGGACCTCGCGGAAACGGGCCGGCAGATGGCGCCGGCGGTCGGCGAGCGGACTGTCGTCGTGCCCTTGCAAAACGGGGTCGATGCGGTCGACATCCTGTCGGGAAGCCTTCCGGCCGAACGCGTGGCCGCGGGGGTGGCCATCATCTCGGCTCAGATCGGCGAGCCGGGCACGATCCGGCAGACAGGGCCGATGGCGCGGCTGCGCGTGGGTGCGTTGCATTCCTCGCAGCGCGAGACGCTGCAGGCCTTCGTCGCAGCGGGCGCGGCGGCCGGCTTCGCCGCCGAGTTCGTGGACGAACCGCGGCGCATGCTGTGGGAGAAGTTCGTGATGCTGAATGCGCTCGCGGGCGTCACGTCGCTCACCCGGCAGACGGTCGGTGCGATCCGCGACGACCCGCAGTTGCGCGCCGTGCTCGATGCGGCCATTCGTGAAGGCATCGCGCTCGCGCAGGCGAGCGGCGCGAGCCTCGCGCCCGACTACGAAGCCGGATACCGCAAGATGTTCGAGGGCCTTCCCGCGGACATGCGCGCTTCCATGGCGCACGACTTGCTCGCCGGCCGAAAGCTCGAAGCGCCGTGGCTGTGCGGCGCCGTCGTGCGGCGCGCGGAGGCACTGGGTGTTCCCGTGCCGGTGAATGCGACGATCTGGGCGGGGCTGAAGCCGTTCGCGAGCGGCGGCTGAAGAGTCGGGCCGCCTCGGCGAGTTCGTCCGAGAACCTTGCGCAGGCATGAAGCTCATCGGGCGTCGTGCCCGGATTGTGCTGTGCGGCGCGGCGGTCGCGCCGGCCGGGAAAGGCAATTGCCGGTCAGGCGATGGCCTCGGCCTGCTTCTTCAGCTTCGAGGCTTCGTCGTGCGCCTTCTGCACCGCCTCCCGCAGCTGCGGATCCGTCACGTTGGCGGACTTGCATTCCTGGATCGCGCGGTCGGCGGCGCGTTCGAGGTCGAAGATGCGCTGGCGCATCTTCGCGTCGTCCTGCGCCGAGCTTGCTTCCTGCTTGGCCTGGCGCGCCTCTCGGTGCAGGGCATCGATGGCATCGCTCAGCTGCTGCGGCGCACGCGCCGATTGCGCGGCGCGCTTCGCGTCGTCCACGCACTGCTCGACGTTGTCGACGGCGCGCTTCATGTCGGGGGAAATCATGGCTGGGTTCTCCTTGCGTCTGTTCCTCGTTGATTGGACGGGCGGGGTGGCGTGGGGTGCGAAGGATTCGGCCGGGCCGGCCCGTGCGGCCTGTCCCACATGCCCACACACCTCTCACGCAGCTGACAGCTTCGCGCACGCGCGGCGCGACAATGCGCGCATGAACGAGACCGCCCGCCAGCTCGCCGCCCGGCTCATCCGCAATTTCAACGATGCGCCGCTCGAACACTTCGTGCGCGAACCGCTGTACGACTCGCGATGCGCGCGCCTTGCCACCGGCACCGCGGCGCGCAAGATGGGCGCCGGCATCGACATCCTGCCGCCGGGCAAGATGTCGTGTCCTTATCACCTGCACCATGCGCAGGAGGAAATGTTCATCGTGCTCGAGGGCTCGGGCACCTTGCGGGTGGCGGGCGAGAAACTCCCGCTCCGCGCGGGCGACATCGTCTTCATTCCGGCGGGGCCGGAGTATCCGCACCACATCATCAACACGTCGGATGCGCCGCTGAAGTACCTGTCGATCAGCACGAAGGAGCAGCCCGAGATCTGCGAGTACCCGGATTCGGGCAAGTACCTGGCCGAGGCCTCGCCTCACTTCGAGGCGATCCAGCGCCGCGACGCCACGCTCGACTACTGGAACGCGGAGCCGTAGGACAAGTCCTCGCCTGCCGTGCCGCGCCCGCTCGCACGGCCAGCCGCATCCCCTCTCACGACTGGCTCGTCCGTCAAGGGGCTTCGAGGCCAGCCGGTCAGCTGCGGGACGACGCTCCCACGAGCACCGGCTTCTCGCGATACAGCTCGGGCATCGTCGCCTTCAGTGCCGCAACCTTCGGCAGGTCGTTGATGAAGATGTACGGCGACTCGGGGTGCAGCGTCGCGTAGTCCTGGTGGTAGGCCTCGGCGGGATAGAAGCCCGCAAGAGGCGCGACCTGCGTGACGATCCGGCCGTGGAACGCCTTCGCCGCGTCGAGCTGCGCGATGTAGGCTTCGGCCACGCGTTTCTGCTCGGCGTCCCGGTAGAACACCGCGGACCGGTACTGGGTGCCCATGTCCGGGCCCTGCCGGTTCAACGTGGTCGGATCGTGCGCGACCGAGAAGTACACCTGCAGCAGGCGGCCGTAGCTCACCTGCTTCGGATCGAACGTGACCTGCACCGATTCGGCATGGCCCGTGCGGCCCGAGCCGACCATCTCGTACTTGGCCGTGGCGCGCTCGCCGCCGGCATAGCCGGAGACGGCGTTCATCACGCCCTTGGTGTGCTGGAACACGGCCTGCACGCCCCAGAAGCAGCCGCCCGCGAACACGGCCGTCTGCGTCCCGGAAGACGCGGCGATGTCCTGGGCCGGCGGCGGCAGCTTGACCGCCTGTTCGGCCGAGGCGAAAGCCCCCCAGGCAAGCGCGGCAGCGGCCAGCGCGGCGAGCGTGAACTTCTTCATGGCGTTTTTCCTCGGAAGTGGTTCGGGCGATTCCCAAGCATGGGTCGCCATCTTGCCGACTTCCTTACCGCCTTGCCGAACAAACCGATGGGCGCGCGAGGCGCCCCGGCGCGGCCCGGGAGTGGTCACGCCATCACGAGAGGCTGTCCGCGCCCCGGCCGCGGGCGCGCCGCGGCCTGGCGTTGCGCGGCAGCATGCCGGCCCGAGGACCGGCACCTCCGCCGAGCGTCGAGCGCATCAGTTGCGATCGGCCTTTGCCGTCCGCGTGGGCTCGGCCGCGGGCGGCGCGCTCATGGCCGTGCTGGAGCTCGTGCTCGACTCCGTCGTGCTCGGCGCGACGGCGACGGGCGCCGGCTGCGACGGCGTCGTCGTCGTGGTGCTGGAATAGGCAACCTGCGGCTCGGGTGCCACGACGGCCTTGGACGTCTGCATCTTGTGCGCGCAGCCGGCGAGGCCGAGCGCGACGGTGACGGCGGCCGCCAGGGCTGTGAGGGTGATCGAAGACTTCATGAGGAACCTCCCGAAGAGTGAACAACGTGGAACCGGTGTGGAACGAAGTGGCGGGCGCGATGCCTGCCACAGCGGGCAAAGTTAGTTCGGCCGCAGAGCGCTCCACGTGGGAGGGAAGGCGCATCAGTTTGTAGGCGCCGGTCACGACCGCGGCTTCACGCCGTCCTACGTCGCGCAACGCCGGGGTCCCACAGGAAGACGCGGGACGCCCGGCTCGGCAGGATCAGTACAGGCTCAGCGCGTTCGTGAGGTCGCCCATCGGCTGCAGGCCTGCGGCCTTCAGCGCGTCGTCGCGTGTCTTCAGGCCCGGCAGCGTGTCGAGTCCGAAGCGGCGCGTGATGAGGCGCAGCACCGAAGCGGTGTCGTACTGCGTGTGATCGACCGTGCCCATCTTCGCGAACGGCGAGACGATGATCGCGGGGATGCGGCTGCCGGGGCCGAGCTTGTCGGCTTTGGGCGGCGCGGCGTGGTCCCACTGGCCGCCGTTCTCGTCGTACGTGATCACGATGACCATGTTCTTGTACTGCGGGCTTGCCTTCAGCTTGTTCACGAGGTCGACGATCTTCTGGTCGGCGTTCACGATGTTCGCGTAGCCCGGGTGCTGGTTGTAGAGTCCCTCGGGCTTGTAGAAGACCACGGACGGCAGCGTTCCGGCGGCGGCCTGCGCGACGAGGTCGTTGTAGTCCTTGAGGTGCGAAGCGCGATCGGCCGCGTGCGTGACGGGGTCGAACTCGGCGTAGTAGTTGAAGGGGTGATGGTGGGTCTGGAAGTCGACCGCGTCCGTGCTCGCGACGCCGTTGGAATTGGCCGAGTAGATCACGTTGCGATGCGCCGAGGCGGCCTGCATGCCGTCCTGCAAAGCGGCGCTCCAGGAGCCGGCGTACCACGCCCAGCTCACGTTCTTCGCGGTGAGCAGGTCGCCGATGTTCTTCTGCGTCTGCGGCGGCAGCGTCGTGGCCTTGCTCGTGTCGGCGTAGAGCGCGTTGTTGCCCGTCACGTCCGCCGGCGCGTTGCCGCTCGGCTGGTAGGCCGGCTGCATCGTGTTGATGGCGTAGAACTTGTTGTCGCCGAAGTAGTTGGCGGGCGTGATGTTGCCGCTCAGCTGGAACGTGGGCGCGCCGTCGAGGGCGGAGGCCTTGGAACTCGCCGCGAGCGTCAGGTTGCTCGTGTAGCTGCCGTCCGTGTTCTTGTCGACCACCGCAATCGTCGGATGCGCGGCGGCCGTGTCGGCGTTCGGATACTCGGGCGCGCAGGCGCAGATGAGGTACTGGTGATTCAGGAAGGAGCCGCCGAAGGCGCCTTGATAGAAGTTGTCGGCCAGCACGTACTGGCGCGCGAGCTGGTATAGCGGCGAGGCGCTGTAGTCGAAGTAACCCATCACGAGGCCGCCGGAGTCGGCCCAGGCCGCGAACTTGTCGTTCTTGCCGCCGTCGATCTGCATCTGGTTTTCGAAGAAGCGGTGATACAGGTCGCGCGTGACGACGCTGCCGTCGATGGTGACGCCCGCGGTCGGCTGGAAGGCCGTGCCGATGTTGAACGGCTTGTTGGCAAGCCCCGCCGTCTGCGCCTGCGTGACCGTGACGCTGCTGCCGGGCGTGGTGACGCCGCCCCACACCTGCGGCAGCGTGGCGAGCGTGGAGCCGTCGCGATCCTTCTGCGCGACGTAGGCCGCCTTCATCGTGCCGTCGCTGTTGGTCACGGTGGCGAGGCCGTCGGCGCCGGGAAAGTTGCCGTACAGGTTGTCGAACGCGCGGTTTTCCGCGTAGATCACGACGACGTTCTGCATCTTCTCCTGCAAGGCGGGCGTGACGGGGTCGCCGTCGTCGTTGCAGCCGCCCAGCGCGAGGGCGGCGAGGGCGGCGGCGAGGGCGACCGGCGTCATCAAGACGGTCGCGCGAACGAATTTCTTCGTGGGCATGGGAGGCTTCCTTCTTCGGGTATGTCGTGGCAAAGACCGGCAGCGTGCGACCGCGGCGTGACACCGCTGTGTCAGACGCGAAGCGTGTGGATGTCAAATCAGCATCACACTCTGCTGGTACAACGCGAGCCACCGTCACGTCTTTCTCACTCCTCTTCCACCGTGATCCGCCGAATTCTGGGCCTGGCCGCGCTCCTGGCCGCGGCGTGCGCCGCCGCCTCGCCGTTCTATGCGACGCCGTTCGAGAAGCGGCCGGACAACCGGCAGCTCACCGAGCTCGGCCGCGTCCTCTTCTTCGATCGCACGCTGTCGGCGTCGGGCGCATTGTCGTGCGCGTCATGCCACGACCCGGCGCATGCCTACGGCCCGCCCAACGCGCGCGCGGTGCAACGAGGTGGCGCGGGTGGCCGCATGAGCGGCCTGCGTGCCGTGCCGTCGCTCATGTACCGGCAGGGCACGCCGCAGTTCTCCGAACATTTCTTCGACAACGACGGCGACGACAGCGGCGACCAGGGCCCCACCGGCGGCTTCGCGTGGGATGGCCGCGCCGCGTCGGCCCACGAGCAGGCCGAGCTGCCGCTCTTGTCGCCGCTCGAGATGGCGAATGCCGACCGCGACGCGGTCGTCGCGAAACTCGCGAAGTCCCCCAGCGCGGCGGCGATGCGTGCGGCGTTCGGCGAGCACCTTTTCGATCAACCCGGCCGCGCCTGGAACGCGCTCCTGCTCGCGCTCGAGGTGTTCCAGCAAAGCCCGAAGGATTTCTATCCCTACCGCAGCAAGTACGACGGCTACCTGCGCGGCCACGAGAAGCTCACCGCATCCGAGATGCGTGGCCTGCGCCTCTTCGTCGATGCGAACAAAGGCAACTGCGTCGCGTGTCATCCGAGCGGCACGAAGCGCGGCGCATTCCCGAACTTCACGGACATGGGCTTCATCGCGCTGGGCTTGCCGCGCAATGCGCGCATTCCGGCCAATCGCGACGCGGGCTTCTTCGATCTGGGCCTGTGCGGGCCGCTTCGCACCGACATGAAGGATCGCGCCGAGTACTGCGGCCTCTTCAAGACGCCGTCGCTGCGCAACGTGGCCACGCGGCGCGTGTTCTTCCACAACGGCGTCTTCACGAGCCTCGAGGAGGCCGTGCGCTTCTACGCGCTGCGCGACACGCGTGCGCAACGGTTCTATCCGCGCGACGCGCAGGGCCGCGTGCGCAAGTACGACGACCTGCCCGAAAAGTACCGCGGCAACGTGAACGACGAGGCGCCGTTCGGCCGCAAGCCGGGTGGCGCGCCCGCTCTCACCGAAGCCGAGATTGCGGATGTGGTCGCGTTCCTGAAGACGCTGACCGACCGGCCCGCGCACTGACGAGCGTCGCGCGAACATTGCGTACACACGCGCGAGCGACTCCGCACGAGAATCGCCCCCATGGCCAATGAAGATGTGAAAGACGTCGCGGTCGTCGGCGGTGGACCCGCGGGCATGATGGCGGGGCTGCTCTTCGCACGCGCCGGGCTGAAGGTCGCGGTGCTCGAAAAGCATCGCGACTTCCTGCGCGATTTCCGCGGCGACACCGTGCACCCGTCGACGCTGGAAGTCTTCCATGAGCTGGGCCTGCTGCGGCAACTGCTCGAGCGGCCGCACAACAAGGTTGAGCAGCTCGGCGGGCGCATCGGCGGACAGTACGAACGCATCGCGGACTTCCGCCGCCTGCCCGTCGCCGCGCCCTACATCGCATTGATGCCGCAGTGGGACTTCCTCGATTTCGTCGCCGGCGCCGCGCGCCGCTATGCGGGGTTCGAGCTGCGCCAATCGTGCGCGGGCGAGTCGCTCCTCGAAGAGGGCGGCCGCGTCGCCGGCGTGCGCACGAGCGAAGGCGATGCAGTCCGCGCGCGGCTCGTGATCGCGTGCGACGGGCGCGACTCGCGGTTTCGAGGCGGCCTGCCGCAGCGCGTGATCGGCGCACCGATGGACGTGTTCTGGTTTCGCCTGCCCAAGCGCGCCCGGCCCGAGAACGACAGCATGGGCGTGTTCGACCGGGGCCGCATCTTCGTGCTGATCGACCGCGGCGACTACTGGCAATGCGCCTTCGTGTTCGCCAAGGGCGGCGCCGAGCGGCTGCGCGCCGAGGGGCTCGAAGCGTTCAAGGAGCGCGTGCGCGAGGTGGGGCCCGAGACTGCGGGCGTGGACGACGCGATTCGCGGCTGGGACGACGTGAAGCTGCTCACGGTCACCGTCGACCGGCTGGAGCAATGGTGGCGGCCCGGCCTGCTCGTGATCGGCGATGCGGCGCATGCGACCCGTGCAGTTGACGCAGGCGGTGCAAAAGCTCGCGCAGGACGCGATCGTCGCGCCGCTGCTGGAAGGCCGGGGCGGGCTCGGGAAGCCTCCGCTTGCCGTGCGCCTCCTCGATGCGTCTGCGATGCTGCGCGGCATCCCGGCGCGGCTCGTGGGGCTCGGGTTCCGGCCGGAGCACGTGAGGTCGCCCGACGCGCAGGCGCTTTCGCACGACTAGCCGCCGGGCGGCTGTCCGACTCGCGAAGCCATGCGACGCCGACAGTCCGGTGTCTGCGCGCGTGCCACCATTGGCGTCGGAAGGAAGAGGCTCGAACCCATGCTTGTCCCCAACGCGTGCCGTGCGCAGACGGCCCATGAAGAAATCGCCAATGCCCTGAGCCACGGCGCGGGGGCCATCGTCGCGGCGGTGTTCACTCCCCAGCTCATCGGCAATGCGCTGCATGCCGGGACGCACACCGCGCTTGCCGCGGCGGTCTACGCCGTGTCGATGATCCTGCTGTATTCGATGTCCGCCACCTATCACTGGCTGCCGGAGGGCGCGGCCAAGGAGATCTTCCGCCGGCTGGACCATGCGGCGATCTTCATCTTCATCGCGGGGAGCGCCACGCCATTCATGCTGCGGCTCGCGCAGGACGGCAGCTACGCGATGCTCGCGATGCTGTGGCTGGCGGCCACCGCTGGCGCGGCCGCGAAGTGCGCGAACCGTCTCAATCATCCGTTGTTGTCGACGGGGCTCTACTTGCTGCTCGGCTGGGTCGCGGTGTTCGTGCTCGGACCGGTCGTGCGCGCGATCCCGCCGCAGGGGTTGTCGCTGATCGTGGCGGGCGGCGTGCTGTACACGCTGGGCGCGATCGTGTTCCTCGTCGATCATCGGTTCCGGTTCGCGCACTTCGTGTGGCACCTGCTGGTGCTGGGCGCAAGCGGGTGCCACTTCGTGGCGGTCATGCGCTACGCGCTCGCGTGATCCGTCATCTCCGCACGGAGCCGTCCGTGCCTCTCGACACGTCCGAGCCGACTCGCTGCTAGGCTTGCGTCTCCCACTCGAGGAGACACCATGCCCGCCCCATCCATCCAGGCCCGCCGCGAGCGCTTCCGCGCCCTCCATGCGCAGGGCTGCTTCGTCATCCCCAACCCCTGGGACGCAGGCAGCGCCCGCATGCTGCAGGGCCTCGGCTTCCAGGCGCTCGCCACCACGAGTTCGGGCCACGCCTGGTCGCTGGGACTCGCGGACGGCGACGCCTCGCGCGCACAGGTGCTCGATTACCTGCGCACGATCGTCGAGGCGAGCGACCTGCCGGTCAACGCCGACTTCGAGGACGGCTTCGCGGACGATCCCGAAGGCGTGGCCGAAAGCGTTCGCATGGCCGTCGCCACCGGCATCGCGGGCGTCTCGATCGAGGATTCCACCGGCCGGGCGGACGACCCCGTGCGACCGATCGATGTGTCCGTCGCACGTCTGCGCGCCGCGCGCGCGGCCATCGACGAGGCCGGAGGCGACGTGATGCTCGTCGGCCGCGCCGAGAACTTCATCGTGGGCCGGCCGGACCTCGAGGACACGCTCGCGCGGCTCGCGGCCTATTCCGAAGCGGGCGCGGATTGTCTTTATGCGCCGGGCATCCACACGCGCGAGCAGATCTCGGCCGTGGTCGCGGCCGTGGCGCCGAAGCCCGTGAATCTGCTGATCGGCTCCGCCTCGCAGCTCACGCTGGAAGAAGTGAAAGCGCTCGGCGTGCGCCGCGTGAGCGTCGGCGGCGCGATGGCGCGCGCGGCGTGGGGCGGGTTCATGCGAGCCGCGAAGTCCATCGCCGAAACGGGCCGCTTCGATGAATTCGCCCATGCCGCGTCCGGCAAGGAGCTGAACGAGTTCTTCCGCAAAGCCCGCGCCGATTGACCCTTGCCCCTCACACGATGCGGCCGAACCACACCATCGAAAGCACGCCCGCGCACACGACGAGCAACGCCGCGACGAGCGTGAGAAGCCCGGTGACCTCGGTTTCGCGCACCTGCACCTGCACGCGCGAACCGAGGTGCTGGTAGACGCCGCGCAGCTGCTCCGCCGTGCCCGCATAGTGGTATTCGCCGCCCGTCATGCGGGCGACTTCGCGCAGCGTCGGCTCGTCGAGCTGCATGTAGATGGCAAAGCCTTCGCCGTATGCGGCCGGACCATCGACCGTGCCCAGCCCGATCACGTAGATGCGCACGCCGCGGTCCGCGGCCATCTTCGCGGCCGCCAGCGTGTCGACGCCGGTCGTGCGACGGCCGTCGCTCAAGAGGATGATCGCGGCGGAATCGTAGGAGCCCGGCGCAACGGGCTTCACCTCCTTCGGCGGCGGCTTCGCCCGGTCATCCAGGCTGCGCGCCGCCGAGGGCCGCCCCCCGAACGTCATGGTGCCCACATCGATGCCCTGGTCGGGGAACAGTTCGGCGAGGCACACGACGATGGCGCTGCCCACGGCCGTGCCCCATTGCATCTGGATGCCGTCGATCGTCGCGGCCAGCGCCTCGCGATCGAGCGTGGCACGCTGCGCCACCTGGCTGCTGCCCGCGAACGTGACGAGGCCGACTTCGACGTGCTTCGGCAATTCCTGCAGGAACTGCTTGGCCGCCTGCTGCGCGGCCTGCATGCGCGTGGGCTTCACGTCGGGCACGCGCATGCTCAGCGAAACGTCCATGGCCAGCATGATCGTGGACTTGGACCACGGCAGCAGGACGCGCGCGACCGGACGCGCCGCCGCGAATGCGAGCAGCACGCACGCGAGCATGACGATCGCGGGCGGCACGTGGCGCCGCCACTGCCGGCCCTGCATGGCCGCGCGTGCGATGCCGAGGTGGCTCCATCGCACGGCCGATCTCGCGCGGCGCCGCAGGAGCCACCAGTACGCGAGCGGCAGCACCGCCGCGAGGGTGAGGGTCAGCCAGAGAAGCCGGGGCCAGAGGAAGAACATCGCATCGTGCCCGCTGCGTCCACCGGGGCCGTCACGCTGCCGGGCCCACGCGGCGCGCGGCGGCGAGGATCACCTCGGCCACCTGCGCGGGCGAGAGCGTGTCGGTGGAGACGATGAGGTCGTAGTGCTCGGGCGATTCGCCCCGCACGCCGTAGAAGCGCTCGAGGTAGTCGGCGCGCGCCTCGTCGCTGTCGTTCACGAACGCCATCGCCGCAGCCAGGGGCTTGCCCTCGGACGCCGCGATGCGGCCGGCGCGGGCATGGCGCGAGCCGCTCACGAGCACGCGCAGCACGTCCGTGCGCGCGCCGAGCGCGTGCGAGGCGGCATGCGCGACGATCACCACGTTGCCCTGCGCGGCGGTTTCGGCGATGGCGTCGCGAATGTAGCGGCGCAGGTCCTCGCTGTGCGGCAGCATCCCGCCGGGATGCGGCGACGCCACCATCTCCACGCCGCCCAGGTTGCCCGCGCGGCCGATGTAGTCGAAGAGCTGGGCGAAGAACGACTTGCGCTGTTCCTCGCTCGCGACGAGTTCGGGGTCGACGTTCTGGCGCTCGGCGGCGCGGGCGACGATTTCCTCGTCCACGCAGCGAAAGCCGAGTTCCCGCGCGACCTCGGCCGCGGCTTCCTCGGCGCCTGCGCCGAGCGCGCGGGAGATGCAGATGACGCGAGCACTCATTCCAGGCTCCTCGCGGGACAGGTGCCGCAGATTTCCGCAAGTGTAGTGTCCGGCGCGGGCTTGCGCCTGCCCCGCCCGCGGCGCGCCGCCGCGGGCGGGCAAGCTGGACCGTTTCGGCTCCGGAAACTGAAATAAAGAGCAAGCGCCGTGACGCCTCGCGCACCGGTTTCGCGCGAACGTCGGCCCGCACGCACACCGAGGCACAGCCGCCGCCGACGCGAAGCGCCGCCACACCTGCTCACCATGAGAACGCTTCCCAGAAGGAGGATGCATCCATGCGCTTGTCATCCGACCACTCGATTCAGGCACTGGTCGCGGCCGCGATCTGCACGGTCTTCGCGCTGCCTTGCGCGGCGCAGCAGGACATTCCGGGGCCGAGCTTCCCGGGCGGCCCCGTCACCAACCCGGCAATGCCTGCCTTCCCCATCACGGGCCTGGGCAGCAGCACGAGCACGACGACGGCCAGCACCGCGAGCAGCACGACATTCATCGGCCGCACGCAATACGGCGCGACGACTTCCGACGTGCTCGGCAGCGCCACGACCGTCGGCAGCGCCTACGGCGTCACGGGCAACACGTACGGCGTGACGGAAGCGGCGACGGCGGCCAATCCGCCCGGGGCCTACACCGGCTCGTCCATCGTCAATCCGGCGCTGCCCACGCTGCACTCGACGATCGGCACGATCGAGACCGGCAGCGCGTCGTCGTTGCCGTCGGCGAGCAGCGGCTACCCGCTCAACATGGCGCCCGTGGGCGTGGCGCTGAATTCGGACCTCGGGCCCGTGCGCTCGACGCAGGTGCTCGGCGCGGGTCCGGCGTACATGGAAGCGGCGCCGGCAACGCCCGGTGCCTCCGCGCGGGCGGCGACCCCCCGCGCGCGAACTGCCGCGAAGGCCGCGCCGGCGCTTCCGAGCGTTCCGCTCGTCGCGCGCGAGGATCGCAACTGACCGCGGCGTGGCCGCGGGCTCGCCGCCGTCGGCGCAACGCGAGGGACGGTGGCCGGCCGCCGGGCCGCCCGAGGAGGCCGATCTGCCAGAATCGCGCCCCATGAACACCATCGTCGCTTCGGAAGGCACCGCGCTCGAGTTGCCGGACGTGGACGAACTCGCGGCAGGCAACTCGGGCACGCGGGGCGTGTGGCGCTTCGAAAGCGGACAGCCCGGTCCCCACGCTGTGATTTCGGCCCTGATGCACGGCAACGAGGTGTGCGGCGCCGTGGCCCTCGCGCCCTTGTTGCGCGAGCCGCCGCGCCTTGCCTGCGGCGCGCTCACGCTCGTGTTCTGCAACCTCGACGCGTACGCAAAGCTCGAGGATCGCAACAAGGCCGACTGCCGCCTGCTCGACGAGGACATGAACCGCGTGTGGGGCCGCCTCGACGGCGACCGCGGGGAAAGCGGTGAGACGCGCGAGCTCCGGCGCGCACGCGAACTCCTGCCGATCTTCGAATCCGCCGATTGTCTGCTGGACCTGCACTCCATGACGCTGCCCGGCCCCGCGCTGGGCCTGGTCGGGCAGGCGAAGAAGACCATCGGCTTCGCGCACGAGCTCGGCTATCCGGCGCTGCTCGTGCGCGATGCGGGCCACGAAGCGGGGCGGCGTCTCATCGACCGGCCCCGGTTCGTCGACGAATCGGCGCCGCAGCTTGCGATGCTCATCGAGTGCGGCGAGCATTTCAGCCACGCGTCCTGCAGCGTCGCGGCGGAGGCGGTGCGCCGCGTGATCGAAGTCCATCTGCGACGGCAAAGCGTGAAGCCCGTGGCACCGCAGGAACTGCTCGAAGTGACCGGCCGCGTGACGATCGCCTCGCCCGCATTCCGCTTCGTGAAGGCCTGGGGCAACATGGAACTCGTCCCGCAGGCGGGCACGCTGATCGCTTTCGACGGCGAGCGCGAAGTGCACACGCCGCACGCGGATGCGTACATGGTGATGCCTTCCACGCCCCGGCAGATCAAGGTCGGCACCACCGCGGTGCGATTCGCGCGCCGCGTGGCGTAGCAGTTCGCGGCGAACCGGCGCGCGCCATCGGCCGGGCGGCTCCCGTGCCGCGCCCGTGCCGCGCGGTGTGTCAGGCTGCCGCGGCAGCGTTGTGCGGCTGCAGGCTCTGCCTGAGCGCGATCTTGCGCAGATCGTTGGCGAACGAGCGCACTTCCATCGAGTGCTTCACGCCGCGTTTCCAGAGGATGCCCGGGGTTCGCACGGGCGTGGGGCTTTCGAGCGGCAGCACGACGACGTCGTGCCGCCCGGCCACGGCGCGCGACGACACGATGGCCGCGAGCTTCGTGCGCGACACGAGCCCGATCATCGGCGCCACGGTATTCATCTCCGCGGCCACGAGCGGCTCGGCCCCGCACGAGCGGAAGCATTCGTCCAGCAGCGCTCGCGTGGCGAACTCGCGCGACAGCTGCACCATCGACAGGTGATGCAGGTCCACCATGCGCACGCGGCCGCGATGCGCGAGCGGGTGGTCGTGCCGCACGATGAGCACCATCTCCTCGGTGTAAAGCGGCTCGAACCAGAGTTCGTGTCCGCTGCCCGGGTCGTAGCCGACGCCCACGTCGAGCCGGCCGGCGACCAGGCCGTCGGTGATCGCATCGGCCGAGAGTTCGCTCACGCTCGCCTTCACCTTCGGATAGCGCTGCATGAAGGACGCGAGGCATTCCGGGATGAAGCCGAGGTTGAACGTATGCGTCGCGGCGATGCGCAATTCGCCCGTGAGTTCGTCGGGCGCGCGCTTCAGCTCGCCGATGCCCTCGTCCACTTCGCGCAGCGCCTTCGCCGCGTAGCCGAGAAAAGAATCGCCCGCCGCCGTGAGCGTCACGCGCCGGCCGATGCGATCGAAAAGCGCGTGGCCGAGCTCGTCTTCGAGCTGCCTGATCTGGTGCGACAGCGTCGACTGCGTGACGTGCATCCGCTCGGCCGCGTGCGTGAAGTGCAGGCACTCGGCGAGAGTGACGAAGTAGCGAAGGTGGCGCAGCTCCATAGGGTTTACCAGGGTGATGAATCGACGGCATCGATCCACATGATCGAAATTCATCATTTCTTCCGGCTCGTGTCAATCGATACAGTCCCGCCAACCTCACCCGGAGAACATGACCATGCCCGTTCTCGAATACGACACGCACAGCGTCACCGACGCGGTGATCGCTCGGATGTGCGAGTGCCGGGACCCGCGCTTCAAGGAAGTGATGACCGCGCTCGTGCGCCACCTGCACGACTTCGCGCGCGAGGTCGACCTGAAGGGCGACGAGTGGTTCAAGGCCATCGAATTCCTCACGGCCTGCGGCAAGGCCTGTGACGACAAGCGGCAGGAATTCATCCTGCTGTCGGACACGCTGGGTGTTTCGATGCTGGTGGTCGCGCTCGAACACGCCCGCGCGCTCGAAGGCCGCAGCGGCGCGACGCCGCCGACCGAAGCGACGGTGCAAGGGCCCTTCTACTGGCAAGGCGCGCCCGACGTGCCGCTGGGCGGCGACATCGCCGAAGGCGTGAGCGGCGAGCCCGCGCTCTATAGCGGCCGCGTGACCGACCTCGAGGGCAGGCCCCTCGGCGGCGCCTTGCTCGACGTGTGGTCCGGCGACGGCGAAGGCGTGTACGACATGCAGCGCGACGGCTCGCCGATGCGCGCCCGCGCGCGCGTGCGCACCGACGAGGAAGGCCGCTACTGGTTCTGGTCGATCCGGCCGACCTACTACCCCGTGCCCGATGACGGCCCCGTGGGCGCGATGCTGCGCAAGATGGGCCGGCACCCGAACCGCCCCGGGCACATCCACATGAAAGTCTCCGCGCCCGGCCACAAGGAAGTGACGACGCATCTCTTCGTGAAGGGAAGCCCGTACCTCGATTCGGACGCGGTGTTCGGCGTGCGAGAAAGCCTCGTCGTCGAATTCGAGAAGCACGAGCCGGGCACGGCCATCGACGGACGCAGGATGACGAAGCCCTATCACGTCGCGCATTACGATTTCCGCCTGATCCCGCAGCCGGCATGACAACGCCTTCCATCAACAGGATCGGCAAGTCCACCGTGCCGCGCACGGCGATCAGCACGTCGGACGAACACAGCATCACGATTCGCGGCGAGGATCTTTGCCGCGACCTGATCGGCCACATCTCCTTCACGGACTACTTCAGCTTTCTCGTCACCGGCCGCAAGCCGACGCGCGCGGAGTCGATGGTGCTCGACGCGACGCTCGTCGCGATCGCCGATCACGGCATGGTCCCGAGCGTGCAGGCGAGCCGCATGACGTATGCGGCGGCACCGGATGCGCTGCAAGGCGCGGTCGCGGCGGGGATTCTCGGATGCGGCTCGGTGATCCTCGGTGCGAGCGAGACGGCGGGGCGGCTGTTCACCGAAGTCGACGAAGCGGCGAAGGATGTCGACCTGGCGGCCGCGGCAAGTGCCGTGGTGGGCCGCTGGCGCGAAGCGGGGCGGCCCGTCCCCGGCTACGGACACTCGCTGCACAAGCAGCGCGACCCGCGCGTGGATGCGCTCTTCGACGTGGCGCGCAAGGCGGGAACGAGCCTGCGCTTCGTGGAAATCGCGGAAGCCGTGGAGGCGGTGATTCCCGCGATCGTCGGCAAAGAGTTGAAGCTCAACGTGTCCGCCGCGATTCCCGCCGTGCTGCTCGGCACGAACTTCCCGTTGCGCGCGTTGCGCGGCGTGCCGATCCTCGCGAGAACCGCGGGGCTCATCGCGCATCTTGCCGAAGAGGCGGTGAACCCGAGCGGCTTCGCGCTGTCGTATCAGGCCACGCGCGACCTCGTCTATGAAGGCGAGCCGCCGAAGGGGCCCGCCGAATGACGGGCGTGCTGGACGACGTGCGCGTGCTCGAGCAGGGCACGTTCATCACCGGGCCCGCGTGCGGCATGCTGCTGGCCGACCTGGGCGCGGACGTGATCAAGATCGAGCAGCCCGGCACGGGCGACCCGTTCCGTGCGTTCAAGGGCGGCCTGTACAGCCCGCACTTCCAGACGTACAACCGCAACAAGCGCAGCATCACGCTCGATACGAAGAACGAGGCCGATCGCGAACGCCTTCATGCGCTCGTGCGAACGGCCGACGTCTACATCCAGAACTTCCGGCCCGGCGTGGCCGAGGAGCTCGGCGTGGGCGAAGCGCGGTTGCGCGCACTCAACCCGCGCCTCATCTACTGCTCCATCAGCGGCTTCGGCCCGACGGGGCCATACGCGTCGCGTCCGAGTTACGACACGGTGGCACAGGCGGCAAGCGGCTATCTCAAGCTGCTCGTGAACCCCGAGAACCCACGCGTGGTGGGCCCGGCGATCGCAGACGCGGTGACGGGCTTCTACGCGGCCTATGGCGTGCTCGGCGCGCTGCACGAACGCGCGCGCACCGGGCGCGGCCGCAAGGTGGAGGTGTCGATGCTCGAAGCGATGTCGCACTGGAACCTCGATGCCTTCACGCACTACTACTCCGAAGGCGAGGTGATGGGGCCTTACAGCCGTCCGCGCGTGTCGCAGTCCTACGTGCTGGAGTGCCGCGACGGCAAGTGGATCGCGCTGCACATGTCGTCGCCGCCGAAGTTCTGGCAGGGGCTCGCGAACGCGATCGAGAAGCCGGACATCTTCCAGGACCCGCGCTTCGCCACGCGCGAGGCGCGCATCGACCATCAGGAGGCGATCATCGATCTGCTTTCGGGCCTCTTCAAGACGAGAACGCGCGAGCAGTGGTGCAACCGCCTCCTGGCCGAAGACGTGCCGCACGCGCCGATGTACGACACGAACGAAGCGCTCGAAGACCCGCAGGCGCGGCATCTGCAGCTGCTCGTCGAAGCGAAGCATCCGGCCATGGGCGAATTCAGGACGGTGCGCCCGCCGGTCACGTTCGACGGCGAGCGCACGCTGCACGTGCGGCCGCCGCCCACGCTTGGCGAACACAATGGCGAGCTCGCGGCGATGCTCGCGGACAGGAGAAACGGCGAATGAATATCGGCCTTGTCATCGGAAGCCTTCGGCGCGAGTCGATGAGCCGCAAGCTCGCGACGCGTCTGATCGAGATCGCGCCCGCTTCGTTGCGCGTCACCGAGCTCGAGATCGGCGATCTGCCGCTCTACAACGCGGACCTCGAAGCCGAAACCCCGGCCGCGTGGACGCGCCTGCGAGAGGGCGTGCGCGGCAGCGACGGCGTGCTCTTCGTGGTGCCCGAGTACAACCGGTCGCTGCCGGCCGGTGTGAAGAACGCGGTCGACGTCGCCTCCAAGCCCGCGGGGCAGAACCTCTGGCCGGGGCGGCCCGTCTTCGTGGTGGCGCAAAGCAGTGGGCCGCTCGGTGGCTTGGCGGGCTCGTTCGCGCTGAAGCAGACGCTGACCGGCGCGGGTGCGAACGTGCTGTCGCACCCCGAGATCTACCTGAGCCGGATCGGGACGCTCTTCGCTCAGGATGGGAAGCTCGTGCCCGACACGCAGGAATTCCTGCGCGGGGCGCTCGCGAGCTTCGAGACGTTTTGCGCGCGCTTCGCGAAGCGCTGAACGGGGGGGGGCGAGCAGGAAAGGCATCGACGACGGACACCGACGAGACACACCGACGAGAGACACCGACGAGAGACACGCGCGAGAGACTGCCACGAAAGCCGCCACGAAAGACCGGCCCGAGAGAGAGTCCGATTCCATAGGAGACAAGCCATGACCAAGAGCCCCGTGTTCCAGCGCCGCACGCTTCTGGCGGCGGCCGCCGCAACGGCCGCGTTGCCGACCGAGGTGTGGGCGCAGCAGCCGCCCGTGCGCATCGGCAGCACACTCGCGCTCACGGGGCCGCTTGCGGCCACCGCGCAGGTGCACAAGCTGGTGGGCGAAATCTATGTCGACGACCTGAACCGGCGTGGCGGCCTCCTCGGGCGCAAGGTCGAGTGGATCGTGAAGGACGACCAGTCCAAGCCCGATCTCGCGCGCACGCTCTACGAGCAGCTCATTACCGCGGACAAGGTCGACCTGCTGATGGGGCCGTATGCGACGGGCGCGATCCTGTCTGCCGTGGCGGTCGCGCAGCGCTACAACAAGCTCCTGATCCACCACACGCTGGGCGTGCCTTCGCTCGTGAAGTACGACATGCAGTTTCCGGCGTGGTCGCTTGGCTCCGACCCCGGCAACACGACGACGAACACGGTGTTCGAGGCGCTCGCCAGGGGGCCGAAGCCGCCGAAGACGGTAGCCGTCGTCACGAGCAAGTTCCCGTCAATCCACTTCATGTCGATGGGCGCGCGCGAGACGCTCAAAAAGCGTGGACTGCAGGAGGTGCTCTTCCTCGAATGGGAATTCGGCAACCGCGAGTTCGGGCCGATCGCGAGCCGCATCAAGGATGCGCATCCCGACTTCGTGTGGGTGGGTGCGATCGGGCTGGACGGCAACTTGCTCCTCGACGCGATGAAGAAGATCGACTATGCGCCGCCGCAGCACTTCTATCTGTATCCCGCGCCCGGGCCGCTTGTGACGTCGCCGGAGGCGCAGGGTGCGTTGTCGGTGACGATCTTCGAAGAGCATGCGCCCTTCACGTCGCGGCCGCATGCGGCGGAGTTCATCAGGACCTACCACGAGCGAGCGAGGGCTGCGAATTTCCCCGACACTTCGGTGGAGGTTCAGGCGGCGGCGTCATTCACTGCGTGGCAGATTCTGGAAGCGGCCGTGACTGCGACGAAGAGTCTCGACGACAAGACGCTGGCCGACTATCTGAAGAAGAATCGGGTGGAGACGATCCAGGGATCGCTGCGCTTCGACGGACCGTCGAACTACGGCGACGATCTGATGCGGATCAAGCAGGTGCAAAACGGCAAGTGGGTGGTGGTGTATCCGCCGGAGTTCGCGCCGGCGGGCGTGAAGATGATCGCGCGGTGATTCACACCGTCATTCCCGTCGAGGCGGGAATCCAGCGTGGTTCAAGTCACTGGGTCCCCGCGTTCGCGGGGACGACGGGGTGGGTGGTGCGTGCGCCCGTCATTGCCGTGGAGGCGGCAATCCAGCGTGGTTCAAGTCACTGGGTCCCCGCTTTCGCGGGGACGACGGGGTGGGTGGCGCGTGCTCTCGTCATTCCCGCGAAGGCGGGAATCCAGCGTCGTTCGAGTCGCCGGGTCCTCGCCTGCGCGGGGACGACGGGGCGGGTGGCGCGTGCGCCCGTCATTCCCGCGAAGGCGGGAATCCAGCGTCGTTCGAGTCGCCGGGTCCT
>NZ_DASZSE010000008.1:0-69749 GCF_035548915.1 Ramlibacter sp. | reverse complement strand
GGTCGCGGTCGCGGCCGGTGCGGCGGCCGCGGGCGCGGCGGACGCCGGCGCTGCCTCGGTCGTTGCCGCGGGAGCGGCGGACGCGGCGGGCGACGCGGGCGTCTGTGCGAACACGGCTGCCGTGCCCGCGAGCAGTCCCAGGCCCAGGGCCAGGGAAGCGATGAACTTTCTCATGGTCGTCTCTCTACGGTGATGGACTGATGGGGTTACAGCGCTTCCTTGCCGGTCTCGCCGGTGCGGATGCGAACGACCTGCTCGAGGTCGTAGACGAAGACCTTTCCGTCGCCGATCTTGCCGGTGCGCGCCGCGCTCTCGACGGCCTCGATCACGCGGTCGACGAGGTCGTCCGTGACGGCCGCCTCGATCTTCACCTTGGGCAGGAAGTCCACGACGTATTCCGCGCCGCGATAGAGCTCCGTGTGCCCCTTCTGCCGGCCGAAGCCCTTGACCTCGGTGACGGTGATGCCCTGCACCCCGATGCCGGAGAGCGCTTCGCGCACCTCGTCCAGCTTGAAGGGTTTGATGATGGCGGTGACGAGTTTCATCGTGCTCTCCTTGCGCGTTGCATGCGGAATCAGAACGTGTACTTCAGGCCCGCCACGACGCCCGTGCGGCCCAGGTTCTTCAGGCCCGGCGCCGGGCCGACGTAGTTGCTGTTGTCGGTGCCCACCAGCGCGACGCTCGCGCTCAGGCCGTTGCCGAAGTCCTTGCCGACGGTCACCGAATAGTCGGTGTAGGAGAACGCGCTGTTGTGCACCACGTCCTGGTAGCCGATGTGCGGCGTGACGGTCCAGCCGCCGCCCAGATCGAAGTTGGCGCTCAGGTCGGCGTAGTAGCTGCCGCTGCTGCTCGCGAAGCCGAAGAGGTTGCTGAATGCGTACGACACCTTCAGCGTCGCCGGGCCCCAGGTGCCCGCCACGTACGCTTCCTGCGTATCGGCGCTCGGGTTCAGCTTGTTGCTCGGGTAGTTGTAGGTGAGGAGGCCCACGTCCATGCCGAGCGGGCCGGCCTCGAACTTGTAGCCGCCGTAGACGTCCCACTCGATGTTCGCGTCGCCGCCCACATCCTTGATCCACTTGATGGTGGAAAGCCACGTGCCGATGTACCAGCCGCTCTTGTGCGCGAAATCGATGCCGCCTTGCAGCGCGGGCTGCAGCCGCGTCTGCGAGATGCCGCGATAGCGGTAGTCGCTTACCACCCCGACGTTGTACGAGAGTGTGTAGTCGGGCTCGGGCGCCTTCGCCTGCGCCATGGCGGCGGTGGCGGCGAGCGATGAGAGCAGCACGGCAAGTTTCTTCAGTTTCATGGGTTCTCCGTTCGGCTTGCGGTTTGAAAATCGGGTCATGCGAAGGGGATGAAGCACGAGGCGTGCCATGCGCGACAGCTGCCTCTGGCTCCGCGCGGCGAAGCCTCGGGTCCCACCCGCGAAGCCGATCGCACCCGGACGGTGCGCGCCGCGCGTCGCGTCCAAACTGGGGCGGCGAGCACCAGAAGAGTGACGCGCAGCGGTGAGGCGGCTCGGGCGGACTGCCGGCCGCGATTTCGGTGCGTTCGTTCACAGCGCGTGCGAAACGCGTCGGCGGTGTGCGGTCGCGATGCGTTCTTCCCGGCAAACGAACGATGCGTGGGAGGTTTTCAGTGAGCTTGTCTCTGGTGCAAAGCCGTGTGCTCGTCGGCCTCGGCACGGCCGCCGTGACGGTGGAAGTCCATCTGGCCAACGGCCTGCCCAGCTTCACGCTGGTGGGGCTGGCCGACACCGAAGTGAAGGAGTCGCGCGAGCGAGTGCGCTCCGCGCTCGCCACGTGCGGGCTCGAGTTCCCCCACAACAAGCGCATCACGGTGAACCTCGCGCCGGCCGACCTGCCGAAGGACTCGGGCCGGTTCGACCTGCCGATCGCGCTCGGCCTCCTTGCCGCGAGCGGCCAGATCGATGCGGCGCGTCTTGCGGGGCATGAGTTCGCGGGCGAGCTGTCGCTTTCCGGTGAACTGCGTCCGGTGCGCGGGGCGCTGGCGCTCAGCCTCGCGCTCTCGGCCGAGGGCACGCGGGTGAAGCTCGTGCTGCCGGCGGGCAGCGCGGAGGAAGCGGCCCTCGTGCCCGGCGCGCAGGTCTATCGCGCGCGGCACCTGCTCGACGTGGTGCGGCAATTCGTGCCGGACGATGCCGCGCGGCAAAGCGGGAGCGAGGCGCTCGTGCGAATCGAAGCCGCCGCCCCCGCGCGGGAGCCCCTCTATCCCGACCTGGCGGATGTGAAGGGCCAGGCCGCGGCCAAGCGCGCGCTCGAGATCGCGGCGGCGGGCGGCCACAGCATCCTGCTGGTCGGCCCGCCCGGCGCGGGCAAGTCGATGCTCGCGCAGCGCTTCGCGGGGCTCTTGCCCCCCATGAGCGTGCAGGAGGCCCTGGAGAGCGCCGCCGTCGCGAGTCTTGCCGGGCAGTTCACGCTGCAGCAATGGTGGACGCGGCCCACGCGCGCGCCGCATCACTCGGCGAGCGCCGTGGCGCTCGTGGGCGGCGGCTCGCCGCCGCGGCCGGGCGAGATCTCGCTCGCGCATCACGGCGTGCTGTTTCTCGACGAGTTGCCTGAATTCCCGCGGCCCGCACTCGAGGCGTTGCGCGAGCCGCTCGAAAACGGCCACATCAGCATCGCGCGTGCCACGAGTCGCGCGGAATTTCCGGCGCGCTTCCAGTTCATCGGCGCGATGAATCCATGCCCTTGCGGCTGGCTGGGCGCCACGCACCGGGCATGCCGCTGCACACCCGATCAGGTCGCGCGCTACCAGGGCAAGCTGAGCGGGCCGCTCATCGACCGCATCGACCTGCACGTGGAAGTGCCGCCGCTCGATGCGCAACAGCTGCTCGCCGCGCCCCCCGGTGAACCCACGACCAGCATGCGGCACCGCTGCGCGGTCGCTCGCGAGCGCGCGCTTGCGCGCCAGGGCCATGCCAACCAGCAGCTGAAGGGCTCGGCGCTCCTGTCGCACGCCCGCCTCGCTCGCGATGCCGAGCAGTTCCTGCAGACGGCCGCCCAGCGGCTCGCATGGAGCGCGCGTTCCGTGCATCGCTGCCTGAAGGTGGCCCGCACCATCGCCGACCTGGCGCACGAGGACACGATCGAGGTCGCGCACGTGGCCGAGGCCGCGCAGTACCGGCGGCGATAGCCGCAGCCCGCCACTGGATGCGCCGCGGCTCGCGCGACTTCTCCACCGAATTGGGGAGGCGCACGACGAAGCCGGATGCTACTCTGCCGCGCAGCGTATGACTTCGGAGGGGATCACGATGAGACGCATGCAGTGCGCCATATTGCTCGCGGCGGGCCTCGTGCTCGCGGGCTGCGCGCAAGTCCCCAAGGAATCGGTCGAACTGTCGACCACCGTCGGGCGCGATGTGACGACCGTCGCCAAATCCCATCGCGCGCTCGTGAAGCTTCTCTTCGCGAGGATGCGGCAGGACGTCAACCGCTTCGTGGACAACGTGTATGTCCCCTATCAGATCCGCGCCCTGATGGAAAACGACTTCAGGAACGCGAAGAGCGCCGCCGAGGACGACCGGCGCGCCTCCCTTCTCCTTGCGATCAACAGCAGCTTCCAGCCGGGCGCTGCGGGGGGTCTGCAGAGCGACACGTTCCAGGCGATGGCTTTCCTCGTTTCGCAGATTCGCGAGGATGCCGAGAGCAAGCGAAGCGAGCTCCTGGCGCCGATCGATGCGCAGGAAGCGGCCGTGCTCGCGGCCGTCGACAGGAGCTATGCGCAGATCACTTATGGCAATTCCATCGTGACAGGGTATCTCGCGAGCATCGTCAAGGTGCACGACGCGCAAAACGAGGTGCTGAACGCCATCGGCGTCGACACGGACCTCACGAAGCTGGTGGGCGAAAAGCTCGCATCGACCTCGGACGAGGTCGGCAAGCTCGTCGACAAGGCGCAAAAGGTGCAGGCCACCGGCGCGAGCGTCGCCGCGGAGTTGTCCAGCCTGAAGAAGCTCGTTTCGAAGTGACAAAGGAGAAATGCGCATGCCCGACTCATTCGACCGCGCGGAATTCGAACGCAGGCTCCGGGAGCAGCTGAAGACCAGCCGGGAGGCGTTCGACGGACAGTACAAATCGGAGCTCACCCAACTGGCGTGCCTCTCGAAGGAGGACATCGACGCCATCACGCCCGGCACGACGGATCTTCAGAAATACGACGAGCTCGTTGCGCTCGTGAAGGAAGCCTCCAGGGTGAACCTGGCGCAGGCGGAACTCAAGCAGCGCATCGAAGCCCTGGGCAACGTTGCCGTCTCGGTCGCCAAGCTCGTGCCCACGCTCGCGGCGATCCTGTAAGGCGAAGCGGCGAAGATGGTTTCGGCCGAACTGCTCAAGACGGCATTTCCTCAATGCGCGCGACCGGCGCAGTGGAGCGCCGCCCTGGCGCCCGCGCTGCGTCGTTACGACATCGCCACGCCGAAGCGCCTCTGCGCGTTCCTCGCCCAGATCGGCTACGAATCGGGCCAGTTCAACCGGCTCGCGGAAGACCTGACGTACAAGACGGCCGTGCGGCTGCAGCGCGTCTGGCCGAAGCGGTTCCCGACGCAGGAGTCCGCAATGCCCTACGTCGACAATCCAAAGGGCCTCGCGAATTTCGTCTATGCGAAGAGGCTCGGAAACGGCGACGAGGCTTCCGGCGACGGCTTCCTCTTCCGGGGGCGCGGCCTCATCCAGATCACCGGGCGCAGCAACTATCGAGACGCCGGGCATGCCCTGGGGATCGACCTGGAAGGCCACCCCGATCTTCTTCTCGATGAATCGAATGCCGCGATGAGCGCGGCGTGGTTCTGGAGCACGAGAGGATGCAACGCGCTGGCCGACGACGGCACGGATGACGACGACCTCGAAGACTTCACCGAGATCACGCGCAGGATCAATGGCGGCACGGTCGGGCTGAAGGACCGCCTGCTCGCCTTCGGCCGGCTCGAGTCCTGCCTCGCCTAGAGGGTGCGCCCCGGATGCGAATGGGATGTGCGCTTCCCACAACCGGCCATGCCTCATGAATAATAGGCCGTTCCATCACCGCACAACGAGAACGCCTTGGGGACAACGATTCCAAGCCGGCTGGCTCGGGCCTGCCTCGCCGTCGCCCTGTACGGCACGATGCACGGCGCCGCCATCGCGCAGCGCGCTGCACCCGCGGGCGGCGCCGCGAGCATCGCGGACCTCTCGCTGGAGCAGCTCGGCTCGATCGAGGTGACTTCCGTCGGCAAGCGCGTCCAGCGCCTGGCCGACGTCGCGGGCTCCGTCTACGTCGTGAGCCACGAGGACATCCGGCGGTCGGGCGCGACGACCCTGCCCGAGGCACTGCGCCTCGCGCCGAATCTCCAGGTGGCGCGGGCCGACGCCAACCAGTATGCGATCGCAGCGCGCGGCTTCAACAGCGTCCTTGCGAACAAGATGCTCGTGCTGATCGACGGGCGCACCGTCTACTCGCCGCTTTTCTCCGGCGTGTTCTGGGAAGCGCAGGACGTGTTGCTGGAAGACGTGGAGCGCATCGAGGTGCTGAGCGGCGCGGGCGGCACGCTCTACGGCTCCAACGCGGTCAACGGCGTCATCAACATCATCACGCGCAGCGCCGCGGAGACGCAGGGCGCGCTCGTCGAGGCGGGCGGCGGCGGCGAGCGGCGCCTCGCCGCCGCACGATACGGCTTCGCGGCCGGGGACATGCACTGGCGCGCCTATGCCAAGAGAACGCTCACGCACTCGTCCGAACTCGGCAGCGGCGCGCCCGTGCGCGACGCCGCCCAGCACTCCCAGGCGGGCTTCCGCGGCGATGGCTTCCTGGACGACACGCAGCTCACGGTGCAGGGCGATGTCTACCGGAGCGCCATCGACCAGGTGCCGGCGGCCCGCGAGATTTCGGGCTGGAACCTGCTCGGCCGCGCGACGCGCGACCTCGGCAGCGCGGGCCGCGTGCAGCTGCAGGCGTACTTCGACCACACCGGGCGCGACCAGCCCGGCGCCGTGCACGATGCGCTCGATACGTTCGACATCGACCTGCAGCACCTGTGGCAGCCGCGGCCGGGGCACCAGTTCCTCTGGGGCGCCGGCTGGCGCGCCGAAGACGACCGGCTCACCAACCTGGCGCCGGCCGTGCTGTCGCTTCTGCCGCCCGACCGTCGCGAGCAGTTGTGGAACGTCTTCGCGCAGGACGAGGTGGAACTGCGCGACCGGCTGCGCGTGACCATGGGAATCAAGGCGGAGCACAACGCCTACACCGGCCTCGAATGGCTGCCCAACCTGCGCCTCGCCTGGGAATTCGCACCCCGGCATCTCTTGTGGGCGGCCGCTTCGCGGGCGGTCCGCGCGCCGGCCCGGGTCGATCGCGATTTCTACTCGCCCCTCATCAACGGCGGGCCGTTCTTCCGGTCCGAGATCGCGCATGTGTACGAACTCGGCTTGCGCGGGCAGCCCAAGCCGCAGCTCTCCTGGAACGCGACGCTTTTCCATCACCGGTTCGATCGCCTGCGCTCGATCGATCTCACTCCCGCCGGCGTGACGCTCAACAACAATTTCGAGGCGCAGTTGACGGGGGTCGAAACCTGGGCGCAATGGCGCGCATCCGAGCGCTGGCGGCTGCAAGCCGCGTACGCCTGGCAGCACCTGAATGCGCAGCCCGTGCCCGGAGCGGCCCCGCTGCTCGGCGTTTCGTCGCTCGGCAACGACCCGCGCTATCGCGCGAGTCTGTCGTCCTCGTGGGACTTGCCGCATCGCATGGAGCTCGATGCGACGCTGCGCCGTGTGGGCGCGCTGCCCGCCCCGGCCGTGCCGGCTTACACCGCGCTCGATCTGCGCTGGGGCTGGCACGTGAGCGCCGGCCTCGAACTGTCGGTCGCGCTGCGCAACCTGGGCGGCCGCCATCCGGAGTGGGGCGCGCCCGCAAGCCGTGCGGAGTTCGGCCCGAACGTCTTCGCGAAGGCCGAGTGGCGGCTCTAGGCACCCTCATGCAGTACTTCCCGCACGCCGCTCGCCTGTCTCGCCGCCGCCTCGTGGCGGGCGCCGGCGCGTTGCTGCTGCTCGCATCGCAAGCGCGAGCCCAAAGCGGTGAGCGCCTGCGCGAAAGCCTGGTGAAGGCGGCCTTTCTGCACAAGTTCGCGAGCTTCGTGGAATGGCCCGACGGCACGTTCGCGCGGGCCGACGCGCCCCTGCGCATCGGCGTCTACGGCGACGACCTCGTCTGGAAGGACCTGAGCGAGCTCGCCCGAGACCGCGACCGCGATGGTCATCCGGTCATCGTCACCCGCCTCGGGCCGGGCGACTCTTTCAGCGGCTATCACATCCTCTACTTCAAGGCCGACTCGCCCGGGCGCATGGCCGATCTCCTGCAGCAGGTACCCGAAGGCGTGCTGACGGTTTCGGATTCGAACGGAACGCACCCGCGCGGATGCGTGATCAGCTTCTATCTGGAAGAAGGCCGCGTGCACTTCGGCGCCTCCGTCGAAGCGGCGGCGCGCCAGAAGTTGCGCCTGAGCCAGCGACTGCTGTCCGCCGCCCGCATGATCCAGGGCGGACTGGACGCGCTGCGCCTCCTTGCATGAATGCCCGCTTCGCCGCAGCCCGCCGCCTCCTACGACAAGCGCCTCGTCGCCTGGCTTTCGCTCGCACAGCTCATCACGTGGGGCAGCGTCTTCTACACGTTCTCGCTGCTGCTCGCACCCGTGGAGCAGGCACTGCGCCTCACGCGGGCCGAGTCTTCGCTCGCCTTCAGCCTCGCGCTGCTCGCCGAAGGCATCTGCGCCTATCCGGTGGGCCGATGGATCGATCGCGGTCACGAACGTGCCGTGATGACAGGCGGCTCGCTGCTGGTGGCGAGCTGCCTTGCGCTGCACAGTGTCGTGCAGACCGCGCAGGCGTTCTACGCCGTGTGGACGCTGCTCGGCGCGGCACTCGCGGCCACGCTCTATACGCCCGTGTTCGCGGTCGTGACGCGCCGCTTCGCGCAGGACTATCGCCGCGCCATCATCACGCTGACCTTCCTGGGCGGGCTCGCGAGCACGGTGTTCATCCCCCTTTCCGCGTGGCTCATCTCGGCGCTCGGCTGGCGTGACGCGCTGCGCGTGCTGGCTGCGATACACCTGGTCGTGTGCGCGCCGCTGCATGCGGTGCAGCTGAGGGGGGCGCGGCCGGGCGGTCTCGGGTCGCCTCACACCGCGCCCGCGCCGCCGACCCGCTCGCCGGCCATGCTGCTGCGCAGCGCGCCGTTCCTGCTGATCGGCGTGTTCAGCGTGGGCATGATGGGCGTCACCGCCGCCTTGCCGCCGCACATGATCAGCCTGCTGCGCGAGCGCGGCCTGTCCGAAGGATGGGTGATCGCGGTGCCCGCGAGCATCGGCGCGATCCAGGTGGTCGGACGCCTCGTCCTCTACTTCTTCGAGCATCGCTTCGACGTACATCTTGCCAACCGCCTCATCCCGTGGCTCGTGCCGCTCGGCATCTGCGCGCTGCTGGCCGTGCCCGGGTCCACCGCGGCCGCGCTCGTGTTCGTGCTGCTCTACGGGCTCGGCAACGGCCTCATGACGATCGTGCGGGGCACGGCGATCGCGCAGTACGTCGACCGCGACCACGTCGCTTCGCTCAACGGCGCGCTCGGCTTGCCGCAGGCGCTTTCGCGCGCGCTCGCGCCGCTCCTGCTCGGCCTGCTGTGGTCACGCGACACGGGCTACCGCTGGGGCCTCGCGGTCCTGCTTGCGGCGAGCGTGGTGTCGGCGCTCGCGCTGCGGGCCGCGCAGCGGCGCTCCCTCCTCTGAGGCGGGCTTCTCGCGCGCTTCCTGCACGGCCCGGGCAAAGCCCGCGCCATAGAGCAGCACGGCAGAAGAGAAGTAGATCCACATGAGCACGACCACGAGCGACCCTGCCGCGCCATACGCGGACACGGTCGAACTGGTGGAGAGATACAGCGCGAGCAACTGCCGCCCGCCCGTGAACAGGATCGCGCCTACGAAGGCACCGATGAGCAGGAAGCGCGAGGCGGGCTTGGGGCCGCCGGTGAGGCGCATCAGCGCGAAGAAGAGTCCCGCCGCGACGAAGAGGGCCACCACTTCGTTGAGCACGCGCAGCAGCGCCTCCAGGCCCGCCCGGTCGCCCGCCCAGCCCGCGAGCGCGGACATCAGCGCCGAAAGCGCGAGCGACACGAGCAGCAGGAAGCCCAGCACGAGGATATAGCCCACGCCGCGCACGCGGATTGCCGCGCCGTGCCACCACGCCGGCTTGGGCCCGGGCGGCCGGCCGTTGGACCAGAGGCGCTCGAACGTGTCCTGCAGCTCCGTGAAGACGCCGGTCGCGCCGACCAGCAGCACGACGAGGCCCGCGAGCCCCGCGCCCGCGCCTTGCCTCGGATCGCGCGCGGTCGAGAGCGCGCCTTGTACCAGCCGGGCGCCCTGCTCGCCGATCACGGCGCCCACCTGGTTCACGAGCCCCTGTTCGAGCAGGTGGCGGTCCACCCACCAGCCGAGCACGCCCACCAGCGCGATCAGCAGCGGCGCGAGGCTCAGGATGCCGTAGAACGAAGTGGCGGCGCTCATCCGCAAGCCGCCGGCGGCGCTCCACAGTTGGAGCGCGCGATAGAAAGGCATCGCGGGCGCAAGGACCGTGCGCAGCCGGGGCGCCATGCGGGACATCGTGGCCATCATGACTTCGTATCGTCACCGCATTCGCGGCGTCGAACTATCGGCGCGGCAACGCTCGCCCGGTAGGAGGGTGCCGACGCTCGCCCCTCGCGGCTTCGTCCGGCGCCGCTTCGTCGATCACAGGTTGGGCGCAAGCAGCCGCTGCAGCTCGTCCACCGCGGCGCCCCGCCGCGCGGCCTGGTCCTGCAGCTGGTCCTCGCCGATCTTCCCGACGTTGAAGTAGGTGCTCGCCGGATGCGAGAGATAGAAGCCGCTCACGCTGGCCGCAGGCATCATCGCCAGGCTCTCGGTGAGCTCCATGCCGATCTCCTGGGCCTGCAGCACGCCGAACATGTCGCGCTTCACGCTGTGGTCGGGACACGCCGGGTAGCCCGGCGCGGGGCGGATGCCGGTGTACTTCTCGGCGATGAGCTCTTCGTTGCCGAGCTGCTCGCCCGCCGCGTAACCCCACAAATCCTTTCGGACGCGCTGATGCAGGCATTCGGCCAGCGCTTCGGCGAGACGGTCGGCGAGCGCCTTCAGCATGATGGCCGAATAGTCGTCGTGGTCGTCGAGGAAGTACTTCACCTTCTGCTCGACACCGAGGCCGGCCGTCACCGCGAACATGCCCACGTAGTCGTCCGCGACGCCCTTGGGAGCGACGAAGTCCGCGAGGCAGCGGCTCGGCCGCATCACGCCGTCGACCGCCTGTTTCTCGGTCTGCTGGCGCAGTCCGTACCAGGTGAGGATGGGCTTCGCGCGCGCTTCGTCGGCGTACAGCTCGATGTCGTCGTCACGCACGGTGTTGGCGGGCCAGAGTCCCATCACCGCGTTGGCCGTGAGCCACCGGCCTTCGATCAGGCGCTTCAACAGGCGCTGGCCGTCGGAGTAGACGCGCACCGCCTCGGGGCCGACGACTTCGTCCTTCAGGATGGCGGGGAACGGTCCCGCGAGGTCCCAGGTCTGGAAGAACGGCCCCCAGTCGATGTATTTCGCGAGCTCGGCGAGATCGAAGTTGCGGAATACGCGCCGGCCGATGAATTTCGGCTTCGGCGGCGTGTAGTCCGCCCAGTCGAGCGGCGTCTTGTTGGCGCGTGCCTTCGCAAGCGGCCAGAGCGGCACCTGCTTCTTGTTCGCGTGCAGTTGCCGAACCCTCTCGTAGTCGGCGTTGATCTCGGCGATGTATTTCGCAGCCCGGTCGGACAGCAGGCTCTGCGCCACGCTCACGCTGCGCGAGGCATCGGGCACGTACACCACGGGCCCTTCGTACTTCGGCGCGATCTTCACGGCCGTGTGCACGCGGCTCGTCGTCGCGCCGCCGATCAGAAGCGGAATCTTCTTCAGGCGGAAGTGCTCGTCCTTCTGCATCTCGGAGGCGACATACTGCATCTCCTCCAGCGACGGCGTGATGAGGCCGGAGAGGCCGACGATGTCGGCGCCTTCGACGCGGGCCTTCGCCAGGATCTCGTGGCACGGGACCATCACTCCCATGTTGATCACGTCGAAGTTGTTGCACTGGAGCACGACCGTCACGATGTTCTTGCCGATGTCGTGCACGTCGCCCTTCACGGTGGCGATCACGATGCGGCCCTTGGCGCGCACGTCCTCGCCCGCGGCTGCCTGCGCGCGCTTTTCCGCTTCGATGTAGGGCACGAGATGCGCGACCGCCTGCTTCATGACGCGGGCGGACTTCACCACCTGCGGCAGGAACATCTTGCCGGCGCCGAAGAGGTCGCCCACGATGTTCATGCCGTCCATGAGCGGCCCTTCGATCACGTGCAGCGGCCGGCCGCCCCGCGCGATCACGGCCTGGTAGACCTCTTCGGTGTCTTCGACGATGTGATCGGTGATGCCGTGCACGAGCGCGTGCGACAGACGCTGTTCGACTGGCAGCGCCCGCCATTCGTTCTTCTTCGTGTCGTCCTTCGCGGCGCCGCGCGCGTGTTCGGCGATTTCCACCAGCCGCTCGGCCGCGTCGGGGCGGCGATTGAGGACGACATCTTCCACGCGCTCGCGCAGCGTCGGCTCGACTTCGTCGTACACGCCGACCATGCCCGCGTTCACGATGCCCATGTCCATGCCGGCGCGGATCGCGTGGTACAGGAAGACGGTGTGGATCGCTTCGCGCACCGGGTCGTTGCCGCGAAACGAGAAGCTCACGTTCGACACGCCTCCGCTCACCTTCGCGCCGGGCAAGTTGCGCTTGATCCAGCGCGCCGCCTCGATGAAGTCGACCGCGTAGGTGCTGTGCTCCTCGATGCCCGTCGCGATCGCGAAGACGTTCGGATCGAAGATGATGTCTTCCGGCGCGAAGCCCACCTCGCCCGTGAGGATGCGATACGCCCGGGCGCAGATGTCGATCTTGCGCTGGTAGCTGTCCGCCTGGCCCTGCTCGTCGAAGGCCATGACGACGGCGGCGGCGCCGTAGCGCTTCACGAGCTTCGCCTGCCGCCTGAACTCGGCCTCGCCTTCCTTCAGGGAAATCGAATTCACGATGCCCTTGCCCTGCACGCAGCGCAGGCCCGCCTCGATCACGTCCCACTTGGACGAGTCGATCATCACCGGCACGCGCGCGATGTCCGGCTCGCTCGCGATCAGGTTCAGGAAGCGCACCATCGCGGCCTTGCTGTCCAGCATGGCCTCGTCCATGTTGACGTCGATCACCTGCGCGCCGTTTTCGACCTGCTGGCGCGCAACGGCCAGCGCCTGCTCGAACTGGCCGGCGAGGATCATGCGCGCGAATGCCTTCGAGCCGGTGACGTTCGTGCGCTCGCCGATGTTGACGAAAAGGCTGCCCGGGCCGATGGAGACCGGCTCCAGGCCGCAAAGCTTCATCGGCGCGATCTCCGGGCCGCAGCCCGAAGGATCGAGCGCGGACATCGGGGCGTTCGTGGAAGGGGGGGCCGCTTGCATGTTCCTCACCTCGTGGGTCGAATCCAGGGGGTGAGCGCGGTTAGGCAATCCCGAGCCTGACGTTAAGCAGATTGCCTAATCGCTGCAGCGCTCCTCGGGCTAGCATGAATTCTAAAGGCAGCGGCACGACGCCGCCCTGTTCGGGGGTCTTTACGCATGAGCATCCTGAATCTCATCTTCGCTCGCCGGGCGCACGAGGTGCCCGAGACGCAGCCGTCGCGCTTCGAGGTGCCCAGGCGTTCGCGGCCGAGCAATATCGCCGGCTCGCCCTCGGCCGAATGCGCCGCCGAAATGCTGGCCGCGCCCGGCTCGCTGCTCAAGCTGTCGATCGACGAGGCGCGCGTGGTGGTGAGCTACATGCGCCCGCGCCGCATCGAAGAAGGCACGATGTTCATCCGCGAGGGGGACGAGGAGAATACCGGCTTCATGGTGCTCGTCCTGGAAGGCGAAGTGACGGTCGAATCGTCGCTCGCCAATCGCACCCATCCCCTTACCTTCACGGTGCTCGGCCCCGGCAGCCTGATCGGCGAGATGGGGCTGCTCGATGGCGCGCCGCGCTCGGCGTCCTGCACGGCGATGACGGATCTGCGCTGCGGCGTGCTCACGCGCGCGGCGCTGAACCAGCTGCTGGATCGCGAGCCGCGCATCGCGGCCAAACTGGTGATGGCCATCTCGCGGCGCATGGCCGAGCGGATGCGCGACAGCCAGGAAAAGCTGAAGATGTATTCGCAGCTCACGCAGGCGATGAACGAGGAGATCAACGAACTCATGCCGGTCTAGCGCGGCCGCAGCCGTGTGCCTGCGGGGGCGCCGCTCGGCCTAGATCGGCAGATCCGCTTTCTTCAGCGTCCTCAGCACAAAGCTCGACTTGCTGTGGCGGATGCCCTTGATCTTGTACAGCTTCTCGCGCAGCAGCCGCTCGTAGTCGCGCGTGTCCTTCACCGCCACGCGCAGCAGGTAGTCGTATTCGCCGGAGACCAGATACGCTTCGATGACCTCGGGGATCGCGGCAAGTGTCTCGCCGAACTTCTCGAGCGTGTTGTCCGAATGGCTGTCGAGCGTCACCTGCACGAGCACGGTGTCGTTGAAGCCGAGCGCCTGCGGGCTGAGCCGCACGGTGTAGCCTTCGATCACGCCGCCCAGCTCCAGCTTTCGGATGCGCTCCCAGCACGGGGACGCGCTCAGGCCCACGGCCTGGCCGATCTGCTGCAGGCTCACCCGGGCGTCCTGCTGGAGCGTCCTCAGGATCTTTCGGTCGATCTGGTCCATTCCAGGAATTCTATCTCCCGATCCTTGGAGGGGCCATCGAAGGATTTTCTGCCATGGCAGGCACGGGACCCGCAATTCGGGAAGACTTTCGGGGCGCGAGGCGCCACACTGCCGTTATGGGTCGGCGGCTTACCCGCCAGCGAGCCATGACAAGGGGCCGGCGGGTTACCGCCCGCCGGCCCGCTTGATTTCAGGCCGCTTCCTTGTAGAACATCGCGCGCCGCGTCGAACGCGCTGCAAGCGGCTCGACCGCCGCCGCGATGGCCCCGATGTGCTGCGGCGTCGTGCCGCAACAGCCGCCCACGATGTTCACGAGGCCCTCGGCCGCGAACTCCGCGAGCAGGCGCGAGGTGACTTCCGGCGTTTCGTCGAAACCGGTCTCGCTCATCGGGTTGGGCAGCCCGGCGTTCGGATAGCAGCTGATGAACGTGTCCGGCGCGACACGCGCGAGCTCCTGGATGTACGGCCGCATCAGCGCCGCGCCCAGGGCGCAATTGAGGCCGATCGCGAGCGGCTGCGCATGACGCACGCTGTACCAGAAGGCGGTGACGGTCTGGCCGCTCAGGATGCGGCCCGACGCATCGGTCACCGTGCCGCTCACGATGAGCGGCAGCCGCTCGCCGCTTTCCTCGAAGTATTCGTCGATCGCAAAGAGCGCCGCCTTCGCGTTGAGCGTGTCGAAGATCGTCTCGACCAGCAGCAGGTCGACGCCGCCTTGCACGAGCCCCGCCACCTGCTCGTGGTACGCGGCGCGAAGCTGTTCGAAGTCGACGTTGCGGGCCCCCGGATCGTTGACGTCGGGGCTGATGCTCGCGGTACGCGGCGTGGGGCCCAATGCGCCTGCGACGAAGCGTGGCTTGCCGGGCGTGGAGAACTTGTCGGCCGCGGCCCGGGCAAGCCGCGCCGATGCGACGTTCATCTCGTGCGACAGCCGAGCGAGCCCGTAGTCTTCCTGCGCCAGTGCGTTGGCGCCGAAGGTGTTGGTCTCGATGATGTCCGCTCCGGCGGCGAGATAGCCTTCATGAATGTCCCGGATCACGTCGGGGCGCGTGAGCGACAGCAAGTCGCCGTTGTTCTTCAGGTCCTTCGGGTGGTCCTTGAAGCGTTCGCCCCGGAAGTCGGCCTCCGTCAGGCGAAAGCGCTGCGTCATCGTGCCCATCGCGCCGTCCAGGATCAGGATGCGCCGCGCGAGCAGCGCCGTCAAAGCTTGTCCACGGGTATATGTCACGGCTTTCATGATCCATCGATTGTAGGAACAAAGCGTGCGATGTCGCTCGATTGCGCACAATAGCCCCCGTGACGCCACCCCTGAACATCCTGCGCGAGGTCTTCGGCTACGGAAGCTTTCGCGGCCCGCAGGCCGAAATCGTCGAGCACGTGACGGCCGGCGGCGACGCGCTGGTGCTTATGCCCACGGGCGGCGGCAAATCGCTGTGCTACCAGATCCCCGCCATCGCGAGGCAGCGGGACGGTCACGGCGTCACCGTCGTCGTGTCGCCGCTCATCGCCCTCATGCACGACCAGGTGGGCGCGCTGCACGAGGCCGGCGTGGAGGCCGCATTCCTGAATTCGACGCTGAGCGGCGCACAAGCCCAGGCGGTGGAGCAGCGCATGCGAAAGGGCGAGCTCACGCTGCTCTACGCGGCGCCCGAACGCGTCACCACGCCTCGCTTTCAGGCCCAGCTTGCCGCACTGTACGAGCGCGGCAAGCTCGCTCTCTTTGCCATCGACGAGGCGCACTGCGTGAGCCAGTGGGGCCACGACTTCCGGCCGGAATACCGCGCGCTCACGGTGCTGCACGAGCAGTTTCCCGGCGTGCCGCGCATCGCGCTCACCGCGACGGCGGATGCGCTCACGCGCGAGGACATCGTGCAGCACCTGCGGCTGCAGGAAGCCCGCCGCTTCATCGCGAGCTTCGACCGGCCCAACATCCGCTATTCGATCGTCGAGAAGAAAGACCCCGTCGCGCAGCTGCTGCGCTTCATCGAGCGCGAACACGAGGGCGAAGCCGGCATCGTGTACTGCCAGTCCCGCAAGCGCGTGGAAGAAGTCGCGCAAAGCCTGTGCTCGCACGGCCTCGATGCGCTGCCTTACCACGCCGGGCTCGATGCGCAGATGCGCCAGCGCCACCAGGATCGGTTCCTGCGCGACGAAGGCGTCGTCATGGTCGCGACCATCGCCTTCGGCATGGGCATCGACAAGCCCGACGTGCGCTTCGTGGCGCATCTCGATCTGCCGAAGAACATCGAGGGCTACTACCAGGAAACGGGCCGCGCAGGCCGCGACGGCCTGCCCGCCGACGCCTGGATGGCGTACGGGCTGCAGGACGTCGTGAACCAGCGCCGGATGATCGACGAGAGCACCGCGCCCGACGAATTCAAGCAGGTGCTGCGCGGCAAGCTCGAGGCGCTGCTCGCGCTGGCCGAAGCCACGGATTGCCGCCGCGTGCGACTGCTCGCGTACTTCGGTGAGGATTCGCGGGCCTGCGGCAATTGCGACAACTGTCTTTCGCCTCCGCACGTATGGGACGGCACGGAGGCGGCGCGCAAGCTGCTTTCCACGATCTATCGCGTGCAGCAGCAAAGCGGCATCAGCTTCGGCCCGGGTCACATCATGGACATCGTGCGCGGCAAGCCGACGCCCAAGGCCGCGCAGTTCGCGCACGAGAAACTCTCCACGTGGGGCATCGGCGCGGAGTTCAGCGAGACGCAGCTGCGCAGCGTGCTCAGGCAGCTCGTCGCGACGGGCGCCGTGGCGGTGAACAGCGAGGCCTACAACACGCTGCAGCTCACGCCCGCCTCGCGCGCCGTGCTGCGCGGGGAACAGGCGGTGCTGCTGCGCGAGTCGGTCGCGCAGCCGGGCCCGGGCGGCAAGCGCCGCGAGAAGACCGGGCGGGGCACGCCCGTCGTGGCGGCCGGATTGACGGGGTCTGCGCAGGAGCGGTTCGCCGCGCTCAAGTCGTGGCGTTCGGAGGTCGCGCGTGAGCACAACCTGCCCGCGTACGTGATCTTCCACGATGCGACACTGGCTGCCATCGCGGCGAGAGCGCCGCGATCGCTCGCCGAGCTCGAGGGCATCAGCGGCATCGGGGCGAAGAAGCTCGAAGCGTACGGAAGCGAGGTGCTGCGTGTGGTGGCCGAAACGGCCTAGACGAAGCCGATCGGCTTGTTCTCGCGCACCTCGGGCTTGATGCGGTGCTCGGCCTCGAGCTGCTCGAGGAATTCATCCGGACCGAATGCGGTGGCGAGGATGTCGACCTGGCGCTTCACGGCCGCGAAGTCGCCGGGACACAAATGCTCGAGGCGCTCGAGCCGCGCGCGCACTTCCTGCGTGAGGCCGCCCACGTCGCCCTCGAGCACCTCGGTCACGAACATCTTCTCGCGCTGCGCCGCGGCGAGCGGCTTGAACTTGATCTTGAAGGTGAAGCGCCGAAGCGCCGCCTGGTCGATGCGGTCCATGAGGTTCGTCGTGCAGACGAAGATCCCGGCGAAACGCTCCATGCCCTGCAGCATCTCGTTCACTTCGGTCACTTCGTACGTGCGCTGCGCGCCTCGGCGGTCCTGCAGGAAGCTGTCGGCTTCGTCCAGCAGCAGCACCGCCTGCTCGGCCTCGGCCTCGCGGAACATGGCCGCCATGTTCTGTTCGGTCTCGCCCACGAATTTGCTCATGAGGTCGCTCGCCTGCCGGATGAGAAGCGGCCGGTCGAGCGTGCGCGCGATGTGCTCGGCCAGCGCGGTCTTGCCGGTGCCCGGAGCGCCGTAGAAGCAGAGCGTCCCATGGCCGCGCGCCTTCAAGGCGTTCACGATGCGCCCGATGTCGTAGCGGCATTCCACATTCAGCATGTCGAGATCGTAGGTCGTGACGCAGCGGCGCCCACCGGCGTCGTAGGCGCGCGTGCCGAGCGCCTGGTCGGCGTTGCGCAGCTGGCGCTCGATGAGCTTTTCCATCTCCGCCCCCTCGGCATGCGCGAGGCCCGCGAAGCGTACGGCGGTGCGAATCTGCGCGGGCGTGAGTCCCTTGCGTTCGGTGAGCTTGGCAATGAAGGCATCGCCGACCGCGACGCCTTCGAGCGTCTTGCGCACGAGTCCTTCGCGCGCGCCGGGCGGCGGCGACTTCAGTTCCAGGTGATACGCGAAGCGGCGCCGGAAGGCGGGGTCGATCTGCTCGATGCGGTTGGTGACCCACAAGGTCGGCACCGGATTGGATTCGAGAATCTGGTTGACCCACGCCTTGCCGCTCACACTGCCCGACGCGGGTGCCACCACCTGCTCGGCCCGCGCCATCATCTGCGCGGCCTCCGTGGAGATCGGCGGAAACACGTCCTCCACTTCGTCGAAGAGGAGCGCCGCCTGGGCGCTTCCCTTCAGGAAGACCTGCGCGATCTGCAGCGACCTGTAGCGGTCCCGGCCCGATAGCGAATTGCCGTCGCGGTCCGCGTATTCGACTTCGAAAAGTTCCAGGCCCGCGGCCTGCGCCACGACCTTGGCGAGCTCGGTCTTGCCGGTGCCGGGGGGGCCGTACAGCAACACGTTCACGCCGGGCTCCTTGCGCGCCACGGCATTGCGCAGAAGTGCGCACAGCACCTGCGCGTCGTCCTCCACGAACGCGAAGTCGCCGAGCACGAGCTCGCTTTTCGCCGACGGCCGCGTGAACACCGCCATCAGCTCGTTCTGGTCGCGGTATTCGCGCATCAGCACGGGCGGCAGCTTCTCGCTCACCTTCATGAGATCGGCGAGGTCGGTGATGTTGTGTTCGGAAATGAGATTCTCGACCAGCCCGATGCGTTCGAGCCGCGAGCCGGCCCGCAGCGCTTCGCCGACTTCCGTGGCATTCACGCCGGCGACCTCGGCAATGGCCGCATAGGCCTCCGGCGCGTTGTTCACCTTGAATTCCACGAGCAGGCTGCGCAGGTCGCGCTGGTAGCGCGCGAGCGTGCCGTACAAAAGAAGTGCCCGCTCGGCCTTGTTCAACTGCAGCAGGCTGGAAAGCGAATCGATGTTCTTCTCGACGAGCGTCGAGTGCTTCTTCAACGCGTGCGTGAGCCAGTCGCCCGTGACCGCGAGCACCGACAGGAGATCCTTCGGCTGGTCCTTCGCGTATTCGTCGAGATAGAAAAAGAGCGTGCCTTCCTCGTACGGGCCCCGCCAGACGCCGTGGCGGTCCAGGAACTCACGCGTGGCGAGCGACTCGTGGCCACGCCAGAACTCGTTTTCCTTGCATCGGCGCGTGAGGAATTCGCGCAGGCGGCCAAGCGCGGGCGCCGGCCAGACGAGGTGGCGGCCGGCGAGCGACAGCAGTCCGTTCAGGTCGCGCCGGACGTTGAACTTCGCCCCCTGCTTGGCCGCGAGCGTCAACACGAAATGCGAGCACATCAGGTCCAGCACCGGGGCATCCTTCAGCCCCGGCGACGGCAGCACCTGCGCATCCGGCGAACGCTTGGCCAATCGCACCTCCGGTTGTGGCGCGTCGAGACGTATCCCACGACTTTGCGGGCCTACGATAACGCGAGTTGATGCTACATGGAAGAACCTGATCGTGGGGAAACCCCGCAAGCCCCGGGCGCGGGGCGTGCAGAATCACCGGAATGATCGCCCTATCGGACATCCGCGACGCCGCCGGCCGCCTGCACGGCCAGGTGCTGGACACGCCCTGCGTCGAATCGCGCACGCTCTCGCAGATCACCGGCTGCCAGGTGTTCCTGAAGTTCGAGAACCTCCAGTTCACGGCTTCGTTCAAGGAGCGCGGCGCCTGCAACAAGCTTTCCCGCCTGAGCGACGAGGAGCGGCGCCACGGCGTGATCGCCATGAGCGCCGGCAATCATGCGCAGGGCGTGGCCTACCACGCGCAACGCCTGGGACTGCGCGCCGTGATCGTCATGCCGCGCTTCACGCCGGGCGTGAAGGTCGAGCGCACGCGCAGCTTCGGCGCCGAAGTGGTGCTGCACGGCGACACGCTCGAGGAGGCGCGCGCTCATGCGCTGGAACTGGCGGGGCGCGAGCGGCTCACGTTCGTCCACCCCTATGACGACGACGCCATCATTGCCGGGCAGGGCACGGTCGGCATCGAAATGCTGCAGGCCGTGCCGGAGCTCGAAACGCTGATCGTCGCGGTCGGCGGCGGGGGCCTGGTCGCCGGCATCGCGACGGCGGCGAAGGCGCTCGTGCCCGGAATCGAAGTGATCGGGGTGCAGACGCTGCGCTTTCCGAACATGTTCAACGCGGTGAAGCACGAACACCTGCCCCAGGGCGTCTCGACAATCGCCGAAGGGATCGCGGTGGGGGCGCCCGGCCACATCACGCAGGCGCTCATCGAACGCCACGTGGACGATCTCGTGCTGGTGGACGAGGGCGACATCGAGCAGGCGATCGTGATGCTGCTCGAAATCGAGAAGACGCTGGTCGAGGGCGCCGGCGCGGCCGGGCTCGCGGCGCTCCTGAAATATCCTGAGCGCTGGCGGGGCCGCAAGGTGGGCCTCGTTCTGGGCGGTGGCAACATCGATCCGATGCTGCTGGCTGCCATCATCCAGCGCGGCCTGGTGCGCGCGGGCCGGCTTGCCCGGCTGCGCGTGTGCGCGCGCGACGTGCCGGGGTCGCTCGCGCGCATCACTTCGATCATCGGCGAGGCGGGCGGCAATATCGACGAGGTGCATCACCAGCGCGCCTTCACCCTGCTCGCCGCGCAGAACGTGGAGATCGAACTTGTGATCCAGACGCGCGGGCGCGAACACATCCGGCAGGTGCTCACGGCGCTGCGCGCGGCCGGCTTCGAAGCGGAGGAACAATGATCGAAAGAGATCTGCTGCAACGGGCGCTGCCCGACTATTTCGCGCCCTGGGTGCAGGCGCTCGGCCTCACGGTGGAGAGTTTCGATGAGGGCCGAGTCGCGCTGCGGCTGCCGCAGAGCGACCAGCTCTCGCGCGTCGGCGGCATGCTGTGCGGCCAGGCCATGATGGCGGCGGCCGACACGGCGATGGTGCTTGCGCTCATGACGCAGTTCGGCGAGTTCCGTCCATGCACGACGGTGCAGATGAGCACGAGCTTTCTGAAGCCGCTTTCACGCCAGGATGCTCTGGTGGAAGCGCGAGTGCTGCGCGCGGGCAAGACGCTTGCTTTCGGCGAGATCGACGTGCGCGGCGCAGCGGATGGCAGAAGCGCCTGCCGGGCGACGACCACGTACGCGCTGCTGTAGCGCAAGGCGCCTGTAAAATCGGGACGACGACGCAAAATCCAGGTACCCGACCATGTCCACTTCCGAAGCGCGCCATAGCCATAGCCATAGCCATGGCGATAACCCCGGCAGCACGCAGCCGCACGACCCCATCGAGGACGTCGTGCACGCCGTTCCTCTTGTGCTGCCCATCGCGGGCGGTGTGCTGATGTTCCTGCTGGCCTTCATCGCGATCTATATGGCCTGATCGACCCCCACGTCGCGGGCGCCCGCTGCTCGGCGGGCTTTTTTGCGCCGGCCACACGGCTGCGCATAATCTCATGCATCCTTTGCATGGATTTGCCGCCGTTCTCGCGCGCCGCCGAGGGGTGCTTTCATAAAATCGTCCTGCATGCGGCCCCCGGCTCGGCCCGATGAGTCCGATTGCAGAAGGGTGAAGAACGCTCCTTTCTGCAATCCGGCTTTCACATTAGGAGCATTCGATGAATTCACCCGTGATGCAGGGCCTCGACCTGCAGGCGCCCTCGTACGTGAAGAACGCCCGCCTGATCGCCTGGGTGGCCGACATGGTGGCGCTTTGCAAGCCCGCCCGCGTCCACTGGTGCGATGGCAGCCAGGCGGAATACGACCGCCTGTGCGCCCAGCTCGTCGAGGCGGGGACTTTCCGCCGGCTGAATGCGCAGAAGCGCCCCGACTCCTATTTAGCCTGGTCCGACCCGGGCGACGTGGCCCGTGTCGAAGACCGAACTTTCATCTGCACGGACCGCAAGGAGGACGCCGGACCCACCAACAACTGGATGGACCCGGCCGAGATGCGCTCGACGCTGCATCCGCTCTTCGACGGCTGCATGCGCGGCCGCACGATGTACGTGGTGCCTTTCTCGATGGGGCCGCTCGGCTCGCCCATCGCGCACATCGGCATCGAGCTGTCCGACAGCGCCTACGTAGCCGTGAACATGCGCATCATGACCCGCATGGGCCGCGCGGTGTATGACGTGCTGGGCGTGGATGGCGAGTTCGTGCCGTGCGTGCACACCGTGGGCGCGCCGCTCGAGCCCGGCCAGCAGGATGTCGCCTGGCCCTGCAACAAGACCAAGTACATCGTGCATTTCCCGCAAACGCGCGAGATCTGGTCCTATGGCTCCGGGTATGGCGGCAATGCCCTGCTCGGCAAGAAGTGCTTCGCCCTGCGAATCGCCTCCACCATGGGGCGCGACGAGGGGTGGCTCGCCGAGCACATGCTCATCCTCGGCGTGACCAATCCCGACGGCAGGAAGTATCACGTCGCCGCCGCGTTCCCCTCGGCCTGCGGCAAGACCAACTTCGCGATGCTGATCCCACCGAAGGGCTTCGAGGGCTGGCAAGTCACGACCATCGGCGATGACATCGCGTGGATCAAGCCCGGGGAGGATGGCCGCCTCTACGCGATCAACCCGGAGGCCGGCTACTTCGGCGTGGCCCCCGGCACCAATACGCTGACCAACCCGAACTGCATGGCGAGCCTCGGCCGCAACGTCATCTTCACCAACGTCGCGCTCACCGACGACGGCGACGTGTGGTGGGAAGGCATGGGCGAGCCGCCCGCGCACTGCATCGACTGGCAGGGCCGTGACTGGACCCCGCAGATCGCGAAGGAAACAGGTGCGAAGGCGGCGCACCCCAATGCGCGGTTCACCGTAGCGGCCGTCAACAATCCGGCGCTCGATCCCGCATGGGACGACCCCGCGGGTGTGCCGATCGATGCGTTCATCTTCGGCGGGCGCCGCTCGACCACCGTGCCGCTAGTGACCGAAGCCAACGACTGGGTGGAAGGCGTCTACATGGCCGCAACCATGGGCTCCGAGACCACTGCCGCGATCGTCGGGCAGGTCGGCGTGGTGCGACGCGATCCGTTCGCGATGCTGCCCTTCACCGGCTACAACATGAGCGACTACTTCCGTCACTGGCTCGAGCTCGGCCGGAAGCTGAAGCAAAGCGGCGCGAAGCTGCCGAAGATCTATACGACGAACTGGTTCCGCAAGGGCGAGGACGGCAAGTTCGTCTGGCCGGGCTACGGCGAGAACATGCGCGTGCTCAAGTGGATGATCGACCGCATCGAAGGCAAGGTCGACGGGCAGCGCCATGCGTTCGGCGTGAGCCCGCGCTACGAGGAAATGAACTGGACCGGGCTCGACTTCAGTGAAGCGAAGTTCGACCAGGTGATGTCCATCGACCGTGCGGATTGGGAAAGGGAACTCGAACTGCACGCCGAGTTGTTCCGCCAGCTGGCGTACGGGCTGCCGCAGGAGCTGAAGGACACCAAGGCCCACATCGAGCAGCGGCTGGCCGCCTGATCTCGGCTGAGTTCCGGGAAGGCGGACCCACCCGGGGGTTGGTTGCCCCTCTGTGATCAGCCGCGAAACGGATGCGGCAGGCTCGGACGACCGCTCACCACGGGCGGCAGCGGCACGGCGCTGCGATCGCCCATGTGGCGTCGCGCCTCACGGCGATCGAGCGCTTTGCGATGCGACCAATTGTCCAGAGCCGCGCGCAGAGGATGCGGCAGCGAGCGGGCGATGCGACGGGTGCCGACGAGTAAGAGTGTGACTAGCATGGTGTTATCTCAGGAGTAGGTGCGAACATCGCGTTCGGCGGCGGCGCTCATTGCGCGGCTCAGGTCGGCCATGACACGGGCATCGGTGAGCGCGATCTTCCAGAGTTGCTCGTCTGCGCGGGCCTGCCTGCGCCAGGCGCGCACGGCCAGCCAGCGCGAACGCAGTCGTGCCCCGATGCGACGAGCCGGCGCCGCGAACAATGCCAGCGCGGCGAAGCCGACGGCCCAAAGCAGCATCCAGGCCGCCAGCAGATGGCCCGCGCTCCAGGCATCGACCCATTCATTGGCCGCCACGAGCAATGCCGAGACGACACCGGCCAACAGCAGCGTCCCAACGCCGCGGGCGCCGTGCGCGCCGCGTGCATGCCTCGCGGCAACCCGGATCGCACCGGCAACGCCCTGCAGGCGGGACTCGCCAGGGTGCACGGGCGAATAGTCGATGTGGACGAAGCGGCTCATGTTCTTCCCTTCTTTCTTGTCGGATGGCGCGTCAGTGGAGATTCGACGCCATTCTAGGGTTTTCCCTGATATGTGGCAAGTTTAGTTCTGTGATGTCTACCATTCACAGATCTGATGAAATCCACGAACTTCCGCACGCTGGACCTCAATTTGCTGCGTGTGTTCGACCAGGTGATGGTCGACCGCAACCTCACGCGGGCGGCGCGGCACCTGGCGATGACGCAGCCTTCGGTGAGCAACGCGCTCGCACGCCTGAGAGATGCGCTCGGGGACCGGCTGGTGAGCCGCAGCGGCTACGGGGTGGAGCCGACGCCGCGCGCGCTGGCGCTGTGGCCCGCGGTCAGCGACGCGCTGAGGCAACTCGAAAAATCGCTGGTCCCCGGCGATTTCGTGGCGTCCGAGGCGGACAACACGTTCGTGCTCGGCATGGCCGACTCCACGGCGGCCGAGCTGATGCCGGGCCTCGTGGAAATCATCGAGCGCGACGCGCCCGGAGTTTCCATGCGCACGGTGCCGCTCACCACGCGCGACCCGCGGCTCTTGTTCGAGGAGGCGCAGGTGGACCTTGCCGTCGGCTTTTTCCCCGCCGTGATCGCCGACCTCACCGCACAGGCGCAAGCCGGCCGCCTCGCGCCCTTCGAACATCAGCGCCTGCACAAGGGCGAGTACGTGTGCGTGATGAGAAAGGACCACGCTCTTGCGAGTGGCCCGTTCACGCTCAAGCGGTATTGCGCGGCGCACCACCTTCTCGTGAGCTTCTCCGGACGTCCCTTCGGCTTCGTCGACGAGGCGCTGGCCGCGCTCGGTCAAACGCGGCGCATCGTGATGACGGTCAACCAGTTCTTCACGGCCGCGCGCATCGTCACGACCTCCGACCTGCTGACTGTGCTGCCCCGGCATTTCATCGGCATCACCGGCGTGGCGGAGAGGCTCGCGATCCGCGAGCTGCCGTTCGATACCCCGCCAGTGCACGTCGAGGCGCTCTGGCAGCGACGGCAGGAACGGCGCAGCGATCACGCCTGGCTGCGCCTCGCCGTTGCGGCGGCCGCGAAGAAGGCGTTCTTGTCCGATTGAGCGGCTGAGCTATGCTGCGCGGATGATCGCGGGCGAGCGCTCACCGAAGGACGGCCTCGACTGGGTGCGCCGCTTCGCCGATGCGCTCGACGAGATGGTGTGGGTGTGGGACGCGGCAAGCGGGCGCGTGCTGCACGCCAACGCCGCACTGCTGCGCCTCCTCGGCCGCGAGAGCGCCGCACCTGTCGGCCGCCGCCTTCTTTTGGAACGCGTTTCGCAAGAGGACGCCGCGCCTTTGCGCGAAGCTCGCGAGCACCTGCCCGGCACGGGCTACACGCTCGAGTACCGGCTCACCCAGCCCGCACGACGTGGCGAAAGGGCCCGCGTGGCGCGCCTGCGCGAGCAGGCGTTTGCCAGTTTCGGACCGAACGGCGAGCGTTGGGTGACGCACGTGGCGCGCGACATCTCGTGGCAGTTCGACACGACGGCGCAACTGCACGCGGAAATGAGCCGCCGCGCCGATGCCGAGCGCAGCCTGAGCGAGGCGAATGCACGACTCGAGGCGATGCTCGCCACCGCCAACGACCCGGTGATCTCGATCGACGAGCGAAGCCGCGTCGTGGACTGGAACAATGCCGCCGAGCGCGTATTCGGCTGGGCGCGCGAGGAAGCGATCGGACAGGTGCTGTCGGAGCTGATCGTGCCCCCGGCGCACCGCGAGCAGCACCTCGCGGGCATCCGGCGCTTCCTCGCGGACGGCTCCGCGCAGATCTTCAACAAGCGAGTCGAAACGCGCGCCGTGCGCCGAAGCGGCGAAGAGTTCGACGTGGAACTCTCGGTCTGGCCGGTCCGCACGGCCTCGGGCTATACGTTCAGCTCCTTCGTGCGCGACATTTCGCGTCGCAAGGCCGCGGCGCGCGCGCTCGCGGAATCCGAGGCGAAGTACCGCCAGGTCGTGGAGAACGTCAACGAGGGCATCCTCGTCACCGCGGGCGGGCGCATTCTCTACTCCAACCCGAAGGCGCTCGCGCTCACCGGACAGACCCTCGAGTCGGCGATGTCGAGGCCGTTCATCGAGTTCATCCACCCCGACGATCGCGAGCGCGTCCTCGGCAACCACATGCGGCGGCTGAGGGGCGAGGCCGTCGAGAACAATTACCAGTTCCGTGTGCTGCACGTCGACGGCCGTGTGCGCTGGCTCGAAATCTCGGGCGTGCGCTTCGACTGGCAGGGGGAGGCTGCGACGCTCAACTTCCTGGTCGACGTGACCGAACGCCGCCAGGCCGAGGAGGACATGCGCGGTGCCCTCATGCGCGAGCGCGAACTGTCCGAGCTGAAATCGCGCTTCGTCGCGGTCGCGTCGCACGAGTTCCGCACGCCCCTTGCAGGGATCCTCTCCTCCGTGGAGCTGCTCGACACCTACGGCGCGCGCCTGCCGGCGTCCGAGCGCAGCGAAATCGTCGAGCAGATTCGCACGGCGGTCACGCGCATGAATGGCCTCGTGGAGCAGGTGCTTCTCACGAGCAAACTGGAGTCGGGCCACTTCACCTTCGAGCCGCGGCCGCTGTCGGTGCCGCAGCTTCTCGTGCAGCTCGCCGCCGAGATGGACCAGGCGCTGCCGCAGGCGTCCCGCATCGCGATGCGCTGCGACGGACTCGACGAAAGCCGCCTGCTCGATCCACGGCTGCTGCGTCACATCCTCATGAATCTGCTGTCCAACGCGCTCAAGTATTCGGCGCCTGACAGCGCCGTCGAATGCCGAGTCGCCGCCGAACGTGACGATGGGCTGCTCTTTTCGGTGTCCGACCGCGGCATCGGCATCCCGGCCGAAGACCTGCCACGCCTTTTCGAGACGTTCCATCGCGGCACGAACGTCGGCAGCATCCAGGGCACGGGCATCGGCCTGCACATCGTGAAGGAATGCGTGGACCTGCACGGCGGCAGGATCGATGTGGAAAGCGAGTCCGGGCGCGGCACGGTCTTCCACGTCCGGCTGAGCGCCCCTCGCGCGGCAGGTCACTGATGGCAGCCCGGCAGGCTGAGCCGGGCGCGCGGGCCCTTACCATCGGCGGGTGAAGATTCAGCTGATGTCCGACCTGCACCTGGAGTCGCATCCCGACTTCCGGGCGCGCCCGGCGCCGGGCGCGGACATGCTGATACTGTCGGGCGACGTCGGCTCCTATCAACGAGGCTCGCGGCTGCGCGGCAGCGACTTCGGGCTGGAGCGCTTCGCGCCGAAGCGAGGCTGGCCGGTCCCGGTGCTCTACGTTCCCGGCAATCACGAATACGACCACCTCGATTTCGACGACACCCACGCGCGGCTGCGCGAAACCTGCGAACGCCTCGGCATCACGTGGCTGGAGCGCGAAGTGCTGGTGATCGGCGGCGTGCGCTTCGTGGGCACCACGCTCTGGGCCGACTTCGATGCGTTGTCGCGCCGTCCCGGCCACACGATCGCCGACACGGCCAGCGCGCTGAAGCAGCGGCACAAGGCGTTTCGCGCCGCGAACTTCTACCTGGAACGCTTCGCCGCGCTTCGGGGCGGTGAGCCGATGCTCGCCGAAGGCTGGCGCGAGCTCGCGCTGCAATGCCAGGAATGGCTGCGCACCCATCTCGCGCAGCCTTTCGACGGAACCACGGTGGTTGTGACGCACTTCGCACCCAGTCTGCGCAGCGCCGACCCTCGCTACGGCATGACGCCGGGCACCGCGGGATTTTGCAATTCGCTGGACGATCTGCTGCCGCTCGCACGCTACTGGCTGCATGGCCATCTTCATTGCCAGCACGACTACGTGGAACGCGGCTGTCGCGTGGTCGCCAATACCTTTGGCTACGCGTCCAAGGGTGAACAGGCAGGTTTCCGGGAAGACTTCACACTCGACGTGTGACCGCGACCGCAGCAGGGGGATGCCCCGGGCGCTACGCTTTTGCTCGAAGAAGGTTACGAGCGCGCACACTCGCGCGCCGAACTTTACATTCGCGTCATTCGCTCGGGCGCGCGTCTTGCGACACTTCAGTGCAAGAACAAAGACCAGGGGGTCGCCATGATGAAACCGCTGTGGACGAAAATGCTCGCATGGATCGCAGCCATTGCGATCGCGGTGCTGCTCGCCCTCGCGGGGCCCGACAGCGGAGACCCCAACCTGTCCGAGCCGTTGCCCCAAGGCGCCACCGCACCGCGCTGATTCACTTCTGCTGCAGCGATTCACCCGCAGCGTGCGTGAGGGCCGCCGTCAACTGGTCCAGCACTTCCGACTCCAGGTTCCAGCAGTGCCAGTACAGCTGGATCGGCAGTGAGAATTCCGGCGCGAGGTTCACGAGCCGTCCCTGCGCGATCAATCCGCGCACGAGCAGCTCCGGCACCACACTCGCGCCCCAGCCCGCCAGCACGGCGCGCACCTGGCCTTCCGAGCTGGGCACGAAGATCTGGTTGAGCGTGACGCGCTTCAGCCCGAACGCCTTGCCGACAAACTCGCTTTGCATGTCGTCCTTGCGGTTGAAGGCGACGAACGCGATGTCGCGGAAATTGTGCGCCGTGAGTCCCTGCGGACACTTCATGGCGACGTAGTCCGCGGCGGCGATGGCGACGTAGCGCATCGCACCAAGAGGCACCACCTTGCAGCCTCGCAGGGCTTGCTTCAATGTCGTGACGCAGCCGAGCACCTCGCCTTCGCGCAGCCACTCGTGCGTGAAGTCCTGATCGTCCGCGATCACCTCCAGCGGCAGCGCCTGTTTCGCGAGGCCGTCCAGCGCCGGCAGCGCCCACGTGGCGATGCTGTCGGCGTTGATCGCGATCGAGACTCGTTCCTCCTCGCGCGTGCCGTGCATCGAGCTCGGGGCGAGTTCCTTCAAGTCGCGCTCCAGGTCGGCGCGCAACAATCTCATCTGTTTCGTGTGCTTCAGCAGCAACTGCCCCGCTGCCGTGGGCTTCAGCGGGCGGCTGCGCACGATGAGGATGGTGCCGACTTGGTGCTCCAGCGCGCGCAGCCGCTGGGACACCGCGGACTGCGTGATGGCCAGGCGCTGCGCCGCGCGCTCGAAGCCTCCCTCCTCGACGATGGCGGCCAGGCACTCGAGGGCGTCCGGGTCGAAGGTATTCATAAGGTATTCTGATGTTTTCCGAGAAAGTTTAATTTCTCTTTTGCAGCGAGGCAATTCCCCGCACACTGGCGGGCATGAAAATCCTCGTCCTCGGCGCCGGCATCATCGGCACTTCCACCGCGTGGCACCTGCTCGAGCGCGGCCACGACGTCATCGTGATCGACCGCCAGGCGGCGGCGGCGCGCGAAACGAGCTTCGCGAACGCCGCGCAGATTTCGGTGAGCTATTGCGAGCCGTGGGCGAACAGGCATGCGCCCGCCAAGCTGCTGAAGTGGATGCTGCGCAACGACGCCCCGCTCCTCTTTCGCCCGCAGCTCGACTGGCAGCAGTGGCGCTGGGGACTCGAGTTTCTCGCGCAATGCAACGACCGCGCCTTCGAACGCAACGTGGCTCAACTCGTGGCGCTTGGCAACTACAGCCACGCGGCGCTGAAGGACGTGGTTCGCGCGACCGGCGTTGAATACAAGCGCCTGAAGCGCGGCATCGCCCACTACTACACCGACCCGGCAGCGTTCGAATCGGCCGGCGAGGCGGCGCGCCTCATGCAGAAGTACGGGGTGAACCGCAAGGTCGTGACGAAAGAAGAGCTGCTGCGCATCGAGCCCGCATTCGCGAGCTTCGCGCACCGCATCGTCGGCGGCACCTACACCGCCAGCGACGAAAGCGGCGACGCGCGCGCATTCACCGAGCAGCTCGCGATGCTCGCGGCCGCCCGCGGCGCGGACTTCCGGTTCAATCACGACATCCTGCGGCTCGAAAAGACCGGCGGCGAGATCACCGGCGTCATCGTGCGCGACCGCATCGGCGGCAAGACCGAGCGCATCGTGGCCGACGAGGTCGTGGTGGCGTGCGGCTCCTATTCGGCCCCGCTGCTGCGAAGCGTCGGCATCCGCCTGCCGATCTATCCGGGCAAGGGCTACAGCGCGACGTTCAAGGTGAGAAAGCCCGAGGCCGCGCCCTTCGTGAGCGCGATCGACGACGAGCTGAAGATTGCGATGAGCCGCCTGGGCGACGAGCTTCGCGTCGCGGGCACCATCGAACTCTCCGGCTTCAACCTCGACCTCGACTCTGCGGTGGCGCAAGCGCGTTGTCGCATGCTTGCCAGGCGCATCGAGGAAGTCCTGCCGGGCGCGGTGGACACGCGCCTGCCGGAAGAAGGCGGCGAGCCGCGTTTCTGGACCGGTCTCAGGCCTTCGACGCCGACCAATGTGCCCTACATCGGCCGCACGAGAGTCGGGCGGCTCTGGGTGAACGCGGGCCACGGCACACTCGGATGGACCCACGGCGCCGGCTCGGGCAAGGCCATGGCCGAGCTGCTGAGCGGCCGGCAGCCGCGCATCGGCTTCGACTTCCATGGCTTCGAGAAGAAGCCGCAACGCGGACTGGAAGTGCAACCGGCGTAAATCGCGCGTTTCCGGGCGGGGCCGCCCTCACACGGCAGGCGTGGCGAGCGCATCCCACACCTTGGCCGCCGTGAGCGGCATCTGGATCGTGCGCGCTGCTTCGCGCCGGCCGGCGCGAGCCAGCGCGTCCGCGACGGCGTTCACGATGCACGGCGTGGCGCCGATGGTCCCGAGCTCGCCCACGCCCTTGATGCCCAGCGGATTGTTCTTGCACGGGATCGTCTCGTCGGTCTCGGTGCGGAATTCGCACGCGACCACGCCGGCGCGAGGCGCGGCGTAGTCCATCAGGCTGCCGGAAATCGGCTGACCGCTTTGCGGGTCATACGCCATGAGCTCCGCCAGCGCCTGCCCGATGCCCTGCACCGCTCCGCCGTCGAGCTGCCCCTGCACGATCATCGGATTCACGACGCGTCCCACGTCGTTCACGCTCGAATACGACACGACCTGCACTTCTCCCGTGGCCGGATCGATCTCCACTTCGCTCACGTGGCAGCCGTTCGGCCAGCTCGGGCCGGCCACGGCCGTCGTGCTTTCGAGAAAGATGCGCTGCTGCGGCTGTCGCGTGGCCACGTCGCCGAGTTCGATCGACAGATCCGTTCCGCGCACGGTGAAGCGCCCTTCGCGATAGTCGACATCCTGTGCCGATGCTTCGAGCGCCTCCGCGGCGAGCTCGCGCGTGCGCTCGAGCGTCTTTCGCGCGCCCTCGCTCAGGGCCGAGCCGCCGATGTAGATCGAGCGCGAGCCGGCGCTGCCGAAGCCGTCGCCGCGATCGGTGTCGCCGAGCACCACCTTCACGCGATCGATCGGCACGCCGAATACGTCGACCACGAGTTGCGCGAGCGACGTCGCGATGCCCTGGCCCATCTGGTTCACGGCGGAGAACACTTCGATCGTTCCGTCGGCCTGCACGCTCACGGTCACCCGTTCCTCGAACGTATTGCCGCTCGTCCACTCGAGGAACGTGGCGATGCCCAGCCCGCGAAGCTTCCCGCGCCGGCGGCTTTGCTCCGCGCGCGCCGGGAAGCCCGACCAGTCGGCAAGCGCCAGGGCCTTTTCCATGATCCGTCCGAAGTCGCCGACGTCGTAGACCTGGCCCATCGCATTCTTATAAGGCATCTGCTGCGGCTGCACGAAGTTGCGGCGCCTGAGTTCGATGCGGTCGATCCCGCTCGCGCGGGCCGCTTCGTCCATCATGCGCTCGATGAGGAAGATCGCCTCGGGACGTCCCGCGCCGCGATACGCGCCGGTCGGCGTTCGGTTGGTCATCACGCACTGGAAGTGGAAGTCGATGAGGGGGATGTCGTACACGCTCGTCGTGACCCAGGGGCCCACCACCATCGGGATCACCATGCCGCTGCCGGTCGCGTACGCGCCGACGTTGGCCTGCGTGCGCAGGCGCAAGGCCAGAATGCGCCCCTCGCCGTCGAGCGCCATCTCGGCCTCGGCCACCTGGTCGCGGCCGTGCGCCGAACTCACGAATTCTTCGCTCCGGTCGGCGATCCACTTCACCGGGCGCCGCAGCGTGCGCGCGCACCACGCGACGACGGCGTCTTCCGGATAGATGCCGGTCTTCATGCCGAAGCCGCCGCCCACGTCGCCCACCGTCACGCGCACGGACTCGCGCGGCCAGCCGAAGATGTCGTTGCACAGCGAATTGCGCACGCCCGAGGGCATCTGCGAGCTCATCCGAAGGGTGAGCCGCCCATCTTCGGCCACCCAGGCGAGCACCGAACGCGGCTCGATCGACAACGCCACCACACGCTGGTTTTCGATGCGCATCGCCACACGATGCCGGGCACGGTCGAACGCGGCCGCCGTGGCCTTCGCGTCGCCATAGCGCATCTCGGCCGCGATGTTGTCCGGCGCGCCCTCGGCCAGCACGGCCTTGCCCGAGACCGCGTCGGCCATGTCGGTCACGTGCGGCAGCTCTTCATAGTCGACAAACACCGCTTCTGCGGCATCGCGCGCTTGTTGCAGCGTTTCGGCGACGACGGCCGCCACGGGTTCGCCCACGAACCGCACGCGCTCGTGCGCGAGCACTCGGCGAGGCGAAGTCACGCCCGGCCCATCCGCACGGCGGAACGCAGGATTGCCCGGGATCGGTTTCGCGCCGGCCGCATGCAGCTCGGCGCCGGTCGCGACGTGCACGACGCCGGGCATGCCCCGGGCCGCCTCGATATCGACCGAGACGATGCGCGCATGCGGATAAGGCGAGCGCACGAAGACCACGCGCAACTGGCCCTGCGGCACGAGGTCGTCCGTGTAGCGGCCTTCGCCCCTCAGCAGGCCTTCGTCTTCGATCCGGCGCACGGCCTGTCCGCTGCCGAAACGCGCCACGCCGGCGCCGGTGGGTGTGGTGAGGTCCATGGGGCCGAAGTCTCGCCGATTTCGGGCGAGAGCGCTTCAGCGCGCCGACGACGCGAGCGCCGGTCCTTTCTCGCTCATCCAGCGCAGCAGGTCGAGCCACATCTGCCGCATCTCCGCGTCGAGCGGCGTGCGCTGCGCATTCGGCAGCTCGATCGTCACGACGGGAATGCCCTTGTGCACCCCACCGTAGTTGCCGAGCGAGCCGGGAAAGATGCCGATCTGGTCGAGATAGAGCCGGCCGAGTTTCGACGGCGGCACCGTCGGGCCGTCGAAGTCGAGAATCCCGTAGGGCGCGTGAATCGACACGATGAGATGGGGCCGGAAGCTTTGCATCTGCTCGAAGATGAACTTCGTCTCCGGCTCCGACAGCGGCTTTTTGCCCGGCCACCGGCGCGGATCCTTGTGCGTGCGTTTGTCCCAGTAGGACGCCGCTTCGCGCTCCCATCCCGGCGTCGGAAAATTGCGGTTCAGGTCGACTCCGTTGGCATTGCCGCGCTGGGGCGGCCGAGCGAGCATCCCGTCCGGATTGACGAGCGGCACGAAGCGCCAGTGCACCGGTTGCGCGAGCTCGGTCGGTTCGGTGCGAGCCAGCTGCAGCCAATGCAGGGCGAGCGACGCGGACGACAGCTCGTCGCCGTGGATCGCACCGATCACGAGCACGCGCAACTGCGCCTTGTCGACCGACACGTCGCTGCGCCAGATCGGCGCGCCCTTCACGGAGCGGGCGCCGCTGTCGGCGAGCGCAGCCGACTCGCACAGCTTGCGCGTGACGTTGGGCAGGCGGTGGGACAGCTCGTCGCACGGCGCGCGCGGCAGCGCCGCACCCGGCGGGGCAGCTTGCGCGGCTGCCGCCGCGAGCAATGCGGCAACGAGCGCCGTCTTCATCGGTGCGCGCACCCGTGCCTTCATTCGTTCATCCATGCGTCCCCCTCATTCGTCTCTTTCTCCCGGCTCGTACAGCGTTTCGCGGCCCATCCGGTCGAGCACGAGCTCGGCCGTCCAGGGCAGCATCAGCGAGCCGCAGCGGCTGTCGCGGTACAGGCGCTCCAGCGGCAGGTGCTTCATCATGCTCTGCCCGCCGCAGGTGCGGATCGCAAGCCGTGCCACGTCGTTGGCGCCTTCCATGACCGTATATTGCGCGGCATAGAGGCGCATGCGTTCGTCCTTCGACGGGTTCGCCCGCGCCTCGAGCGCGGCGCGCAGGAAGATGCTGCGCATCTGCTCGAGCTGGATGCGCATCTGCGCCACCGCCACCTGCTTGGTCGGATACATGCGCCGCTTCACCGGCGGCTCACCGGGGACTTCGCCGCGCAGGTATTGCACGGTGAAGTCATAGGCGGCGTTCGCGATGCCGAGGTAAGTGGGTGCGAGCGTGAAGAACATCGCCGGCCATGTCTGCGCGCCCGTCCAGTAGATGCCGCGCGGCATGAGCTGCTCGTCGTCGCCGACGAACACCTCGCGGAAGGTGAGATTGCGGCTCACCGTGCCGCGCATGCCGAGCGGGTTCCACTCGCCGCTCACCGCGAACCCTTCCGCGCGCGCGGGCACGGCCAGGTACAGCGTGTCGCGCACGTCGGGATGCTGGTCGCCCTTGTCCTCGGTGCACAGCACGCCGTAGTAGTCGGCGGCACCGGAAAGCGAGGCGAAGATCTTGCGCCCGTTCACAATCCAGCCGCCTTCCACCTTGCGCGCCGTGGTGCCGAATGGCGCGCGCCCGGCCGCGGCGGCGCTGCCTTCCGAAAACGGTTGCGCGTAGATCGCCCCGTCCTCGACGACACGGCGGAAATGCAGTTGCCTGCGCCGCTCGTGCTCGGCGCGCTGCGCCGACTCCATGGGGATGGCGTCGGCCAGCACGCCGGTCCAGAGCGTGGAGCAGATGTGCATGTTCCACGTGAGCGCCGTCGCGCCGCAGAAGCGGCCCAGCTCGGCCGCGAGCATCATGTACGTGGGATAGTCGGCACCGAGCCCGCCGTGCGCCTGCGGCACGCACAGCGCGAGCAGGCCGGCTTCGCGCATATCGTCGTAGTTCGCGTGAGGAAAGCTCGCCTCCTCGTCCCACCGCGCCGCGCGGGGCGCGAACTTCGTGCGTCCGAGTTCGTGCACGAGCGCGAGGAGCATGCGCTGCCGGTCGGTGAAAGCGTGGTCGCCGACCGCAGGAGCGAAGCTGAGGGCTTGCGTTGCTTCGGATTGCATCGATTCGGTCCTCCCGCCGGCATCCTATTGCCGGCATCCTATTCCGTGCTGCCGCCCAGCGATTGCAGCACACCGCGCCAGAAGGCGTCGCGTTCGCGGAAAGGCACCGGATCGGTTTTCGCGCTCGCCGGATCGTAGACCGCGAGCTGCACGAGCACGATGCCGCTGGCCGGCTGCACGAAGATGGCCTGGCCGTACACGCCTTGAAGCGCGAACGTGCGTTCGCGCATCGGCATCAGCCAGAACTGGTAGCCGTAGCCCGTGTACGGCGTTGCGCGCCTCGGACGGAACGCTTCGGGCTCGCGCTCGGTATCGGTGGCATCGAGCAGGTAGTCGCGCGGCACGACCTGCCTTTCACCGACCCTGCCGTCGTGCACAAGCAGAAGTCCGACCCGCGCCCAGTCGGCAAGCGACGCGTTGAAGTAGCCCCACGCCCCTTCCATGCCGTCGCCGCCCACGCGCCAGAACGCGTCGTCTCCCGCGCCGAGCGGCTGCCACAGCCACTTCTCGGTGAGCTCGGCCAGGCTCCGGCCGCTCGCGCCGTGCAGCACGCGGCCGAGCGCCTCGCTTTCCGCGCTCGCATAGACGAACTTTTCTCCCGGCGGCGAATGGCGCTCCACGATGGAACGCAGCACGGGCACCGTGCCCTCGGGGCCCGCGAATGCACGCGACATCCGCGCCACGTCGTCGCGGCCGTCGTACCGCTCGGTGAACGTGAGGCCCGAGGACATGCGAAGCAGCTCGCGGATCGTGACATCGCCATAGGCCGAGCCCGCGAGCTCCTTCGCGTATTTCGACGCGGGGTCGTCGAGCGACGCGATCGATCCGTTCGCCGCGGCGACGCCCACCAGCAGCGACACGATGCTCTTGCTCATCGAAAAGCCGAGGAAGCGCGCATGCTCGGCGCGCCCGTACCGGTAGCGCTCGGCGACGATCTCGCCGTTCTTCAGGATCATGAGCGCGGTGATGCGCTGCCGCTCGAGATAGTCGTCGAGCGTGTAAGCGGCGTTGCGCAGGCGGTAGCGGATCGGCGGCGGATGGGCTGCGCGCGGCAACGGCCGCGCCGACGGCGACGCGGCGACCCGGTGCACCTGCACGCCGGGGACCGTGTCGAGCGCCGACCAGGAGCCGACGCGATACTGCGGCGCCGCCATGCCCGCTGCGGATTCGGCCGCCGGATAGCCGCGCGCCCGGCCCAATGCGAGCTCGTCGGGCTCGGCGTGGGCGAACGCGCAGGCGCACAGGAGAGCGAGCCACAGCGAGCGTGCCGTTGCCATCAATGCAGCATGCGCGGCAGCGCGAGGAAGTCGAGCAAGGCGCCGTCGAAATCGTCCGGCGCCTCGAGGTTCTGCAGGTGGCCCACGCCGCGCATCTCCCGGTACGTGCTGCCCGCGATCGCGTCGGCCATGCGCTTCATCATCGAAGGCGGCGCATTGCGGTCGTATTGCCCCGAAACGAGGAGCGTGGGCACCTGGATTCGAGGCAGACTCGCGCGCCGGTCGAATGTGACGAGGCATTCGAGCGCGCGGCGATAGGTGCACTCGGGCACCAGGCTCATGCAATGCGTGGCGAGGCGCACGCCTTCGGGCAGCGACGCCGGGCCCACCATGCGCGGCACCAGTTCCTCGGCGAGTTCGGCCATGCTGCGGCCCGCATCGAGCGGTGCCGTGCGCTCGGCGACGAATTCGCGCTGCCAGTCGCCGTCCGGCTTGCCGAACGAGGGCGAGGTGCCGCACAGCACGAGCTTCGCCACGAGTTCCGGCCGGCGCGCGACGACTTCCTGCGCCACCATGCCGCCCATGCTGTGGCCGAGCAGCACGACTTCGCCGCACTTGAGGCTTTCGATGAGCGCGATGCAGCTTTGCGCGAGCCCCTTGAAGGTATAGGGCTCGATCGGCGCGCTGTGGCCATAGCCGGGCATGTCCCAGGCCACCGCGCGATACCCGGCCGAAGCGAGCGCCTCCACTTGCGGCGCGAAGGCGAGGTGCCCGCCGCCGATGCCGTGCAGCATCAGCACCGTGGGGCCGCCGCCCAGCACGGTGAAGGAGGGGATGGCCGTCATGGCTGCAATTGTCCGTCCTGCACCACCGGGACGCCATCGAGCGTGACGGTGCAGCCCGTCGCCGGCAGGTCGAAATGCCCGAGCGTGTGGCGCCGGGCCACTTCGTTGGCGCCCGTGCTGTAGAGGAAGTTGCCGGCGAACGCGCGCAGTTCCGTGCCGTTGAAATCGCGCTTGTCGTAAAGCGCCATGCTGTCCCAGCGGGCCCGCGCGTTGAGTCCCCACCCCACGTGGCTCACGGAATAGGCTTCGCGGTCGCCCCAGGCGGCGAAGTAGCTGCGCAGCAGTTGCGCATCGACGCCCTCGCCTTCGATGCGCGTCACGAAGTCGTCTTCGATGCGCAGCGCGACCGGCCGCTCGAGGTAGCGCTTGAAAGTGAGGTTGACGTCTCCTTCGGCGAGCACGAGCGTGCCGTTCACGCTCCCTGCCGCCGGAAAGGCGAGGGCGAGGCCGCCCGGCCAGTGCGTGAGCGTGCCGGGCCGAGTCGTGAAGCCCCAGTTTCCCCCGCAGGTCGCACCCGCGAGCGAAACGTGCAGGTCGGTGCCCGCGCGCGACGTGACGTGCATTCGCGTGGCGGCCCGCAGCCGCTTCAGGTGGTCCTTCACGAGCGGCTCGAGCGTGTCGTCGGGCACCAGCCGCGCGAGGGCTTCCGGGTGCTCGTTGCTCACGTAGACGACACGCGCGCCGCCTTGCAGGATGCGCGGCAGCTCCGGCGCGTGCATGAGGCCCTCGACGGTGCAGTCGACGACCAGCGTGCTCGAAGCGAGCGCCGAGACAACGGGGGCGATGCCGGCCAGCACGGGCGACGCGCCGGTCGAACGCTGCACCGGCACGTCGTGCGAGAACACGCTGGGCAGCGTGAGCTCGAACACCCGCGCGCCCAGGCGGTGCGCGGCGAGCCGCGCGAGTTCCACCAGCACCCTGCGGCTCTGGCTTTCGGAGAGCACCGCGACCGTGTCGCCCGGCCGAAGCGCCGAGCGCCGCAGGACGTTCTCGAAAGCGTCCAGCCATGCGGGCTCCAGGGTTTCTCTCAGCATGGTCTGGACCATAATACATGAAATTTCATGCAAACTGCTCTTCCTTCGAACCGTACGTGAGCCCGCCACGCAAGGCCCAGCCTCCGAGTTTTTCCGCGCCCCAGTTCCGCGCGGCACTCGGCATGTTCGCCACCGGCGTGACGATCGTCACGGCCCGCACCGGGGATGCGCGGGTGATCGGTCTCACGGCCAACTCGTTCAATTCGGTGTCGCTCGAGCCCCCGCTCGTGCTCTGGAGCCTCGCGAGATCGGCCGCCTCGCTGTCCGTATTCAGCGCAGGCTCGCACTACGCGATCAACGTGCTCGCGGCCGATCAGAAGCCGCTCGCCGAGCGCTTCGCCGGGCGCGGCGCGGACCGCTGGCGCGGCGTCACGTTCGACGAAGGCGCGGGCGGCGCTCCGCTCCTGCACGGCGCGGCGGCGACCTTCGAATGCTTCAACAGGAGCCGCTACGAGGAAGGCGACCACGTGATCTTCGTCGGCGAGGTGGAGCGCTGCACGGTCCGCGCCGGGGCATCGCCCCTCCTCTTCCATGGCGGGCGCTACTTCACCGAGCATCCGCTGTGAAGCGCCGGCCCGCCACACCGCGCTCGCCATCCGACGCGCCTGCCCTCGGAGGGGCGGCCGCGCCGCGCCGATTCGTCGACGGCTACCTCGGCTACCTTCTCGGCCAGGCGAACCACGCGCTCTACAAGGAGTTCGATGCCCACGTGCGCGCGGCGGGGCTCAGCTCCATCGAATGGCGCGTGCTCGCCACGCTGCACGACAGCGAGCCGCTCACCGTGAGCCGCCTCGCGCACGAGGTGCTTTCCAAGCAGCCCACCGTGACCAAGCTCGCGCGGCGAATGGCCGACCAGGGGTGGCTGCGGCTCGAGGCCGATCCCGCCGACCAGCGCCGCACGCTCGTCGCCGCGACGCCCGGGGGCCGGCGGCTCGTGCAGCCCCTGGTGGAAAGGGCTCGCCAACAGGAGGCCGAACTGCTTCGCATGTTGTCGGCGAGAGACAAGGCCGCACTCAAGCGCCTGCTGGCCAGCCTCGCGCTCGCACGGCCGAGTTCTAAGCAAAGCGCCTACCCGGCTTAAGCATTTTGCTTAACCACACACAGGATTAGGCTGTCAACCTCTAGGCATCGCGCTTAAGGGCTTGCCCCAACCGGCTCGCCTCGGTGCACTATTTGCCCCGTGCAGTCCGACTGCAGGAGACGGCTCTGGGCACCACATTGCTGCGACTCCATTGCCACTGCCGGATCGACGGCTTCCAGACTCGCGCGCGCCGGTGGGCCGCGTGCGCGGCTGTCCCTTGCCTGCCCACCTCCCCGGAGATATGACCATGGCGGACATCCGCATCGAAGACACTCTCTTCGCACACCACCAGCAACTGCTCATGCGCCGGCTCGAGCGTGAGCTCGGGCTTCAGGCGCGCATCAGCGACGACATGCTGGATCTCGTGAGCACCTATTCGGCGCTCACCGAGACCGGCTACGTCCAGTTGCCCTTCATGCTGGAGCGCCCGGTGGGGGTGCCGAGCCCGCACTTCTGGGTCAGCCTGAGCGACGGCCCCGACATCGTGGCGATGGCGGGGCTGCGCGTCATGACCAACGGCGATGAAGGCCAGCACGCGGCCGACTTCTTCGCCGATGGGGGCCTGTACCCCCAGCAGGGCGAGAAGATCGAACCGTACATCCGCGGCACCGGCTGCCGGCTCGCGCCCGGCGCTCGCTTCGGCTATCTCGGGGCGGGCTGGGTGCATCGCCGCTGGCGGGGACACGGCCTGTCGGGCTACCTCGCGCGCATCATCAACGACGAAGCGGCCCTGCGTTCGAAGCGCGGCCTCGCCTGGCTCACGTGCATGACGTTCGACCCGATGTACCAGGCCGGCCTCAACCTGCGCGCCGGCTGCTGGCACCACATGCACGTCGACAAGGTTCTGGAAGGCTACCTCGCCGCCCTCGACAAGGACGTGAAGATGTACCTCTCCTACAGCAGCATCGACGAACTCGCCGCGCTGTACGCGCTCGAACTGCGCTACCTGGAGCTCGGGCTCGTCGTGCCGTGGCTGCGCCCGCACGACGACAGCTCCGCGCCCGCCGTGCTGGCGAGGCACGCGCGCACGGCTGCCCAGGGCAATTTCGCCGAATCCACCGCCACCGCCGCCTGAGGAGACTTCGAATGACTTCCATCGTTCGCATTCAGTCCCGGCCGCAGCTCGTGAAGGCGCTCCTGCCGTACGCGAAGCCGGACACGCTGCAAGGCGTGCTGCGCTTCGCGGCCGACTACGCGCTCTTCCTCGCGGGCACGGCGGTGGCGCTCCTCGCCACGAACCTTGCGTTGCGAGTCGCGGGCGGCTTCCTCGCCGGCTGGCGCATGAGCACGCTCTACGCGATCGCGCACGACGCCGCGCACAACACCCTCACCGCCTCGAAGCGCCTGAACAAGGTGATCGGCGCGATCTCGTACATGACGGGCTTCTACAACTACCGGCTGCGCCTGTACGACCATCTGCTGCGCCACCACCCGATGGTGAACGGCCCGCAGCCGGACGCCTACCGGCCGCTGTCGCTCGCGCAGTACGAAGCGATGCCGGCCTGGCGGCGCGCCTGGGAACGCTTCATCCGTTCGGGCAATCCCCTGTCCTGGATGGCCTACGGCGCGGTGATGCGCATGCTGAAGTCCGAGACGTTTCCGAAGAAGACCATGCCCGCCAACGTGCGGCGCGGCGCGTGGGGTTTCGCGGCCGTGCTGGGCGTCTACGTGAGCGTGCTGCTCGCGGCCATCGCGTACGCGAGCGTCCATGCGGGTGCGTTTTCGATTGCGCAGTTCGCCGTGAACCTGTTCTTCACGCTCGTGGTGCCCTTTCTCGTGTTTCAGGCCAACATGGGCTTCACGGTCTACTTCCAGCACACCGACCCCCGCGTCCCATGGTTCGGCGAAGGCGACGCGCGCCACGTGGAACACGGCTCCGAGGAGCTGTCGGTGCATGTGGACATGCCGCGCTGGGTGAGCTCGCTTTTCCACCACGCCTTCTGCCATGCCGCGCATCACGTGTGCCCGAGCATCCCTTGCTACCGCCTCTACGACGCGCAACGGGAACTCGCCGCTCGTATGGGCGAAGCGAGCGTGACCGTACCGTTTCGCCTGCGCACGCTGATCGACGTGGCGGCCCGCTGCAAGCTGTACGACTACGAGCATCACCACTGGATCGACTTCGACGGGCGGCCGACCTCCCCGCGCCTCGTGAGCTACCCGCAGGCGGCCAACCGCTCGAAGTTCGGCGACCTCATGGAGATCGCCGCCTGAGCGGGGCGCGCCGCGCGCCGCGGTCGAGGCCGCGGCGATTCGCCGCTACCATCGGGCGATGATCCAGCGCAAGGAACGCCTCGACACGCTCGCCGCTTCGGTGCTGCTTGCCTGCTGCCTCTTCTGGGGGTTCCAGCAGGTGCTCGTGAAGACGACCGTCTCCGAGGTGCCGCCGCTCTGGCAGGCGGCGATGCGCTTCGGGGGCGCCACGCTGCTCTTGTGGCTGTGGTGCGCGATGCGCGGCATTCCCCTCTTCGAGCGCGACGGCACGCTGCGCGCGGGGCTGCTCGCCGGAGCGCTGTTCGCCGCGGAATTCGCCTGCGTCTATCTCGGGCTGCGGGACACGACGGCCTCGCGGCTCACCGTGTTCCTGTATACGGCGCCTTTCGTGGTGGCTCTCGTTCTGCCGCGCTTCGCAGTCTCCGAGCGCCTGAGCGGCATGCAGTGGACTGGGCTCGTGATCGCGTTCGCGGCCGTTGCGTTCGCCTTCAGCGAGGCCTTCGCGGGCGCAGTCACGGCGCGGCAGCTGCGCGGTGACGCGCTGGCGCTCGCGGCCGGCACGCTGTGGGGCTTCACGACAGTCGTGATCCGCACGTCGGCCATGGCAAGCTCGAGCGCGGAAAAGACGCTCTTCTACCAGGTGGCCGTGGCCTCGGCGGTGGCGCCGCTCTTGTCGCTCGCGCTGGGCGAAAGGTGGTCGCTCGACTATTCCGCTTACGCGTGGACCTCGATCGCCGTGCAGATCGCGATCGGTGGCTTCGCGAGCTTTCTCGCGTGGATGTGGCTGCTGCGGCACTACCCGGCCACGCACATGTCGTCGTTCAGCTTTCTCACGCCGGTGTTCGCGCTCGTGTTCGGCGTGGCCCTCCTGAGCGAGCCGTTGACGCCGCGCCTCGTGCTCGCGCTCGTGGGCGTGGCCGCGGGCATCGTGCTCGTGAACCGCCGAGCGCGGATGGCCCGGTAACCTCGTGAATGCGGCGAGCCGTCAGGCAGCGCGTGCGGCCGCGCGCCGCGCGGCGAACGCCACGTACCAGTCCAGGCACGCCGGGTTGGCCATCGCGTCCTGGTTCACGACTTTTTCGATCGGCTGGCCCAGCAGGAGCTTCTTGATCGGCAGTTCCTGCTTCTTGCCGGAGAGCGTGCGCGGAATCTCCGGCACCTGAAGTATCTCGTCGGGGACGAAGCGCGGCGAGAGCGCCTTGCGGATGCCGCCGCCGATGCGCGCGCGCAAGTCGTCGTCGAGCGCGACGCCCTCGCGCAGCACCACGAAGAGCGGCATGTAGCTGTCGCGCCCCAGGTACTCCAGGTCCACCACCATCGAGTCGATCACTTCCGGCAGGGCCTCGACCGCGCGATAGATCTCGCTCGTGCCCATGCGCAGGCCATGACGGTTGATCGTCGCGTCGCTTCTGCCATAGATGATGCAGCTGCCGCGCGAAGTGATCTTCAGCCAGTCGCCATGGCGCCACACGCCGGGCCAGGTGTCGAAGTACGAGGCGATGTAGCGCTTGTTGCCTTCGTCGCCCCAGAAGCAAAGCGGCATCGACGGGATGGGGCGCGTGCACACGAGCTCGCCCACTTCGTCGATCACCGGCTCACCGCGCTCGTTCCAGGCGTGAACCGAGCAGCCGAGCAGGCGGCACTGCATCTCGCCGGGCACTTGCGGCAGCTCGCGATTGCCGCCGATGAAAGCGCCCGCGAAATCCGTGCCGCCGGAGATGTTGGCCCACCACATGCCGGGCGTGCCGATCGCCTCGAACTGCCGTGTGCCCCAGCTCTGGACATCCTCCGACAGAGGCGAGCCGGTCGTGCCGAGCGCGCGCACGCGCGAGAGGTTGCCGCACTTTCCGATTTCGAGACCGGCTTTCATGCAGTTCGCGAAAAACGCCGCGCCGGCGCCGAAGAAGGTCACGCCCGTCTCCGCCGCGAAACGCCAGAGCACACCCCAGTCGGGTTCGTCCTTGCTGCCGCCCGGATTGCCGTCGAAGATGCAGATCGTCGTGCCGTGCAGGAGCCCCGCGGCCTGCGCGTTCCACATCACCCAGCCGGTGGAGCTGTACCAGTGGAAGCGTTCGCCGAAACTGTTCGGCTCGTAGCTGCAGCCGATGTCGTTGTGCAGCACCTTCAGCGCAAGTCCCACGATGATCGTTCCGCCGTGTCCGTGCACGATCGGCTTGGGCAGTCCCGTCGTGCCGCTCGAATAGACGATCCACAGCGGATGGTCGAAGCCGACCCATTCGGGCTCAAAGCCCCGCACTTCGCCATCGTCGCGCGTGAGCACCTGCGCGAGGTCGTGCCAGGGCCGGAGCGAATCGAGGCGCGCTTCATCGGCTTCGAGGTTGCGGCACACGAGGAGGTGCTGCACGGAACGCAGCTCGGCGCGCAGCCGGCCCACCACGTCGATGCGATCGTGATCGCGGCCGCCGTACGTCACGCCGTCGCACGCGATCAGCACCTTGGGCTCGATCTGCCGGAACCGGTCGAGCACGGCATTCGTTCCCATGTCGGGTGCGCAGACGCTCCACACCGCTCCGATGCTTGCCGTGGCGAGGAAAGCGATGATCGCCTCCGGGATGTTGGGCAGATAAGCCGCGACCCGGTCGCCGGGGCGCACGCCCTGCGCGCGCAGATGCAGCGCGAGCGCGGCCACTTGCCGCCGCAGATCGGGCCAGCGCAGCTCGCGAAGATTTCCGCGCTCGTTGCAGCTCACGATGGCGGGCAGGCCCGCGGCATCGGCCGGTTCCACGTGGCGCATCACCTGCCGCACGTAGTTCACGCGTGTGCCTTCGAACCAGCGAGCACCCGGCATGGACGCATCGGCGAGCACCGAGGTGGGCGGCGTCGGCGACACGAGCCGGAAATAGTCCCATATGCTTTGCCAGAAGGCGGGGAGATCCTCCACCGACCAGCGCCAGAGCGCGTCGTACGAATCGAACGACAGGCCGCGCTCGGCGCGAAGCCACTCCTGATACAGGCGAATCTGGGGTCGAAACGGCGGCGCCATTCTGAAAGACTAGCACCTGCCCGGGTTCTCGCCAATGGTGGCCGCCGAGGTGGCCGCGGAGGATGGCCGCCCGGAATGACCGGGAAGCCGGTCGGCTTCGAGCCTGGCGGGCGGTCGGCCGTGGGCTTGCAATTTCGCACGAGTGTGCTAAATTGCCTCGCATGGAAGCCCGCACTGCCCGCAGCGAACTCACCCGCGCCGCCATCGTGGGCGCGGCGCTCGACCTCGCCGCGGCCGAAGGGCTCGAGTCGATTTCGCTGCAGGTCGTGGCGGATCGCGTGGGCCTTTCCAAGAGCGGCGTCTTCTCGCGCGTCGGTTCACGCGAGGCCTTGCAGAAGGCGGTGATCGAGGAATTCGGACGGCGTTTCCTCGCCGAAGTCTTCGTCCCCGCGATGCAGCAGCCCAAGGGGCTGCCGCGGCTGAACGAGATCGTTCGCCGCTGGATCGGCCGCATTCGCGACGTCGAGGCGAGCCAAGGCTGCATCTATACCGCCGGCGCATTCGAATACGACGATCGCGATGGGCCGCTGCGCGAATTCCTGCAGGACGAAGTGGTGCGCTGGCGCGCCGCGTTGCGGCGCACCGTGCTGCAGGCGGTCGACCAGGGCCACCTGAGGCGCGACACGGTGGCCGAGCAGCTCGTGGGCGAGATTTGCTCGCTCATCATGGGCGCGCTGCACGACATCCGGTTCCTGCGCGACGCACGCGCCGCCGAGCGGGCCGTCCTCACCTGGCAGCGCCTGCTCGGTACCTATCTCGCCTGAAGCCGCCGCGGACATGAAAATCCTCCGCGCCTTGCCGCACCCATATTTCGCACACCCGTGCGAAGAAAGGATCCACCCATGCTGACACTCCTCGCCATCGCGACGGCCGTTGCCGCTCTCCGGATCGCGATTTCCGCCATCGACGCGTTGCGCCGGCTGCCGCGCCGCAATGAGGACATGGCGCTTTTCTGATGGAAGCGCAACTCTCCCGCAGCGGTCCGCTCGACGCGGCCTCGTCGTTCTACGGCGCGAGTCCGGGCATTCGCCTCGTGCGCCTCGCCATGCGCGCCGCGCAACGCGTGTGGCCCGCACTCGCCGTTCGCGCCGCGTATCGCGTGTTCGGCACGCCCCTGCCACTCAAGTGGTCCGGCCGGGGTGGCGCCTGGCAGGCGGGCTGGCGTTGGCATCGCTGGGTCTTCGAAGACGCGAGCATCACGGTGTACCACGCCGCCTCGCATCCTGAGGGGCCGGTCGCGCTCCTCGTGCACGGCTGGGGCGGCAATGCCGCGCACATGCTGCCGCTTGCGGACGCGCTCGCGCAGCACGGGTTCAGGCCGGTGCTGCTCGAGATGCCGGCGCACGGCGCAAGCCGCGGCCTCGTGAGCAACCTGCCTCAGTTCGTGCGCGCGATCGAATACGCCTGCGGCCGCCTCGCCCAGGAAGGCAGCCGCGTGCACACGCTCGCGGCCCATTCGCTCGCCGCCAATGCCGCGGCTTTCGCGGCCGCGCGCGGCCTGGGCGTCGAGCGCCTCGTGCTGCTCGCGCCCCCGGCATCGCCGCGCGCCTTCACGCGCTATTTCGCACACGTGTTCGGCCTCACCGAATCGACGCGTGCCGCGATGCAGGAGCGCATCGAAACGCGCGAGGCGATCCTGCTGCATCAACTCGAGCCCGCATCGGTCGGTCCGCGCGTGCGCGTGCCCACGCTCGTCGTGCACGACCGCGGCGACAACGTGAACCGGTTCGCCGACGGCCAGGCCTACGCGCACACGATCCGCGGCGCCCAACTGCTTGCGACCGAAGGGCTCGGGCACCGCAGAATCCTGAAGGACGCCCGCGTATTGGCGCGCGTCGCGCTCTTCAGCCGGTGAAGCCGCGGAGGGCGAGCCGCCCGCGGCACCGCGCCGCGGATGCGCCCACCGGTGCGCCCACGGGTTGCGCCTCCGGGGCAATCCTCATAGCATCGCGCGAGCCCGAGAAGGAGAAGCGCGATGTTCGACTGGACACTGAAGTCCCCCGAAGTCCTGCGGCAAGGCGGCGTGATCGCCCCCCACGAGAGGCTTCCCTGGCCGCAGACGGCTGCGATGGGGGTGCAGCACGTGATCGCGATGTTCGGCGCCACGGTGCTCGCGCCCATCCTCATGGGGTTCGATCCCAACATCGCCATTCTGATGAGCGGCATCGGCACGCTCATCTTCTTTCTCGTCACGAGCGGCAAGGTGCCGAGCTACCTCGGCTCGAGCTTTTCCTTCATCGGCGTCGTGATCGCGGCCACCGCCTATGCCGGCAAGGGCCCGAACGCGAACATCGCGGTGGCGCTCGGGGGGATCATCGTGTGCGGGCTCGTGTACGCCATCATCGGTGCGGTGGTACACGCGATCGGCACGAGCTGGATCGAACGGCTGATGCCCCCCGTCGTGACCGGTGCGGTGGTGGCCGTGATCGGCCTCAACCTCGCGAGTATTCCGGTGAAGAACATGGCCGCGAGCAACTTCGATTCGTGGATGCAGGCCGTGACCTTCGTCTGCGTCGGGCTCGTCGCCGTGATGACGACCGGCATGGTGCAGCGGCTTCTGATCCTCGTCGGGCTGCTGCTCGCGAGCGTCATCTACGGCATCCTCACGAACGGACTCGGCTGGGGCAAGCCGATCGATTTCTCGGGCATCGCAAACGCCGCATGGATCGGCGCCCCGGCCTTCACGTCACCGGAATTCAGCGGTGCGGCGATGCTGCTCATCGCGCCGGTGGCGGTGATCCTCGTCGCCGAAAACCTCGGCCACATCAAGGCCGTGACGGCGATGACGGGCCGAAACCTCGACAAGTACATGGGCCGCGCGTTCATCGGCGACGGCGTCGCGACGATGGTGAGCGGCGCGGCGGGCGGCACGGGCGTCACGACCTACGCGGAGAATATCGGCGTCATGGCCGCGACGAAGATCTATTCCACCGCGGCTTTCGTGTTCGCGGCGCTCTTTGCGATCGTCCTCGGCTTCTCGCCGAAATTCGGCGCGGTGATCCAGGCGATCCCCCTGCCGGTGATGGGCGGCGTGAGCATCGTGGTGTTCGGTCTCATCGCGACCGCGGGCGCGAAGATCTGGGTGGACAACGCCGTCGATTTTTCGCAGAACCGCAATCTCATCGTCGCGGCGATCACGCTCGTGCTCGGCACGGGGGACTTCACGCTGAAGTTCGGCGGCTTCGCGCTCGGCGGGATCGGCACGGCGACCTTTGGCGCGATCATCCTGTACGCTCTGCTCAATCATGAGCGCCGCGGCTCGCGCAAGGTGCTCGTGGCCGACGATCCGGACTCGCAGGCCACACGTCCCTGGATACGCTAGGCGGCTTCATCGCCTTCGGCCGCGCTCGCCGCGCTCGCCTCGCGGGCGAGCCGCTCGCTCTTCCAGTACACGTCGTCGCCGCCGTGCATGCGATTGAGCACGCGCGCGAGCACGAACAGCAGGTCGGACAGGCGATTGAGATACTGGCGCGGCGTTTCGCGCAGCGTCTCGGAACCGCCGAGCGCGACGACCGCGCGTTCCGCGCGGCGCGCCACGGTGCGGCAAACGTGCGCCTGCGAGGCGGCCCGGTTGCCCGCGGGCAGGATGAATTCCTGCAGCCGGGGCAATTGCGCGTTGTAGCGGGCGAGCGCCTCGTCGAGGGAGGCGACGGCCTTCGCCTTCAGCAGCTCGAAGCCGGGAATCGAGAGTTCGCCGCCGAGGTTGAAGAGCTGGTGCTGGATCTCCACCAGCTCGTCGCGCACGTCGCCTGGCATCTCCTCGCACAGCAGCAAGCCGATGTGGGAGTTGAGTTCATCGACATCGCCCATCGCATGCACGCGCAGGTTGTCCTTGGACACCCGCGTGTTGTCGCCAAGGCCGGTGGTGCCGTTGTCGCCCGTGCGCGTGGCGATCTGCGTGAGACGCTTTCCCATTGAAGGCTCCTGGTGGTGTGGGACGGCTCTTCGCATTGTGCCGCCTCGCTCCTACAGGCTTTGCCGTGCCATTCGGCTCTGCCGTTCGGGCGAGCCGGGAGAGTATGGAAACGGACTGGCTCATCGGCGCACGGCCGCGCGCACGTCCAGGAGATTGTCCATGAAACGCCGCCTGTCTTCGAGTTTGTCGTCGACCTTGCAGCGCACGCCGCTTTGGCTGTGTGCCGCTTTCCTTTCGCTGCTCGCCACCCCTGCCGCTCATGCGCAACAGCGTGCAGGCGTGCGCGCCGCGCCTCCGCCTCGCACGGCACAGTCCGTCGCGCCGATCTCGCGTCCTGTCCTGCCCGGGGCGCCGAGCGCCAACGGGCTCGCGTCGCCGTTCCCGCCGAGTGTCACGCCGCCTTCCGTGCCGGGCACGTCGACGGCCGGCGGCGCCGCCGTGGGGGAGAGCACGGGCATGAACGGCACCGCAACGGCGCCCGCGGTCGCCGGGACGGCCGGCGCCACCGTCATCGAAACGCCGCCCTCCTCGAGCGTGGCCGTGACGGGCGCGGGCGCTTACGGCTCGCGCGGTGCGGTGCGGCCGATGCCGGCGGGCCCGATCAACGACGTGGACATCGCGCGGTCCTTCCTGAACGCGGACACCGATCACGACGGCGAGCTCACGCGTGGCGAAGCGGCCCGGCTGTCCCTGCTGCCGCTCACGTTCGAGGAAATGGATGCGAACCACGACGACATCCTCACGAGGTCGGAATATGAAGCCGCGGTTCGGTAGCTGGCTGTTACTGGCGCTGGCGCTGCCGCTCCTCGCGAACTCGGCACCCGTCCCCCAACAGGCCACTCAGCAACAGCCCGCCTCGCGCGCCGCCGCACCTGGGGTGACCGTGCTCCCCTCCCCTTCCATCGGCGTAGATGTGCCGCTGCCGGCCAGCGTGCGATGGAACGTCGCGCAGCTGCGGCAATCGTTCGACCTCGCCGACGCCAACCGCAACGGCGAGCTCTCTCGCGCCGAGGCACAGCAGCTCATCATCCTGCCGCGCACGTTCGAGGAGCTGGACGCCAACCACGACGGCGTGCTGTCGCGGGTTGAATACGAAAGCATCCTCGCTCGCTGAGCCGCCCGCGCGGTCTTACACTGGTGCGTCTGCGAGGAGACAAAGCATGAACGCGCCCGACCGTCCCACCCATCTCGTGCCCGAGGTGCGCCAGCGCGACGTGCCGGCAGCGCTCATCGCGGCGTTGAAGTCGCGCTTCGGCAGCAACTGCTCCACCGCGCTCGCGGTGCGCGAGCAGCACGGGCGCGACGAATCCGCTTTCGTCACGATCCCGCCGCCCGCGGCCGTGGTGTTCGCCGAGTCCACGCAGGACGTCGCCGATGCGGTGAAGCTCGCCGGCGAATACGACGTGCCGGTGATTCCGTTCGCGGTCGGCTCTTCTCTGGAAGGCCACCTTCTGGCCGTCGAAGGCGGCATCAGCATCGATGTGAACCGCATGAACCGCGTGCTGTCCGTGAACGCCGAGGACCTGACTGTCACCGTGCAGCCGGGCGTCACGCGCAAGCAGTTGAACGAGTTCATCAAGGACACGGGCCTTTTCTTCCCGATCGATCCGGGCGCCGATGCGTCGCTCGGCGGGATGGCGGCCACGCGCGCTTCCGGCACGAACGCGGTGCGCTACGGAACGATGCGCGAGAACGTGCTCGCGCTCGAGCTCGTCACCGCGAGCGGCGAGGTGATCCGCACCGGCACGCGCGCGAAGAAATCATCCGCCGGCTACGACCTCACCCGGCTCATCGTCGGCAGCGAAGGCACGCTCGGCGTGATCACCGAAGTGACGCTGCGCATCTATCCGATCCCCGAAGCGATCTCGGCGGCGATCTGCTCCTTCCCGAGCATCGAAGCGGCGGTGCGCAGCGTGATCGAGATCATCCAGCTCGGCGTGCCCATCGCGCGCGTGGAGCTGATCGATGCGAACACCGTGCGCATGGTCAACGCGCACAGCAAGCTCGGGCTTCGCGAGGAGCCGATGCTGCTGATGGAGTTTCACGGCTCGCCGGAGGGCGTGAAGGAGCAGGCGCGCACCGTGCAGGAGATCGCGGCCGAGCATGGCGGCCAGGCCTTCGAGTGGGCGACCACGCCCGAAGAGCGCACGCGCCTGTGGACCGCGCGGCACAACGCCTACTTCGCGGCGATCCAGTCGAGGCCCGGGTGCCGTGCCATCTCCACCGACACCTGCGTGCCGATCTCGCGGCTTGCGGATTGCCTGCTCGACTCGGTGCGGGAAGCCGATGCGAGCGGGCTGCCCTACTTCCTGGTGGGCCACGTCGGCGACGGCAACTTCCACTTCGGCTACCTGCTCGACCCCAACGATCCGAAGGAGCGCGAAGTCGCGGAGCGGCTCAATCATCAACTGGTCGCGCGGGCCTTGCGCCTGGGCGGCACGTGCACCGGCGAGCACGGCGTGGGCCTGCACAAGATGGGCTTCCTGCTCGACGAAGCGGGTGATGGCGCGGTCGAGATGATGCGCACGATCAAGCGCGCGCTCGATCCGAAGAACATCATGAATCCGGGGAAGATCTTCACGGTCTGAGGAATTGGCGCTTGGGGTGAGCGACGCGCCCCTCGCTGCGCCCCTCGCTGCGCCTTCGGCCGCTCCGCCGGATCAGCCCGCCCCGCGCAGTCGATCGATCAGCCCGTTCAATTCATCCAGCGAACCGAACTGGATCGCGACTTCGCCGATCTCGTCGACACGGCCATGGCGCTTCGCGCGCTTCTTCACGCGCACTTCCACGGCCGCGGTCAGCAAGTCGGAGAGCTCCTCTTCGAGCCGCCGCACGTCGCGCGATTTCTCGGCCTTCGGCTTCGGCGCGACGAGCGTGAATTCCGCGCCCAGGCGCTTCACGAGATTCTCGGCCTCGCGCACGGAGAGCTTCTTCTGCGAGATCTGCTGCGCGGCCGTCACCTGCGCCGCGCGTTCCAGCGCGAGCAGCGCGCGCGCGTGGCCCATGTCGATGTCGCCGGCCATCAGCATCCCTTGCACGGCATCCGCGAGGTTCAGAAGCCGCAGCAGGTTGCTCGCCGCGCTGCGCGAGCGTCCCACCGCCTGCGCGGCTTGCTCGTGCGTCAAGCCGAATTCCTTGACGAGGCGCTGAAGGCCGTGCGCTTCTTCCAGCGGATTCAGGTCCTCGCGCTGAATGTTCTCGATGAGCGACATGGCCGCCGCGGCTTCGTCCGGCACGTCGCGCACCAGCACCGGCACGCTGTCGAGACCCGCGAGCTTCGCGGCGCGATACCGGCGTTCCCCGGCGATGATTTCGTACTTGCCGGCGTTCGTCCCCTCACCGAGTTGGCGAACGAGGATCGGCTGCATGATCCCCTGCGCCTTGATCGACTCGGCAAGCTCGTAGAGCGCCCCTTCGTCCATTCGGGTCCGCGGCTGGTACTGGCCGGGCACGATGTCTGCGAGCATGAGCGAGGCCGGCAAGCCCGCATGCGCGCCGGCGCCCGCGTCGTTGCCGCGCTCTTCCACGTTGGGGCCGAGCAGCGCCTCGAGGCCGCGGCCGAGTCCCTTCGGTTTTCTTGTGACCATCCGTCGCCTTGTGTCGTTCAGTTGCCCCTTCGCGCGCAGCGCGCGGGCTCGATCAGTCTTTCATGAGGTCCTGCAGCAGGACGTGGCCTTCCGGCCAGCTCGCGAGGCCCGAATCCGCGTTGATGTGCCCGCACGGCCCGTAGTCGATCAGCTGCGAACCCCAGGCATACGCGAACAATCGCGCGCGCTCGAACTCGCAATAGGGGTCGTCGCGGCTGGCCACCATCACGCTCGGAAAGGGCAGTGCCTGCAGCGGGATCGGCGACCAGCTTGCGAGCAGCTCGCGCAGGTCGGGCCGCTCGGTGTCGCCCGGGGCGACCAGCAGCGCGGCCTTCACGCGATGCGTGTTGCGCGAATGGGCCGCCCATGCGACAGCGAGCATGCAGCCCAGGCTGTGGGCGACGAGCACCGCCGGTTCGTCGCGCGTCAGCAGCACTTCCTCCAGGCGCGCGATCCAGTCGCCTCGCAAGGGGCGCATCCACTCATGCTGCGTCACGCGCAGGTAGCCGTAGCGCTCGCCCCAGAGCGACTGCCAGTGCTGCGGGCCGCTGTCCTGCCAGCCGGGCAGCAGGAGCACGTTCGAAGGCTTCATGCTACCGAATCCAGAGCAAAAGAATGAGTGTGGGCGCGGGTCACAGCTTCTTGATCCGTTCGACCATCTCGTTGGCGAAGTCCACGAACGCAATGCTGCCGCGCGCCGCCGGATCGAACACCACGCCGGGCAGGCCGTAGCTGGGTGCCTCGGCGAGGCGCACGTTGCGCGGGATCACGGTGTCGAACACCTTCTCGGCGAAATGCGCCTTGAGCTGATCGCTCACCTGCTGCTGCAGCGTGATGCGGGGATCGAACATCACGCGCAGGAGCCCGATGATCTGCAGGTCCTTGTTCAGGTTCGCATGCACCTGCTTGATGGTGTTCACGAGATCCGACAGGCCTTCGAGCGCGAAGTACTCGCACTGCATCGGGACGATCACGCCGTGCGCGGCACACAAGCCGTTGAGCGTGAGCAGCGAAAGCGACGGCGGGCAATCCACGAGGATGAAGTCGTAGTCCTTCCCGACGGGAGCCAGGGCCTGCTTCAGCCGCCGCTCGCGACGTTCGACGTCGACCAGTTCGACTTCGGCGCCCGCGAGCTCCCGGTTGGCACCGAGCACGTCGTAGCCGCACTTGTCCGATCGGATACGTGCTTCCGCGACCGCCGCCGACTCGAGCAGTACGTCGTACACCGAGAGCTCGAGCTTGCGCTTGTCGATGCCCGACCCCATCGTGGCGTTGCCTTGGGGATCGAGGTCCACCATCAGCACGCGCTGGCCCACCTTGGCCAGGCCGGCGGCGAGGTTGACGGTCGTCGTGGTCTTGCCGACGCCGCCTTTCTGGTTGGCGATGCAGAAGATTCGAGCCACTGATTTACTTCGTCGCCGCGAGCTTCAGGCCGAAGCCGATCAGGACCGTGCCGGCCAGCTTGTGGAGCACGCGTCCGATCACCGGGTTGGCGCGCATGCGCTCGGCAAGAAAGTGCGTGAGCAGCACGACCGCGAGGCCGTACAGGAAGGTGAGCGTCGCGATGGTCGCGGCCATCACGGCAAAGGTGACCGCGCTCGGGTGCTGGGCCGGATCGATGAAGAGCGGGAAGAATGCCATGTAGAAGACGATGGCCTTCGGGTTCAGCAGAGTGATGAGTCCGGCCTGGCGGAAGTAGTGTCGCGGCTCGATGTTCAGCACGGGCTTCGCGCCGGGTTTGGCAAGAAGCATGCGAAACCCCAGCCACGCCAGATAGGCCGCGCCGAGCCACTGCACGATGTGAAAGGCGGCGGGATAGGCGATCAGGAGGCCCGCGACACCCGCGACGGCGGCCCACATGAGCACCTGGTCGCCGGCAATCACGCCCAGCGTCGCACCCAGGCCACCGCTCACCCCGCCCTTGCTGGTGGATGTGATCAGCGCCAGATTGCCCGGGCCGGGAATCGCCAGAAAAATCAGGATCGCTGCGACGAAGGCGCCGTAGTCTGCTACGCCGAACATGGATTCCTCCGGGGTGAAGCTGGAGTGTACGTTAGGCGATGGCGGCGGCCCGCCGCATCCAGACGATGCATCGTTCGGCATCGAGCCCCGGCACCTGGAGCTGTTCCACGTGAAACACTTCGACCTCCGGAGGAAGCGCGGCGATCTCGTCTTCGGGGCGCTTGCCCTTCATCGCCAGCCACACGCCGCCCTCCTTCAAGGCACCACCGGACCATCTAGTGAAGTCAGCCAGTGAGGCGAATGCACGGGAGCACACGACGTCGTAGCGGTCCGTGATCTGCTCGACTCGCTGGTGCAAGCCGCGCAAATGGGTCATCTTCAGTTCGGAAGCGACCTGCTGAATGAACGCCGCCTTCTTCGCGACCGCATCGAGGCAATCCACCGGGAGCTCGGGTCGGCAGATGGCGATGACGACGCCTGGAAGGCCGGCGCCGGAGCCGACGTCAAGCAATCGCACACCTCGGCCGTCGACGTGCCGCATCAATGGCGGCACGCTGGCCAAACTGTCGAGCAGGTGATGCGTGAGTATCTGCTGCGGATCGCGGAGCGAGGTCAGGTTATAGACCCGGTTCCACTTGAGGATGAGATCGAGGTAGGTCAGCAGCGCATCGACCTGGGCGTCAGCCAACGGCAAGCCCAGCGCTTCGGCACCTCGCCGCAAGTTGGCTGCAAGGCTCACGCGAAGGCTCGAATGATCGTGCCCTGTCCGCTGCCTGGCGCCCAGCCGCCTCGCATCATGCCGCCCTCTTGTCCGACTGCGCAGCGAATCCGCTGAATCGGTGCTTCTTCAGATGAACCAGCAAGAGAGAGATCGCCGCGGGCGTGACCCCGGAAATTCGCGACGCGAGGCCCAGGGTTTCGGGCCGATGCTTGCTCAGCTTCTGCCGCACTTCGATGCTGAGGGCCGCGACCTGCATATAGTCCAGCTCGGGCGGCAGGCGAAGGCTTTCGTAGTGGACGGCTCGCTCCACCTCGTCCTTCTGCCGCTCGATGTAGCCCGAATACTTGGCCGCGATTTCGATCTGCTCCACGACCGGCGCATGCAGCTCATCGAGCGTCTCCGCGGAGATCGACGGACTGGCGTACTTGCCGCCATCGAGGCTCATCAATGCCTCGTAGCCGACTCCCGGTCGCCGCAGCAGTTCGCCCAGGCTGTATTCGTGCTCGATCGGCTTGCCGAGCACGCGTTGCGACTCCGCCGCCTCGAGGCTACGCGGGTTCACCCAGGTGGACTTGAGCCGTTCTGTTTCACGTGAAACAGCGTCCCGCTTCCGGTTGAACGAATCCCACTGCGCGTCATCCACCAGCCCCAGGCGTCGCCCGGCTTCCGTCAACCGCATGTCTGCGTTGTCTTCCCGCAGCTGCAGCCGGAACTCGGCCCGGCTCGTGAACATGCGATACGGCTCGGTCACGCCCTTGGTGATGAGGTCGTCGACCAGAACGCCCAGGTACGCCTGATCGCGGCGCGGCAGCCACGCCGCCTCACCGCGGCACAGCAGCGCGGCATTGATTCCGGCGAACAAGCCCTGAGCCGCGGCTTCCTCATACCCGGTCGTGCCGTTGATCTGGCCCGCCAGGAAGAGGCCCGCGATCGCCCTGCTCTCGAAGCTCGATTTCAGCGATCGCGGATCGAAGTAGTCGTACTCGATCGCATAGCCCGGACGCAGGATGTGCGCTTTCTCCAGTCCAGGCAGGGTGCGTACGAGGGCGTACTGGATGTCGAACGGCAGGCTGGTCGAGATGCCGTTCGGGTAGATCTCGTGCGTGGCAAGCCCCTCGGGCTCGAGGAACACCTGGTGGCTGTCCTTGTCCGCGAAGCGGTTGATCTTGTCCTCGACGCTCGGGCAGTAGCGCGGACCGACCCCCTCGATCCGCCCAGTGAACATGGGGCTGCGGTCGAAGCCGGACCGGACGATCTCGTGCGTCCGCTCGTTGGTGTGGGTGATCCAGCAAGGCACCTGACGCGGATGCATCCGGGCATGGCCCATGAAGCTGAAGACCGGAACCGGGTCGAGGTCGCCGGCTTGTTCCTCGCACTTCGAAAAATCGATCGTTCGCCCATCGATCCGAGGCGGCGTGCCGGTCTTCAGCCGGCCCTGCGGCAGCTTCAGCTCCTTCAGGCGCGCGGACAAAGTGGCGGCCGGCGGATCGCCCGCCCGGCCGGCGGCATAGTGTTCGAGGCCGACATGGATCTTCCCGTCGAGAAACGTCCCCGCGGTCAGGACCACCGCACGCGCGCGCAGGCGGATGCCGATCTGCGTCACCGCGCCGACCACGCGGTCGCCCTCCAGCATGAGGTCGTCGATGGCCTGCTGGAAGAGCGTGAGGTTCGGCTGGTTCTCCAGGCGCCGGCGGATCGCCGCCTTGTAGAGAACACGGTCGGCCTGTGCCCGAGTCGCGCGAACGGCGGGGCCCTTGCTCGAATTGAGGATGCGAAACTGAATGCCCGCCTCGTCGGTCGCGAGCGCCATGGCCCCGCCCAGCGCATCGACTTCCTTCACCAGATGGCCCTTGCCGATGCCACCGATCGACGGATTGCAGCTCATCTGGCCGAGCGTTTCGATGTTGTGCGTGATGAGCAGCGTGCGGCAACCCATGCGGGCGGAGGCCAGCGCGGCCTCGGTGCCCGCATGGCCGCCGCCGACCACGATGACGTCGAATTCTTCCGGATAGAGCATGAATGGAGCGCCTTCGGCGCGGCGCGGCGGTCTGCCGCTGGAAACGGGCAATTTTAAGTGGTGGAATGGATTCGTGCACCGGCTTCCCCGGGGCATGTTCCAATCGGCGGGCGGCCAGCGCCGCTTACGCTACCTTTTCCATAGCAAACGACCCATGAACTGCAGGCCGGGTTGCGGCGCCTGCTGCATCGCGCCCTCGATCTCCTCCGCCATCCCCGGCATGCCCGCCGGCAAGCCCGCGGGCGTGCGTTGCGTGCAGCTGGACGAGGCCGACCGGTGCCGGCTGTTCGCAAGCCCCGAGCGGCCCAAAGTGTGCGCGAGCCTGCGGCCGTCGGCGCAGATGTGCGGCGACTCGCGCACGCACGCGCTGCGTTACCTGCGCCGGCTCGAAGCGATGACTTCCTGAATGACGCGCGTTGCCCTGGGCAGCCCCTGTTGAATGCGCGACAGCGCGAAGCCAAACTACAGCGCATCATCGCGGACTTCGCAGGAGACGAACCATGGAAATCCCTTCCCTCAGGCAATTGGTGAGCGAACAGGAGTGGCAGCTGCGCGTGGACCTCGCCGCCGCCTACCGTCTTGTCGCGCTCTACGGCTGGAGCGACCTCGTGTTCACGCACATCAGCGCGCGCATTCCCGGCCCGGAGCATCACTTCCTCATCAACCCCTACGGAATGATGTTCGACGAGATCACGGCGTCGTCTCTCGTGAAGGTGGACCAGGAATGCAACAAGCTGCTCGCGTCGCCCTTCCCCGTGAACCCGGCGGGCTTCGTGATCCACAGCTGCATTCACGAAGCGCGCGAGGACGCGGGCTGCGTGCTGCACACGCATAGCCGCGCGGGCGTCGCGGTGAGCGCGCAGAAGTGCGGGCTGCTGCCGATCAGCCAGCAAAGCACCTTCGTGCTGGCCTCGCTCGGCTACCACGACTACGAAGGCGTGGCCCTGCGCGACGAGGAGCGGCCGCGGCTGAAGCGCGACCTGGGCGACAAGTCCTACCTCATGCTGCGCAACCACGGACTGCTCGTGGTGGGCAAGACGGTGCCCGAAGCATTCCTGCACATGTATACGTTCGAAAACGCCTGCCGCATCCAGATCGATGCGCAGTCGGGGGGCGACCTGGTGCGGATCGATCCGAAGATTCTCGACGGCCTCGCGAAGGTGTTCCAGCAAGTCACCGCGGGCATGGGCGCGAACATCGCGTGGCCCGCGCTGCTGCGCAAGCTCGACCGGCTCGATCCGTCCTACAGGAACTGATCGCGACAAGGGGTCGCGGGCTCAGCGCCCGAAGAGGCCCTTCAACCTGTCCCCGATCTTGCCGCCCACGCTGGCTCCCGCGCCGGTGCCCACGCCCGGCGCGAGCAATGTCCCCACGGCCGCGCCGACGAGCGCGCCCCGGCTCAACGTGACGTTCGGCGCATCGAGCGTGCCGCCCACCGAAAGCGGCACGCCGACCGTGCCTCGGCTCGCGGCGAGCGCCACGTCGACTCGACCGTTCAGCCGCTTGTCCGGCGTCATCGTCACGTTGCCGGTTGCGGCGAGCGCGCCCGAGCTCGCGACCAGATTCGTGAGATGCACGACGCGGCCCTGCGTCGTGACCTGCCCCGCGAGCGTATCGAGCTTCGTCGCGCCGCCGCGGCTCATGCCGACCGTCTTCACGGCTTCGGCCAGATCGAGCCCCCGCACCACCGCGTCGCGGATCGTGAAGCGGGTCTGCGTCTGCATCGCATCGGCGAGCTGTCCCGGCTCATGGAACTCCGCGTGCAGCGAGGTGTGCGCATCCAGCTTACCGGTGAGCGTCCGGCTGGGCGCCGTGAGCGCGGACACTTCCACACCGGCCGTATCGAACTCGCCTTGCAAGAGCCGCGCGTTCTTCGTCCCCGGCTTCAATTGCAGCGTGCCCGAAACCTTTCCGCCTCCCACGTCGAGCCGGACGGGCCATGCGGCGGCCGCGCGCTCGACTTGCCCCTTCGCGCCGGCGAAGCGCCCTTCGAGCACCTTGAACGAAGCGCTCTCGAGCAGCCCGGCGTCGTCGAGCCGGGCTTCCGCATCGACGAGCATCCGCGCGCCCTGCGAGTCGATCCAGGCGACGTGATCGAAGAGCATGCGGCGCGGCAGCCACGCGAGAACATCCCCCTCGGCGCCCTCAGCGCTCGTCGCCGCGCGTGGCGCGGCATCCTTCCGCGCGGCCGCCACGAGCGCCGCGATGCCCTGCTCGGGCAAGACCGCATCGCGCACCACGAGCGTCGCGATCGCGAGCCGACCGGCGAGAAGCGGCCGCCATTCGGGCCGCAGTTCCACGCGCGCGAGCGTGAGCGGCGGCTGGCTGCCAATTTCGAGCCGGTCGATCGCGACCGCGGGTAGCGGCCACACGTCGATCGACAACGCGCCCGCTTGCAATGGAACACCGAGCACTTGCGAAGCCTCGCGCTGCATCCGCTGCCTGAAATCGTCGGTTGCGAGCCAGCGATGCAGCGCGAAGAGCACCGCCGCGAACGACAGCACGCACAAGGCGAAAGCCAGACCGATCCACTTCAACGCACGAATCATGGCGGCAATTGTGCGCTCCCTGCTGCGGCAAGGACATTGCGCTAGCATCGGCTTCAACCACGAATCGTGCGAGACGGGACATCCCGTTTCGCGACAGGAAAAGGAACTCCTCATGAAACTCTACTATTCGCCCGGCGCGTGCTCGCTCGCGCCGCACATCGTCCTGCGCGAAGCAGGTCTCGCGTTCGAGCCGGTGGCCGCGCCGACGAAGACGCACAAGCTGCCCGACGGCAGCGACTACTTCGAGGTCAATCCGCTCGGCTACGTGCCCCTGCTGGAGCTGGACGACGGCACGCGGCTGCGCGAAGTGCCCGCGATCCTGCAATACATCGCGGATCAGGTGCCGCTCAAGAATCTCGCGCCCGCCGCAGGCACGCTGACGCGCTACCGCCTGCAGGAGTGGCTCACTTTCATCGGCATGGAACTGCATCGCAATCTCACGCCGCTCTTCAATGCCCAGATGCCGCAGGAGGCCAAGACGATCTTCCGCGACCGGCTCGCGAAGCGCCTCGCGTGGCTCGACGCGCAACTCGCCGAGCGCAATCATCTCCTGGGCAACGGCTTCGGCGCGGCCGATGCGTATCTCTTCGCGGTGACCCGCTGGGCTGGCCCGCTCGATGTGGACCTCAGCGAATACCGGGCGCTTCGCGCGCACCACGAGCGCGTGGGCGCACGCGCGGCCGTGCAGGAGGCCTTGAAAGTCGAGGGCCTGCAGGCCACATAGGAAGAACATCCACTCGCGAATGCGGCCCCAGGAATGCACTCATTGTTCGACCCCCTCCGCGCCGGCGAGCTCCAGCTTGCCAATCGCATCGTCATGGCGCCGCTCACGCGCAATCGCGCACCCGGCGCGGTGCCGAACGCGCTCATGGCGCAGTACTACGCGCAACGCGCTTCGGCCGGCCTCATCGTCTCCGAAGCCACCGCCATCAGTCATCAAGGCCAGGGCTACGCCGACGTGCCCGGTCTCTACAGCACGGAGCAGCTCGACGGCTGGAAGCGGGTGACCCGGGCCGTGCACGACCGCGGGGGCCGCATGGTGGCGCAGCTGTGGCACGTGGGACGCGTGTCGCACGTGGACCTGCAGCCCGAGGGCCGCGCGCCAGTCGCGCCCTCCGCGATCGCGGCCAGGACGAAGACCTACCTCATCAACAACGGCGCGGGCACCTTCGCGCCCACTTCCATGCCACGCGCGCTCGATGCACAGGAAATTCCCGGCATCGTGCAGGACTACCGCCACGCCGCGCGGCATGCGATCGCGTCCGCCGGCTTCGACGGCGTGGAAGTGCACGGGGCCAACGGCTACCTGCTCGACCAGTTCCTGAAGCGCGGCGCCAACCAGCGCCAGGACGACTACGGGGGCTCGATCGAAAACCGCGCCCGGCTCATGCTGGAAGTGATGCGCATGGTCGCGGGTGAGGTGGGCGGCGGCCGCGTGGGCATCCGCCTATCGCCGGTGACGCCGGCCAACGACATCCACGATCCCGAGCCGCAGCCTCTGTTCGAATACGTCGTGCGCCAGCTCGCGCCGCTGGGCCTCGCCTATGTGCACATCATCGAAGGCGCAACGGGTGGCGTGCGAGACATCCCCGACCGGCCGTTCGACTACGAAGCCCTCAGGCATGCATACCGGAGCGCCGGCGGCAAAGGCGCATGGATGGTCAACAACGGCTACGACAAGGGCCTGGCGGAAAGCGCGGTAAGCGAAGAGCGCGCGGACCTGGTCGCTTTCGGACGGGCCTTCATCGCCAACCCCGACCTGGTTCGGCGGCTGCGCCTGGGCACCGAGCTCAATCCGCCCGACCGCGCGACCTTCTACGGCGGCGGCGCCGAGGGCTACACGGACTATCCGGCGCTTGCGTGATGGAGCTCGTCGCCCACGCCGATCGGCGCGGGCGCCTTCAGCACGATGCGGGTGAATAGCCGGTCGTAGCCGGGATCGCGCTCGCCACCCGCGAGCGGATCGCGTTCCTGCTCGAAGGCCGCATCGAGCTGCGCCCAATCGTCATCGGAAAGCAGCTTCACCGCCGCGGGCATGATGTGCTGTTCTTCCGCATGCATGTGGTCGAGGTAGAACCGCACGTATTCCTCGGCGGCGCGCACGAAGTCTTCGCGTCGGGCATCGCCCAGCAGTTCCCAGGCGAGCAGCAGGTGCTGCAGCTCGCGGACCTTGCCCTCGCCTTTCACGTGGTCGGTCTCGAGCCGGCGGATCACGGGCATCAGCTCGGGCGCCACGCGCGCGACCTTCGGAAAGAGCAGGTCCGACTCCTTGGGATGATGCCTGCGCTCGGGGAATTCGTCGATGTAGAAGAGCATCGCACGCAGCACGTCGAAGAAGCGCTCGGGCTCGTCGCCCTCCCCCGCTGCAACCATCGCCAGCATCGAACGCAGCACCGCGGCGACGGCGGCGTGCTCATCACGGATGATCTGAAGGGCGGCTTTGGGCATGGGAAGTCTCCTGCCATGCAGCATGTCACCCGGCGCAGCCGCGAGCGTTGACGCAGGTCAAACGTGCCAGCGCTTCAGAAGAAGAGCGTTCGTCATCACGCTCACACTGGACAGCGCCATCGCCGCACCGGCAAACACCGGGTTCAGGAAGCCGAACGCCGCGAGCGGAATGCCCGCCACGTTGTAGAGAAACGCCCAGAAGAGGTTCTGCCGGATCTTGGCGACCGTGCGGCGCGAGATGTCGAGCGCGCCCGCGACGAGCGCGAGGTCGCCGCGCATGAGCGTGATGCCCGCCGCATGCATCGCGACATCCGTGCCGGTTCCCATCGCGATGCCGACGTCGGCCGCCGCGAGCGCAGGCGCATCGTTGATTCCGTCGCCCACCATCGCGACCACCCGCGCGCCTTGCTTCATCCGCGCGACCTCGGCCGCCTTGTCGGCGGGTAGCACTTGCGCGATCACTTCGTCGTCGCGCAGGCCGACGCTTCGCGCCATCGCGAGCGCCGCGCCGCGATGGTCGCCCGAGAGCATCGCAAGGCGCAAGCCGCGCGCGCGCAAGGCTTCGATTGCGTCGCGCGCACCGGGCTTGGCCTCGTCCGAGAAGGCCATCACCGCGCGCAAAGCCAACCCATCCGTCGTACGTTCGGCAAGCGCGGACACGGTCGCGCCGTCTTCCTGCCACTGCCGCACCTGCGCGTCCCGCGCGCCCCACGCGATGCCCAGTTCGTTCAACCATCGCACGCTACCTACGAGCAGATGATGCCCATCGACATCGGCTTCGGTGCCGAGGCCCGCAACCGCGCGGACCTGCGTGGGCGGGTGCACCTCGACTCCGCGTTCGCTTGCCGCCTGCACGACCGCGCGCGCCAGGGGATGGTCGCTCCCACCCTGCACGGCCGCCGCGAGCGCGAGCTGCGCCGCCTCGTCTTCACCTGCCGCGGGGACGAAGGCGACAAGGCGCGGCCGCCCCAGCGTGAGCGTTCCGGTCTTGTCGAAAACGACCGTGTCGACGCGGTGCGCGATTTCGAGCGCTTGCGCATCCTTGATGAGGATGCCGAACCGGGCCGCCACGCCGGTGCCCGCCATGATCGCAGCCGGTGTCGCGAGCCCCAGAGCGCATGGGCAGGCGATCACGAGCACCGCCACCGCGTGAATCCATGCCGTCTGCGCGCTTGCACCGGCGAGCCACCACCCCACCAGCGTGAGGGCCCCGATCGCGAGCACCACCGGCACGAAGACCGCCGACACCCGATCGACGAGGCGCTGAATCGGCGCCTTGGCCGCCTGCGCGTCCTGCACGAGGCGGATGATGCGCGCGAGCACGGTCTCCCGGCCGACGGCCGTCGTGCGCATCACGAAGCGGCCCTCCGCGTTCATGCTGCCGCCGGTCACGTGCGCGCCCAGCGTCTTGGCCACGGGCAGCGGCTCGCCGGTGAGCATCGATTCGTCGGCGTGCGTCGCGCCCTCTTCGATCACGCCGTCGGCGGGCACGCGCTCGCCCGGGCGCACCACGACACGGTCGCCTGTCATCAGTTCGGCGAGCGGCACGTCGGCTTCCTTGCCCGAGGGCAGCAGGACGTGCGCCGTGTCCGGCCTGAGCGCATGCAAGGCGCGAATCGCGGCGGTGGTCTGCCGCTTGGCGCGGGCTTCGAGCCATTTGCCCAGCAGCACCAGCGTGATCACCACCGCGGACGCTTCGAAGTACAGGTGCTCGCTGCCTTGCACGAGCCACAGCCACATGGAAAGGCCCCAGCCCGCGCTTGTGCCGAGCGCCACGAGGAGGTCCATGTTGCCGGTGCCCGCCCTCAGGGCATGCCAGCCCGCGCGATAGAACCGCGCGCCCAGCACGAACTGCACGGGCGTCGCGAGCAGGAATTGCACCCACGCGGGCAGCATCCAGTCCCCACCGAAGAAGCTTTCCAGCATCGGCAGGAGCAGCGGCGCGCAGAGCACGAGACCCACGGCCACCGGCGCGAAGCCGGCCCACGGCGATGCCTCTTCGGCGAACGCTTCCTCGGCCGCGCGCGGTTCGTATCCGGCGTTGCGCACGGCGCGGCGCAGCTGCGCTTCCATCCCGCTGCCGGACGCATAGGTCACATGCGCCGATTCGGTGGCGAGATTCACCGTCGCGTCGGCGACGCCGGGCACCTTCCTGAGCGCTCGCTCCACCCGCGTCACGCAGGATGCGCAGGTCATCCCACCCACGCCGAGGTCGAGCGTGCGCAATGCCGGGGCCGAAGTGTCCATGGTTGCATGATGATCGCTGCGGCCGAAGCGGTGGATTTGCGCCGGATCAACACCGCGCCGAACACGGGCATGCCGATTCGATTCATGATGGCGGCATGAACCAGACATTCCAGGTGCAAGGCATGAGCTGCGGACACTGCGTGAACGCCGTCACGCAGGCGGTGAGGACCGTCGATCCGCAGGCCGAAGTGAAAGTCGATCTCGCGAGCGGCAAGGTCGAGGTCGAGTCCGACCGCGATCGCGCGGCGATCGCCGGGGCGATCCAGGAGGAAGGCTACACCGTCGCCGCGTGACCGCTTCGTGCGTGCGCACCCGGCGCGTCCACCGACTTCCCTATACTGAACCGGTGAGCTCGACCACGACGCCATGACCGGCCGCATCGCCTTCATCACCACCTGCAAAGGCAGGCTGCACCACCTGCGCGAGACGCTTCCGACCATGCTGAGCGAGCGGCCGGACGAAGTGATCGTGGTGGACTACGGCTGTCCGCAGGGCACGGCCGAGTGGGTGCGCGCGAACCATCCGGACGTGAAGCTGGTGCGCGTGGACGACGACCCAGGCTTTCACCATGCGCGAGCCCGCAACATCGGGGCGGCGCAGGCCCGCGCCGACTGGCTTCTCTTCATCGATGCGGACGTGCGCGTGAAGCCGGGGTGGTGCGCCTGGATGGCGCAGTCGCTCAGGCGCGGCGCGTTTTATCGCGCCGGTTCCGTGAACGGAGTGCGCGAGCCCGAGACGTTCGGCACGGCGATCTGCCCGCGGGACGCCTTCGTGCGCATCGAGGGCTACGACGAGGCGTTTCGCGGCTGGGGCGGCGAAGACACCGACCTCTATCGGCGCCTGAGTGCGCTCGGACTCTCGATGCAGGCTTACCCGGCGGACTTCATCGACGTCATCCACCACGGCGACGACGAGCGGATGGGATTCGCCGAGGTGAAGGAAAAGGGCCTGCAATTCATCGCGAACCAGGCGTACATCCAGGCGAAATACCAGCTCATGCACTTTCGCCGGGGCGAGCACCCGACGCTCAAGGAACGCGTCGACCTGATGGAGCACGTGAAGACGGCCGTGCGCGAATGGGGAACAAGCGACAGGACCGAGCCGCTCGTGCTCAACTTCCGGATGGGCGGCGATCGATGGATTCCCGCGCCCTACCGCATGAAGGCGGACGTGCTGTTCGCGCTCACGATCACGCTGCAGGACGCGCCTGCCGCGGCGGGACGCGATTGAGCGAGGTGATCCTCGGCCACGTCGCGGTCAGCGCGGGCCTCGACAGGTGAGCGTCAATCCACCTGCCGCCGGTTTTTCTTCGGCCACGGCGTTGCCGGCGACGGCGGGCCACCCATCACGCGCGTCGAATCCGCCGCTGCGCGCGATTCGGCGAGTTCCACTTCACGCTGCAGCCGCGCGGTCTCGCTCGTCGAGCCGCGCGTGAGCCACGCATAACGCTCGGCGCCGCCGGATCGCAGGAACGCGACCCGCTGGGCCGGGACCATCGAGTCTTCGAGGACGATGGCGCCCAGGCTGTCGCGCTCCTGCGCGGGAAGGGGCGCCACGTCGGTCATGACGGACGGTGTGGGCGCGGACTGGGCCATCGAGAGCGGCGCGGCCAGGGCCGAGGCCAGCACCCAGGCTGCAAACGAGATCGTGGACGAAGACTTCATGGCGCTCTTTCGAAAGATTCAGCTCGCCCCGATCGTGCTGCCGGGCGGTCGCGCCGGCTGTGCCCGACGGGCGAGTCATGGTGTAGGAGCACGCCGACCGGCTGCAGCGTCAGCCGTCTTTACCTTGGCTCAACCTCTGGGGAACGCATCCGACACAAGGCCCGGCCACACTGCCAGTCGTCCCTGAAAGGAAGGACTTCATGAAACCGATCGACCCCCGATACCTGGGTGCGGTGCTGCTGGCGGGCCTCGCCGCCGCGGCAGTGGCCCAGCAGCCTCCCGCGCCGCCTGCCGCGGCCCCGGCTCCGATCCATGAGATGCGCGAGCGCCACAGCCCCATGGACCGCGAACAGATGCGCAAGCGTTTCGACGAGCGCATTGCCAGGCGTGAAGACGCGCTCAAGCAGAAGCTGGGCATCACGCCCGCCCAGGAGGGCGCGTGGAGCGCGTGGACGCAGGCGCTGAAGCCGCCCGCGCGGCCCGCCCAGCGTGCGAGTCGCGAAGAGTTCGCGCACCTCACCACGCCCGAGCGCATCGACCGTCTGCGCTCGATGCGAGCCGAGCGCGAGGCGCGCATGGACGCACGCGCCGATGCGACCAAGCAGCTCTATGCGGCGCTGTCGCCGGATCAGCGAAAGCTTTTCGACCGCGAATCGCTACGCATGATGGCCCCCCACGGCCATCGGGGCGGACATCACCGCGGCTAACGCACGCCGCGCGCTGGCGGGACTCGCGACGAGTCCCGCCACCGCCTGGACCGCCTGAGCGTCCCCGCTTGGCTTCCTGAATTCCTGTGACTAGTAGGGCGCCCCGTAGCGCGCGGCATTCGAAGTCAGCATGTTCGGGACGCCGCCCGTATAGGTGCTCGCTTCGCCGGCGCGCGTGGGAACGTCGCTCGTGAGGTTCGCGCGTCCGTAGTCGTACGCATGCGGCGGCACCGCGTCGATGTACCCGTAGACGGGCGCTGCTGCCACCACAGCGGGCGCCACGTAGCCGTAGCCGTACGAGTAGGCCGGCACGACCGTGGCGTACACCGGCGTCCCGTCCGGAAAGGGCGAGTTCGTGGTGAGCGCGTTGGGCACGCCGTGGGTCATCGTGCTCGCCTCGCCGGCTTGCTGCGGCGAATCGAACGTCTGAGCCCGCACCGCCGCGCCCGCGGCCATGAGGCCCGCCGCGCACAGAATGGGGATGAGAGAGGTCTTCTTCATGAGTTGCTCCTTTGGGTCTCTTCACGGACCACCTTAGGAGCGCGCCTGCGCAGCCGTATCGGACGCGCCCGACGGCGGGCGTAGGCGGACGCGCGCGAGCGCGCGCGCCGGACACGCGCGGCGGACGCTCTCAGAAGCTCGACGCGTAGCGCAGCTGCACGAACTCGATGCCGGGATTCGGGTGTTTGAACCCGGCGTTGGAGAAATGCACCACGCGCAAGCCGACTTCCTGCGAACGGTTCGCGCCGAAGCTGTAGCCGAAGCCGATCGTGTCGTGGAAATTGAACGTGCTGCCGAACTGCCGATCCGGCGTGCGAAACATCCGGCTCGTCCAGCTGAGGCCGATGCCGATTTCCCCGAACCAGTCCGAACGGCCCTCGGCCGGGCGCAGGCGAAAGATCGGCACGACGCCCACCTGACCCAGCGTCTGCCGGCCGCCGCCGAAGTCATGCGCGCTCCAGCCGCTCACGTAGGCTTCGGTGAGCCCCGTGAACTCGCCGCCGGCGAATTGCGCTCGCCAGTGCCAGGGCCAGGTGAGGCCGAGCGTGACGCTCTCGGTCGCTTCGCGGCCGGCGCCCAGTTCGGCGAACCAGCCGGCGGGCTTCAGCCCCTCGGCACGGGCGGGCAGCGCGGCCCCGATGCACAGTGCGGCTGCCGCCGCGAGCGGGATTGCCTTTTTTTTCATGGAATTTGTCGTTGTCCTCGCGCGCCAACCACTGCCGCGCAGGCCGGAGTGTGCGGCAAAACGTGAGGCATGTCTCGCGCGAGCCGTCCGCCGAAGACACGAACTCTTTCCCCCGTCCTACACCCCGGGCGCGAACTGGGCCGTACAAGAAGTGTCCATGAGCGACCTGTCCGCCCCCGCACCGCCCTTGACCGTGATGACGGTGAACACCCACAAGGGCTTCACGAGCTTCAACCGCCGCTTCATCCTGCCGGAGCTGCGCGATGCGGTGCGCAAGGTGGGCGCCGACGTCGTGTTCCTGCAGGAGGTGCTCGGCACGCACGAGGCGCATGGCGAGAAGTACGAGGACTGGCCCGACGCGCCGCAGTACGAGTTTCTGGCCGACAGCATCTGGCCGCAGTTCGCCTACGGCCGCAACATGGTGTATCCGAAGGGCCATCACGGCAACGCGATCCTGTCGAAGTTCCCGATCGTTCGCTACCAGAATCACGACGTTTCGATCGCCGGTCCGGAAAAACGCGGCCTGCTGCACTGCGTGCTGCGGCTGCCGGGGCACGCGATGGACGTGCATGCGATCTGCGTGCACCTGGGGCTCGCCGAAAGCCACCGGCAGCAGCAGCTCGACTTGCTCTGTGCGATGGTGCGCAGCGAAGTGCCTGACAACGCGCCGCTCGTGGTCGCGGGCGACTTCAACGACTGGCGAGGCCGCGCGCACGACTTCCTCTGGCGCGAAGTGCAGCTGCGCGAAGTGTTCGTGACGGCGTACGGCGAATCGGCCAAGACCTTCCCGGCGCGCTTTCCGCTCCTCTCGCTCGACCGCATCTACGTGCGCGCATGCTCGGTGCACCTGCCCGTGGTGCTGCCGCGCAGGCCCTGGTCGCACCTCTCGGACCACGCGCCGCTCGCGGCGGAGATTCACCTATGACTTTCATGGCCCGTCCGCCCGCCGGCCGCTGGATCGAGGGCAACGACATCCGCATCCTCGAAAACGGCGAGGAATTCTTTCCGCGCGTCTTCGCGTGCATCGCGAACGCGACGCGCGAGGTGATCCTCGAGACATTCATCCTGTTCGAGGACAAGGTGGGCGTGCAGCTGCACGAGGCGCTGGTCGCCGCCGCGCGGCGGGGTGTGCAGGTGGACGTCACCATCGACGGCTGGGGCTCGCCCGATCTGTCCGAGCGCTTTCTCACGACGCTCGCCGAAGCCGGCGTGCGCGTGCACGTGTTCGATCCGGGGCCGCGTCCCTTCGGCTGGCGGCCGAAGGTGCTGCGCCGCATGCACCGCAAGATCGTGGTGATCGACGGCACGACCGCGTTCGTCGGGGGCATCAACTATTCGGAAGACCATCTGCAGGATTGGGGCCCGGCCGCCAAGCAGGACTACGCGGTGGAAATCCGCGGCCCGCTCGTGGCGGACATCCAGCGCTTCTGCCATTCCGCCCTCGCCGAAGGCCAGCGCCACCAGCGCGGGCAGCGCAGCTGGTGGCGTTCGCGCTCGCAGCTGCGCTCTCCGCCCGAAAACCTGCCGCACGCGGGCGGTGCGGCGGCGATGCTCGTCGTGCGCGACAACCGCAATCACACGGACGACATCGAGCAGCACTACCGGCTTGCGATCCGCTCGGCGCGCAAGCGCATCGTGATCGCCAATGCCTACTTCTTTCCGGGCAACCGCCTGCTGCACGAGCTCAGACGCGCCGCGCGCCGCGGCGTCGACGTGTGCCTGATCCTGCAGGGCCAGCCCGACATGGCGATCGTGAAGACGGCCGGCAGCATGCTCTACCCGCACCTGCTGCGCGCCGGCGTGCGCATCTTCGAATACTGCAAGCGGCCGCTGCACGGCAAGGTCGCGCTCGCCGACGAAGAGTGGGCCACGGTCGGATCGAGCAACCTCGACCCGCTGAGCCTCGCGCTGAACCTCGAAGCCAACGTCGTCATCCGCGATCGCGAATTCAACCGGGCGCTGCACGAGCGCATGGACCGCCTCATGCGCACGAGCTGCCGCGAAGTCAGGCTCGAGGAACTCACCGACCTGAAGGGCTGGGGACTCGTGCGCAGCTTCCTCGCCTATCACTTCACGCGCCGCTATCCCACGTGGGCCGCGTGGCTGCCCGAGCACGCGCCGCGCCTCCTGCCGGCGGTGCCGGGGGCGTTGCGCCCAGCGCTGGCGGATGCGAAGGGCCGGCGATGACGGGCACGCGCAGCCTCGCGCGCAGCGCGCTGGCGCGGCCGCGCGCGGTGCGGCCC
>NZ_DASZSE010000007.1:0-123239 GCF_035548915.1 Ramlibacter sp. | reverse complement strand
GGTGCGTCCGCAGATCGCATGACGCCCAAGAACGACGCCGAATCTCACGCAAAGACGCCTTGAACATGCAATCCTTCAAGTCCCGCAACACGCGCGCGCTCAAATCGTGCGCGTTTGCGCGTTGTTCAGACCTTCCCTAAGGTGAGTCACCAGGGAAAGATTGTTCTCCGAGTCCCAGTACGGCCACGGGTTCCAGAAGTAGCTCAGTCGAAGGCCGGGAATGTGCGGCGGCGTTTGAACCTTTCCTGCGGCTCGTCGCTCGGCGAGACTAGTCGCAATGAGCTCGATCCCTTTGCCCATCCCGTCTTCGCTCTTGAGTTGAACAATAGCCTCTGGAGGAACGGTCGGATTGCCAAGAATGCATCCGACGCCGATACCTCTCTCTTTCAGGCTCGGCGCGCCGCTGGCGTGGTCCTCGTCGTAGTTTGTACAAATCAGCAAGTCAACGAACGACACGCCGCTGCTGAGTAGCTGTCCTCCCGGATACCAGGGCGCGCCCTGGAACTCTGAAGAGTGGCCGCAATCGATAAGGACGCGCCGATGCTCACCGGGTTGTCCCGTCGGCATGGTCAACAGGGCACAAGCGCCATGATCGACGTCGAATATCTGCAAGACTCCGTCTTGCAGGCCCAGATCTGTCACCGCATTCCCCCTTCAGGCTCGCACCTTCCTCTCGTGCGAGGATCGTAGTTCAGCCTACGCGCGAGCCGTAGCTTCGGAACCAGATGCGACATCAAATGCCTCCGAATAGGACAGCATGCCGCCGACGACATCGACATGATCGAGCTCGATTTCCCGCTTGTCGACGCAGCAGCGCTTGAACTTTTTTGTGCTTCCGCAGAAGCAGGGATCGTTTCTGCCGACGCGTCGAAAATTCGGGTTCTTCTGCAGTTGCTTCGACCAGCGAAGCGTGGCAAAGTCCCGAATCCTCATGCGTCCGCTGGAAACCAGACTACCAATCGCGCGAACCACCTGGAATGCCGAAGAGTCGTCCGCGTACGACACGACACAGCGCTTGTCCTTAGGGATGGTCACCATGGAAATGTGATCGATGTCGGTGATTTCGCGCGCTATACCCTGTGCCAAGATGCCGCCATAGAGGTGACCGGCGCGGTGCGAGCACTCGGACGAATCGATGTCCTGGCGGCAAATACTGCACTCATACCGCTCGACAGTTGCACCCATACTGAAGAAGACGGTGTAGAGATACGCTGTCTCCAGCTCCAAGAGTTGATCCTCGAATGGCGCGATCGACAGATCGGAAAAGCGCCTAACGAGCCTGAGATCGTCCAGACAATCCTGCAGCGTACGCCAGGAACTCTCGTATTGGCCGGCGAGGATTTGCGACCACAGAGTGCGGTATGAGTCGACAAAGTCCGCAACCACACGAAGAACGAAGAGGTCGTCGCGCTCCGCGTCGGTGACGCACTGCGCGGCTGCGGCCCGCTGTTCGCGCTCGAGGGCGTCGAATGGCGCCGAATCCCCGGTCGCCGGGAATTTGCTGACGCTGGCGATGCACTCGAAGACCAAGGAGCGCATCGCTTCGAGAGTGCGTCGCCCGTGCTCAGTTCCCAGCACGATCGTCGAAGAAGTTGTTCATGTCAAAGCGTGTCGCGACTTTGCGCAACGAGTCCGCGTCACCTTCGAACTCGAATCGCTTCGTTCGGCCTTGCTGCTTGTCGGTGTAGACGGCGCGCAGTCGGATCCGCACCTTGTCTCCTTTGAGAGAGCCTCGCGCCCGGTCGTACAAATAGTTGGCCGCCATGTTCAGAAAGACCTGCACAGACGTATCCGAAGCGATTGCCACCAAAGGCAACCAGACTTCTGCACTGTGAAGGGCAACGCGAGGGGCCTGCTCGGAGACTTTCGCCTGGACTCCAGGACTGTTTTGACGCGACCACTTTAGGAAATCACCGAAATCAGCGTGGAGCCCGGCTGGAATGTTCGGGCCCATGGGTTCCGGGATCAAGGTTATCCCGCTGGCGGCGTCTGACAGATACGTTCGAAACTGTAGATCGTCGGGGACATCTGCAACGAATTGGCGATTCTGGGCGAAGAGATGGTCTCGCGCGGCTTTGTCCATAGTCTTCCTTAGTTGAATTCGAATGCTTTCTCGCCGACTGTGATGATCGTCTTGATGCCTCCGTCGATAAGCATCGATGTGAGATTGGGAGGTGGAGCGGACGAAACCGGGATGAGCGAAGCGAACACGTCGAGCGCACCGTAGAAGCACAAGCGGTAGGCAATGAGCCCGAACTCGTCGGGCGGAAAGCGCTGGTGGTAGAAGACCTGCGGATTGCTTCCTTGGCGCGGCAGCGAATCGGCATCCACCATGTAGCGAGCGCGCACCAAATCCTGCCAGGTACCCGCGTTTCCGGGCTCATGTTTCAGGAAGCCGAGAACCAGTTTGATCTCACCTTCGAATCGCTCGCCAAAGTCCTTGAAGTACAACGCTCGCAGGATCTGCCGAAAACACTTGTGCAACCGGGCGTGATCCGGCTTTCCCCAGATCACATCCATGAAGCGATTGTCCGAGAACACCAGGCGATGGATCCGCTCGGGTTTCAGGATCGCCTTGTGCAGCACGCGGTACGAACTGCGCTTGAGGGCGCGATCCACCTTGCCAGTCCAGTGCCTGTAAGCGATCGAGTTGTTGCCCACGATGCCGGCAAGGCTCATCATCAGAAATTCGTCGTCGGCTGATTTCGCGGAGTTGTGCTCGAAGCACGACGGGACAGTCGTCAAGTCGCGCCGGAGATTGAGGCCGTCGACGTCCTTCGCGACAGGGAACAGGCACTTCGGGGGGACGTGCTCCCGCGACGTCGCCGATTGGCTGCACATGTAGCAAGTCTCTGCGATGCCAGGAGCATTCGTCACAATGCTGGGATTATATCCAGTATCGTGCTAAGGTCGAGACCTACGGAGCTGAACGAAGGCCACAACCGCTGGCCACGACAACTCCGCGGCAATGCTTCCAACAGGACCTAGCCCCGTGCACCGATGAATCCGCCCGCGCCTTTGACCCTCGAAGACCTGCTTGCGTGCGGATGGCAGGACGCCATTCGCGACGCGGACGACTACCGCGATATGGAGCTGGCCCTTACGAAGGGAGCGCGCGAAGCAACCGACAAGGACCAGAGCGCATCCGCTGCGGCTCTCGCACTCTTGGCTCTCGCCTGTGGCATGCAGTTGGATCTCGAGAGCATGAACGTACCGTTCAAGCCGATGGTAGTACTGGCTGATGGTCGGCGATCCGGTGCTCCAGAGGACCTCGGTGTCGACCAGATCGAGCTTCTGGCTGGCGCGGCCCCGTTGATTTCCGAACCGCTGCTTCGGGCTAGGCTTGCGGACTTAGCTTGGGTCCTACGCAAGCCTCGCGATGTCCAACTCGCGATCACCGCGATCGACGCCTACCGGGAACTTCCCCTCACATGGGATCTTTGGATCCCGGAAGGCCGCAGCCACTGGGGCAGAGCCCTCAGCTTGACTTATTCGATCGGTAAGGCCTCGGGCACGCGCCTCCCGGAGATTGAGGCCCAAGTACTACGCGCGCTGTTCGCAGCCGGAGCTCAAGACGGATTCTTCGCGGTTCACCTCTCCGAACTGCTGCTGAAGTACCGCCTCGGCAGGGAAGTCGCGGCGTCCGTAGGCGACTACCTCTCCCAATTGGGGCGTCAGACGCTGGCACGCGGCGAATTCCTCGCCGCGAGAGGTCACCTCGAAGCGGCCGCGCAATGGATGAAGGTGGCCGGCGACGGGGAACGCGCTGCGCACGCGGTTGTCGAGGTGGCGGAGTCGTGGGTCACGGAAGCGCGCGCCCGCGTCGAAGCGTCGAGGCCATCGTTCATGATCGCCGCGAGTTTTTATGAGCAGGCCATCAAGACCCTGCGAACCATCCCTCGGGCACAACGCGCGGCACTGAAGGTCGACGAGCGCATCAGCGAGCTACGGAACAACCTTGCGGAAGCTGGCGAGCGATCAATGGAGGAGTTCGGCTCGGTCAGGACCCAGGGGATCGATATCTCAACGATCATCGCTAATGCGCGGGACGCAGTGTCGGGAAAGCCCGTGCTTGAAGCGCTGCGCGGCTTTGCGTCTTTTTACGCTGGCCCGAGTGTCAGCGAGCTTCGCAAGCAGGCACTCCAGAACATGCGGCAGTTCCCGCTCCAGGCCCTATTCGCAACGCAGATCATGTCCACGGACGGACGCGTGGTCGCCAAGGTACAGGGAGCAGGATTTGGCGACACGGACCAAGAACGCAACGAGCAAGCAATCAGGCATGGCATGGTCCGAGATTTCTCGATGGCGATCAATCTCGTCGTGCAGGGACAGATCGTGCCCGCGCACGACGTTTTGCTCCAGGAGCACCGCCTCGTGCTCGGGGACTTCATCACCCTGACTCGAAACGCGCCGATCGTACCCTCCGACCGCACGGAACTGTTGGGACGCGCCCTCTATGCGGGTTACGACCGCGACTACGTGTCGTGCATCCACCTCCTTGCACCGCAGATGGAGCATCTGGTCAGGGTGCACTTGAAGGCCGCTGGCGCCAAGACCACGTTTCTGGGCTCCGACGGGATCGAGACTGAGAATGGCCTGAGTACGCTCGTTGAGTTGCCTGAAGCCAGCACGGTGTTTGGACACGACTTGCTGTTCGAAATCCGCAGCATCTACTGCGACCCCCTGGGCCCTAACTTGCGCAACCAGGTCGCCCATGGTCTTCTCGACGAAGACGCATCCCAGTCGATCTTCTCGGTCTACGCGTGGTGGATGGCACTGCGGCTTGTGTTCGCAACTTTCTGGAACCGCCACAAGCGAGATTCGAACAATGATGCCGACACGCATGCTCCGAAGCACGAACCGACGTCTTCTACATGAACCTGATCTTCAGGGTTTGCCAGCGTAAGCGTTGAAGAGCTCGTAGCTGTACTGCCGATAGAACTTCAAGAAGCGGTAGAACAACATGATTCCGGCGGCGATCCCAAGCACGCCATATCGCACGGTCGGATCGCCGAGGTCATACGGTTTGGCAATCAGGATTGCGGCGCCGGCAGCGAGGCAGGCAAACGAGAGATTCCGGCTGAATCCGTACTTGTTCAAGAAACCATTGAGCCGGCCCATGAGCTTGTCGTCCGTGCGGACGTAGTCCCGGAAGCGGATGTGAAGGAACAGTTCCTCGCCGGTCGTTTGTCCAAGCCCTTCTTGGGTCGCCTTGGCAAGGATCTTTGCCCGGACGCCGTTCGGCAACGGGGTGCAATACCCCGGAAAGAGAAGACCTCGCACAGGACTTCTGCGATCTTGCATGAGGTTGATGCTCGGCGCCCGCAACAGTCGGCGTGCGAGCAGGTCTTCAAGAAATGCTTTGGCAGGCGTAGCCGTCATCTGGCCTACAACGTAGGCCGCCAGAGCAACGACGATGAGATCGAGCGTCTTGAGGTCCTTTCCGGCGATCTCCGGCACGCCGACAACCTGCTGCAGTCCGAAGAGCACCAGAAGTCCCGTGGCCAAATAGCCGAAGAAGTCATAGGGGTCGAAGGGGATGTCTTTCATATGTGACCTAGTTGCTCCGATTGGAAGGGTCGAGGGTCAGGCGTCAATTCGTATCAGCGATAGCCCGCCCTTGAGGAGCAGTCAGAAGTCGCCCGCTCTCCCAGCGCTCGAGCAGGAACACCGCGAGCGCAACGGAACTCATCACGACCAGCCGTGCTTCCGAAGGCGTTGCTCGCCTGTCACCCGGTGCGCGCCCATGAGAATCGCCGAGCGCATTGCGCAGTTGGAAGACGGCGTTCACAACGCTCGTCACGGCACGCGCCAAGTCCATGAACATTCCGTCGAGAACCAAGGGCTGCCTGCACGCGGCCATCATCTGTCCTATTGAAGCGCTGGGTGCGAGCTCGATTCCCTCCTGGTGCGCCACGAACTTCAGGAGTGCCTCTAGGGCACTTCGTGCCGATGTAATTGCGGCATCCGGCTCTGTCCTGATGTGATTCATCGCCTTGATGGCGCTCTCATGGGCCGCGGGGACACTCGTGAGAGTCGCCACATGAGACGCATCTGAGAAATCGACGACGGGGAACAGGAATTGCGTCAACCGCAGGCGCATGTCGACGAATTTGTGAAGCGCAGTCAAAAAGTCGGGCGACGCGTCGAGGTGCTCGGTGATCGCAACATGGCCGCGGCTCTCGCCCGTCAGGTAGATGCCACAGGACGGATCGCAGAACGTCAGAACGTCGCGGAGCAGTGACTCTTCGTGTCCTGAGTTCACTTTGGAACGGAGTTCCTGGAGGGAAACGGATTCGAGATGCGGAGACCCTGATCGAATGCGCTTGGCCGCCTGATAGCTCGCCTCCAAGACCGCATGCACCGCAATCGCAGACTTACGGCGAAAAGCGTACAGGGCGGCATGGAGCAGCAGGGTCGGCTTGTAGCCTGCGCCATCGGCGCCTTTGATGATCTGCTGGTTCACGAGCCAATCCAGGTCGGCCCGGCGCTCGCGCTGCCGGTATCTGAATTCCTTGATGGACTCGGACTCGCGCGCCCTCCACAACTGGTAGACCTCACCGCCAATCGCCAGGCGCGCGTCCGTGAACCCGGACCGCTCCATCGGCGAAACCGCATGTGAACGGAATCGCGAAGGATTGATGCGAACGTTGGCGACCATCTCGCGTCGCGACCCGCGCGTTACCGGAGGGAGCGCAACAAGCGCTCCATCGATCGCCCGACGTACATTGCATAAGAGCCGAAGCCTATCAGCACGAGACAGGTCAGCACGCCGAACATGCTCTCGGGCACGACAAGAGTGGGGAACGGCAAGCCCAAGCCGGCGAGCCCGCTCATCCGGGATCCAGGAGCGAACGATGCAGCAGTCACCAGCACGCGCCCGATCGCGCCGAGCACGAGCAACAGGCTTCCAGCGGTGATCACCGCGCGTCCCATCGACGTTAGTCGTCCTGGACGCTCGATCAACCATAGGTACATGCGTTCAAACATCGTTCACTCCACTGCGGTTATTCCCTGCCAACGGTGCTGGCGCTTCGTCGGCGAAGCCTTGGCGCCCGATCGCGCAAATCAAGCCCACAGGCGTCCATACTAGAGACACCATCGGCAAGCCGCCTGCATATTGAGCGAGATGGCCGAGTGTGTCCACATCGATGTCCGAATGCATGCCGCCTTCCGGGTGGCTGTGCCAAGTTCCGATGAAGCGCAGATAGCCCACGGAGTCCTCGTGCCCTTGGCGCAGTGCTTCCTTCAAACCTTCCACGCCCAGCACAAACCGAGCTTCCTCGCGAATACTGTCGGGCGGTGCGTCGACGACATCTGCAATGATGACCGAGCGCGTCACGGGGTCGATCCTCCCCAGCAGCGCTCCGCCCGTTTCCCGCGGCGTCCACTTCGGGACGTCAATGTCCATGAAGCGGCGCACCCGGTCCGCAACACGCACCGACCAGGTATTTCCGTGAGGAGTCAATATTTCGCCTGGACTCACCGGGAATTGTTGCCAGCTCATTCCGACTCCGCGCGGATCGCTGACGCCTATGCAGACCTGGCCGAGCACTGGAAGCCCTTCCACGAACCATCGCTCTACTTGGAGCGCCATCATCGCACTGGCACGCGAGACGACGCTGTCCGGCATACGCATGGTGAAGGAAGCACAGTTGTCGCCGATGAAGACCCGGTCCGGATCGGGGGTTCCCGCGGAAAGCGCTCGCCGCACGTCCTCATCGCGCCGGCAGATTGCGAACAGCTCGGCGGTCAGTTCATCGATGCGCGGCGACCGGGCCGTGCCTTCGAGCATCAGCACGGCGCTGCGACCGCCGCCATGGAGCATCGCGCGGCATAGGGTGGCGCCGGTAGTCTCCAAGTGAGGAGATTGCGCCTCTGCCGCCGCCAACTGAAGCGAGGCCGATGCATCGATGATCAACTTGCAATTGGAAGGCAGTACATTGGCGAGCGCCTCCGACCCGGAAGCGGTCAGCATCGGCAATGCGTCCCGCACGAATGGCTTAGTGTTCGAGTGCCCCAGCTCACTGAACAGAGCCTGCATCATGCGCGCCTTTGCGGGGCGAGCCACGGATGCGCCGCTTGCCAGCGCGTTCCGCGCGGTGTTGTGCGGCATGAAGAAGTCCTTGTCCACGAAGTGTGCGTTGCCGAAGCCAGCGCGTCCAAGGTGGGACGCGATTTTCGATCCGACGCTGCCGCAGCCGACCATCAGGTATCCCTGCGAGAGGTCCGTGCCGTTGTATCCGGAGACCCGTGCCAGGAGTTGCGGCGTCAAGGTCCGACTGTGAAAGGCCGGCATGACCCTCGCATGCTCCAGCGTGTGCGGCCGCTCTGTGCTCTCGAACTTCAGGAAGAACGGGATGAACTCGATGAGGCGTTGCTCACCTCCCACGAGAGGCACCGGCCGGCGCGCCGCGAGCACCACGGACGCGTAGAGGTTGCAGGCCGACCCATCGGGCGCCACGACTGTTTGCGCCCGGTCCAGCCAGGACTGAAGGGCAGCGCGCAGCGCGCCTGCGTCGATCAGGAGATCGGATGCCAGTTGCAGCAGTGTCGTGAGGTCGACAACCGGATCCGGCTGATAAGTCCCGCAGATGGGGCGCTCGCCGGCGATGGACGAAGCGATCGCGTAAAAGATCGACGTCGTTCCCAATTCGAAGTCCGGGTCGTCAACGTCGGGGATGTGCGTGAATGTTGGCGGCCCGACGGACTGAAGGAAGTCTTGCCGCGTCGGAGACACCCCGTAGATCGCGCCGACTTCCACTGGCGCGCCGTCTGCAGGCAAGCTCTCGGCGACTTGGTCGCCATCAAACCTGACGAATGCCGCGGTGGACTCACTGCGCCGCATGGGCTCCCAGCCCTGCGCCTCGTTCGTCAACTGACCCGCCGCCGCATCGCGCAGCCAGTCGCTGATCTGGTCAACGACGCGGAAGATGCCATAGCGCAGGAAGAGATCGGTTAGCGATCCTTCGTAGACGCAGGGCCAGACGAACTTGCCCTCTGTGCGCGGAAACACATGCGGCATATTCGTGGGGAAGTCATTCCGCAACCACGGCGTGGGCGCCTTCAACGGGTAGTCTGCCGGAAAGATGAGCTCCACATCCTCGACTTCGCGCACGCCGGTCGCGGACACTCCCGCAGCGCGCGTGCGGCTCGGAAGCGATACCTCCATCAGTATGGAGACGGACACGACACCCCCCTCGGTCGCGAGGGGTTCCTTGACCTGCAGAACGGCCGGGTGCGAAGTGATCAGCACCAGCGATTCAGCGACCGCCGGCGGTACTGCTCTCGAGCTCATTTTTGCCCGTGGGGCATCGCCACGCTAGCAGCTGAAGTTGCCCCGGCGGCCTTGCTGCCAGCCTCCTTCTTGGCAGGCGCACTGGGCCCATTCTTGGAGATCTTGAACTCCAAGGGAGCAGGCGCCTTCTCGTCGGGGTGTTCGCCCGTGCAGTGGAATTGCCCCTTGACGGCATCGACGATGCCGACGTATTCGCGCTTGGCGCGAATACACGGCGGGTCCTTGTCGTCGTCCTTGATCGCCTTGCTGCTGGCCACGATGGACGCGCCCGAGCGAGCCTGGCTCAGCGCGTTTCGCGCTTCCTTGCTGACCTGTGCCTTCTCGCGCAACTCCGACCAGCTGTCGTGGGACAGCGAGTGCCAGGAGCAGTGGTGGGGCGCCAGCAACAGATCGTACCCGAGGAGCTCCTTGTTGCCCTTGTGCTTGCGCCAGAGGCGTTCCCACACTTCGACTTCAGCGTCGCCTGCGGTCAGGAACTTGCACGCGTCGGCCGTGTTCGCGTCCGAACCCAGCGTGATGTTGAGGATTACGCTGGAGCGATTCTTCGCCAACAAGTCCTCATCGTCCTCATTCTTGCTGGGCGGCAGCGGCGCCAGCAGCAGCGCGGTGAAGTAGCCTTTGACGTCGCGGCCGTTCACCGTGCTGAACGACTCGTCGATCTTGCGCAGGATCGGGCCCAGCTTGTCCGTCTTCCCGTCCTTGTCCTCGCCCATGACCTGGATGCGGTCCCCGTCTCCCACACCCTTGAACTGCTTGTCCTGGTTCACCTTCACGCGACGCTTGGCTTCGGTCTTGAAGGCCTTGGCGTCATCGCTCAGGGGCAATTTAGCCCGCTCGGCACGGCGATACACGATCGGCGATGACCAGATTTCCCGCATCACGATCCGCTTTTCCGTGTCCTTCTTCTTGTCGTCGCTGTAAGCGCTGAGAGGCCCGACATGGAAGTGGTTCTGGAACCCGCGGATGTGGTCGGCGTCCGGATGGCTGTTGAGGAACACATCGACATAGGGACGTCCGTTCTCATCCTTCTTCAGCCGTTCCCGCAGGTCGCGCGCGACATCGCGCGTACTGTCCTTGGGATCGTCGGCAGCGCCTCGAATGTTGGTGTCGATCAAGATGGTCGTGCCGGCCGAATCGGCCAGAGTGATGAGTGTCATGTCCCCGCAGTCGACGGGCAGGAAGGTAATGGATGCAGGCATTGCGAATTCCGTGGTTGTGGTAATGGGAAGTGGCGCTGTCCGCTCACATCGATGCTTCTTCAAGCATCGCCTTCAGGTCCTTCGTCCGCTGCTTCGACATCTCAGTCAGACAGATCGAGTGCACGAGCGAATACATGGTCCCGCCAACGTAATCGTCCGTCTGGAAGTCGCAGTTCAGATCGCGGTAGGACAGCCACAGGCGCTGGACCTCACGCAGCTTTTCCCGCTTGGCAGGTTCCAGCTTCGCGATCACGTCGCGGTACGCTTTGTTCAGGCGGGCATCCTCGCGCTCGTAGTCGCGTGCCGCGCACGTGTTCATCGCGATCTGCGACTCCGGGTTCTTGCAGTTCTGAGCGGAGGCCATGCTCGGGAGGATCGCCGCCGCGACAGCGGCCATGGCCACGGCGACAGGGGAGAAGGCAAATTTCGTTTTCATATTTCTACTTGGCCAGTGAAGGCCGAGGTCATTGACTGGGTTGGGCCTGCCGGCGCGGATGCGGCGGACAAGCGCGGACGAACCGGACGCTCGGGTGAATGAGCGCTGCAGGCTGGAAGAGAAAAGATGAGGTGCTAGCTGGTCTTCAAGGGTCTCTCTCTGTAAGGAGAGCCATGCGCAACCAGCTGCAGGTAGAATTTGAGGCTGTCTGACCGACTGCCGTCATCCACCCACGGGTGATTTGACATGCCACCGAACCTGGTGGAGCGGGGGCCGGAACTCTTGGCGGAGTTCCGGCCCTTGCTGCTTTCAGGGGTTCATCAAGGCGATCAGCATAGCACAGCGGCAACAATCCTGGTATCCACACTCCCCATGGGAGAGTTATCCACAAATTAACAGGTGATTTTGTGATTGAGGTTGACAATTTCACTGAGGAGTCATACAGTTGCTCGCGTGGATCCCATTTACGCCATATTTGCCCGCAATGTCCGGACGTGGCGGCAGCGGCGCGGACTCAGCCAAGAGGAATTGGGTGAGCGTACGGGGCTCGGGAGAGCCACCATCGCCTCGATTGAAGGTTGCCGTCAGGCTGTCGCCTTGCATCAAGCTCTTTTGCTTGCACGAGCACTGGAAATGCACATGCTTGAACTCACTGAAGGTGCGGACGATGAGCTGGAAAATTTGCGAGGCTTCGTCACCGATGAAGATCTCCGGAAGATCGTCGACATGAGTAAGGGATTGAGGTGAGACCTCACACCCGTCAGGAGATCGAACGGATTGCCACCGAGACACGTATTGCGAGCGGGGAAGATTCGATTCCCGTGAACGTCAAGGTAGTCGCGGAACACCTGGGTGCACGCGTTGTCGAGGAAGGATTTTCCGACGACTTGTCGGGCGTCCTTTTGCGCAAAGGTGGCAACTGCACCATCGCAGTCAATTTCGCCCATAGCCCATTGCGACGACGCTTCACGATTGCGCACGAATGCGGCCACTTAGTCCTTGAGCACAAAGGCGAGGTGTTCATCGACAAGCATGTGTTAAACCGGCGCGACGGCAACTCTTCACTCGCCGTCAACGAACAGGAAATACAGGCTAATCAGTTTGCTGCCTCGTTGCTAATGCCACGAGAAGAGGTTGTGCGACATATGGACGAGTTGCTGCGTACCTATCGGTCTCATGGGATGCTTGTTGACCTAATGGCATCGAGGTTCAAGGTGAGTAAGTCCGCGATGGAGATTCGATTGGTCAATCTTGGCCTGACCTCTCCCAAGGACGACGACAACTGACCGTCAGGCCCCGCAAACAACCACGCGGTGCCGGACCCCTCCCCCGCAGCCACTCCCTTCGAGCTTCGTGACAACTCGCTAGCGGAGTGCTAGCCCTCCACCAGCGTTGCCATGACCTCGGCCGATCGCGAAACGCGGATGTTCCCGACGCGCTTGACCTTTCAAGTGGAGCAGCGCCTGGGCAGCGAGATGCGGTAGGAACCATGTTCATTAGCGCGCCTTCAGCAAGCGCTCGAGCACTCGGCCCCACATGCAATGTCTTGCAAGCCGGTCTTTTGAAACCGCAAGTCTCACGCGGGCAGCCAATGCTCCTGGCGGTCACGGTTTGCCGGCCTAGGTTTCCGTTTGTGAAGTGGGGGTAGGGACGGGGGTCGGCTCTAAGACAAGATCGACCACGACACCCTAACTGTCGCTCTTGTTGGGCGGAGCAGCCAGAAACCAAACTCGCCAGCAACCCCCGGGACGTGGTGAGACGACTTGAATCTCCCTGGGAGAAAAAAGAAAAACGGGCTACAGCCGCTTGCTGTAGCCCGTCTTGTCTTAAACCCAGCTCCCTATGAGACTACATGGGACGCTATGGGACGATCTGGCGGAGTGGACGGGACTCGAACCCGCGACCCCCGGCGTGACAGGCCGGTATTCTAACCAACTGAACTACCACTCCGCGTGGCGCCGCTTTCTGCCCTCGCGGGCACAAGTGCGGCCACTTGTTCCTGCCAATTTCTTGGCGACCCTACGGGGATTCGAACCCCGGTACTCACCGTGAAAGGGTGATGTCCTAGGCCTCTAGACGATAGGGTCGTGTCCTGGACTTACTCGACTTCCCTGGTGGAGGTAAGCGGGATCGAACCGCTGACCTCTTGCATGCCATGCAAGCGCTCTCCCAGCTGAGCTATACCCCCGTCGGTGTCGAGCCTCGAATTATAGCCCGAAATTTTTCAAGCTCTTCAGCCGATCTTCAGGCGATCCAGCACCTGCTCGCGCGTGCAAAGCGCCAGCACCGCATCCAGCGACGGCGTCTGCGCCGTCCCCATCACCAGCACCCGCACCGGCATCGCAAGCTGCGGCATCTTCAGGCCCGTCGCGCGCAACGTCTCCTTGATCGACTCGTTGATCGCTTCCCTCGTCCAGGGCGAACCCTCCAGCATCTTCGCGAGCATCCCAATCGCGGGCCACACATGCTCGGTCAGGTGCTTCGCCGCATCCTCCGCATTGCGCTCGGGCACCGCATAGAACTTCCGCGCCCATTCAGCCAACATCACCGTCGTCTCGCAACGGTCCTTGAAAAGGCCGCAGATCGCCGCCAGCCGCGCATCGGGCTTGATGCCGCGAGCGAGGAGTAGCGGCTCCACCAGCAGCGCAAGCGCCTCGTCGGCCGTGCGCTTCATGTGCTGCGAATTCACCCACCGCAGTTTCGCCTCGTCGAACTGCGCGGCGCTTCGGCCCAGATGATCCAGGTCGAACCACTGCAGGAACTGCTCGCGCGAAAAAATTTCGTCGTCGCCGTGCGACCACCCGAGGCGCGCGAGGTAGTTCACCATCGCATCCGGCAGATAACCCGCGTCGCGATACCACGTCACGGCCTTCGCGCCGTGACGCTTGCTCATCTTCTCGCCCGCCTCGTTGAGCACCGTGGGCAGATGCGCATACACCGGCGGCTCCTTGCCGAGCGCGCGAAAGATGTTGATCTGCCGCGGCGTGTTGTTCACGTGATCGTCGCCGCGGATCACGTGCGTGATCGCCATGTCGATGTCGTCCACCACCACGCAGAAGTTGTACGTGGGCGTGCCGTCCGGCCGCGCGATGACGAGGTCGTCGAGTTCGTCGTTGCCGATCTCGATTCGCCCCTTCACCTTGTCGTCCCACGCGACCACGCCACCGATCGGATTGCGAAAGCGATACACCGGCTGCACGCCTTCGGGCACGGCCGGCAAGGTCTTGCCCGGCTCGGGACGCCACGTGCCGTCATAACGCGGCTTTTCCTTGTTCAGCATCTGCCGCTCGCGCAAGGCATCGAGCTCGGCCACGCTCATGTAGCACGGGTAGACGAGGCCCGCGGACTTCATCTGCTCGATCACCGCGCGATAGCGGTCCATGCGCTGCATCTGGTAGATCGGGCCCTCGTCGGCGTCGAGGCCGAGCCACTGCATGCTCTCGAGGATCACGTCCACCGCGGCCTGCGTCGAGCGTTCGAGGTCGGTGTCTTCGATGCGCAGGATGAAGTCGCCGCCCTGCGAACGCGCGAACGCCCACGGGTAAAGCGCCGAGCGGATGTTGCCGAGATGGATGAAGCCGGTCGGCGAAGGAGCGAAACGGGTGCGGACTTTCATCGGCCGGATTTTACCGCTACACTGCGCCCCTGTCTTACTTGGTAAGAAATGCCTCGCCCATGAGCATCGTCACCGTATCCGACAAGGGTCAGGTCGTGATCCCGGCAGCGATCCGGCGCGACCTCGGCATCAAGCCCGGCACCGAGCTCGAATTCGAACTCGAAGGTTCGTCCATCCGCGTGAGTCTGAAGCACAGCGTGGAAGCCGCTCAGCTCGAAAGCGGATACGGGATGCTCAAGGCAAAGCCTGCTCGAAGAAAACCGCGGCGCCTGTCTTCTTTCGATGCGGCAGCCGAGCTGCGCAAGAGCGCCAAGGAATGATCGCCCTCGACACGAACGTCGTTGCGCGGTTCTATGTCGACGATCCCGCCGATCCCGATGCCGAGAAGCAACGCCCCGCGGCAAGGCGAGTCTTCGAGGAATCCAAGGCACTCTTCATTCCACTCACTGTCGTGATCGAACTGGAGTGGGTCATGCGCGCGTTCTACGAATTCACGCCCGCTCAGTTCGCGAAAGTGATTCGGCATCTCGCGGGTTTGCCGCATTTGACGATGGAAGGCGCAACTGTCGTGCTGGCGGCGCTGCAGGATCACCTCGATGGTCTGGATTTCACCGACGCGCTCCACCTGAGATCGAGCGCGCGATGCGAATCGCTGGCGAGCTTCGACGAACGGAAGTTCGCGCGGCGCGCGAAGCGGAAGGGGTTGAAGCCGCCTGTTGTGACTCCATGATGCGGATGGGCGGGAGGGCGACCTTCGGGCTCAGATCTCCTGCGCATTCGGCAACGCAAGCCGCGAAGACGACTCCTCCAGCGGATCCTCCTGGCCGATCCGCGCTTCGTTGATCTTCGCGATGTCGTCGGCGTTCACGTCGCCCGTCACGTACACGCCGTCGAAGCACGACGCATCGAAGCCGTCCAGCTTCGGATTGAGCGACCCGATCGCCCGCTTCATGCCGTCCACGTCCTGATAGATCAACGCATCGGCGCCGATTAGCTCGCGCACTTCATCGACCGTGCGACCCGCGGCGACGAGTTCCGAAGCCGTGGGCATGTCGATCCCGTAGACGTTGGGAAACCGCACGGGCGGCGCCGCGCTCGCCATGTAGACCTTGCGCGCGCCCGCCTCGCGAGCCATCTGCACGATCTCGCGGCTCGTCGTGCCGCGCACGATCGAATCGTCCACGAGCAGCACGTTGCGACCCTTGAATTCGCTTCCGATCACATTCAGCTTCTGCCGCACCGACTTCTTGCGCACGGCCTGCCCCGGCATGATGAAGGTGCGGCCCACGTAGCGGTTCTTCACGAAGCCCTCGCGATACGGCAGCCCCAGCAGCTGCGCGAGCTGCATCGCGCTCGGCCGGCTCGACTCCGGAATCGGGATCACGACGTCGATCTGGTTCGGCGGCACGGTGGAGATCACGCGCTTGGCCAGCGTCTCGCCCAGGTTCAGCCGCGCCTGATACACCGAGATCTCGTCGAGCACGGAGTCGGGCCGCGCGAGATACACGTATTCGAAGATGCAGGGATAGAGCTTCGGATTGTCCGCGCACTGCTTCGCGCTCACCGCGCCTTGCAGGTCGACGAACACGGCCTCGCCGGGCTGCAGATTGCGCTCGAGATGATGGCCCGTGCCTTCGAGCGTCACCGATTCGCTCGCGACCATCACGGTGCCGTCCGCGCCGCGCCCGATGGAGAGCGGCCGGATGCCGTAGGGATCACGGAATGCGAGCAGCCCGTACCCGGCGATCAGCGCGACCACGGCATAGGAGCCGCGCACCCGCCTGTGCACGCTCGCCACGGCGGCAAACACGGTCTCGGGGCCGAGCGTTCCTCCGCGCGTCGCGCGTTCCAGCTCGTGCGCAAGCACGTTCAGCAGCACCTCCGTGTCGCTCTCGGTGTTGATGTGCCGATGGTCGGTGGAAAAAAGCTCGGCCTTCAGCGCCTGCGCGTTCGTGAGGTTGCCGTTGTGCGCGAGCGTGATGCCGAAGGGCGCGTTCACGTAGAACGGCTGCGCCTCCTCTTCGCTGTACGCGTTGCCCGCCGTCGGATAGCGCACCTGGCCCATGCCGACATTGCCCGGCAGCGCGCGCATGTTGCGCGTGCGAAAGACGTCGCGCACCATGCCCTTCGCCTTGTGCATGTAGACCTTGCGGCCCTGCTGGGTCACGATGCCCGCGGCGTCCTGCCCGCGATGCTGCAGGAGCAGCAGCGCGTCGTAGATCAGCTGGTTGACCGGCCCCTGCCCGACGACGCCGACGATTCCACACATGTTTCAGACCTCAGATTGAATCCGGAATGTACCTGCCGAACTGCTCCGGCAGGACGGGCTGCAATCCGCGCAAGGCCGCCTGCGCGACCTCCGCCGATTTCGATTCGTTCCACCACTCGCCGTCCTTCAGCGGCGTGAGGCTCACGACCACCGCGAACACGAGCACCAGCACCACGCCGCGCGCAAGCCCGAAGATCGCACCCAGCGCGCGGTCGATGGGCTTCAGCCCCACGGCCTCGACCATCTTCTTCACGAGCCAGGCGACGAGCCCGCCCGCGAAGAGGGCCAGCACGAACACGAGCACGAACGCGGCCGCATACCGGATCGACGCGCCGGAACTGCCCATCGGCAGCATCTGCGACACGTCCGGCGCGAGCCACTGCGCGAGCACGAAAGCGGCGATCCAGCTCAGCACCGAGATCACTTCGTAGACGAGCCCGCGCAGCAAGCCCAGCAGGACGGAAACCGCCAGCACCCCGACGATCACCCAGTCGAGCGCAGCCATTGCCTACAAGGTGAGGATCTTGGCCTGCAAATCCAGGCCCTTGATCTTCTCGGCCGCCTTGTCCGCCTCGGCGCGCGTCGCGAACGGCCCCACGCGCACCCGGATCAATTTTCCTTCTTTCGTCTCGGCCACGTGCGTGTAGGTCTTCAGGCCCGCGCGTTCCACCTTCAGGCGCGTCTCGCGGGCTTTCGCGGCGTCGGCGAAGGCGCCGATCTGCACAATGAAGCGGCCCGCCTCGCTCGCGGCCGCCGCGGCGCCCGGCAGGGGCCTGCCTTCGAGCAGCGCCCGCGCCCGCGCGCCGTCGTCGGGCATCGGTGCCTCCACGGCTTTGGGCTGCGGCTTCGCTTCGGCCGCGGGTTGCGGCTTCGGCGGCTGCGCCTTCGCGACCGCCGACGGGGCGGGCGGCTCGGCGGGAGCGGCGGCGGCCTGCGGCTTCTCTTCGGCCCGGGACGCAGTCGCCGTGGCCGACGAAGCCGCGCCGATCGACCCCGTCACCGCGGCGCCCGAAGACGGCACGGGCTGCAGCTCGCGCTGCATAGCGGTCGCGGCCGCGGGCGCGGTGGCGGCCGAGGACGCGGTGGCGCCCGAGGGCGCGGGCATGGGCAGCGGCTTGACCTTGTTGCGGTCGGGGATCTCGATGGGGATGTCCACCGGGATGGGTCTTGGCTGCGTGTCGAAGAGCAGCGGGAACCCGACGATGCCGATCAGCACCAGCACGCTCGCGCCGATCAGGCGGTGTCGCGCGCGGCGGCGCATCGCATCGATGCTTTCGGGCTGCGGTGCGCGAGCCTCGCGGTCGGGTGCGGCTTTGCGCAACTTGAACAGGGCCATGAAGTCTCAGGCGGCCAGATGCCTGCCGCGAAGCCGGGGCACTCCGTCTTTCAGGACACCCCCCACCGTGTAGAACGATCCGAAGACGAGGATTCTATCAGCGGGGTCCGCCGCGGCCACCGCCGCGCGCAGCGCCTCCTCGGGGGACGCATGCTTGCTCGCGGTGGCTTCGCGGCGCGTCGATGTCGCCTGCCACGTCGCGTGCAATGCTTCGGCCGTCGCGGCGCGCGGCGTCGGCAGGTCCGTGAAGTACCAGCGGTCCACGAGCGGCATCAGCTTCGCGAACATCGGGGCCACGTCCTTGTCCGCCATCGCGCCGAAGACGGCATGCGTGACGGGATGAAAGCCCATCGCGTCGAGGTTCAGCGCGAGCGCCGCCACCGCGTGCGGGTTGTGCGCGACGTCCAGCACCAGCGTCGGCTCGCCCGGCACGATCTGGAAGCGGCCGGGCAGTTCCACGAGCGCGAGCCCGTTGCGCACGGCCTGCGCCGTCACGGGAACGCGGTCGCGCAGCGCTTCGAGCGCGGCAAGCACGCCGGAGGCGTTCACGAGCTGATTCGCCCCGCGCAGCGCCGGATACGCGAGTCCTGTGTAGCGCCGCCCCCGCCCGGCCCAGGCCCACTGCTGCTTGTCGCCGCTGAAGTTGAAGTCGCGCCCCTGCAGCCACAAGTCGGCGCCGAGCGCGGCCGCGTACTGGACGACGCTGTGAGGCGGCATCGGATCGCTCACGATCGCGGGCTTGCCTTCGCGCATGATGCCGGCCTTCTCGCGCCCGATGCTTTCGCGGTCCGGCCCGAGGAACTCCATGTGGTCGAGGTCGATGCTCGTGATGACGGCGCAGTCGGTGTCGATCGCGTTCACGGCATCGAGCCGACCGCCCAGGCCCACTTCGAGGATCGCGACGTCGGGGCGGCGCGCGTCGATCGCGATCAGTGCGGCGAGCGTGTCGAGCTCGAAGAGCGTGAGGTCGTGCGCCTGCGCGAGCGAATGCGCGACGGCGTACGCGCGATCCAGCTCCGCGTCCGACACTTCCTCGCCGCCGAACCGCACACGCTCGCGATAGGTGACGAGGTGCGGTGAGGTGTACAGAGCCGTTCGCCAGCCCGCGTGGCGCAGGATGCACTCGGCCATCGCGCAGGTCGAGCCCTTGCCGTTGGTGCCGGCCACGGTGATGACCACGCTCTCCTCGAGCGGCCTTGCGGGCAGATCGGCCAGCGCGCGGGCGAGTCGTTCCAGCCCCGGCTTGATCAGCCGCGGGTCATAGCCCGCGCGAATGCGTTCCCACGCATGTTCTTCAGGTTCGTTCACGCCGGCTTCTCCACTCGCGCCATAGATATCTGCCTCTGTAGCCCTGGCTCATGAGCAGCCAGGTCGCGATGCCGGCCCCCACGACCACGCCGATCACCCACCAGAAGACGGGCCGTGCGAGCGCGTTCGTTGCCGCGGAATCGTAGAAGGGCGGCATCTGTATCGCATTCAGGGCCACCGCGAGGCCGAGCACCGTGCTCGCGAAGACGATGACCTGGATGCCGCGCAGCGTGCGCGCCGCCACGAAGAGACTTTGCGCTTCCAGCACCTTCGCGGTTTCTTCGGCGAGGTGGCCGAGGTGTTCGATCTGCTCCTGCAGCCGAAACGCGCCGAACGCGATGCGAAACGTCTCGATCAACGCGGAGCCGGGATAGGCGCGGTTTTTCAGCAGCGCGCATTTTCTGAGCGCCACGAGTTTCTTGCGCACCAGCAGCAGCTTGCGAAACTCCTCGTCCCATTCACCATTGACGCGCACGTCGAGCATGAGCCTTTCCGACCGCTGGCACGCGAGATAGCACCGGAAGAGGTATGCGACCGCCCCGCTCTCAGCCGCCCACGCGAGCCCGTTGGCGGGCGCATCGACCAGGTAGAAGCCGCACCGGTACCGCTCGCTCACGGCATGCTCGCCTTCGATCACGCCCGAGGAACGCAGCAGCATCAAGGCCGAGCCCACGGAAGTTGGGCGCTCCAGCAGCGCGGGTTCGTCCGGCGCCTCGTCGCAAGCCGCCTCGAGTTCGATCACGACGATCAGGTCGTCGCCTTCGGTGCCTTCGAGCGAGCCCGGCGCACTGCGCCACGCGGCCCAGCGTCCCATGCGAAAGACGCCTTGCAGGCCGTCGGCGCTCGCCCGCCAATGGGCGGGCTGCGCGGCGCGGCCAGTCACGAGCCAGGAGAACATGTCCGCCACCTGCTTGCCGAACACACCGGTGGCGCGACTGCCGGCCAACTGCTTTTCGAGCTCCGAGGGGCCGATCGCTCCGGGGCTCGCCTGGATGCGCCGGCAAAGATGCTCGAACCCCTCGTCGAGCGGCGACAGCCTGTCCAGCGCCGTGCCATGCAGCGTGGGCTCGCACGCACAGCCGCGCAGCGAGATGCAGACGAGCTTGCGGCTTGCCGGACTGTCCGCCGCGGCCCGCGCTTCAACATCGTGCTCGTGGGTGCGACCCGACATCTCATGAGACTCCATCGTCCTGCCCGATCTCCAATGCGCCCCGGGCACGAAACGCCTGGCGGACGCTGCGCACGAACACCTGGATGCCCGCCACGTAGAGTCCGGGTGCCCGGTCGGCCTGGGCTTCCAGGCAAGCGGCCAGCCAACGCAGGTCCGGCCGCACCACGTCGAGCGTGCCCAAGTCCGCCACCGGCGGATGGTGCCGAATCCAGTTGGACGTGACGTGGCCCGCGGGGCTGTGCAGCGCGATGGCGGCATGCCGCTCCAAGCCGCTGCGCGCAAGCCGCCCGAGGATCGCCGCGCAATCCTTCTCGTCGCTCAGGCCCAGCACGCAAAGCGAATCTCGCGGCAGCCGCGCGCGCAGGATCGCGCCATCGATCGACTCGTGACTCACGAGCGCCTCGCACACGACGGGCTTGCCCGCGAGCCGCGCGCCAAAGAACGACGGCGTGGGGATCGCCTGCAGATCGGCGTGCGGCTGCACGACGCCGAGCGCCCCGCGCGCCACCGCAAGCAGTTCGCCGTACCAGCGCGGCATGGCTGCGTGCTCGGCGTGCTCGGCGTGCTCAGCGTGCTCGGCGTGCTCGGCGTGCTCGATGGCGGGCGAAGCGACCACGCGCACGTTGGCCGCGAGGGGCCAGGCGGCCGCGCTCGGGCCGGCCACGACGATGTCCGCCTGCGACGCGATGGAAAGCTTGTCCTGCGCGACAGCCTCGAACGAGCCGCCGAGCGCGCGAACGTGCTCCGGAAGCACCGATGTGACGACCCCCAGCGCCGCGCGCAACTGCCCGATCTCGTCCGCGCGCACGCCGCGCCCGCCTTCGATCACGATCCAGCCGGGCGAACGCTCGGCGAACCACTGCAGCGCCACCGTGAGAAAGATGCCGGTGGGAGAGAGATAGCGCTCGGGCGCGAGTTCCCGCAGCGCATCCTCCAGCAGCGGCAACGAGCGCGAGAGGAGACGTTCGAAGTCCGCCGGTGAAATCGCGACACCGTCCACGCGAATGCGGTCGTAGTGGTCGAATTCCTCCGGCGACACCAGCAGGCCGATGCGCGCGCCGCTTCGCCCGAGGTTCCACGCGAGAAGGCGCGCCACCGTTCCCTTGCCCTTGCTGCCGGTGACGAGGATCGTGCGCGCGGGGTCGGGCCGGCAGCCGAGCGCGTCCCACACCTTCGAGAAGACCCAGGGCGCGCGCGCATCGCGGTCGGTGCGGCCCGCAAGGCGCGCGCGCGACTGCACGTACGAAGCAAATACCGGGTCGAAGGGGTCGGCCGCCACCATCGGTCTATCATGCCTCATGGCCATCACCCTCTACGGCATCACCAATTGCGACACCGTGAAGAAGGCTCGCGCCTTCCTGTCGGACAATGGCGTCGAGTACGCCTTCCACGACTTCAGGAAGCAGGGCCTGCCCGAAAAACACCTCGACGCGTGGTTGAAGGCGATCGGCTGGGAAAAGCTTCTGAACCGCAAGGGCACCATGTGGCGCAAGCTGGACCCCGCCGAGCAGGCGTCCGTCGGCGATGCCGCGAGCGCGCGCAAGGTCATGCTCGCCGAGCCGCGCGTGATCAAGCGGCCCGTGGTGGAATGGGGGCCGGAGACGACCGTGGGATTCGACGCCGACGCATGGGCGAAACGCCTGCGGTTGTGACCGAAGCTTGCATTGCGGCGATTTTTACCGCATCTTTACGGCAGGTCAGCAAAAAGCGGCTCGGCCGTGCCTACCATTTCAGCATCCACATAGCAGTTCGGGGGATGAACATGAGAAAGCTCCTTCTCACCACGCTGGCGCTCGCATCGGTCGGTGCATACGCCCAGGAAACCGGCCGAGTGATCTCGAGCACGCCGGTCGTTCAACAAGTCGCAGTGCAGCGCCAGGTGTGCAGTCAGCAGCCGGTTGCGGTGCAGCAGCAGCCTTCCGGCGCGGGCGCCCTGCTCGGCGCGATCGCCGGTGCGGGCCTCGGCAACGTGATCGGCGCGGGCAGCGGCCATGCGGTCGCCATCGGCCTCGGCACGGTGCTCGGCGCGGCGGTGGGCAACAGCGTCGAATCGCGCGGCGCGTCGATGCAGAACGTGCAAAGCTGCGCGCCCCAGACGTCCTACGAAAACCGGACGGTCGGCTACAACGTCACGTACGAGTACAACGGAAAGCAGTACACGGTGCAGATGCCCAACGACCCGGGCCCGACCGTGCGCCTGCAGGTCACGCCCGTGGGCAGCGCCGCGGCCGCGCAGCAGCCGCTCGTCACCGCGCCGCCGATCGCGGCCGACGGCACGGCAACTACGACGACCGCTCCGGCCGTTGTCGTCCAGGAATCCGTGCCGAGCGTCGTGTACCCGAGCTACACGGTGTACCAGCCGTACTATTCGTATTACCCGTACTACGGATACGCGCCCATTTCCCTCAGTTTCGGCTACGTGTGGCACGGCGGCGGCCGCCACGGCCACTGGAGATAACCCCTTCAGATCGGCGAGCGCGGCACCGCGCCCTTGACGAGCACCGGCCCCGTGGGGCCGGTTTCGCTTGGCGGCGTGGATTCAGCGAAGTGAAAGGTCACGGGCGACGGTGGCGGCATCGGCGGTGCGTCACGCGTGACCGAAGGGCGACGCGGCGCGGTGGGCCGCATCACCTGCCGCGCGAGCGTCGCGAGCATCGGGCCTTGCGTCGTGCCGCCGGCGAACGTGCCGCCCACGACGAGCCGCTCGGGCGACGTGCGTTCGAAAAGGGATATGCCGTCGGTCGTCGCGGGACGCGCGCATTCGATCAGGTCGAGCGCGCCTTCCACCGCCGCGAACGACCTCGGGAAATGCGTTTGCACCGCGCGCAGGAATCGCGCGAGGATCTCCTGCTTCTGTTCGGCAGTCGCGTTCGGCGGCACCTGGCCGCCCGAGATCACGATCAGGTCGCCGTCGCGGCTGCAGTTCATCACGCCCACCGGCAGGTCGTGCAGGAGTTTCAGCCCCTGGAGACCGTCCCCTTCCCCTTCGGTGGCCGGGAATTTCACGAACCAGCCCGACACGGGCACGACGCCCGGCTCCTCGACGCCTCGGGCCGAGACCTCGATCACCCCATCACCCTGCGGCAGAGTCGCCGCATCGGAGCCGAGAAGCTCCTCGACGAATTCGACGCCTTCGTCCTGCAGCATCCTCGTGAGCTGCGCCATGAATGCGCGAAACTGGATCGCGTACCCGGGCACGACCAGGGCGCACTCGACGTTGCGCACGCCGAACTGTTGCTCCGCCGCGCTGCCAGTCATTGCCTCCACATCTTCGGAAGCCTCGGGCCAAAGCCGTCGCAACGCGTCGCGCTGGAAGTCGAACGCCTTCTGCGCGCTCCCGTGGTCCCGTGGAAATGCGCGAACGAGCGGCGCCTGCACGAACGGGCGAAGTTCCGGGTTGTCTTCGAGCAGTCGCGCAAAGAGCGCGATGCTGCCGACGTTCATCGCCATCACGAAGTCGTTCGCGATGGGGTAGAGCGACCGATTCGCGTACACCGGTTTGGCCGTGGTCTCCGTGAGGGACAGATGCCGCATGTCCACGGGCTTGTGGCTCGCGCCTGCGCCCGCGTCGCTGCGGCCCCACACGGTCACGCGGTCGCCTGCGAGAAGGAACTGCAAAGCATTCATGACGCCATTGATCCCGCAGCCCGCGACGTGCGTTTGCGGAGCATCCTCTCCATCGCGTCTCGTTCGCGACCCGCAGCCACGAATGGCGAACGAGGCCCCGGCGTGCGACTCGGTCAACCGCGTCGATTGCCGCGTCGCAAGCCGCATCGTGTACGCGAAGTCGAGGTCGCGCAGACATTCCTCGCTTGCGGCGGCCCGCGTGGTGAGCTGCGGCGGCGTGCGCCACGTGTCCAGCGGAATGCCCAGGCGCACGGCGCGAGCACGAAACTCCGCGAGCGTGCTCGGGCCGTAGTCGATGAGCAGGGTTCTCCTCCCCGTGGCCAGTTCGCGCAGCGCGTCGTCGCTGAAGACGTCGGGTTTGGAAACGCACACGATGTCGGCAAAGTCACGCATGCTCATGATGTGCCGGCGTGTGATCCGCCCGGTCGTCTCCTCGTTCAGCGCGACGCACACGACGAGGGACTGCGCGCGGTGGCAAGCGAGGTCCCAGCAGTCGGTGACCCTGACGCGTTGCGCAGGCGCGCCTTGTCCAAGAGCGTCGCGGGATGCGCCCGCACGCGCGAGGACCAGGGGCCGGGCGTCGGGGCGCGCGGCCTGCGCGGCATCCAGGAACCGGCGTCCCACCTCGCCCGCGCCAAGCACGCGCACGTCGTCGAGCACACCGTCGCCTCCGCGGCACACCTCGTCCAGCATGAATCTCGCGACGTGGTGCGCATTGACGCCGGGCGTGCTGATGAGTTCGATGCCGAGCGATTCGCAGACGTCCAGGCGAATCCTGTCGAGACTCGTGCCCCGCCGCACGAGGACCAGTTCGCCTTCCGGGCAGACGCGGCGCCATGCCTCGAGCACTTCCCTGGTCACCGGATGATCGGCGACGACGAGAACGCGCGGTTTCTCGCGCTCGATCGCCTCGATGAGTTCGCCCGCGGTCCTGGCGGCGCCGAACGTCACGTTGTCCGGCGCCTGCGACTCCCACCGTGACGAGCGAGGCGCGACGTGCAGGATGCGCCCGCATTGGCCGAGCATCTGGCCGGCGATGGGCGGCACTGGCGGCCCCGAGACGGTTTCGCCCCAGGAAGGCCGCCGCTCGGGCGGCGGCGTCGAGCTACGCTCTGGGACTCGCGGCTGGGCGGCGCCGCCCGAGTGAAAATGAAAGCGAGGGACGAAGACCAGCGGCAAGGCACGCTGAAGCAGCGCGCAAGTGCGTGTCGAGACGGAAGGATTCATGCGCCTGTCGCGGATGGAAAACCTTGCAGTATCGAAGCGGCCTTCGTCGCCCGGCAATAGACGAACGTCTCTCGGCTCCGGCTCACGACAAAGCGGCCCGGTAAAATCTTCGCCACGCCCTCTTCGCCTATTCATGACCACCATCCTCGAACATCTGCCGCTGCACGAGAAAGTCGGCATCGCCTTCTCCGGCGGCCTCGATACGTCGGCCGCGCTGCACTGGATGCGCAAGAAAGGCGCCGTCCCCTACGCCTACACCGCCAACCTCGGCCAGCCCGACGAGCCCGATTACGACGCGATCCCGCGCAAGGCGCTCGAATACGGCGCGGAGAAGGCGCGCCTCGTCGACTGCAGGAAGCAGCTCGCGCACGAGGGGCTCGCCGCATTGCAGTGCGGCGCCTTCCACATCACCACGGCCGGTGCGACGTACTTCAACACCACGCCGCTCGGCCGCGCGGTGACGGGCACGATGCTCGTGGCCGCGATGAAGGAAGACGACGTCCACATCTGGGGCGACGGCAGCACCTTCAAGGGCAACGACATCGAACGCTTCTACCGCTACGGTCTCCTCACCAATCCGTCGCTGAAGATCTACAAGCCCTGGCTCGACCAGCAGTTCATCGACGAGCTCGGCGGCCGCGCGGAGATGTCGGCCTTCATGAGCGCTTCGGGCTTCGCTTACAAGATGTCCGCCGAGAAAGCGTATTCGACCGACTCCAACATGCTCGGCGCGACGCACGAGGCGAAGGACCTGGAGCATCTGAGTTCCGGCATCCGCATCGTGAACCCGATCATGGGCGTGGCATTCTGGAAGGACGACGTCGCCGTGAAGGCCGAGGAAGTGCGCGTGCGTTTCGAGGAAGGGCGGCCCGTCGCGTTGAACGGCAGGACCTTCGACGATGCGGTGGAACTGTTCCTCGAAGCCAACCGCATCGGCGGCCGCCACGGCCTGGGCATGAGCGACCAGATCGAAAACCGCATCATCGAAGCGAAGAGCCGCGGCATCTACGAAGCCCCGGGGATGGCCCTTCTTTTCATCGCGTACGAGCGACTCGTGACGGGCATCCACAACGAGGACACGATCGAGCAGTACCGCGACAACGGCCGCAGGCTCGGGCGGCTGCTCTATCAGGGCCGCTGGTTCGATCCGCAGGCGATCATGCTGCGCGAGACGGCGCAGCGCTGGGTCGCGCGGGCGATCACGGGCGAAGTGACGGTCGAACTGCGGCGCGGCAACGACTATTCGATCCTCAACACCGAGTCGCCCAACCTCACCTACGCGCCCGAGCGCCTCAGCATGGAGAAGGTGGAAAACGCGCCCTTCACGCCGAAGGATCGCATCGGGCAATTGACGATGCGCAATCTCGACATCACGGACACGCGAGGCAAGCTCGCCGTGTATTCGAGTGCCGGGCTGCTCGCGAAGCGCGGGGACGATCCGCTGCCGTCGCTCGAGTGATCACTGCGCGGGCGGGTGCTTCCTGAACCACTCGCCCATCGAAGCCGCCATGCGCTGCAGCACGTCGTTCGCGGCCGCCGCATACGCCTGATCGTTCACGACCGCCACGGCCGTCGTGCTGCTCTGCGCGGCGCCACCCGCATTGAGCATGCCCATGCTCTTGCCGAGCAGGTCGAAGGCCGATTTCGTGGCGGCATTGTCCTGGTGAGCGGTCTCCCGCATCGTGCCGAAGTCGCTGCCGCCGAGGATGGGAGCCTCGAGACGGAAGCTCCCCTGGTCGCCGCCCATCTGCATGCCGTTGCGAAACTCCGTTCCGCGCGTGTAGAAGACTTGCATGTACGGCACCGACATCGTGAGCTCGGCTCCCGTTTCGGCCGCGCCCGCGGTGAGCGCCGAGCGATTGCCGCTCGAACGCATCTTCGCGAAATTCACGAGGATCACGGGCGCGATCACGGCCGCGCCCGTCTTCACCGAAATTTCCTCCAGCTTGCGGTAGTTCGTGAGGTCGAAGCCGCCGCTGCCCCACGGGCCATCGTGCAGCATGAAGACGAGCGGCATGCCGCTCGGCGAGAAGAACGCCACCTTCTGTCCGCCGTTTTCCTTCAGCATGCCCTGCGGCGACACCTGAAAGCCCGCGAAGAGTTCCTTCAATTCCGACAGCGGCACGACTTCGCGCCCCGAAGCCGCCAGCTCCTTCAGGAACGCCGCGTACGCCTGGTCGGTGATGGCGCGAAGCGTGGGCTCGGTCACGCCCTGCAGCGTGAGGTGGAACGACGAACGCGCGCCGCTGTGGTCGATGCCACCGGGCAGGTACACCCCGCGAACCTGGGCGGACACGTGGTTTTCGGTCACGAACGCGACGCGGAACGCCGGCACCGCGACGCGCTTCGCATTGGGCATGACGTCGACGATGTCCTTGCCGAAGCTGCCGCCCATGCGGCCCTTGAACATCTTGTCGACGTCGGCGTCGCCCTGGGCGAAGGCGAGATGCGCGAAGCAGGCGAGCGCGGCTGCGGCGAGGAAACGCGGAAGACTCATGAGGCTACTCCGTCAGGTGTCGATCTCCAGCAGCACGGGTTGATGATCCGAATACTGCGTGGCCGGATTCACTTCGACCCGCTTCACCCGGTCCGCGAGGTCCGCCGACACGAAGAAGAAGTCGAAGCTCTGCGGCCCGTCGGGCCACTGCTGCCGATCGTACAGGCCCAGCGTCATCGGGTGCGGCTCGCCTGGATGCGCAATCGCCCACGCGTCGCGCCATGCGGGCGCGTCGCCCAGCGGCTGCTGCAGCCGCGCGATCATCGGGTCGGCCGAGCCGCAGTTGAAATCGCCGCACACGATGGCGCGGCTGCCGCGCTGGCGCGTTTCGAACGGCTTGCCCATCTGGTCCTCGTACCGGGGCAGGTCGCGATGCCTGCTCGCCTCGGCCTGCAGCTCGCGCAGGAACTCGATCTGCGCGGCGCGCTGCCCCGCGGCGTAGTACTCCAGGTGCGTCGTCATGACGCGCACCGGGCCGCCCGGCGAAGGCAGCACCGCTTCGGTCAGCTGGCGCGGCATGCTCGGCTCGGTCGCGTCCGCGGGCCACGGGAGCTGGTGGCGCAGCACCTGGATCGGTGCTTCGCGGGTGAACATCATGTTGCCGAAGCGCTGGTGGCCGATGCCGGGCGTGTAGCGGTCCACCGCCACGCCTTCGATCGCGCAGTGCAGGGGCAGGAGTTTCGCGAGCTCGGCGTACTGGCACGAAGTGCCCGCGCCTTCGAGGCCGGGGTAGTTGTCCGCGACCTCCTGCAGGCACAGCACGTCGAAGTCGGCCATCTCACGTGCGGTGTCGACGATGCGCTCGAGGTCGACGCGGCCGTCCGCGCCGCGGCCCCACTGGATGTTCCAGGTGATGACGACCATGCGCCACTATAGGGGCGCTCCGGGCGGAAAGTCGAATGGTCGCGGCGAATGCCGCTGCGCGCGGACCCTGCGTGCAACGAGGATTTGCATCCCGAAGCCGATCGGCGGATCATGTCCTCCAAGGAGAAAGGAGGTCCCCATGGCCTACGGCACACTCCCCGTCCTCGGCAGCATCGGCGCGATCCGCGTCTGCCGCCCCGAGCAGGGCCAGGTCGGCGTCACGCTCGACTCGCCCGCAGCCCTCGTGATGACCGACTTGACGAAGGTGGCCGCCGCGGTGGTCTCGCCCCAGGACACCATGGACCAGGCGCACGCCTTCATGATCAAGCGCGGAGTCCGCATGCTCCTCGCGGTGGACGACGAACAGAGCCTCGCGGGCATCATCACCACGAACGACATCCTCGGCGAGAAGCCCGTTGCGGTCGCGCAGGAACTGCGCATCCGCCACTGCGACATCCTGGTGGCCGACGTGATGACGCCCGCCCACCGGCTGGAGGCATTCGACATGCAGTCGGTGAAGACCTCGCGCGTCGGCCAGGTGGTCGCAAGCCTGCAGCATGCGCGCCGCCATCACGCGCTCGTGGTGCAGGAAAGCGGCGACGGGCAGCGCGAAGTCCGCGGGCTCTTCTCGCTGTCGCAGATCGCGCGCCAGCTGGGCATGCCGCTTGCGCTGCCGGCGCAGGCGCAGTCGTTCGCGGAGATCGAAGCGGCGCTCGTGTAAGGTCGCGTCACCGAAGGACATCCGCCCGGGAGCGCGCGGCGCAGTGCGCTCCGGTCGCCCCCGCCCCTACAATCGGCGCACGATCACGAACCCGCCCATCCCATGTCGGACACCCGCCACATCGTCTTCCACGACCCCGGCCCGGCCTGGGTCGCGGGCAAACCGTTTCCCGAGCAGACGGGCGTGCGGGAGCACGTCGAGCATTACCGCCGATTCCACGCCGAAGGCAAGCTCGCGATGGGCGGGCCCTTCCTCGACGGCGCGGGCGGCGGCATGATGGTCACCGAGCCCGGCCTCGATGCGGGCGAGCTCTTCGCGTTCGCGCAGTCGGACCCGGCCGTCGCGAGCGGGCTGCTCGTGGTGCGCATCCGCCCCTGGCTCGCGGGCATGAAGAAGTAGGCCCCCTGCCGGCCAGCCGTAGAATCGGAGCAGAAAGGCTTCCCATGTCCCTGCGCTCCCTGCTCCAGCGCCTCTTCCGGCGTCCCGACTACAAGTCCGACGTCACCCAGCTCATCGACCGCATGAAGTCCCAGCAGCCGGACCTCGAATCGCGCCAGCGCGCGGGCCGCGCCATCTGGTGGGACAAGAATCTCGACCGGCAGGCGCTCGCGGAATGGCGCGACGCCAAGGTGCCGCAGAAGCCCTACGTGTACGGGACGGAGCCGGCGAAGCAGTGAGCGACGCCGTCGACACGGCGCTGCCGGAACCCCCGGCGGCTGAAATTCCGGGCATCCCCGAAGTGGTGGACCAGGTCGCGCTCGCGCGCCTTTACGGCGAGCCCCTCTTCGCCATGCCGCAGGACCTCTACATCCCGCCGGATGCGCTGGAGGTCTTCCTCGAAGCCTTCGAGGGGCCGCTCGACCTGCTGCTCTACCTCATCCGCAAGCAGAACTTCAACATCCTCGACATTCCGATGGCGGCCGTGACCCGCCAGTACCTCGTATACGTCGACGAAATCCGCTCGCGCAACCTGGAACTCGCCGCCGAATACCTCCTCATGGCGGCCATGCTGATCGAGATCAAGTCGCGCATGCTGCTGCCGCCGAGGAAGACGGCCGAAGGCAGCGAAGCCGAGGACCCGCGCGCCGAACTCGTGCGGCGCCTGCTCGAATACGAGCAGATGAAGCTCGCCGCCGCGCACCTGAACGCCATTGCGCAGCTCGGCCGCGACGTGCTGCGCGCGCAGGTCTACATCGAGCAGTCGCTCGAGCCGCGCTTTCCCGACGTGAACGTGGTCGACCTGCAGGAAGCCTGGCGCGACATCCTGAAGCGCGCGAAGCTCGTGCAGCATCACAGGATCTCGCGCGAGGAGCTTTCCGTGCGCGAGCACATGTCGATGGTGCTGAAGAAGCTGCAGGGCCGCAAGTTCGTCGAGTTCGAGCACCTCTTCGACACCACGCGCGGGATGGGCGTGCTGATCGTGACGTTCATCGCCATGCTGGAGCTCGCGAAGGAGTCGCTGATCGAGGTGACGCAGGCCGAGGCCTACGCGCCGATCTACGTGCGGCTCGCCTACCAGCCCGCCTGATGCCGACGATGGACAACGACAGCAGCAAGACCATTCCTCGCGACTTCGACGTCGTCATCGTCGGCAGCGGCCTCGCCGGTCTCTCGGCCGCGATGCACCTCGCCCCCACGCATCGCGTGGCGGTGCTCACCAAGCGCTCGATGAGCGACGGCTCCTCCGGCTGGGCGCAGGGCGGCATCGCCGCGGTGCTCGGCGAGCACGACACGTTCGCCTCGCACGTGGACGACACGCTCGTCGCGGGCGCGGGGCTGTCCGACCCCACGGCGACGCGCTTCGTCGTCGAACACGCGCCCGAAAGCGTCGAGTGGCTGCGCACGCTCGGCGTGCCGTTCTCGCTCGAAAACGGCCACCTGCACCTCACGCGCGAAGGCGGCCACAGCGCGCGGCGCATCGTCCACGTGACCGACGCCACCGGTGCGGCCGTGCAGCAGACGCTCATCGAGCACGTGCGGCGCACGCCGAACGTCACCCTGTTCGAGCACCACGTGCTCGTGGACCTGATCCGCGCGGGCAAGCTGGGCTACCCGGGGCAGGACCGGTGCCTGGGCCTTTACGCGCTCGACGAAACGACGGATGAAGTCGTGACTTTCCGCGCGCCGCACACGATCCTCGCCACGGGCGGCGCGGGCAAGGTGTACCTCTACACGACGAATCCCGACACGGCCACCGGCGACGGCATCGCGGCCGCGTGGCGCGCGGGCTGCCGCGTGACGAACATGGAGTTCATCCAGTTCCACCCGACCTGCCTTTATCACCCGCACGTCAAGAACTTCCTCATCACGGAGGCCGTGCGGGGCGAAGGCGGGCGGCTGCTGCTGCCCGACGGCACGCGCTTCATGCCGAATCACGACAAGCGCGCCGAACTCGCGCCGCGCGACGTCGTGGCGCGCGCCATCGACTTCGAGATGAAGAAGCACGGCCTCGACTGCGTGTACCTCGACATCTCGCATCAGCCGCCGGAATTCGTGAAGGAGCATTTTCCGAACATCCATGCGCGGTGCCTGGAACTGGGCATCGACATCACGAGGCAGCCGATTCCCGTGGTGCCCGCCGCGCATTACACCTGCGGCGGCGTCCACACCGACCTGCAGGGCCGCACCGACCTGCTCGGGCTGCACGCGATCGGCGAGACGGCGTACACCGGGCTGCACGGCGCCAATCGCCTCGCGAGCAACTCGCTCGTGGAATGCATGGTGTTCGCGCGCTCTTCGACGCAGGACATCGTCGCGACCTCCCTGCCCGCGCCGCCCGAGGTGCCGCCGTGGGACGACAGCCGCGTGACCGACGCCGACGAAGCGGTCGTGATCTCGCACAACTGGGACGAGCTGCGCCGCTTCATGTGGGACTACGTGGGCATCGTGCGCACGAACAAGCGGCTCGAACGCGCGGCGCACCGCATCACGCTCTTGCAGCAGGAGATCCAGGAGTTCTACAGCGCGTTCCACGTGACGCGCGACCTGCTCGAGCTGCGCAACCTCGTCACCGTGGCCGACCTGATCGTGAAGTCGGCGCAGTCGCGCCACGAAAGCCGCGGCCTGCATTTCTCGCGCGACTATCCTTCGATGGCGCCGCTCGCGATGCCCACGACGCTCGCGCCGCGCTGAGGCGGCGCGGTGCCTGCTCCCGGGAGGAGGCCCAACCCAAGCCTCTCCCGGAGGGAGCAGTCATGAAAACCTTCTGCCGCGCAAGAGGCTACACCTTCGCCATCCGCCCCTGCAGGAACACCCGCACGTCTTCGTCGCGCTCCAGCCCGATCGCCATGGCATAAGCCTCGCGGGCCTCGTCGCGCCGTCCGCAGCGCGCAAGCAGCTCCGCGCGCGCGGCCCAGTACGGCTGGTATTGCGCAAGCCGCGCATCGGATTCGAGTTCGGCGAGCGCCGCGAGCGCCACGCCGGCGTCTTCGGCCTGCGCGAGCGCCACGGCGCGGTTGAGCGCGGCGACCGGCGAGCCGGTGATCGCCTGCAATGCGTCGTACAGCGAGACGATCGCGCGCCAGTCGACCGCGCCCGCGTATCGGCGCACGTTGTGCGCGGACTGGATGGCGGCTTCGAGCTGATAGCGCCCGGCGCGTCCGAAGCGGCTCGCGTGCTGAAGCAGGCGTTCGGCCTCGTCGATCAGCTCGCCGTCCCAGAGCGCCTCGTCCTGCTCGGCGAGCGGAACGTAGCCGCCCTGCGCGTTGCGTCGCGCGCGGCGTCGTGCATGTGAATGCAGCATGAGCGCGACCAGGCCGAGCGCCTCGGGCTCGTCCGGCAGCAGCCGCGAGACGAGCATCCCGAGCCAGATCGCCTCGTCGGCGAGATTGCGGCGGCGCGGGTCCGCGCCGAGCGCGTCGGACCAGCCTTCGGCGTAGCACGCGTAGATCGCTTCCAGCACGGAGTCGAGCCGCTCCGCGAGGCGCGAACGCGGCGGCACTTCGAAGGCGATGCCCGCCATGCGGATCTTGGTCTTCGCTCGCACGAGCCGCTGGCTCATCGCCGCAGGCGCGACGAGGAAGGCGGAGGCGATCGCCGCCGCATCGAAGCCGAGCACCGTCTGCAGCATGAGGGGCGCACGCACGCCCGCGTCGATGCCCGGATGCGCGCAGGCAAAGAGCAGTTCGAGCCGGCGGTCGGGCAAGGCGCCCTCTTCCTGGACTTCGTCCTGCAGTTCGCAGAGCCAGAGCAGGTGGGCGGCCGCTTCTTCGCCGTGGATGCGTTCGCGCACCGCATCGACCATGCGGCGGCGGGCCACGGTGAGCAGCCATGCCTCGGGGTTGTCGGGGACGCCGCGGGCGGGCCAGTCGGCGAGCGCGGTGGCGAACGCTTCGGACAGCGCGTCCTCGGCGCCCGCGACGTCGCGCGTGCGCGCGGCGAGGAAGGCGACCAGTTTGCCGTAGCTGTGACGCGCCGCGCGTTCGGCCGCTTCGGCGGGATTCACCGCGGCGAGCCGGTCGATTTCACATTCCCCAGACCGGACGCACTTCCACGGCGCCGTGGCTCGCGCCCGGGCAACGCGCGGCCCACGAGAGCGCCTCGTCGAGGTTGGGCACGTCGATGAGGAAGTAGCCGCCGAGCTGTTCGCGGGTATCGGCGAACGGGCCGTTCAGCACTTCGGTCTTGCCGTCGCGCACGCGCACGGTGGTGGCGGCATCGGCCGGGCGCAGGCGGTTGCTGGAGCGCACGACGCCCGCTTGCGAGAGCGCCTGCGCATAGGCCGTGTACGCGGCCATGGCCTGCGCGCTCTGGGTTTCGGTCATCTTCTCGAACGCGGTGGGGTCCGAGTGGATCAGCAGCATGTATTCCATGTGGAAAGCTCCTTGGGTCGGCGCGGCGCGACGTGCGCCGGCGGAGTATGTCGGCCGGGGCGGGGGGATTTCGACATCGTAGGTTCGGAATTTGCGCTGGGGAGGTGGCCGGCTGAAAAGATCGGTGGGGCCAGCCTGTTGACGAGGTAGGGCCAGCACAGTTCATCGCGGAACAACGCGATCACGCGTTCGGGCTGTCGACGAGGGTCATGAGGTCCTGCGCCTCCTGAGCAGCTTGGCTTTCAGTGATTCGCCGGCGCGTGTCAGGCGGTAGCGTTGTCGGCTGCTTCGTGGTTTGTCGGGAAGCGTCATTGTCACCCAGCCGTCGGCGAGAGCCGGCAGCAGATAGACCGAGCGGAAGTGTTTGGTGTCTTTCAGACCGATGGCTCGCTGCAATTGCTCGCGAGTCATCTCGCCTTCCAACGCGAGGACGAGCTGGACTTTCCGGGGTGACTTCCCCGGTCACTTGCCCGGTGACTTCCCCGGTGACTTGGGGGGTGACTTGGGGGGTGACTTGGGGGGTGCCCTCGTCCCCCAACTCGCCTCGCAGGCGCTTCACATAGCTGTCGCTGAAAGCAAATTCCATCCCCCAGCCGCCGCCGGACTGCGTGGTGCGCGGCTCGGGAGTGTGAGCGGCGGGATTTCTCGAGGGCCATGTCGTCGTCGGGGCGTCAGGCTCCGGAGCATACACACGGTCGCGCCGGTCTTGTCTCGCATCGCGCCCGGGGAACACGGGTCCGCGCGCGCCCTCACCCCAGCCTTCTCCCAAAGGGAGAGGGAGCATCAGCCCCTACGCCGCCCCGATGTTCGGCACCAGCGAGCCCGCCGGCTTGCCGCTCTTCAGCGCCGCCGTGAACGCCAGCATCCGCTCGATCGGCACGCGCGCGCGATCGATCACCTTCGCATCCACGAACACTTCGTTCGCCCCCGTCTCCAGCACACGCGCCGCGGCGGCTAAGCCATTCATCGCCATCCACGGGCAATGCGCGCAGCTCTTGCACGTCGCGCTGTTGCCGGCCGTCGGCGCCTCGATGAACACCTTGCCCGGATTGAGCGTCCGCAGCTTGTGCATCATCCCGTTGTCGGTGGCGACGATGAACTCCTTCGCCTCCATCTCGCGCGCCGCCTTCAGGATGCCGGAGGTCGAGCCCACCGCATCCGCCAGCGCCACCACGTCGGGCGGCGACTCCGGATGCACCAGCACTTTCGCATCCGGATACTGGCGCTTCAGGTCCGCGAGCTCGAACGCCTTGAACTCGTCGTGCACGATGCACGAGCCGTTCCAGAACACCATGTCCGCACCCGTCTCGCGCTGGATGTAAGAACCCAGGTGCTTGTCCGGCGCCCACAGGATCTTGTGCCCGTTTTCCTTCAGCGCGCGCACGATGTCCAGCGCGCAGCTCGACGTCACCAGCCAGTCGGCCCGCGCCTTCACGGCCGCACTCGTGTTCGCATAGACGACGACCGTGCGGTCCGGATGCCGGTCGCAGAACGCGGCGAACTCGTCGATCGGGCAGCCGAGGTCCAGCGAGCAGGTCGCATCCAGGTCCGGCATCAGCACGCGCTTTTCGGGGGAGAGGATCTTCGAGGTCTCGCCCATGAACCGCACGCCGGAGACGACGAGCGTCGTCGCCGGGTGGTCGCGCCCGAAGCGCGCCATCTCGAGCGAGTCGCTCACGATGCCGCCGGTCTCCTCGGCGAGGTCCTGCAGGTCCGGATGCACGTAGTAATGCGACACCATTGCCGCATTGCGTTCCTTCAGCAGGCGGCGAATCTTCGCCTTCAGCGCGGCGCGCTCTTCCTGCGAAGGCTCGAGGGGCACGCGCGCCCACGCATGCCGGGTGTCGCAAGCGTTGCCCGGCAGCGGGTGTTCGTATTCGACGTCGAAAACGGGGATGACTGCGCTCATGGCTTCATGGCTCGGAACCGACTTCCTTCAGGCGCATCGAGAAGTCGATCGCCTTCACGTCCTTGGTCAACGTACCGATGGAGATGCGGTCGACGCCCGTTTCGGCAAGCGTTCGCACGCTTTGCAGGGTCACGCCCCCCGAGATTTCGAGGATCGCGCGCGCGTTGTTGATGCGCACCGCCTCGCGCAGCGTCGCGAGGTCCATGTTGTCCAGCAGGATCATCGTGGCGCCGGCGGCGAGCGCCTCCTGCAACTGCGCGAGCGTCTCGACTTCGATCTCGATGAACTGCGCCCCGACCGCGAACTTCTGCGCCGTACGCAGCACGGGCGCGACGCCGCCCGCCGCGGCGATGTGGTTTTCCTTCACCAGCACCGCATCGAAGAGACCGATGCGATGATTGGTGCCGCCTCCGGTCTTCACCGCGTACTTCTGCGCGAGTCTGAGGCCCGGCAACGTCTTGCGCGTGTCGACGATCTGCGCGCGCGTGCCCTGCACCGCTTGCACGTATTGCGCCGTCTTCGTCGCGACGGCGCTCAGAAGCTGCAGGAAGTTGAGCACCGTGCGCTCCGCCGTCAGCAGCACGCGCGCCGAGCCTTCGATCTCGAGCACGACCTGGTCGGCCAGGCAGCGCATGCCTTCGCGCACGAGCCAGTGCACCTCGGCCGACGGGTCCAGCTGCTTCACGACCGCTTCGGCCCAGGGCGCGCCGCAGATCACGGCCTCCTCGCGGGCAAGGACGCGTGCCCGCGCGCGGCGTGCCGGATCGACCAGTGCCGCCGTGAGATCGCCCGGACCCACGTCTTCCTCCAGGGCGCGCCTCGCATCCTGTCGGGCGAGCTCGGAAATCGCGGCGGGCGAGAAGTCGAATGTCATGCGGCAAGGATAGCCGGATCGGGTGCGCGCCGCGCCGGCGGGGCGTTGCAACCCTGCCGTCAGCGCGGCCCGAGGCCGAGCTTGCGGATCAACTCGCCATAGCGTTCGCTGCTGCGCCTGAGCGTGTCGGCGTACACCGACGGCGGGCCGCCCACGATGTCCTGACCGCTTTCGTGCAGGAGGGCGATCACCTCGGGGTCTCCCAGGACGCGATCGATGTCGCGATTCAGCTCGCGCACGCGCGCCGCGGGTGTGGCCGCGGGCACGAGCACACCGTAGAAACCTTCGAGCACGAACCCGGGCCAGACCTGGTCCAATGCAGGCACGCCGTAGGGCGCACCCCGCGTCTGCGCGAGGGCACGCAGCTTGCCCGACTCCACGAGCTTCTGCACGGGCTCCACATTCACGAACATCAGGTCGGCGTGGCCGCCCAGAAGCGAATTCATCGCGGGGGCGATGCCCGCATACGGAATCACCGTGACGCGGCCGCCGAGCTTCGCTTTCAACTGCTCGCAGGCGATCGTCGAATTGCCGGGATAGGCGACGCAGTTGAGCCCGTCGGGCCGGGCCGAGGCGACGCGCGCCACGTCATCCGCGCTCGCGACACCGCTCGCGGGCGACGCGACCAGCACGTACTGCTCGGTATCGATCTGGATGACGGGCGCCAAATCCGCAAGCGGCGAGAAGCTCACCTTCTGCATCAGCGTCATGTACGTGATGCCCGTGCCCGCGAGCAGCAGCGTGCGCCCGTCGGGCGGCGAACGCATCACGTGCTCCGTGCCGATCTGCGTGTTCGCGCCGGGCCGGTTGTCGACGACGTGGGGCTCGCCCGTGATCGCGCTCAGCTTGTGCGCGAGCAGGCGCCCCATGGCGTCGAGCGCGCCGCCCGGCGGCGCGGGCACGACGATGCGCACGAGCTTCGCTTCGCCCTGGGCGTGGGCCGGGCCGAGCACCGTCAGCGCCGCCGCGAGCAGGAGCAGCGACCGAGCGAGGTCGCAAAGGATGAGCATGATCCATTATCCCGTACACGCTGGCGTGCGGCAGGCCTACGGCAAGGTCTTGCGACGCGCATCACAATGGCGCCATGGATCAGGACTACGCGACCGTCGAGCCTACCCGCGAGGAAGTCGATGCCATCGAAGCGCCGCTGATGCTCGAGTTCGGCACGGCCTGGTGCGGCTGGTGCCGCGGTGCCCAGCCTTTCATCCGGCAGGCGCTCCAAGCGCATCCGGACGTGCGGCACATGAAGGTGGAAGACGGACCGGGACGGCCGCTCGGCCGGTCGTTTCGCGTGAAGCTCTGGCCGACGCTCGTGTTCCTGAAGCAGGGCAAGGAGATCGCGCGCGTGACGCGGCCAGGCAGCGCGCGGGAGATCGGCGAAGCCTTGCGCAAGATCGACGACGACGCATAGGCTCGACGCAACCTCGGCCAAGAGGCTGCAAGTGTGCGCAATGCCTAGGCGGGTCGTCCCCGCGGCTGCCCGAGCTACGATCCTCGATCCCGATCTGGCGTCGAATGCGGATTCGACACGGTTTCGTCGGCCGGATCGCGCCCCATCAACTCGGCAACCGCCGCGCGTGGCGCCACCCGGCCATCCAGCAGGTCGACCACGGCACGAGCGATCGGCATCCGCACGTCGAGCGCCGCCGCGCGCTGCACCACCGTGCGCGCCGACGTCACGCCCTCGGCCACGTGGCCGAGCGAGTCCACCGCCTCGGCAAGCGTGGCCCCGCCCGCGAGCTGCAAGCCCACACGACGATTGCGGCTCAGGTCTCCCGTGGCGGTGAGCACGAGGTCGCCCAGCCCCGACAGCCCCATGAAGGTTTCGGCGCGCGCGCCGAGCGCCACACCCAGGCGGGTCATTTCCGCGAGGCCGCGCGTGACGAGCGCCGCGCGCGCGTTCATGCCGAGCGCGAGCCCGTCGCAAAGCCCCGTGGCGATGGCCAGCACATTCTTCACGGCGCCCCCTACCTCGACACCGGCCAGGTCGTCGTTGGCGTAGATCCGCATGGCGGGTCCGTGAAAAGCGGCGACCAGCAGATCGCGAAGGGATGCGTGTTCGCTGGCCGCCACGAGTGCCGTCGGCTGCCCGCGCGCCACTTCCTGCGCGAAGCTCGGGCCGCTCAACGCCCCGGCGACGAGCGCAGGCGCCACCTGCGCGAGGATTTCGTGTCCGAGCAGGCCGCCGGATGCATCGCGCGCCGGCTCGAACCCCTTGCAAAGCCACGCGACGGGGCGCTCGCTGCCGCTCACGGCTTGCAGCATGTCCCGCAGCCCCGCCATGGGCGTGGCGATGACGATGAGATCGAAGGATCGCGCGAGCAAACCCAGCGCCTCCACGCCCTCGGCATGCACCGCGACGTTGGCGGGGAGAGGACATCCCGGCAGGTACCGCCGGTTCTCGCGGGCCGCGTCGATCTCGCGGGCCTGCGCCGCATCGCGTGCCCAGAGCCCCACTTCATGCCGCGGCGCCGCGCTCGCTGCGAGCGCCGTGCCCCATGCGCCGGCACCGAGCACGAGGATCTTCATGGCGCCGCGCCCCTCGGGCGGCTCAGGTGGTGACGATGCGGGACGGCTCGTTGGCCGCCTGCTTCACCTGCGCCTGCTGCTGCTCGAACATGGCCTGGAAGTTGATCTCGGCCATGTGCACCGGCGGGAAGCCGGCGCGCGTCACGATGTCCGCGACATTCGCGCGCAGGTAGGGGTAGACGATCTGCGGGCACGCGATGCCCAGCACCGGCTGCATCTGGTCGGCGGGGAGGTTGCGGATTTCGAAGATGCCGGCCTGCTTCGCCTCCACGAGGAAGACGGTCTTGTCCTTGATCTTCGTCGTGATGGTGGACGTGACCGCGATCTCGAACATGCCTTCGCTCACCTGCTGGGCTTCGACGCCGAGCTGGATGTCGACCGTGGGCTGCTCCTGCTCCAGCAGGATGGCGGGCGAATTGGGCTGCTCGAGCGACGCTTCCTTGAGGTAGACGCGCTGAATCTGGAACACGGGTTCGTTGTTGTCGGCCATGACGAATGCCTTGGGGAAGAAGGCAGAAGGGGAAACGGAAGATTATGTCAGGCCGCGCGGCTCGCGCCCGCGAGCAGCGGGTCGAGCCTGCCCGCACGCTCGAGCGCCATGAGGTCGTCGCAGCCGCCCACGTGCGTGTCGCCGATGAAGATCTGCGGGACGGTGCGGCGGCCCGTGATCTGCATCATCTCCAGGCGCTGGTCGGGCTGCATGTCCACGCGGATTTCCTCGATGGCGTCGACGCCCTTGGCTTTGAGGATCTGCTTGGCGCGGATGCAGTACGGGCACACCGCGGTCGTGTACATCTTGACGGTTGGCATGGAACTTTCTCTTTCGTCGACCGGGAACGGCCCTCAGCCCTTCTCGACCGGAAGATTGGCCTCTTTCCAGGCATTGAGCCCGCCGGCCAGGGCCTGTACCCGTTCATAGCCCAGTTTCTGCGCGACACCCACGGCACGGTTGGCGCGAGCGCCTGTAGGACAGACGAAGATGAGCGGCAGCGACTTGTTCTTCGCCACCTCGGGCAGGCGCTGCTCCAGCTGGCCCACCGGCACGTTGCGGGCGCCTGCCACGTGGCCCGAGGCGAATTCCTCCGCCTCGGAGACGTCGATCACGATCGCCTTTTCGCGGTTCATGAGCTGCACGGCGAGCGTCGAGCCCACCGAGCTGCCCCGCGCTCCGCTCATGACGACGGGCCACAGCAGCATGCCCCCCGAGGTGAGCGCCACCACGATCAGCAGCCAGTTGTCGATGACGAACTTCATTCGGTCTCCGGTCCTCGTTCGCGCCTTGCAAAGCCTGCGATTCTAAAATGCCGGGCATCTCCCTCGCTTTTCGTCCTCTTTCTGCCGCCCTTGCCCCCATGCACAAGCTTGTCCTCATCCGCCACGGCGAATCGACCTGGAACCTGGAAAACCGCTTCACCGGCTGGACCGACGTGGACCTCACGCCGCTTGGCATCGAACAGGCCGTGCAGGCCGGACGCCTCCTGAAGGCCGAGGGCTACGATTTCGACCTCTGCCACTGCAGCGTGCTCAAGCGCGCTACGCGCACGCTCTGGCACGTGCTGGACGAGATGGACCGCACGTGGCTGCCGGTTGTGCATTCGTGGCGGCTGAACGAGCGCCACTACGGTGCGTTGCAGGGGCTCAACAAGGCCGACATGGCGCGGCAGTACGGCAACGAGCAGGTGCTGGTCTGGCGCCGCAGCTACGACACGCCGCCGCCGCCGCTCGATGCGAACGATCCGCGCGGCGAACGCGGCGACCGGCGCTACTCGGGGCTGGAGGAGGTCCCGCTCACCGAATGCCTGAAGGACACGGTGGCGCGGGTGCTGCCTTTCTGGAACGACGCGATGGCGCCGGCGATCCGGTCGGGCAAGCGCGTGCTGGTTTCAGCGCACGGCAACTCGATCCGGGCGCTCGTGAAGTACCTCGACGGCGTCTCCGATACGGACATCGTGGGCCTGAACATCCCGAACGGCATCCCGCTCGTGTACGAGCTCGATGCGGACCTGAAGCCCTTGAAGCATTACTACCTCGGCGACGCCGAAGCGATCGCGAAGGCCGCCGCGGCCGTGGCCAACCAGGGCAAGGCCGGCTGACCGCGGCCGTGGGCGCTTGCCCCTTATTTGGAGCCGATGAGCTTGTCGATCTGATCTGTGTCCAGGGCGTACAGGAGCTCGTTACGCAGGAGCTTCATGTAAACGCCGACCGGATGCTGGGCAATGGCCGCGTACAAACCGTCGGGCTCTCCCGGTTTGACGATGTCTCTTGCCATTGCGTTCAATGCAGGCCCCGCCTCCGGATGTGCCTTCCTGGCAGCGCGGAGGGCCGCCAGCAGGCCGTTGACCAGCTGGCTGAAGGCCATCATGCGATCGTCATCCGGAAGCTTTCCGATTTGGAACTTGACGACTTCGCAGGCACTGCTTAGCGCGACGGCGTACTGATCGGGGTCCACGAACCTGATCGCGGCGAGCTTCACGGCGGTCGCAGCGACGGCCTGCAGGGTTACCGGCTCGTTTTGCGGGACTTGCACGGGGCGCGCCCTCGGCACTTGCATTTGCTGCGGCATCGGATCATCAGGTATGCGCACCACGGACTCGGGCGGCCGATAGGGCGCCGCGGGTTGCGCATCCGCCGGCACAAGCACGACACCGGCGAACCTGCCCTCCGCCTTCATGGCATCCCACTGCCTCAGGAGCTGAGGAGACAGGGTGAACGTCACGCTCACTTGACGGTCCAGCAAGCTCTGGGTGATTGCAGTCCGCAGCTTGCTGATCTCGGCCTTGTCGTTGAGAGGGGCGTCCCTGAACCACTCGTTCATTTGGGCATCCACCTGGTTGATCTGGGGCTCCACGGCGGCAGCTGCTGCGCCGGGTGGCGGGGTTGCCTCCATCACACTGTCAATCGCGGGGCCTCCCGGAGGACCCGCCATTTGCAGGCCTTGCGGCGCATTTTGCCCCGGCAGCTGACCGGGTGGTAGGGGAAGGTCGGAGCCGCGCGCGGCCCTCGGGCGTGTGGAATACATGGCGTGTGATCCTGGTGAGAAGGGTGGGTCGATCTCCCCAGCCTCCTTCCGCCCGGCGCTCCGGTGCCTTTATCTCCAGGGAGCCAGTGCACGATGACGCTGGTGGGAATTGGGTAACCCCGTAGGCGCCCGCGGTTCCCGCCGGACCCGGCTCGCATCCGTTCGTCTCGCGGGACCCCCGAAGGAGCGACGGCGCCGACCGCCGGCCGCAAATTTCCGGTAAACGGTCCCGGCTCGTCCTTCCGCCGTCCGCCGATCCGGCGGACAATGGTCTTCCCCCGACACGAGGAAGCGGCGCGCGCCTACCCGCAAGGCTTTCCTTGGCGACTAGGGAAATCCGAGCTTTTTTCACGCGGCTCGAGGCCGCGCGAAGGAACCCGGATGCAACTGGCGCGTCATAGAAGTTTCTGGGGTGTATATTGAATGTCGAGAGGACTTGGACGTTGTCTATGAGCCATAAACTCAAGATTGCCGGCTGGATTTCCGTAGGCGCATTGGCCGGTGCGCTCACGACGGTTTCGCTGCAGACCGTCGCGCGCGGCCAGATGGCGCCGCTGCCGCTCGAGGAGCTGCAGCAGCTCGCCGCGGTCTTCAGCATGATCAAGACCGATTACGTCGAGCCCGTGGACGAGCACAAGCTCATCCAGGACGCGATCGCGGGCATGGTCTCCAGCCTCGATCCGCACTCCCAGTACTTCGACAAGAAGTCGTTCAAGGAATTCCGGGAAGGCACGACCGGCCGCTTCGTCGGCGTCGGCATCGAAATCTCGCAGGAAGACGGCCTCGTGAAGATCGTCTCCCCGATCGAGGGCTCGCCCGCCTTCCGCGCCGGCCTGAAGTCCGGCGACCTGATCACGAAGATCGACGACACCGCCGTGAAGGGCCTGTCGCTCTCCGAAGCCGTGAAGCGCATGCGCGGCGAGCCGAACACGAAGGTGAGCCTCACCATCTACCGCAAGGACGAGAACCGCTCCTTCCCGGTCACGATCACCCGCGAGGAAATCAAGACCCAGTCCGTGAAGGGCAAGGTGATCGAGCCCGGCTACGCGTGGATTCGCCTGTCGCAATTCCAGGAACGCACCGTCGAGGACTTCGCGAACAAGGTGCAGGAACTGTTCAAGCAGGAACCCAACATGCGCGGCATCGTGCTCGACCTGCGCAACGACCCGGGCGGCCTGCTCGACTCCGCGGTCGCGATTTCCGCGGCGTTCCTGCCGGAGAACGTGACGGTGGTGTCGACCAATGGGCAACTGCCGGAAAGCAAGTTCGTCTACAAGGCGGCGCCCGAGTTCTACCAGCGCCGCGCCGGGGCCGATCCGCTGCGCAAGCTGCCCGCCGCGCTCAAGTCGCTGCCGATGGTCGTGCTCGTGAACGAAGGCTCGGCCTCCGCGAGCGAAATCGTGGCCGGCGCCTTGCAGGACCACCACCGCGCGACGCTCCTGGGCAGCCAGACGTTCGGCAAGGGTTCGGTGCAGACGGTGCGTCCGCTCGGCTCCGACACGGGGCTGAAGCTCACCACGGCGCGGTACTACACGCCGAGCGGCCGTTCGATCCAGGCCAAGGGGATCGTTCCGGACGTGATGGTGGACGAAACCGCCGAGGGCAATCTCTTTGCGGCACTGCGTACGCGTGAAGCCGATCTGGAGCATCACCTGACGAGCGGCCAGAACGATCCGCAGAAGGATGCCGCGCGCGAGAAGGCCCGCGAGGATGCCCGCAAGGCCGCCGAAGAGGAAGCCAAGAAGAGCCCGGCCGACCGCAAGCTGCCCGAATTCGGCTCCGACAAGGACTTCCAGCTCGTGCAGGCGCTGAACCAGCTGAAGGGCCGGCCGGTACTCGTGAGCAAGACGCAGGTCGTCGAGAGCAAGAACGAGAAGAAGGACAACTGACCTGCGTCGCGGCGCCACGCGCCGCATCGCAGCTCATCCCCGCCTTTTTGCGCGCCGTCCCCGCCTCTCCTCGTCATCCCCGCCTCTCCTCGTCATCCCCGCGCAAGCGGGGATCCAGGGAAGCCCGCGCCAGCGGGCTCTTTCCTTTCTGGCCGACAATTCCCCCATGACCGACGAGCAGCTCCTGCGCTACTCCCGCCACATCCTTCTGGATGAAATCGGCGTCGAGGGTCAGGAACGCCTGCTCGCCTCGCACGCCGTCGTAATCGGTGCGGGCGGACTCGGCTCACCCGTGGCACTCTATCTCGGCACGGCGGGCGTCGGCCGCATCACGCTCGTGGATCACGACAAGGTCGACCTCACGAACCTGCAGCGGCAGATCGCGCACAACCTCGAACGCGTGGGCGAACCGAAGGCGGAGTCCGCGCGCACGGCCATCCTCGCGATCAATCCGGAAGTGAGGGTGCGCACGCTCGCCAGGCGCGCCGACGACGCCCTGCTGGACGACCTCGCGCGCGACGCCGACGTCATGATCGACTGCAGCGACAACTTCGCCACGCGCCACGCCGTCAACGCCGCGTGCGTGAAGCATCGCAAGCCGCTCGTCTCGGGCGCGGCGATCCGCTTCGACGGGCAGCTCTCGGTCTTCGACCTGCGCGACGAGAAGTCGCCCTGCTACGCCTGCGTCTTTCCGCCGGACGAGGCTTTCGAGGAGACGCGCTGCGCGGTGATGGGCGTGTTCGCGCCGCTCGTGGGAATCATCGGGGCGATGCAGGCGGCAGAGGCACTGAAGCTGCTGTCCGGGGCCGGACTGTCGCTCGCGGGGCGGCTGCAGATGCTCGATGGGCGCGGCATGGAATGGACGGAAGTCCGGGTGAGTCGGGATGGGTCATGCGCCGTGTGCGCGACATCCCGCAAGACCATCCCGTGAGCCGCATGCGAAAGGTTCGAACCGGTGTCGCTAGCCTTTGTCGGTGCACTTGTGCGATGCCGATGGATTCATCTCCAGCGTCAGGCAGTGCAGTCCGACATACTGGGGCGCCAACTCCCTCGTCACACTGTTGGGCCGCCGCGGCTGGATGACGGTGAAGCCGAGCGCTTCCAGCCGCCCCTTCAATTCGTTGATCGGCATCGTGAATGCAAGCTTGCCCCGCTCGGGACTGATGAAGTTCGCGGCGAGATCCTGCACGTCGTGGTCGCCGATCTCGATGGGCTCGATGCCGGCCTCCTTCAATGCCAGGAGAAATGCCTGCCGGCCAATGGCACCCGGCGAAGCGGGATACTCCTTGATGCAGTCCGGGTACACGAGCGCATAGCGCTTGCCCTTGGCATCGGTGACCGGCTGATAGTAGATATCCAGGTCATAGCAACCCGCTCCAGCCGGCTCGATGTGCAAGGTGACGCTCCTGTCGCCGAATCTTCTGGCCAGATGCCTGAGCTGATTGTCGCAACCCACGGCCGGCTGCGCGGCCGATTCGCAAGCGAACCCATGCCTGTCGGCCGTCGCAAGAACGAGGACCCCGTCGTCGTACGCTATGTTGGCCGCGTTGATTGTGTAGGGCAGCATGGCGGTCGCGACGCCATGGCTTCTGTAGTACTGCTCCAGCACGGCCGTGGAGTTCCCCTTGCCGTCCCTGTGAAGCGCCTCGAGCTTCGCCCTGTTGCCCAGCAGCACCGCGGAGCCGTTCCACAGGCCAAGGTTGCGAGGGAACATGTACCCGTTCCCGGGCACCACGAGGGTTTCGATGTCGCACGTCACGTCGGCGGAGCGCAGCTGGTTCGCGATGACATCGCCATAGCCTCGCGTGCTTTCTCCCTCTCGCTCGAACACGACGTAGCCGCAGGAAGACTCGGCGGCCAGCGCGCAGTTCATCGCCATCAACGGCACCAGCCATCTCGGAACGTGCCATTGGACCTCCGGCGCACGCGGGGACAGGGGTGTCTCCACCGCTGCGTTCGAAAGCCTGCCCTCGCGGGTGCCGGAACATTCCGGCTCCCAGGCGGGCGAAGGGTCGGAAACGGCGAGGTGGCATGACAGCATGGCAGCGGGGATATGTGGAAGGTGCGAAGACCCTGAGTAGCGGCACTCGACCGGAAGTTCCACGGCTCAGACCAAAGTCTCCCCAGGTCAGGCGCCCTGGAGGCCCCACTCCACTCCGTAGCGCAGGGCCTCGCGCTCGAGTGCCATGCGTCTTGCGCCCGCGAGCCGCACGCCGTCATCGGCAAGCATCTCGGCAATCAGCGCTTCGATGCGCTCGTCATAGACTTCACGCCCGGCGAGTGCCCGCGGATCGATCAGCAGGAATGCCTGGCCGATGCGAGGACGGTTTCCCGCTTCCTCGAAGAACGAATCCGCCTCCGAGCCGATGCGCGCGCCCGTGAGCGCGGTGACGAGCACCTCCACGACCAGCGCGAGCATCGCTCCCTTCGCGCCGCCCAGCGGCAGCATCGAACCTTGCATCGCCGCCTTCGCATCCGTCGTGGGGTTGCCTGCCGCGTCCAGCGCCCAGCCCGGCGGAATCGGCTCGCCCTTCTTCGCCGCCGCCGCGATCTTGCCGCGCGCCGTCTGCGACAGCGCGAGATCGATCATGATCGGCTCCGCGTCCCTGCGCGGAAAGATCGCCGCGACCGGGTTCGTTCCGAAGATCGCGTGCCGGCCGCCCGCGGCCGGCATCGCGGCGGGGGAATTCGCGAAGCCGAGCCCGATGAGCCCCTCCCGCGCCGCGGGCCGCAGATGATCCACGAGCACGCCCGCGTGATGACTGTTCGTGACGCCGACGAAGGAGACGCCGAAATTCCTCGCGAGCTGCATGGCGCGCTCCACCGCGAGCTCGCATGCGGGAAAGCAGAATCCGTCGCAAGCATCGACCAGCAGCGCCGCGCCGTGTTCGCGCGCGATGCGCGGCACAGCGCGTCCATCGACACGCCCATGCCGCAGGTGGCTTGCGTACTGCGCCACGCGGGACAGGCCGTGGGACCCGAGCCCCTGCGCTTGCGCGCGCACGAGTGCCGCGGCCGTGCTCGCGGCCTGCGCCTCGCTCGCGCCGGCTGCCGTGAGCGCCAGCGCCACGCGGCGCACGGCTTCGTCGAACGCGATCTTCACGCCGACTCGTACAACCGCGTGAGCACGAACTCGCGATGCCCGAGCGCTTCGGCCGCCGTGAGCCGGCCGTTGGCCGTGCGCAGCATCGATTCGAGGAGCCGATCGCCCGCCTGGTCCAGGTTGATCTCGCGCTGCAGGAGTCCGCTCACGTCCACGTCGACGTGCTCGCTCATGAGGCGCACCGTCCTCGGATTCGCGCAGATCTTGATCACGGGCAGGATCGGGTTGCCGATCACGTTGCCCTGCCCCGTCGGGAAGAAGTGCACCGCGTACCCCGCAGCCGCGCAGAGCGTCACCATCTCGGCCGCCGCGCTCGACGAATCCATGAACCACAGGCCCGGGTGCGAAGGCGTCTCGGCCTTGTCGATCACGCCGTCCACCGTGCAGCGCTTGCCGATCTTCTGGATGTTGCCAAGCGCCTTCTCCTCGATCGTGGTCAAGCCGCCCGCGATGTTGCCCTTGGTCGGCTGCGACTCGGAGAGGTCCGACGTCTTGTGCCGTTCCACCACGCGCTGGTAGCGGTCGAACATGAACATGAACCGCTCGCGCACGGCGTCGTTCGCGCAGCGCGCCGCGACGATCTGCTCGCCGCCCGTGAGCTCCGTCGTCTCGCCGAAGCAGAGGTAGTTGCCAAGCGCATGCAGCTTGTCGAAGGCGTTGCCGACCGCCGGGTTCGCGCCGCAGCCGGAAGTCGTGTCCGACTCGCCGCACTTGGTGGAGACCCAGAGTTCGGCGACAGGGCATGGCTCGCGCTGCTTCTCGCTCGCCCACTGCACGTATTCGCGCGCGGTGCGGCTCGCGCGCAGGATGGTTTCGTGGTCGCCGTGCCCCTCGATGCCGAAGCCCGCGACGGGCTTGCCCGTGGCGGCGATGCCGTCCACCACCTTCTTCGTCCAGCCGTCCTCGATGCCGATCACCACCACCGCCGCGACGTTGGGATTGCAGCCCGTGCCGATGAGCGTGCGGAAGTGCAGTTCCAGGTCCGCGCCGAACTGCAGCCGCCCGTAGGGGTGCGGAATCGCGAGCGCGCCCTTGATGTTGTTCGCTACCGCTTCGGCCGCAGCGTTGGAGAGGTCGTCGAGCGGCAGCACGATCACGTGGTTGCGCACGCCCACGCGGCCGTTCTCGCGGCGGTAGCCGAGGAAGGTGGTCTCCCGGTCGATCGGCAAGCTCATGCTTCCTTCCTTGCCGGCGCTACCAGCGCCGGGTCTTGATGTTGTGCACGTGCGCGTGCTCCCCGGTGGCGATGGGCCGCACCACGCGGCCGATCGCCACCCCGTACTTCACGGCCGAGTCGCCCGGCGCCATGTCGCGCAGCGCGATCTTGTGGCCGATGGGGATGGGCTCGCGCGCCTGCAGGGTCATCGTTCGGTCGTCGTCCATGATCCAGCCGGTCAGTTCGTCGCCGGCCTTCACGCCTTCCACGACGACGACGGCCACCGTATCGTGCGCGTCGTGCAGTACGAAGTGGATCATCTCTCCCGGCTCCTCGATTCGGCGGTGCGTGGTTGTGCGGGAAGTCTCGCGTGAGGACGCGGGTGCTGTCAAACAGGTCATCTAGATGACAGGGGGCGGCGCACCCTACACTTCGCGCCATGGAAGCGGATTCGCTGTTTGCCGGCGCGCGGCTTGCCGCCAGCGGCTCGGGGCCTCTCTACCGGCAGGTCAAGCGGGAACTGCAGGGGCTCATCGAACGCGGCCGCTACGCGCCGGGCGACACGCTGCCGAGCGAGTCGGTGATCTCGCGTGCGCTCGGCGTGAGCGTCGGCACGCTCCGCCGGGCGGTGGACGAACTCGTGCACGAGAACATCCTCGTGCGGCGCCAGGGCCGCGGGACTTTCGTGGCGCTGCATGGTCACGAGCGCTTTCTCTTCCAGTTCTTCCATGTCGAGCCGCGCCTGGACGCACCGCACGTGCCGCGGCGCGAGCGCGAATTTCCGGTGGTGGAATGCATCGGCTTCGCTCGCGGCCGGGCCGACGAGACCGAAGCCGCGGCGCTCCTCGTGCATGCGGGCGAACCCGTCTGGCGCATCGACAACCGGCTTTCCCTCGGCGGCCAGCCGGTGGTGCACGATCGCATCGTGATCCCGGCGGCAAGCTTCAAGGGGATCGCCGAGAAGCGCTTTCGCGAACGACCGAGCACGGTCTACAGCTTCTACCAGACCGAATTCGGCATCACCGTGCTGCGCGTGCAGGAGCGCGCTCGGGCCGTGAGCGCTTCGGTGGGACCGGCGCGCATCCTGCGGCTGGATGCGGGCGCGCCGATCCTCGAGGTGCACCGCATCGCGCTCACGTTCAACGACAAGCCGGTGGAGTACCGCGTGTCGAGCATCCACACCGCGGCGCACGACTACGTGAGCGTGCTGTCGACGCATTAGGCGCCGGAAGAGGAGTCTGCCCCTATTCCTTCCTGATGCCGCGCGTCTTCACGAGCGCCGCCATGCGCTCCCGCTCGGCGGCGAGGAAGTCGGCGAATTCGCGCTGCGCGAGGGCGGCCGGGTCCATGCCCGTGGCTTCGAGGCGTTTGCGCATCGCGGGGTCCTGCACGGTGCGCACGACAAGCTCGGAAAGCTGCCGGCTCACCGCGGGCGGCGTCCCGGCCGGCACGAACACGCCATACCACTGCGCGTTGTCCGCGCCGCGCACACCCAGCTCGGCGAACGTCGGCACGTCGGGCAACGCCGCGACACGCGAGGGCGCGGCCACGCCGAGCGCGAATACCTTTCCGGTCGCGACCGCGCCCGGCACCACGCCCGCCGGCACGAACATGAGCTGCACCTCCCCGCCTTCCACCGCGCGCACGGCCGGCCCGGTGCCGCGGTAGGGAACGTGCAGCCAGCGCGCGCCGGTCTTCGCCATGAAGAGTTCCGCCGCGATGTGCGAGCTGTTGCCGTGGCCCGCGGTCGCAAAGGCGAGGCTGCCCGCGGGCTTCGCGAGCAGCTGCTCGAGCGTCTTGCCGCGCAGCGCCGCGTTCGCGATCAGCACGTTGGGCGCGACCGCGAGACGCGCGACCGGATCGAAATCGCGCATCGGGTCGTAGGCGGCATCCGGGTTCAGCAGCGGATTCATCAGGAACGAGCTTCCCGTGAGCAGCACGGTGCGGCCGTCCGGTTCGGCACGCGCAGCGTACGACGTGCCGATGTTGCCGTCGGCGCCGCTTCTGTACACGACGATGGCGCGTTGCGGCAGCGCAGGCGTCATCATGTCGGCCAGCAGATTCGCGAGCATCGCCATGTTGCCGCCGGGCTCGAACGGGACCAGAAGCTGCAGCTCGCGTGGCGGCCACGCCGCAAGTGGCTGCGCGTGGAGCGCGAATGGCGCGAGCAGGCCGGCGCCGAGCCAGTGCAGGAAACGCCGCCTCACGGCTTCGGCCCCGTCACCACGACGATGCCCTTCTTCGCCGTCACGCTGATGCGGCCGTCCTTCATGAATTCCGACGCATCCCCGACCGGAAGGACCCGTTCGACTTCGAAGCCCACGGCCCGCAGGTCTTCTTTCAGCACGTCTTCCTCCTCGTGCGGCACGACCTGGAACTTGTCGCTCGCGACCCACAGGCGGATCATGGCGTCGAGTTCCTCGTCGCTGCACGGCAGCGGCACGCCCCGCTCGCGCATCCTGGCCTGCACGCTCTCGAAGAGCGCCGCGGCCCATTGCCCCGGATGCCGGGTGTGCTCCTCGCGGTCGCGGTCGGCCGGGGCCACGCGCGCACTGAGCACCACGCGCCCACCGCGCGCAAGACCCTCGCGCAGGCTCGCGAGCGCACGGCGCCGGTCCTCGATCGGCAGGAAAGGCAGCACCGAATGGCCCACGATGATGTCGGCCTGCAGTTCGCGCGGAAACTGCCGCAGGTCCGCCTGCAGCGTGTCGAGCCGGATGCCGTGCCGCTCGGCATGGAAGCGGCAAGCATCGAAGGGTGTCGTGCAGCGGTCGACCACCGTGAAGCGGTGCGCCGCCCCGCCCGCGAGCGACGCGCGGTGCACGAGCGCGAGCACGCCGCTGTCGGCCGAGCCCGCGAGCACGATGTGCCTCGGCGTGGAGCCGATCAGCTGCGCGAGCAGCGGACCGAGGAACGGCTCGTCCGCCTCCACGCCGCCCACCTGCCGCGCGACACGCACGATCGGCCAGAGCGCGTGATAGACGCGGCACGTGCCGCACTGCCGCGCGGCGCTCGCGTACTGCCGTTGGGCGAGCGTGTCCAATTCTTCGACCGGCAGCGTCATGCGGCATGCGCGGACGCGACGTCCATGCCCCCCGGCGAGCGCAGCATCGCGGCCACGGCGGCGAGCCGCTCCCGCTCGGCCGGATCGAAGCTCGACGCATCGGCCCATATGACGCGATCGAACCGGTCCACCGGCAGCCCGAACCGGAAGATCTCTTCGGGCGTCATCACGCACGCGCCGCTCGCGGTGTCCGAACGCATCAGCAACGCGCGAGCCGCCGCGAAGCCATCCGAAAAGCGGCCGGTCACGCGTCGACCGCTGGCGAAGATGCCACCCGCGTCCGACACCGCGTCGAACCGCGCCTCGGCGACGAGCTTCTTGCGGCACTCGGGGCGCCCCGCCGCGGCACAGACGACGAGCGTCACGGGAATGCGCGTCTCGGGCCCCATCAGCTGCGGCAAGAGGCTGTCGTAGAAGCGCGGCGCGCCGACTTGCGGCTGCGCGTTCACCTCGCACACGAGCCCGCCCACTTCGAGCCAGGACCGCGAGATGTCCGTGGTGATCAGGTCCACGCCCGCGAAATCGAGCCGCAGCACGCGCGCGGCCTCGATCGCGAGCTCGATGTTGTCCGGATGCACGGCGTTCGCATCCGCCGGATCGAGTTCGACGTTCGTGCCGCCCGCGCTCACGTTGTCGCGCCGGCGCAGGCGCACTTCCTCGCCGGCGGCCGGCACGTAGCCGGCGTCGCGCCCGTCCTGCCGCAGCATGCCCAGCGCCTCGTCGTCCAGCGTGAGGAGCGGCCCGCCCCGATGCCGCGCGATGCGCTGCTGGAACTCGCCCGTCTGCTGCGCCTTCACGAGCGCCGACACGTCGCGCACGCCGTCGCCGATCACGCCGCCCGCGATGCGCTGCGTGACGCGCAGCACCTTGCCCTGGAACACAGTGAGCCGGTGCGTCCGCCCGGGCACCCACTTTTCCACGAGGATGCGTTCCGAGTGCTTCATCGCTTCGTCGTAGGCCTCACCCACGGCCGCTTCGTCGCGCAGGTCGGCCGCGACGCCCGCGCCCTGGTCGCGGTCCGCGGGCTTCACGACCACCGGATAGCCGAGCCGCGCCGCGGCTTCGATCGCCGCCGCACGCGAGGGCACCATCGCGTGCTCGCCGCCGGGCAGGCCCGCCATGCGCAGCAGGCGCGCGGTGTCCTGCTTCAGCTTGGCGAAGGTCACCGCGATGCTCGGCGTGCGATCGGTGATCGTGCTGTGCATCCAGCGGCTGTGGCGCCCGGTGCCCAGCAAAAGCACGCTGCTCACGAGCGGCTGCACGGGAATCTCGAGCCGCATCGCGGCGCTCATGATGAGAAAGCGGTTGAGGCGCGGATCGGCATGCGGCTTGAACGCCCTCTCGGCCCATTCGCGCACGCGCTTCAGGTGATCGGGCGTGAGCGGGCCGGCCATGGCGTGGTTCACGAATCCCTGCGCCCAGCGCCGGGCCACTTCTCCCGCGCGCGCGACCGGCGAGGGCAGCGCGACGAGGAATTGTTGCCGCCCCTCGGGCACCTCGACCCGCTCGATGTGGAACCGTTCGCTGACGGGGATGCGCCATTCGCGCTGGATGGCGCCGGCCAGCCATGCGAAGAGATGCGCGAGCCGCTCGCCCGTCAGGAGTTCGTCGCCCGCGCGCGGCGGCGTCTCGCTCACGACGAGACGGGCCTGCCGCAGCACGGACTGGACGACCGATTCGCCTTCGGCGGGCGCGACCGGGGCCACCGCGAGCTCGCCGATCAAGGCGGACTGCTGCAATCCGTATGCGGGCCCGCGGAGTTGCCGCCATTCGCCGGCGGGGCACAGATGCTCGATGATCAAGGCAGAATGTCTCCCTCTCGTGGTTGGACCCGTCTTCGGTCCCGCCCGAGTGTAGTGCCCAATCGCACGAGGTAGGAAGCGTCCTACGCAACCGGAGAGGGGCCGCTGGCACAATGCCCGAGCGAGAGGGCCGTGGAACTCAGAACCTACATCGTCGAAGACAACGTCACGATCCGCGAGAACCTGATCGGCACGCTGGAGGAACTGGCGTCGATCCGATCGATGGGCTGGGCCGATGCGGAGAACGACGCGAAGGCCTGGCTTGCCGGACACGACGGGCAGTGGGACCTCGCGATCGTCGACCTGTTCCTGAAGCAAGGCAGCGGCCTGGGCGTGCTGGAAGCGTGCCGCGGCCGCGCCACCGCTCAGCGCGTGGTCGTGCTCAGCAACTACGCGACGCCCGACATGAGAAAGCGCTGCGCGCAACTCGGGGCCGACGCCGTCTTCGACAAGTCCAATGAAATCGACGCGCTCGTGGACTACTGCCTGCAACTGTCGCAAGGCACCGCGCCTGCGCCCTGAAAGCATGTCCTCAGTCGATCAGCCTGTTCTTGAGCGCGTAGTACGTGAGGTCGCTGTTGGAGGAGAGATTCATCTTCTCCATGAGGCGGGTGCGGTACGTGCTCACCGTCTTCACGGAAAGCGAGAGCGCTTTGGCGATGTCCCCGGCCGTCTCACCCTTGGCGAGCTTCAGGAACACCTGGAACTCGCGCTCGGAGAGCTGCTCGTGCGGGGCGCCGCCTTCCTTGCGGTTGAGCTGCTGCGCGAGCAGTTCGGCCACGGTGGGCGAGATGTACCGCCGCCCGAGCGCGATGGTGCGAATCGCGTTCACGATCTCGGCGGGCTCGCACTCCTTGTTGAGGTAGCCGCTCGCGCCCTGCCGGATCAGGTTCATCGCGTAGTGTTCCTCGGGATAGCCCGAGAGGATGAGGATGCCGACGTCCGGCGCCTTGGCGCGGATCATGCCGAGGGCATCGATGCCGCTTTGGCCCGGCATCGAGAGGTCCATCACGAGCACGTCCATTTCGGTCGTGCGCGCGAGATCGATCGCTTCGCGGCCGCTCGCGGCTTCGCCCACCACGCGCAGATCGACCTGCTCGGCGAAGAACTGCTTCAATCCCGAGCGGACAATCGCGTGGTCATCGACAATGCCGACTCTGATCATGATCGCCCCCTGCCTTGGCGCGACCATTCTAGTTCAGCCGTGGCGGCGCCATGCCATTCGTGACCATGAAATTCCTGCCGGCATTGCACCTTCCGCGCATGGCGATCGGCCTGCTGCTGGCGGCGCTGGCCGCCTGCGTGCTCATCGGCATCAACGAGACGGGCTACAACCGCTCGCGCGAGGCGCTCGGGGAAATCGCCGAGCACACGCGCACCCGCAGCGCCCTGAACACCCTTCTCGTGCACATGCTCGACGCCGAAACCGGCTCGCGCGGCTACCTGCTCACCGGCGACCCGCGCTACCTCGAGCCGTACAACGTGGCCGCGGCGCAGATCACCGCCGACACCGACGGCCTGCGCAACCTGTACCTGCCCACGGCAGAGGAATTCAACACGCTTGCCCAGCTCACGCGCAACGTGCACCGCAAGCTCGCCGAGATGGAGCTTTCGGTGCGCATGAGAAAGCAAGGCAACGAGGACGCCTGGAAGTTCGTGCTCATGACCGACGTGGGCAAGGAGCACATGGATGCGATCCGCGAGGAAGTGGGCAAGCTCGTCGGCTCGGCCACGCGCAAGATGGACGTCGCGCAAGGCGAAGTGGAACGGTCGCTGCTGCTCTCGCGCATCGGGATCGCGGCCGTGACGATGGCCGGCCTGCTCGCCTTCTATCTGTACCTGCGCCAGACCACGGCGCTCAAGCTCGCGGGCGAGCAGCAGCAGCACGTGCTGCAGCAAGAACGCGACCTGCTCGAGAGCCAGGTGCGCGAGCGCACGGCGACGCTCGCCGAACTCGCGACGCACCTGCAGCAGGTGCGCGAGGACGAACGCGGGCACCTCGCGCGCGAACTGCACGACGAGCTGGGCGCGCTTCTCACGGCTGCCAAGCTGGACGTCGCGCGGCTGCGGTCGCGCCTGGGGGGCAACGCCATCGCGCCCGAACTCGAGGAGCGGCTGCAGCACCTCACGCAGACGCTCAATAGCGGCATCGCGCTCAAGCGCCGGATCATCGAGGACCTGAGGCCTTCGTCGCTCACCAACCTCGGCCTCACCGCGTCGCTCGACATCCTCGCGCGCGAATTCTCGGAGCGCTCCGGCATCGAAGTCGCCACGAGCCTGGAGACCGTCGACCTCGACGAGTCGTCCCAGCTCACGGTCTACCGGGTCGTGCAGGAGTCGGTCACCAACGTCGGCAAGTACGCGCAGGCGAAGCAGGTGGACATCAGCGTGCGCGACTACAGCAACCACGTCGAAGTGGAAATCCGCGACGACGGCCACGGCTTCGACACGACCCGCGTGCGGCCATCCACGCACGGCCTGGCGGGCATGCGGCACCGGGTCGAGGCCGCGGGCGGCCGGCTCACCGTGACCTCGCGCCCGGGTGCCGGCACGCGCGTGACGGCGGTGCTGCCCAAGAACACGCGCGCGGCAGAACGCGCGGCCGCGACGGCGCTCGGTGCCACCTGATCCGCCCGTAGTCGGCCTCCTACAGGCAAGCCCAGCGGGCACCGACAAGCACACACGCCCCGAGCCGAGCGGCTCACGGCCGAGGCACGCCTACTCTTGCGCGAGGCGCGGTGACCACCGCGCCCAAGTTGCCGGGATGACCCCGCAGGGAGAGCTGGAGATGCTGCACTACGCCGTCGTGTTCCTCGTCATCGCGCTGATCGCCGCCTTCTTCGGTTTCGGCGGCATCGCCGCCGGCGCGGTCGAAATCGCCAAGCTGCTGTTCTTCATCTTCGTCGTCCTTGCGGCCGTCGCGTTCCTGGCGAGCCTCATGCGGCGCTAGCCGCGCCCCTCCATCAACCCGAGGATTGAAGACATGACGACCCCGAACCTCTCCGCCGATGCGGCACTCGACAGCTCGCGCCGCCTCGCGAGCCAGGCCATCGACCGCGCCGGCGACAAGATGCGCGAGCTCTCGAGCGGCATGAAGGACCTCGCCGGCCGAGGCATGAACACCATGAGCGAGAGCGCGCAGCTCGCGCAGCGCCGTCTCGGGCAGTACGCCGACGCCACCGGCCGCTACGTGACCGAGCAGCCGCTCAAGTCGGCGCTCATCGCCGCGGCGATCGGCGCCGTGGTGGCGGGCCTCATCATCGCGCTGCGCCACAGCGACTCGCGCGCCTTCCGTTCGCGCGGCGACTACTGAGCACGCGGCCTGCCATGGCGATGGTCCACCCGATCTTCTCGGTGCTCGTGAGCCGGCCCGAGCTGCTCGTCGAACACTTCGCGGGCTACGCCTCGCTCGCGCGCGAGGAAGCCTCGAGCGTGGGCAGCGAGGTCGCGAAACGCGCGATCGCCTGGGCGCTCGCGATCCTCGCGTGCACGGTGTTCCTCGTGCTCGCCGGCGTGGCGGTGATGCTCGGCGCGATGCAGGGCGACTTCCATCCCGCCCTCGTCGTCGTGCCCGGCGTGGCGCTCGCGATCGCGGCCGCGGCCGCCTGGGTGGCACGCAAGCCCCTTCCCGAGAAGGCCTTCAGCGAGCTGAAGGCCCAGCTCGAAGCCGACGCGCAGGCACTGCGCTCGATCGGCACGCGCTCATGAATACGTCGATGCTCGAAGCGAGCCAGCGCCTCGCGCAAAGCCGCCGCGTGCTCATGGAGCAGATGGCGCGGCGCGAGCGCCGGCACGATCCGCGCGAGACGCCGCCGCGAGCGGAATTCGCGGGCGAGCATTTCGATTCGCGTGCGCGCGCGCCCGCGCGCGGCGCCGGGTGGATCGCCCGCGCGAGGCACGCGGCGAGCGTTTGGTGGCGCCATCATCCGGCCCACATGGCCGTGGAAGTGGCCACGCCGCTGCTGGCCGCCTACGGCCGGCGCAAGCCCGCGCAGCTCGTGGGCTTGTGCGCGCTCGCGGGCGCCGCGCTCATGTTCGCGCGCCCGTGGCGCCTCGTCTCGCTCACCACCGTGGCGTTCGCGCTGCTGAAGTCCACCCATCTGCCGGGCATCGTGATGTCCGCGCTGTCGGCGGCGGACTTCGAGCGCGACCACGCCGGCCCCGAGTAGTCCCCGCAGTTTTCTTTTCACTCAACCCCAAAAGGAGAAGCCCATGAAAGTACAACCCAGCATCCTCGCGCTCGCCATCCTCACCGGCGTGTCGCTCTTCACCGCGGGCTGCACCGTGATGCGCGGCCAGGAGACGGTCGGCTCGTACGTCGACGACAAGACGATCACCGCGGCGATCAAGGCCAAGATGATCGAGGACAAGTCGGTCGATGCCGCGGTCATCAACGTGCAGACGCTCAACGGCGAAGTGTCGCTCTCGGGCTTCGCGAAGTCGCCCCTCGAGAAGCAGCGCGCCGAGTCCATCGCCCGCGAGACCAAGGGCGTGCGCATGGTGCACAACAACCTCATCATCCGTCGCTGACCGGCGGAATTGAAGACCTTCCACTGCCAGTACTGCGGGCACCCGATCTTCTTCGAGAACGTCGGGTGCCTGAAGTGCGGCAGCGCACTCGCCTTTCTGCCCGACCGCATGGCGATGTCGGCCATCGAGCCGGCCGGAGAGCGGCAGGGCGACCGGGAGCTCGTGCGCCCGCGCCTGCGCGGGCGCCGCCCGTCCGAGGCGCGCTACCGCCTGTGCCTGAACCACGACCTGTACCAGGCCTGCAACTTCGCGGTGCCCGCGAACGACCCGAACCCGCTGTGCGTGTCGTGCCGCCAGACGCGCGTGCTGCCCGACCTTTCGGTCGCGGACAACCAGGCGAAGTGGTACCGCATCGAAGTCGCGAAGCGCCGCCTCTTCTACACGCTCGCGAAGCTGGGCCTCGCGTCCCCGACGCCTGCCGACGGCGAACGCGACGGCCCCGTGTTCGAGTTTCTCGCCGACCAGCCGGGGCGGCCCGTCCTCACCGGCCACGCCAACGGCGTGATCACGCTCAACGTCGCCGAGGCCGACGACGCCGAACGCGTGCGGCGGCGCATCGAGCTGCGCGAGCCGTACCGAACGCTTCTCGGCCACCTGCGCCACGAGTCGGGTCACTTCTACTGGGACCGCCTCATCGAAGCGGGCGGGCGCATCGACTCCTTTCGCGAACTGTTCGGCGACGAGCGCGAAGACTATGGCGAGGCGCTGAAGAGGCACTACGCGAGCGGGGGCGGCCCCCCCGATTGGCAGGCTCGGTTCGTGAGCGCCTATGCCACCGCGCATCCGTGGGAGGACTGGGCCGAGACTTGGGCGCACTACCTGCACATGGTCGACCTGCTCGAAAGCGCGGCGTCGTACAACACGTGGCTCGCCGTGCCCGGCAACGAGGAGGAAGTGGAGGAAGTCGTGAACCCGTTCGAGACGGGCACGCCCGACTTCGACTCGCTCGTGGAGCAGTGGATTCCCGTCACGCTGCTCGTGAACAGCCTCAACCGCAGCCTGGGGCAGGACGATGCGTATCCGTTCGCGCTCTCGGCCGGCGCGCTGGCGAAGCTGCGTTATGTGCACGACACCATCGCAGCCTGCGGGGCCGGGTAGAAAAGGTCTCTACCCCGCCTTCACCTCCAGCTCGTTGTTGACCGACGTCACGTCCCGCAGCGACCGCGCCATCTCGTCGGCGCGCACGCGCGCGTCGCTGTTGGGCACCATGCCGCTCAAGGTCACCATGCCGTCCTTGGCATCGATGTCCACGATCATCGCGCTGATGTCCTGGTCGGCATTGAACTGCGTCCTGAGCGTCTGCACGATCTCGCTGTCGTCCATGCGATCGCGTTTGCCGCGCGATGCGCCCATCACATGCGTGGGGTCGCTTCCATGCAGCTGCGCGAGGTTCGCCGTCGGCATGGCCGACGACGCCGACGCCTGATCGGCCTTGGGCCTTTGCACCTGCGTGCGTTCGCCGCAGGCACCCAGCGCCGCGAGAGCGGCCACGGACGCGAGAACGGCCGCCTGGCGATACATCTTCTGCTTCATGCGCACTCCCGTTCAGCCTTGTCCTCGCCACTCTAGGACGCGACGCGGCGCCCGGCGGTGCGCGCGCGTCCGATCAGGCTGTAGGAGCCCGGGCGTCAGGGGTTGTCGCGTTCCATGTCGCGCAGGATACGGTCGAGCCGCTCGCTCAGCTGTTCGGTGGTGAGCTTCTCGCGGAAGCGCTCGACCATGAGCGGCAGGCTCATCGGGCTCGGGTGCGCGAGCGGCTGGAACACGACCGTCTTCTTCGCCATGGCGCGCAGCGTCGCGGCGAGACGCGAGATTTCCAGTTCCTGCGCGAGCACTTCCTGCTCGGCCTGGGTGAGCAGCAGGTTCTTGCTGTCGTACTTGCGAAAGACTTCGTAGAAGAGCGCGCTGGAGGCCTGCAGTTGCCGCGCGCTCTTCGGCTGGCCCGGATAGCCGGTCTGGATCAGGCCGGCGACGCGCGCAATTTCGCGGAAGCGCCGCTGCGAGAGTTCGCCCGAATTGAGCGACGCGAGCACGTCGTGCAACAGCTCGTGCGTCGTGAAGAGCGACAGATCGAGGACCGATTCGACTTCGAACGGCGCGGCGCTCACGAGCTCGAAGCCGTAGTCGTTGATCGACAGGCTGAAGGTGTTGGGCTGCGCGCGCGCGAGCCGCCACGCGAGAAGCGATGCGAGCCCGAGATGCACGTTGCGCCCCGCGAAGGGGTAGACGTACAGATGCTGACCCTCCCGCGACTGGAACGCTTCCACGAGCAAGGTGGAGGGTGTGGGAATGCGCGAGAGGCGCGCCTGCGTGTCGAGCATCGGCCGCGCGGCCGCGAGCTCCGGCTCGAAGAAGTCGCCCTGCGACGCGCGCTGCATCATCTCGAGCAGGGCATCGCTCATCTCGGTCGTGAACGCCATCTTGCTGCCCTGCCACGTGGGCACGGTGCCCTTGTTGCGCGTCGCCTTGCGCACGTACGCCACCATTTCGCGCAGGCGCACGAATTCCAGCAGCCTTCCCGCGAAGAAGAAATGATCGCCCGCCTTCAGCCGCGCGATGAAGCCTTCTTCCATCGTGCCGAGCGTGGCGCCGCTCAGGAACTTCACCTGCACCGCCGCGTCGCTCACGATGGTGCCCACGCCCAGCCGGTGGCGCTTCGCCACGCCGCGGTCGCGCACGCGGTAGATGCCGTCGTCGCCGAGCACGATGCGGTGGTATTCGGGATACGCGGTGAGGCTTTCGCCGCCGCGCTCGCAAAAGAGCACGACCCAGTCGAACTCGGCCCGCGTGAGTTCGCGATAGGACCACGAGGCGTGCACCTCCTCGTAGAGCTCGTCCGCCCGGAAGCCGCCGCCGAGCGCGATGGTCACGATGTGCTGCACGAGCACGTCGAAGGGCTTGCGCGGCGCTTCGCGCTTTTCCACGTGGCCCGTGCGCACGGCGTAGCGCGCGGCGGCGCCGTCGAGGATCTCGAGCGTGTTCGTCGGCACGATCGTGAGGCGGCTCGCGCGGCCCGGCGCGTGGCCGCTGCGGCCGGCGCGCTGCATCATGCGCGCCACGCCTTTGGCCGAGCCGATCTGCAGGACCCGCTCCACGGGCAGGAAGTCGACGCCCAGATCGAGCGAGGACGTTGCGACGACCGCGCGCAGCGTGCCTTCCTTCAGTCCCTGCTCCACCCATTCGCGCGTTGCCTTGTCGAGCGAGCCGTGATGCAGCGCGATCTGGCCCGCCCATTCGGGGCGCGCTTCCAGCAGGAGCTGATACCAGATCTCGGCCTGCGAGCGGACGTTGGTGAAGACGAGGGTCGTGCCGGAGCGGTCGATCTCCTCGACCACGGGAAGCTGCATGCGGGCTCCGAGGTGGCCTGCCCAGGAATACTTGCCGGGGTCGGGCGGGATCAGCGTGTCGATGACGAGCGCCTTGTCGATGCGGCCCTGGATCAGGGCGGGAGGGAGGCCCTGGATCCCCGCCTGCGCGGGGATGACGGAGGGGGCGGGGATGACGGAGGGGGCGGGGATGACCGGTGCGCACAGGATTCGCATCGCTTCGTCCAGGTTGCCGAGCGTCGCGCTCAATCCCCACACCACGAGAGCAGGATTCAGTTTCGCGAGCCGCGCGATGGCCAGCTGCGCCTGCACGCCGCGCTTGCTGCCGATCAGCTCGTGCCATTCGTCCACGACGACGTATTCCACCGAGGCGAGCTCGGTCCGCGCATGTTCGCGCGTGAGCATGAGGCTCAGCGACTCCGGCGTGGTCACGAGCACCGTGGGAAAGCGGCGGTCCTGCCGTGCGCGCTCGGCGCTCGTCGTGTCGCCCGTGCGCAGCCCGATGGTCCAGTTCGGCGCGAGATCGCGCAGGGGCTCGCTGATGGCCTTCGTCGTATCCGCCGCAAGGGCGCGCATCGGCGTGAGCCAGATCGCGCGCAGCGGCTCGGCCTCCCGCCCATGCGGATGGCGCGCAAGCAGCGACTGCAGGATGCCCAGCCACACCGCATATGTCTTTCCCGAGCCGGTGGTGGCATGCAGCATGCCGCTGCGGCCTTCGGCCACGGCCTGCCACACCTCGCGCTGGAATGCGAAAGCATTCCAGCCGCGGCGCTCGAGCCACGCCTGCGCCAGGCGGGCAGATGCCGGTTCGCCGCCGCTCATCCGGTCTGCGCCCGTGTCCTGCCCCCGCGCCGCCGATTCGCCTTGGGCAGATCGGCGTGCGCGGCCAGGAAGTCGGCACGCGTCTGCATGGAGGCGAGCGCCGCGTCGAGCCCGGCGACCTCGCGCGGCGCAAGCTCGGCGATCAAACCCCGATTGATGTCGCGCACGAGCGGAAAGAGCTCGGAAAACACCTTGCGGCCCGCGGGCGTGAGCGCAAGCCGCGCCTGCCTTCGATCGTCTTGGCCCACCACGCGCAGCGCCAGTTTCTTGCCGACGAGCGAGGTGATCGCGCGAGACGTTCGCGCCCGGTCGAGTCCCGCGCGTTCGGCGAGCTGGGACGACAGCAGGCCGTCCTCGCGCGCGAGGAGAGCGATCAGCCGCCATTCGCGGCGCGTGATGCCGAAGCGGCCCTCGCACAGCCGGATCACCATGCTGCCGGCCACGGAGAAGATCCGTCCCAGACGGTAGAGCAGCAGATCGTCCAGCGAAGCGGGGCGAGCGAGCCGGGCCGCGGAGCGGGATTGCGTCATCGATGATTGATTTGAACAATCAATTGTCGCCGCAATACAGTGGTGCGGTGCGCTGCCTCCCCTGCGCGCATGGAGACAAGGAGACAAGACATGAGACGAAGAACCGCACTCGTGGCCGCGGCATCCGCGGTCTGCGCGCCGCACCTTCACGCGCAAGGCGCATCGGGGCCGCTGCGCATCGTCGTCGGCTACGCGCCCGGCGGCTCCACCGACCGCGTCGCCCGCATCGTCGGCGACAAGCTCGCCACCCGGCTGGGCGTGACGGTCGTGGTGGACAACAAGGCGGGCGCGGGCGGGCGCCTCGCCGCGCAGCAGGTGAAGGCCACGCCCGCCGGGCAGGACGTGCTGATGGTCGGCAATCCCGCCGTGATGGTCGTGGCCCCGCTCGTCTTCAAGGACAACGGCTACGACCCCGAGCGGGACTTCGTCGCGGTAAGCCATGTGAACGACTACGAGTTCGGCGTCGCGGTGGGCGCCGCCGTCCCCGTGCGCGAGCTGTCCCACCTGATCGCGTGGCTGCGCGCGAATCCGGAAAAGGCGAATTTCGGCGTGCCGGCCACGGGCAGCCTGCCGCACTTCTTCGCGCTCATGCTCGGAGACAAGGCGGGGGTGAAGGCCCAGGTCGTGGGTTACCGCGGCTCGGGCCCGCTTCTCACCGACTTGCTGGGCGGACAGGTGCCCGTTGCGATCGACACCTTCGAGACGCAGCTGCCCCAGCACGAGGCGGGCAAGATCCGCGTGCTCGCCGTCTCGAGCGCGAAGCGCGATCCGCTCGCGCCCGACGTGCCGACGTTCCGCGAGTCGGGCATCGATCTCGTCGCGACCGGCTGGAACGCGTTCTTCGCGCCGTCGACCATGCCCGCGCAGCGCGTGGCGCGCTTCGCAACGGCGATACGCGAGGTGATGCAGGACCCGGATACGCAACGCAGGTTCGCCGAACTGAAGATGACGCCGGTGGTCTCGACCCAGGCGCAGACGCAGGCGATGCTCAAGGCCTACCGCGCGCAGTGGGCGCCGGTGGTGCGCAAGTCCGGCTATCAGCCTTGAGGGAGCCGGCATGAAGACGTTGGCAGCAGCCAGGCTTCCCGGCGCTTGCGTCCGGAGGTGCCCCACCGACTCGTCAGCGCATCATGGCAAAGTGATCCGCGCAACGGGAATGCAGGCCGAGTGAAACGCCCCAACTTCATCTTCATCGTGGCCGACGACCTCGGCTATGCCGACCTCGGCTGCTACGGCGGCCGTGACGCCGAGTTCGGCCGCGTCTCGCCCGTCATCGATTCGCTGGCCGCCCGCGGCATCAAGTTCACGCAGGGCTATTCGAATTCGCCCGTATGTTCGCCCACGCGGTTCGCGCTGATGACGGGGCGCTACCAGTACCGGCTGCGGGGCGCGGCGGAAGAACCGATCAGCAGCCGCACCCGCGACAGCACGACGCTCGGCATGCCCGCGGAGCATCCCACGCTGCCTTCGCTGCTGAAGGACGCGGGGTATCGCACCGCTCTCATCGGCAAGTGGCATCTCGGGTATCCGCCCGCGTTCAGCCCGCTCAAGTCCGGCTACGAGGAATTCTTCGGGCCGATGTCGGGCGGCGTCGACTACTTCACGCACTGCGCGACCACCGGCGCGCACGATCTCTACTTCGGCGAGGAAGAGCGCCACGAGCCGGGCTACCTCACGGATCTCATCTCGCGGCACGCGGTGGACTGGATCAGCCGCGTCGCCCGCGAGCCGTTCTTCCTCAGCCTGCACTACACGGCGCCGCACTGGCCGTGGGAGACGCGCGACGACGCGTCGCTCGCGGCCGATGTGAAAGACAACCTCTTTCACCTGCACGGCGGCAACATCCACACCTATCGCCGCATGATCCATCACATGGACGAAGGCATCGGCTGGGTGATGCAGGCGCTCGCGCAACATGGCGTGGCGGACGACACGCTCGTCATCTTCACGAGCGACAACGGCGGCGAACGTTTCTCGGACAACTGGCCGCTCGTGGGCGGCAAGATGGACCTGACCGAAGGCGGCATCCGCGTGCCGTGGGTCGCGCACTGGCCGCGCGTGATCGGCAGCGGCGGCGTGAGCCGCCAGCAATGCATGACGATGGACTGGTCCGCGACCGTCCTCGATGCCGCGGGCGTGGCGCCGCATCCGGCGTACCCGCTCGACGGCGTATCGATGCTGCCGGTGCTCAACGATGCCGCGCACGAGTTCCCGCGGCCGCTGCACTGGCGCATGAACCATCGGGGCCAGCGGGCGCTGCGCGACGAGAACTGGAAATATCTGCGTGTGGACGGCTACGACTATCTCTTCGACATCCCCGCCGACGAGCGCGAGCGCGCGAACCTCGCGGGCCGCGAGACGGCGCGGCTCATGGCGATGCGCGATGCGTGGGAAGCGTGGAACGAAACGATGCCGCCGATTCCGGAGGATGCAACTGTGAGCCTGGGGTATTCGGTGAAGGACATGCCGCAGCGGTGAAGAGACCGGGCCGGGCTGGCCTTGCGGTAGACTCGACGATCTGCGGCTCATGCAAGCTCTGATTCAACGGCTCCCCTTCCTGCGCTGGCCACGCCTCACGCCGGAGCTGCTGCGCAACGAACTGATGGCGAGCCTCACGGTCGCTGTCGTGATGGTTCCGCAATCCGTCGCCTACGCGGGCCTGGCGGGCATGCCGCTCGTGACCGGCCTCTACGCTACCTTTCTCCCCGCACTCGCGGCGGTCCTCTTCGGCAGTTCCACGCGGCTGTCGGTCGGGCCTTCGGCGCTTTCGAGCGTGCTCGTGGGCGCGTCGCTGCTGGGGCTCGCACAACCGCAAACCCCGCAGTGGGTCGCGCTCGCGGTCTGGCTCGCGCTCCTTTCGGGCGGCATGCAGCTCGCCGTCGGGCTCTCGCATGCCGCTTGGGTGCTGAACCTCGTCAGCTCGCCGGTGCTCGCGGGCTTCAGCCAGGCGGCGGCGCTTCTCATCATCGCGTCGCAGCTGCCCTCGCTCGTCGGCGCGCAAGGCAGCGTCTTGCAATGGCTGCAGCATCCCCACGTGGACCTCGCAAGCCTCGCCTTCGGTGTCGTGAGCCTCGCCATCCTGATGGCGGGCAGGAAGCTGCCCAAGAGCATTCCGCTCGTGCTGCTCGTGGTCGCCGTCGCGGGCGGCGTCAGCGTGCTCACTTCCTACCCCGCGCATGGACAGGTGGTGGGAAGCCTTCCGGCGGGCCTGCCGATGCCTTACTGGCCCGGCGTCCCCGGCTGGGAAACGCTCTCCTCGCTCATCGCGCCGGCGCTCGTGATCGCGCTCGTGAGCTCGCTCGAGATGGCCGCGAGCGCGCGCATCGAGTCCCAGCACGACGGCAAGCGCTGGGACGCCGACCAGGATCTCGTCGGGCAGGGCGTGGGCAAGATCGTGTCCGGCCTTTCGGGCGCGTTTCCGACGAGCACCTCGTTCTCGCGCAGCGCGCTCACGCTGTACTCGGGTGCGAAGACAGGCTGGGCGACCGTCGCCGCGACGGCCGTGCTGCTGGTGGTGCTGCTCTTTCTCACGCCGCTGCTTGCGCCCGTGCCGCGCGCGGTGCTCGCGGCGATCGTGATCGCGGCGGTCATCAACCTCTTCAGGCCGCACACGCTCCTCGCGCTGTGGGGCATCGGCAAGGTCGAAGCCGTGACGGCCGGCGTCACCTTCGCGGTCACGATCCTTTCGGCGCCGCGCATCTATTGGGGCGTGCTCACGGGTGTGGTGATGGGGCTCGCGCATTTTCTCTATCACCGCCTGCACCCGCGGATCATCGAAGTCGGCCTGCATCCCGACGGGAGCCTGCGCGACCGGCAGGTGTGGCAGCTGCCGCCCCTCGCGCCCGGGCTCTATGCGCTGCGCATGGACAGTGGCCTCGATTTCGCATCGGCGGGGGAGTTCGAGCGCAACATCGTCGAGCACCTCGCGGGCCGGCCGGAGGTGAAGCACGTGTGCCTCTTCGCGCATCCGATCAATCGCATCGATGCGACGGGCGTCGAGGTCTTCCTCAGTCTTCGCCGGACGCTCGCCGCACGCGGCATCACGCTGCACGTGAGCGGTGTGAAGCTGCCGGTGGAGAAGGTGCTGGAGCGCGCGGGCGCGCTCGAGCCCGGGCCGCTGCTGCGGCTCTATCGCACCGACACCGAAGCGCTGCAGTCGCTGGATGAGCTCGGTCGCGGCGTTGAGACGGATTGAAAGGGGCGCCGAGGTGGCATCGCCAATCGCTTGATATCCTTCGAGCATGCTTTCCGCTGCTCGAAGCATCGTCACCGGCGCCCGCCCTGGGCTTTTCGTAGTTCTCTTTGCGTTCCATGTGATCGCAGGAGTCTGCGTGGGCGTTGCGCTCGTTTTCACAGCCATGTACACGTCTCAGGAAGCCGAGGCACCCCTGTGGTGGAGAATTCTCTACGTCACCTGGGAGATCGTCTGGTTTCCCTCTTCGTCCCGGCTTGTGGCGCAGTTCGGAATCACGCCCATGATGGGACTGATCTATGTGGGGAACAGCCTGGTGTGGGCGAGGCTTCTGACAGGCGCGTGGTCATGGTTTCGACCCATGCGCCTTGGATGACGAAGCGAACAGACGCACCAATCGAAGAACTGAGTCCGCGCTCATCGAAGGGGCGCCCTCGTCGGCGAATCGATCGGCGTGCATTGGTGCCCTCCCACAGGAACTCACGGTCCTCACCCGTGGTCCTTTCGACAAACGTCACTTTGCCGCGTTCGATGCCGACGCATCCGGGCCGCTGCGGCGAGGGGGAAACCTGAGCGCTTGCCGTTGCCTGGCAACACGCGACGAAGAAAGCCGTGATCCAGAACCTCATCTGTCTTCGCGACGTTTGACGATGGCCGTCACCGAAGCCCGAGCATAAGTCACGTCGCGCGACGCGACAGCGTCCTACAGCGCCCACGCCGCCGCTGCGCCAGAGTTCCCGTGGGAACACCGAAGCGAGGGCCTCTCCATGGCAAAGGAACGCATCGACGACGAACTGGGCCAGGCCTCGGCCGACCTCACGGCACGCCTGCTGCTCGGCAGGCAGCTGCCCCAACGTACTGTCGCGCTCGTGCTCGCCGGCGGACGCGGCTCGCGCCTGCACGACCTCACCGACCGCCGCGCGAAGCCGGCCGTGTACTTCGGCGGCAAGTTCCGCATCATCGACTTCGCGCTGTCCAACTGCATCAACTCCGGCATCCGCCGCATCGGCGTGCTCACTCAGTACAAGTCGCACTCGCTCCTGCGCCACCTGCAGCGCGGCTGGAACTTCCTGCGCGGCGAAGCCAACGAGTTCATCGACCTGCTGCCCGCGCAGCAGCGCGTGAACGAGGCCTTCTGGTACCGCGGCACGGCCGATGCGATCTACCAGAACCTGGACATCCTTCGCGCCTACGACCCGGACTACATCCTCGTGCTCGCCGGCGACCACATCTACAAGCAGGACTACTCGCTCATGCTGCTGGACCACGTGGAGCACGGCGCGCTGTGCACGGTCGGCTGCATCGAGGTGCCGCGGATGGAAGCCACGGCGCTCGGCGTCATGCACATCGACGAAAAGCGGCGCATCACCGCCTTCCTCGAAAAACCCAAGGACCCGCCCGCGATGCCCGGCAAGCCCGACCGCGCGCTCGGCAGCATGGGCATCTACATCTTCAACGCGCAATACCTCTACGAACTGCTCGAAGAGGAAATGCAAAGCGACGGCACCGAGCACGACTTCGGCAAGAACGTGATCCCGAAGGTCGTCGCCGCGGGCCGCGCGCTCGCCCATCCGCTCAATCTCTCGAGCGTGCCGGCCGCCACGCGCGAGCAGCCGTACTGGCGCGACGTGGGCACGGTCGATGCCTTCTGGGCCGCGAACCTGGACCTCGCCTCCGACATGCCCGAGCTCGACCTCTACGACCGCGAGTGGCCCGTGTGGACCTACCAGGAGCAGTTTCCGCCCGCCAAGTTCGTGCCCGACGAGAACGGCAACCACGGCGTGACCGCGAACGTGCTCATCTCCGGCGGCTGCATCGTGCTCGGCTCGGACATCCGCCAGGCAGTGATCTTCTCCAATGTCCGCATCCATTCGTCTTGCACGTTGCGCGAGGCCGTGATCATGCCCGGCTGCGTGATCGGTCGGGGCAGCCGGCTTTCGAAGGTCGTGATCGATCGCGGCTGCGCGATCCCGGAAGGCACCGTGATCGGAGAAAACGAGGAGCACGATGCCGGACGTTTCTTCCGCACACCCTCGGGGGTGACGCTCGTCACGAAGGAAATGCTCGAGAAGCGATGAGCCTTCGGCGCGAAGCGCCTGTCATGCCACGCGCGCGGATGCGTATCGCGGCAGGTCGTCGGCGATCTCCCACCAGCCGCACTTCGAAGCCGTGTGGGCGTGCCATGCGGGGCGCGCCCGCAGGGGTTCATCGATCAGGCCCGCTCGAACGCGCACGATGCCGGGCAGCGACTCGCGCCGGCTGATCAAGGGCGAGCCGCAGCGTCCGCAGAAGACGCGTTCCTTGCCCGGCGAGGACTCGTAGGCCTTCAGCAGGTCCGCTCCGGTGAGCCAATGCATGGCCGAGACATCCACCGCGATGTTCCTTGCGAAGGGCCCGCCCTGCGCCTTGCGGCACTGGCCGCAGTGGCACACCTGGATCGGCTCGAGTTCGCCGTCGATGCGGAAAGTCACCCCGCCGCAGAGGCAACTGCCGGTGTGCGTCGTGGTCACGGCGTCCCCGGCTCCGTCACCCAGGGGTCGTAGGTGCCGACGAACCAGCATCGCCCCTGCGGGTCCATGAAGCCGAATCCGCGGCCGCCATACTCCTCGTCGCGAATCTCGCGCACGATCGTCGCGCCACCGGCCTTCACGTTGCGGAAGACCACGTCGGCATCGCGCACCACGACATACGGACACTGCGTTTCGAACCCGCCGATTTCGTCGGGCTGGCGGATGCGCTGGCCGAACTCCGTGTCGGCGGACGCGGAGCCGAGCATCACCATCCCATTGCCGAGCACGAGCTGCGCATGCGCGACCGTGTTGTCCGGGCCCGGCACGACGAGGTGCCGCTCGAAGCCGACACAGCGGCACAACCATTCGATGGCCGCGTGCGCGTCGCGGTAGCGCATGGCGGGGATGATCGTGCTCTTGCCGCTGGCGAGTTGAGTCGTCATTGGGGGCTCCTTTGAAATGGCAAAGGGTAGCGCAATCACGCGCTCACGATCCACCCTTCCAGCGGATCGAGGTCGTGGGGCAGACCGTAGCGCGGCGGCCCATGGCGGGCTGCCCACGCCGCCTGCACGAGGCACAGCACCGCATCGAGCCGGTCGCCGCTCGCATCGGCGATCAACGCATCGTGCTGCGCATGCGTGAGCTTCAGCCGCAAGCCCAGGCGCGTGCGCCCCTGCTCGAGCGCGGTGACGATGTCCTTGCGCGCGATGAGGCGCTCGGGCGTCTGCTTGGCCTTCTCGTCGCTCTTGTAGCTGCGCCGCCCGATGAGCTCGCGCGCGAGCAGGCCCGGGTAGGCTTCGAGCGCCACGCGGCGCGGATCGCCTTCGTGCAGGCCGGGCAAGTGCACCCCCGCCTCGATGAGCAGCGGCACCGCCGCATGCAGCATGTACGCGACCGGCGGATTCACCCACTTCATCGACGGGCTCGATCCCGCGAGCCGGTCGAACTTGCGGTGCGCGAATTTCGCTCCGGCGGGGCGTGCGTCGCAAAACGCGGAGAAGGCGCCGCGAATCTCGGCACGCGTGAGCCTGGCATAGTGGGCGATGCATTCGCGCCATGCGTTCGGCCAGCCGAGATGCTCGACGAGTTCACGCGGCAGGCCAAAAGGAAAATCGAATCCGCCGATCCAGTCGGGAGTGCCCGAGAGACGGTGCGCGAATTCGGCAAGCGTCGGCAAGGCCTCGAGACGGGAGAGCACGACGCGGTCGCGCTGCAAGGTGCCCAACGCGAGCACGATCGGCTTGCGGCGGGTCGGCGTGCTCGAGAAATCGCAGCCGAGAAGAATCGGCAGCTGCGTCATCCCACCCTACGCGCCGGCCAGACCCAGCGCCGAGCGCAAGTCCGCGGGCATCGGCTCGGCGCGAAGGCGCGAGCCCGGGCCGGATTCGTAGCGGCACCACACGCGCGATTCGCTGCCGCGCGCGAGCACGCGCTCGCCTTCGGCCATCACCACTTCGTGCTGGACAGTGAACGACGAACGGCCGAACCGGCTCACGAAGGAGCGCACCTCGCACTCGTCGCCGAAGGTGGGCGAGCTCACGAATTCGCACTGCGCGTTCACGAGCGGCATCGCGAAGTGTTCGTCGCGCATCCGCGCGGCCCGATATCCCGCGGACGCGACGAGGGTCCACGTCGCGGTGTCCATCCAGCGGTAGTAGGTCGGGTAGTAGATGATCCCCGCGGGGTCGCATTCGCCCCAGCTCAGGATGTGGCGCACGCGGCCGAGTAAGGGCTGCACGGCGCTTTCAGATGCGGCCGCAGATGTTCGCCGTGGCCATCAGGTCCTCGAGCATCGCAAGGGAGACGTCGCCGGAGACGCCATAGGGATCGAGCTCGGGCTTTTCCGAATACTTCAGGAGGATCGAGTGGTTGATCTTGCTCATGTTCACCTGCCCCATCGACCAGCCGCCGAAGCGCCGCTCGGAAATCTCCTGGTACTTCAGCAGCGCGACGTCCTTGTGGCGGGCGTCCTTCACGATGTGGCCGAAGAGTTCGCTCACCTGCATGCGGCCGCCCTCGATCGCCTGCAGGAAGATGCCGCCGCCGTAGCAGAGGATGCCCGTGATGCCGGTGGCGGGGTTGTGTTCGCGCGCCTTCGAGAGGATGGATTCGATCGCTTCGGGGCTCGCGTCCACCGCGCGGCTGCAATAGAGGAGTCGGACCAGCATCTCGCCCTAGCCTTTATCCGGAATGAGTGAAAGGAATTCGCGGCGCAGCGCCGAATTCTTCAGGAATTCGCCGCGCATCACGGAGTTGATCATGCGGCTGCCGAGGTCCTTCACGCCGCGCCACGCCATGCAATAGTGGCTCGCTTCCATCACCACCGCCAGGCCGTCGGGCTGCGTCTTTTCCATGATGAGGTCGGCCAGTTGCACGACGGCCTCCTCCTGGATCTGCGGGCGTCCCATCACCCATTCGGCGAGCCGGGCGTATTTCGACAGGCCGATCACGTTCGTGTGCTCGTTGGGCATCACGCCGATCCAGAGCTTGCCGATCACCGGGCAGAAGTGGTGGCTGCAGGCCGAGCGCACGGTGATGGGCCCGACGATCATGAGCTCGTTCAGATGCTCGGCGTTCGGGAATTCCGTGATGGTGGGCGGCTTCGTGTAGCGGCCGCGGAACACCTCGTTCAGGTACATCTTGGCGATGCGCCGCGCGGTGTCGTTGGTGTTGTGGTCGCTTCCCGTGTCGATGACCATGCTGTCGAGCACCGACTGCATCTTCTGCTCGACTTCGTCCAGCAGCCGCTCCAGCTCGCCAGGCTCGATGAATTCGGCGATGTTGTCGTTGGAGTGGAAGCGCCTGCGCGCTGCCTGGAGGCGCTCGCGAATCTTCACCGACACCGGCACACCCTCGTCGGACGCGGCGGGGGTCAGCTGGCTGGAAGGATCGGCTTTCATGAGCACCGGACATGCTAGCAGGGTTCGGTCGGACCCGCCTTCGACCGCGGCAAAGACGGATTTCCCCAGTGGCCGCCCTACCCTGACCTAACCTAACGATCGACCCGCGCGAGCAAGCCCCGCGTCGACTCCTTTCGCAACGCGAGCGCGTCGACGAACTCGTTCTCGGCCGCCAGGTCGCGCCCGAGGATCAGGCTCGCGGTGCGCACCATCGTGTGCGTCGCGGGCATCGGCACTCCCGCCATGTCGCCGAGGACTTCGCAAAACGCGAGGCCATAGGGCATGTCTTCCGCGAGGAAGCGCGTCCCCGTGTCCGTGGGCCCCGGCGGGCCGCCGCGCTTGGCGTGCAGTTCCGCGGCGATGTCCGCGAGCGTGGCCGAGCCCGTGCCGAACGACTTCGCGAAATGCTCTTCGATCGTGCGCACCTGCAAGCCGAAGGCCCGCGCCAGCGCGAGCCGCTCGGCATCGATCGTGGTGATCGCGCGCGCCACCTGCGGCGTCATGTAGTGGTATTGCGGCCAGTTCTCGGCGCGCTCGATGCGCGTCCAGTTGAACACGGCGAGCGCGCCGTGGGCCACGGGGTTGATGTTGGTGAGCGCACTGGCGAGGCAGTTGTCCTGCGCGACGAAGAGATCGCCGAAGAGTTCGCGGCACAGCGCGAGCGCCTCGCTCTCTCGCGCGCGCGGCAGCGCGGACACGTCCAGCTCGCTGCGGCGCGTCATCACGCGCACCTGCGCCGCGCCCGTGCGCCGCGCCGTGAGCACGGTCGTGCCGAAGCTCGCCACCGTGACGTCGATTCCCCGGATGAGCGCCTGCTCGAACAGGTAGAGCGACGACAGCGAAGCCATCGAGCTCACGACGATCGACTGGCCGCTGCGCAGGTGCGGCAGCATGCTGTCCATCACGCGCTTGTGGCCATTGAGCGGCACGGCGATGAGGAGCACTTCGGCATCGCGCGCGAGCGCTTCGGCGCTCGCGGCCACTCGCACGCGCACGCTTGCTTCCAGCACGCCTTCCGAGCGCAGCGGCTCGTGCCGCAAGGCGGTCGCGCCCTCGCCGCGCGGCGACCACACCTGCACGTCGTGGCCGGCGTGCGCGAGCCACGCGGCACTGGCGTAGCCGATGCCGCCCGTACCCGCGATGCCGATCCTCACCTCACTCGGCCTTGATGTTGGCCTGGCGGATCACGCGGCCCCAGCGCGCGTAGTCGTCGTTCACGACCTTGCCCGCTTCGCTCGGCCCGCCGCAGGTCGTGAGCGCGCCGAGCCCGTTGAACCGCTCCAGCGTTTCCGGCAGCTTGCACACGGCCTCCACCTCGGCCGCGAGCTTGTCCACCACCGCCTTGGGCGTTTTCGCGGGCGCGAGGACGGCAACCCACACCGGCACTTCCAGGCCCTTCAGCCCGCTCGCCTCGTTCATCGTGGGCACGTCCGGGAGATTGCCGAGCCGGTGCGTCGTGAAGGTCGCGAGCACGCGGGCCCGCTTGTCCTCGACCATGGGCGTGATGGACGCGGCGCTGGTCACGATCATCGCGACCTGTCCGCCCATGAGATCGGTCATGGCGGGGGCCGCGCCGCGATACGGCACGTGCAGCAACTGCACGCCCGCGGTCTGCGCGAAGAGCTCGCCCGTGAGGTGCGAGATCGTGCCGTTGCCGGTGGAGGCGAACGTCACCTGCTTCGGCCGCGCCTTCGCGTCCTTCAGCACGTCGGCCACGGTCTGGTAGGGGCTTTGCGAACGCACGGCGAGCGTCATCGGCGTGTCGGCCACGAGCGCGACGGGCGCGAAATCCTTGAGCGGATCGTAGGTGAGCTTCGCGTTCAGGTGCGGCGCGATGGAAATGGCGCCACCGCTGGCGAGGAACACCGTGTTGCCGTCGGGCGCGGCCTTGGCCACCGACTCGGCGGCGATCACGCCGCCCGCGCCGGCCTTGTTGTCGATGACGACGGGTACGCCCATCCGGGTCGTGAGCTTGGTTGCGAGCCAGCGGGCGATCACGTCCTGCGCGCCCCCAGGGGCGAAAGGCACGACGATGTGCAGCGGCTGGCCGGCACCGCCCGCGCTCTGCGCATTCGCTGGCACGGCATGCAGCAGGGAAACGAGCGCGGCCACGGCCAGCAGGGACAGGATTTTCTTCATGAAACGACTCCGAAGGCTTGAAAAGAACAGTTTGTACATCACACGCGGCTTGCACGCAGCTCTACACGCCTCGGCTACGCGACTTCACCAAGGAGCCGCTCGAGTTCGCGCAGCGTGTCCGCTTCGTGCAGCGGCTTGTCGTGCCGGATGCGCAGCATGCGCGGAAAGCGAACGGCAATGCCGCTCTTGTGGCGCGTGCTGCGCTGGATCCCTTCGAAGCCCAGCTCGAAGACGAGCATCGGCTTCACGCTTCGCACCGGACCGAACTTCTCGATGGTGTTGCGACGAATCAGCGCGTCGACCTGCCGGAATTCCTCGTCGGTGAGGCCCGAGTAGGCCTTGGCGAACGGCACGAGCTGCAGCTCGCCCGGCTGCGCCGGCTCCTTTCGCATCATCTGGTCGATCACCGCATCGACTTCCGCCTTGTCCCGCGGGGCGCGGTTCCACACGGCGAACGTGTAGTCGGTGTGGATCGATGAGCGGCGCCCCGAGCCGGGCTGCGCGTACACGAGCACGCAATCGACCGACATCGGCTCCACCTTCCACTTCCACCACAGGCCCTCGGCCTTCGATCGCCCGGTGCCGTAAGCGGCATCCAGGCGCTTCAGCATGAAGCCCTCGACGCCTCGCTCGCGCGACGTCGCGCGGCGGGCCGCGAATTCGAGCCATGACGCGGCCGTCTCGACCGGCGACACGCGCATGCCCGTGCCTCGCAGCAGCGCTTCGAGCCGCGCGCGGCGCTCGCGCTGCGAAAGCGCGCGGATGTCCGCGCCGTCCTGCTCGAGGATGTCGTACGCCATGAAGCTCACGGGTGCATCGGCCAGCACTTTCTTCGTGAGGTTCTTGCGGCCGATGCGCTGTTGCAGCAGCGCGAAGGGCGCAGGCCGGTCGGACGCGTCGTTCCACACGAGGATTTCGCCGTCGATCACGGTGCCGTCGGGCAGGCCCCGCGCCAGCGCCACGATCTCCGGAAACCTGTCGGTCACGAGTTCCTCGCCGCGCGACCACACCCACACGGCGCCCTCGCGCTTCACGATCTGGCCGCGAATGCCGTCGTACTTCCACTCCACCATCCACTCCGCAACCGGCCCGAGACGCGAAGCGAAGACTTCCGGCGGCGCGTCGAGCTGATGCGCGAGGAAGAAGGGGTAAGGCTGGCCTGCGTCGCGAAGCTGTCCCGCTTCGTCTTCTTCCCTGGCGACGAGCGCGCGGTAGCGTTCGGCCGAAGGAAGCACCTTGCCGTCGGTGTAGCCCATCATCCGCTGCGCGATTCGCCTCGCATCGATTCCCGTGTGCGTCGCGAGCGCGCGCTGAACGAGTAGCTTGCTCACGCCGACACGAAAGGCGCCGCCGATCAGCTTGGTGAGCAGGAAGCGCCCGCGCGAGTCGAGCTCGTTCCAGTACGACGTGATCGCCGGCGCGATCTCTTCGTAGGGCTTGCCGCGCAGCGGCAAGAGCCGCTCTTCGACCCACCGCGCGAGGCCGACGTCGGACGTCTCACCCGCGAGCGGCAGCACGAGCGCGATGGTTTCCGCGAGATCGCCCACCTGCTGGTAGCACTCGTCGAAGAGCCACGGCTCGATGCCCGCCACTTCGCACGCGAGCATCCAGAGCGACCCCATCGGCACGACCTGCCGAGGCTTGCCGCCCGCGAGGAAGTACACCGCCCACGCCGCGTCGTGCGGCGACGCCTGGTCGAAGTAGCGCACGAGCGCTTCGACCTTCGCGTTGGTGGAAGTCGTCGCGTCGAGCTCGGCAAAGAGGCGCGAGAAACGTTTCACGCGGGCGGTTCCTTCGCGAGTCGCGAGAGCCGGGGCCGCGGATCGATCATGCGCCCTCGCCCTCGCCCTCGCCCTCGCCCTCACCCTCACCCACGCTTTCGCCCACGCTTTCGCTCGACCCCGCCTGCGCATCGGCTTCGATCGAGTCGTCGCCGTACTCGGTGGCGAAGGCGCCCGCCTCCCAGCCGTGCTCCTGGAGGTAGCGCACCATCGCCGCGCTGCTGCCGTGCGTGACGATGATGCGCCGCGCGCGGGTGGCCTCGATGGCCGAGAGCAGGCCCGGCCAGTCGGCGTGATCGGACAGCACGAAGCCGCGGTCGTAGCCGCCGCGCCTGCGGTTGCCTCTCACCTGCATCCATCCGCTCGCGAAAGCCGTCTCGGCATCGCCGAAGCGGCGCATCCAGGGGCTGGCCGTCGCGCTCGGCGGGCACACCACCAGCGCGCGGCCGAGGTCCGAACGGTTCTTCACGTCGGCAACGCGCAAGGTCTCGGGCAATTCGACACCGGCCGCGCGATAGGCGTCGTTCAAGGGCTCCACCGCGCCGTGCACGATGACCGGGCCGATCGACGGATCGATGCCCGAGAGCAGCCGCTGCGCCTTGCCGAAGCTGTAGCAGCCCACCACGCTCGCGCGCGAATGCGCGACGTTGCGTGACCACCAGTCGTTGATGTCGGCAAACACTTCGTCGTCGGGGCACCAGCGGTAGATCGGCAGGCCGAAGGTGGATTCGGTGACGAACACATCGCAGCGCACCGGCTCGAAGGGCGTGCAGGTGCGGTCCGGCGCGACCTTGTAGTCGCCGCTTGCGACCCAGACGCGCCCGCCATGCTCGAGCCGCACCTGCGCCGAGCCCAGCACGTGGCCCGCCGGATGAAGCGACAGCTTCACGCCGCGATGCGTGATGGCTTCGCCGTAGGCGAGCGTCTGCAGCGTGACGTCGCCCAGCCGCGCGCGCAGCACGCCTTCGCTTGCCTGCGATGCGAGATAGTGCCCGTGGCCCAGGCGCGCGTGGTCCGAATGCGCGTGCGTGATCACCGCACGCGCGACCGGGCGCCACGGATCGATGTAGAAATCTCCTGGAGGGCAATAGAGACCCTCGGGACGTTCGACGACGAGATCGGCCATCAGTATTTCTTGCCCTGGATCGCGAGGCCGATGCGCATGAGAACGAGCGCGAGCCATTCCTTGAAGCGCTGCGAAGGCGGCCGGCGCTCGTACTGCGTCGCATCCATGCGCACGCCGTCGCTGCGCATCGCTTCGACGAGCCGGCCGCGAAGCTGCAGGGCGAACGCAGAGTCTTCCACGACCACGTTGGCCTCACGCGCGAGCAGAAGCGACAGCGGATCGAGATTGGACGAACCGACGGTCGCCCAGTTCCGGTCCACCACCGCCACCTTGCAGTGCAGGAAGCTCGGCGAATACTCGTGAATCTCGACACCCGCGCGCAGCAGCGCGCCGAACACCGAGCGCACGGCGTAGTACTGCAGGAAATATTCGTAGCGGCCCTGCAGCAGCAGGATCACCTTCACGCCGCGCCGCGCCGCCTGCACGAGCGCGCGGCGAAGCTTGCGGCCCGGCACGAAGTAGGCGTTGGCGATGATGATTTCCTCGCGCGCGCGGCCGATCGCACGGCGATACGCCTGCTCGATGCGGGCGCGATTGCGCACGTTGTCGCGCAGCACGAGCGCGGCTTTCGAGCCGCCCCGCGCGGACTCCTGCACTGTCGCCGGCGCGGACGCCGGATAGGCAACCGCGCTGCGCAGCGACGCGAGCGCGCCGGTGAGCCGCGCGTGCTTCAGGCGGCTCACCATCTGCTGCCTTCGCCACTGCCGCGTCATCGTGAGGTGCATCTGCTCCACGAGCGGTCCCGTGACCCGCACGGCGAAGTCGAGCCGCGGCGACTCGAGCGCGCCCCAGTTGGGATCGTGGTAGTCGTCCAGGATGTTGATGCCGCCGCAAAAACCCACGACACCGTCGACCACGCACAGCTTGCGATGCAGCCGCCGCCACTGCCCGGGCACGAGAAGACCGAACATCCCCGGCGGCGAATACGTTTCCCATTGCACGCCGACGGCCTGGAAGCGCAATTGCCACACGCCGGGTATCTCGGGGCAGCCGACGCCGTCCACGAGCACCATCACGGCGACGCCGCGGCGTGCCGCGCGCTCGAGCGCGTACGCGACTTCCTCGCTCGCGCCGGTGAAATCGAAGATGTAGGTTTCGAGCCGCACTTCGTCGGTGGCCGCTTCGATCGCCTGCGCGAGCGAGGGAAAGAAGGCGCGGCTGCCTTCCAGGAGCACCAGGTCGTGCCCGGCGCGCAGGTGTGGCATGCCGTGGGCCATCGCCGTTCGCCCTACAACTTGAACTCCGCGATCAGCGGCAGGTGATCCGACATGCGCCACCAGATGCGCCCGCGCGGAATCTGCAGGGCGTGCGGCTTCATGCCGCGCGCGTACACGTAGTCGAGCTGCGCGAGCGGCAGCCGCGACGGATATGTCATCGCGCGTTCGCCGATGAAGTCGTGCAGGCCGAATGCCTTCATCGCGGGGCGCAGCTTGCCGCCCCAGTCGTTGAAGTCGCCCGCCACGATGAGGGGGGCGCGCCGCGGCACTTCGCGTTCGATGAAGCGGCCGAGCTGCTCGACCTGCCGCGCGCGGCTCGCGGGGATGAGCCCGAGGTGCACCACGATCACGTGGATGTCGCGGCGCATCGCGTGCACGTGCACGTGCAGGAGGCCGCGCTGCTCGAAGCGGTGGTCCGACATGTCCTCGTGCGTCTCGGCCATGACCGGCCAGCGCGAGAGCATCGCGTTGCCGTGTTCGCCGTGCTTCGTGAGCGCGTTGGTGCGGTAGACGGCATAGTAGCCTTCGGGCGCGAGGAATTCGTGCTGCGGCAGTTCGGGCCAGCGCGTGAAATACTGTTCCTCCCGCCGATGGACCTTGCGCACCTCCTGCAGGCAGACGATGTCGGCGTCGAGCTGCTCGACCGCGTGGCCGAGGTTGTGGATTTCGAGCCGCCGCGCGGGGCCGATGCCTTGGACGCCCTTGTGAATGTTGTAGGTGGCGACGCGCAGAACGCTCATCGAGCGAATTGTGGCAGCATCAGGATGGCTTCGGCGTTGGATGGCGAGAAGCACGCGTCCGCCGCTTCGCGATGCGGCAGCCAGCGCGATGCGGTGTGCTCGCGCGGGTTGAGGACGACCGGCGTGCCCGCCGGCACGCACAGGCCGAACACGTGCTCGCGGTTGCGCGTGACGCCCGGCGCATAGCGGTGCAGGTAGCGCGGGTAGATGTCGTAGATGTTTTCGATGTTCCAGTCGGTGAGCGTGCCGATGGCAGTGTCGATGCCGGTTTCCTCCCGCACTTCGCGCCGGGCCGTGTCCTCGAACAGCTCGTCGAGGTGGTCCTTGGAGCCCGTGACCGATTGCCAGTAGCCGGGGGAATCGGTGCGGTTGATGAGGAGGACGTCGAGGCTCGGCGTGTGGATCACGACGAGGACGGATTGGGGGATCTTGAAGGGGCGGGGGTTCACTCGCCTCTCACGAACGCAACTCGATCACATGAACGTCGGACATTCCGGTATCGGCATGAGGACTCTCCAATGATCGCTCAGGTCCAATTTGCTGCAGGTTTCCACGTCCCCACACCATTGACTCCGCGAAGTGCATCACGCAGAAGCGGATCGAGAAAGGCACGAAGTACCTCGACGAATTGGTCTCCGGGCGAGGTTTGCCGGGGCGTTCATGCGATCGAGTCGAGATAGGGTTGCATGACGCGTGTCACGCGGCAGATTCGCGCGAAGCGCGCAAGGTCGTTCGCACCACCACGATATTTCCGGCTGAAGTCGCGCAGCGCCTCCACCGCGACGTCGATGCCGATCTTGTTGCGGTACTTGAAGCAGTCGGCCACCGTCTTCGCCGCGGAGTAAACGCGTATCGGGACACCTTCCGTCTTGTGCACTTCGATGCCCTGCGTCCGCGCTTGCCCCGAGAATCGCGCGATGCGCAGGCGCGGATAGTCGAGTTGCGGCGCACGCGCCTTCTCCGCCAGCGCGATCCAGACTTCCGGAGCGGATTGCGTGGTCAGGTCGTGGAATCGCAGGGCCGTGATCAGGCAGAACACGGCACCCGGCAGGCGCTTGCCGACCTGCGCGAGCGTATGGGAGGGCGTCGGTTCGTGACTGGCCGCCGCGTAGATGCCGCGAGCCTGCCGGATCACTTGTCCCTGCGCCACGAGCCGCGCGAGGTGCGCACGAGTGATGCCGCGCGCCTCCAGCTCCTTGGGACGCGCGAGTCCGATTCGCTCGATCATCCGAATCGCTTGGGCTGAGGTCGTCGTCACCTGCGGATGATACGAAACGTCGGGGATTGTGCACAAGTCCCGATGTTTCGTACTCGGCCGGTCACCCCCCCGGATTCCTCAACCGGATATGCAGCTCCCTCAGCTGCTTCTCATCCACCGCCCCCGGCGCCCCGGTGAGCAGGTCCTGCGCCCGCTGCGTCTTCGGAAACGCGATCACGTCGCGCAGGCTCTCCGCGCCCGTCATCAGCATCACGAAACGGTCGAGGCCGATCGCGATGCCGCCGTGCGGCGGCGCGCCGTACTGCAGCGCATCCAGCAGGAAGCCGAACTTCACCTTCGCTTCCTCCGGCCCGATCTTCAGCGCCCGGAACACCTTGCTCTGCACGTCCTCGCGATGGATACGCACCGAGCCGCCCCCGAGCTCGATGCCGTTCAGCACCGCGTCGTAAGCCTTCGCGAGGCAGCGGCCCGGATCGGTCTCCAGCCAATCCTCATGACCGTCCTTCGGAGACGTGAACGGGTGGTGCACCGCGTTCCAGCGCTGCTCGCCCTCGTCGTACTCGAACATCGGAAAGTCGATCACCCACAGCGGCCGCCAGGCGCCTTGCAGGAGACCGCGCGACTTGCCGAGTTCGCTGTGCCCGATCTTCACGCGCAGCGCGCCGATCGCATCGTTCACGACCTTCGCCTTGTCGGCGCCGAAGAAGATGAGGTCGCCCGCCTGCGCGCCCGTGCGCGCCAGGATCTCGGCGATCGCCTTTTCGTGCAGGTTCTTCACGATCGGCGACTGCAGGCCCTCGCGGCCCTTGCCCGCATCGTTGACCTTGATGTACGCGAGCCCCTTCGCGCCATAGATCTTCACGAACTCGGTGTAGCCGTCGATTTCGCCGCGCGTCATCTCGCCGCCGCCGGGAACGCGCAGGCCGACCACGCGGCCGTCCTCGGCGTTCGCGGGAGCCGAGAACACCTTGAAGTCCACGTCCTTCATCACGTCGGTGAGCTCGGTGAACTCGAGCTTCACGCGCAGGTCCGGCTTGTCCGAGCCGTAGAGGCGCATCGCGTCCGCGTGCTTCATCACCGGAAACGCGCCGATGTCGATCCCAAGCACATTCTGGAACGTGCTGCGGATCATGCCTTCGAACATCGTGCGGATCTCTTCCTCGGTGAGGAAGGAGGTCTCCACGTCGATCTGCGTGAATTCGGGCTGCCGATCCGCGCGCAGGTCCTCGTCGCGGAAGCACTTGGTGATCTGGTAGTAGCGGTCGAACCCCGAGACCATCAAGAGCTGCTTGAACAGCTGCGGCGACTGCGGCAGCGCGAAGAACATCCCGTCGTGCACGCGGCTGGGCACCAGGTAGTCGCGCGCGCCCTCGGGCGTGGACTTCGTGAGCATCGGCGTTTCGATGTCGATGAAGCCGTTCGCGTCGAGGAACTTGCGCACCTCCATCGTCACCCGGTAGCGCAGCATCAGGTTGTTCTGCATGTACGGGCGGCGCAGGTCCAGCACGCGATGGATGAGGCGCGTGGTCTCGGAGAGGTTCTCGTCGTCGAGCTGGAACGGCGGCGTGACCGACGGGTTGAGCACCGTGAGTTCCTGGCACAGCACTTCGATCCTGCCGCTTTTCAGGTTCTCGTTGACGGTGCCCTCGGGGCGCGCGCGCACGACGCCCTTCACCTGCACGCAGAACTCGTTGCGCAGGCCCTCGGCCAGCTTGAACATCTCGGGCCGGTCGGGGTCGCACACGACCTGAACGTAGCCTTCGCGGTCGCGCAGGTCGACGAAGATCACGCCGCCGTGGTCGCGCCGGCGGTTCACCCAGCCGCAAAGGGTCACGGTCTGGCCGAGCAGGGCTTCCGTCACGAGGCCGCAATAGGTGGAGCGCATTTTTTGTGTGGACATGGAGGGACTCTGCAGGAAGTCGCGCCGCCCGGTCGGGCCGGCGGCGGATTATCGATTGTGGCCGATGGAGGGGGCGGCAGGCGCCACCACGCCCATGGAGACCACGTACTTGAGCGCGTCGTCCACGCTCATCTTGAGTTCGATGCAGTCGCTTCTGCGCAGCATCACGAAATAGCCGCCCGTCGGGTTGGGCGTGGTCGGAACGTAGACGCTCAACCAGTCTGCGCCCGTCAGGTGATTCGCGACGTCGCCGCCCGGCACGCCGGTCACGAAGGCGATCGTCCAGACGCCCGGCCGGGGCCATTCGACGAGCACGGCCGTGCGGAAGGCATTGCCGCCGGGAGAGAAGAGCGTGTCGGACACCTGCTTCACGCTCGAATAGATCGAGCGCACGACCGGGATGCGCGACACGATTCGGTCGCCCATGTGAACCAGCTGCTTGCCGATGAAGTTGCTGGCAGCGGCGCCCACCGCGAGCAGGATGAGGAGCGTGAGCAGCACGCCGAAGCCGGGGATGTGCACGCCGATCAGCCGGTCGGGTTGCCAGGCTTCCGGCAGGATGAGGAGCGTCTGGTCGAGCGTGCCGACGATCCAGTTCAGGACTGCCAGCGTGATCGCGACCGGAACGACGACGAGGAGGCCGGCGACCAGCCACTTGCGCAGGGCAGTCACCGCGGACCCGCTCAATGGCAGGCGCAGGAAGCGCCGCAGCCGCCCGCCGAGGCGCTGGGCGCGTCCGACTTGGTGGTGGTCGACTCCGCGGGCTTGGATTCCGCTGTCTTCGAGTCCGAAGTCTTCGAATCGGACGCCGTGGCGTCCGCGGGCTTGGCATCGGCGGCGGACTTGTCATCCGCCTTCGCGGCGCCACCGGCCCCGGAGCCGCCCCGGAAATCCGTCACATACCAGCCGGAACCCTTGAGCTGGAAGCCCGCGGCCGTGATCTGCTTCGTGAAGGAAGACGCACCGCAGGCCGGGCAATCGGTCAGGGGCGCGTCGCTGATCCTTTGCAGCACATCCTTGGCATGGCCACAGGCACCGCACTTGTAAGCATAAATGGGCATGGCGAAGTCGAGGAAAGGAGTGTTCGCAAAGCCCGAAATTATAGTTGACCAGGCGGTTTTCAACCCCGAGGTCCGCAGCTGTCATTCCGGCGCAGGCGGGAATCCGAGGCGTGAAGGGCGAGGATGCCCTGGATTCCCGCTTTCGCGGGAATGACGATGGAAGATTGCGGGAATGACGATGGAAGATTGCGGGGATGACGATGGAAGGTCGTGGGGCTGACGATCGAAGACCGCTGGAACGACGATGGAAGATCGCGGGAATGACGATCAAGATCGCGGTGCCTGAGGCAAGAAGCCAGTCACTGCGCTTGCGCCACCGCGATGTGATGCGTCGCATCATGCCGATTGCGCAACATCTGCGGCGCGAGCGACCCACCGATCATCCCGACGAAAGCCGCGATGAGGCCCGCGAGCTGCCCCGGGAACATCTTGCTCAGCGCCTCGCCGCCGACTTGCGGAAAGAAGACGATCCACACGCCCACACCCAGCGCCAGCGACAGGATCGCGCCTTGCGTCGTCGAGCGCTTCCAGTAGAGCCCCATCACCAGCGGGACGAACGCGCCCACCAGCGTCACCTGATACGCCGCCGACACGAGGTCGTAGATCGCGGTGCCCTTCATCGCGACAGCATAGGCCAGCACGAGCGCGGTGAAAATTACGATCGTCCAGCGCATCGCATAGAGCTGCTCGCGGTCCGTCATCCGCGGCCGCAGGTTCTTCAGGATGTTCTCGACAAAGCTCGTGGAAGGTGCCAGCAGCGTCGCTGACGACGTGCTCTTGATCGCCGAAAGCAGCGCTCCGAAGAACAGGATCTGCATCACGAGCGGCATCTTCGTGAGCACGAAGGTCGGCAGCACACGCTGATAGTCGTTCTTCGCCAGATCGAGCGCGCCGGCGCCCATCACCACCACCGCGCACGACACGATGAACATCGGCACGAAGGCGAAGAAGATGTAGCTCACCCCGCCGATCACCGCGCCGTTGCGAGCGGTTTTCGAATCCTTCGCCGACATGACTCGCTGGAAGACGTCCTGCTGCGGAATGCTGCCCAGCATCATCGTGACGCCCGCGCCCAGGAAGAACGCCATGTCGGTGAACGACCGCTCGGGCAGGAATTTCCACAGGTCCTTCTGCGTGGCCATGTCGATCACCTTGCCAGGCCCGCCCGCGAGGTCGCCCGCGAATACCGCGATGATCGACATGCCGATCACGAGCACGATCATCTGGATGAAGTCGGTCCAGGCAACGGCCAGGAAGCCGCCGATCACCACGTAGATCAGCACCGCAACGGTGCCCACGATCATGCCCGCCGTCTCCGACATCGCGCCGTTCGTGAGCACCGAGAACACGAGTCCGAGCGCCGTGATCTGCGCCGCGACCCAGCCGAGATAGCTCAGGATGATCGCGCCGGAGCAGAACACCTCCACGCCACGGCCGAAACGCTGCCGGTAGAAGTCACCGATGGTGAGCAGGTTCTGCTTGTACAGCCGCATCGCGAAGAAAAGGCCCACGAGGATGAGGCACGTGCCCGCGCCGAACGGGTCTTCGACGATGGCGTTGAGCCCGCCTTGCACGAACCTGGCCGGGATGCCCATCACCGTCTCGGCGCCGAACCATGTCGCGAACGTCGTCGTCACCACCATGACGAGCGGAAGCCTGCGGCCCGCGATCGCGAAGTCCGCGGTGTTCTTGATGCGCGTGCCGGCCCAGACCCCGAGCGCGAGCGTGCCGAGCAGATACAGGACCACGAATGTGATCAGCGTGACGTTCATCGACGGGCTTCCTTCCTCTTCCTCTCGAATTCGCGCGGGATTATGCGCTACATCCCGCGCGCGGCCGGCACGGCGCTACACCACGGGATAGCGCCACAGCAGCTGCATCACGAGCATCCCGAGCAGGAAGCCGATCGCCCCGTACACCGCGCCTTGCAGCAGCCTGTGCATGCGGCGTTGTTCCAGGAGAAGTTCCTGCATCTCGCGCTGTTCCCCCTCGCGCGGACCCTGCAGATACTGATACAGCAGCCGCGGCAGCTCCGGAACGATCTTCGCGTAGCGCGGCGCCTGGTCCTTGAGTTCGTCCAGCAGCTTCTGCACGCCGATCTGGTCGACCATCCAGCGCTCCAGAAACGGCTTGGCCGTGGCCCACAGGTCCAGATCGGGGTCGAGTTCGCGCCCGAGTCCTTCGATATTGAGCAGCGTCTTTTGCAGCAGCACGAGCTGCGGCTGAATCTCCACGTGAAAGCGCCGCGACATCTGAAAGAGGCGCATGAGCACCATGCCGAGCGAAATCTCGCTGAGCGGCCGGTCGAAGTACGGCTCGCACACCGTGCGGATCGCGCCTTCCAGTTCGTCCACGCGCGTGCCCGGGGGCACCCAGCCCGACTCCAGATGCAGTTCCGCGACGCGCTTGTAGTCGCGCCGGAAGAACGCGGCGAAGTTCTGCGCGAGGTATTCCTTGTCGCTTTCGGTGAGCGTGCCGACGATGCCGAAGTCGAGCGAGATGAAGCGGCCGAAACTGCCCGGCGCCACGCTCACCTGGATGTTGCCCGGGTGCATGTCGGCGTGGAAGAAGCCGTCGCGAAACACCTGCGTGAAGAAGATCGTGACGCCGTCGCGCGCGAGCTGGCGAATGTCGACGCCCGCCGCGCGCAGCCGCTCGGTCTGACTGATCGGGATGCCCACCATGCGCTCCATCACGATCGCTTCGGGGTGGCAGAACTCCCAGTACATCTCGGGGATCAGCACGAGGTTCAAGCCGGCCATGTTGCGGCGCAGCTGCGCGGCGTTGGCGGCTTCGCGCAGCAGGTCGAGCTCGTCGTGCAGGTACTTGTCGAACTCGCCCACGACTTCGCGCGGCTTCAGTCGCTTGCCGTCTTCCGACAGGCCCTCGATCCAGCCGGCCATCATGCGCATGAGCGCGAGGTCCTTCTCGATCACGTGCAGCATGCCGGGGCGCAGCACCTTCACGGCCACGTCGCGCAGCGTCCCTTGCCGGTCGCGCAGCGTCGCGAAGTGGACTTGCGCGATCGAGGCGCTCGCCACCGGCTCGCGCTCGAAAGTCGCGAAGATCGAGTCCACCGGCCGGCGAAACGCACGCTCGATCGTCGCGATCGCCACTTCCGAGGGAAACGGCGGCACACGGTCCTGCAGTTTCGCGAGTTCGTCGGCAATGTCGGCGGGCATCAGGTCGCGCCGGGTGGAGAGCACCTGGCCGAACTTGACGAAGATCGGGCCCAGATGTTCGAGCGCCTCGCGCAGCCGCTGGCCGCGCGGCGCATCGAGCCGGCGTCCGATGCGCGAGAGCCGCGCGAGCACGCGCGTCACCGGATTGTGGAAACTCGACAGCGCCAGCTCGTCCAGGCCGTAGCGCAGGACGATCCAGAGAATGACGATCGCGCGCAGGTAGCGCGTCATCGCGGCTTATCCCGCCCCCGAGGGGGGAGGGACGGGCGGCTTGCCTTCCTCCGCCTTCGTGGGTGGGGCGGGCTCGGGGCTTGCGGGCTCGCTCGCGCTCGCCTTGCTCCTTCCCGCGAACTGCCTGAGCGCATCCGCCGCGCGCCGCATGGCCTGGCCGATCGCGTGCGCGGGTGCATCGCCGATCAGGCGCGCCAGGTCTTCCTCGAGGTCCCAGCGCACGTGGTCCACGAGCCACTGCACTTCCGCGGCGAGCTGCACGTCGCCCGAGATCCGCAGCGCGGGCTTGTCGCCACGCAAGGCGGCCTGTGCCAGTGCAAAAGGAGATTCGTCGGTGATCGTGAGCGTGAGGTCCGCCTGCGCGCCTTCGGCGCCGAGGTCCAGCAGACCCGCGGGCGTCGCGACAAGCCGCACGTTGAAGTGGCGCCAGTGCGCCTCCATCACGCGCCCGGCCTGCCGCTTCAGGCGGGCCTGCGCCTCGGGTTCTTGCTGCAGCACGTGATTGAGCATCAGCACGAGCCTGCGCTGCAGTTCATGCACGAACCAGGGCGGCGGCTGCAGCAGCTCGCCCGCCTTGCCGAAGATGCCCTTGAGGAAGTGATCGGAGGAGTCGCTCGCCATCCTCCGATTATCTATTGCAACGCCTGCACGCCCGCCACCAGCCAGCCGCTCGATCCGTTCTTCGGCTTGGTCATGTTCCACACCTCCCGAAACGGGCTCGGCCCGGCGGAGGCATCCTCGCGGATCATCCCGGAGAATTCGACGCTCGCCATGTATTCGTCCGCGACGTCCTCGATGCCGAGGAGCTGCGCCTCGAGCATCACGACTTCCGTGCGTGTGCGCCCTTCGGCACGCGCGCCGGCCTGCGATTCGCGCTCGGCGAGCTCATCGCGGATTTCGCCCAGCATCCGGTCGGTCATCATCGAGCGCAGGATCTTCAGGTCCGCGTGATCCCACGCATCCTGCAGGGTCACAAAGTTGCGCTTCGCCGCGGCGACGAAGGCTTCGGTATCGAAGCCGGCCGGCACCATCCAGCCCGGCTTGCCCTCCAGCGCCGAGCCGATGCGCACGTTGCTGTACCGGGCCGCGTCGAACGCCATGCTGTTGCGCTCCCAGGGCCGGGCCGACGCGTCGTTGCCGACCTTGTCCGGGTTGTACTGGCGCGGCTCCCGCACTTCGGGCGGCGCGGGCTGGAAGTCATAGCCGCCGGTGCGCGGCCCCGCGGCAGGCACGGTCGCGATGCGGCGCGAGCGCGCGACGGCGCCCCAGATCGATGCGATCACGACAACCAGCAGCAGGAAAAGCAGGAAGTGCGCGAAGCCCGAGCCGAGGCCGAGCGAGCTCGCGAGCCAGAAGAGGCCAAGGCCCGCCACCAGGCCGCCGAAGAATCCCCCGAAGCCGGACCGCGGGGCGGCCGCCGGTGTTGCGGGCGGCGCGGGCGCATTGTTCGCGGCTTGCGATGGCGCGCCCGGCCGCTGCGCCGGCTGCCCGGCCTCGCGCTGCGTCACGTTCGACGACTGACGCCCGACCGAGCGGCCGCCACCCAGGCGGCTCGCCGCATCGGAATCGAGACTGGCGCATGCCAGCACCGCCGCCAGCACGACCGCCAAGACATTCGAGTACCTCATACCTCTCCCCTTCCACCACCCCTCGACCCTCTATCTCACCATCTCTTCATCTAGCACTTGATCCCGACGTGCAGGGCCACCACGCCCCCCGTCAGGTTGTGATAGTCGACGTGGCCGAAGCCCGCCGCCTTCATCATCGCCTTCAGTTCTTCCTGCCCCGGATGCATGCGGATCGACTCGGCAAGGTATCGGTAGCTCGCGTCGTCGCCCGCCACCAGGCGACCGAGCCGCGGCAGCACCTGGAACGAATACCACTCGTACGCCTTTTCCAGCGGACGCGCAACTTTCGAGAACTCCAGCACGAGCAATTTGCCGCCTGCGCGCAACACCCGCGCCATTTCGGCGAGCGCGCGATCCTTGTGAGTCATGTTGCGAAGCCCGAACGCGACCGTCACGAAGTCGAAGCTGCCGTCGGCGAAAGGCAGCTTCTCGGCATCGCACACCACCGTGGGCAGCACCACGCCCGCGTCGATGAGGCGGTCGCGCCCGCGCTGGAGCATCGTCTCGTTGATGTCCGTGTGCACGACGCGGCCCGAGCGCCCGACTTTCTTCGCGAAGGCCTCGGCCATGTCACCCGTGCCGCCCGCGATGTCGAGCACGCGCTGCCCCGCCGACGGATTGGCCACCATCAGCGCAAACCGCTTCCAGGCGCGGTGCAGCCCGAGCGACATCAGGTCGTTCATCAGGTCGTACCGCGGCGCGACGGAATCGAACACGCCCCGCACACGGCGCGCCTTCTCGCGCTCGTCCACGGATTCGAAGCCGAAATGCGTGTCGCTCATTCGCCGCTCCCGCGTGCGGCCGGTCCCGCCTTGCTCATCCGTGCCCTCCGCAGGCATGGCCGGCGGCCGTCGCCATGGGCGCATCGCGGTCCACTCCGGCGTCGTTCAGCCGCCGGAGGTATTCGGCCCACAGCTCGTCCTGCCGCGTGCCGAGCCAGTGGAGGTAGTCCCAGGAAAAGATGCCGCTGTCGTGCCCGTCGGAAAACACCGGCTTCACGGCATAGTTCCCGATCGGCTCCAGCTCGACGATGTCGACGCTGCGCTTGCCGGTCTGGAGCACTTCCTGCCCCGGCCCGTGGCCCTTCACTTCGGCCGAAGGCGAATAGACGCGCATCAGCTCGAAGGGGATGCGAAAGCGGGTGCCGTCCGCAAAGCCGATCTCCAGCACACGCGACTGCGAATGCAGGGTGATCGATTCGGGAATGGGCGTGTCGTGAGCAAGGCCTGCCATGGCCTCACACTATAGAGTGTTGGTGGAGCGTTGCGGCCCCGGCGCGCCCGCCGCCGGCTCAGAACTTGACCGAGAGGTTCACGTAGAAGCGGTCGTCGCCGCGCTTGGGGGCGGCGGAATTCGTCGTGAGCGGCATGCGGCTGCCTTCGATGATGCGGCCGTAATCGGCGGTGGCGGCGAACTGGCCCTTCGCATAGCGCAGGCCCACGCCCGCGCTCGCGAGATGGTCGCTCGACAGGCGCTGCACGCCGTCGGAACGGTTGTTCGAAATCCAGCCCGCGTCGACGAAGCCGAGCGCGCGCAAACCTTCCGTGAATTCGGGTGTCGTCACTTCGAACGTCACCGCGGCGCCGCTGTCGCCCGAGATCGGGCGGTCGATCGTCGTGCCGCGCACCGAGCCGAGCCCGCCCAGGCCGAATTGCTCGCCGGAAATCAGCGGATCGGGGCTGAACTGGTAGGTGCCGCGCAGGTTCCACGCCCAGCTCGTCGCGAACGGCGCGACGTAGCTCACCGCACCGCGCAGGACTTTGAAGCTCGTGGTGTCGATGCCCGCGTATTCGCTCTGGTAGGAGAAGAGATCGTTGTGCGAGCCCACTCCCGTGTTGGCGGAAAGTGCGATGTCATAGCCGAAGACGTAGGTGTCCGTCTCCGTGCGCGCCGTGTAGCCGAGCGTGAGAGGCGCGCTGCGGCGGTCGATGCCGATCGGGATGCCGTTGATGACCGTGCCTTTGAACACCTTGTCGTCCAGTCCGACCGTGAGGTAGCTGCGGCGGCCGCCATCCGGCTCGAAATAGTGCGTGTAGCTGAGGCCGAAGGTGTGGCCCGCGCCGGTGCTCGTGAACGCCCCGAAGTTGCCGACGACGTCCGACTTGGTGTAGCTCGCGCCGATCACGCCGCCCAGCTGGTAGAGCGGAATCTTGTACGCGAGGCCGAACTGCTTCACGTCCGACGTGCGCTCGAGCGACGTCGTGTAGGCGGCCACGATCTGGTGGTCCAGGTCCCAGAGATTGGTGTGGCCCGCCGTGAGCGTGACGCGGTCTTCGCCGGACGCCTTGGTGCCGCCGTTGGAAGCACCCAGGCCGAAGGTCCAGGGCTTTTCTTCCTTGACCGTGATGGCGGCGTTGATCTTGTCCGGCTCGTCCGCCTCGCGGATGCCGACCTGGATCTGCTTGTTCGGGTTCTCGTTGGCGATCGCCGTCTGGATCGCGAGCTTCCTGAAGTTCGGCGTCCTGCCTTCCTGCAGTTCCGGCACCGTGCGGCGGATGTTGCCCTCGTCGTAGATCTTGCGGCCCTCGATCACGACCTTGTCGATCGTGAAGGTGACGATGTTGAGCGTGACCGTGTCGCCGACTTCCTGCGGCGGCAGCGCCACCCGGTGCAAGCCGTAGCCACGGCGGCGCAGTTCGGCCTCGAGTGCGGCCGTGGCCTGCTGGAGCGTGTCGATCGTGGCGTCCGCGCGCAGGAAGGGCGCGAGCACGCGGGCCGTCTCGCCTTCGCCGAGCGGGTTGTCACCCGTCACCTTGAAGCCGCGGATCGTGAAGTGCGGGCTCGGCGCGGGCGTGGCCATCGGCGCCGGCGCAGCCGGATTCGCGGCGCGCGCCTGGGCGAGCGCCGCGCAGGGCACCGCCGCGGCGACCGCCGCGCCGGCCACCACATTCACCGCCGCATTCAACAGCGCATTCACCACGGCGTTCACCGGAGCGCTCCTGGGAACCACCATGGGGCCATGGCGGCGCGCCCCGCCCTGGCCGGGCGCCGTCAAGTTCTTTTCCATTCGGGTCTCGCCCTCTTTATGGTTGGTTCGAGCGCAAATTCTCGCACCGGGGCGAACGATTTGTCACCCGCGCCCGGAACCCTTGTGGCTTACCTGCACTGCCTGCTATGCCGGATGCCCGCTTCTCCCAGCACGCTCACGAGCAACGGGTTGTGCGAATTGGGCATCGGAATCCGGTCGAAGTCCATGAACTTCGGAATCGTGGCGGGCCGGCCCGTCTGGCCGCCGAGCCCCGCCCACACCGCCTCGCCGCCCGAGGCGTTGATCACCTGGCTCACGGTGGTCACCTGAATCTGCCCGTCGCGCACGTAGACGAAGAGGCCCTCGTCCGCATCCGTCACGTTGTCGTGGGAGAAGAGGTTCGGCGGGATGTTGATCGTGTTGCTGTCCGGCCGCGGTCCCTGGATGTTGGTCGGCGGGTTGGTGATGGCAAGGATCTGCGTGGGCGTGATGAGAAGGCCCTGCCCCGCCTGCAGCACCTGCAGCGCGGTCGTGCCCGAAGGCGTGACGGCGATCGAGCCGAGCCAGGTCCACAGCGTGAGCCCGGAATCGGACCCGGTGGGCGGCTCGCCCGCGCAGGCGCCCGTGCAGTTGATGTCGACGCCCGTGCCGCGGATGCCGATGGTGGCCGTCTGCGTGGCGAAGCCGACGTTGCGGTTGTTGGCCTTGGCGATCAGCCCCGTGAGCGCCCGCACCGAGCCGCGCAGGACCGACGCGAGGAAGCGGCCCTCGCCCGCGTTCTTGTCGTCGTAGACGAAGTTGTCGAGGCGAAACCGCGTGTTGGAGCCGAGCGTGACGCGGCTGTCGTCGCGAAAGACGAGCACCACGTGCGTGTTCGCGCCGGTCTCCACGAGTTCGCCCGGAAACACGCCGCCGCCGTCGGCGAGGCGGTGACGCTGCCCCTGCGGGTCGGTCGCGAACACGTCGCCTTGCACCTGCACGATCTTCGCGCTGGCCATCACCGCGTTGGGCCGCGCCGTGTCGGGAATCTTGGCCGATTCCTGAGCGCATTCGCGGCCCTGGCAGAGGCGCGCGTCGAAGTCCGTACCGCGGATGCCGATGGTGGCCGTGTTCGTCTGCACCCGGGCCGCGTTCGGCGAACCCTTGGAAATCAGGCCCGTGACGGCGCGAAAGCCCCCGCGCACGAGCTGCATGAGCATCCCGTTGTCCGGCGCGTTTTCCTTGAACTGGTACTGCGTGAGGACCAGCTCCGAATTGGGCCGCACCGTCATGCGCGTGCCGTCGGCCATCTTCACGATCGCCGAGGCGCCTTCGGAGGTCGTGATGCGGTCGCCTTCGCGCAGCGGCAGGCCCTTGCCGAGCGTGCGCGCGGTCTGGCCGGGCGTCTGCGCGAAGCCGACGCCGCGCGAGAACTCGACTTCGCCCGCCTGCTGGGCATACGCCGAGGCCGCGAGCACGAGTCCCAGGACGCCCAGGACGAGCCCGCGGGCATGCCGCGTGCTCCAGGATGTTCGGGTGGGGTTGCCTGCGCGCATCACATGACCTCCGACAGGACTCGAGCGTCCTTTTTGTTGCCTCTGCCTCTGACCACTTGTGGGTTTATACACGGTGATCGCGGCGACCGACCCGTCGCGCGAAACCGCGCCGCACGGCCGCCCGTGCGGAATTCACATTCGACGTGCGATTTTCAGGCCGGGAAGGCCAACTTGCCAAGGTCCCGTTCGAGGATTCCGCGCAACGCTTCGACGCGCGCGAGGCGGCCGGCATCCGGCTCGCGCCTCGCCTCGGCCCACACCGCCCCGGGGAAATGCGAGTCCCACTCGAAGCGTGCGATCACGTGCCAGTGCAGGTGCGCCACCGCGTTGCCGAGTGAAGCGAGGTTCACCTTGGCCGGCTGCAGGTGCTCGCGTATCAGGGTTTCCACCTGAACCACCGCGTCCATGCATTCGGCGCGCTGCGCGCTCGTGAGATCGGAGAACTCCCGCACGTGATCGTTCCAGATCACGCGGTAGAAGGCAGGAAATCCCGGTTCGTCCGCCCGCACGATGCGCCACCGGGCCGACTGCGCGACGAGCGCGCCGCCCGCGCCTTCGCAGAGTGCGCAGCCCTCCTCGCGCAGGCTCACACCAGCACCCGCTCGATGCCGCCCGCGTTCGCCGCGGCGACGTATTTCGGCATCCAGTCCTCACCCAGAATCCTGCGCGCCATCTCGACCACGATGTAGTCGGCTTCGAGCAGGCCGTTCTGAAGATCGTGGCTGTAGCGCGACAGGCCCTGCAGACAGCTCGGGCAGCTCGTGAGGATCTTCACGTTCTCCTTCGCGCCGACTCGGCCCGAGGCGCGCAGCGCTGCTTCGTCCTTGCGCAGCTCCTCTTCCTTGCGGAAGCGCACCTGCGTGGAAATGTCGGGCCGGGTGATGCCGAAGGTGCCCGATTCGCCGCAGCAGCGCTCGGACTTGCGCACGGCGTCGCCCACGAGCGCCTTCACGGTCTTCAGCGGCTCCTGCAGCTTCATCGGCGTGTGGCAGGGGTCGTGGTACAGGTAGGCGCCCGCGCCATCGAGCTTGATGTTCTTCTCCAGCAGGTATTCGTGGATGTCGATGATGCGGCAGCCGGGGAAGATCTGGTCGAACTCGTAGCCTTGCAGCTGGTCGTAGCACGTGCCGCACGACACCACCACGGTCCTGATGTCGAGGTAGTTCAGGGTGTTCGCCACGCGGTGGAAGAGCACGCGGTTGTCGGTGATGATCTTCTCGGCCCGGTCGAACTGGCCCGAGCCGCGCTGCGGATAGCCGCAGCACAGGTAGCCGGGCGGCAGCACGGTCTGCACGCCGGCGTGCCACAGCATCGCCTGCGTCGCGAGCCCCACCTGCGAGAAAAGCCGCTCCGACCCGCAGCCGGGGAAGTAGAAGACCGCCTCGGTTTCGGCCGTCGTCGCCTTCGGGTCGCGGATGATCGGCACGTAGTCCTTGTCCTCGATGTCCAGAAGGGCGCGCGCCGTCTTCGACGGCAGGCCGCCGGGCAGCTTCTTGTTCACGAAGTGGATCACCTGCTCCTTCACCGGCGCCGGGCCGGTCGTGGCGGGTGGGCGCTGCACCTGGAAGTGCGCGAACCCGCGCAGGAGGTCGTTGCCCAGGCGCTGCGCCTTGAAGCCGATGTCCACCATCGCGGTGCGCGCGAGCTTGATCGTCTCGGGATTCGTCGCGTTCAGCATGAACATGGCCGCCGCGTTGGCGGGACGGAACGACTTCTGTCCCATCTTGCGCAAGAGGTTGCGCATGTTCATCGAGACGTCCCCGAAGTCGATGTTCACGGGGCACGGGTTCACGCATTTGTGGCACACGGTGCAGTGGTCCGAGACGTCCTCGAACTCCTGCCAGTGCTTGATCGAGATGCCGCGGCGCGTCTGCTCCTCGTAGAGGAACGCCTCCACGAGCAGCGAGGTGGCGAGAATCTTGTTGCGCGGGCTGTAGAGCAGGTTCGCGCGCGGCACGTGCGTGGCGCACACCGGCTTGCACTTGCCGCAGCGCAGGCAGTCCTTGATGCTGTCGGCGATCGCGCCGATGTCGGACTGCTGCATGATGAGCGATTCGTGTCCCATGAGGCCGAACGACGGCGTGTACGCGTTCGTGAGGTCGGCGTAGACGGGCAGCCCCACGTCCGCCTCGGCATGGCGCAGGAGCTTGCCCTTGTTGAAGCGGCCTTGCGGGTCCACCCGCTGCTTGTAGTCCGCGAAGGGCCTCAACTCGTCGTCGGTGAGGAACTCGAGCTTGGTGATGCCGATGCCGTGCTCGCCGGAGATCACGCCGTTCAGCGACCGCGCGAGCACCATGATGCGCTTCACCGCTTCGTGCGCGGTCTGCAGCATCTCGTAGTCGTCGCTGTTGACCGGGATGTTGGTGTGCACGTTGCCGTCGCCCGCGTGCATGTGCAGCGCGACCCACACGCGGCCCTTCAGCACGCGCTTGTGGATCGCGTCGACTTCGGCCAGCAGCGGCACGAAAGCGTTGCCCGCGAAAAGGTTCGCAAGCGGCGCGCGAAGCTGCGTCTTCCAGCTCGCGCGCAGCGTGTGGTCCTGCAGTTGCGGGAACAGCGTGTCGACTTCGCGCAGCCAGCCTTGCCACTGCTCGCTCACCTGGCCGATGAGCGCGAGCGCCTGCGCGACGCGGTCTTCGAGCAGTTCGGCCGAGGCAATCTCTCCCGCGTCGTCCTGGCGGCCGAGCGGCAGGTTGCCGCGGCGGAAGAACGCCTCCAGCTCGGACGCGAGCTTCAGCTTGTTGCGCAGGCTGAGTTCGATGTTGATGCGCTCGATGCCGTCGGTGTATTCGGCCATGCGCGGCAGCGGGATCACGACGTCCTCGTTGATCTTGAAGGCGTTCGTGTGCTTGCTGATCGCCGCGGTGCGCTTGCGATCGAGCCAGAATTTCTTGCGCGCCTCGGGGCTGATCGCGACGAAGCCTTCGCCGCTGCGCGAATTGGCGAGCCGCACGACCTCCGACGTGGCGCGGGCGACCGCATCGGGGTCGTCGCCCGCGATGTCGCCGATCAGCACCATCTTCGGCAGGCCCGCGCGCTTCGACTTCGTGGCGTAGCCGACCGCGCGCAGATAGCGGTCGTCGAGGTGTTCGAGCCCCGCGAGCACGGTGCCGCTTCGCTCGGCCTCGCCGAACATGAAATCCTTGATCTCGACGATGCTCGGCACCGCGTCCTTCGCGTTGCCGAAGAATTCGAGGCACACCGTGCGCGTATGCGCGGGCATGCGGTGCACGACCCAGCGCGCGCTCGTGATGAGGCCGTCGCAGCCTTCCTTCTGCACACCGGGCAAGCCGGACAGGAATTTGTCGGTGACGTCCTTGCCGAGGCCGACTTTGCGAAAGGTGGCGCCGGGGATTTCGAGGTTTTCGGTGCGCACCGGCGTCTTGCCGTCGGCTTCGAAGTAGCGGCACTCGAACGTGGCCACCGGCGCGTCGTGAATCTTGCCGAGGTTGTGGTCCAGGCGCGTCACTTCGAGCCACTGGGCCTCGGGGGTGACCATGCGCCACGAGACGAGGTTGTCGAGCGCCGTGCCCCAGAGCACCGCCTTCTTGCCGCCCGCGTTCATCGCGATGTTGCCGCCGATGCACGAGGCTTCCGCCGAGGTCGGGTCCACCGCGAACACGAAGCCCGCGCGCTCGGCCGCATCGGCCACGCGCTGCGTGACGACGCCGGCTTCGGTCCAGATGGTCGGCACCGGCTCGTCGCGGCCGGCGATGGGCGACATCTCCACCTCGCTCATCGCCTCGAGCTTTTCGGTGTTGATGACCGCGCTCTTCCACGAGAGCGGCACCGCGCCGCCGGTGTAGCCCGTGCCGCCGCCGCGCGGGATGATGGTGAGGCCCAGCTCGATGCAGCCCTTCACGAGCCCCGCCATTTCGGCTTCGGTGTCGGGCATGAGGACCACGAAGGGATACTCCACGCGCCAGTCCGTCGCGTCGGTCACGTGCGACACGCGCGAGAGGCCGTCGAAGCGGATGTTGTCCTTGTGCGTGTACTTCTTCAGCGCCCGCGACGTGCGGCCGCGCAATTCGGCCGCGGCGGCAAAGCCGCGGTCGAACGACTCCACCGCCGCGTTCGCCGCGTCCAGCAGTTCGCCCACCATCGTGTCGCGCTCGCGGTCATCCGGTGTGCGGCGCTTCTGGATTTCCGCGAGGCGGTGGTGCATGGCCTCCACGAGGAGGCGCCGCCGCTTCGGGTTGTCCAGCAGGTCGTCCTGCAGATAGGGATTGCGCTGCACGACCCAGATGTCGCCGAGCACCTCGTACAGCATGCGGGCGGAGCGGCCGGTGCGGCGTTCCTCGCGCAGGCGGTTCAGGATGTCCCAGGCGCGCGCGCCGAGCAGGCGGATGACGATCTCGCGGTCGGAGAACGACGTGTAGTTGTAGGGGATCTCGCGCAGTCGCGGGGCATCGCCCGCAGCGGCGTCCATGAGTTGATCGAGGGTGTTGGGGGCGTTCATCGGTGGGGATGTCAGCCAAACGAATGCAGCCTCGGCTGAGAGGAGATGTTACCGCAGTGCAGCAAGGGCCTGTGCCTGCTATGGGAAACCCGCCTTGCCGGGGCTTGCGCGCGGCTTGTGTAATCGCTGTCACAGAAATGCCGTAGAGTCGCGCCGTCTTGCGTGTCTTCACCTTTCGGATTTCGTACAACCTCAGGAGTACTTGAATGAGAGCCAAGCTAACCGCCCTGCTGCTCGGTGCCGCCTTCGCCGCGGCAGCGCACGCCCAGACCGAGATCCAGTGGTGGCATTCGATGACGGCCGTGAACGGGGAGATGGTGAATCAGCTCGCGGCGGACTTCAACGCGAAACAGAAGGAGTACAAGGTCGTTCCGGTCTTCAAGGGCGGCTACGACGAGTCGATGACGGCGGCCATCGCCGCGTTTCGCGCCGGCAACGCGCCGGACATCCTGCAGGTCTTCGAGGTCGGCACCGCGACCATGATGGCTTCGAAGGGCGCCATCGTCCCGGTGAGCAAGGTGATGTCCGATGCCGGCAGGAAGTTCGATCCGGCGGCCTACGTGCCTGCGGTCGCGGGCTACTACACGGCGCCCAACGGGCAGATGCTGAGCTTTCCCTTCAACAGCTCCACGACCGTGTTCTACGTGAACAAGGACGCGTTCGAGAAGGCGGGGCTCGATACGAACAACCTTCCGAAGACCTGGCCCGAGGTCGCGCTCGCGGCGGCCAAGCTGAAGGCGAGCGGCCACAAGTGCCCGCTCACGATCGCCTGGCAGGGCTGGACCCAGCTGGAGAGCTTCTCCACCTGGCACAACACGCTGCTTGCGACCAAGCGCAACGGCCTGGACGGCATGGACGCGCGCCTCGTGGCGAATTCGCCGCTGCACGTGCGCCATATCGAAAACCTCGCGAACATGGCGAAGACGGGCCTTTTCGTCTACAAGGGCCGCGCCAACGCGCCGGAGGCGACTTTCGTGTCCGGCGAATGCGCGATGATCACGACGTCTTCGGGCTTCTACGGCAACGTGGCGAAGAACGCGAAGTTCAAGTTCGCCGTCTCGACGCTGCCCTACTACCCGGACGTGCCGGGCGCGCCGCAGAACACCGTGATCGGCGGCGCGAGCCTGTGGGTGATGTCGGGCAAGACGCCGGATCACTACAAGGCGGTGGCGGCCTTCTTCGATTACCTGTCGCAGCCCGAAGTGCAGTCGACGTTCCACAAGAAGACCGGCTACCTGCCGATCACGCTCGCTTCGTACAAGCTCACGGAGCAGTCGGGCTTCTACAAGGAAAATCCCGGCACCGACACGGCGGTGAACCAGATGATCAGGAAGACGACCGACAAGTCGCGCGGCATACGCCTGGGCAACTACGTGCAGATTCGCGCGATCGAGGACGAGGAGCTCGAGCAGGTGTGGGCCGGCAAGAAGACGGCCAAGGAAGCGCTCGATGCGATCGACAAGCGCGGCAACGAACTGCTCGAGCGGTTCGAGAAGGCGCACAAGGGATAGTCGTTGCGGTGGGGTGCCCCGGGGAGAGGGAGCAGAAATGAACCACCGTTGCTGATGCAATAGGATGGAAAAACGGGTCACCTTCCGTTCGCAATGGCTGCCCTGGGTGCTCCTCGCGCCCCAGGTGGTCGTGATCGCCGTCTTCTTCTTCTGGCCCGCGGGCCAGACGCTCATCCAGTCGTTTCAGCAGCAGGATGCTTTCGGCACCTCGGTGCAGTGGATCGGCCTCGAGAACTTCCGCAACCTCGTGGCCGACGGGAGCTACCTCGCGTCTTTCCAGGTCACCGCGAAGTTCTCGATCCTCGTTGCCTTCTTCGGCCTCGCGATCTCGCTCGTGCTGGCGGTCTTCGCCGATCGCGTCGCGCGCGGCGCGATCGTGTACCGCACGCTCCTCATCTGGCCCTACGCCGTGGCGCCGGCGGTGGCGGGCGTGCTGTGGCTCTTTCTCTTTTCGCCGAGCATCGGCATCCTCGCCTACTACCTGCGTGAGGCCGGCTTCGCCTGGGACCCGCTCCTGCGCGCGGATCACGCGATGGCGCTGGTCGTGGGCGCGGCGGTGTGGAAGCAGATCTCGTACAACTTCCTCTTCTTCGTGGCCGGGCTGCAGAGCATTCCGCGCTCGCTCATCGAAGCGGCCGCCATCGACGGCGCGGGGCCCTGGCGGCGCTTCTGGACGATCCAGTTCCCGCTCTTGTCGCCCACGACCTTCTTCCTGCTCGTCATCAACATCGTCTATGCGTTCTTCGACACGTTCGGCATCATCGACGCCGCCACCAAGGGCGGGCCGGGCAAGGAAACCGCGATCCTCGTCTACAAGGTGTATTTCGACGGCTTCAAGGCGCTCGACCTCGGCGGCTCGGCGGCACAATCCGCCGTGCTGATGACGATCGTGATCGTCCTCACGGTGATCCAGTTCCGCTTCGTGGAGAAGAAGGTGAACTACTGATGATCGAGCGCAACCGGTTCCTCGCGGTGCTCACGCATGCGGTGCTCGCAGCCGGCGTGCTCGTGATCGCCTTTCCGCTTTATCTCGCCTTCATCGCGTCCACGCACACCACGCAGGACGCCGTGCAGGTGCCGATGTCGCTTCTGCCCGGTTCGAGCACGCTCGAGAACTATCGCGTCGCGCTGCTGGGCGAGCGCACGGGCGGCGGCTCGCACGCGCCGGTGGCGCGCATGATGGCCGTGAGCCTCGTGATGGCGCTCGGCGTCACGATCGGCAAGATCGCGATTTCGCTGCTGTCGGCGTTCGCGATCGTCTACTTCCGCTTTCCGTTTCGCATGTTCTTCTTCTGGGCGATCTTCATCACGCTGATGCTGCCCGTCGAAGTGCGGATCGCGCCGACCTACAAGGTGGTGTCCGACCTCGGCATGCTCAACTCGTTTCCGGGGCTCATCATCCCACTCATCGCCTCGGCCACGGCCACGTTTCTCTATCGCCAGTTCTTCCTCACCGTGCCCGACGAACTCGCCGAGGCCGCGCGCATCGACGGCGCGGGGCCGCTGCGCTTCTTCCTCGACGTGCTGCTGCCGCTGTCGGCCACGAGCACGGCGGCGCTCTTCGTGATCCAGTTCATCTACGGCTGGAACCAGTACCTGTGGCCGCTGCTCGTCACCACCGAGGAGCGCATGTATCCCGTCGTGATGGGCATCAAGGCGATGATCTCCGGGGGCGACGCGCAGATCGAATGGAACATCATCATGGCCACCGCGATCCTCGCGATGCTGCCGCCCGCGCTCGTGGTGATCCTGATGCAGAAGTGGTTCGTAAAGGGCCTCGTGGATACGGAAAAATAGGACTCGACCGACGCATGGCCGCCATCTCCTTTCGCGACGTGATCAAACGCTACGGCAAGGGACGCCAGGAACTCCAGGTGATCCATGGGGTGAACGCCGAGATCGGCGACGGCGAATTCGTCGTGATCGTGGGGCCCTCGGGCTGCGGCAAGTCGACGCTGCTGCGCATGGTGGCGGGACTCGAGGAGATTTCGAGCGGGCAGATCGCGATCGGCGGGCGCGTCGTGAACGACATCGAACCGGCCGAGCGCGACATCGCGATGGTGTTTCAGAACTACGCGCTCTATCCGCACATGACGGTGTTCGACAACATGGCGTACGGCCTGAAGATCCGCAAGATGCCGCCGGGCGAGATCCGCAAGCGCGTGGACGATGCGGCGAGGATTCTCGAGCTCGGCCATCTGCTGGACCGCAAGCCGCGGCAGCTCTCGGGCGGACAGCGGCAACGCGTCGCGATGGGCCGCGCGATCGTGCGGCAGCCGCAAGTGTTTCTCTTCGACGAGCCGCTTTCGAACCTGGACGCCAAGCTGCGCGCGCAGACTCGCATCGAAATTCAGAAGCTGCATCGCGAGCTCGGCATCACGTCGCTCTTCGTCACGCACGACCAGGTGGAGGCGATGACGCTCGCGCAGCGCATGCTCGTGATGAATGCCGGCCGCATGGAGCAGTTCGGCACGCCCGAGGAGGTCTATCGCGAGCCGGCGACCACGTTCGTCGCGAGCTTCATCGGCTCACCGCCCATGAATCTGCTGAAGGGCGCGCCGGGGACGAAGCCGGGCACCGTCACGGGCATCCGGCCCGAACATCTCGACATCGGCGAACACGGCTGGGAAGTGCGCGTGGAGACGGTCGAGCTGCTCGGCGCGGAGCGGCTGATCTACGGCAGGCTCGGAGACGAACACATCATCGTGCGCACGGAAGAAGGCCAGCCCGCGCCCGCCAACGATTCCATGATCCGCGTGCGGCCGCGCGAAGGGCGGCTTCACCAATTCGACGCCACGACCGGGCGGCGCGTGTGACGTGGCAGACGATCAGGCCAACTTCGTCCTCCCCTCTTCTTCGTCATCCCCTCTTCTTCGTCATCCCCGCGAAGGCGGGGATCCAAAGCATTCGACGCCCTGGATTCCCGCCTTCGCGGGAATGACGGATGATGCCGCGACACGCTATGGACAACTGACATGAACCCGTGGCCCTACTCCCGCTGGGTCGCGCATCGCGGCGCCGGCAAGCTCGCGCCCGAGAACACGCTCGCAGCGTTGCGGCTCGGAGCGCACTACGGATATCGCATGTTCGAATGCGACGTGAAGCTCTCGTCGGATGGCGTGCCCTTCCTGCTGCACGACGCCACCTTGCAGCGCACGACGAATGGGCACGGCACCGCGGGCGACAAGGACTGGAGCGAACTCTCGCGGCTCGACGCCGGCAGCTGGCATTCGCGCACGTTCGCGGGCGAGCCGCTGCCGGCTTTCGAACAGGTCGCGCGCTTCTGCACGGGCAATGGATTTCTGCTGAACGTGGAGATCAAGCCGACGCCGGGACACGAAGCCGAGACCGGAAGCTTGGTGGCACAACACGCGGCACGGCTGTGGCACGGCCAGGCCGTCGCGCCGCTGCTCTCCTCGTTCCGCCCGGAATCGCTTCAGGCTGCGATGGCGGCCGAGCCGCAACTGCCGCGCGCGCTGTTGCTCGACACGCTGTGGGATGGGTGGTTCGGCGTTGCGCGGGCGCTCGGGTGCGTGGGCATCGTGTGCAATCACGCGCTGTGGTCCGAAGAGACCGTGGCGACCGTGAAAGGCGCAGGGATGCGCTGCCTGAGCTACACCGTGAACGACGAGTGGGCGGCTTCGCGCCTCATCGCGCTCGGGACGGACGGGATCATTACCGACCGGGTGGATCTGTTCTCACCGGCGTGAATGCGCCTCACGGCCCCTCACCCCAACCCTCTCCCCGGAGGGGAGAGGGAGCAATACCGGACCGCATCCTCACCGCAAATCGCTTGCCAGCGACGCGAGCGCCTCCGGCGCGATGCTCACGTGCGCCGGATAGTTCGTGTGATCGCATCCCAGCTTCACCGCCGCGCCCGCCTTCACGGCCGCCCGCATCGCGGGCGCGAGCTCGAACCGCAGGAAGTGCACCGACGAAGTCTTCTCCTCGTTCTCGCGGGGGAGGTCCTCGTCGGCGATCGCATAGACGCGCTCGTGACCTTCCACTTCCACGAACATGCGGTCCTCGATGCCGATCAACCGCGCCAGCTCGCGCCGGCGCTCGTTCTCGTCGGGGTACTCGATCATCATCGTCGCCTTCCAGTTGCCGCCGTCCGGCACGAGCGGCGCATACGCGTCGATTTCCGAGCGGATGCCCTCCTCCTCGAAGATCTTCTCGATGCGCAGCATCTCCTGGATCTGGTAGCGCATCGAAATCTCGCTTTCGAACTGCACCGTGACGTGCTCGCCCAAGGGAACGCTGCGAAGCTTGCGATGCGCGATGACCTCTCGCTGGTGGGCCTTGCGCCACTTGCTGTACGCCTCGAGCGTCATCAGGCTTTCAGGCGTGATCTTTCCGGTGAGCTGCATGATGTTCACTTCAGGCCGTAGGCGATGCGAACGAGCGTGATCGGATGCTCGATCTTCGGCGCTCCGAGCGAGTTCACATCGAACCCCTGCTCGATATGGTGCCCCGCCAGCGCGCAGTCGGAGCTGACGTAGTCGGGCTGTCCGCCGCCCGGATGCTCGGCCATCTTCTTGAACAGCGGCTTGCCGATCTTCATCGCGACTTCATGCGTCGGCTTCTTCACGCCATACGTGCCCGCATGTCCCGAGCAGCGCTCGTTCGTGTGCACCTGCGTGCCGGGAATCGACTTGAGCACCTCCTCGGTCTTCTTCCCGATGTTCTGCACGCGCTGATGGCACGGCACGTGATAGCTCACCTTGCCAAGCGGCTGCGGGAACTCGGTCTTCAGCAGCCCGTCGCGCCGGCGCGCCGCCAGGTACTCGAAGGGGTCCCACATCGCCTCCTTCACCGCCTGCACGTCGGCGTCGCCGGGGTACATGAGCGGGATTTCCTGCTTGAACATGAGCGTGCAGCTCGGCACCGGCGCCACGATCGCGTAGCCTTCCTTCGCGTACTTCAGGAGCACCGGGATGTTGGCTCGCCTGCTCGCGTCCACCGACTCCAGATCGCCCAGCTCCAGCTTGGGCATGCCGCAGCACTTTTCCTTCTCGACGATCACGTAGGGGATGTCGTTGTGCCGCAGCACCTTCACGAGGTCGAGCCCGATCCCCGGCTCGTTGTAGTTGACGTAGCAGGTGGAAAAGATCGCCACCTTGCCCGGCGTGCGTTCGCCGTCCTTCACGGGCACCTCGGCGGACTGGGGCGCCGAGCCGCGGAAGCGCCGCGAGGCAAGCGACGGCAGCCACGCGTTGCGGTCGACGTGCAGCGTCTTTTCCATCGCGGCGCGCGCGGGCGCCGTCGCGTTCACCGCGTTCACGACCTGCGTGACGATCGGGATGCCCGCGAACTGGCCATGCACGTCGGTGGAGGCGAGCAGCTTCGAGCCGAAATCGACGCCGCCTTTGCTGAACTTGATCGCCTTCGCGCGAAGCATCGTGTGCGGGTAGTCCACGTTCCACTCGTGCGGCGGGACGTACGGGCACTTGGTCATGTAGCAAAGATCGCAGAGGTAGCAGTGGTCCACGACCTTCCAGAAATCCTCCTTCTCGACACCGTCGACCTCGCCCGTCTTGCCTTCGTCGACGAGATCGAAAAGCGTCGGAAAGGAATTGCAGAGGTTCACGCAGCGCCTGCAGCCGTGACAGATGTCGAAGATGCGCTCCAGCTCCTGGAAGCACTTCTCCTCGTCGTAATACTGCGGATTCTTCCAGTCGATCGGATGGCGCGTGGGCGCCTCGAGACTGCCTTCGCGTGAAGCCATGGATCGTTCTTGTACGTGTTGAGGAACATCCGTCATCCCCGCGAAGGCGGGGATCCAGCGTCTTCCACGGAAAGCCACTGGATTCCCGCCTTCGCGGGAATGACGGGGGGGGGCGTCGCCCACTGGATTCCCGCTTTCGCGGGAATGACGGGGGGCGTCGGTACGCGACGCGTCGACCCGTCGGCGGCTCAGTCCGCCAGTTCGTTCAACGCCTTCGTATAGCGGTTCGCGTGCGAGCGCTCCGCCTTCGCGAGCGTCTCGAACCAGTCGGCGACTTCGTCGAAGCCCTCTTCGCGCGCCATCTTGGCCATGCCCGGGTACATGTCGGTGTACTCGTGGGTTTCGCCGGCGACGGCGGCCTTCAGGTTGTCGCGCGTGGCGCCGATGGGCAAGCCCGTGGCCGGGTCGCCGCACTGCTCGAGCCACTCGAGGTGGCCGTGCGCATGACCCGTCTCGCCTTCCGCGGTGGAGCGGAAGAGCGCCGCGACGTCGTTCTGGCCTTCGACGTCGGCCTTGTTTGCGAAGTAGAGGTAGCGGCGGTTCGCCTGCGATTCGCCCGCGAAGGCGGCTTTCAGGTTCTCTTCCGTCTTGGAGCCCTTCAGGGTGGCCATGGAAATCTCCTTGTGGTGTGGGTGAAGGAAAGAAAGCGTATTCCGCCGCGCAAGTCCCGTCCAATAGGCGCGCCAAATCGGATTCATTATGCCGTTCTATGAACACGGCCCAGTTGATTGCATCGCCATCGCGGCTTCCGCGCCCGAGCTTGGCGGCCGCACGCAATTACGATAGAGTAAACGCATTACGCATTGGTAAATCAAGATCAAAGGAGACCGCGATGCTGCCCGCCCCGGCGCCCATCCAGCAACTGCACCACTACGCCTACCGCGCGAGGGATGCGGAGGAAACGCGGCATTTCTACGAAGACATCCTGGGCCTGCCGCTCTACCACATCATCCAGAGCGACTACGTGCCGAGCACGGGCGAGTACTGCCCGTACACGCACTTCTTCTTCCGCCTGCAGGACGGCTCGTTCATCGCCTTCTTCGACCTGGGCGACGATCAGCTCGCCGAGCCCTCGCCCAACACGCCCAAGTGGGTGAACCACATCTCCTTCCGGGTCGATTCGATGCAGGCGCTGAAGGACATGAAGGCACGGCTGGAGGCCAACGGCATCGAGGTGCTGGGCATCACCGACCACCACATCTTCCACAGCATCTACTTCTTCGACCCGAACGGCGTGCGCCTGGAGCTCACCGCGCAGCAGGCCGACGAATTCCAGATGCTGGAGGAAAGCAAGACGGCGCACGCGCGCCTGGCCGAATGGACGGCGCGCAAGGAGACGTGGCGGCGCGACCGCGCCGAGGGCAAGGTGGCGGCGCCGCTGAAACCGCAGCAGAATGACCGTCCCGAATTCGTGAAGAACTGATGCAGCGGCATGTCCTGGCGGGAAACGGCATTCACCAACGGCTATGAATTCACGCAAGGCAGCGGCTACGCGCTGCCCGAATACCCATTCACCGAACCGCCGGAGCTGAAGTCCGGCGCAACGGGGCGGCACTCGGTCGTCATCGTGGGCGGCGGCATCACGGGCCTCACGATGGCGTGCGCGCTCGCGCAGTACGGCATCGACGCCGTGCTGCTGGACGAAGACAACACCGTGGGCGTGAAAGGCGCATCCTCGCGCGGCATCTGCTACACGCAGAAGTCGCTCGAGATCTTCGACCGTCTGGGCGTCTACGAACGCATCGCGGCCAAGGGCATCCAGTGGAGCATCGGGCGCACCTTCGCCGGGCGAGACGAGGTCTATTCGTTCGACCTGCGCCGCAACGCGGGCTACAACCTCTCGACCCAGCCGCCTTTCATCAACATCCAGCAGTTCTACATCGAGGGCTATCTCGTGGAGCGCATCTACGAGCTGGGCCGAGTGGACATCCGCTGGAAGAATCGCGTCGTGGGCTTCGAGCAGGACGCGCAGGGCGCGACGCTCACCGTCGAAACGCCCGCGGGCTCCTACACCCTTCGTGCCGACTACGTCGTCGACGCGAGCGGGGCACACTCGCCCTTTCGCGAGTGGGCGGGCGCCTGCGTCACCGCGAAGAAGGGCGACGACCGCTGGTGCATCGCCGATGTCCGCTTCACGCGGCATCCGCCGGTGGAGCGGCACACCTGGATCGAAGCGCCGTTCAACGAGAACCGCGCGGTGTGGCAGCACCTGATGGGCGATGGTGTGTGGCGCATCGACTACCAGATGGCGCCCGATGCGGACCCGGCCGAGGTGAGCCGCGAGGATGCCGTGCGCGAACGGCTCGCGCGGCAGTTCGGCGCGGACTGCGAAGTCGAGATCGTCTGGGTGGGCCCCTACGCCTACAAGAGCGAGTGCATCGACCGCATGCGGCACGGCCGGCTCTTCTTCATGGGCGATGCGGCCAAGGTGGTGAGCCCCTTCGGCGCGCGCGGCGGCAACACCGGGATTGCCGATGCCGACAACCTCGCCTGGAAGCTCGCCGCCGTGCTGCGGGGCCGCGCGGCAAGCGCGCTGCTCGACACGTACGACGAAGAGCGCCACGAGGCCGCGCGGCAGAACGTGCTGGTGACGAACCGCACGGCGCGCTTCCTGCGCCCGGCCACGCCGATCGAGAAGCTCTTCCGCGACGCCGCGCTCACGCTTGCCCGGCAGCACGTGTTCGCGCGCCAGCTCGTCAACACGGGCCGCATGGCCATCGCCAACCCGTACACACGCTCGAGCGGCTGCGGCGCAGCCGGCGGCCAGTCGGTGCAGAACGTCGCCTTCGAATGGGCCGACGGCAGCCGGGGCACCGTGAATCAACTCATCGAATGGGCGCAAGGCGCGCTCCTCGTGCTGCTGTTCGGACAGGCACCGCACGAGGCGCTGCAGAGACTGCGGCAGCTCGGTGCGACGGCGCGCGTGCGCTGCGTGCAGGTGGTGGGACCGCAGGAGCCGGCCGGCGCGCTCGAACACGTCCGCGATCCGAAGGGACATCTTCAAGGCGCATGCCACGTGTTCGGCCACGCCTGGGCCGTGGTGCGGCCGGATGCCTATGTCGCGGCCACGGGCGAGACGGTCGACGCTTCGCTCGTGCATGCGGTCGGCTGCGCGCTGGGCGCGCCGCTCGCTCGGGAGCCGCGATGAAGACGACGCTCAACCTTCAGGATGCCGACGGCTTCTACGAGCAGCTGCTCGATGCGCACCAGGGCCTCACCAAGGAGCAGTCGGACCTGCTCAACGCGCGCCTGATCCTGCTGCTTGCCAACCAGCTCGGCGACGCGAAGGTCCTGCGCGAATGCATCGAGGCAGCAAGGAACATGCCCGCGTCATCGTGATCGGGGCCGCCCGGTAAAATCGGGCCGGTGAGCAACCAACAACCCGCACTGCAAAGCCTGTCCAAATCGTTCGAGCCGGCCGCCGTCGAGGCGCGCTGGGGCCCCTGGTGGGAAGGGCGCGGCTTCTTCCGCGCCGGCTTCCGCGGCTTCGGCGAGCCGAAGGTGGGCGAGCCCTCGTTTTCGATCCAGCTGCCGCCGCCCAACGTCACGGGAACGCTGCACATGGGGCACGCGTTCAACCAGACGATCATGGACAGCCTCACGCGCTACCACCGCATGCGCGGCTTCAACACGCTGTGGGTGCCGGGCACCGATCACGCGGGCATCGCCACGCAGATCGTGGTGGAGCGCCAGCTGCAGGACCAGGGGCTCTCGCGCCACGACCTCGGGCGCGAGAAGTTCGCGCAGAAGGTGTGGGAGTGGAAGGAGAAGTCCGGCTCCACGATCACGCAGCAGATGCGCCGCATGGGCGCGAGCGTCGACTGGTCGCACGAATACTTCACGATGGACGAGAAGCTCTCGAAGATCGTGACGGAAACCTTCGTGCAGCTCTACGAGCAAGGGCTCATCTACCGCGGCAAGCGCCTCGTCAACTGGGACCCGGAACTGAAGACGGCGGTGAGCGATCTCGAAGTGGAAAGCGAGGAGGAGGACGGCTTTCTCTGGCACATCCGCTATCCGTTCGCGGGTTCGGAAGGCGGCCACGTCACCGTCGCCACCACGCGTCCCGAGACGATGCTCGGCGACGTCGCGGTGATGGTGCATCCCGAGGACGAACGCTACCGGCACCTCGTGGGCAAGCTTGTGAAGCTGCCGCTCACGGGCCGCGAGATCCCGGTGATCGCCGACGACTACGTCGACCGCGCCTTCGGCACGGGCGTGGTGAAGGTGACACCCGCGCACGACGCGAACGACTACGCCGTGGGCCAGCGCCACGGCCTGCCGATGATCGGCGTGCTCACGCTCGATGCGAAGATCAACGACAACGCGCCCGAGAAGTATCGCGGCATGGACCGCTTCGTCGCGCGCAAGCAGGTCGTGTCCGACCTCGAAGCACTGGGTCTTCTGGAAGACACGCGCAAGCACAAGCTGATGGTGCCGCGCTGCGCGCGCACCGGGCAGATCGTCGAGCCGATGCTCACCGACCAGTGGTTCGTCGCGACCACGAAGGTGAGCGAGAAGGACCCGGCGGGCAGGTCGATCGCGCAAAAAGCGATCGATGCGGTGCAGTCCGGCGCGGTGAGCTTCGTGCCCGAGAACTGGATCAACACGTTCAACCAGTGGATGAACAACATCCAGGACTGGTGCATCTCGCGCCAGCTCTGGTGGGGCCACCAGATCCCCGCGTGGTACGACGCCGAAGGCAATGTCTATGTGGCGCGCAGCGAGGCGCAGGCGCAGGCGCAGGCGCCGGGCAAGACGCTCACGCGCGACGCCGACGTGCTGGACACCTGGTACTCGTCGGCGCTCGTGCCGTTTTCCACGCTCGGCTGGCCCGCGCAGTCGCAGGAGATGGACCTCTACCTGCCTTCCACCGTGCTCGTCACGGGCTACGAGATCATCTTCTTCTGGGTCGCGCGCATGATCATGATGACGACCCACTTCACCGGCCGCGTGCCGTTTCGCCACGTCTACATCCACGGCATGGTGCGCGACCACGAAGGCAAGAAGATGTCCAAGTCCGAGGGCAACGTGGTCGATCCGGTCGACCTGATCCAGGGCGCGGACCTCGAGACGCTGATCCACAAGTCCACGGTGGGCCTGCGCAAGCCCGAGACCGCGCCGAAGATCGCTCAGCGCGTGAAGAAGGAATTCCCCGAGGGCATGCCCGCCTACGGAGCCGATGCGCTGCGCTTCACGATGGCGAGCTACGCGAGCCTCGGGCGCAACATCAACTTCGACACGAAGCGCTGCGAGGGCTACCGCAATTTCTGCAACAAGCTCTGGAACGCGACGCGCTTCGTGCTCATGAACTGCGAAGGCTTCGATCTCGCCGAGGAAGGCGCCACGCTCTCGGCGGCCGATCGCTGGATCGTGTCGCTCTTGCAGCGCGTGGAAGCGGAAGTCGCGAAGGGCTTCGCCGAGTACCGCCTCGACAACGTCGCGAACACGATCTACCAGTTCGTGTGGGACGAGTATTGCGACTGGTACCTGGAGATCGCGAAGGTCCAGGTGCAGACCGGCGACGAATCGCAGCAGCGCGGCACGCGCCGCACGCTGATCCGCGTGCTGGAAGCGGTCCTGCGGCTTGCGCATCCAGTGATCCCCTTCATCACGGAGGAGCTGTGGCAGAAGGTCGCGCCGGTCGCGGGCAAGCAAGGCGACACGATCAGCACCGCGCCCTACCCCCAGTCCCAGCCCGCCAACATCGACGAAGCGGCCGAAGCGCAGTTCGCGAAGCTGAAGTCGGTGGTCGATGCCTGCCGCATGCTTCGCGGCGAAATGAATGTGTCGCCGGGCACGCGCCTGCCGCTTTACGTCGCAGGCGATGCCGAATTCATCCGCGGCTGGTCACCGGTGCTGCAAGCGCTGGCGAAGCTGAGCGAAGTGAAGATCTTCGATGACGAAGCTTCGTGGGCGGCCGCGGCGAAAGCGGCACCCGTGAGCGTCGCGGGCGAAGCGCACCTGTGCCTCTACATGGAAATCGACGTCGCCGCCGAGCGGGCCCGGCTCGCGAAGGAAGCCGCGCGGCTGCAAGGTGAACTCGCCAAGGCGAACGGCAAACTCGCGAACGAGTCGTTCGTCGCCAAGGCGCCGCCCGCGGTGATCGAGCAGGAGAAAAAGCGCATCGCGGACTTCACCGCGACGCTGCAGAAGATCCAGGGGCAGCTTGGACGGCTGGGCTGAGCGGCCCCGCCCCGGTCATCACGCACCGGTCATCACGCCGGCCCTCACCCCAGCCCTCTCCCGCAGGGAGAGGGAGCAACAACCGCCTCAACGCACGATCAGTGGCGCCGACGGGTCGGCAACGCCTTGGAAATGCGGCGCGGGCGGCGAGTCGAGGTCCATCGGACCGCTCATGAGCGAATCGAAGCCGCTCGGCCGCGGGGCCGCCAAGGTTTCGTGAATGCGATGCGCCACATACCAGCTTGCGCGCAGACGCGATTCTCGCGTGTGCGAACCGAGCCGCGGCGTGAGAAAGAGGTTGTTCTTCTCGTGCAGCGGCGAACCCTGCGATGCAAAGCCGGATTCCGCGCCGTCGACCATCGCGGCTTCGATGCGACCGTCGGTCAGCGCGCGGGCCAGCGCGTCGGTGTCGAAGACGAGCGAACGGCTGATGCACACCCACAGCTGCCCTTCCTTGCAGTGGGCGAGGACCTTGTCGTTGATGAACCCCTGATAGCGCGAGGCGTACATCATCTGCAGCGACACGGCGTCCGACTGCGCCATCAAGTCCGCCAGGCTCACGGGCTGGATGTGCAGGCGCTGCCAGAGCGGCGCCGTGTGGTGCACGGCCGGGTCGTAGCCGATCAGCTTCGCACCGAGCGAATGCAGCATCAGCGCGAGGGTGTGCGCGGTGGGCTGCAGGCCGAGGATGCCGATGGTGCTGCCATTGAGCTCCCGCCCGATGCGCACTTCGGCGTGGCGGTCGCCGCTCATGGGCGCGCCGATGCCCCGGCGGAACATGAGCAGCAGCGCTGCAAGCAGGTACTCGGCGTTCGAACGGACGTTGGCCGTGGTCGCCTGGATCACGCGCACCTTGCGGTCGCGGCATGCTTCGAGATCGGTGTTGTCGGTACCGACGTGCATGCGGGCCACCGCCTTCAGTGCGGGCGCGTGCTCGAGGAATTCACGCGTGACGACCACCTTGCGCGGCAGCACCACGGCCTGGGTCTGGCCGAGCGCCCTGCGGATCGCGGCAGGATCCGTCGCGATTTCCGGTCGCACCACGAGGGCGTGGCGCGATTCGAGCCACGCCTCGGCCTCCGGGATCAGTCGTTCGAGAAGTAAGATGTCCACCCTGTTCGCACCTGGGTCAGGAACGAAGACTTTAATCACAAATGACTCTTCAGTCGATGAAAAAATTCACAGGAATTCACAAGGCCGTATTCCCGGTCGCGGGGCTCGGCACGCGGTTCCTGCCGGCTACCAAGGCGCAGCCGAAGGAGATGCTGCCGATCGTCGACAAGCCGCTCATTCAGTACGCGGTGGAAGAGGCCTACGCCGCCGGGGCGCGTCACATGATCTTCGTCACGGGCCGCAACAAGCGCGCGATCGAGGATCACTTCGACACCGCCTACGAACTCGAAAACGAACTCGAGGCCGGCGGCAAGACGCAGCTCCTCGAACTCGTGCGATCGCTGGCACCCGCGGACATGGTGTGCTCCTACGTGCGCCAGCCGCGCACGCTCGGGCTCGGGCATGCGGTGCTCTGCGCGCAGCCGCTCGTGGGTGACGAGCCTTTCGCCGTGCTGCTCGCCGACGATCTGATGTGCGGACCGGCCGGTGACCAGGGCGTGCTCGCCCAGATGGTGCGCGTCTTCGAGTCCGCGCAGGCCTCGCTGATCGCGGTGCAGGAAGTGCCGCTGGAGCACACACGGCGATACGGCATCGTCGCGGGCTCGCCCGCCGGCGAGCGGCTGATCAGGATCGATCGGATGGTGGAAAAGCCCTCCCCGGAAAGCGCGCCGTCTCGCATGGGCGTGGCGGGCCGCTACGTGCTCACGCCTTCGGTCTTCGACCACATCCGCCGCCAGGAGCGCGGCGCGGGTGGCGAGATTCAACTCACCGATGCCATCGCGAAACTGATCGAGTCCGAAGGGGTCTACGCGTACCAGTACGCGGGCAAGCGCTACGACTGCGGCAGCAAGGAAGGCTTCCTGGAAGCGACCGTCGAGCTCGCGCTGCGCCACCCCGAGGTGGGAGAACGTTTCGCGGCTTACCTGAAGAGCGTCAGCGGCGACGCAGGACGTGGATGAAGTCGGCGCCCGCGGTCTGCTGCTCCACCAGTTCGTTGCCGGTCTGCTTCGCGAACGCCTGGAAATCGCGCACCGACCCCGGGTCGGTGGCGACCACCTTGAGGAGCTGGCCGCTTTCCATGTCCGTGAGCGCCTTCTTCGCCTTCAGGATGGGCAGTGGGCAATTGAGCCCGCGCGTATCGATTTCCTTGTCGACGTCCATGATGCTTTCGATTGTAGGAGCGCTCAGCGCCGCGGCAAATCCATGAATTCGGGTTCGAACCCCATGCCGCGCAGCCACTTCGCAAGCGCCTGCCCCGTGCCCGCGGGCCAGCACCGCACCTGGTCGTAGGCGAAGAGCCGGTAGTCCGCGAGTTCGGGCGAGAGCCGCACCTCGCCGTGCGCCACGGCATGGTAGGCGATGATCACCTGGTTCGCGCGCTGGAAGTCCCACACGCCGATCAGATTGAGCTCGCTCGCGTCGAGATTCGTTTCTTCCTTGATCTCGCGCCGGATGCCCTCCTCGGGCGTCTCCCCGGCTTCCATGAAGCCGGTGATGAGCGCGTACATCTTGTTCGTCCACGCCGCATTGCGCGCAAGCAGCACCTTGTCCTGGTACTGGATCACGGCGGCGAGCACGGGCGTCGGATTGTTCCAGTGCGTCCAGGCACATGCCGGGCAGCGCAGGCGCTCGCGCATTCCGCTGTCCTCCTGCTGCGCGAGCCATGCGAGGGGCGTCGCGCAAACCGGGCAGAACTTGTACTCGGCCATGTCCGGGATGGGAAAGTGACCTCAGGCGGGAAACACGCCCGTGGAAAGGTAGCGGTCGCCGCGGTCGCAGACGATGAACACGATCGTCGCCTTCTCGACGTCCCTGGCCACCTGCAGCGCGACCCAGAGCGCCCCCGCCGATGAAATGCCGGCGAAGATGCCCTCTTCGCGCGCGAGCCGCCGGCACATCTCTTCGGCCTCTTCCTGGCTCACGTAGACGAGTTCGTCCACGCGCTGCGGCTCGTAGATGCGAGGCAGATACTCCTGCGGCCACTTGCGGATGCCGGGAATGCGCGAGCCTTCGTTCGGCTGAGCGCCGACGATGCGCACGCCCGCGTTCTTTTCCTTCAGGAACTTCGATACGCCGGTGATCGTGCCCGTCGTGCCCATCGCGCTCACGAAGTGCGTGATGCGCCCGCCCGTCTGCTCCCAAAGCTCGGGACCCGTGGTCTCGTAGTGGATGCGCGGGTTGTCCATGTTGGCGAACTGGTCGAGCACGCGCCCCTTGCCTTCCTTCTGCATGTTCTCGGCGAGGTCGCGCGCGTATTCCATGCCGCCGCTCTTGGGCGTGAGCAAGAGCTCGGCGCCGAACGCCTTCATCGTCTGCGCGCGCTCCACCGAGAGGTCTTCCGGCATGATCAGCACCATGCGGTAGCCGCGAATGGCCGCGGCCATGGCAAGCGCAATGCCGGTGTTGCCGGAAGTCGCCTCGATGAGCGTGTCCCCGGGCTCGATCTCGCCGCGCTCCTCGGCGCGCTTGATCATCGAAAGCGCGGGACGATCCTTCACGGAGCCGGCGGGATTGTTGCCTTCGAGCTTGGCGAGGATGACGTTGCCGCGCTTCGCGCTGTCTTGCGCGCCGATGCGCTGCAGGGCCACGAGCGGCGTGCGGCCGATGGCGTCTTCGATCGTCGGGTATTGCATGGCGTCACTGTGCCATAATTCCCCGCTTCGCTCTTTCCCCCCTGCCGAAGTGGCGAAATCGGTAGACGCAGCAGACTCAAAATCTGCCGGGGTCACACCCGTGCCGGTTCGAGTCCGGCCTTCGGCACCAGGGGCCCGCTCAGGTCAGATCGACCCGAGCACCTTCACTCCGGTGAAGACGAGCACGCATGCGAGCGCGGTGCGCAGCATGGCGTAAGGCAGTTTCGCCGACAGCCACGCGCCGACCAGCACACCGGGGATCGAACCCACCAGCAGATTCGCGAGCAGCGCGTAGTCGACGTTGCCCATCAGCAGGTGGCCGCTGCCCGCGAACATCGCCAGCGGAATCGCATGAACGATGTCCGTCGCGACGAGCCGCGAAGGCGTGAGCCGCAGCGGATAGAGATACGCGAGAAACACGACACCGAGCGCGCCCGCGCCGATGGATGTCAGCGTCACGAGCGCGCCGAGCAAGGCGCCCGCCGCGACGGTGAGCGGCGCCTGCATCGCCTTGAAATGCACGCTGTCGTGCAGGCGAAAGCCGCGGCCGAGCGCATGCAGCTGCTTCTGGAAGAGCATCGACGCGGCGGTGACGAGCACGGCGATCGCGACGCTTGCCTTCAGCAGCGTTTCGGTTTCACGGCCGATCGGCACATAGGCCATCCACGCGAGCGTGATCGCCGACGCCGGAAGGCTGCCGCACCAGAGACGCCGCACCACCTGCCAGTCGATGAGTCCGCGCGCGTGATGCACGCGCGTCGCGGCGAGCTTCGTGAAGCTCGCGAACCACAGGTCCGTGCCGATCGCGGAGGCGGGCGCGAAGCCGAACACGAGGAGGAGGAGCGGCGTCATCACGGAGCCGCCGCCCACCCCTGTCATGCCGACGAGCACGCCGGTGCCCGCGCCGGCCACGACGAGCATCGCATCGAGGGTCATCTGCTTTTCTTTCTTCGGATCGTCTGTACAATGCGACCCGCACAATACCTTTAATTCTGGCGAATTTATAAAGGTTTGATTGGATTCTTCCCTCGTGAACGGCAACCAGCTTTCCATCTCCGACCTGAACGCCCGCCGGCGCCAGGCGGTGATGCTGCGCCTGCAAGGGCAGAAGCTCGCGGCCGTCGCGGGCAGCACGGGCCTGAGCGCGCCCACCGTGATCGCCGCGGTGAAAGCCTATCGGCAAGGCGGCTGGGCGGCCGTGGACGTGCGGCCGCGGCGCGGCCGCCCGCCCAAGGACGAGCAGGGCTTGCCGGCGGCGCATGCGGAAAGACTCCTGGCCGACATGCTGGACGGCGCCCCCTCGTCGAAGGGTTTCGCGAATCACGTGTTGTGGAGCCGCCAGGCCGTGGGCGAATGGGTCGCGCGCCATCACATGCCGCGCAGCGCGGGGCTCGTCGCGCGCCTGTGCGAGCAACTCGGCCTGAACGCCGAACTCGCCGATTCCGAGCGCATGCCCGACGGCTCGTTGCGAATCCATGGCGTCGAGCACTACCTCGCCGGCCATCCGCAACAAGGCGTGTTGTGCGCGCGAATGCCGCGGGGCAAGCTGCTGTGGCTGATGTTCGAAGGGCCGCCGAACGCGCGGCACTTCATCGAATTCCTGTCGGGGCTCATGGCCCACGTGCAAGGGCGCATCGAACTGCGCATCGCGGGCTGCGCGCGATTGGCGCGCGTGCCGCAACTGCGCGAATGGGTCGAGGCCCATCGAGACCGGCTCACGCTGGTCGACCCCGATCTCGGCGAGCCGGCGGTGCAGGCGCGCGCCGAGCCCATCCTCACGCCCCCCGGGGGCGGGCTCAGCAGATTCAATCCAGAAAGGACGTCCGTGACGACGACGCTCACCCACTTGCAGCGGCTCGAGGCCGAGAGCATCCACATCATGCGCGAAGTGGTCGCCGAAGCCGACAAGCCGGTGATGCTCTATTCGATCGGCAAGGACAGCGCCGTGATGCTCCACCTCGCGATGAAGGCGTTCTATCCATCGAAGCCGCCCTTTCCGCTGCTGCACGTCGACACGCGCTGGAAGTTCCGCGACATGTATGCGTTTCGCGACCGGATGGTGAAGGAGCTCGGTCTCGACCTCATCGTGCACATCAACCCGGAAGGCGTCGCGAAGAATATCAATCCCTTCACGCACGGCTCGGCGATCCACACGGACGTGATGAAGACCGAGGGGCTCAAGCAGGCGCTCGACAGGCACGGCTTCGACGCGGCCTTCGGCGGCGCGCGGCGCGATGAGGAGAAGTCGCGGGCGAAGGAGCGAATCTTCTCGTTTCGCAGCGCCCAGCATCGCTGGGACCCGAAGAACCAGCGGCCCGAACTCTGGAAGCTCTACAACGCGCGCAAGCACAAGGGCGAGACGCTGCGCATCTTTCCCCTCTCGAACTGGACCGAGCTCGATGTGTGGCAGTACATCTACCTGAACAAGATCCCGATCGTGCCGCTCTACTACGCGGCCGAACGGCCCGTGGTGGAACGCGGCGGCACGCTCATCATGGTGGACGACGAGCGCATGCCGCTCGCCCCGGGCGAGGTGCCGATGCGAAAGAAGGTGCGCTTTCGCACGCTCGGGTGCTATCCGCTCACCGGCGCGATCGAATCGAGCGCCGACACGCTGCCGCGGATCATCCAGGAGATGCTGCTTGCGAAGACGTCCGAACGGCAGGGCCGCGTGATCGACCACGACTCGGCCGCCTCCATGGAAAAGAAGAAGCAGGAGGGGTACTTCTGATGGGACACCGCGACGAACTCATCGCGTCGGACATCGACGCGTATCTGAAGCAGCACGAAGGCAAGAGCCTGCTGCGTTTCATCACCTGCGGCAGCGTGGACGACGGCAAGAGCACGCTCATCGGGCGGCTTCTGTACGACAGCAAGATGCTCTTCGAGGACCACATCGCCGCGATGGAAGCCGACTCGCGCAAATGGGGCACGCAGGGCGACCAGATCGACTTCGCGCTGCTCGTCGACGGACTTGCCGCGGAACGCGAGCAGGGCATCACCATCGACGTCGCCTACCGGTTTTTCGCGACGGACCGGCGCAAGTTCATCGTGGCCGACACGCCCGGGCACGAGCAGTACACGCGCAACATGGTCACGGGCGCGAGCACCGCCGACGCCGCGGTGCTGATGGTCGATGCGCGCAAGGGCGTGCTCACGCAGACGCGCCGCCACAGCTACCTCGTGAACCTGCTCGGCATCCGCCACATACTGGTCGCCATCAACAAGATGGACCTCGTGGACTACTCGCAAAAGGTGTTCGAAGGCATCATGGAGGACTACCGGGCGTTCGCGAAGCAGCTGGGCTCGGCCGACGTCACCTTCATCCCGGTGTCGGCGTTCCGCGGCGACAACATCATGCGTCCCAGCGAGAAGATGCCCTGGTACCACGGCACGACGCTCATGGGCTACCTCGAGACCGTGGAGGTGGACGACATGCGCATGCAGCGCTCGCCGCTGCGCCTGCCGGTGCAATGGGTGAATCGCCCCAACCTCGACTTCCGCGGCTTCGCGGGCACGATCGCGGGCGGGCGCGTGCGGCCCGGCGACCGCATCCGCGTTCAGCCCTCGGGCCGGGAAAGCACGGTGGAGCGCATCGTCACGTTCGACGGCGACCTGCCCGAGGCGGTCGCGGGCCAATCCGTCACGCTCACGCTCGCCGACGAGATCGACATCTCGCGCGGCGACCTCATCTCCGGCACCGACGAGCCCGCCGGCACCGCCGACCAGTTCGAGACGACGCTCGTGTGGATGCACGACGAGCCTCTCCTGCCCGGGCGCAGCTACCTCGTGAAGATGGGCACGCGCACGGTGAACGCGTCGATCATGGAGATCAAGTACCAGGTCAACGTGAACACGCTGGAGCACATCGCGGCAAAGACGCTGGGCCTGAACGCGATCGGCGTGTGCACGCTGCACCTGGACCGCATGGTCGGCTTCGACGCCTACGCCGACAACCGCGACACGGGCGGCTTCATCGTGATCGACCGCATGACCAACGCCACCATGGGCGCGGGCATGATCCACTTCGCGCTGCGCCGCAGCCAGAACATCCACCTGCAGCACGTGGACGTCGACCGGGCGGCGCGCAACAAGCTCAATCATCAGCGCTCGTGCGTGGTGTGGCTCACCGGCCTTTCCGGCGCGGGCAAGTCCACCGTCGCGAACCTCGTGGAGAAGAAGCTGCACGCGATGGGCCACCGCACCTACCTGCTGGATGGCGACAACGTGCGCCACGGCCTCAACAAGGACCTCGGCTTCACCGATCAGGACCGCGTGGAGAACATCCGCCGCGTGGCCGAAGTCGCGAAGCTGATGGTCGATGCGGGGCTGATCGTGATCACTTCGTTCATCTCGCCGTTCCGCTCCGAACGCCGCATGGCGCGCGCGCTCATGGCCGAGGACGAGTTCTACGAAGTGCACGTGGACGTGCCGCTCGCCGTGGCGGAGGAACGCGACGTGAAGGGCCTCTACAAGAAAGCGCGGCGCGGCGAGCTGAAGAACTTCACCGGCATCGACTCCGACTACGAAGTGCCCGAGCAGCCGGAACTGAAGGTCGAGACGCACAAGTTGCGGCCCGAGGAAGCCGCCGACCGCATCGTGGCCATGCTGCGCGAGCACGGTCGGCTTCAGTGAAGCGCCGCCCTGTTCAGTGCCCGAACGGATTCGCGAACACGAACATCATCGCCACGCCGACCCCGATCAGGAAATTGGCGTCGATGAGGCCCGCCAGCACGAACATCTTCACCTGCAGCGGCTCCATCATCTCGGGCTGGCGCACGGCGCCTTCCAGGAAGCGGCTGCCCATGGTGCCGATGCCCAGGCAGGCGCCGATCGCGCCCAGGCCGATGATCAGTCCGCATGCGACTGCGATGAGACCGGTGTCTGTCATGTAGTTCTCCAGAATCGTGTTGCCTTGCACCGATCATGGAGGCCGCGCGTCACGGAACCAATGACGCCGGAGGTAAAGCCTCGATACGCTGGGAAGCCACGCGCGCGAGCTCGTCGGTGCTCACGCGTGACGGCGCGATCTCTGCAAGGGGAACGAGCACGAAGGCGCGCTCTCGCATGCGCGGATGCGGCACGACGAGCACGGCGCTGTCGATGCGGCCCGTCCCATACAGCAGCAAGTCGAGATCGAGCGTGCGCGGTGCATTGCGATAAGGCCGCTCACGCCCGGCCTCGGTTTCGAGCCGCTGCAACAGCGCGAGAAGTTCCGGCGCGGTAAGCCGCGTCGCGACTTCGACCACCGCGTTCACGTAGTCCGGCCCGCTCGAGTCGAGCGGCGCTGTGCGATAGAGCGACGACTGCCGCCGCAAAGCGACACCTGGCAATCGACCGATGGCGGCGATCGCGTTGCATGCGGCCTGCCGCGCGTCGCCCACGTTGGCGCCGACGGCGATGTATGCGCAGACGGGCTCGCGCATGCTCGCGTCTTCGCCTCAGGCGTCCGGGGGCGCCGCGCCGCTGCCCTGCCCCGAAGGTTTGCGGCGACGGCGGCGGCGCTTGCGAGGCGCGTCGGCCGCGCCGCCTTCCGTGGCATCGGCGGGCGCGTCTTCGCTTGATTCGTCCCTGGCAACGTCCCTCGCGCCCTCCCTCGCACCTTCCCTCGCACCTTCCCTCGCACCTTCCCGCGAGCGTTCACCGCGGCCCTCCTGCTGCCCGCCGATCGCGGCGCCCTGCGCGGCCGCGCCGGGCGCCGGCGGGCGCGGCGAACGCACTCGCCTCTGGTGCTTGTGCTGCTCCTCGCGCAACTGCGCCACGAGGTCCTCGCGCACCGCATCGCTTGCCTGGCTGAACTCCTGCCACCAGTCGGCCAGCACGACGTCCACCTCGCCCGCGTCGGCGCGCAGGCGCATGAAGTCGAAGCCGGCGCGAAACCGCGGCTGCTCCGCAAGAGAAAAGGGCGTGGTCCCCGTGCGCTTTTCGAATCGAGGCTGCATCATCCAGATCTCGCGCATGTCCGCGCCGAGCTTGCCGCGCCCCGACACGTCGCCGATGCGCGCGTCGAACACATCGTCGATGGCGCCTTGCAGCGCGGGAAACGAATGCTCCTTGCGCGCGATGCGTTCGGCCCAGCCGTCGCGCACGTCGGCCCACAGCACGCACGCGAGGAGAAAGCTCGGCGCGACCGGCTTGCCTTCGGCGACGCGCCGGTCGGTATCCTGCAGCGCGGACTTCACGAACGGCTGGTCGGCACGCTCCACGACCAGGTCCAGCAGCGGATACATGCCGCGCGAGAGCCCGAGTGACTTCAGCTGCGCGATCGTGCCGAGCGAGTGCCCCGTCTGCAGCAGCTTCAGCATCTCGTCGAAGAGGCGGCTTTGCGGCACGTCCTGCAGCAGCGCGACGCTCGGCTTCAGCGAAGAGCCGGTCTTCGAATCGAGCTTGAAGCCGAGCGGCGCGAGCTTCGCCGCGAACCGCACGGCGCGGATGACGCGCACCGGGTCCTCGCGATAGCGCGCCATCGGGTCGCCGATCATCCGGATCGTGCGGTTCTTCGCGTCCTTGATGCCGCCGTGGTAGTCCACCACGATGCGCCGCTCGGGGTCGTAGTAGAGCGCGTTGATCGTGAAGTCGCGCCTCGCGGCGTCTTCTTCCTGAGGCCCCCAGACGTTGTCGCGCAGAACGCGTCCCGACGCGTCCACCGCGTGCTTCATGCCCGCGAGTTCGCTGCGGCTCGTTTTCTCGTTGCCGCTCACGGCTTCGGCGGCCGCGCTGTCGAGGTAGGCGCGAAACGTCGACACCTCGATCACTTCATGCTCGCGTCCGCGGCCGTAGACCACGTGGACGATGCGAAAGCGCCGTCCGATGATGAAGGCGCGGCGAAAGAGCGACTTCACCTGCTCGGGCGTGGCGTTCGTGGCGACGTCGAAGTCCTTGGGGCGCAGGCCGAGCAGCAGGTCGCGCACCGCGCCGCCCACGATGTAGGCCTCGTAGCCGGCTTCCTTCAGCGTGTGCACGACGTTCAGGGCGCGGTCGTCCACCAGCGCCGCATCGATGCCGTGCGCCTCGGGCCCGACCTCCTGGCGCTTGCCGAACCGGGGTTTGCGCGGTGTGGCGGACTCGATCAGCTTGTCGATGAATCTTCGGATCATTGGGGTTTCGCAAACAGGTCCAGGACGCGCCAGCCACGCTCCAGCGCGAGAGTGCGCAGGCGCGGGTCGGGATTGGTGGCGACCGGATGATCGACCTGCTCCAGCAGGGGCAGGTCGTTCATGGAATCGGAATAGAACGTGGTTTCCACGTCCAGCCAGTCGGTGCCGCGCTGCGCGAGCCAATGCGTCGCCCGCACGACCTTGCCCGCGCCCAGCGAAGGAACGCCCGAAATCTCGCCGGTGATCCAGCCCGCGCCGTCGCGTTCCAGTTCGACGGCGATGAGCTCTTCGATCTCCAGGGCGTCCGCGATCGGACGCGTCACGAGTTCGTTGGTGGCGGTGATGACGGCAACCGTGTCCCCCGCGGCGCGATGTCTGCGGATGAGGTTCAGCGCGGCGGGCAGGACGACGGGCCGGATCACTTCACGCATGAAGCGCGCATGGGCCTCGCGGTATTCGGCCTCGCTGCGAATCCTGATCGCCTCCACCGCGAAGCGCACGTAGTCGTGCACGTCGAGCGTGCCGGCCTTGTAGTGCTCGAAGAACGCGTCGTTGCGCCGCTTGAACTCGACGGGATCCGTCCAGCCGATCGCCTGGGTGAACTCGCCCCAGGCGTAATCGGAGTCGATCGGCAGGAGCGTGTGATCGAGATCGAAGAATGTGATTTTGTTCTTGGCGCTTCCCATGTACCGCCATTCTAGTTTTTTGGCCTTGTCGATCCGGCGCGCATCGCCCCAGGGACGTCCGGCGGGTCAACCGATGTCTCGGCCGAAGGGCCGTTCACTGGAAATGATCCGTGTGCCGCTCGTGGCGAATCGATTTGCCCAGGTGAACTGCTGCACAATGCATGCTTTTCGGTGATACGTTCGGCCGAGGTGGAGAACTATTCTCTTCCAGCATAAAGAAGATTCAAGGGGAGGAGCGGCACATGGTCGCCATCGTCGCGGGCAACAGCCTGGGGTTGACATCGACATCGCTTGCCACGCTGGGAGAGCAAGGAACCGCGGGCTCGGCCGGCGCCGGCCGAAGCGGCGAGCAGGTGTACGTGAACGCGAGCAACGGCAACCTGGTGGTGCAGGACCGCGATGAGAAGCTTGCCGCGCGCGGGCTCGATCTGGTGGCGCTGCGCACGTACAACAGCGAAGGCAAGATCGTGGGCGGCCACGCCGATGCGTGGGCGCTGGGATCGATGCGCGAGCGCATCGTGCCGCCGGCGAGCTGGGGCAGCGGCTTGCTGGTGCGCGTGGAGG
>NZ_DASZSE010000006.1:0-1781 GCF_035548915.1 Ramlibacter sp. | reverse complement strand
TCACGCGGGTCGTGAATCGGGCTAGAGGCTGCGCGCGCGTTCTGAATCGCGCGAGAGGCGCGCGGGTGCACGCCGTGGCAGCCAGTTACAACCGGCGGGTGGCGCACTTCGACGGTGCCCGCGCGCGCGACGCACGAATTCGCTACTCGGTGAACGGTGAGCTCATCAGCAGATCGACCGCTGAAGGACTCTTGTAGCCAGGCACGAATCGCTCGCCGAAATCGCGCGCGAAGTTGTCGTAGGTCGTCGTCGGGCGCGTTTCGACGACCCAACACACCGAGTGCGCGAAGCGTTTCTTCATGTCCAGCCGGGGAAACGCATCCAGGATCTCTGCCATGCGGCTCGCATGCAATGAGTCGTAGCCCCAACCGCCCCAGTCTAGGCCGATCCCCGCGGTGGACAGGGACACCTCCACTTCTTTGTGTAGCGCGAGCGACGGCGTCGAGTTGAGCGCCACACCATCCCAGATCAGCTGGCAGCGGCGCGCATCGACCCCTTCGCCCTGGGCAAACCGGCGCGCAGCATTTGCACCCTCCACTTCGAATCGGAGCGGTCCCGCGAAGGCCTTCTCGAGCCCCAAGTCATGCAGCAGCGTCGTCACGGCAAGCACTTCGGCGTCGTGCTCCACCTGCTTCTGTTCCGCGATCGTCACGGCGAAGAGCCATGACCTCATCGCATGGTTGAAGAGATACGGTTCCTGATGCTGGCGCGCATACTCGATCGTGCGTGAGATCAGGACGGAATCGGGCACCTGGACACCCGCGATCGTGCGCACGCCCTGTTCACTTGCACCGGTGCGCGCGCCAACGAAGGCGGCCTCGCGCTGCTCCAGCGGTTGCGACGGCTTCATCGATGTCATGGCATCCTCCGGGGCTGTCTTCAGTTGCGCTGATCCTGCGCGCATTCCTTGAGTGGCTCTTGACGCGGCCAATGGCGACTTGAAGGAAACAGCGGCGGTGCGTGGGCATGACTTATGCGAGCGTCGAGTAGAACGTGGAGGGGCCCATGCACACCCGAGAAATGATCCACCCGAAACGGGCGATGAACGCCTAGCCGCGGCCAGCTCCGCTCATCCGACAATCCAGAGCAGACCCGGCCTCGTGGGGTGTCGAAGCCTCACGTCGGACGGGCCTGGCCCTCGGCGTGGACGCTGAGCCACCCCCTCGGCTAACGTTGGCGCCAGGGGGGAACATGAAAAAGATCGGATCGCTCTGTCTCGTCCTGCTCGCGTGCGTGTCTGTAGCAAAGGCTGCGTCCAACTCAACGGCGACAGCCGCTTCGAGCTGCGACCGCGAATGCCTGCGCAGCCTGATCACTGCGTCTCTCCACGCGCTCTTGAAACACGACACGAGCCGTCTGCCGCTCAGTGACAAGGTGCGGGTCACCGAAGATGCCATCGAGAAGCCGCTCGCGAAGGTCGGCCTCGTGAAGACGGTGACCCGCCTGCGCGGCTATCGGCAGGATTTTCTCGACGAGCGCGCCGGCATGGCCGCAGCGGCCGCAATGGTCGAAGAAAGCGGTGCGCCCGTCTTGCTGGTCGTGCGCCTTCAGGTGGCCGACCAGAAGATCACGGAGATGGAGCTGGTCGCGACACGCAGCCGCGCGGACGGCCTCATCTTCAACGTCGACGGCCTCTCCGCGCCGAGCGAAGTGATGAACTATGCGCCGCGTCCGGAGCAGCTCCCCACGCGCGAAGCCGCCCTCGCGGCGGCGTTGAAATACCCGGAAGGGCTGAACGCGGCGAAGACCTTCGCGGATGTGAACGCGCCCTTCACGCCGGA
>NZ_DASZSE010000005.1:0-105525 GCF_035548915.1 Ramlibacter sp. | reverse complement strand
TGCGCACTATCTCGAAAAGGAAATTCGCCGCGCCATGACGCCGACCGGGCCGGTGGCGATCGCGTTGCCGGTCGATCCGGCGGCGAGCCAGCCCACGGTGGCTGCGCCGGGCAGCAACGTGACGCAACGTCCGTTGGCAGGGCCGGTGATCCCGCTCAACGCGGCAAACGAACCGTCCGAAAGTGAAGAGCTCGCGGGAGCAAATGGCGCGCGGCAGTCGCTCGCCGATGCGGTCGCCTCGCGCGTGCTGATCCGTGGCGAAGCGCTGCCGGTCCCGGCCGGCCGCGCGGACGATTATGCCTGGCCGCGCCGCGTACCCATGCCGGTCGGCGCCGATCCGGTGGTGGCGACCACGACGTTGCCCATGACGCCGATGGTGGCCGAGCGGCCGCAGCCGCCACGCGCTGCAGCGGTGGCGTCCGCCCAGCACCCAAATACGCCAAGCGCCACCCGGCCGCGTGCGCCGCGCTCGTCGGGTCAAATGCAGGCTCAGCGCGATGCGCAGGCGGCTCAGCGCGAAGCGCAGTACCGGCGCTCGCAACAGCCGCCGCCGTTCTTCTTCTTCTTTCCGCGGTAAGTGGCGTGGCTCGTCGTTGAGCCTGTCCTCCTCCGCTCGCCCCCGCGAAAGCGGGCACCCAGAACCAGAGCATCACCATTTGTTTGAAATACATTGTCGTTGCCGGGCTTGACCCGGCAATCCATCCTCGTGAGAAGAATCTTTCTCTTGATGGATGCGCGGGTCAAGCCCGCGCATGACGATTCCGAGTAAATCTGAACCGCTCTAAAATCTGGATTCCCGCGTCCGCGGGAATGAGCGGCGCGGGAGCTGCGAAGCTCGGCGCACCACTAAATCTCACCGCGGCAGGTTGGTCGAACCCATCAAAAACAGATCGACCGAACGGGCGCACTGGCGGCCTTCGCGGATCGCCCACACCACGAGTGACTGTCCGCGGCGCATGTCGCCGGCGGCGAACACCTTCGGCACGTTCGTCGCGTAGCCGCCGTTGAAGTCGGTCGTGGCCTTCGCGTTGCCGCGCGCGTCCTTCTCCACGCGAAAGCCTTCGAGGATGCTTTGCACCGGACTCACGAAGCCCATCGCGAGCAGCACGAGGTCGGCGGGCATCACCTGCTCGCTGCCGGCGACCTCGGCCATCCTGCCGTCCTTCCACTCGACGCGGACTGTCTTCAGCGCGGTGACCTTGCCCTTGTCGCCCAGGAATTCCTTCGTGGCGATCGCGAACTCGCGCTCGCATCCTTCCTCGTGGGACGACGACGTGCGAAGCTTGTACGGCCAATAGGGCCAGGTGAGTTCCTTGTTCTCGTGCTCGGGCGGCATCGGCATGAGCTCGAACTGCGTCACGCTCTTCGCGCCGTGGCGGTTGCTCGTGCCCACGCAGTCGGAGCCCGTGTCGCCGCCGCCGATCACGATCACGTGCTTGCCGTCCGCGCGAATCTGGCCCTTCACCTTGTCGCCGGCGTTCACGCGATTTTGCTGCGGCAGGAATTCCATCGCGAAGTGGATGCCGTCCAGCTCGCGCCCCGCCACCGGCAGGTCGCGAGACTGCTCCGCGCCGCCGGCAAGCAGGATCGCGTCGAACTCCTTGTCCAGCTCCGCGGGCGTCACGCTCGTCTTGGCGAGGTTCGTGACCTTCGAGCCTTCGGGGAGCTTTCCCACCATCACGCCGGTGCGAAACACCACGCCTTCGGCCTTCATCTGCTCGACGCGGCGGTCGATGTGATGCTTCTCCATCTTGAAGTCGGGAATGCCGTAGCGCAGCAGCCCGCCGATGCGGTCGTTCTTCTCGAAGAGCGTCACGTCATGGCCGGACCGCGCAAGCTGCTGCGCGGCCGCCATGCCCGCCGGTCCCGAGCCGACCACCGCCACCTTCTTGCCGGTGCGGATGCGCGCCACGCGCGGCTTCACCCAGCCGTGCTCCCACGCGCGGTCGATGATCGCGTGTTCGAGCGACTTGATGCCCACCGGCTCGTCGTTGACGTTGAGCACGCACGCCTCCTCGCAAGGCGCCGGGCAGATGCGGCCGGTGAACTCCGGAAAGTTGTTGGTCGAATCCAGCACCGCGAACGCATTCGCCCAGTCCTGCCGGTACGCGAGGTCGTTGAAGTCCGGGATGATGTTGTTGACCGGGCAGCCCGAGTTGCAAAACGGCGTGCCGCAATCCATGCAGCGCGCGCCCTGCACCTTGGCCTGGTCGTCGGTGAGTCCGACCACGAACTCCTTGTACTGCTTCACGCGCTCGCCCACGGGGCGGTAGCCCTCCTCGATGCGGTCGAATTCCAGGAAGCCGGTGACTTTGCCCATTGCTCGAATCCCCTTTTTGCCGATTACTTCGCCACCACCGGCTCGTGCTTCATCGCCACGTGTGCGTTGTTGCCCGTGCTCGCGAGCTCCACTTCGCGCTCGTACATCTCCGCGAGGGCGCGCTTGTATTCGTTCGGGAAGACCTTCACGAATTTCTGGCGCGCGGCCGCCCAGTTGTCCAGCAGTTCGCGCGCGCGGCGGCTGCCGGTCCAGCGGTTGTGGTCCTCGAGCAGCTTCTTCAAAAGCGCCTCGTCGGTCTGGTCGTGGTGCAGCTTGGTCTTGCCGGCGTCCGAGCGCTGCTCGGCCGTCGTGCCCACGCGCTCGAGCGACACCATCGCCGTGTTGCAGCGGCTCGCGAACTGGCCGTCCTCGTCGTAGACGTACGCGATGCCGCCGGACATGCCCGCCGCGAAGTTGCGGCCGGTCCTGCCGAGCACGACCACCGTGCCGCCCGTCATGTATTCGCAGCCGTGGTCGCCCGTGCCCTCGACGACTGCCGTCGCCCCGGACAGTCGCACCGCGAATCGCTCGCCCGCCACGCCGCTGAAGAACGCCTCGCCGCTCGTGGCGCCATAGAGCGCCGTGTTGCCGATGATGATGTTCTCGGTGGCGGCGCCGCGAAAATCGATCGAGGGACGCACGACGACGCGCCCGCCGGAGAGGCCCTTGCCGGTATAGTCGTTCGCGTCGCCGATCAGATAGAGCGTGACGCCCTTCGTGAGGAAAGCGCCGAACGACTGCCCGCCCGTGCCTTCCATCTGGATGAAGATCGTGTGGTCCGGCAGGCCCTGCGGATGCGCCTTCGTGATCGCGCCGGAGAGCATCGCGCCCACCGAGCGGTTCACGTTGCGAGCGACCTCGATGAACTGCACCTTCTCGCCGCGCTCGATGGCCGGGCGCGATTTCTCGATGAGGATGCGGTCGAGCGCCTTGTCCAGGCGGTGATCCTGCTGTTCGCAGTTGAAGCGCGCGACGTCCGCCGGCACGTCGGGCAGCGCGAAGATTCGCGTGAAGTCGAGCCCGCGCGCCTTCCAGTGCGAGATGCCCTTGCGGGTATCGAGCAGGTCGGCGCGGCCGATCAGCTCGTCGAACTTGCGGATGCCCAGTTGCGCCATGATCTGGCGCACTTCCTCGGCGACGAAGAAGAAGTAGTTGACGACGTGCTCGGGGCGGCCCGCGAATTTCCTGCGCAGCACCGGGTCCTGCGTGGCCACGCCGACCGGGCAGGTGTTCAGATGGCACTTGCGCATCATGATGCAGCCTTCCACCACGAGCGGCGCCGTCGCGAAACCGAATTCGTCCGCGCCGAGGAGCGCGCCGATCACGACGTCGCGGCCGGTCTTCATCTGCCCGTCGGCCTGCACCCGGATGCGTCCGCGCAGCCGGTTCAGCACGAGCGTCTGCTGCGTTTCCGCAAGGCCGATTTCCCACGGCGAGCCGGCGTGCTTGATCGACGACCAGGGGGAAGCTCCGGTGCCGCCGTCGTGGCCGGCGATCACCACGTGGTCGGCCTTGCACTTCGCAACGCCGGCGGCGACGGTGCCGACGCCCACTTCGGACACCAGCTTCACGCTGATCGACGAATGGGTCGAGGCGTTCTTCAGGTCGTGGATCAGCTGCGCGAGGTCTTCGATCGAGTAGATGTCGTGATGCGGCGGCGGCGAGATGAGGCCCACGCCCGGCACCGAATAGCGCAGCCGGCCGATGTACTTCGACACCTTGCCGCCGGGCAGCTGCCCGCCCTCGCCGGGCTTGGCGCCCTGCGCCATCTTGATCTGGATCTGGTCGGCCGAGGCGAGGTATTCCGCCGTGACGCCGAAGCGCCCCGAAGCCACCTGCTTGATCTTCGAGCGCAGCGAATCGCCCTCTCGCAGCGGCAGGTCCACTTCGACCACGTCGCGGCCGATGATCTGCGCAAGCGTCTGGCCGGTCTGGATCGGGATGCCCTTCAGTTCCTGCCGGTAGCGCGCCGGGTCCTCGCCGCCTTCGCCCGTGTTGCTCTTGCCGCCGATGCGGTTCATGGCGATTGCAAGCGTCGTGTGCGCTTCGGTGGAGATCGATCCGAGCGACATCGCGCCGGTCGCGAAGCGCTTCACGATCTCCTTGGCGGGCTCGACCTCGTCGACGGGAATGGCCTTGCCCGGATCGATACGGAATTCGAACAGGCCGCGCAGCGTCATGTGGCGGCGGCTTTGGTCGTTGATGATCTGCGCGTATTCCTTGTACGTGTTCCAGTTGTTCGCGCGCGCGCTGTGCTGCAGTTTCGCGATCGCGTCGGGCGTCCACATGTGTTCTTCACCGCGCGTGCGCCACGCGTATTCGCCGCCCGCGTCGAGCATGGTGGAGAGCACCGGGTCGTCGCCGAACGCCGAGCGGTGCATGCGGATCGCCTCCTCCGCGATCTCGAACACGCCGATGCCTTCCACGCGGCTCGCGGTGCCCGTGAAGTACTTTTCCACCGTGTCGCTGTTCAGGCCGATGGCTTCGAAGAGCTGCGCCCCGCAGTAGGACATGTAGGTCGACACGCCCATCTTCGACATGACTTTCGCGAGGCCCTTGCCGACCGCCTTCACGTAGTTGTAGATCGCCTTGTCCGGGTTCAGGTCGCCGGGCAGGTCCTGGTGGATCGAGACCAGCGTTTCCATCGCGAGGTAGGGGTGGATCGCCTCGGCGCCATAGCCCGCGAGCACCGCGAAGTGGTGCACTTCGCGCGCGCTGCCCGTTTCCACGACGAGGCCCGCGGTCGTGCGCAGGCCCTCGCGGATCAGGTGCTGGTGGATCGACGAGAGCGCGAGCAGCGCGGGAATCGCCACCTTGCCCGGGCCGACGCCGCGGTCGCTCACGATGAGGATGTTCTTGCCGGACTTCAGCGCATCCACGGCCTCCGCGTTGAGCGACGCGAGCTGCGCCTCCACGCCTTCATGGCCCCACGCGAGCGGATACGTGATGTCCAGCGTGTAGCTGCGAAACTTGCCGTGCGTGTGCTTCTCGATCTCGCGCAGCTTCTGGATGTCGGCGAAGTCGAGGATCGGCTGGCTCACCTCGAGCCGCATCGGCGGGTTCACCTGATTGATGTCCAGCAGGTTCGGCTTCGGACCGATGAACGACACGAGCGACATCACGATGGCTTCCCGGATCGGATCGATCGGCGGGTTCGTCACTTGCGCGAAGAGCTGCTTGAAGTAGTTGTAAAGCGGCTTGTTCTTGTCCGAGAGCACGGCAAGCGGGCTGTCGTTGCCCATCGAGCCCACGCCTTCCTCGCCCGCCTGCGCCATGGGCGACATGAGGAACTTCACGTCCTCCTGGGTGAAGCCGAAGGCCTGCTGGCGGTCCAGCAGGTCCACGTCGTTGTGCGGCGCGGTGCCCGACGTGTCCGTGAGGTCGTCGAGCTTGATGCGCAGGTTCTCGATCCACTGCTTGTACGGCTTGGAGTTGGCGAGCGACGCCTTCAGCTCCTCGTCGTCGATCATGCGGCCCTGCTCGAGATCGATCAGGAACATCTTGCCGGGCTGCAGGCGCCACTTGCGCACGATCTTGTTTTCCGGCACCGGCAGCACACCGGATTCGGAAGCCATGATGACGAGATCGTCGTCGGTCACGCAGTAGCGCGAGGGGCGCAGGCCGTTCCTGTCGAGCGTGGCGCCGATCTGGCGGCCGTCGGTGAACACGATCGAGGCGGGGCCGTCCCATGGCTCCAGCATCGAGGCGTGGTACTCGTAGAACGCCTTGCGCCGCTCGTCCATCAGCGTGTGCTGCTCCCACGGCTCGGGGATCATCATCATCACCGCGTGGGCGAGCGAGTAGCCGCCCATCGTGAGGAGTTCCAGGCAGTTGTCGAAGGTGGCGGTGTCGGACTGGTCGGGGAAGCTGATCGGGTAGAGCTTCTTCAGGTCGGCGAGCAGCACCGGAGACGACATCACGCCTTCGCGCGCGCGCATCCAGTTGTAGTTGCCCTTGACCGTGTTGATCTCGCCGTTGTGCGCGACGTAGCGGTACGGGTGCGCGAGCGGCCACTCGGGGAAGGTGTTGGTAGAGAAGCGCTGGTGCACGAGGCCCAGCGCGGAGACGCAGCGCGCATCCTGCAGGTCCTTGTAGTAGACGCCGACCTGATCGGCAAGGAGGAGGCCCTTGTAGATGACGGTGCGGCTGGAAAAGCTCGGGACGTAGTATTCCTTCGAGTGCTTGAGCTTCAGCTTCTGGATCGCGGCGCTCGCCGTCTTGCGGATCACGTAGAGCTTGCGTTCGAGCGCGTCCTGCACGATCACGTCCGTGCCGCGGCCCACGAACACCTGTCGGATGATCGGCTCTTTCTTGCGCACGGCAGGCGACATCGGCATGTCGCGGTCCACAGGCACGTCGCGCCAGCCGAGGAGCACCTGGTTTTCGGCCTTGATGGCGCGTTCGAGTTCCTGCTCGCAGGCGAGGCGCGAGGCGTGTTCCTTGGGCAGGAAGATCATGCCCACGCCGTATTCACCGACCGGCGGCAGCTCGACGCCTTGCTTCGCCATCTCCTCGCGGTAGAGCGCGTCGGGCATCTGGATCAGGATGCCGGCGCCGTCGCCCATCAGCTTGTCCGCGCCGACGGCGCCGCGGTGGTCGAGGTTTTCGAGAATCTTGAGCGCCTGCTGCACGATGCCGTGGCTCTTGTCCCCCTTGATGTGCGCCACGAAGCCGACACCGCATGCGTCGTGCTCGTTGGCGGAGGAATACAGACCGTGTTCTTGTAGATGCGAGATCTCGGCGGCCGACGTCATAGGCTGCTCCTGCAGTTCGTTCTCGGGAAAACCCGAGAATACTGCAGCGCAACATGCTCAGCCAAGAAAATAATGGGGGTCAGATTCCAATTATCTTCGCTGAACCATCTATTCTCGTAAATGAGGGACACATTAGTGCGACTTGCGCACCGGCCGCCCCGACTGGCCCTTCATCACTCGGCGAGTGGTTCGACGCTGCAACTGCGCCACATAGTCCGGCGACCCGAGCGCCCAGCCGCTCAGCGTTGCATCTGTCAGTGCACGCTGCTGGTCGGACGCGACGCCGGCCTCGACAAGCTGGGAATAGGCCGCCTCCCGCGCGAAGGGCGTGTTGCCAAGCTCCCAATACAACGGATGCGGCGTGACGAGCCGATCGACCCGGCGGCCCACATAGTGAAGGTGGCTCGACCATCGGTAGTCCATGGCGTGCTGCACCATGCCGGCTCGCACGGGATTGAGGTCGATGTAGACCATGCAAGCGAGCAGATACTGTTCCGCCTGGATCAGCGTGGACTTGTACCGCCCCTCCCACAAAGTCCCGGTGCGGCCGTGCCGGTCGTTGAAGTACCTCACGTAACGTCGTCCGACAGATTGCATGAGCTGCGGGATGCCTTCCGCGGTTTCGGGAGTCGCGAGCAAATGCAGATGATTGCTCATCAACACGTAGGCATGGACCGCCACCAAGGTCTGCCTCGCGTGCTCTTGCAGCAGCGCGAGCATCTGCTCGTAGTCGGCGGTATCGAGAAAGATGATCTGCCGGTTGTTGCCGCGCTGGATGATGTGATGCGGATAACCGGGCACCGTGAGCCGGGCAAGTCGAGCCATTCGTGCAAATAATTGGAATCTGACCCCAATTATGGCGGACTCGGAATTGGCGCTCTCTCCGACAAGCTCCAGCGAGCCGGCCGAGCATCATGCGCTCATCCTCGAAAGGCAAAGGGAGAAGAAGCGATGTCGTTTGCGCTCTACATGTTCGGCTTCATCATCTTCATCGCCGGCGTCGCCTGGGCCTGCGTGGTCGCGGGCGTGCCGCAGCTGTACATCATCATCGGCGTCGTGATCCTGCTCGGGATCGGCATCCTCACCGCCGTGAGCCGCACCCGCGCAAAGGACCCCCCGTCGGCTTAACCGGCCAGCGCATCGGCAGGCGCCGCAGCGGGAAGCCCCGGAAACCGCAGCGCCTCGAGGCCTTGCAACCCGAATTGCGCGAGCAAAGCGCGAAGCCGCGCGGCGGCACTCGCCTTGCGATGCCCCACGCGCTTCGCGACGATGAGCTCGTTCTTCAGGCTGTGCTCCCAGCCGACCAGCTCGGTCACCGTCACCTGATAGCCCATGGCTTCCAGGTACAGGCACCGCAGCACATTCGTGAGCTGGCTGCCCACCTCGCGCGTGTGGATCGGATGCCGCCAGAGTTCCGCGAGCGGCGTACGCGACAGAGCAAGCGCCTTGTCCTGGCGAAGGCACGCCGCCACCTCGGCCTGGCAACACGGCACGAGCGCCATCGAATGCGCATGCTTGCCCAGCCCGAATGCGATCGCGTCATCTGTGGCCGTGTCGCACGCATGCAGCGCTGTCACGACGTCGATGCGCTCCGGCAGCTCCCGCGCTGCGATCGAGTCCGCCACGCTCACGTCGAGAAAGCTCATGCGCTCGAAGCCAAGCCGGCTGGCGAGCTCGCGCGACTTCTCCACCAGATCGCGCCGGCTCTCGATGCCCCATATCCGGCCCTTGCCAAGCGGCTTGAAGAAGAGGTCGTACAGCATGAATCCCAGGTACGACTTGCCCGCGCCATGGTCGGCGAGCGTGGGCCCCTGCGGCGAATCGGGCAACTCCAGCAGCAGCTTTTCGATGAACTGGTAGAGGTGGTAGACCTGCTTCAGCTTCCGGCGCGAATCCTGGTTCATGCGCCCGTCGCGCGTGAGGATGTGCAGCTCCTTCAGCAGCTCGGTCGATTGCCCGGGCCGGATGCCCGGCTCCACGCCTTTCATGATTTGCTTGCCGCGGCCGGATCAGACGAAGCGGCTCGGCTGCGAGACGATGCGCTTCGCAAGCTCGTCGAGCACTTCCTGGTTGAGGCGCACGGCCGGCCACGACGTCTTCACGAGTTCGAAGCCGGCCGTGTTCACGAGCCGGAATTCGATTTCGCCCTTGTCGTGCTCCGGCGTCGCGGTCACGCTCGCGCGCGAGTGCGTGACGTACTCGAACACGTAAGCCTGCAGCTTGTTCGTCTCGGGATGGCGGATTTCCTTGCGCTCGTGCTCCACCACGCCGAGCGCGATGCGATCCTGCACACGCTGCAAGTCGGGCGGGAAATTCACCGAGACCACGCCGCCCACGGGCTTGCCCACTTGCGGCAGCACCTGCCAGCCGAGCGCGATGAAATCGAACACCTCGTGATCGCGCAGCATCTTCTTGCGCGCGTCGGCCCGGAATTCGGTGAGCTTCATCTGCGGCCAAGGCGTCTTGCCATCGAGCGTGAACGCCGGGCCCGCCGGCTGGATCACGTTCAGCTGCCGCGCGAGGTCCTGGAAGTAGTCGAAGACGACGCGGCACGCCTTCTCGGTGGCAGCCGTGTTCAGCTCCAGGTCCGCCTCGCTGGCCGTGCGCTGGCTCTGGAGGCTATGCGCCTGTGATTTCAGCTGGTTGAGGAAGCTCATGGTGCCTGCAACATCGGGAACCGTTCGCACCGATTCTAGAGGCGCCGGGCGCGCCGGTCATCATCCGCGTGGGGAGCGCAGTTGCGCCGCCAGCACGCAAGCGAGGATCGCGCCCGCCAGCGCGCAGCCGCCCGTCGCAAGCCATGTCCAGCTCCACGTGCCGGTGCGGTTGGCAAGCCACGCCACCACCGGGGGCCCCGCGAACTGGCCGATCGCGGACCACTGCTGGATCCAGCCCATGGTGGTCGACACCGCGCGCTCGGCCGGCGCGACGCGCACCGCGAACGAAAAGAGCGTGCCCGGCACCATGCCCCCCAGCATGGAAAAGAGGAGCACGCCCCCGTAACGCAAGATCGCGGCCGCATGGGCCGGCAGGGCATCGGCCCATGGCCCGAACGCGAGCATCGCCCCGGCCGCCATCGCGCCGAAGCCCGCATAGAGCAGCCGCTGCCCTCTCACGCCGCGGTGCAGCAAACGCCCGGCCGCGATGTTGCCGATCATGTTCACGCCGGCCGCCACGGCCGTTGCCACCGCGCTCAGGCTACCCGTCACGCCGGAATTCGCGTAGATCGCGGGCAGGAAGCCGATCACCGCCAGCCACTGCGAGGAGTAGGTCGCGAAGATGAGCGCAACGAGCCAGGGGCCCGGCGACCCGAGCGTGAGCCGCAGGCGTCCCGCTGTGTCGCCGCTTTGCGACGCCTGCTGCGGCACGTCGCACGCCGGCGGCACCGCGAACCACAGCCAGGCAGCCATCGCCCCGGCAAACAGCCCGAGCGACCGCCACCACCACGGCCACCCGGCCGTCGACATCACGGCAGGCCCCACCAGCAGCGCGGCCGCCGTGCCGAGCGGCATGTAGGCGCCCCACCATCCCAGCATGCGGCTCACGCGCGCGGGCCGCACGAGGCGCCGGATCAGACCCGGCGCCGGAATCGACGCGAGCAGGAAGCCGAATCCTTCGCACGCCCGCAGGACGAGCAGCGCACCGGCGCTCGTGGCTTCGCCCCCCGCGATACTCGCCACGGCGAGGATCGCAAGCCCGGCCACCATCGTGCGTCGCGGTCCGAGCGAATCGGTGAGCAGCCCCGCGACGACGCCGAGCGACATGCCCGCGAACTGCACGAGCGACAGCAGAAATCCGGCTTCGACGAGGCTCACCCCGAGCGCCTCGCGCAGCACGGGAATGGCGGGCGGAAGCTTTCCGACGTGCAGCGCCGCGCTCACCCCCGCGAGCAACACGACCAGCGCCGGGTCGATGCGCTTCATGCGGTGAGCAGTCGCCGGCCCGTGAGGCGTTCGTGTTCGCGAAGCGCGAAGCGGTCGGTCATTCCGGCGATGTAGTCGGCCACGGCGCGCGCCGTATCGCCGCGCGTGGCAAAGTCGCCGGGCATCGCGAGCGGATCGTTCATGTAGGCGGCGAACAGTTCGCGCACGACTTCGCGCGCCTGAGCGGTATTCGCGAGCACCTGCGGGTGGCGATAGAGATTTCGCAGCAGGAACGATTTGAGCGCGGCCGAGCGCTGCGTCGCCGCATCGCTGAAGCGCACCAGGGGCCGTGCACCGCGCACCGCATCCGCATCCGCGGGCCTGGCTTCTTCGATCGCTCCGCGCGTCGCATCGATCACGTCGTACACCTGCTCGCTCAGCATGCGGCGGATCGCCTCGTACAGCAGCCGCCTGCCTTGCAGCGACGGCCAGTCGCGCAGCGCCTCGCGGCAATGCGCATCGAACAGCTCGACTTCGCGCACCTGATCCAGCGCGATGAGGCCGGAGCGCACGCCGTCGTCGATGTCGTGCGCGTTGTACGCGATCTCGTCGGCGAGATTGGCAAGCTGCGCTTCGAGCGCCGGCTGCGTGCCGTCGACGAAGCGGCGCCCCACGCCGCCGGGCTCGTGCCGTTCGAGTGCCTGCGCGTTGCGACGCGAGCAGTGCTTCAGGATGCCCTCGCGCGCTTCGAACGTGAGGTTCAGGCCGTCGAAGGCGGGGTAGCGCTGCTCGAGTTCGTCGACCACGCGCAGGCTCTGCAGGTTGTGCTCGAAGCCGCCTTGTTCGCGCATGCATTCGTGAAGCGCGTCCTGCCCGGCGTGGCCGAACGGCGTGTGGCCGAGGTCGTGCGCGAGCGCGATCGCCTCGACCAGGTCCTCGTTCAGGCCGAGCGGCCGCGCGATCGAGCGGGCGAGCTGCGCGACTTCGAGCGAGTGCGTGAGACGCGTGCGAAACAGGTCGCCTTCGTGGTTCAGGAAGACCTGCGTCTTGTAGACGAGGCGGCGAAACGCCGTGGAGTGCACGATGCGGTCGCGGTCGCGCTGGAAGTCGCTGCGCGTGGGTGCGGGCGGCTCCGGATGCCGCCTGCCGCGCGAGCGGGCCGGATCGCACGCGTACGCGGCGAGCGCCATCGCGGTCAGCGCGTGCAGGCGGCCAGCACGTCGCGAACCATCGCGTCGGGCGCGGTTCGCACGGCGGCACGCCCCGGCTCGTCGATGACCACGAAGCGCGTCTGGCCGGCCTCGGCTTTCTTGTCCACGCGCATCAGCTCGAGGTAGCGGTCGGCGCCGAGAGCGGGGCCGCTCGTCGGCAGCCCCGCGCGCGCAACGATCGAAGCAAGCCGTGCGACGAACGCTTCGTCGACGAGCCCGAGGCGCTGGGACAGCCGGGCTCCCATCACCATGCCGCATCCCACCGCTTCGCCGTGCAGCCACTGGCCGAAGCCGAGGCCCGCTTCGATGGCATGACCGAACGTGTGGCCGAAGTTGAGGATCGCGCGCAGCCCCGCTTCGCGTTCGTCATGCCCCACGACCGACGCCTTGATCTCGCAGCTGCGGCGCACCGCGTACGCGAGCGCCTCGCGGTCGCGTCCGAGGAGCGCATCGATCCGGCCTTCGAGCCACCCGAGGAATTCCATGTCGGCGATCGGCCCGTACTTGATCGCCTCGGCGAGCCCCGCGCTCAGTTCCCGTGGCGGCAGCGTGTCGAGCGTGTCGAGGTCGCACACCACGCGCAGCGGCTGATGGAACGCGCCGATCATGTTCTTGCCGAGCGGATGGTTGATGCCGGTCTTGCCCCCGACAGAGGAGTCGACCTGCGCAAGGAGCGTCGTGGGCACCTGCACGAAGGGCACACCGCGCATGTAGCAAGCCGCGGCGAAGCCGGCCATGTCGCCCACCACGCCGCCGCCCAGGGCGAACGCGATGGTCTTGCGGTCGCAGCCGTTCGCAAGCAGCGCGTCGAAGATGCGCTGAAGGGTCGGCCAGTCCTTGTGGTCCTCGCCGTCGGGCAGCACCACCGTATGGACCGCCTTGAAGTGCGCTCGAAGCGCCGCTTCCAGCCGGCCGGCATACAGCGGCCCCACGGTCGTGTTCGTGACGACGAGCGCCGTGGCTCCCACGGGCAGGCCGGACCACGTGTGGGGGTCGCCCAGCAGGCCGGTTCCGATCACGATGTCGTAGCTGCGCGCCCCGAGCTCGATGGTCACCCGCGCGGATTCGCGGGCGGGAAATGAGAAAGCCATGTCCCGAGTTTAAGGTCGCTCGGGCAGCACTCCCGCGAGCTCGAGCTGCATCACCACCATGTTCGCGAGCGTCGGCACCGAAGGCCGCCCGGTCTCGATCACGAAGTGCGCCGTCTCGCGGTAGAGCGGGTCGCGCTCGGCATGCATCTGGCGCAGCCGCCCCATCGGGTCGGCCACCTGCAGCAGCGGCCGGCGCGTGTCGTGGCGCACGCGCCTGAACACTTCTTCCGGAGACGATCGCAGGTAGACGACCTGGCCTCTTTCGCGCAGCAGCGCGCGGTTGGCCGGCCGCAGCACGGCACCGCCACCGGTGGAGATCACCGCGTCGCCCGACGCGGTGAGTTCGCGCAGCACTTCTTCCTCGAGGTCGCGGAAGGCTGCCTCGCCTTCGCGTTCGAAGTACTCGGCGATCGAGCAGCCGATGCGCTGCTCGATCACGTGGTCGCTGTCGTGGAACGGCAGGTGCAGCCGGCGCGCCAGGTGGCGCCCGACAGTGGACTTGCCGCTGCCGGGCATCCCGACCAGGATCAGGATCACATCGCGCGCGTCAGTTCGGATCCAGGCAGGAATGGGTGCCGTACGGCGGCGTGCGGAACGAGCCGTTCTCGACGTCGTTTTGCTGCACGTCCGTCACGAATTCGCGTTCGGCCATGCCCTGGGAGCCCGCCACGTTGGCCGTCACGCGGACCTTGTACGCGAGCCAGGTGCCGAAGCGCTGCGCATACTCCACCCGGATGATCAGCACGCCGCTCGAATCGGTCTTGGTCACCGTCGGGACGTCGTAGCTGATCACGATGTCGCTCTTGCGCGGCTCGAGCGTGGGCTGGTTGTTGCTGTCCACGCTGCCGTTCACGTTTTCGCCCGGGTCCACGTTGCCGTTGCGGTTCGTGTCCTCGTTCGGGCACCAGACCCGCTGGGGCGGCACCCCGTTGGGGTCCGTGCTCATCGACGGATACGCGCCGGTCAGGCTGAGCGGCACGACGGTGAGCGGGTCCACGGAAGTCGTGCCGGTGCTGTCGAGGTACTCGTAGGAGCCGCCGAGGTTCGTGGTGTAGACGAACTGGCCCTTGCCGTAATGCGTGATGTCCACGGAAATGTCCACCGGCGCGTCCGCCACGGCACGGCCGGCCGAATCCGCCACCGTCACGGCGAACTTCTTGATGTAGGTGACCTGGCTCGCGCTCTTCGTGAGGAGGTTGTCGTCGCCGACGGAGACCGACAGCGCCTGGCCCGCCACCGTGAGGCTGGCCGTCACCGACGCCGGGCAATCGTTCACGGAGGTGAAGTCGGTCGCCTTGTAGCAGGCCTTGACCGTCACGCCGTTGGTGGGACTCGAGTTCTGGCCCGAGATGTATTCGGTCGTCACCGTGCCGCCGGCGTCCGTGTAAAGCGTCGTGTCGCCGCTCGAAATCTGCGCCCCCACCTTCGCAAGGCCGAGAGTCGTGTCCACGAAGTGCACGCGCACGTTCTGGATCGGCTGGTTGTTCGAATCGAGGAACAGGAAGCGCAGGGTCGTGCGGTTCGTCGTGGACCCCGGTGAGTTCACCGACAGCACGTTCGGCGATGCCGAGAGCGACGGCGTGACACCCGGCGGGATCGTTGCCGGGTCCACCTGGTTGCTGAACACCTGCAGCTGGTAGTCGGACGAGAACGTGCCATTGCCGCTCGCATTGATGGTGTAGAAGCCCGCCTGGGTGGGCGCGGCGAAAGTCGTCGTCGCAAGCCCGCTTGCCGCCGTGGTGAGGACGCGGCCCTGCAGCGCGGGGATCGTCCCGCCGACCGTGAGTGCCGTGCTCGCCAGCGGCGCGCCCGCGGAGTCGGTGAGCGAGAGAGTGAGCGTCACCGTCTGCCCGGGCGAAGGCGCGCTCGGCGCGGCCTGCACCGTGAGCCGGCTGCCCGCGACGTGCACCACGGTGGACTTCACCTTGCCCGCCACGGTCACGGTGAGCGTGATGTCGCGGTCGCGCTTGTCGGAGCCGATCGTGACGGTGCCCTTGTACGTGCCCGTGCCGTCGGTCTGCGCGCCGGCCGTCGGCGTGAACACGCCGTTGTTGTTCACGGTCACCGACACCGGCGTGTTCGGCACCACGTTGCGGTCCGAATCGAGCGCGACCACCGTGAGCGTCGCCGAGTCGGAGCCCGCGTTCGCGATCGTCGACTTGTCGAGGAACATCGCGAAGTCGGTGTTGCTCGCGGACACGTGCACGGTGAGCGTCTTCACGATGCTCTTGATCGTGACGGTGACCGTGATGTCACGCTCGCTCGTGTCGGTGCCGATCGAAAGCGTGCCCGTGAACTTGCCCGTGGAATCGGTCACCGTCCCGCCCGGCGTGAACACGCCGTTGTGGTCCACGGTGACGAACACGGGCGCGTTGGGCACGACGTTGCGGCTCGCGTCGACCGCGACCACGGTAATCGTCGCGATGTCGGTGCCGCTCGTATTGAGCACCGACTTGTCGGAAGAAACGGTGAAGTCGGCGACGGTCGGCGTCGTCGTGTTCGAGGTGCTGCCGTTGCCCTGCGTTCCCGCACTGCCCCCTCCGCCGCCGCAGGCGACCAACGCGGCGGCCAGCAGCGCGCCTCCCAGCAATTGCAAATAGCGAATCATCGAAATAACCCCTCGTCTACGGTACGACTACTCACGGTTGATGCATCAGCGCGCGGCGTTGCGGTCGGAAATCATCTTCGGTGTGATGAACACGAGCATTTCCTGCTTGCTCACGCTGCGCTGAGTGTTCTTGAACAGGTTGCCAGCCAGCGGGATGTCGCCGAGCACCGGCACCTTCGCGGTGGAGGAAGTATCCACCAGCTCGAAGATGCCGCCGATCACGACGGTGCCCCCGTTTTCCACCAGCACCTGCGTCTTCACTTTCTTGGTGTCGATCGCGATACCCGCCGCGGTCGTCTCGCCGCGGCTGTCCTTGTTGATGTCCAGATCGAGGATGATGTTGCCCTCGGGCGTGATCTGCGGCGTCACTTCCAGCTTCAGCGTGGCGCGGCGAAACACCACTGCGGTCGCGCCGCTCGAAGTCGCCTGCTGGTACGGGAATTCCGTGCCCTGCTCGATGAGCGCCTTGGTCTGGTCGGCCGTCACCACGCGCGGGCTCGAGACGAGCTTGCCCTTGCCGTCGGCTTCGAGCGCGGAGAGTTCCAGGTCCAGGAACCGGTTGGCCGCGGCGCTGAAGATGGAGACGGCGAACGACGCCGGGTTGAAGCCGGAGAGGCCGACGGCCGGCAGGTTCACGAACGACGTGCTGGTCGTATCGAGCGCGGTGCCGATGGTCTCGCCGGTCTGGGCAGAGACTGCGTTGTAGGAGCCGCCGATCGTGATGCGGTTGGTGCCGGCGATCGAATAGCCCGCATCGCCGCCCCGGATGCCGCGCAGGTCGCTGCCGCCCAGCCGCGCGCCGAGGTTGCGGCCGAACGTGTCGGATGCTTCCACGATGCGCGCTTCGATCAGCACCTGGCGCACGGCCACGTCGAGCTTGGTGATGAGCGACTGCACCTGTTCCAGCCGCGAGGGCACGTCGGTCACGAAGAGCTGGTTGGTGCGCGCCTCGGCGATCACGCTGCCGCGCGTGGAGAGGATGCGCGCCTGGCCCGTGCCGCTCGTGAGCTGCGCGGCGATGTCGGCCGACTTCGTGTAGTTGAGCTGGAACGCCTGCGTGCGCAGCGGCTCCAGGTTCTGGATCGCGGCGCGCGACTCGAGCTCGAGCTTTTCCTTGGCCGCGATCTCGTCCTTCGGTGCGATCCACAACACGTTGCCGGATTTGCGCATGCCGAGGCCCTTCGCCTCGAGGATGATGTCGAGTGCCTGATCCCAGGGCACGTCCTTCAGGCGCAGCGTCACCGCGCCCGTGACGGAGTCGGAGGTCACCACGTTGAAGTTCGTGAAGTCCGCGATCACCTGCAGGAGCGAGCGCACTTCGATGTTCTGGAAGTTGAGCGAGAGCTTCTCGCCCGAGTAGCCCGGGCCCTGCGTGAGCTTGCCCGGGTCGATCTTCTGCTGGCGCACCTCCACCACGAACTGGTTGTCGCTCTGGTAGGCGCTGTGTTCCCACGCGCCGCGCGGCTCGATCACCATCCGCACGCGGTCGCCCGCCTGCGTGGTGGTCACGCTTTGCACCGGCGTGCCGAAGTCGCCCACGTCCATCCGGCGGCGCAGGCCCTCGGGCAGCGTCGACTTCAGGAATTCGACGACCAGCTGCTGGCCCTGCTGGCGGATGTCCACGCCGACCTGGTTGCTCGGCAGGTCCACGATCACGCGGCCCGAGCCGTCCGGGCCGCGGCGGAAGTCGAGGTCGCGCAGCGGCTGCGCCTCGCGGTTGCGGCTCTCGGCGAATGCCGCGGGCCCGGCGGGCTGCGGCGCGGCAACGCCAACCGTGTCGAGCGCCACGAGCAGCGACTTGCCTTGCAACTGGGCCTTGTAGCCCGTGGCCGTCTTCAGGTTCAGCACGAGGCGCGTGCGGTCGCCCGCCTGCACGATATTCACCGAACGCAGGTTACCCAGGTTCACGTCCACCGCGTTGCGGCCCATGCCGTTCGTGGCGCCGGGCACGTCGATGGCGATGCGCGCGGGCGACTGGATCGAGAAGCCACTCGGCAGCGCCGTGAGCGGCTGCGAGAAGTCCACCCGGATGACCTCGGTGCCCCCCTGGATCGAGCCGGACACGTTCTCCACCACCGGCTGTGCGAGCGCGGGAAGCGCGAACGCGGCTGCCGCCAGCACGCACAACGACGAAAGGAAGCGGCGCCAGTGCACGGGGTTGTACTTGTTCATTTCGAGGCCCTCTGTTGGTTCTCCTGCAGTTGCAGTGTCGCAGTGCGCTCCACCCATTCGCCCGCCGCGTCCTGAACCAGTTCACGCAGCACGACTTCGTTTTCGCCCACCTTCACGATGCGCCCGTAGTTCTGGCCGAGGTAGTTGCCCGGCCGCACCTGGTACAGCAGGTTGTCGACCTTCACGAGCGCCACCGGCTGGCCCTGCTTCACCAGGCTGCCGACCATCGTCATCGTGTCCAGCGGATAGGCTTCCAGCGGCTCGCGGCGGCGCGTGAGTTCGGGCGCGATCAGCGCCGCACTCGCGGAGCTCTGCGCCGATTCGCGCTTGAGCGCCTGCGCGAGCTTCTGGCTGCTGAACGGGTCGGTGGAGCTCTCTCCGGTGTATTCCTGGGGGGTGAAGCGTTTCGGCTCCGGGATCGGCGTCACCTGCGGACGCGTCTGCGCCCGCTGCTCGGTCATCCAGGCCTGCAGTTCGTTCTGATCGGACGACTCGCAAGCCGCGAGCGCCGCTGCCGCCAGCACGAGGGCAGGCCACATCCGGCGCGTCATTTCTTCGCTCCCGACGCCGTGGCCTTCGCCTGGGCCGCCACTTCGTCCTTGTCGAGGTAGCGGAAGGTCTTGGCCGTCGCTTCCAGGACGAGCTGGTCGGGGTCCTTGATCGCCGTCGCGCCGGGCGGCGGGCCGATGCTCAGGTTGTTCAGCGTGACGATGCGCGAGAGGTGGGCGATGTCGGAAGCGAACGCGCCGACGTCGTGATAGCGGCCCGTCACCTTCAGCGCGATCGGGAGTTCCGCGTAGTACTCCTTCACACTCACGAGCCCGGGCTTGAACAGCTCGAAGTGCAGGCTGCGCCCGAGCCCCGCCTGGTTGATGTCCGACAGCAGGGCATCCATTTCCGCCTTGCTCGGCAGCTGCTTTTCGAGCTGGGTCACGTACTGCTGCACCTGCTCGCGCTGCTTCTTGAGCGCATCGAGGTTCACGGCCTGCGTGAGCTTTTTCTTGTAATCCTCGCGCAGCGCGAGTTCCTTCTTCTGTTCCGCCTCGAGCTGGTCGGCCGAGCCGTTCAGCCACACGAACCAAAGCACCACCACGATGCCGATCGCGAGCGCGAGGCAGATCGCGGCGCGCGGGATGATCGGCCAGGACGCGGGGTCGTTCGGATTGAGGCCGCGAAACTGCGACTGGATCTTCTCGCCGATCGCGTTGAAGTCCATCTTGGGAAGCGACTTGGTGGCCATGGGGTCAATCCGTGGTGGCTGGACGGCGGGAGGCCATCATGGTTTCTGCGCCCCGCTCGCCGGCTTCTCGGCAGCTGCGGAGACCTTCACGGGCTGGGATGCGCCGGCCGCGGCGCTCGCGGCGTTCGCCGGCATGGAAGCGCCGCTCGCGCCCGGGGCGGCCTTCTGCACTTCGCTTGCCCGCAGCAGCTTCACGCGCATCGTGAAGTTCGAGACGCGCCGCTGCTCGCGGCTGCCCGCGAGCGAAATATTCGCGGCCACGATCTCCACGAGCTCGGGCCGCGTGAGCCAGGGGCTGTTGTTGCCCATGTTGCGCAAGAGCTCCGACACGCGCTCGTTGGACTGCGCGACGCCGTCGAGCGTCACGATCTGGTTTTCCTGCTTGAGCTTGGTGATGTACACGCCGTCGGGCAGCTGCTTCACGAGTTCGTTCAGCAGGTACACGGGCATGTTGCGGTCGGCCTGCAGGTCTTCCACCGCCTGCTGGCGCGCGCGAAGCGCCGCGATTTCCTGCTGCAGGTTCGCGATGTCCTTGATCTGCGCCTCGAGCCGCTTGATCTCGTTGTTCAGGAGCGCGTTGCGGTTTTCCTGCGCCGAGATCTGCGCGGCATACCACAGGAAGATCCCGCCCGCGATCAGGCCGCCCGCGAGCGCGGAGGCGCCGAGGGAGACGAAGAACGCTTCTTGCCTGCGCTTGCGCGCCGCTTCCCGGTGGGGCAGCAGGTTGATCAGGATCACTGCATGAACCTCCGCATGGCGAGCCCGCACGAAGTGAGGTACGAAGGCGCTTCACGCTTCACCTTCTTCTCGCGCACGTTCTCGCCGATGTGCATGCCCTGGAACGGATCGGCCAGGCTGCAGGTGAAGGAGGTCTGTGCCGTGACCGCTTCGGTGAGGCCCGGCAGCGCGGCCGAGCCGCCCGCGAGCATGATGTAGTCCACGCGGTTGTGCGGCGTGCTCGTGAAGAAGAACTGCAGCGCCCGCGCGATCTCCTGCGCCATGCTTTCCACGAACGGCTTGAGCACGCCGCTGTCATAGTCCTCCGGGAGGTCTCCGTTGCGCTTCTTCGCCTCGGCCTCCTCCTGCGAGAAACCGTACTGGCGCACGATGAGCTGCGTGAGCTGCGCGCCGCCGAAGGCCTGGTCGCGGTCGTAGAGCACTTCCTCGTTGCGCAGCACCTGCATGCTGGTCGTGGAAGCGCCGACTTCGAAGAGGGCGACCATGAGGTCGGTGCCCTGATTCGGCAGCGCCTGGATGAGGCGGCCGGCGGCCAGGCGCGACGCGTATGATTCGACGTCGACAATCACGGGCTTCAACCCCGCGGCCTCGGCGAGGCCCTGGCGGTCCTGCACTTTTTCCTTGCGGGAGGCGGCGATCAGCACTTCGACGTCGCCCTGCGAGGACGGGCTCGGACCGATCACGCAGAAGTCGAGGCTCACCTCGTCGAGCGAAAACGGAATGTACTGATTGGCTTCCGTTTCGACTTGAACTTCCAGCTCCTGTTCGGTCATACCGCCGGGCAGGATGATTTTCTTGGTGATGACGGCCGAGGCCGGCAGCGCCATCGCCACGTTCCTCGTCCGGCTGCCGCTTTTCTTCACGACCCGCCGCATGGCTTCCGCCACCTCATCGAACTTGTCGACCGTGCCGTCGGTGATCCAGCCGCGCTCGAGAGGCTCGATGGCGCAGCGCTCGAGCACGAAGTTGCCTTCCTTGTCGCGGCCGAGCTCGACGAGCTTCACACTGGACGAGCTGATGTCCAGGCCGAGCAGCGGCGCGGGTTGGCGGCTGAACAATGAACCGAGAGCACTCAAGCCCGTCTCCTGAATCGCCGCTCAAGGGGCGGTAACAAAACTTAAGATTCCACTTCAATGCTAGCAGTAACGTCCTTGTCCCACAAAGGATTTTTCCCCTCGCCCGACAATGAAGCGTTGCCAAAAACCGACGACGGCGCGGCCGTTTTCACCGCCACGGCCGGGCAACCCCCCCTTCCTATAATGGCCGCGTCAGGGCGGCCCGTGGAGATTTATGTCCTCTGAACCTTCTTCCGACAACGCAGGCGGGCCGAAAGCGGCGATGCCGGGCTGGCAGCGAGTGCTGCTGCGCCTCGTCTTCTGGGCCGGCGGGCTCGCGCTCGCGGGCGTCGTCTCGCTCGCCACGATCGCGGGCGTCGCGCTGGCGGTGGCGTATCCCAATCTGCCCGACATTTCGGAGCTGGTCGACTACCGGCCGAAGCTGCCGATGCGCATCTATTCGGTCGACGGCGTCCTGATCGGGGAATTCGGCGAGGAAAGGCGCAACCTCACGCCGATCGACCAGATTCCGAAGGTGATGAAGCAAGCCGTCCTCGCCATCGAGGACTCGCGCTTCTACGAGCACAGCGGCGTGGACTACAAGGGGCTCGTGCGCGCGATCTTCGCGAACGTGGGCCACATCAAGAGCCAGGGCGCCTCGACCATCACGATGCAGGTGGCGCGCAACGTCTATCTCTCCTCCGAGAAGACCTTCACTCGCAAGCTGTACGAAATCCTGCTGACGTTCAAGCTCGAGCACCTGCTCACGAAGGACCAGATCCTCGAGATCTACATGAACCAGATTTTCCTCGGCAACCGCGCGTACGGCTTCGCGGCGGCGTCCGAGGCGTACTTCGGCAAGCCGATGAAGGACCTCACCATCGCCGAGGCGGCGATGCTCGCGGGGCTGCCCAAGGCGCCGTCCGCGTACAACCCGATCACGAATCCGTCGCGCGCGCGCGCGCGCCAGCAGTACATCATCGAGCGGATGCAGGACAACGGCTTCATCACGTCCGAGCAGGCCGAAGAGGCGAAAAAGCAGGAGCTCAAGGTGAGAAGCGGCCTGCCGACCTTGAGCGTGCACGCCGAGTACATCGCCGAAACCGTGCGTCAGCTCGTGTATGCGCAGTACGGCGACGAAACCTACACGCGCGGCCTGAACGTCTACACGACGATTCACGCCGACCAGCAGGAAGCCGCGTACAAGGCGCTGCGCGCGGGCATCATGAACTACGAGAAGCGGCAGATCTACCGCGGCCCCGAGGAGTTCGTGGACCTGCCCACCGACCCGAAGCAGGTGGACGACGCCATCGACGACGCGCTCGCCGAACACCCGGACAACGGCGACGTGCTCTCGGCCGTGGTGCTCGAAGCCGGCCCGAAGAAGATCGTGGCCGTGCGCAGCAGCGGCGACCGCTTCGAGATCGTGGGCGACGGCCTGCGGCCCGCGCAGTCGGGCCTGTCGGACAAGGCGCCGCCCAAGATCAAGATTCGCCGGGGCGCGGTGATCCGCGTCATGAAGACGCCCAAGGACACCTGGGAGATCACGCAATTGCCGGAAGTGGAAGGCGCATTCGTCGCGGTCGACCCGCGCGACGGCGCGGTGCACGCGCTCGTGGGCGGCTTCGACTTCGGCAAGAACAAGTTCAACCACGTGATGCAGGCGTGGCGCCAGCCGGGCTCGGGCTTCAAGCCCTTCATCTATTCGGCGGCGCTGGAAAAGGGCTTCACGCCCACCACCATCGTGAACGACGGGCCGCTTTTCTTCGATGCGGGCGTGACGGGCGGCCAGCCCTGGGAGCCGAAGAACTACGACGGCAAGTTCGAGGGCCCGATGCCGCTGCACATGGCGCTCGCCAAGTCGAAGAACATGGTGTCGATCCGCATCCTGCAGGCGGTGGGCACGCAAAACGCGCAGGACTGGATCACGCGCTTCGGGTTCGACGCGGACAAGCATCCGCCTTACCTCACGATGGCGCTGGGTGCCGGCTCCGTGACGCCGATGCAGATGGCGCTCGGCTATTCGGTGTTCGCCAACGGGGGCTATCGGGTGAATCCGTGGCTCGTGACGAAGATCACGGACCAGAAGGGCAAGGTGCTTGTGGAGAGCCAGCCGCCGCTGCCCAACGAGTCGGTGCGCGCGATCGATGCGCGCAACGCCTTCGTGATGGACCGCCTCCTGCAGGAAGTGGCGCGGTCGGGCACCGCGGCCCGGGCGCAGGCGACGCTGAAGCGCCCCGACCTCTACGGCAAGACGGGGACGACGAACGACTCGATCGACACGTGGTTCAACGGTTTCCATCCGACGCTGGTTGCGATCGTATGGATGGGATATGACCAGCCCAAGTCGCTGGGGGACCGTGAGACCGGTGGGGGCTTGAGCCTGCCGGTGTGGATCGACTTCATGCAGACCGCCCTGAAGGGCGTGCCGGTAATGGAGCCGACGCCGCCCGAAGGCGTGGTGAACCTCGGTGGCGAGTGGTACTACGAAGAGTATGCGCGTGGCGCGGGCGTGAGCAGCCTGGGTCTGGATCAGGCGGGAGCGCCGGGTGTGGTGCCGGGAATGCCACCGGATGCGGGCGGTGGCGGCAGCAATGTCACCGTGCCGAGCGGAAGCGTGAATCCGGCGGCGCGTCGTGGGCCGCAGGGGGAGGCGTCGCCGGGGTCGCCTGCGGTGGACCGGAGCCTCATGAATTCGGATGGGATGCCGCCCCCGCGCACGCCCGGCGAGGAGCGGCGCAGCATTCTCGATCTGTTCAGGAATTAGGGGCGCCGAGTCGTCATAGCTGCCTGCAGCGCCGTTAGCGCCGCCTGCAAACGCCGTCATTCGTGCGCGCAACGCCGCGATCGCCGCCTGCACGCCGTCATTCGTGCACGCGGGCCGTCATTCCCGCCTGCAAACGCCGTCATTGCCACCTGCAACGCCGTCATTGCCACCTGCAAACGCCGTCATTCCCGCGCAGGCGGGAATCCAGAGCCCCCCTCCTCGGCGTTCACGCCTCACCACCCGCTGACACTCCACCACCTCGCGGCAAAGCTGCGTGCGGGCGGGCCGCGGCGCGCGCTACGGCGTCCGTCGTGCTGCGCTTCGCGCAGCCCTACCGGATCCCCTGCGCCGGGCGACCCCGCGCCCCCGCGGCGCAACTCCCTACGAGTTTGGCGCGTACGCCAAACTCTCCGTTCGAACAAGCGCCGCGAGCCAGAACACGTACGCGCCGCGCGATACGCGCCTGCAGCGCTCTCGTCGCCGCGCTGGGGCGCGGGGCACACCCGCCGCAGGCGCCTGTGCTTTATTGCGCGCCGCAGCCCGCCCACACGCAGCTTTGCTGTGAGACCCTGCCACACCACCTGCTATGCGGTCCAGCATTGCGACGCCGGGGAGGGAACACGGCACACACCGGTGACGTGTCTCAGCGCATCCACGCCGCGTCTTGCGGCCCGGCCTGGCGCGCCATCCAGGCCGTCACGCGGCAGTGAACTCGATCGCCATCCCGGCCTGCGTGCTCGCTTCGCGCGAGAGGTCGGCATAGAACTCCCCGCCATGCCCCTTGGTGTCCATCCACCGCTCGCCATCGAATCGATAGTGATACGCCGCGGCCTTGGCAGCCATCCACACCTCGTGCAGCGGCCTTTGCAAGTTGATGACGATCTGAGTGCCGTTGCGAAAAGTGAGCGTCACCATGCCACCCACGCGCTGCGAGTCGACGTCGGCGTCGGTCGATTCGTCGATCTCGTCGCAGCGCGCTTCGACTCGCGCGAGCAGCGCTTCCGCACGGTCGAGGTATTCGAGGTCGGTCATTACAATCGTTCGATGTTCATGGCATTGGCAAAGATTCTAGTCAGCGCACCGGCGCGACGGCTTGCCCTCGCGGCTGGCATGGTCGCGATGCTCCCGGCCTGCGGCCAGAAAGGCCCGCTCGTGCTGCCCACCGGCGAAGCGGCCACCGGCCGTGCGACGGTGATCGAAACACTCACGCCCCGCCCCGACACACTGCTGCCGCCCCCTCTGAACACGCCCGTCCCGCCCGCATCCGCGCCGCCCACCGGCACTGCCACGCCGGGAGGCCGCGAGTGAGCAGCGCCGCATTGCCCGGCTCGCCGCACTTCGCGTACCGCTCGGGCCGCCTCCACTGCGAAGACGTCGCGCTCGAAGACCTCGCGCGGCGCCACGGCACACCGCTTTTCGTGTATTCGAAAGCCGCGATGCTCGCCTCGCTCGCGGCCTACCGGCGCGGCTTCGCGGGACGCAAGTCGCGCATCTTCTACGCGATGAAAGCCAACTCGTCGCTCGGCATCCTGCAGGTGTTCGCGCGCGCGGGATGCGGCTTCGACATCGTCTCCGGCGGCGAGCTGGAACGCGCGCTGGCCGCCGGCGGCGACGCGCGCGACGTGATCTTCTCCGGCGTCGGAAAGACCCGCGCCGAAATGCGGCGCGCGCTGGAAGCGGGCATCGGCTGCTTCAACGTCGAAAGCGAAGCCGAACTCGAGGTACTGAGCGAAGTCGCGCGCGAGATGGGCCGCACGGCGGCCGTGAGCATCCGGGTGAATCCGAACGTCGACCCGAAGACGCACCCCTACATCTCCACCGGCCTGCGCAGCAACAAGTTCGGCGTGGCACACGAACGCGTACTGCACGCCTACCGGCGCGCGGCCGAACTGCCGGGGATTTCGATCGCCGGCATCGACTGCCACATCGGCTCGCAGATCACCGAGACCGACCCTTATCTCGACGCGATGGACCGCATCCTCGATCTCGTGGAGGAAGTGGAACGCGCGGGCATCCGACTCGGCCACATCGACTTCGGAGGCGGCCTGGGCATCTCCTATGCCGGCGAGCAGCCGCCGCGAGCGGACGAACTGTGGCGCTCGCTGCTCGAACGCGTGGACGAGCGCGGCTTCGGCGACCGCGAACTCATGATCGAGCCCGGGCGCTCGCTCGTCGGCAATGCGGGCGTCTGCGTGACCGAAGTGCTCTATCTGAAGCCCGGCGAACAGAAGAACTTCTGCATCGTCGACGCCGCGATGAACGACCTGCCGCGCCCCGCGATGTACCAGGCCTATCACGCCGTCGTGCCGCTCGCGGAGTCCTCGCGCGAGGCGCACACCTACGACATCGTCGGCCCCGTGTGCGAAAGCGGCGACTGGCTCGCGCGCGACCGCGAGCTTGCCGCGCAGCCGGGCGAATTCCTCGCCGTGATGTCCGCGGGCGCGTATTGCATGAGCATGGCGAGCAACTACAACACACGCGGCCGCGCCGCCGAAGTGCTGGTGGATGGCGGCCAGGCGCACGTGATCCGCGAGCGCGAAACGCCCGCGGACTTGATGCTCAAGGAAAAGCTGGCCCCCTGAGCCGCATGCGCGCTTTCATGAAGCGCACGAGCCGCCAGCCGAGCAGCACCGCGAGGATCGCCGCGTACACGGCCACCTCGGCAAAGTTGTGCTTGCCCGCGCGCATCCAGAAGAAATGGAGGATGCCGAGCCCCGCGATCGCGTAGACGAGGCGATGCAGCGATTGCCAGCGCTTTGCGCCCAGCGCTCTCACCGCGCGGTTGAAGGAAGTGGCGGCCAGCGGGGTGAGCAGCACGAAGGCGCTGAAGCCCACGAGGATGAACGGCCGCTTGCCGATGTCCTTCGCGATGTCGGCCACGTCGAACCCCTTGTCGAACCAGCTGTAGCACAGCAGGTGCAGCACGACGTAGAAGTAAGTGAAGAGCCCGAACATGCGGCGAAAGCGCGCGAGCGCGGGCACGCGGAGCGTGACGCGCAGCGGTGTCACGGCGAGAGTGATGCAGAGAAACCGCAGCGTCCAGTCGCCGGTGGAGCGCGTGAGGTGCTCGGCCGGATTGGCGCCGAGCTGGTTCGTGACCGCGCCGTAAAGAAGCCAGGCGAGGGGCAGCAGCGCAAGCGCGAACACGAGCGGCTTCGCGATGGCGTGCTGGAGCATCCGTTGCAGGCGTGTCATGAAGCGCGATGCCTGGAAAATCCAGCCTGTCGATTCAGTAGTTCTTCTTCAGGTCCATGCCCGCATAGAGCTGGCCGACCTGCGCCTCGTAGCCGTTGAACATCAATGTCTTGCGGCGCTTCGCGAAGAGGCCATCTTCCCCGATGCGCCGCTCCGTCGCCTGCGACCAGCGCGGATGGTCCACGTTCGGATTCACGTTGGAATAGAAGCCGTACTCGTTCGCCGCAGCCTTGTTCCACGCCGTCCCCGGCATCCTGTCGGTGAAGCGGATCTGCACCAGGCTCTTCGCGCTCTTGAAGCCGTACTTCCACGGGACCACGACGCGCACCGGCGCGCCGTTCTGGTTGGGCAGCACCTCGCCGTACATCCCGAGTGCGAGCAGCGTGAGCGGATGCATCGCTTCGTCCATGCGCAAGCCTTCGACGTAGGGCCAGTCGAGAACGCGCGAGCGCACGCCCGGCATCTGGTCGCGATCGGCGAGCGTCGTGAACTCGACGAACTTCGCAGCGCCGAGCGGCTCCACGCGCTCCACGAGTTTCGACAGCGAATAGCCTACCCAGGGGATCACCATCGACCAGCCTTCGACGCAGCGCAGGCGATAGATGCGTTCCTCGAGCGGCGCGAGCCGCCGCAAGTCCTCGATGGACAGCTTCACCGGTTTCTTCACGAGCCCGCTCACCTCCACCGTCCACGGCGAAGTCCTGAGGGTGTGCGCGTGTTCCGCCGGGTCTTCCTTGTCCGTGCCGAACTCGTAGAAGTTGTTGTAGGAGGTCGCGTCCTTGTAGTCGGTGAGCTTCTCCATCGTCACCGCGCCCGCCACGGCGGACTTCGCTGCGGCAAGCGGCGCGAGCTTGCCCGGCCGGGGCACTTGCGCCTGCGCGAATGCCTCCCGCTGCGCCCACGACGCGAGCGCCGCGCCGGCGGCGCCCGTTGCCATCCACCGGAGCATGTCGCGCCGCCCGCGATACACCGCCTGCGGCGTGATCTCGCTCGGCACGGAATGGTCGAACCCGTCGCGATCGGTCTTGATGAGCATGGACGTCTCTCCTGCAACTGCCGCTGGGTCGGCGCGAGCGCCGGTTTTCTTACAGCTCGCCGTAGCTGTGCAAGCCCGAAAGGAACATGTTGACGCCGAGGAAGGCGAAAGTCGTCACCGCCAGGCCCACGAGCGCCCACCAGGCCGAGACGGTGCCACGCAGGCCTTTCATGAGGCGCATGTGCAGCCAGGCCGCATAGTTGAGCCAGACGATGAGCGCCCACGTCTCCTTCGGATCCCAGCTCCAGTAACCGCCCCAGGCTTCGGCGGCCCAGAGCGCCCCCAGCACGGTCGCGATCGTGAAGAAGGCGAAGCCCACCGTGATCGCCTTGTACATCACGTCGTCCAGCACTTCGAGCGCGGGCAGCCGCTCGGCAATGCGCTTGCGGCCCCACAGGATGCCGCCCACGACGAGCGCCGAGATGCCGAAGTACACAGCCCAGTACGAAGCGCCCGTCTGCACGGTCTTGCGAAACACGATGGGCAGCGTGCAAAGCACGACACCGAGCACCCACAGCGGCGCGAGCCGATGCCAGCGCACTTCGCCCGCCTGCTGCTTGATGAGATAGGCGAAAGCCACCATCGCCGACAGCGAGAAGGTGCCGTAGCCGATGAAGTTGGCCGGCACGTGCAGCTTCATCCACCAGCTCTTGAGCGCGGGCACGAGCGGCTGGATCTCCTGCGCCTGGCGGTCCATCGTGTACCAGAGCAGGAAGCCGACCGCGGCGCTCACGACGAGCATCACGAAAGCCCCGAGCGCACGGGTGCCGTAGCGATCTTCGAAATACAGATAGAACCCGGTCGTGAGCCAGCAGAAGAGCACGAAAACCTCGTAGAGGTTGCTCACGGGGATGTGGCCGATGTCCGCTCCGATCAGGTAGCTTTCGTACCACCGCACGAGCGTGCCGATCAGTGCCATCGCCACCGCGACGTACGCGAGGCGCGATCCGATGGACTCCATCGCCTGGGACTGCGCGGTCGTGAACATGCCGAGCCAGTAGAACGCCGTGCTCATGAAAAAGAGCATGCCCATCCAGAGGATGGCCGACTGGCTCGCGAGGAAGTACTTCAGCCAGAACACGTTGTCCGCGCGAGCGAGGTCGCCCTGGTAGGCCCAGATGCCGAGCAGCGCGAAGCCCGCCGCGCACAGCATGAGCGTGCGCGCGGGCCGCCAGAACCACGCGAGCCACGTCACCGCCGGGACGGCCGCGACAAGGATGCCCTTCTCGTACACGTCCATGAACTGGCCGTAGCGCGCGAACGCGAACACGGCGCCCGCGAGCACGAGCAGCGCGAAGAGCCAGTCGCCCAGGCGGCGGCCGGAAAGGAATCCCTCGTTCAGCGCGAAGGTCGTGGCGGCCGCAGGATGGGTCGTGAGCTGGGTCGCGGGATTGGTTGTCGTAGCGGTATTCATGCATTCACCCCGATCAGGGCCTGTTTCAGCCGCGCGAATTCACGGTCGGTATCGAGCGTCTTGCGATTGGTCGAAAGCGCCATCGTCGCTTCGGTCGTGCCGTCGCGCACGCCGAGCCACACCCACAGGCGCCGCTCGCGGATGTACAGCATGGCAAAAACCCCGAGGATCAGCAAGGCGCACCCCAGGTAGACGACGTAGTGGCCGGGCGAACGCGTGACCTGGAACACGCTCGCCTGCACCTGCTTGAAATCCTTGAGCTGGAACGCGACCGGCGCGGGATAGGCGTGAATGTCGCTCAGCGCGAGCACGGCCTGCGTCATGAAGCGCTGCGTGGCATCGTTGGGCTCGAGCGGCTTGAGCCCCGCGCGTTCGCGGCTCATCTGCGCGAGCTGGAAGAGCGCGCCGTTCAGGATGCGCACCAGCACTTCGCTCGCGCGGGCGCGCTCGCCCTCGGCCACCTTCGCCTCGAGGAAATCGGATACGGCCTGCAAGCCGCCCACCGCCTTGCCCGGCAACGTCTCCGCGCCGGCGAAAAGACCGAGCGCCTTGCCCGTGGACTCCGCGAGCTGCCGCGCGAGCTCGGGCCGCGACGCGTCCGTCGCCTTCTGCGCGAAGCGCCTCACCGCTTCCTCGCGCAGCGCCGGATCGGCCAGCGCCGCACGCAGGCGGAAAAATCCTTCCATGCTGCCTTGCTCGTCGGCAGGCACGCGCAGGTAGCGGAAGGCGTCGCCCGGGTTCTCGCGCACGCCCAGCAGGAAGACCGGCACGCCCTCGCCGGTATCGACCGGCAGCATGTAGTTGTTGAATTCGCGCGCCTGACCCGCCGCGTCGCGCAGCTTGTAGCTCACGCTCGGGCCGACGTTGCGCAGCGTCTTGCGGCCGGTCACCTTGCGCACGTCGTTGCGTTGCGGCTCGGCGCCGCCCAGGTCCTCCACGTTCATCACGCGCAGACCCGTGTACTCGAGCGTCATCTTCTCGGCGCCGTTGCCCTGCCCCTTGGTGAGCTGCGACGTCCCGCCGATCGTGCCTTCGATCTCGAAGCGCTTGCCGCTGCCGTCCATCGGCACGGCTTCGAGCTTCACGCTCGATCCGCCGTCGTCGAAGCTCGACTGGTAGATGTCGATGCCGCGCCAGCTGAAGGGCTTGTTCACTTCCACGCGGGCCGGCACGGCCTCGCCCGTCTCGCGGTCGTGCACGACGATGTCGCTCGCAAAGAGCTTGGGCATGCCGGTCGAGTAGTGCTCGACCACGAACTTCTTCAGCTCGATCGAGAAGGGCAGCTCCTGCAGCAGCACGCCGTCGGACTGGCTGAGGATCGCTGTCGACGACTGCGTGCCCTCGGCCACGAGGATGTTGCCGCGGAAGGTCGGGTTGCGGCTTCCGAGCCGGTGTTCGCGCGACACGTCCGCGATCATCCCGCTGCCGCGGTAGGGCGTCTTCCCGCCGGCGAGCATCTGCGCGCGCACGATCAGGTCACCGTCCAGAAGGCCGCCCAGGCAGACCAGCACGATCGCGCTGTGCGCGGCGAGGTAGCCGATCTTGTTGGCCGCGCCCGCGCGCGCGGCGACCATCCAGCCCGCGGAAACGCCGTCTCGCTGCTGCAGGCGCACCTTCCAGCCGCTTGCCGCGAGCAGGTTGCCGATGCGGCGCGCGGCCGCTTCGGCATCCTCGCCCGGCAGCATCGCGTGCGCGCGATGGTGGAAGGCCTTCAGGCTCTGTTCGCGGATGTCTTCCTTCAGCGACCGCAGGTCCGCGACGATCTTGGGCGCGTTGCGCGCGATGCAAAGCGACGTGCTCGCCACGAGGAACGCGAGGATCAGCAGGAACCAGGGCGCGCTGTAGACCGCGTTCAGGTGCGCGGTAAGAAAGAGGTCCGCCCAGAACGGTCCGAACTTGTCGACGTAGTTGCCCGCCGGCTCCTGCTGGCGAAGCACCGTTCCGATGATGGAGGCGATGCAGATCACCGTGAGCAGCGAGATCGCGAACCGCATCGACGACCCGAGCTCCAGCACCGAGCGCAGCGTCTGCGAGCCGGTCTTCAGGCGAAGGCCCTGTGTGGCGGCGGTCATCGGGCGTTACGGGGTCGGAAATTCGGAATCGGAAAGTGAAAAAGGCGGGAGCCTCGCTCGCGAGGCACCCGCCTTCCTGTGGAGTCTGTTCCCGGCGGTTAGTTCAAGGGCTATCGCAGGCCGGCGATGTAGTCTGCCACCGCCGAAATTTCCTTGTCGTTCATGCGGGCGGCAATGGCCATCATCTGCGGGCTGTTCTTGCGGTTGCCGTCGCGGAAAGCCTTCAGCTGCGCGGCGATGTAGTCGGCATGCTGGCCGGAAAGACGGGGGTACTGCGCGGGGATGCCGGCGCCGTTGGGGCTGTGGCAGCCCGCGCAGGCCGCCACGTGGCGGTCGGCGATGCCGCCGCGGTAGATGCTTTCTCCGGCGGAGACGAGCTCCTTGTCTTTGGCGAAGCCGGGCTTGGCCTTCTGGCCGCCCACGAAGGCCGCGATGTTCTTCATGTCGGCGTCCGTGAGCTGCGAGGCGAAGCCCTGCATGATCGGGTTCTGGCGCTTGCCCGCCTTGAACTCCTGCAGCTGCTTCACGATGTACTCGGGATGCTGCTGCGCGAGCTTGGGGTTGGCGGGCGTGCCCGAATTGCCGTCGGCGCCGTGGCAGGCGGCGCACACGGCGGTGAACTTAGCGGAGCCTTGCGCGGCGTCCGGCTTGAACTGCGCGGCGGCAGTGGCGGGCGCACCCGGTGCGGCCTGCCCCTCGGCAGCGGCGGCAGCGCAGGGAATGGCGATCGCAAGGGCGAGCGCCTGGGCGAGCAGCAGGAAAACGTGCGACTTCATGGGGTCTCTGTTCTGTTCGGTTTCTTTGGCGCAAAACCCCGGGATTCTACAATGCCGCTCCCACCATGACCCGACCCACGGCCTCGAGCGCCCCACCTCCTTCCGCCGCCGCGCAGGCCCTCGCATGGCTGCACACGGCGCGCTTCATGACGACCGCGCCCCGGCTGGAGCACTTGCCACCGCACGAATTCCCGGAGGTGGCCTTCGTCGGCCGCTCCAATGCGGGCAAGTCCACCTGCATCAACACGCTCACGCAGCAAAAGCGCCTCGCGTTCGCCTCGAAGACGCCCGGCCGCACGCAGGCGATCAATCTCTTTGCGCTCGGCAAGCAAGGCGGAGTCGACGCCGTGCTGGCCGACCTGCCCGGCTACGGCTACGCGGCGGTGCCGAGGCAAGACAAGATTCGCTGGCAACAGGTGATGGCGAACTACCTCGTGACGCGCGAGAACCTGCGGGGCGTGGTCATGCTGTGCGATCCGCGGCACGGCCTCACCGAGCTCGACGAGATCCTGCTCGAGGTGATCCGCCCGCGCATCGAGCAGGGCCTGGCCCTCCTCGTGCTGCTCACCAAGGCCGACAAGCTGAACCGGGCCGAAGCGAACAAGGCGCTGTCGATTGCGCGACTGCAGACCGCGGGCGGTACCGTCAAACTCTTCTCCGCCCTGAAGCGTCAGGGCGTGGAGGACACTGCCCTCCTCCTCTGGCAGTGGACGCACCCGAGCGAGGCGCCGTGATCGAAACGTTCCAGCAAGCCCTGCCCCATGGCATCGAACTCTCCTGCCGCGCGGCCGGCGAGCGGGGGCGCCCCGTGCTGATGTTCCTGCACGGTTTCCCCGAGGCGGCGTTCATCTGGGACGACGTGCTCGAACACTTCGCAGCCCGCGGCTTTCGCTGCGTGGCGCCCAACCTGCGCGGCTACGAACGATCCAGCCAGCCGGCCGAAGTGGCGGCGTACCGCGCGAAAGAGCTCGCGAAGGACATCGCGGCGCTGATCGCGATCGAAGGCGCGCCGCTCGAGATGCTCGTGGCGCACGACTGGGGCGGCGCCGTGGCCTGGATGGTCGCCAATGCGATGCCGCAGCTCACGAAGCGTCTGGCCATCGTGAATTCGCCGCATCCCGGCACGTTCCTGCGCGAGCTGAAGGGCAACCCCCGGCAGCAGGAGGCCAGCGCGTACATGAATTTCCTGATCCGGCCCGATGCGGAGGCCCTGTTGCGAGAAGACGGCTACCGGCGTCTCTTCGAGTTCTTCACGCGGTTCGGCGGCGCGCAGTGGCTCACCGAAGAACTGCGGCGCAATTATCGGGAGGTGTGGGACCTCAGCCTCACCGGCGGCTGCAACTACTACCGGGCATCGCCTCTGCGGCCGCCGCGCCCCGGCGACCCGGGTGCCGCCGCGATCGACCTGCCGCGCTCGATGTTCACGGTGGACATCCCGACGCTCGTGCTGTGGGCGATGGAAGATGCGGCACTGCCGCCGGAACTGGTGGACGGTCTCGAGGACTACGTGTCGCGCCTCACGCTCGAAAAGGTTCCCGGCGCCACGCACTGGATCGTTCACGAACGTCCGGGCTTCGTGATGGAGCGGCTTTCGGCCTTTCTGGAACGCGGGCCCGCGTAAGCGGCCACGGCGCGCCGCTAGTACACGCCCGGTTCGCCCTCCGGCCGCGACTTGAACCGCTTGTGCACCCAGTAGTACTGGTCGGGCATGGTGTCGATGTAGTTCTCGAGCCTCGCGTTCATGAGCGCGGTGTCCGCGGGAATGTCCCCGCTCGGAAACGCCGTCCATGCATCGAGCACCCGCACCTCGTAGCCCGCCGGTGTCATGCACGTCGTCACCGGCACCACCTTGGCCTTGCCGAGCCGCGCAAAGCGCGAGAGCGATGGCAGCGTGGCCGCCTGGATGCCGAAGAACGGGACGAAGATCGATTCCTCCGCACCGAAGTTCATGTCGGGCAGCAGGTAGAGTACTTCCCCGCGGCGCAATGCGCTTGCGAGCGCATGTACGCCCTGCGCGCGCCCGAACGGACGGCCCGACGCGAAGCGGTTGCGCCCCGCGAGCGCCCACGCATCCAGCACCTTGTTCGCCTGCTGCGTGTAGATGCCCACGAACCTGCGCGGGACTTGCTGCGTGAGCGCCGTCCAGCCCGCGTCCATGCCCACGAAGTGCGGTGCGAAGATCACGGTGGGTGCGTTGCCGGCCAGTTCGTGAAGCGCCCCGGTGAGCAGAAGCCGGCGACGGGTGATCTCGGGGTCTCCGTGCCAAATCCAGCTGCGGTCCAGCCACGCCTGCGCGAAGCGGACGAAGTGCCGTCGCAGCAGCTTTTCGCGCTCGGCGGGGGAAAGCTTCGGGAAGCAGAGTTCGAGATTGCGCCGGGCCACGCGCCTGCGCGGCACGACGACCGTGTAAAGGAGCAGGCCGAGCATCCATCCGCCCGCGCGCAACCAGCGCAGCGGCAGCGGCGCGATCGCCTTCATGAAGAGGATGCCCAGGTACGAGATCACGGCGCGGTCTCATGCCTGGGCGTCTTGTAACGGGCGTAGCCCCACAGATACTGCTCGGGCCTTTCGCGCACGAGCCGCTCCATCCCCGCATTCACCTGAGCGGCCGCGGCCGCGGGGTCTCTCGCCAGCGCATCCGGCCACGGCCTCAGGTGGATGCGATAGCCCGCGCCGCGCGGCAGGCGTTCTCCCCAGGCGGCCAGCAGCAGTGCGCCGGTCTGCAACGCGAGCCGCGACGGCAGGGTCATGGTGTACGCATCGCGCCCGAAGAAAGGTGCCCAGGCGCCGAATCCCTCGGGCGGCACCTGGTCGGGCAGGAGGCCGACCACGCCGCCGTCCTTCAGCACGCGCAGCATGCGCCGCACGCCCGCGAGCGTCGCGGGCACGGTGTCGAGATGGCCGCCGCGCCGCGCCGTCTCCGCGAGGTCGCGCAGCCACGCCTTGCGATGCGGCCGGTAAAGCACCGTGATCGGCCCGAAGCGCTCGGCATAGGCGCGCGCGGTGATCTCGAAGCAGCCCAGATGCGGCGTGAGAAAGAGGATGCCCCGGCGGACGGCGAGCGCCTCCTCGATGAGCCGGTCGCCCTCCCAGTTGACCGCCACCGGCGCGCCGAGCCACAGGCGCGGGATTTCGAGCGCCATCCGTCCGGCCTCGCCCACCGCCCGGCGGACGTCGGAGAAGCGAAAACCGGCCTGCCGGACGTTGCCGAGAAACCGCCGCCTGTAGGTGGGCGACAACAGAAATGCCGACCAACCCGCGGCCGCGCCCAGCAGATGCAGCAGGAAAAGGGGCCATCGCGCGAGCGAGCGGAAGAGAAGCTTCACTGTGGTTAGAATTTGGACGTCGCCGAGTTATGGAACTACTTGCAGGGCGACTCAGAAAATCCTGCTAAAGCGTTCGCCCCAAGCTCCGGCGGAAGGCAACGCGCCTTCAGTGCAACCCGCGGAGTGTATTCAATGGCGAACGACTTCCTCTTCACGTCCGAATCCGTTTCGGAGGGTCACCCCGACAAGGTGGCCGACCAGATCTCCGACGCGATCCTCGATGCGATCTACAGCGTCGACCCGCGCAGCCGCGTGGCGGCCGAGACGCTCACCAACACCGGCCTCGTGGTGCTGGCGGGCGAAATCACCACCAACGCCCACGTCGACTACATCCAGGTCGCGCGCGACACCATCCGGCGCATCGGCTACGACAACACCGAATACGGCATCGACTGGAAGGGCTGCGCGGTGCTGGTCGCCTACGACAAGCAGAGCAACGACATCGCGCAAGGCGTGGACCACGCGAGCGACGACTACCTGAACATCGGCGCGGGCGACCAGGGCCTGATGTTCGGCTATGCCTGCGACGAGACGCCCGTGCTCATGCCCGCGCCCATCTACTACGCGCACCGCATCGTGGAGCGCCAGGCGCAAAAGCGCAAGGACGGCAGCCTCCCCTTCCTGCGCCCGGACGCCAAGAGCCAGATCACGATGCGCTACGTCGACGGCAAGCCGCACAGCATCGACACGGTGGTGCTTTCCTCGCAGCACAGCCCCGACATGAGCGACGGCAAGCAGATGAAGCCCGCCTTCGTCGAGGCGGCGATCGAGGAGATCATCAAGCCCGTGCTTCCGAAGGAGTGGCTGAAGGACACGAAGTACCTGATCAACCCGACCGGCCGCTTCGTGATCGGCGGTCCGCAGGGCGACTGCGGCCTCACGGGCCGCAAGATCATTGTGGACACCTACGGAGGCGCCTGCCCGCACGGCGGCGGCGCGTTCTCGGGCAAGGACCCGTCGAAGGTGGACCGCTCGGCCGCGTACGCCGCGCGCTACGTCGCGAAGAACATCGTGGCCGCCGGCCTCGCGCGCCAGTGCCAGATCCAGGTGGCATATGCCATCGGCGTGGCCAAGCCCATGAACGTGACGATCTACACGGAAGGCACGGGCGCGATCCCCGACGACCAGATCGCCTCGCTCGTGCACGATCACTTCGACCTGCGGCCGAAGGGCATCATCCAGATGCTCGACTTGCTGCGCCCGATCTACGAGAAGACGGCGGCCTACGGCCACTTCGGCCGCGAGGAGCCCGAGTTCACGTGGGAGCGCACGGACAAGGCGCAGGCACTGAGGGCCGCGGCCGGCATCAGGTGACGCGCGACGGGCGCTACTGCAGCGCGAGCGAATTCTGCCGCTCGTACTCCTGCTTTTTCATCGACACGTAGGTCGAGCGGTCCATCTCGTGCAGCTGCCTCGCGTAGCGCTCGGTGGCGTCGAACCAAGTGTTGATGCGCCGGTCGACCTGCTGCGCCTTCGGGCTTTCCAGCGAATCGAGATACGCATCGATCGCGAGGTAGTAACGCATCACGTTGCGCTCGATCGCGCCTCGCACGCCGCCGATGTACTGCGGCCGCCCGCCCGGATCGCGCCCCGCCACACTGAAGCCGACCTTGTCGGCCCCGGCGGTGGAGAGATACATCTGCATCGCGAAGCGCCCCGCGGTGCCGTAGCCGTACGAGTAGCCGAGATGCATGAAGGTGCGGCCGCCGTCCAGCGGTATCGCCGACACCGTGATGCGGTAGTCGCGCGTGCCCACCGGACCTTGCGGCGCGGCGAGGTGCGACTCGTAGAACTCGGGCGACGCCGCCAGGTTGCGATACGCGAAGTCGAGGCGATACGCCTGCTCCACGGGCTGGTCGTACTTGCGGCCGATCCGCATCGCGACATGCCCCGCGTCCTGCGCGCGGCAGTACTTCGTGTTGAACGGCAGGATCATGATGTCGCACCACTGCGCGGGGTCTTTCATGGCCCGGCTCACCGTGTCGAAAGGATGGTCCAGCACCGCGTACACGTCGCCGCGCAGCGACCGGTCGCCCTCGCTCGATTCGACGTACATCGGCCTGCCGTACGGGTTGCTGCGCAGTTCGCCGCGGATGGCGTCGTATTTCGCGCGCAGCGCGGCCGGATCGTCGGCCCATGCGGTGAGCGTGCCCGCGGCAAGCACGCAGGCCGCACCGAATTCGAAGAGACGCCGCAGGAGCGATTTTCTGGTCATGCGTGGTGACGATGGGAGTGGGGTTGGGCGCCGCTCGGACCCACGGGGGGCAGGTCGCCGTCGTGTTCCTCGCGAAAGTCGCGCACGTCGAGCTGCACACCGCCCATGAAGAGGGAGTGGGGCGACACGTCGTAGACGAAGCGGCCGTGACCGCCGAGGTCGAGCCGCACGCGCAGCACCGGATGCGACACCTGCTCCCATGCGCGGATGAGCCTCGCGCGCACGAGGTTGTCGGGGCACTGCAGCGACTTCAGCTTGTGCGGATTGCGCGCGAGGTACATCGCGCTCACGTACCAGGGCGAGCTCTTGTTGCGCGCGCGCAGGTTGGCTTCGAGGTCGACGTCGAGCGTGAGTTCGCGGCCTTCGATGGTGAGCGACATGTTGCGTCCGAGCACGCCCCCGCCGGCCTCGCCGTACTTGTAGCCGAGATGCAGATGCGACGGGGTCTTGCGCAGGGAATATTTCATGGCGCCACCGGTGAGCGAAGGGTGCACCCGCGGCGCCACCGCGGCTGTAGGACTGCGCAGTGTCCCGCTGTGCGCGGCGCCGGGACCGCGCGCCGCGCAGCGCAGCGCCGCGCGCGCGGATTCCTACAGGGGGTGTGGGCCTTTGCCTCATCGGCGCGACGCGCTTCGCGCACGAAGATCGCGAGAGCCAATCCCATTTCCTATTTTCTCGAAGGAGCTCGACTCACATGGCTGCTGAAGAACGTGAAGAACAAGACATGAACCGCGACCCGATCACGGGCGAGCCGGGCGCGCACCCGGTGGGCACGGGCGTGGGCGCGGCCGGCGGCGCGGCCGCGGGTGCCGCCATCGGTGGCGTGGGCGGGCCGCTCGGCATGGCCGTGGGCGGTGTCGCGGGTGCCGTGATCGGCGCGATGGCCGGCAAGGCCGCCGCCGAACGCGTGAATCCCACGGCCGAGGAAGCCTACTGGCGCGAGACCTACACGCGCGAACCGTACTACGAGTCGGGGCTCGGCTTCGACGACTACGGGCCGGCCTACCGCCTCGGCGTGACGGGCCGCACCCGCTACGAGGAAAGCGACTGGACGAGCGTCGAGCCGCGGCTTGCGAGCGAATGGGAAGCGTCGCGCGGCGGCTCCACGCTCGACTGGACACGCGCGAGCCCGGCCGCGCGCGCCGCGTGGGACCGCGTCGACGTGGCGTACTACCGCACGCTCGACAACACCGGCCGCAGCTTCTCCGATCGTGCCGCGGGCACCGGCACGGCGGGGGCCGTCGGCTCGATGCAGACCGCGGGCAACGCGAGCGGCGACGCGGACGACGTCGTGGACGTGCTGCAGGACCTCGTGGAATGCTGCAAGGACGGCGAGTACGGCTTTCGCGAATGCGCCGAACAGGCGAAGCGCTCCGACCTGAAGACGACCTTCCTGCAGCGCGCGGACGATTGCCGCGCCGGCGCTCAGGAGCTGAACGAGCTGATCCGGCAGTGCGGCGGCAAGCCCGAAGCGGGCGGCAGCGCGATGGGCGCGATGCACCGCGGCTGGGTCGCCGTGAAGGCGAAGCTCACGAGCTACGACGACAAGGCGGTGCTCGAGGAAGCGGAGCGCGGCGAGGACAATGCGAAGGCGCGCTATGCGAAGGCGCTGCAAAAACCGCTGCCGGCGCACGTGAGGCAAGTGGTCGAGCGCCAGATGCAGGGCGTCACGCGCAATCACGACCAGATTCGCATGCTGCGCGACCAGGCGCGCGCCGCCGGCTGACGCGAAAGACGAACGACGAACGACGACGCGCGCGAGCGCAACCGCATTTCGAATGGACAAGGACCCGCTTCGACTCTATCGCGAGAAGCGGCACTTCGACGCCACCCCCGAACCCTCCCGGGGTGGCGTCGCGAACGAAAAGGAGCGCAGCTTCGTCATCCAGAAGCACTGGGCGACGCGGCTGCACTACGACTTCCGGCTCGAGCTCGAAGGAACGATGAAGAGCTGGGCCGTGCCCAAGGGGCCGAGCTTCGATCCGCGCGACAAGCGCATGGCGATGCCGACCGAGGATCACCCCATCGCGTACAACCGCTTCGAGGGCACGATCCCGCCCGGCAACTACGGCGCGGGCAAGGTGATCATCTGGGACAAAGGCACGTGGATGCCGGTCGGCGATCCGGTGAAGGGTTACCGCGAAGGCAAGCTCAAGTTCGAATTGCGAGGGCACAAGCTGCAAGGCCACTGGACGCTCGTGCGAATGCACGGCCGCGGCGACGACGAGAAGCGCACGCCGTGGCTTCTGATCAAGGAGCGCGACGAATTCGCGCGGTCCGCGGTGGAATTCAGCGTGGTCGACGAAATGCCCGACAGCGTGCAGCGGCTCGCCGACCGGCCTGCCGCGGCCCGCTCGGGAAGCGCCAAGACTGGCACTGCGAACCCCCGCGCCTCCCGGGGCCGAGCCTCGGTCGCCCGCGACCGCGCGTCCGAAGCATCCGGACCGCCCGCGGGCGCCGTCGCATCGAAACTCCCCGCCGACTTGCGCCCCGAACTCGCGACGCTCCTGGACGAAGCGCCTCATGAGAGCGGCGAGTGGCTCTTCGAGATCAAGTTCGACGGCTATCGCATGCTCACGCGCGCCGAACGCGGCCGCGTGCGGCTCATCACGCGCAACGGCAACGACTGGACTGCCAAGCTCGCAACGCTTGCGCGCACCCTCGAGGCGATGGAGCTGCCCGACGGCTGGTACGACGGCGAGATCGTGATGCCCGGCGAGAAAGGCACGGCCGACTTTCAGGCCCTGCAGGGCGCCTTCGACAGCGCGCGCACGGGCGACATCGTCTACTACCTCTTCGACTTGCCCTACTGCGCGGGCTACGACCTGCGCAACGTCGCGGTGGAAGAGCGCCGCCGGGTGCTGCAGCGGATCGTCGGGCGCAAGCCGCACGACAAGGTCCGGTTCAGCGAAGAGTTCGATGCACCCGCCAAGCAGGTACTGCAATCCGCCTGCCGCCTCGGGCTGGAAGGCGTGATCGGCAAGCGGCGCGGCTCGGCCTACGTCTCACGCCGGTCTTCCGACTGGATCAAGCTCAAGTGCAGCCTGCGGCAGGAATTCGTGATCGGCGGCTTCACCGATCCGAAGGGCGCGCGCACGGGCATCGGCTCGCTGCTGCTCGGCGTGCACGAAGGCGGCAAGCTGCGCTACGCCGGCAACGTGGGAACCGGATTCGACGAAAAGACGCTTCGCGATCTGCGCGAACGGCTCGACGCACTTGCCGCGGACAAGGCGCCCTTCACCGCCGGCTCGCAAATTCCGCGCAAGGCGCATTGGGTGAAGCCGCAGCTCGTGGCCGAAGTGTCCTTCGGCGAGTGGACGCGCGACGGGCGGATCCGTCATTCGGTGTTCCAGGGGCTGCGCACCGACAAGCCGGCGAAGGCGATCGGGCGTGAGGAGGCGCAGCACGAAGCGCCGCCCGACAAACCGGCCGCGGCCGCGAACCACGGGCCGGCCGCGACAGCGGCGAAGGTTGCCCTGCCCTCCACACTGCGCGTGAGCAGCCCGGACCGCGTGGTCGATCCGCAGACCGGCCTCACCAAGATCGAGCTCGTGCGCTACTACGCGCTCGTCGCGCCGCTCATGATGGAGCACCTGAAGCGCCGCCCGATCGCGATGGTGCGCGCGCCCGAAGGCATCGGCGGCGAGCTCTTCTTCCAGAAGCACCTGGACCGCTACAAGATGGCCGGCGTGCGCCAGCTCGATCCCTCGATCTTTCCGGGCCATCCTTCGATGCTCGAAATCGTGAGCGAGCAAGGGCTGCTCTCGGCCGCGCAGATGAACATGATCGAAGTGCACACCTGGAACGGCACCTTGCCGGCGATCGACCGGCCCGACCGCATGACGTTCGACATCGATCCCGGCGAAGGCGTCGCGTGGCCGCAGATCCAGGAAGCGGCCTCGCTCGTGCGGACACTCCTGGACGAGCTCGGGCTGCCCGTCTTCCTCAAGACGAGCGGCGGCAAGGGCCTGCACCTCGTGGTGCCGTTGAAGCGCCGCCTGGACTGGGACACGGTGAAGGATTTCTCGCAGGCCATCGTGCAGCACCTCGCGCGCACGCTGCCGGACCGCTTCGTGGCCAGGAGCGGCGCGAAAAACCGCGTGGGCCGCATCTTCATCGACTACCTGCGCAACGGCTATGGCGCGACGACGGCGTGCGCCTGGTCGGCCCGAGCCCGGCCCGGACTCGGCATATCGGTTCCGGTGCGCTGGGACGAGCTCGCGAAGCTGAAGAGCGGCGCGCACTGGACCGTGGGCACCGTGCACACGCGCCTCGATCAAGGCAACGAACCCTGGAAGGACTACGAGGCGAGCCGCGCAAGCCTCACCGCCGCGATGAAGAAGCTCGGCTTCGAGCGGGGCTGATCAGGCGCGGGCCCAGGGGATCGTCAGCAGCACGCGTTCGGCGCCATCGCGCTCGAGCTGCACGCGTTCGGCCGCGGCCAGTGCCTCGACGTCGGACCAGGCGATCGGGCGATACGTGCTTTCGCCGGCGAAGCCCTTTTCGCCGGGCGTCGCGTGCAAAGCGAGGACGAGTTGCGCGCCCTCGGACGCCGCCCGCGCCGTGAGCACGAGTTCGGCGGGGCCGGCGTGCTCGTCCGTGACATGGATGAGCGCGGCCGTCAGCAGATTGCGGATGGCCGCGCGAGGCACTTCGCCTTCGAACGGCGTCACGTCGTTGCGCAGCACGAAGCCGCGGAAACTGAGGCCCGTGGTAAGGAGGCTCGTGCATTCGCGAACGCCATCGGCCACGTGCGTGACGGCGCCGTCTTCCGGCGCGAGCCAGCTCACGACGTCCAGGCACGAGCCGAGCGCGGCCCGGGCGAAGCCGTTGATCTTGTGCGCGCTGTCGTGAACGCTCGCGAGATCGGGCTCGGGCGAGCGCAGCCTGCGTTCCATGACCTCGTAGATCATGCCGATGGGCTGCAGGTTGACCACGAGGTGATGGCGCATCGAAGGCGCGAGGCGCCGCAGGAGCGCATAGCGCGCCGCCTCCGCGGCCGCCTGGGAGGACGCGGCCCTGTCTTCCGGGGGCTGGGCAGCGGCAACCGTCATGGACTGAAGTATTTCAGCGTTCGGCCGCGCATCCAAGAAAACGGCCGTCCTCGAACCAACTGTTACGTGATTGTTCACCCCGAATGGGGGATGGGACGCCACCGGCAGCGATCGCGCGGCAGCTCATCCATGGTGGCGGCGGTTCTCGGATAGTCTCCTGCCCATGACGATCGAAGCCCATTCACGGATCGCGCAGTTCTACCGGTTCCGGCCGCCCTACAAGGCGTCGTTCTTCGACGCCGCGGCCCAGAAGCTCGGCCTGACGCCCGAGACGGTCCTGCTCGATCTGTGCTGCGGCCGCGGCGAACTCGCAAGCGGCTTCTCGCGGCTGTGCAAGTCGATCGTGGCGGTGGATGGTTCCGAGCGGATGCTGGAGCACCGGATCGAGCGGCCGAACGTCTCGTACCTCCGGCACGACCTCAACGGCGAGCCGCTCGCGTTGGCCGAGCGCGCCGACCACTTCGTGATCGGATCGGCGGTGCAGTGGCTGAAGCCGCCCAAGCTGCGCGAGCTTGTCGACGACCATCTGAAGCCCGGCGGCGCCATCCTCGTGACCCACACGCTCTTCAGGATGGACGGCCAGCCCTATGCCCGGGCGCTTGCCGAATTCAACGAAGGCTTCAGCCGCCGCCCGGGACAGGGCTTCCAGGGGCTCGGAGGCGCCGAACGGATGGAAGCCCTGGGCTTTCGCGAGATCGACCGCCTGCGCCTCACGGCCTCGGTGAGCTTCGACGTCGACTACCTCTTCAGGAATCAGCTGTCGTATCTGTACGAGGACGCGTTCGAACAGGTGACGGCCGACATGGAGCGCTATCGCACGGAGATGCACAAGGCACTCGCGCGCTTCTGCAATGCCGAAGGCAAGCTCGCGGCGACCCTCGTGAACTGGGGCGTGATCTACTCGCGCGCCGCCTGAGTCACTCCACGGTCACGCTCTTGGCGAGGTTGCGCGGCTTGTCGACGTCGGTGCCGCGCGCGCACGCCGTGTGATAGGCAAGCAGCTGCAGCGGCACGACGTGCAGCAGCGGCGAGAGCGGCCCGTAGTGTTCTGGCATGCGGATCACGTGGATGCCTTCGCTCGTCTCGATGCGCGAGTCGGCGTCGGCCAGCACGTAGAGCACGCCGCCGCGCGCGCGCACCTCCTGCATGTTGCTCTTCAGCTTTTCCAGCAGCGCATCGTTGGGCGCGACCGTCACCACCGGCATCTCGCCCGTCACGAGCGCGAGCGGGCCGTGCTTCAGCTCGCCGGCGGGGTAGGCCTCGGCGTGGATGTAGCTGATCTCCTTCAGCTTGAGCGCGCCTTCCAGCGCGATCGGATAGTGCAGGCCGCGCCCGAGGAAGAGCGCGTTTTCCTTGCCCGCGAAGTCCTGCGACCAGCCGATCACCTGCGGCTCCAGCGCCAGCACGGCCGCGAGCGCCTTGGGCAGATGACGCATCGCCTTCAGATGCATGGCCTCCTCGGCTTCGGTGAGCCGCCCCTTGGCCTGCGCGAGCGCGAGCGCAAGAAGGAACAGCCCCGCGAGCTGCGTGGTGAACGCCTTGGTCGAGGCCACGCCGATCTCCACGCCCGCGCGCGTGAGATAGGCGAAGCGGCATTCGCGCACCATCGCGGAAGTCGCGACGTTGCACACGGTGAGCGTCTGCTCCATGCCGAGCGATTGCGCGTGGCGCAGGGCGGCGAGCGTGTCGGCCGTCTCGCCCGACTGGGAGATGGTGACGACGAGCGACTTCGGGTTCGGGACGCTGTCGCGGTAGCGGTATTCGCTCGCAATCTCGACTTGCGTCGGAATCTTCGCGATGCTCTCCAGCCAGTACTTCGCCGTGCAGCCGCTGTAGTAGCTCGTGCCGCAGGCGAGGATCAGCACCGACTCGATGTCCTTGAACACGCGATACGCGCCGCCACCGGCCGGGTGATTGCCCGATGCTTCGAAGAGTTCGGGCGTGATCGCCTGCACGCCCTCGAGCGTATCGGCGATGGCGCGCGGCTGCTCGAAGATTTCCTTTTGCATGTAGTGCCGGTACGGTCCCAGCTCGGCCTCGCCGGTGTGCGCCTGCACTGTCTTCACGGGCCGTGTCGCCGTCTTGTGGTTGCGATCGGCGATCCAGTACTTGCCGAGCTGCAGGTCGGCGACGTCGCCTTCTTCCAGGTACACGATCCGGTCGGTGACGCCCGCGAGCGCCATGGCGTCGCTCGCGAGAAAGTTCTCGCCGTCCTCGCCCACGCCGAGCACGAGCGGCGAGCCCGCGCGCGCGCCGACGATGCGATGCGGCTCGTCCTTGCAGAACACTGCGATCGCATAGGCGCCTTGAAGTTGCTGCACGGAACCCTTCACCGCCTCGAACAGGTCGCCGTCGTAGTGGCTGTCGATCAGGTGGCAGATCACCTCCGTGTCGGTCTGGCTCGCGAAACGGTAGCCCTTCGCCTGGAGAGCGGCGCGCAGCTCGTCGTGGTTCTCGATGATGCCGTTGTGCACGAGCGCGATGCGCCCCGGCCCGTTCGGCGCGTCGTGACCGGGCCCGTGGCTGAAGTGCGGATGCGCGTTGTGCACCGCGGGCGCGCCGTGCGTCGCCCAGCGTGTATGGGCGATGCCCGTGGTGCCATGGACGTGTTCATCGGCGACTTGCGCCTGCAACTCGGCCACGCGCGACACACTGCGCGCGCGCTTCAGGCCGCCGTCGTACACCGCGACGCCGCAAGAGTCGTAGCCGCGATATTCCAGCCGCTGCAGGCCCTGGACGAGGATGGGAACGATGTCGCGGGTGGAGACCGCACCGACGATGCCGCACATGGAAAGCTCCTTCGAATGAGAAGGAATGTAGGGGCGAGGGTGTGCAATTGGCAGTCTTAATTTTGAATTAATTGGAATTTAATTTCATGATAGGCTACTCATGAAATAAGATTTCCTTGAGATGGAAAATCCGAAAGATATTGCACTGGACGAGATCGACCTGCGGCTGCTGGACCTGCTCCAGCACGACGCCTCGCTCACCAACCAGGAGCTCGCCGCCCGGGTGCACATCTCGCCGCCGACTTGCCTGCGCCGCGTGAAGCGGCTGCGGGAAGCGGGCCTCATCGAGCGCCACACCGCCCTCCTGCACACCGGCCGGCTTGCCGAACTCGTGGGCCATGGGCTGGATGCGGTGGTCGAGGTCTCGCTCGATCGGCAGGACGCCGAGGCGATGGAAGCATTCGAGGCGCGCGCGATCGCCGATGCGCAGGTGCAGCAGTGCTACCGCGTCTCTCCGGGGCCCGACTTCGTGCTGATCGTGCACGTCGCCGACATGCCCGGCTACCTCGCGCTCGCGAAGCGGCTCTTCACGCAGGATGCGAACGTGCGAAACGTGAAGGCGTTCTTCTCGGTGAAGCGGGCCAAGTTCGATCCGAGGATCGCCCTCGGGCGGCCGACCGCCCGGGCGTCCACGCCGCCGCTCACCCGCCCTTCGCCGGGCGCTTCCAGCCCTCGATCGTGACCTGGCGCCCGCGCGCCACCGACAGCTTGCCGGCCGGCGCGTCCTTCGTGATCACCGAGCCCGCGCCGACCGTTGCGCCTTCGCCGATGCTCACCGGCGCCACGAGCACACAGTTGCTGCCGATATGCGCATCGGCCTCGACAACCGTGCGATGCTTGTTGGCCCCGTCGTAGTTGGCCGTGATGCTTCCCGCGCCGTAGTTCACGCGCTCACCGACCGTCGCATCGCCCAGGTAGGCGAGATGGTTGGCCTTCGCCCCGTGGCCGAGCGTGGAGTTCTTGATCTCGACGAAGTTGCCCACGTGCACTTGTGCCGCGAGGTTCGCGCCGGGACGAAGCCGCGCGAAGGGGCCGACCAGCGCGCCTTCGCCCACCACGACCCCACTGCGCTCGCCGTCGATGTGCGTGAACGGATGGATCACCGCACCGGCTTCGATGCGCGCATTGGCGACGACGCAGTTCGCGCCGATGCGAACGCCATCGCCGAGCGATACGTCGCCCTCGAAGAGGCAATTGACGTCGATCTCCACGTCCTGCCCGCATTCGAGCGTGCCCCGCAGATCGAACCGCTCGGGGTCCGCGAAGCGCACGCCGCGATCCATGAGCGAATGCGCCTTGCGCCGCTGATGCGCGCGCTCGAGCGCCGCCAGCTCATGCGGGCTGTTGATGCCTTCGACCTGCAGCAAGTCGGCGGCCTTCAGCGCAACCACGTCCGCGCCGTCTTCCGACGCGATCTTCACCACGTCGGTGAGGTAGTACTCGCCCTGTGCGTTGCGGTTGCCGATGCGGGGCAGCCAGCGCTTGAGCAGCGCCGTCGGCGCGGCGAGCACACCGGTGTACACCTCGCGAATCGAGAGCTCGTCTTCATTCGCGTCCTTCTGCTCGACGATGCCCCACACCGCCTCGCCGCTTCGCAGGATGCGGCCATAGCCGGTGGGGTCGTCGCGCACCACGCTCAGCAGCACGAGCTGCCTCGGGCCGCATCGGTCCACGAGCGCCTGCAAGGTGCCGGGCTCCACGAGCGGCACGTCGCCGTTCAGCACGAGCGTGACGCCGTCGTCCTCGAGCAGCGGCAGCGCCTGCATCACGGCGTGCCCGGTGCCGAGCTGCGGCTCCTGCCGCACGAAGGCGGGAGCCGGCCGCTTCGCGCGGTCGGCTCCGCGCGCAAGCGCATCCTCCACGTCCTGCGCGCCGTGGCCGGTCACCACGGCCACCTGCCGGGCGCCGAGGAGGGCGACGGCTTCGAGCACGTGCTCGATCAGCGGGCGGCCCGCGAGCCGGTGCAGCACCTTGGGCTTCGCGCTCTTCATGCGCGTGCCCTTGCCCGCGGCCATGATCACGACGTCGACGGGTGGCATGGTTCGTCCCCTGTGGCTGGATGTCACACGGGGATTATCGGCGCCGCGCCCGCGCCCGGGGGCGCCCCCGCTCAGTGCTCGCCCTTGGAGTGCGACTTCCCTTCGCGTTCGGCTTCGTCCATCTCGCGCGCTTCCTCTTCGGAACGCGGCTTGGCCGCCTCGGCGTCGGACTTCACATCGGCGTGGTCGAGATAGTCCTTGATGTTCTTCTGATAGTCGCGGGTGGCGCTGTAGCTGCCCTCGCCTTCCACCTCGCCGCCCTGGCTGCCCTGGCCACCCTCACTGCTGCTGCCCGCGGGCTTGGACTGGAAATCGGTCGATCCCTCGCGCTGCTGGCCGGCGTCGCTGTCGTGAGCGGGCTGCTGCTGCTGCGGCTGCAGGACGCGGGGCGTGGGTTTGTCTTCGGGATGCATCGGGCGTCTCCTTGGCTGATCGGCCCAGCTTAGAAACCGCCCCGCCGAAGGGCTGTCGTCCCGTTCGTTTCGATGCTGTCGGACACCGACTACGACTGCAGCGACGCCCACATCTCCTTGTCCCGCTCCGCGGTCCATACGCGCGGATTCGCGATGCCGCGCGCCTCGTCCCACGCGCGGCTCACGTCGAACGGCAGGCAGTGTTCGTAGATGAACACGTGGCCGAAGAGAGGGTCCATCGCCTTGCGCGTGTGCGCCATCGCGGCCTTCAGATCCATGCCGGCCGCGGCGGCCTCCTTCGCGCAGCGATAGAGCGTCTCCACCCAGCGCTGCGTGTAGGCGATGCCGGCTTCGACCGCGGCCGCGCCCTTGAGCGCTTCGCCGCGCCCCGGAACGAGCGCTTCGGCACCCAGCGCTCGCAGCGCCTGCAGCGTGGCCGGCCATTCCTCGAGATGCGCATCGCCCGTGTAGACGCCCGCGTTGTATTCCACGAGGTCGCCGGAGAAGAGGACCTTCTCCGTCTCGACCCAGGCGATCGTGTCGCCGCGCGTGTGCCCCGCGCCCGGCGACCAGACCTGCACCGTCACGCCGCCGAGGTCCACCGTGAGCTTGCCGTCGACGACCAGGGTGGGCCACGTGAGCCCCGGAACGCTCTCGGCGTTGCGAAAAAGGCGCGGGAAGCGGTCCATCTCCGACTGCATGTCTTCCTTGCCGCGCTCGGCGATCAACTCCCAGGTGCCGCGGCTCGCGATCACCTCGCTCGCGCCTTCGGCGAAGAACGCGCTCGCCCCGAGCACGCGGACCGCGTGATAGTGCGTGAGGAGCACGTACTTGATCGGCTTGTCGCTCACGGTGCGGATGCGCTCGATCAGGTCGCGCGCCATGGCGGGCGTGGCCGTCGCATCGCTCACCATGATGAATTTCTCGCCGATGATCACGCCGCTGTTCGGGTCGCCCTCGGCCGTGTAGGCCCAGCAATGCGGCGACAGTTGAGCGAACGTGATCGTCTTGTCGGTGAGGTCGGCCTGGCTCGCGAAAGCTTTGGACATCGGGTCTCCTGCGTGCGTGAATTGCAGGGACCGATTTTACCGATCCGTAATGGATTACGGATTGTTGAACAGCCGCCCGCGCGTCACGCCCCGTTCACGCACGCCCCGCTTCGCCGCGGCATCACGCAGTCGCGAGCGATACGTGCGATCCCGGACGCGAGCTTGCCGCTCGCGCGCAGACCGATCGACAGCGCGAGCCGCAAGTCCGCAAGCGGCTGCATCACCGGCGCGAAGCTGATCTCGCGCACCGGCCGCGTCTGCACCACCGGGTCCCAAGAGAAGTAGGCAGGCGACTGGCGCTCCCACGACTGGATCACGAGCCGCTGGCCCGCGCGCACCCAGAGGCGGTCTCCGGCGCCCACCACGTAGTCGCCGAAGTCGTTGAGCGCGCCGCGATGCGGGCCGTCGTACGTGGCCCAGATGCGCCCGTGCGAGACGCGCATCAGCCCATCCTCGGCCGGCTGCAGCGTGACAGCCCGGCCCGCACCCAGTTTCCAGGTGCCGGGCAAGCTGGCAGCGCAACCGTCGCAGGCGAGGGAAGCGAGGGATGGCGTGTGTTGCAGCATGGCTTTCTCCACGAGGCTCTCTTGCGTTTACGGAATCGAATGATGCGTCACGCTCGCTTGCCGGTCCAATGAAATCGGGCTACGCTATTGATTCTGTAATTGCATCAATCCACGAAGCCCTCCTGTCACCGCCTGACATCGACATGCAGCACTCTCAGACCCATTTGCGCACCCGTCCTGTGTCGGCCGGGCACCTGCGGGCGTTCGAGGCGGTGGCGCGGCATCTCAACTTCCGCGCGGCGGCCGACGAAATGGCGCTCACCCAGTCCGCGGTGAGCCGGCAGATCCAGTCGCTCGAGGAGGAAGTGGGCGTGAGCCTCTTTCTTCGCCACACGCGGGCGGTGGAACTCACGAGCGCGGGCGCGCAACTGCTCATGGCCGTTTCGCAATCGCTGCCGCGCATCGACAATGCCGTGCGGCAGATTCGCCAGAGCGCGGGGCGGCGTTCGGTCTCCCTCACCACGTTCGCCTCCTTCGCCTCGATGTGGCTCATCCCGCGGCTGGAGGCTTTCCAGCGCGACAACCCCGAGATCGACATCCGCATCGACGCGAACGATGCGGCCGTGGACCTCGAGATCGCCGATGTGGACCTCGCGCTGCGCTACGGTCCGGTGGCGACCATGCCTGCGAACGCGGTGCGCATGTTCGGCGAGCAGCTGACACCGGTCGCGAGTCCGTGGCTGCTGAAGTCCGGCCCGCAGATCGGCAGGCCCGCGGACATCACGCAGTTCGCGCTCATCGAAGCGGGCGACGCGCATCAGACGCACCTCGAATGGCTCTCGTGGCGGCGCTGGTTCGACGAGCACGGCCTCGCGAAGCTGCAGCCGAAGCGCTGGCTCTATTTCAACTACGCCTACCAGATGGTGCAAGCCGCGCTCACCGGCCAGGGCATCGTGCTCGCGCGGCTGCCGCTCGTGGCGGAGTCGCTCGCGAACGGCGACCTGATCGAGCCGTTGCCGAAGCAGCGCCTGGATTCGCCGATGGCCTACTGGCTGATCGTCGGGCCGCGCAGCAGCCAGCGGCCGGAGATCAAGTCGTTTTGCGAGTGGCTGATGGCGCAAAGCAAGATCACGCGCCAGACGATCGGTGAAGTGCCCGACCCGGACACGATCGACGATCTGGATTGAGCGCTACCGCGCATCCTCCGCCTCTTCCTGCTCCAGCTGCTCCAGCTGCTGCAGCAGATAGAGCCGCTGGTAGATGCCGCCTTCAGTCGCCATCAGCTGCGCGTGCGTGCCGAGCTCCGCGATGCGCCCGTGATTGAGCACCACGATGCGATCCGAATCGCGGATCGTGGAGAGGCGATGCGCGATCGCGACGATCGTCACCTTGCCGCGCAATCCGGCCAGCGCGCGCTGCACGACCTGCTCGGTCTCCGAATCGATATGCGAAGTCGCCTCGTCCAGCAAGAGGATGCGCGGCGCGCCCGCGAGCGCCCGGGCGATCGCGAGGAGCTGCTTCTGCCCGACCGAAAGCCGCGCTCCGCCTTCCCCGAGCGGCGTGTCGTAGCCGCGTTCGAGCGACTGGAGGAAATCGTGAATGTGCGCGGCGCGCGCGGCGGCTTCGACCTGCGCATCCGAAAGGGGCCGCCCCATCGCGATGTTCTCGCGCGCGCTCGCGGCGAGCAGGAACGGCTCCTGCGGCACGAGCCCGACGGCGTCGCGGAAGTGCGCCTCGCCGATCGCCTCCACCGGCGTGCCGTCGATGCGGATGCTGCCCGCGGGCGCCGGGTAGAACCGCAGCAAGAGCGACAAAAGCGTGCTCTTGCCGCTGCCCGTGTGCCCGACGATGCCGTGGAAGCTGCCCGGCGCAATCGCGAGATTCAACGAATGCAGCACCGTCTGGCCGGGGAGGTAGCCGAAATCGAGACCTTCGATGGCGATGCCGCCTTGCGTCACGAGGCCGTGCTCCGCGGCGACGGGCGTTTGCGCTTCCTTCAGCAGCACGTGAACGCGCGCCGCGCCCACCATCGCCTGCTGCAGCTGGGAGAACTGCATGGTGATCTGGATGAGCGGCTCGACCACGCGCGCGATGTAGTTGATGAACGCGTAGAGCACGCCGACTTCGATCGCGCTCAGGGCACTGCCGCGCGCGCCGAACACGGCGATCACGATGGCAAGCAGCAGCACGTTGAGCATGTCCAGCACGGGCCGCAGCAGCCACGCGTTCGCGCGCAGTTCGCGCTGGCGTGAAAGGTAGTGCGCCTCGTTCACGCCCGCGAAGCGCTGGTTGAAGCGCGCGGTGGCGTTGCTTGCCTGCAGCACCGCCATGCCGGCGATCGATTCGGCCATCTGCGCGTTCAGCTCGCTGCGCAGCTCGCGCGACCGCGTGACGGCAGGCGCGGAAAGGCGCTGGTAGAGCGTGACGATCAGCACGACGGCGGGCACCAGTGTCGCCACGATCAGCATGAGCCGCCAGTCGAGCCAGAGCATCGCGACCAGCGCGCCCGCAAGGACGATCACGCTGTCGAGCATCACGAAAAGCACTTGCACGTAAAGCAGCTTCACGGCCTCGGTGTCGTTCGTCACGCGGCTCACGAGCTGGCCGGTGATCGCGCGGTCGAAGAAGCTCATCGGCAGGCGCAGCACGTGCTCGTAGACGTCCTCGCGGATTCGCCGCACCGAACGCATCGCAAGACCGGCGAGCCGCGTGAGCTGCCGGTAGCGCAGCCAGCTCGACACCATCCCGGCGAGAAGCGCGCCCGCGAGCAATGCGCCCATCGCGATCGGCACGGCATGGCGCGGCAGCAGGTAGTTGTCGATGAAGGTCTTGCCGATCAGCGGGCCCGAGGCTTCGAGCAGCGCGGCCACGACGAGCCAGAGCACGCCTCGCACGAGCTGCGCGCGCTCCGGCGCCGCGGCGCGAACGAGCAGCGCGGCCGCGTTGCCGATGGTGCGTCGGCGTTCCACCTTTTCGACGGGCAGGACGGCGGAGACGAGCGAATCAGCCGGCATCGAGACTCGCTTGCAGCTGCTGATAGCGCCACTGCCGCGCGTACCAGCCGTTGCGCGCCACGAGTTCGTCGTGGCGGCCCTCTTCGATCAGGTGCCCGTCGCGCAGCACGAGGGTGCGGTCGGCGTCGGCCACCGCGCTCAGGCGATGGCTCACGACGATCACGGTGCGGCCGACACGCTGCCCGCGCAGGTGCGCGAGGATGCGCGCTTCGGTGTCGGTGTCGACCGCGGAGAGCGCGTCGTCCAGCAGCAGCAGCGGCGCGTCCGCAAGCAATGCGCGGGCGATCGCCACGCGCTGGCGCTGGCCGCCCGACAACGTCACGCCGCGCTCGCCCACCGGGGTCTCGTAGCCGCCCGGCAGGCGCAGGATGTCGTCGTGCACCGCCGCGAGCTTCGCGGCTTCGACCACCTCTTCGCGCGTGGCGTGCGGCTTCGCGAGCGCGATGTTGTCCGCGACGGATGCCGAAAAGAGGAAGGCCTCCTGCGGCACCCACGCGACAGCCGAGCGCAATGCGTCGAGCGTGTAGTCCGCGAGGTCGACCTCGTTCCATTGCAGCCGGCCGGCCGTGGGCGCGTAGTGCCGTAGCAAGAGGCGCAGCAGCGTGGACTTGCCCGCGCCGGTCGGGCCGACCAGGCCCAGGGTGCGGCCGGGCTCGAGCCGAAGCGACACGTTGTCCAGCGCGGGCCGCGCCTGGCCGGGATAGCTGAAGCGAACGTCGCTCACCGCGAGCACGCCCGGCGAGACCTTCTCGACCGTGCCGCGATCGTCGATGGAAAGCGGCGCATCCAGCACCGGCTGCAGGCGTCCCCATGCGGCCTTGCCGCGTTCGAGCAGCGAGAGCACCCAGCCCGCGGCGAACATGGGCCAGATCAGCTGTCCGAGGTAGAGGCTGAAGCTCGTCAGCTGGCCCACCGAGAGCTGCTCGTGCCACACGAGCCAGCCGCCCGCGCCGAGCGTCATCACGGTGGCGGCCGCCAGGGTGAAGCCCACGGCCGGTTCGTACGACGCTTCCCAGCGCTGCGCTTCGAAGCTCGCCTCGGCCGCTGCGCTGGCCAGCGATGAAAACTGCGCCGCGCTGCGCGCCTGCAATCCCAGGGCGCGCACCGTGCGCACGCCGGCCAGCGTCTCCTGCACGTGATCGTTGAGCTGGCCGAAGCTGTCGAGCGAGGCACGCCAGGCCGAATGCACGTGCCGCGAAATCCACCAGAACGACCACGCCATGAACGGGAACGGCAGCAGGGCCCAGGCCGCGAGACGGGCATCGACGCCGAGGGACATCATCGCCACGACCAGCACCAGCGTGAGCGTGCCGTCGAAGCCGGCCAGCATCGCTTCGCCCGCGGCCATTTCGACGGCGTCGATGTCGTTGGTGGCGAGCGCCATCAGGTCGCCCGTGCGCTTGTCCTGGAAGAACTGCGGACCTTGCAGCGAAAGCCGCGCATAGAGCTGCTCGCGCAGTTCCACTCCGAGCCGGTAAGCCGCCGCGAAGAGCCGCAGACGCCAGCCCACGCGCAGGAAATAGACGATGACGCCGGCGCCCACGAGGAGCGCGAGTTCGCGCCACAACGCCGCGGCCGCGAGGTCGTGCGCGACGAGCCGGTCCACGAGTTGGCCGACTTGCCGCGGAATCCAGACGATCAGGCAGGCGATGCCCGCGAGCATCAGGGCCGAGGAGGCGTAGGCCGACCCGTGTCTGCGCAGGAAACGGCCGATCAGGCTGTAAAGCGTCACGCCACGGGCCAGACCACGCCCTGTTCGTTCAGCAAGGCGTCGAGCGGCACGTCGTGCGGCTCGGGCTTCAAGTCCAGGAGAAAGGCATTGGAGTAGCCGAGGCCGACCGTGTACGGTTTCGGCCGCAGCCCGGCGAGCGTCTTGTCGTAGAAGCCCCCGCCGTAGCCGAGGCGATAGCCGCCCAGCCCGTAGCCCACGCACGGCACGAACAGCAGCGTGGGCACCACCACTTCCGTGTCTTTCGGCTTGGGGATGCCGTACGCGTCTTCTTCCATCGGGCAGCCGGGGAACCAGGCGTGGAATTTCAGAGTCCCATGCTGCTTGTCGACCACCGGCAGTCCGATGCGGCGCAACTGCGGCTCGTCCAGCAGTTCGCCGTCTTCCTTCCAGCGGTGCAGCGCGGGCAGCGGATCGAACTCGCCCTTGATCGGCCAGTAGGCGCCGATCACGGTATCGGAGCGCCCGACGAGCCAGACGCGCATCACGCTCTGGAGATGTTCGGCGCGCTGTAGGCGGTCCGGCATCTTCAGGCGTTGCTCGATCAGGCGCTTGCGCAATGCCCTTTTTTGTTCGTAGTTATCCATAATCCCCCGAGAATGAAGCCCAGAACGATTGTGGCACTGATGGCCGCGACGCTCGTGGCCGCGTCCGTGCAGGCGCAGCAGCCCCGAGACGACCTGCTTGTCGACATGCGCGACGCCTTCCGCCAGGGCAACCGCGCGCGCCTCGCGCAGCTGCTGCCCCAGGCGCGCGGGCATGCGCTCGAACCCTGGGCGGCCTATTGGGAGCTGCGCGCCCGACTGGACACCGCAAGCAACGCCGACGTGCAGGACTTCTTCGCGCGCTATCCCGGCACCTACCAGGAAGACCGCCTGCGCAACGACTGGCTGCTCGTGCTCGGGCAGCGGCGCCAGTGGGATGCGTTCGCCGCGGAGTACCCGAAATTCCGCATGAACGACGACCGGCAGGTGCGCTGCTACGCGCTGCTCGTGAAGCACCTCACCGACGGGGCCGTGCCGGGCCTCACGGACGAGGTGCGCCGCAACTGGTTCGCGCAGCGCGAGGACGACGACGGCTGCACGCTCGCGGCGAAGCAACTCATCGCCGACGGCACCGGCCCGAAGCGGATGACCCAGGCCGACGCCTGGCACAAGGCGCGCCTCGCGATCGAGGCGAACCGGCCGCGCATGGCCGCCACGGCGGTCGCGATGGTCGCGCCCGACGCCGTCGACCAGCTCGACGCAGTGAACAGCCATCCGAGCCGCTTCCTCACGAGCAAAGTGGTCGCGGCGTCGCGCGTGCGGCGCGAGATGATCGGGCTTGCCCTCGTGAAGCTCGCGACGACGGACGTGGAAAGCGCCGCCTACCAGCTGGACAACAAGTGGGGCCCGCAGATGCAGCCCGAGGAGCGCGACTGGATCTGGGGCGTGATCGGCAAGGTGGCCGCGCAGCGCATGAACCCGAATGCGGCGGACTATTTCGCGCACGTGAGCCGCGCCGCGAACCTGAACGACGATCTGCTGCAGTGGCAGGTGCGCGCCGCGCTGCGCGCCGGCCGCATGCCGAACTGGCCGCAGGTGCTGGCCGCGGTGAACGCGATGAGCGAAGAGACGCGCCAGGAGCCCGCGTGGGTCTACTGGAAGGCGCGCGCCGTACTGGCCCATGCGAGGACGCAGTCGCAGAAGGCCGATGGCGTGAAGCTGCTCGAATCGATCGCATCGCCCCGCGGTTTCTACGAGATGCTTGCCATGGAGGAGCTCGGCCTGAAGGTCGCGGTGCCGGTGAAGCCCGCCGCGCTCACGGATGCGGAGAAGGAAGCCGCGCGGCTCGATCCGGGCCTGAACCGGGCGCTCTACGCGATCTCGCTCGGTCTGCGCCCGGAGGGCGTGCGCGAGTGGAACTACACCACCAATCTGCATCGCACCGGTGGGCTTTCCGAGCGCGAGCTGCTCGCCGCGGCGCAGCTCGCGTGCGACCGCGAGGTGTGGGACCGCTGCATCAACACGAGCGAGCGCACGCGCGGCGAGTTCGACGTGCAGCAGCGCTTCCCGATGCCGTTTCGCGACGCCGTCGTGCAGCGCAGCCAGGAGATCGGGCTCGATGCCGCGTACGTCTACGGCCTCATCCGGCAGGAAAGCCGCTTCGTGATGGATGCGCGGTCGGCGGTCGGCGCCGCGGGCCTCATGCAGGTGATGCCCGCGACCGCGCGCTGGACCGCGCGCAAGATCGGCCTCACGGGCTTCACGCCGGAGCAACTGCACGACCGCGACACCAACATCGCGATCGGCACCGGGTACCTCAAGCTCGTGCTCGACGATTTCGACGGGTCGATGCCGCTTGCGGCGGCCGCGTACAACGCGGGGCCGACGCGTCCGCGCGCATGGCGCAACGGCCCCGTGATGGACGCCGCGGCGTGGGCCGAATCCGTGCCCTTCACCGAGACGCGCGACTACGTGAAGAAAGTGGTCGCCAATGCGACGATGTATGCGGCTCTGCTCACCGGCCAGCCGCAATCGATCAGGGAGCGGCTCGGCGCCACCATCGGCCCGCGCGACAGCGCGCAGCCCGCGCCGAATCGCGACATCCCCTGAAGAGCGGGGCGCGCATGCCGATCTGGAACACGCTCGCAGGCGAGTTCAGCGACCTCGCCGATGCCGAGCAGTTCGTGCGGCTCGTCGTGCGCGTGTTCCTGGCCGCGCTGCTGGGCGGGCTCATGGGGCTGGAGCGCGAAATCCGAGGCAAGTCCGCGGGCATCCGCACGCACATGCTGATGGCGCTCTCGGCCACGCTGATCGTGACGATCGTGCGCCAGTCGGACCTGGGCGACGACGTGCTCGGCCGTTTCGTGCAGGGGCTGCTCGCGGGCGCGGGCTTGCTGTGCGCGGGGGAGATCCTGAAGGCGCAGGGCGACGAGCGGCCGCATGGCCTCACGACCGCGGCGGGTCTGTGGATGACCACTGCGATCGGCGTTGCGGTGGGATTGGGGCGCGAGGCGTCGGCCGTCGTCACCACAGCGGTGGGGCTTGCGATTCTCTCGATGGACGGGCCGATCAAGCGCTGGTTCGCGCGGCGGCGTGAGCGCGGGCAGCTGCCTCCCGCCGACTCGTGAGGCCACGGGCGGGCTGAAGACAGAGATTTCAGTCTTCACTCGAAAGCCGGTCGAGACAATCGACTCGCAAGGGGCGTCCGCAGCGCAGCCTCGACCAAAGCATACTGCCCAGGGGCGACGACGCTGACTATGCTGAGCCATCTTCATCCAGGACGTGATGCATGGCCGCCGCGAACTTCGACGACTGCTGCGCGCAGCTTTGCGCGACGCTCGATCTCGAGCCGCCGCCGCTCTTGGCCGACGAAAACGGCGAGCGGGCCTTCACCATCACCTACCGCAAGACCGACTTCAGCTTCATCGAACGCAAGCGGCGCGGCCACGACAGCATGTCGATGCTCGTGAAATTCGGCGTTCCGCCTCAGGACAAGGCCTTCGAAGTCCTCGCGGGCCTGCTGGCCGCCAACTACCGGATGATGGATGAAGGCGGCGCGGCCTTCAACCTGATCGCAGAAACGGGGGAGATTCATCTCCACCGCCTGATCCCGCTGGCCCGCCTCCACGTGCCGGGGCTTGTCCCCGTCATGGACGAGTTCGCCGCGCAGGTGGCGCGCTGGCCTGACGAGTTCTTTTGCGCAAGCGATGCCGACATGCCCGCCGACGGATTCGGCATCGCCAATCTCGCCTGAATCGCTTTCCCTCACTCCGTCACAAGGACTTTTCATCATGCCTCCCGTCGCCTCTCCCGTCGTGCCTTCCGTTCCACCTTCGGACATCCCAGCGTGGGCTGCTCGAGCCGGCTTCGCTTCTCGACCCGCCAAGTCCGCGTCCCCATCGGGCGAAGACGCTCCGCAGATCAGAGCGGGAGGGCCACTTCCTTCCCATGCTGTTGAGATGGGCCTCCAGCCGGGGACGCCGCGAAACTCACAATCCGTACAACCGGTCGTCTTCGCGGCCCCGTCGCAAGTCTCATCTCCGAATCCCCAGCCAGCGCAAAACGCCTCGGCTCCGGCCGCGACCGCTCAGCGGCGACGGTCCTCCGGCAGTGGCAGCGGTGGAGGCGACGAAGTGGCGGAGTTGGCCGGCCGATTCGCCTATTGGCAGATGGTGTGCAACGGTCTGAGCAGTGCCTGCCAAGCCATCGGGAACGGCGCAAGCCGCCTGGGCAATGGATTGGTCAACTGCTTCGCCAAGCTCGGCGCCTGCTGCGATCTCGACTGAAGACCGGGGGCCGGTCCCGCCGCACTCATCAATCGACGGTCCTTTTTGCATCAATCGCGGCCGCCGGCGCCATTAGGATGAGCTCCGACTCATCCCACGCGAAGCCGGAGACCGCCATGCTCACTCTCTACGTCGGCAACAAGAACTACTCGTCCTGGTCCATGCGCACCTGGGTGCTCATGCGCCAGGCGAGCATCCCGTTCGAAGAGGTGAAGATCCGCTTCGACGCCTTCGACGGCGACTCGCACTTCAAGCAGGCGATCCTCGAAGTGAACCCGGCCGGGCGCGTGCCCGCGCTCGCGGACGACGGCTTCCTCGTGTGGGACACGCTCGCCATCGCGGAGTACCTGCACGAGAAGTTCCCGCAGAAGAACGTATGGCCCGCCGACGCGAAGGCGCGCGCCCGCGCGCGCAGCATCTGCGCCGAAATGCACGCGGGCTTCTCGGCGCTGCGCACGCATTGCCCGATGAACATCGAAGCGTCGCTGCCGCAGGCGGGCGCCATCGTCTGGCGCGACCGGCCGGAGGTGCGCGCGGACGTGCAGCGCATCGTGCAGATGTGGACCGAGCTCCTGGAAGAGCATCGCGGGCCGATGCTCTTCGGTGAATTCAGCGCGGCCGATGCGTATTACGCGCCCGTGTGCTTCCGGCTGAAGAACTACGCGCTGCCGGTGCCCGGCCATGTCACGGACTACATCCGCCGCGTGTGCGCACTGCCGGGCGTGAAGGCGTGGGTCGACGACGCGCTCGCCGAAAAAGACTTCCTGGACTTCGAGGAGCCCTACCGAACTGCGCGATGATGCGTCCATGAGCATCGCCGTATCGCAGAAGGATTCGAACGCGCACGCGACGCGCGGTTTCGGCAACGAACCGTCGAGCTCGAAGCCCCGGTATTTCGGCTCGGTGATGAGCGCGATGGTCACGCCGTTCGATGCGAACGGCCGCCTGGACCTGGACGCGGCGCGGCGCCTGGCGCGCTGGCTCGCGGACCACGGCAACGACGGCCTCGTGATCGCCGCGACGACGGGCGAAGGCACGGTGCTGAACGACGCCGAGCGGCAGGACCTCGTCGCGGCCGTGGCCGAGGCCGTGACGATTCCCGTGGTCGCGGGAATGGGCACGAACGACACGCGGCACAGCGTGGAGCTCGCGCGCCTGGCGAAGCCGCTGGGCGCCGCGGGCGTGATCGCGGTGTCGCCCTACTACAGCCGCCCGCCGCAGGCCGGGATCGAAGCGCACTTTCGCGCGATCGCCGCCGCGACCGATCTGCCCGTGATGCTCTACGACGTGCCGCTGCGCACGGGCCGGCGCATCGCGGAAGACGTGCTGCTGCGCCTCTTTCGCGAAGTGCCCAACATCGTCGCATTCAAGGACGCCACGGCCGATCCGCCGGCCGCCGCCGCGCTCGTCGCCCAGGCGGGCGAACGATTCGATCTGTACTCCGGCGACGACGCGATGACCTTGCCGCTCCTGTCCGTCGGCGCCGTCGGCGTCGTGAGCACGACGGCCCACTGGACGGGCCCGTGGTTGCAGAAGATGTTCGCCGCGTGGCGCCGCGGCGACGTGGACGAGGCACGGCGCGTCAACGCGGCGATGATCCCCTCGTTCCGGTTCGCCAATACCGACGAATCGGTGTTCCCGATGTCGATCAAGGCGATGCTGCGAGTGCTGGGGCAAAACGTCGGCGAATGCCGCCTGCCGCTTCCACCCGCACCGCGTGAAGTGCAGGCGCAGGCGCGCGAAGTGTGGGCGATACTGTCGCAGTCGCTTCCCGGCGATTCCTAGCAAGACGAGGAGACAGTCCCGATGAGCGCGAGCCCCGACGCCGTCGTGGCACACGAAGTCCGCGGCCACGCATTCTGGATCACCATCGATCGGCCCGAGCGGCGCAATGCGCTCAACGCCGAGGTGATCGCGGGTATCCGGGAAGGCCTGCGCAGGGCGCACGAAGAACCGCAGGTCCGCGCGATCGTGCTCACCGGCGCGGGCGACAAGGCCTTCTGCGCGGGCGCCGACCTGAACCCCGGCGGCGGCTTCGCCTTCGACCTCTCGCGCTCCAACCTCGACTATGCGGACATGCTGCGCGATTCCCAGCGCGCGACGCTGCCGATCGTCGCGCGCGTGCAAGGCACGTGCGTCGCGGGCGGCATGGGCCTGCTGTGCATGGCCGACATCGCGGTGGCGAGCACCGAGGCGAAGTTCGGCCTGCCCGAAGTGAAAGTGGGTGTGTTTCCCATGCAGGTGATGAGCCTGCTCACGCGCGTCGTGCCGCGGCGCAAGGCCCGCGAATGGGCGCTCACGGGCGAGATGTTCGGCGCGCAGGAGGCTCTGGAAAGCGGCCTCGTCAACTACGCCGTCGCGCCCGGGGAACTCGATGCCAAGGTGCAGTGGCTCGTCGACAAGCTCGCGGAGGTCTCGCCGACGGCGGTGCGGCGGGGCTTGTATGCGATGCACGCGATCGAAGCCATGTCGTTCGAACAAGCGCTGGCCTACACCGAAGGCCAGATCGTGTCCCTTGCGATGACCGAGGACGCGCGCGAAGGCATGGCCGCGTTCAACGAGAAGCGCGCGCCGCGGTGGACGGGGAAGTGACTTCGCCTGCCCGCGCCGGCACGGGGTCGTCGCAATCACCGGCAGCGCGCCGCGCGCGCGGCGCGGCGGAAGTCTTCCTCGTCTTCCTTCGCCTCGGGCTCACGTCCTTCGGCGGGCCCATCGCGCACCTGGGCTACTTCCGCGCGGAGTTCGTCGAACGCCGCCGATGGCTCGATGACCGAGGCTTCTCCGATCTTGTCGGGCTGTGCCAGTTCCTCCCCGGCCCGACGAGCAGCCAGGTCGGCATGGCGATCGGCATGCTGCGAGCGGGTTGGCGCGGGACCTTGGGCGCGTGGCTCGGCTTCACGATGCCGTCCGCCTTGCTGATGATCGCGTTCGGCTACGGCATGACGCGCTTCGGCGCGCTCGCGCAAAGCGCGGCAGTCCACGGGCTGAAAGTCGTCGCCGTGGCGGTCGTCGCGCAGGCGGTCTGGGCGATGGCCCGAACGCTTTGTCCCGATCGGCCGCGCGCCGCGCTCGCGGTGGGCGCCGCGTTGTTGACGCTCGTGCTGCCGACGCCGGTGGCGCAAGTCGGCGCGATAGCGGCTTGCGCGCTGGCCGGTCTTCATGGTCTGCACATCGCACCCCTCGCGCACGAAAGCCGCGAAGGATTCGGCGCCTCGCGTCGCGCAGGCGCTGTTGCGTTGATCGCATTCGTCGCGCTTCTGGTCGGGCTGCCCATCGCCGCCCGGCTCACCGGGTCGGTTCCGCTGCAAGGGATCGACGGGTTCTATCGCGCCGGCGCATTGGTCTTCGGCGGCGGCCACGTCGTGCTGCCGCTGCTGCAGGCGGCGGTCGTCCCGACGGGCGGCGTGAGCAACGAGCAGTTCCTCGCGGGCTACGGCGCGGCGCAGGCCCTGCCCGGGCCGCTCTTCGCCTTCGCGGCCTATCTCGGCACGGTGATGCAGGGCGCGCTTCGCGGATGGCAGGGCGGGCTCGTGTTTCTCGTCGCGATCTTTCTGCCCGGCTGGCTGCTCATCGCGGGCGCACTGCCGTTCTGGGATGACCTGCGCCGCCGCGATCGGGTCCGCGCGGCGATGGCGGGTGTCAATGCGGGGGTCGTCGGCATTCTCGGCGCGGCGCTTTACGACCCGGTGTGGACGAGTGCGATCCACACGCGAGCGGACTTCGGCCTCGCGCTGGCCGCTTTCGGGCTGCTGGCCGTCGCGCGTGTGTCGCCCTTCGTGGTGGTGATCGTCACGGCAGCGGCCGGGTGGGTGCTGGGGCTCGTCTGAGCTTTCGTCGTCATGCAAGCACAAGGAATCGAACAGACTCCTGCATGCGCACACGACGCGCTGCCCAATCAACCCGGCATCTCGATCACCGTGCGCCCCTTCGCCCGCCCATTCACGACCGCGTCGATCCACCGGGGCAGCTCCGCGAACGGCCGCACCTGCGCGATCCGGTCCAGATGCCGCGGACGCAGGTCGCTCGCGAGGCGCCGCCAGAGATGCTCCCTCACGTCCACGTCGTTGTCCGAATTCACGCCGACGAGCCGCACGCCGCGCAGAATGAACGGCATCACCGTCGTGCTGAACTCCACGCCCATCGCGTTGCCGATGCTCGCGATCACGCCATCCTTGGACATGGTCGCGATCAACCCCGACAGCGCGGCGCCGCCGAGCGAATCCACCGCGCCGTGCCACAACGCGGATTCGAGCGGCCGCTTCGGCACCGTGAGCGACGCGGGGTCGATGACTTCCGCCGCGCCCAGCTCGCGGAGATAGCCGCTTTCTTGCGCCTTGCGCGTTGCGGCCACTACGTGAAAGCCGCGCTGCGCGAGCAGATCGATCGCCACACTGGCCACGCCGCCCGATGCGCCATTGACGAGCACCTTGCCCTTCGAAGGCGCAAGGCCGTTCGCTTCCATGACTTCCACCGCGAGTGCGGCCGTGTAGCCCGCAACGCCGATCGTGATCGCCTGCAGGAGCGACAAGCCCTTCGGCACGGCATTCACCCAGTCGGCCGGCACGCGCGCGCGAGGCGCATAGCCGCCGTGATGCGAAACGCCGAATCCATGGCTGTGCACGATGACCGGATCGCCCGCCGCGAATCGCGCAGAGCGCGACGCACGCACCACGCCTGCCGCGTCGATGCCGCCGATGCACGGAAAGCGGCGGATCACCGGCATGCGGCCCGCTGCGGCGAGCGCGTCCTTGAAGTTGATGCTCGCGTAGCGGACGTCGACGTCCACCTCCCCCGCGTCGAGGGCAGCTTCATCCATTTCCACGAACGAGGCCGACACGGCCTTGTCGTTCTTCTCGACCCGGTAGGCCGTGAATCGGTCCATCACTTCGCTCCGACGTGAATCGCCCGGGATTCCTTCAGCGCCGCCAGTTCGCTCTCGCTCAGACCCAGCTTCTCGCGCAGCACCTCTTCGGTATCCTGGCCCAGGCATCCGCCACTATGGCGGACTTCACCCGGGGTGCCCGACAGGCGCGGAACCGGCACGGGCATGGCAACAGGCCCCTGCAACTCGCCGCCCGAAGGCCGCACGATCGTACCGCGGGCGGCGTAGTGCGGGTCCTCGAAGACGTCTGCCATCGTGAAGATCCTCGAAGCGGGCACGTCGTTGTCCTGCAGCAGCCGTTCGAGCTCGGCGAGCCGAAAGCCGCGCGTCCATTCGGCGAGGATCGCATCGAGCGCGTCCTGATGCGTGACGCGCGCGAGGCCCGTTGCGAACCGCTCGTCGCTCGCGAGCGCCTCCTGGCCCATCACCGTGGCGAGGCGCCGGAACACCGAGTCGCTCGCGGCGGCCATGGCGATGTAGTGGCCGTCGAGCGTCGGATAGAGATTGTTCGGCGTGCTGCCGGGCAGCCGCGAGCCCGCGCGCATCGCGATCCTGCCGAGCAATTCGTAGGGTGCCACGTGCGACTCCATCAGGCTGAACGCGGTTTCGTACAGCGCCGCATCGACTACCTGCCCGCGCCCGCTCGACTGCCGCGCCAGCAGCGCCATCACGGCGCCGAACGCCGCATAGATCCCCGTCGTCATGTCGGTGACGGGCACCGCCGCGCGCACGGGCGCGCGATCCGGATAGCCGTTGATGTGCAGCATGCCACCCACCGCATCGCCGAGAAAGCCATAGCCGGGTCGGTCGCGATACGGCCCGCTCTGGCCGAAGCCGCTGATGCGCACGACGACGAGCCCCGGATTGCGTTCGTGCAGCGCATCGGGGCCGAGCCCCCATTTCTCGAGGGTGCCGGGACGGAAGTTCTCCACGAGAACGTCGACGCGTTCGGCCAGCCGCGCGACGATCCTGCGCGCTTCCGGCTGGCGCAGGTCGAGCGAGATCAGCTTCTTGTTGCGCAGGATGCTCGCGGCGTAGAGCGATTTGCCGTCGACGTGCGAGCCCATCGCGCGCACCGGATCGCCTTCGGGCGGCTCGACCTTGATCACCTCCGCGCCGAAATCGGCGAGCAGCCGGCCGCAGAAGGGTCCTGCCACCGTGGAGCCGAGCTCCAGCACGGTATAGCCCGACAAGGGTGGTTTCGCGTTCATGCCCTCAACCCCGCGAAATCCGCGCCGAGCAGTTGCCGCACCAGCAGCACCCGCATGATGTTCAGCGTGCCGCCCGTGAAATTGAGCGAGAGCACGTCCCTCAGCTTCTGTTCGATCGGAAACTCCTTCAGATAGCCGTTCGCGCCCCAGAGCGGCAGGCAGTCCTTCACGGCATCGATGCCCGCGCCGATGCCGAACCATTTGGCCATCGCGGCTTCGGTGCTCGCATCCAGGCCCTGGTCGTTCATCCACAACGCGCGATAGCAAAGCAGCCGCCCCGCCTCGACCTTGGCCTGGTGCTCCACGAGCGGGAAACTCACCGACTGGTTCATCGCGATCGGCCGGCCGAACACGACCTTGCCGCGCGCGAAATCCATGGTGCGCCGAAGCACGTCGCCCGCCGCACCGAGTGCTGCGAGCGGCGACAGGCAGCGCGACACGTTGTACCGCGCGTACATGAGGGCCTTGCCTTCGTTCTGAGCGCCCAGCGTCGCGGTGCACGGCACCCGCACGCGATCGAGCCGCACCGCGCCCAGGCTGTGCGCGCGCGCGCCCATCTGCTCCATCGGCGCGATCGTCACGCCGGGCGCGTCCGCCGGCACGCGCAGCATGCCGATCGCGCGGCGGCCGTCCGGTGCGGGCATGCGGCAGGACACCGCGAGCACGCTCGCTCCGGGCGTGAGGCTCACGTGGATCTTCGATCCGTCGATCACGTACTCGTCGCCGTCGAGCGTGGCCGTCGTCTTCATCGCCGACACGTCGGAGCCCGCATCCTCTTCGGAGGTCGCGAGCGCGATCGCCGCTTCTCCGCGCTGCACCGCGCGCAACGTGTCCTCGCCCCAGCCGGGGAAGAAGTGGCCGATCGTGTTCTGGATCCACGCGATCTGCGCGCAGCTCACGTCCGCCGCCGCGATCTCCTCGATGGCGATACCGAGGCTCACGTAGTCGCGTTCCTCGCCGCCGCGCGAGCGCGGCGCGACGATGCCGAGCAGGCCGTGATCGCCCAGCAGACGCAGGGCTTCCCGCGGCAGCACGGCCGCGCGGTCCCATTCGCTGCTGCGCGGTGCGAGTTCGGTCCGGGCGAATTCGCGCACGCGGGCCCGATACGCCTCGTGTCCGGGCGTGAAGAGAAAGTGATCGGGCATGGTCTTCTCAGTCCGGCTTCACGTTGGCCGCGCGCACGATGGGCGGCCACTTCGCGACGTCCTCCGCGAGGAAGCGCGCGAAGTCGGCGGGCGCCGCGCTCGTCGACACTTCGACCGGCATCGCGGCGAAGCGCTGCACGAGCGCCGGGTTGGTCATGACCTTCAGCGTTGCGTCGTGCAGTCGCGCGATGATCGCCTGCGGCGTTCCCGCCGGCGCGAGCAGGCCGAACCAGTTGAAGCTCTCGAAGCCCGCGACGCCCTGCTCCTGCACCGTGGGAACATCGGGCAGCACGGGAGAGCGCTGTCGCCCCGTCACGGCGATCGCCTTCAGCTTGCCCGCCTTCACGTGCGGCAGCGCCGGCGCAATGCCGATGATCCCCACCTTCACCTGGCCCGAGAGCAGATCGACGATCGCCTGCCCGCCGCCCTTGTACGGAACGTGCTGCAGCTTCATCCCCGTGAGCATCTTGAGCTGCTCCATGCCGAGGTGGTGCGACGTGCCGTTGCCCGCCGAGGCATAGAAGATCGGCGTGGGCGCCGCCTTCGCGGTCTCGATCAGGCTCTTCAGATCGTTGGGCGCGAAGCTCGGATGCGCGACGATGATCTGCTGCGCCTTCGCAAGCAGCGTGATGGGCGCGAAGCTCTTGAGCGGATCGTGATTGAGCTTCGGATAGAGCGACGGCGCGATGGTGTTCGCATCGATCATCATCACGAGCGTGTAGCCGTCCGGCTTGGCCGACGCCACGAAATCGGTGCCGATGAGGCCGTTGCCGCCCGCGCGGTTTTCGACGATCACCGTCTGGCCGAGCGAGGCGCCGAGCTCGGGCGCGATCACGCGCGCAATGGCATCGGTCACCCCGCCGGGCGCATAGGGAACCACGATCGTGATGGGGCGCGACGGCCAGCTCTCCTGGGCGAATGCGAACAGGGGCGCCAGCGCCAGCAACGCGGCGACGAATCCGCGAACGACTGCAGTCATCGGTTTGTCTCCTCGAATCGGGTGGCCCAGTGTGCGCCGGACGAGACTTTCCCGATAATCAAAAATATTGCTCGTTCGATTCCTCTGGGTTATCACCATGCAGATGTCTTCCGTCGCCGCGCGCCTGAGGCTCAAGCACCTGGAACTTTTTCGGCATGTAGCCGAGCAGCAGACGCTGCGCCGGGCAGCGCAGCTGTGCCACATCACGCAGCCCGCGGCCACCAAGCTCATCCAGGAAGTGGAGGAACTCTTCGGCGGCAAGCTCTTCGTGCGCGACCGCCGGGGCATGAGGCTCACGGCGGAAGGCGAAGTGATGCGTCGCCACGTCGGCGTGCTGATGGCGGACCTGGAGCGGATGGGGCAGGAGCTCGCGCTCGTGCGCGCGGGCGGCGAAGGCCACATCCGCCTGGGCGTGCTGCCTTCGCTCGCGCCGGGCCTGCTCACGCGCAGCATCGACAGGATGCTGCAGGCGCATCCGCGCGTGCGCATCACGATCCGCGAAGCGGCGACGAACCAGCTGCTCGACGCGGTGGAGCGCAACGAACTGGACCTCACCTTCGCGCGCATGCAGGAGAAAAGCCGCGCTGTCGGCGTGCGCATCGTGAAGGTCTACTCCGAGCCGTTCGCGGTCGTGATCCGGCGCGGGCACGCGCTGGATCGCAGGCGGACGCGGCGGATGTGGGACGACCTTTCGAACGCGTCGTGGGTGCTGCCGGAACGAGGCACGCCGATGCGGGCGATGGTGGACGGGCTCTTCACCTCGCACGGCGCGCTCCGGCCGGAAGCGGCGGTGGAATGCACGACGCTCGAGAAGGTCGCGGACCTCGTTGCCGGCAGCGACATGGTGGGCGTGTTGCCGCGATCGTTCGCTCGCCATGGCGAGCGCGGCAGCAAGCTCGTCCTGCTGAAGGACGACATCCTGTTCGCGCCCACCAGCCTCGTGACGCGCGCGCACGAGGAACATCCCCCGGTGATGGAGGAGTTCATCCGCAAGGTGCAGCAGGCGGCGGAGGAACTGGGGTTCGGTTGAGGTCTGGCGACAGGACAGGCGATCGCTTCAGCGCACCCGCCGCATGTTCACGCTCGTCTCGCTTTGCTTCGTGAATTCGATGCGCACCGGATGCGCCGGATGCTGCGCGACGTGATCGTACTGGGGCAGCGGCGTCACCTCGTAGCCGAGGCCGAGCACGTAGTCCAGCAACGCCTTCTTGCCTTCGGCGAACCACGGCGTGTCCCACACTTCGAAGAAGATGGGCGGATAGCCTTGCGCGGCGAGAAACTTCGCCGCGCCACGCAGCACCTGCAGCTCGAGCCCTTCCACATCCAGCTTGATGAAGTTCACTCTTCTCGGCACCGCGAGATTGTCGAGGCACACGCAACGCACGGCTTCGGTCGCGGCGGTCATGAAACCTTGCGTGCCGTTCAGTTCCCGCCACTTCGCCTCCACCGAGTAGCCGCCCACGTTCGACAGCCGTGCGTAGTCGGGAACGGGCAGCTCGAGCGTGGCATCCGTTTCACCCACGGCATAGTTGTACGCGACGACGTTGTCCAGCCGATTCAGGAAGATGTTGCCGCACAGCTGGTAGTAGACGATCCGCTGCGGCTCGAAGGCCCACACCGAGCCGCCGCTTTGCTGGATCATCTTCGCCGCGCGAACCGCGAAGCCGCCCAGGTTGGCGCCGATGTCGAACACGAGCGGACGCTCGACCCCCGAGACGAAGGCGTTCGCGATCGTGAGCAGATGCGGCTCCCAGGCGCCGCTCTCATGGATGCCACGCGAGATGACATCGTTCGTGGAGAAAAGGAGGTAGTCCGCATCGTCGGTGCGGACCAGGTTGACGCGGGGCAGCATGAACGGGACTCTATCCCATTCACGCGCGATGGCCCTCCCGCCCTTGGCCCTTACTGCGGCTCCACCTTGTAGTCGTGCAGATACTTCTGCCACACGCCGATGTCGCGCCTGAGCGTATCGGACATCTGCTGCGGCGTGGTGGTCTCGTACTGCACCGGGAAGGCCGCGAGGCGTGCGCGGAACGCAGGCTGCGCCTCGACCTCCGCGATGGCCCGCGACAGGCGCTCCACGATCGGGGCCGGCGTGCCGGCGGGCGCCACGATGCCGAACCAGAAGTCCATCTCGTATCCGGGCACGCCGGCTTCTTCCATGGTGGGCACCTCCGGCAGCGCGGGCACGCGCTTCGCACTGGTCACCGCCATCATCTTCACCTTGCCTTCGCGCGCCTGGGGCAAGAGCGCGCCGCCGTCGAACATCATGCTCACGCGGCCGGTCAGCAAGTCGGGAATGGCGCTCGTCGTCCCCTTGTAAGGCACGTGCGCGATGTCGATGTTGGCGAGCGTCTTGAACAATTCGCCGGAGAGGTGCAGCGAGCTGCCGTAGCCGAGGGACGCGTAGCTGAGCGCGGTGGGATTGGCCTTCGCGTAGGCGACCAGTTCCCTCACGTTGTTCGCGGGCACCGAGGGCGCCACCATCAGGAAGAGCGGCGTGCGGAACGTAAGCGACACGGGCGCGAAATCCTTCACCGGATCGTAGGGCAGCTTCTTGAAAGCGCCCGTGTTGATCGCGAGGCTCGACACGCTTCCGAGCAGCAGCGTGTACCCGTCGGGCTGCGACTTCGCGACCGCGTCGGTCCCGATGATGAGGCTGCCGCCCGGCTTGTTGTCCACGACCACCGACTGCTTGAGACGCTCGCCCAGCCCTTCAGCGAGCGCACGCGCGAAGCTGTCCGCGAGGCCCCCCGGCGGATACGGGATCACGAGCCGGATCGGCCGCTGCTGCGGCCAGGCGGGCTGCGCCAGCGAGGCGAAAGGCGCGAGCGCGATGCCGCCTGCCGCCACAGCGAGCGCGGCGCGGCGTGTGAAAGAAGCTGTCATGGCTGTCTCCTTCGGATGGTTCGTTTCACGCACGCGTCACGTCGTGCTCGTAGATCCACTCGATGCCGTACGAATGCCGGCCGTTGCCCTGCTGCTCGCGAATCTTCGCGAAGCGCTCATCGCGCGCGCGGATCGAGGCCTCGTCGCGCAGGTGGTTGTCCACCGAACGTGCGCGGGCGAGCAACTGCACGCGCGCCGTGCGTTCGCGCCGCGCCTGCTCGTAGGCTTGCAACGCGGCGACCACGTCGCCGCGGCCCTTGTCGAGCGCATCGGCGACGGCGTAGCCGTCCTCGATCGCCATGCACGCGCCCTGCGCGAGATACGGCAGCATCGGATGGCACGCGTCGCCCATGAGCGTGACGCGGCCGCGGCTCCATTGCGAAAGCGGGTCGCGGTCGAAGAGTCCCCACTTCAGGTAGCGGTCGGAATTCGCGAGCAGCGACACGATCGTCGGATGCCAGTCGGCGAATCGCTCGAGCATCTCCTCGCGCCGCCCCTCCGCGTTCCAGGACTCCTCGGCCCACGCGTCGGACTCGAACGCGGCGACCCAGTTCACGATCGTGCCGCCGCGGATGTAGTAGTGCACGACGCTCGCGCCGGGGCCGAACCACACCGTCATGTCCGGGTCGACGAGTCCCGGCGACAAGGCGGATGCGGGCGTCATGCCGCGCCAGCACGCGTTGCCGGTGAAGCGCGGCGCCTCCGCGCCGTAAAGGCTTCCGCGCACCGCCGAATGGATGCCGTCCGCGCCGACCACCGCATCGGCCGCGAGTTCGCTGCCGTCGGCGAGGGTGACGATCGCCTGGTCGCCTTCCGTGCGCACACCGGTGCAACGGGCCGAAAGCCGGATGGCGCCGGCCGGAACGGCGCTGCGCAGGATCTCGTGCAGGTCCGCGCGGTGATAGCCGTAGTAGGCCGCGCCGAAGATGTCCGTGAGCACGCCCTTGTACGGCGTGCGCGCCAGCACCTGCGATGTCTTCCAGTTGCGTATCACGTGCGCTCCGGGCTCGAAACCCACTTCGGCGGCGCGTTGTTCCAGCCCGAGCGCGCGCAGCACCTTGAGCGCGTTGGGCGCGAGCTGCACGCCCGCGCCGATTTCGCCGAGCTGCGAAGCCTGCTCCAGCAGCGTGAATTCGATGCCGCGCGCGGCGAGCGCCGCGGCCGCGGTGAGGCCGCCCAGGCCGGCGCCGACGATGATCACTTGCATTGCCTTGTCTCCTTCCGATGAACGAATGTCACTTGCGATACTCTTCAGCCGGCGTAGCGCCGCTCCAGGTCGTCGAAGAGGTCCTTTTGCACGAGCGCCTGCCGCTGCGCGAACGTCGCGACCACCGCGGGGTCTTCCGCGAGGATGCCGTCGCGCCGCAGCCGCCCGAGCGCATCCACCATGCCGCGCACCGCGCCTTGCAGCGCGGCATTTGCATAGAGCACCAGCGCGAAACCCATGCGGCCGAACTCCTCGGCGGCAAGCGCCGGCGTCTTGCCGCCGATCACGATGTTCACCACTTGCGGGCAAGGCAGCCGCGCGATGCGGCGCAGCTCCTCGATGCCCGTCGGCGCTTCGACGAAGGTGACGTCGGCGCCGGCTTGCGCGTAGCGCTCGGCGCGCGCCAATGCGTCTTCGATGCCGTGCACCGCGCATGCGTCCGTCCTCGCGATCACGAGGAAGTCGGCCGAGGCTCGCGCATCCACCGCCGCCTTCACCTTGCCCGACATCTCCCCGGCATCGATCACCGCCTTGCCCGAGAAGTGGCCGCAGCGCTTCGGGCTCACCTGGTCTTCGAGCTGGATCGCATTCGCCCCCGCCCGCTCCAGCGTGCGCACCGTCTGCCGCACGTTGAGCGCGTTGCCGAAGCCCGTGTCCGCATCGACGATGAGGGGCAGTTGCACCGCGTCGCGCACGGCCGCCGTGTGCTGCGCGACGTCGCCGAGATGGATGAATCCGAGGTCCGGAGCGCCGTAAAAACTGTTCGTGAGGCCGGCGCCGCTCAGATACACCGCCTCGAAGCCGAGCGATTCGATGACGCGCGCGGCGAGCGCGTTGCCGCAGCCGGGCACGAGAAGGCCCCTGCGTTCATTCAGCTTGGTGCGCAGGAGCGCACCCGGGTTCGCGGCGGTCGTCATCGATGTCTCCTCGCACGCTCTCACGCCGATGCCGCGCCCGCTTCGATCGCGGACTTGCGGAAGTAGGCGTGCAGCTTGTCCAGGTGCCCGGCCATCAGCGCGACGGCCTCGTCCGCGGCGCGGCGGCGCAGGCACTTCACGATCTTGCGATGCGTCTGCACCGTCGTCGCTCGCGGGCCCACGCGGTATTGCGCCATGAGCCTCAGCACGAGGTCCGTCAACGCGGACACGAGGATCACGAGCACTTCGTTGCGCGCCGCTTCGCCGAGAAGCCGGTAGAAGTCGAGCAACTGCACGCGGCGCGCTTCGAGCTGCTCCTCGCTGCCCAGTCGTTCCGTGAGCGAGATGCTTTCGTCGAGCCGGTCGAAGTCCGCCTCCGTGCCGCGCTCGCAGGCAAGCCGCACGACCGCCGTCATCACGATCGTCCGGCTTTCGGTGAGGCTTGCGATGGAGACGCCGCCGAAGCTGATGGCGTCGCCCAGCGACGCGGTGACGAGCCCCGTGTCGGCCTTGCGCACGAAGGTGCCGCCGCGCGGGCCCTTGCGCAGTTCGATCACGCCGCCGCGCTCGAGGCTGCGCAGCGCCTCGCGCACGGCCGAACGCGATGCGCCGTAGCTCTCGGCGAGGTCGCGTTCGGAACTGAGCTTGTCTCCCGGCTTCAAGTCGCCGCGCGCCACGCGCGCGCGGATGTCCTCGGAGATGCCTTCGAACACGCGTGCGGTGGCGGCCACGAACGCTTACTCCGCGACCACGCCCGCGGCCTTGATCATGGCCGCGGTGACTTCGGATTCCTTCGCGATCGCCTCGCGCAGCTGCCGGCCGTCGCCCGCGACGACGTTCAGTCCGCGCGCGGTGACCTGCTGCTCCACGAACTTCGGGTCGGAGAGGACGTCGTGCACGGCCGCGCGAATCTCCTTCACGATTTCGGGCGGCGTGCCCGCGGGTGCGAAGAGGCCGTACCAGATCGACACCTTCGCGTACGGAAAGCCCTGCTCGGTCGTGGTGCTCACGTTCGGGTATTGCGGCGCCCGCGCGTCGCCCGCCACCGCGATCGGCTTGATCTTGCCCGACTGCACGAGCGGCGCGATCACGCCCGCGCTCGCGGCACCGAGCTGCACGTCGCCGGCGGCGAGCGCCGTGAGATTCGGCGTGATGCCGTTGTACGGGATGTGCGTGAGGTCGGTCTTCTCGCGATCGTTGATCACGGAAAAGAGCAGGTGCGGCTGGCTGCCGTTGCCGAACGAGCCGTAGTTGAGCTTGCCCGGTTCCTTGTGCGCGAGCGCCACGACTTCCTTCAGCGTATTGGCGGGCAGCTTCGAATTGGCGACGATCAGCTGGTCGGCCTTCACCATCATCGTGACCGGCTCGAAGCTCTTGTCGGGGTCGTAGGGCAGGTTCTTGTAGAGGAAGCGGTTGCCGACCATCGTCTGGTTCACGGTGGCGAGCAGCGTGTAGCCGTCCGCGGGTGCGCGCGCCACCTGCGACGTGCCGATGTTCGATCCGGCGCCGGCCTTGTTCTCCACGACGATCGGCTGCTTCCAGCGTTCGGTGAGTTTCGGCGCCATCGCGCGCACGAGCACGTCGATGCCGCCGCCGGGGGCGAAGGGAACGATGATGGTGATCGGCCTGGCCGGGTAGTGGCCGGCAGCGGGCTGCTGCGCATGAGTGGTGATCGATGCGACGGCCAGGACGGCGGCGGTGACTGCGGAGATGAATTTCATGGGAGTTGCTTCAGGAAAGATGTGACGGCCGCGTCAGGCGTAGACGTGGCCGTCGAAAAGACGCCGGGTGGTGCGAAGGAATGAGCCGCTGAGCGCGTGCCACGTGTGGCCTTCGCGGCGGACATCCGCCGCCACGGTGAGCACGCCCGAAGGCATCGCGATCCGCAGCGCGGAGGCATCGCGTTCGCGGCGCGCGAGCCTTCCGGGAACGCTGTCGGCGATCTGCATCGCGACGGCGGCGCACAGCGATCCGGTGAGCGGCAGCGCGCGATGCGGCTGGCCGTTGGAGAGCATGCGAACGACGAGATCCGCTTCATGCGCTTCGATCGTGGCGCCGTCGAGTGTCGTCGTGCGGATCGGCGCCGCGACCGCCGCGATGAGCGGAATCATGCGAACGGCAGCAGCCGCTTCGGGGTCGGGTGCGATCCCCATCGCGACGGAGCCCGAGAGGCGCAGCTGCGCGAGCGTGGCCATGAGGCCGGCGTTCGCGCCGATCTCGTCGGGAGACTCCGCGCCGGTGATGCCGACGTCGGCAGCATCGACGAAGACGCAGGCGTTCGCGGCATCGACGAGCGACACCGTGACGCGGCGTCCGTCGTCCAGAACGAGCGTGTCCGTCGGCCGTCCCGTGGGAAGCAGCTTCCCCGTGGACGCACCGCCCGGTTGCCGGAACTCGAGCCGCACCGGCGCGCCCGTGCCGTCCACGCCGGGAATCGCGAGCGGGCCGCTCTCCACGCTTCGGCCATCGCGCACGTCGAATCGCGCCGCGATGATCTTGCGCGTGTTGGTGTTGTGGATGCGCACGCACGTGGGCCCGTCGGGCGGAGCAGCCACGAGGCCTTCGTCCACCGCGAAGGGGCCGATCGCCGAGGACATGTTGCCGCAGTTGCCGCGATAGTCGAGCGCGGCTTCCTTCACCTGCACCTGCACGAACGTGTAGTCCACATCCGCGCCTTCGACGGTCGGCGGGCCCACCACGCACACCTTCGACAGCGACGAGACGCCGCCGCCCATGCCGTTGAGCTGGCGGCCGTAGCGGTCCGGCGTGCCCATGGCCTTCAGGAAGATGTCGTCCCACGCCGCGCGGTCGCGCGGCAGATCGCGCTCGTGGAAGACGAGTGCCTTGCTCGTGCCTCCTCGGATGAAGGCGGCCGGAATGCGGCGCATCCTCGTGCCTTCAGTAGGGCCGCGGCGAGCGCACTTCGCACTCGCGCACGGGAAGCGTCATGGCGCCGACGCCTTCGATCTCGATGCGCACTTCGTCGCCGGGCGCGAACGGGCCCACGCCTTCGGGCGTGCCCGTCGCGATCACGTCGCCGGGCTGCAGCGTGAGCACCGAGGAGACGAGTTCGACGAGTTCGCCGATGCCCACGATCATCTCGCTCGTGTTCGCGCTTTGCTTCAGCTCGCCGTTGACCCAGAGGCGGTTGGCGAGCGTGCCGGGCGACGGCACTTCGTCGGCGGTCACGATCCAGGGGCCGAGCGGCGTGAAGCTCTCGAACGACTTGCGCATGGAGCGTTCTTCCTCGGCCACGCCTTTTTCGATGCGCATCGTGGCGTCGATCAGGCACGAATAGCCGAAGACGTACTCCATCGCCCGCTCGCGCGGCACGTTGCGCGCTTCCTTGGCGACGATCACGGCCAGTTCGGATTCGTGATCGAACCGGCGATCGGAGCCTTTGGGCAGCAGCAGCGCGCCGCCCGCGCCGACGAGCGAGCCGGGCGCCTTCAGGAAAAAGCCCTGCTCGCGCGCCGTGCGGCCGGCCTTCGTCACCGCGCGGTCGCCGAGCTCGCCGATGTGCTTGCGATAGTTCGCGGGCGCCGCGAACACGTGCTGCGGCGCCGGGTTGGCGGCAAGCAGCGTGACATTCGCAAGCGGCAGCGGCGCGCCGGTCTCGCGGTATTGCGCAAAGCGAGCCTGCACGCGCGCCCAGTTCGCGACGAGCCAGTTCACGCGCTGGCGCGGCAGCTCGGCGAGGAATTCCGGCAACGCGCCGGTCATGTCGTAGAGGTCGGTGCCATCGACGACGCCGACGCGGAAATCGTTGAACGAAGCAATCTTCATGGGGAGATCAGGAAAGTGGCTGGTGGCCGCCGTTGTCCGCGAGCGCTTCTTCGAAGTAGTAGCCGAGCGCGGACATCGCCGGGATGTCGTTCACCTGGAAGACGACCGCGTCCTGCGTGCCGCGATTCGCGTGTTCGTGCCAGGCCCAGGGCTTCACGGCGAGAAAGTCGCCGGTGTTCCAGTCGTAGGCCTGGCCGTCGACGACGGTCGTGCCGCTGCCGCGCACGACGTAGTACAGCTTGCTGCCGGTGTGGCGGCGCGCACGCGTGCGCACGCCGGCGCGCAGCTTCTGCAGGCGCATGCCCATCGTGGTCATCGCCGGGCCGCCGGTCACGGGGTTGCGGTATTCGAGGATCACGTCGTCGAAGGGGTCGGCAGGAAGTCCCGCGGCCTGGTCGAGCGCTTCCTCGGCCATCGCGCGCGGATAGGCAAGCAGCGGATTGACCCGGCGTGCGGGCGTTTCGCCCGGCGGGCTCATGAGGCCGCTGCCGTAGCGGCGCCACGAGCTGTCGGGTACGTCGGCCACCTTCTGCTGCAGCTCCTTCGATCCTTCGAAGAAGGTCGCGTGCATCGAGCGCATGAGCGAGATGTCGAGCACGTCGAGCCAGATCATCGGCTCGCGGCCGCGGTACTCGTGGTCGTGCCACGACATGCTGGGCGTGAGCACGAGGTCGCCCTCGTTCATCGGATAGCGTTCGCCGTTCACCGTGGTCGTCGCGCCGCCGCCTTTCATGATGAAGCGAAAGGCGCTCGCGGTATGGCGATGGTTGCTCGCGATTTCGCCCGGCAGGATCACCTGGATCGAGCCCCAGAACGTGTGCGTCGTGCCGTAGTCGAGGCCCGGGTTGTGCAGGCGCAGCGTGCGGCGATTGCCGCCCGGCTCCAGCGCGAGCTGGCGTCCGAGCCGCTCGAGCAGCGGCTCGAGATCGGTCCACTTCCAGTGCACGGTCTGCATCGCCGACTGCGGCGTGCGCGTGAAAAGCGGCGGATCGTCCAGCTGGTGCACGCGGCAGTTGAAGCGAGCGAGGTCTTCCTTCAGCGCGCGGCGGGCCGCTTCGTCGGATGAGGTGTGGTGTTCGGCCATTGGCGTTCAAGCCTCCGCGATCACGGCTTCGAAGGAAACCTCGGGCGCGACGCCCGCGATCGCGCCGCGCACCGTGTCCACGAGCGTCGCGGCGTCTTCGGGGATCGCATCGCCGCGCCACGCGACTTGCCCGTCGGGCCGCACGAGCACGAGACGCCGTTCATAAAGACGCGCCGCGGCTTCGTCGGCGATGTCGACGACTCGAAGCGGCATGCCCACTTTCGCGGCCGCGCGTTCCAATGCCTCGACGCCCGGGGCGCCTTCGCCGAAGCGAAGCAGCACGAAGCCTTTGCCGAAGAGGTCGAGGATCGACTTGCCTTCGCCGAGCCACACGTGCGGCGCGCGCGAGCCCGGCCGCGATGTGGGCGTGTAGGTCGAGGTCTGCAGCGGCGGCCGCGGCGTGCCGTCGGGCACGACGATCGGCGAGCCTTCGTACACGTAGCCGAGATGCACGCCGACGGAGAACCATTCGCGCCGCATCATCTCCGTGTAGCGCTCGCCGTATTCAAGGCGCGCCGCGTCCGCCTCGGGGCCCTCGCCTTCGAACACCCTGGGGTCGGGCCGCAGAATGCGAGGCGACAGCATGCGCCTCAGGTTCTCGGTGGCTTCGCCGACGTTGCGCACCGCGACCGGCAGTTGCTCGATCTCGTAGCTGTCGAGCAGGTGTTCGCCGCCCCAGCCCTGCACGGCGGCGGCGAGCTTCCACGAAAGATTCACCGCGTCGAGCAGCCCGGTATTCATGCCGAATCCGCCCGTGGGCGAGGTGAGATGCGCAGCGTCGCCCGCGATGAAGGCGCGACCCTTGCGGTAGTGCCGCGCGACGAGCTGGCGCCGCACCCACGGCAGCATGGAGAGGATCTCGAATTCGAACGGCTTGCCCACGGCGCGGACGATCGCGGCGCGCGCCTCGGCCTCGGTGAGCGTGCGCCGTTGCGCGTCGCCGATCAGCGAGAAGCGCCACTGGTCGCGCCCGTTGATCGCCACGAGCGTGGCCCATGTTCCTTCGGGTCCGATGAAGATGAAGCGGTAGCCGGGCTTCTTGTCGTGCAGTTGCCCGAGGCCATCGCAGCGGAAGATGATGTTCGTGGTGTAGGTGAGTACGGCGTCGCCTACCATGTCGATGCCGAGCGATTGGCGCACCTGGCTCGCGCCGCCGTCGCAGCCGACGAGGTAGGAAGCGCGGATCGTGCGCGTCTCGCCCGTGCGCACGTCGCGCACCGTCGCTTCGACGCGGTCGCCCTTGTCTTCGAATCCGACGAGTTCCGTGTCGAACTGAAGCGAGACGGTCGGGGAACGCCGCGCGAATCGCTGCAGCACCGGGTCGAAGAAGTTCTGCGGGCACCGCTCGCGCTTTTGCGGGCTATGGGCCGTGGGTTGTTCCTGGCTCGGAGAGGCAAAGTATTCGCGGCCGAATTCGTAGCCGTTGAGGCTCGTGACCCAGGCGCAGTCCTGCGGATAGTCGCGGTTGTAGCCGGCGGCCTCGACCCAGTCGACGATGCCCCAGCGACGGCAGAACTCCATGGAGCGGATGCCCACCATGTCCATCTTCGGCTGGCCGACGGTGCCGTCGCCCTTTTCGATGAGTGTGCAGTGGACGCCGCGCCAGCCGAGATCGCCCGCCAGCGCGAGCCCGACCGGGCCGCCGCCCACGACGAGGACAGAGGGGAAAGCGGAAGCCATCACTTGAGATGCCCTTGCGAATGCTTGGATGTCTTGACATTGGTCAGACCAACATCAAGAAGTGGTCGGACCATTATACGTCTTGATTCCGGTCAAAGGCAAATGCCCCCGGGGACACCGGCGGGCTTTAGCGGCGATGCGCTCGCCCTGGCAGAAGGAAAGGGAGGCGGCCGGAAAGGGACACGGCCGCGCGCGGCGCGGCCGCGCACGTCGTCGTCATGAGGTGGTCGGCGCGGCGCGCGCCGGTCGCGATGCCGCTCAGCCCGCCGTCACCGCCGCCGTGCTGTAGTGCTTCACGAGCGAGAGCAGTTCTTCTTCCGAGTACGGCTTGCCGAGGTAATGATTCACGCCGAGCTCCTTCGCGTGCTCGCGATGCTTCTCGGCGATGCGCGAAGTGATCATGATGATCGGCAGATCGCGCAATGTCTTGTCGTTGCGGATGTTGCGCGCGAGATCGAAGCCGTCCATTCGCGGCATCTCGATGTCCGACAGCACCACCGCGGGCCGCTCCTCCGCGAGCCGCTCGAGCGCCTGCAGGCCGTCGGCCGCGAGCGACACACGATAGCCTTCGCGCTGCAGCAGGCGCTGCGTCACGCGGCGCACCGTGATCGAGTCGTCGACGACGAGCACCAGCGGAATCGCGGGCGGCTGCGGCACGAGTTCAACGGGAACGATCGGCGCCATTCGCGCCGAGGCCGCCGCTTCACCTTCGGCCGGCTTCTCCGCACTGAGCTGGCGAGCCTGATCGCCGTACACCTGTGCGAGCGCCACCGGGTTGTAGATCAGCACCACGGCGCCCGACGCGAGCACGGTCATGCCGGCGAGGCCGGGCAGCCGCGAGAGCTGCGGCCCGAGATTCTTCACCACCACTTCCTGGTTGCCCAGCACTTCGTCCACGTGCACCGCGACACGCTGCGCGGCGGAGCGAAAGACGATGACGGGAAGTGTCTTGGCGATCGGCTCCAGGCTCCTCGGGGAGGACTGCAGCAGCGCGCCGGACCAGAAGAAGGGCAACGGCTCGCCGCTGAAATCGTAAGTGCCGGTCTCGTACGCGCGCTCGACTTCCTTCGCGGTCGCGCGCCGCACGATCTCCACCAGGTTGGCGGGCACGCCGATCGAAAGCGAGCCGCAGCGGATCATCACGACTTGCGTCACCGCGGTCGTGAGCGGCAGCACGAGTTTGAAGCTCGTCCCGTGGCCGGCCTGCGTCACCGTCTCGATGCGTCCGCCCAGCGCGCTCACCTCGGCGCGCACGACGTCCATGCCGATGCCGCGGCCCGCGAGCTCCGTCACCTGCGACGCCGTGGTGAACCCCGGCAGGAAGATGAGGTTGGCCGCCTCCCCATCGGTGAGCTGTTGATCCGCGGAGATGACGCCTTGCTGCAGCGCCTTGTCGCGGATGCGCGGCAGGTCCAGTCCCGCGCCATCGTCCCTGAACTCCACCGACACGTCGTTGCCTTCGTGATGCAGGCTGATCACGATGCTGCCGGACGCGTCCTTCCCGCTCGCCGCGCGCACCTGCGGCAACTCGATGCCGTGCGCCACGCAGTTGCGCAGCAGGTGTTCGAACGCGGGCGTCATGCGGTCCAGCACGCCGCGGTCCATTTCGATGGAGCCGCCTTCGATGTCGAGCTTCACCTGCTTGCCGCTTTCCTTGGCGGCTAAGCGCACCACGCGGTAGAGGCGGTCGGAGATGCCTTCGAACTCCACCATGCGCGTTCGCAGCAGGTCGCGCTGCAGCTCGCGCGTCTGCCGAGCCTGGGCGATCAGGTCGTCTTCGGTGGCTTCCACCACGCGCTGGATGTTGCGCTGCACGGTCGCCACGTCGTTCACCGACTCGGCCATGAAGCGCGTGAGTTCCTGCACGCGCGTGAAGCGGTCGAATTCGAGCGGGTCGAAGTTCGCGGCCGTGTCGCGGGCCTGCGCGAGGCGCGACTGCATCTGCGACTCGGCCTGCAGTTCCATCTCGCGCAGCTGCGTGCGCAGACGATCGAGGTTGCCGGTGAGGTCCTGCAGCGAGCCGCGCAGCTGGCGCAATTCCTCCTCCAGCCGCGACCGCGTGATCATCACTTCGCCGGCCTGATTGACGAGGCGGTCGAGCAGTTGCGATCGCACGCGTACCGCCTGGTTGGCCCCCGCGCGCGTCGGCGTCACCGCAAGCGTGGCCGGCATCGCAAGCGCCGTCTTCACGCGAAGCGGCCGCGGCTGCGTATCCTGCGCCGCCACGGCGTCGAGCCGCTCGGGCAGCGGCGCCTCGGGTTCGCGCGGCGCTTCGCGCACCGCGGCTTCGGGCTGCGCCACCAGCACCAGGGGCGCTTCGGCGCCGGCACCCACGGCGCGCATCGCGTCGAAGCGCGCCTGCATCGTGTCGTAGCGGTGCAGCAGGTCCTCGAGGTCGGTCGGATTCACGTCCTCGGCGCCGAGAAATTCGATCTGCGACTCGAGCCGGTGCGCCATCTCACCGAGCCGCAAGGCGCCCGCCAGGCGCGAACTGCCCTTCAGCGTATGCAGCGCGCGCAGCGCTTCGTCGCGCGCGGACCGGTTCTCGGGGCGCGCATGCCACTGCCGCAGCACGCCGCCCAGGTGCGGCATCAGCTCCGCCGCTTCTTCCTCGAAGATCGGGAACAGGTCGGGGTCGATGACGTCGGCAACGTCGATGTCCTCTTCCTCGCCCGCGAGCGGCGCCATGTGCATCGATGCTGCGGCGGGGGCGGGCATTTCAGGAGCGGGAACAACGGCCTGACTCGCCACGGGGGCGGCCACGGATGCCGCCGTCGGCTGAATCGGTTCGGCCGCGAACGCTTCGGGCTCGGGCTCGGGTTGCGGCTCGGGTTCAGGTTGCGGCTCGGGTTGCGGCTCGGGCTGCATCTCGACCCGCATCTCGGGCGATTCAGCAACCTCGATGGCGGCCAGCTCGCTTGCGGCGTCCTCCATGAGGTCGCGCGGACGCTCCTCGCGCAGCGGGATGTCCAGTTCGTCCAGCGCGTGCAGCGCGCGCACGACCTGCGGGTCCGGCTCCTTCAGGAAGCCCGCGGCGAACTGGTGCAGGAGGCGGCGAATCTCATCGGCCGCCGCGGTGAATGCCTGGGCCTGCTGCGGCGTCCCGTAGGCGAGCATCTGCGCATGGCCGAGCGCGCTTTCGAGCGCTCGGGCGATGTCGGACAGCGCGTGGAAACCCACCGTCGCCGAACTCCCCGCAAGGGCGTGCGCCCAGCCGACGGTGGACTCCCGCACGGGCTCGTTCAGCTCGAGCGCCCACTCGCCCACTTCGGTGACGAGCCGGCGCGACCATTCGTCCGCCTCGTTCAGATAGACGTTGTAAAGCGGGATGCCGATGCGCAGGCTGCCGATCACCTTGACCTGATCGTCCCGCGCGGGCTCCTGCCCCGTCTGGACGGATGCTTCGTCTTCTTCGTGACTCGGCTGCGCTTCACTCGATTCAGCCGAGACCTCATTGTCGTGTCTCAAGTCGACGGGCGCGTCGGCCGGCGCCTGCGGCGGCAGCTCCACCGCTTCGAAGCCGCGGTCGGACGCGAGGCCCGCGACTTCCGACAGACTGTCGAAATCGATGCCCGCGATTTCCTGCGGCGGCGAGGCCGGCTCGGTGGCGGGCGGCAGCGCGCTCAGCTCGACTTCGAAGTCCGCAGGCAATTCCTCGGGCTCGGTTTCCTGCGGCGGCGTCGCGGCGTCGGGCACCTCGAACGCGAGGTCGATGGCCGGCTCCGACTGCGGTTCTTCAGCCGGCTGCTGCGTCACTTCGAGGAACGGCAGCGCGGCTTCGGCGATTTCCGGCGCCGGAACGTCGACGCTTTCTTCCACGGCGGCCGGCATCGCGGCTTCACCGGAACCCGGAAGCGACAACGCGACCAGCCGCTGGTCGACCCGCATCGCCTCGGCGGCGCCGCGGAACATGGCAGCCTTCCACCCGGCATCGGTGTGGCGCGAGATGTCTTCGATCCAGCGGCCAAAGCCCTCGAGCGCGGCATCCGCCAGCGCGCGCAGGTCGTCATCGGCGGGCTTCTGATCCGCGAGCCACGTATTGAGCACCTGTTCCATCGACCAGGCGGCCTCGCCGAATTCGTTGAGGCCCACCATGCGCGAGCTGCCCTTGAGCGTGTGGAACGCACGGCGCAGCGTCGTCATTTCGCCGACGTCGCTCGGCGCGACGGCCAGCGCCTGGATCGCGGCACGGCCGTTGCCGACCACTTCGCGCGCCTCCTCCAGGAAGATGTCGCGCAGCTCGTCGTCGCCTTCGTCCTGCGACGCGGGCATCGGCGTGGGTGCCGCCACCGCTTCGGGCGCGGGCGGCTTGCTTGCCGTGGCGGCGAGATGCTGGAGTGCCGCGGCGGCGGCCTCGGCGTCCTGGTTGGACACCGCCGCGGCCGCTTCGCGCGCGGCCCGCGCGACACCGCGGTTGTCTTCGAGCGCGGCGTGCGTCGCGATCGTGCCGAGCTTCTCGCTCAGGTGATCGTCGAGCTCGCCGAAACCGGACTGCTTCGCCTCGGTGACGACCGACATCACCTCCTGCGACAGCGCGCTGTCGGAGGCAGGTTCGCCCGGGTGTTCCTGCGCAGGGGCGCCACCGCGCCCCATGAGCGGCCTCAGCTCGCCGGCCCTGTCGTCGTAGACGAAGAGCTTCTTCGCGAGCGCCGGCTGGTAGTTGAGCATGTCGATCAGAAAGCCGAGCGCACCGAGGTTGTTGCCCAGCTTGTCGAACGTGCCCGCGGCGCGCGCGCGCGCCTCGTCCACTTCGGTGACGATGATCTCCTCCACCGTTTCGCGCATGCGCTGAACCGCGTTCGCCGCCTGATCGAGCCCCAGCACCGACAGCACGCCGCGCATCTGCGCGAGATGATTCGGCGCCTCGCGCAGATGCGCCTTGTCGGCCGGATTGCGAAAGAAGTGATCGAGGAGCTTTTCGAGCTCCGACATCGTGCTGCGCAGCTCGCCCACGACACTGCCCATCGTCTGGCGATCGCTCACGCGCCGGTAGAGCTCCTCCATCCACGGCTCGAGCGCTTCGGGCTGGCCGCCCTGGCGCACGCCGTCGAGCCGCTCCGCGAGCCGCGCGGTGCGCGTGGCAAGCCGCGAGTCGTTCGGATCGAGGTCCTGGAACGCGGCTTCGAGGTAGAGGATGGCGGTGGCCACCTCCATCGCGAGCTCGGTGGAAGGCGGCCGGCCGGATCGGGTTACCGATTCGATCGCCGCGATCAGCGACTGCGCGAGCGGCGCGCTCGGCGGATGCAGTTTCGCGAGCGAGTCGGTGACCAGGTTGAACTGGTCGGCCACGCCCTTCAGTTTGTTCGCGTCGCCACCGGATAGCGCCGACCACGTTTCCTTCGCCGCCGAGATGCGCTTGCGCGCCTGGCCGAGCAACACCGGGTCGAACCGGCCGAAGGGGCTCGTGCTGTAGTCCACCGGCACGTGACGGGTGAGGCCGTAGGCCTCGCGCACGGCCGCGAGCACGGGCGCGTTCGACGCGGGGTTCGGCGCCGCCGCCTGCGCGCAGAAAAAGACGAGGTCCTGCGCGAGACGGTCCGACACGCCCTGCTCGCCCTTGGCGAGCGACGCGTACTGCAGCAGGATGCGCGATGCCGCGCGCTTCACATAGACATCGGCGGGAAGCAGCCGCTGCGCGATCGCTTCGAAGTAGGCCGCGCAGATCTTCCAGAACACCTTCGGCTGGCGCGCGGTCTGCGTCTCGGCGAGTTGCAGGCAGGTGTCGGAGAGCTCGCGCGCGGCCTGCGCGTCGGCGGACTTCACGATCTTCAGCACCGCCTGGTCCATCTTCGCGCGCACGGCGGGGTCGTACACCACCGCCTGGGCGGCCGCGGGCGCGGGCGGATCGATCCAGCGCCAGTCGATCAGCCACAGGTCGGCCGGGTGCGCGCGGTCGGCGCCGGCCGTGTCCTGGACTTCCTTGTACTGCGGAAAGAGCGACACGGGCGACACGGGCTTGCCGAGCAGCAGGGCTTCCAGGTATTCGGTGAGGGCGAAGCCCGCGCGCTCCACCTTCTGCGCGGCGGGCTCGGTGCACAGCTCGGGGCGTTCGACGAACTTCTGCACCGCCGCTTCCATGCAGCGCAGCACGTGCGCGGGCGCGGCGAGGCCCACCATTTCGAGCGCACCCACCGCCTGGTGCATGTGCTGGCGCGCGATGCGCAACTGCCCCGCGTCCACCGAGGCCATGTCCTGCCCGCGCGCGAGCGCGGCGTCGCGCACGAAGCGCCTGAGCGCCGACGAAGCCGACTCGAGCGACTTGCGCAACTCCTCCAGCACCCAGGCGAGCGGCCCGAGGTCGTTGGTCGCGAGATCGAGGTCTTGGGCTGCTTCCATGAATCTTTCCCCGCGACTGGAGGGATCAGGCGATCTTGAAACGGGCCACGGATTGACGCAGTTCCTCGGCCATGCGCGTGAGCTCGCGCACCTGCTGCGCCGTCGAGCGCGTGCCTTCACCCGTTTGCTCCGTCACGGCGAAGATGTGCTGGATGTTGCCCGCCACCACGTTCGCCGATTCGGCTTCCTTCGCCGCGGTGCTCGAAATCTGTTCGATGAGGTCGGCAAGGCGTCTGGACACCTGGTCGATCTCGGTGAGCGCCGTGCCCGCGTTGTCGGAGAGCTTGGCTCCTTCCACCACGCCCTGCGTGGAGCGCTCCATGGCGGCCACCGCATCCTGCGTGTCGGTCTGAATCGCCTTCACGAGCGCCGAGATCTGGCGCGTCGCATCCGCGGAGCGTTCGGCGAGGCGCTGCACTTCCTCGGCCACCACCGAGAAGCCGCGTCCCGCTTCACCCGCCGACGCCGCCTGAATGGCGGCGTTCAGGGCGAGCACGTTGGTCTGTTCGGTAATGTCGGAAATCAGCTCCGTGATTTCGCCGATCTCCTGCGACGATTCGCCGAGGCGCTTGATGCGCTTGGAAGTTTCCTGGATCTGGTCGCGGATCGCGTTCATGCCGCCGATGGCGTTCTGCACCGCCTGCAGGCCGGTTTCGGCGGCCTTCAGCGATTGCCGCGCCACCTGGGCCGATTCCTGCGCCTGCCCCGACACCTGGTTGATCCGGGTCGCCATGTCGAGCACCGACTGGCCGGTTTCGCGAATCTCGCGCAGCTGTTCGGTGGACGCCGCGAGCAGTTCGGTGGAGGTCGACTCCACCTGCGCCGTCGTCTGCGCCACCTTGGTGGCCGTGGTCTGCACCGCGCCCACGAGCTGCCGCAGTTCCTCCACCGTGTAGTTCACCGAGTCGGCGATGGCGCCGGTGATGTCTTCGGTCACGGTGGCTTCCTGCGTGAGGTCGCCCTCGGCCACCGACTGCAGTTCGTTCATCAGCCGCAGAATGGCCGCCTGGTTCGCGTCGTTCACGCGCTTGGCTTCCTGCTCCTGCCGCTCGGCTTCCAGCCGCTGCTGCTCGGCCACTTCCTGGCGCTTGCGCGAGTCCTGCAGCTGCACGTAGGCGAGGCCCACGGCGCAGAGGATCGCGAACGCGGAGGACACGATGAGGGCAATCAGCGAGCCGGCGCCGAGGCCCGTTTGCAGCGAGAGCTTCGCCTGCAGGTCTTCCAGCGCCTTTCGCAGCGGCTCGCTGTCCTGGATGATCGCCGACTGCGCTTCGCGCGCGGAGACGAGACCCTGCAGGTTGCCGAGGATGGCGCCGGCCTGCGTGCGGGTCTGCTCGTAGAGCTTCATGAGCGCATCGAGCCGCTCGCGCGTCTGCGGGTCCTTGGAGCCCGTGAGGCGCAGCTCGGGGCTGCCGTCCTGCAGGCCCTGCGCGATTTCCTTGAACGAGTTCAAGTCCTTGCCGAGCAGGAACACCGCCTCGGGCGACACGCCTTCCATCGTGAGGAATTCGTTGGCCGACTTGCCGATGCGCTGCGTGAGCATCACGAGCTGGCCCGCCGCGGAAATCTCGGCCGGCGCGGCGTTTTGCTGGAGCTTCAGAGACGAAACCGTCTCCGCGATTTCCAGCAGGTCCGACGACTGCCGGTTGATCGTGCGCAGGGCGCTGCCCACCTGCGTCAGGATCTTCTGCTGGCCCATCACGGTGTTCGCGTTCTTCTCCGCGCGCTCCATCATGGGCATGATCTTGTCGACGTCTTCCTGCAGTTCCGGCGCCACGGGCTGCAGCTGGAGCGCCTCGTCGCCGGTCTTCAGGCCGCGCACCGTCTTCGCGAGCACGTCGGACGCTTCGCGCACGTCGGGGAAGGCCTGGGGCGAGCCCACGAGGGCCTGCGACACCGACTTCGCGAGACGCTGGGACTGCATGAGCGACTGGCCGGTGCCGCCGAGCTCGTGCGCCACCTTGTCGGCCTGGTTGATCGCGAGGATGGCGACCGACCCCAGCACACCGAGCGAGAGGGCAAGCAGCGTGAAGAGGATGCGCTGGTGCGTCGCGATGCTGCGCCGCCCAAGGAGCGGAAACGAGATGAGCTCGGCCTCGTCGACCTCCGGCGAGAGCGAATCGTCGCTCATGCCGTCCGCACCGGGCGAGGCCTCGGGGAGCGCGGCGATGCCCTGCGTGCTGCCCATCTGCGCGACCCCGTGCGGATCGAGCATCGAGGCATCGGGCGAAGCCATGCTGAGCCCGTCCTGCGTGTCGGGCTCGGTACGCTTCTTCGAGAACAGGTTCTTCAATGAATCAACGACGGACATGATGCAAGCCTCAACGGGGACGAATGCGGATGCGCGCTGCCGCGGTCACGATGCAGCGCTGATGGCGAGAAAGCGGGGTTGCTGCGCGAGCGCCTGCAGATTGATTTCCTGCCAGTAAGCGCCATGGGCATCGGTGTAGCCGCTGCCGAAGTATTCGGGTGAACCCTCGGGCGGCTCGCCCGAGGCGGTGAAAGCGTCGAGATTGCGCAGCCCCGCGAGGCGGTCGATCAGGAGCGCGCAGTTGACTTCGAGCATCGCGTTGAGCGCGACGAGCCGCGACTCGGCGCGGCCGGCATCGGAACGCTGCACCGGAGCGCGGCCGCCCACGAAGCTCGCCAGATCCACGACGCCGTAGAGGCCGCCGCGCAGGTTGGCCACGCCCAGGAACCAGTCGCGCGTATAGGGCACGGGCAGGGTCGAGGTGAACGGGAAGATCTCGCCGGACTGCGTGAGCGGAAACAGGTACTTGCGGCCGGCCGCCTCGACGGCGAGCCAGGAGGCCTGCACGCCCTCGGCGCGAGCCGCCTGCAGCCGGCTCGCGAGCCGGCTCTGGAGTTCTCGAAGCGCTTCGCGGTTGGCCATGGTGTCGTCGGGGTACTGCTTGCGGCGGGGATCGGCGTCGACGGGCGGGGCGGCGGTCAGCCGAGCGCCTTGATCTTCGCCATCAGCTCGTCGGCGTCGACCGGCTTCGTGATGTAGTCGCGCGCGCCCTGGCGCATGCCCCACACGCGGTCGGTCTCCTGGTTCTTGCTCGTGCACATGATGATCGGCACGTCCGAGAACTTCGGGTCGCGCGTGATCGCGCGCGTGAGCTGAAAGCCGTTCTGCCCGGGCATCACCACGTCCATGAGGATGAGGTCGGGCTTGTCCTCGGCCAGGCGCTTGAACGCGTCGTCGGCGTTTTCGGCCGTGCGCACGGCGAACCCGTTTTTCTGCAGCAGGTCCGTCATGAACATGAGCTCCGTCTTCGAATCGTCCACGACGAGCACCTTCTTGATCGCCATCTTCTTCACTCCTTCCATTTCTTTGTGCGCGCCTACTTCGCAGCGCCGAACTGCTGCACCGTCTGCAGGAGCTGGTCCTTGGTGAACGGCTTCGTCAGGTAATCCTGCGAGCCCACCATGCGTCCGCGCGCCTTGTCGAACACGCCGTCCTTGGACGACAGCATCACCACGGGAGTGTTCGCGAATTTCGCGTTGCGCTTGATGATCGCGCAGGTCTGATAGCCGTCCAGACGCGGCATCAGGATGTCGCAGAAGATGAGGTTGGGCTGGTAATCGTTCACCTTGGCGAGGGCATCGAAACCGTCCTCGGCCAGCATGACCTCGTGGCCGCCTTGCTTCAGGAAGATTTCCGCGCTACGCCGGATGGTGTTGCTGTCGTCGATCACCAACACCTTCAATCCTGTCGTGCCCACTTGACGCTGCTCCTCGATTCAGTGCCGCTCGTGCGCGGGGAGGCGTCCGGCTTCTTCGCGACCCCCACGCGTCAAATCTCAACCATCTCGAAATCTTCCTTGCGGGCGCCGCATTCGGGGCATGTCCAGTTCATCGGCACCTGCTCCCATGGGGTCCCGGGCGCGATGCCATGCTCGGGAGCGCCGGCGGCCTCATCGTAGATCCACCCGCAAATCAGACACATCCAGGTCTTGGTCTTGGTTTCGGTCACAGCTTAAAGGGCCTTCGCATAGAATGCAACGATTGTATCGGGCCCCCTGCGCCACGATTGCCGCACCGCCATCCCGCGGGCGAGAGCGACTCCAGGCCCTCATGGCAAACCCCAATATTCCCACCGAAACGCTGGATCCCGATGACGACGCATCCGAGCCTTCGGGGCCGGCATGCGTCATGGTCTTCAACGCGAACGACCCGAGCGGCGCGGGCGGCCTCGCCGCCGACATCACCGCGGTCGCGTCGGTCGGCGCGCATCCGTTGCCGATTGCAACAGGCGCCTACGTGCGCGACACGGCCGAAGCGTTCGATCATTTCGCGCTCGACGAGGAAGCCGTGGCGCAGCAGGCCCGCACGATCCTCGAGGACGTGCCGATCCAGGTGTTCAAGATCGGCTTTCTCGGCAGCCCCGAGGCGGTGAGCACGGTGGCCGAGATCGCGGCCGACTATGCGGACGTGCCCCTCATCGCCTACATGCCCGCCCTCTCGTGGTGGGACGAGGGCCTCGCCGATCTCTATCTCGACGCGTTTCGCGAACTCATGCTGCCGCAGACCACGGTACTCGTGGGCAACCACAGCACGCTCTGGCGGTGGCTCCTGCCCGAGTGGAGCGCCGAGCGCAGCCCGACGCCACGCGACATCGCGAAGGCCGCGTCCGAAATGGGCGTGCCCTATACGCTCGTGACCGGCGTGCCCCTGCCCGACCAGTTCGTGGACAACGTGCTCGCCACGCCGCAGGCCGTGATGGGCGGCCAGAAGTTCGAACGCTTCGATGCGATGTTCTCCGGCGCGGGCGACACGCTGTCGGCGGCGCTCGCGGCGCTGCTTGCGGGCGGCACCGACCTCGCCGCCGCCGCGACCGAAGCGCTCGCGTATCTCGATCGCTGCCTCGACGGTGGGTTCCGCCCGGGCATGGGCCACGTGATCCCCGACCGCATGTTCTGGGCCCAGCCCGAAAGCAACGACGAGGACTCAGCAGGCGAATCCGCCGCGACGGACGCCACCCCCGCAAGCTTCGACCTGCCTGCCCATGACACCAAGCACTGATCGCAACGCCGCCCTCTTCGAACGCGCGCGCGCTCTCATCCCGGGCGGCGTGAACTCGCCCGTGCGCGCCTTTCGCGCGGTGGGCGGCACGCCCCGCTTCATCGCGAGCGCGGCCGGCCCCTACATCTGGGATGCGAACGGCAAGCGCTACATCGACTACATCGGCTCCTGGGGGCCGATGATCCTCGGCCATGGGCATCCGGCGGTGCTCGACGCCGTGCAGCGCGCCGCGGCCGAGGGATTTTCGTTCGGCGCGCCGACCGAGCGCGAGATCGAACTCGCCGAGGAAATCGTGCGGCATCTGCCTGCGGTGGAGATGGTGCGGCTCGTGAGTTCGGGCACCGAGGCGGCGATGAGCGCGATCCGTCTCGCGCGCGGCGCGACCGGGCGCAGCCGCATCGTGAAGTTCGAAGGCTGCTACCACGGGCACGCCGATGCGCTGCTCGTGAAGGCCGGCTCGGGACTCGCGACCTTCGGCCATCCGACGTCGGCGGGCGTGCCGGCGGAGGTGGTGCAGCACACGGCCGTCCTCGAATACAACAACGTGGGCCAGCTGGAGGAGGCGTTCTCGGCGTACGGCCGCGAAATCGCTTGCGTCGTGATCGAGCCGATCGCGGGCAACATGAATTTCGTGCGCGCGAGCCTGCCTTTCATGCAGCGCTGCCGCGAACTGTGCACGCAGCATGGCGCGCTGCTGGTGCTCGACGAGGTGATGACCGGTTTCCGTGTGGCGATGGGCGGCGCCGCGAGTGTGTACGCCGCGCAACTCCCGGGCTTCCGGCCCGACCTCACGGTGCTCGGCAAGGTGATCGGCGGGGGCATGCCGCTTGCCGCGTTCGGCGGGCCGCGCGCGATCATGGAGCAGCTCTCGCCCACGGGGCCGGTGTACCAGGCGGGCACCTTGAGCGGCAATCCCGTTGCGACGGCCTGCGGGCTGGCCACTCTGAAAGAAATCGGCAAAGCAGGATTTTTTCACGCGCTTGGAATTCGCACGCAAGCCCTGATGGCCGGTTTGAAAGCCGCGGCGGCCGAAGCGGGCGTTGCGTTCAGCGGTGACTCGGAAGGCGGGATGTTCGGCTTCTTCCTGCTGCAGGAGCTGCCGCAGAACTATGGGCAGGTGATGAAGAGCGACGCGGCGGGATTCGGGCGCTTCTTCCACGGCCTGCTCGATCGAGGCGTGTACATCGCGCCGGCGCTGTACGAAGCGGGGTTCGTGAGCGCCGCGCATTCGGATGCGGATGTCGAAGCGACCATCGCGGCGGCGCGCGAGGCGTTCAAGGCGATTTGAGCTGTCGGGTTGTCATTCCTGCGTGGGGGGCGCATGTGATCCAGCTCCAGATGCTTCAGGCGATCCATCGCGGGGATCGGCTCCAACGAGTCGACAATCAACTTCTAGTTCCCGGCATCCCAGGCAGGCGACGTGGCATTCGAGTACCACGCACAGGTCGGACTGATTGAGTTGATGAGATTTTCGTAATCGGGATCTTCCCAAATGGTCCGGGTAGGGTCATACACGAGGGGTTACGGTGTGCTCGAAGCCGGCGAAGCCGATTTCGAACACCGCACCGTCGGAGAAGTTCATTTCGTGAACGATGCAGTCTTGTCCAAGCCTGATCTCGTGAATGAGCATATCGCCGTGCCCTCTGGAATTCGCGGACCTCGCTTCCCCACCCAACGAATGCCTCAAGGAATACCAGCGCACATCCGAATATGTCAGTTCAATGATCCTGTCGTGATAAGGACCAAGAAAGCGACATTGAATCTCCAAGCGACGAATCTCAGCACGCTCCCCCTCGGCTGGCTCCAGCACACAGATGCTCTGAAGCCATGCATCGTGCAGACTCTGATGATTGGTCAGGTCGTAATTTCCTCTGTACGACGCGAACGCGTACACCTCTTCGGGCAATTGCTGCTTGATGGCTTCGAGGTATGCGAAGTAACCGTTCAAATCCCAGCCACCTGAGGGTAGATCACGTATGTGTTGCATGTTCTATCAGTCTCAGTCCAAGGACGCGCCGCGCTGAGAGGGTTCCTCGCCGATCTGCTCCTCGGTGATAGCGCGCATGCAAGAGCCGCGGCGTTCCCAGATGGTCCGGGTAGATCGCATACAGCTGGCCGCCCTTGGCCCGATGCGCCCGCGGGGCCTGCTTTTCAGCGACTGCGAGCGTGAGCGGTCGCGCGAGACTTGCCCGCGACCTTTTCATGCAAAGGCCGGGTTGCAGCTTCGTCGAACATCGTGCCGTACCAATACCCCTGATGATCGTTGAGCCAACTGAACTTCTTTTTGCTCGAGAGAACCCGCAGAGGTGCCAGTGGAATTCCATAACGCCAAAGCAATGCAACCAATTCGCGAAGAGCCTCCTTGCCAAGTAGAGACAAATCTATTTCGAGAAGCAGTTCTCGGCCCACTCCGTGCACGCTGCGTATCGCAGGTATCTCTTCGAAGCCCGAAAACAACCGGCGCTCATCCCCTCGCGAGTAGAAGCTGGTTAGCGCGACCTTCAAGATCACATGTCTTCCAAACGGCGACGTCCGCCTGGATAAATGTTATCGTAACGGCCACCTGGGTACTGGACATCCCAGTGTGGCCCGCCATGCGCGTCACCGGTCGAGCCCGAATCGGGTCCGGTGGGACACAACACGCCTCCATTCGCGCTTTGCCATCCCCAGCCGCGTCCATTTGGATTTCGGACCTAGTTCTCTCCGGCCTTGGGGTCTTTGAAGCCTTCAGCTTCACCGGGTTTACCAGGCGCCTTCGATCCGTTCGGGTCATATGCATTGTCAGGCGGCTTGGCAAGCATTGGGCCAACCACATTCCAGCCGATCCATGCGCCGATTCCGGCGCCAACGACGCCGCCAACGACCGTTCCGACGGGGCCAAATGCAGAGCCAGCGCCTGTTCCAGCCCACGCACCCGCTACAGGATTCAGTCCAAAGCGACCATCGCTGCGGCGCGCGAGGCCTTCAAGGCGATTTGAGCTGTCGGGTTGTCATTCCTGCGTGGGCGCTGGCCGTCAGGAATAGTTCGGGATGCTTGAGCACGGGAGAGCCGAAGCGATCAATCTCATTTGCCATATTGATCAACATTGGCAGCGGAGGGTATGCGAGTGCGAATCTTCGTCTTGCACCTTCCCATTTAGGCATAGGTCGAATCTTGCCACGGTGATGCGCGCCGCGTCGTCGTAGCCAAGCTTGGCGACCTCGCTCGCGACGAATCGGAATCCCACCCAGTTCGATCCGGGTGGTCCACAGGAGAGGCCGGGGCAGTTGTCGTATTCGCCCAGCAGAGCCCGGCCGGACGCTGGTCGTCGCCATCGGCGAATACATGATCGTCTTCTATCGCGCGTTCTCCTCGAAGTATCGATTCACGAGCGCGAAGTCCGCTGCCTCCCACTCACCATCTTTGGCATCGGCAGCCGTACGCAGGCGTCGTTCAAACGTCGAACGCACCGTCTCCGCTCGTATGGCCGTAACGCGCAAGCTAGTGATGTTTCTCGCGGCCGCATGGATGACGGTATACAACGCCCAATGCAGCTCACGTCGAATCACTTCGTCTTTCTTCCCAAAGTAGCGCCTCTCGATGTCCTCGGCCTGCCGGCCGAGCCCTCTTATCGAGTAACGACTGAGCTCAGTGTCGGCCGTCTCGATGACGGTCAGGTCCAGAGCCTCGGGCCAGTCCTTCAACGCGGCACGGAAGAGGGCGTCGAACTTAAGCTGCGTCATTGCTATTTCCTCACACGACCATCAGGCCAAACGCTGTTGGGACTTTTGCCACGTTCCCAGGATTTCTTGTCTGGCCAGCGCTTCCACTGATCTCCGCCATGGCTGGACAGGTACCCAATGGGTCGAACACGACCCCCGCACTAGCCCCAGCCATTGCACCCGTCACCGGATTCCCATCGTCGGTGGCATCGCGGGGGCGGGTATTGGAGGATGGCTCGGTTGGTCCATTGTGGGTCCGTTGCTTTCCGAGAGCAGTGGTGAGGCCTCGTATCCGGACAATGCGGACACGGCGCCGGACAAGTTTCGGCCGATCAAGGGGAGTCGAGGAAAGCAATGCGAGGATGGGTCGGTTTGGGAGCGCGATGACGCGACAAAACGGTTCAATCCAGCGTCCAAGCCCGTCGGATCGGCTTGCGGAAAGCGTCCCAGCCCTTGCTGGTAGTAGCGGAACCCGTTGTAGAACAGATTGCTCTCCGAGTCACCGTACTGCCCGGGGAATCTCAGGTTCGTCTCCACGCCGGGTGACGTCGCTTTCAGCCTCGTCTCTCCTCGCTCGCCACCCGCTGCTCTCGCAAGCGGCCCCGTTGGCCTGTTGCCGCCGAACGCGCTGCAAGGCCACTGCCACACCGCCTTTTTCTTCGCATCGGTGATGAGCCGCGGCGTTCCCAGATGGTCCGGGTAGATCGCATACAGCTGGCCGCCCTTGGCCCGATGCGCCCGCGGCTGGCTGTTGAAGGCGCTCTGGTTCCGCCCTCGTCAGCACCAGATAGTCTGCATTGAAGCAAACGAGGCTAGAACTTGTGCTCCGAATATTGCATTGACCTCCATCAACTCCAGGTCGCCGCGTACCACTCTGTCTGCGACCTCGCGAGCGACCATCGCCAGTTCCGGAGCACAGTCCTTCTCATCAACACCCGTCATCAAGGAAAAGGCAGCCTCCCGCAAGCCGACGGGGCTTCCTCCACGCTTCCATTGCGTCACCGCCTCGACGACGTTTTGCTGGCGCATCTCGCTGACAAGCAGCCTTTCCACGCCATGCAGCTGCACAGCGAACCTGCGGCCCTGTGAGTCGATGAATGACAACACAACCTCGCGACCCGCTTCGTCAATTTGGATTCCCAACAGCCGGCTTTCGATAAATCTCATACATCCTCCATCGATTCAGAGTCAGCCTCCAGCACCAGATGCCGGCTGACGTGGCCACGGCGACACCGGCCGCCCCGGCTCCTCTCGAATACCGCCCGGCCATTGGTGGACGTGATCTTGTTCATTGCCTTGGTGCGGCTTGTCGATGTCGAATTGGGGTGTTCCATCAGGACAGTATTGCCGGCCTCGCCTCGGACCTTGAATCCAACCATTGGGAGGCCCAATGTCAGGTGGATTCTTCGGACGATTGAAGATCAGATTGCCAAGATGATCGGCAACCACATAGCCGCCTATCGCTCCAAGAATTCCCCCCGCAACCGCGCCTGGCGGACCAGCAATAGCGAATCCAGTCTCTGCTCCGAATTCCGCGCCGGCTACGGCATTTTTCCCAGTAGGATCGATATACGAGATCGAATTCCCACCTGCGTAGATGAAGCGATTCTTCCCACCATTCAGACCCGCCGGGTCCGCCTGCGAATATCTCCCCTGTGTTTGCTGATAGTAGCGGAACCCGTTGTAGAACAGATTGCTCTCCGAGTCACCGTACTGCCCCGGCAATCTCAGGTTCGTTTCCACGCCGGGTGACGTCGCCTTCAGTCTCGTCTCCCCGCGCTCGCCCCCCGCTGCTCTCGCAAGCGGCCCCGTTGGCCGGTTGCTGCCGAACGCGCTGTAAGGCCACTGCCACACCGCCTTGTTCTTCGCATCGGTGATGAGCCGCGGCGTTCCCAGATGGTCCGGATGGATCGCGTACAGCTTGCCTCCCGTGACAAGTCCCACCGGCAGCGCGCCGCCATCTTCGGTGGGCAGCCAGATGTACTCGATGCTGTCCTTCGCGTTGGCCCCGCCGTTGTCGTACTCGCCCAGGAGCGCCCAGCCCGGAAGCTGTTCGTCGCCATAGACGAACACGCGGCCCAGCGCCGCCTTCTTTGCGCTCGCGGGGAACACCCATCCCAGATGGGACTGCACCCACTTGATGAACTGCCGCCCGAGCGTCTCCTTGCCCGGCTTGGCCTGCTCGGCCCGCGGCTCGCTCTTGAAGACGCGCTGGCTCGCCGCGTTGTACAGGTACTCGACCGCGGCCACTTCGCCGTCGTGCATGGCTGTCACCTGGCTCAGGCGCCCCAGTTCGTCGTAGCCGAAGCCGCGCAGCCCGTCGCTCGTGATCGAGCCGTTCTCGTCGATGCCGTAGGCCACGCTCGTCTTGGAACTGGCCGTGCTCTGGCCGTTGCGAATCGTGGTGAGCGTCTGTGTGAAGCCCAGCAGCCGGTTGCTCGTGGGCTCGATCGCAAGCGTCTGGCCGGCCATGCGCGCCACGCCGGGCTGATCGAAGGTGCCCTCCAGGTCGACTTCGCTGCCCGTGATCTCCTCGCTCGTCAGGCGGTTGGCGTTGGCGTCGTAGGTGTAGGTGCTCGATGCCCCGGCGCGCGTGAAGCTGGTGATGCGGTCGCGGCTGTCGTAGCCCACGCTCCAGGTCACGGGCTGCTCATACAGCTGCGGCGTGGTGTCGGTGGGGCGCGTGGCCCAGAGGTTCTGCGTGAGCGAGGTGATGCGCCCCGCATCGTCGTAGCCGAACGTGGCGACCTCGCTCGTCGTCATCCGGCCATCGGCATCGAACGTCCGCGTCGCGCTGTCGCCACTCGCCCAGCTCCAGCTCCTGGGCTGCCCCAACGCCGTGTAGGCCAGGCCGGAGACGAACGCACTCGTCTGCACAAAGCGCTTGCGCCCTTGCTGTTCGGGTATCTGCACGTCGATGCCGCCGATGCGCCCGGCGCCGCGGCGATACAGCACCACCATCCCGCTCGGATACGTCACGCTAGCCAAGTCGCCTCGGTCGTAGCTGTAGCCGAGCGCGTACTGCCGCGAGTCGCCCGCCACGGTCTGCGACTTGAAGGTGATGCGCCCGAGCGCATCGCGGGTGAAGCGCGTGCTGCCCGAAGCATCGTCGAAGCCGCCCGCGCGGCCCATCGCGTCGTAGCCGATCAGGATTTCGTTGTCGGCGCCGTAGGTGAGGCGCGTGGGTCGGCCCAGCGCGTCGCGCTGGATGCGCGTCGTCTGGTGGGCGGCATCTTCGATGGCGATGATGTCACCCGCATCGTCTCGGGTGTATCGCACCGTGCCGATGTCGGGGCTCGATTCGGTGAGGACTTCGCCGAATGCGTTGCGCGTGTAGCGCGTGGCGACTCCGCGCGCATCGGTGAACTGCTCCAGCTGATCCAGCGCGTTCCACTGCGCACGGGTCGTGCCAGCATCGGCATACTGGGTGGCCGCGGGGCGGCGCAGCGCATCGAGCGTGTCGATGGTGGAATGATTCAGCGCGTCGGTTTCGCCGGTGAGCTCGCCGTTGGCGTCGTAGGCGAATTGCACGCCGGAGCCCCGGCTGCCTTTGAGCATCGCCACCTTGTTCAAGGCGTTGATGGTTCGGCTCGTGGCAAGCGCGATGTTGCCCGCCGCATCGCGCACTTCCTCGTGCACGCGGTTGCCCGCGGCGTCCAGGGTGTAGGCGACGACCGAATCGCGGTTGTCCGCGGCGGCGACGAGGCGATGCGCGTCGTCCCAGCTGTAGACGACCTGATAGCCATCGGGCTGCGTCACGCTTTCGAGCAGGCCGGCGGGCGTGTAGGTGAATCGGGTGAGTTCGCCCGCGCGCTGCTGCGCGATCAGCCGGCCGCGCAGGTCGTAGCCGTAGGCGGTCACGAGGCCGTCCGCATCGGTCTGCTTCACGACCCGACCCGCCGTGTCGTATTCGGCGAGCGTCACGCGGCCCATCGGGTCCTTCACGCTCGTGCGATTGCCCGCTGCGTCGTAGCCATAGGACCAGGTGCCCTGTCTCGGGTCGGTCAGGGTCTCGACGAGGCCGCTGGCGTGGTACGTCCAGCGCCAGCGGCGTGTCCGGCCCGTGGCCGTGTCGGTGACCGTGCGTTCGAGTTCGTTGCCGCGCTCGTCGTATCGATACGCCGCGCTGCGCCCCGCCTCGCTCACGAGTAGCGGCAACCGATAGGTGGGATGCCACTGGATTTGCGTGGTGCGCGCCTGCGGCGTGTTGGCCGCTTCGGTCGTCGAGACTGGCAACTGCCGCGCGGTGTCCCAGCCGTAAAGGGTCTGGACGTTGAGGTAGTCGCTCTCCAGCGTGGGCAGGCCCGTGGTGTCGAGCGTGCGCGAAGCGACCGTGTTGCCTTCGTAGGCGCCGCTGCCCGATGTGAGGACCATGCGGCCGCTGCCGCCGGTCCAGCCGAAGCTCTGCACGTTGCCCAGCGGGTCGGTCACTTGCGCGCCGCTTCGGTAGACGCTCGCATCGATCGAGGTGCCCAGCGCGAGGCTGCCCACCGCCGTGGGAGCGGACGATGCACCGTAGTCCACCGTGTAGCCGAAGGCTCCCCCGGCATGCTGCGTGCTCACCGCGCGGCCCTGCGCGTCGTACGTGAAGGTGGCATAGGCCTTGTTGTTCTCGTCGACGATGCCGGTGAGCGCGTTGGGCCAGCGCCGGTCGTCGTAGCCGTACTGGCGCGAGCGTGCATCGATGTAGACCACGTCGCGCAAGCGCAGGCTGCTGTCGTAGCCGTACTGCAGCGTGGCGCCATCGGGCGGGTGCACGAAGGTGAGTAGGCCAAGCGGGTTGTACTCGAACGTGAGCTGGCGGCCGGCGGCGTTGGTGACCGAGACGAGCTGGCCCGAGGGGTTGTACGAAAGCGCCATCGTCCAGCCGTTGCGCTCGACGATCGCCTGCAGGACACCGAAGCGGTCGAACTGCCAGCGCGTGTCGTCCGAGGCGCGCACGTACGCGTAGCCCGCATCGTTTGGAACGAGCAAGTCCCGGACGTTGTCCGCGCGCCAGAGCCCGGCCGTGTCGCGGCGCAAGAGCACTTTGCTGCCGTCGCCCAGCCGCACCGCCGCATCGGGGTCGTTCAGCTCCAGCCGGCCCGCGAAGTTGTGGCTCCAAGGTGCGCCGCCCATGCTTGCGTTGAGCTGCGAGGGATAAAGCGGCGCGCTCGCGATGCCCGCCCCCGTCACGTTGCCGCCGCTGCGATACGTGCGGATGAAGGTGAGCGGATGCGCAGCGTTATCCGTCCAGTCTTCCTCGGTCTGCACTTTCTCGCCACTTCCCGGCTGGATCGGGTTGCCCACGCCGCGCTCGCACATGTCGGGGCTGTCCACCACGATCGCCTCTTGCGCGACGTTCACGCACGAGTCGCACGTGGCGGTGAGCAGGTCCAGCCGCGCGCGGCGCTGCGGCGGGATGTAGGTGAAGCGCATCTGGCCCGCGCCGTCGGTGAGGCCCGTCACGGTGCCGCCCGATTGCACGCCGATGCTCACCGTCTTGCCCACCGCGGGCGCGCCGTCCTGCGTGACGGTGGCTACCTGCGGCAGCACGGGGCCCGCCGCGAGCGCCTTCGTCCGCGTGGCGCCTGCCAGTGAGATGACCGCCGTCTTCAGGCTGCACGCGGGCCCGCTCACGCCATCGAGTGCGAAGTCCACGCCCGGAAACACCGCCCCGTCGCTCACGCGGTGCGACTCCTCGTGCAGCAGACAGTTGTACGAGGTGGCGCCGGTCTGCTGCACGCCTGCGAAGCTCACGTCCGACGAGACTGCGCCTCCATTCGTGAGCTTCGGATGCGGCATCGCCGCCACGATGGATTGGCAAGCCTGCGCGGGCGTGTTACCCCAAGCGCCGAAGTAGCCCGACGAAACGCTCGCCTGATACGGATGGCATTGCTGGCCGTGTGCCGCGCACGTCCACAGCATCGACGCGAACGCAACTGCCCATGCGGCGGCGCTGCCGCTCTTCGCTCGTTGTTGCACGAGTCGCCTCCCCTTTGATCGGAAGGCGCGATGCTAGGGGCTCTGATGGGCTTATCGATTCATACGAAGGTATGAGCCTCGTGCCGATCCAACGCATCTGACTGAAAGTTCAGATCCTCTCCGCGCGCACGCGTCACGCGCGAATGACGGCTCAATGCCGGAAGTGCCGCACCCCGGTAAACACCATCGCGATGCCGCGCTCGTCCGCCGCCGCGATCACCTCCGCATCGCGCATGCTCCCGCCCGGCTGGATCACGCAGCCCGCGCCGTGGTCGATCACCACGTCCAGGCCGTCACGAAACGGAAAGAACGCGTCACTCGCAGCGGCCGATCCTTCAAGCGTGAGGCCGGCGTTGTGCGCCTTGATGCTCGCGATTCGTGCCGAATCGATGCGGCTCATCTGCCCCGCGCCCACGCCCAGCGTCATGCCGTCCTTGCAGAACACGATCGCGTTCGACTTCACGTACTTCGCGACCTTCCACGCAAAGAGCAGGTCTTCCATCTGTTCACGCGTGGGCTGCTTCTTCGTCACGACCTTCAGCTCGGCGAGCGTGATCTCGCGGTTGTCCGCGGTCTGCATCAGAAGACCCGAGCCCACGCGCTTCACATCGATCGCATTGCGGCCGCGCTCCCAGTCGGTGACACCGTTCGCATCGGGCAAGGCAATCTGCAGCACGCGCACGTTCGCCTTCGCCTTGAACACCTCGAGCGCTTCGTCGCTGAAGTCCGGCGCCATCAGCACCTCGACGAACTGCTTGCCCACCGCCTGCGCCGCCGCAGCGTCCACCGTGCGGTTGAACGCGATGATCCCGCCGAAGGCGGAAGTGGGATCGGTCCTGAAGGCTTTCGAATACGCGTCGAGCGCATCGCGGCCCACCGCAACGCCGCAGGGATTGGCGTGCTTCACGATCACGCACGCGGGCGCATCGAAGCCCTTCACGCATTCCCATGCCGCATCCGCGTCGGCGATGTTGTTGTACGAGAGCTCCTTGCCCTGCAATTGCCTGGCCGTCACGAGCGAGCCGGGCGCCGGATACAGGTCGCGGTAGAACGCGGCCTGCTGGTGCGGGTTCTCGCCGTAGCGCAGGTCCTGCAGCTTCACGAAGCGCCCGTTCGACTGGCCCGCGAAGAGCGCGCGCGTGCCGTCTTCCTGCAGCGACGAGAGATAGTCGCTGATCGCGCCGTCGTAGTTGCTGATGCGGTTGAAGGCGGCCACGGCGAGCGCGAACTTCGTGGTCCGCGAGACGGCGCCCGCCGTCTTCAGCTCCGCGAGCACCCGGTCGTATTGCGACGCGTCGGTGAGCACGGCGACGTCTTTCCAGTTCTTCGCGCCGCTTCTCACCATCGCGGGCCCGCCGATGTCGATGTTCTCGATCGCGTCCTCGAGCGTGCACCCGGGCTTGGCCACCGTGGCTTCGAACGGATAGAGATTCACGACGAGGATGTCGATGGTGGAGATGGCGTGGCGATGCAGCGCGGCCATGTGGTCCGGGTGGTCGCGCCGGGCGAGCAGGCCGCCATGCACCTTGGGATGCAGCGTCTTCACGCGGCCGTCGAGCATTTCGGGGAACGCGGTGAGCTCCGCGACCTCCGTGACGGGCAGGTCGTGCTCGGCCAGCAGCTTTGCCGTCCCGCCGGTGGAGATGAGGCGGATGCCGAGCGCATGCAGCGCGCGCGCGAAGTCGACGATGCCGGTTTTGTCGGAGACCGAAAGGAGTGCGTTCATTTGATGAGTTTGTGTTCGACCAGTTTCTTGCGCAGCGTGTTGCGGTTGAGGCCGAGCCATTCGGCGGCGCGCGACTGGTTGTTCTCGGCCTTGGCCATCACGACTTCCAGCAGCGGCCGCTCGACCACCTTCACGAGCATTTCGTACATGCCGTCGGGCTCGGTGCCGCGGAGGTCCTTGAAGTAGCCCTCCAGGCTCGTCCTCACGCATTCCTCGATGTGCCTTTTGCTCATAGAGCCCCCACGCTTGTCACTGCGTGTACGGCGGCGCCCCCGGAGGGGGCCCTTGCAACTTGCGGCGGTTTTGCGTTGTTCATACTGCTACCTCTTCTTCTCGCTGCCCGGTCTCCTCACCGGGATCGGGTCGCGGCATGCGGTCGCATCCGGTGCCGAGCGCATCGAAGAACGCGGCCACAGCCTCCCACTGCGACGCGGCGTCCTCGATCGCGTTCATGCGTGCACGGAATTGCGCCGCACCGGGCAACCCCTTCACGTACCAGCCGATGTGCTTGCGGGCGCTGCGCACACCGGTGAATTCGCCGTACAGGCTGTAGTGGTCCTCCAGGTGATCGAGCAGCAGTCTCCGCACCTCGGCCACGAGCGGCGGTGCGAGCTCGGTGCCGGTCGCGAGGAAATGCGCGATTTCCCGGAAGATCCACGGCCGTCCCTGCGCGGCACGGCCGATCATGATCGCGTCGGCGCCGGTCGCGGCCAGCACTTCACGCGCTTTTTGAGGTGAATCGATGTCGCCGTTGGCCACCACCGGGATGCTCACGGCATGCTTGACTTCCGCGATGGTCCCGTACTCGGCGCAGCCGCCGTAGCCCTGCTCGCGTGTGCGGCCGTGCACGGCCAGCATGCGCACGCCGGCGGACTCGAAGGCGCGCGCGAGCGCGACCGCATTGCGGTGTTCGCACGACCAGCCGGTTCGCATCTTGAGCGTCACCGGCACGCCGTGCGGCTCGCATGCGCGCACCACCGCTTCGGCGATCGCGAGTGCGAGCGGCTCGTCGCGCATGAGCGCGGAGCCGGCCCATTTGCTGCAGACCTTCTTGGCCGGACAGCCCATGTTGATGTCGATGATCTGCGCGCCGCGATCGATGTTGTAGAGCGCGGCTTCGGCCATCATCGGCGCGTCGGTGCCCGCGATCTGCACGGCGATGGGGCCCGGCTCGCCGTCGTGGTTGGCGCGGCGGGAGGTCTTGAGCGAATTCCACAGGTCGCGGCGCGACGTGACCATCTCGCTCACCGCGTAGCCCGCGCCGAGCAAGCGGCACAGCCGCCGGAACGGACGATCGGTGACGCCGGCCATCGGCGCGACGAACAGATTGTTCGTCGCAGTGTGCGCGCCGATCTGCATGGCCCTCGAATCCCTCTGTGCTGAAAAATGAGGCACGATTGTAGGCCCGGGCGATTTCAGCCGTTGAAATAAAAAATTGCGTATGCGACTACATATTCGCGGGGCTTGACTCCCGCACACTGCGCAAACCGATGCCGAACTGGATGACGTCGCTCTTCGTGCTGCTCGCGCTGCCCGAATACGGCCTGAGCACGCTCTTCGTCGCCGCCTTCATTTCCGCGACGCTGCTGCCGATCGGCTCGGAGCCCGCGCTCTTCGGCCTGCTGCAGCTCAACCCCGGCCTCTTCTGGCCCGCCGTGCTGGTGGCCACGGCGGGCAACACGCTCGGCGGCATGCTCGACTGGTGGATGGGCTACGAAGCGCACGCCATCGTCGACAAGTACCGGCATTCGAAGTCGCACGCGAAGGCGCTCGAATGGCTGGAGCGTCTGGGGCCGAAGGCCTGCCTGCTTGCCTGGGTGCCCATCATTGGCGACCCGCTGTGCGCGGTGGCGGGCTGGCTGAAGCTCGCCTTCTGGCCGTGCACGGCCTACATGCTCGTGGGGAAGTTCCTGAGGTACGTGCTCTTGACGTCGGCCCTGATCCACTGGTTTCCGGGCGGGTTCGGGTAAGTCCTCACCTGCGCGGGCGCGCGCGGTGCAACGCTTCGCATCGCACGCACGCACGCACTGCAGGAGGAGACTTTCATGGACCGCACCGGATCCGTCGATTCCGTTCGCCGCCGCATCGTCGGCTCGTCGGCCGCCTTCCTCACGCTCGGCGGGCCGTTCTTACTCGCAACACGCGCGGCGGCGCAGGAGACCGACTTGCCGATGGTGAACGGCCATCGCAGGCTCGTCGCGTTTCCCGAGAAGCGGCCGCTCATCGTGCTTACCTCGCGGCCGCCGCAGCTCGAAACGCCGTTCGAGGTGTTCAACGAAGGCCTCCTCACGCCCAACGATGCGTTCTTCGTGCGGTATCACAACGCCGCGATTCCGACGTCGGTCGATGCCGACCGCCATGTGATCAAGGTGGGAGGCCCGGCCGCCGGCAAGTCGTTCGACCTGACGCTGGAGCAGCTGAAGACGCAGTTCAAGCCGGTGGAGTACGTCGCGGTCAAGCAGTGTTCGGGCAACAGCCGGGGCCTCTTCGCGCCGCGGGTGACGGGCGGCCAGCTCGGCAACGGCGCGATGGGCAATGCGCGCTGGCTCGGCGTGCCGCTGAAGGACGTGCTCGCGCGCGCCGAGCTGAAGGAAAGCGCGCGGCAAGTCACCTTCGACGGTCTCGACAACGGCGTGATGGGTGGAGGCGACTTCGTGAAGGCCCTCGAGGTGAATCACGCGATGGATGGCGAAGTGATGATCGCGTGGCAGATGAATGGCGCCGATCTGCCGATGCTCAACGGCTATCCGGTGGTGCTGGTCGTGCCGGGCTACTACGGCACCTACTGGGTGAAGCATCTGTCGCAGATCGACGTGGTCGACAAGGTGTTCGACGGTTTCTGGATGAACCCGGCGTACCGCGTCCCGGACAACGATTGCGCGTGCATCGATCCCGGCACCGCGCCCGCGCGCACCCGGCCGATCGGACGGTTCAACGTGCGTTCGTTCATCACGTCGCTGGCCGACGGGCAGCGCGTCGATGCGGGGCGCGTGTACACCGTGCGCGGCATCGCTTTCGACGGCGGACAGGGCATCCGCGAGGTCGCCTGGTCCGCCGACGGCGGGCGGACCTGGCGTGGCGCGAGCCTTGGGCAGGACTTGGGGCGCTATTCGTTTCGCGAATTCACGTTCGGGTTCACGCCCGAGCGAGGCACGCACGACTTGCGCGTGCGCGCGTGGAACCGCTCGGGCCAGAGCCAGCCGATGGAGGCGTTGTGGCAGCCGGCGGGCTACATGCGCAATGTGGTGGAGTCGGTGAAGGTGACGGCGGCGTGAGGGGGATGACGATGAAGAAGCACCTTCTTTTCGCGGCTGCTTTCTCGTTCAGTGTCGCGGCGGTGCCTGCTGCCAAGACGATCCAGTTGCCGCCGGACGGAGCGCAGCTGAAGGCGAGTCCTTTGCCCGGCTACGTGAAGGCGCAGGGCAACTGCGTTGCGTGCCACTCGGCGGAATACATGCTCTACCAGCCGCCGACCGCGGCGCGTCCTTACTGGGATGCGATGGTGAAGCGCATGAAGGCGGTGTTCAAGGCGCCGATCGACGATGCGGACATGCCCGAGATCGTCGACTACCTGGTGAAGACGTACGGGAACGAGCAGGGGAAGTAGCGGCTCGTTCGGTTCGTTCGGCTCGTTCGGTTCGTTCGGCTCGTTGGGCTCGTTCGGCTCGTTCGCTCTCCACCACCTCGCGGCAAAGCTGCGTGTGGGCGGGCCGCGGCGCGCGCTACGGCGTCGCTCGTGCGGCGCTGCGCGCCACACTCTCGATCCCCTGCGCCGGGCGACCCCGCGCCCCCGCGGCGCAACTCTCTGCGAGTTTGGCGCGCACGCCAAACTCTCCGTTCGAACAAGCGCCGCGAATCAGAACACGTACGCGCCGCGCGATACGCGCCTGCAGCGCTCGCGCCGCCGCGCGGGGGCGCGGGGCACCCCCGCCGCAGGCGCCTGTGCTGTATCGCGCGCCGCAGCCCGCCCACACGCAGCTTTGCTGTGAGACCGTGGCACACCACCGGTGGCATGCCCCTGTGCATCTGCAACGCCGCGTGCGGCCGGGCTGCGGCGCGCAATAAAGCACAGGCGCTGTCGGTGAACGGTCTTGCGGCCAGCACGGCGACGAGAGCGCGCAGCGCGTATCGCGCCGGGCGTACGTGGACATGCTCGCGCCGCTTGTTCGCGCGGAGTGTTTGGCGTGCGCGCCAAACACGCAGCAAGTTGCGGCGCGGGGCCGCGAGACCGTTCGGCGACAGGAATCCGGTAGGGCTGCGCGATGAGCGCGGC
>NZ_DASZSE010000004.1:0-39207 GCF_035548915.1 Ramlibacter sp. | reverse complement strand
TCGGGCGGCTCGGGCGGCTCGGGCGGCTCGGGCGGCTCGGGCGGCGCGGGCGGCGCGGGCGACGAAAGGAACTCGTGATCCCGTGCCGTCGCTGCCCACCAGCGAGGAATTGCGACGGGCCGCTCTCAGCGCGAGCTGGCGCCGCGACCACACCGTGCGGCGCCGCAGACTGGCCTGGCGCTGGACGGCCTGGGCGTGCACACGATGGGGCGTGCCGGTGATGTTGTGCCTCGCACTCGGCCCGCAGGTTCGCCTGGAGCCCGCAGGGTCCTATTCGCTCCTGCCGGGGGAAGCACCGGCGAATCCACCGCTGCATCTCAGCCGCGCACTCGGGACAGCGCCGATGGCGCGCCCGACGCCGTCAACGGAGCCGGCCGAGCCCGGCATCACGCTGCTGCTCGCACCGCGCAGTCCGATCATCAAGAAGGAGAAAAATCCATGACGCCAGAAGCCGAGCCAACCCGGCCGCGCCTCCTGCCGCTCGAGCGGCTCACGTCCATTTCCAGCCTGATCGCCGAAGGGGCCGCCTTCACGGGGCACTTCCAGGCGCAGGTCGACCTGGGCATCAAGATCGACGGCAAGCTCGAAGGCAACGTGATGTTCGCCCAGGGCGGCACGATCCATGTGGGGGTGACGGGCGTCGTCGAGAACACGCGGCTCGAAGCCGACTACATCTACATCGAGGGGCGGGTGCGCGGCGCGGTGATCGCGCGCAAGGCGCTCGAGATCACGGGCACCGCCACGCTCCTGGGCGACGCGAGCTACGACGAGGTGATGGACATCCATCCGCGCGCCCGCGTTCGCGGAAAGCTGGAGTACCGCGGGGACATGGAAGACGCGAAGTCAGCCACCGCGGTCGGGAAACTCGTACTTTCACCCTCTTCCTACCCGCAGGCGAATTGAGGTAACCTGCCAACCCCGGCTGCCGAGCTGGCGCTGCAGGGCAGGAATCATCTGCCTCAGCTTGGCTGCCGCGGCGTTGCCGTCGACCAGCAGGCACCAGGTGGTCCCCTCGATAGGACCCGGTCGCACGCAGGCGCGCAACGCAGGAGGGATCAGCTGTTCCACGGCCGCGAGCCGATCGGCCGACTCGCGCGCGAGCTGCGCGAGCCGCGCGAGAGTCGGCGCTTCGCTGGCGGCCTCGTGCACGGACACGGCATGAGTTCGGCGACTCATGGGGCGATGGGGCGATGCGTGGGATGGTTCATGGGCGCGCAAGACGTCGCAACGACTGAGTGAGGGGAAACGGCAGTGCATTTCATTATCACGGATGCCTGGCTCGCCAAGAGCCGCGCGGTGCACCTGAGCGGAACGAAGCTGGTGCTCGCGCTCGTCGGGCTGTCGCTCGTGCTCATGCTCATGGCCGCGGGCCTTTACCACTGGGTGTTCCTGAAGGGCGCGCGCGAGGGCTGGCCCATTGTGGGCAGCATGCTGAAGCTGGTCGTGAAGGACGAATTCGAGCAGCGCGACCGCTTCATGCGCGAAAACCTCGACGCCATGGCGCGCAAGGTGGGCGAGATGCAGGCGAAGCTCGTGCAGCTCGAGGCGCTCGGCGAACGCGTTTCGGGTCTCGCGGGCATGAACCCGAACGACATCAAGGCGCCTCCCGGTCGCGGCGGCGCGCTGGTCGAAGGCAGGCCGCTGTCGATGCAGGAGCTCAAGCACACGCTCGAGGACCTCGACCAGATCACCGACCAGCGCGTGGACCTGATGACGGTGATGGAGTCGCGCCTGTTCGACCAGAAGATCAAGCAGATGATGGTGCCCACCCAGCAGCCCGTCGCGAACGCGCACCTCGGCTCCGCCTTCGGCTGGCGCATCGATCCGTTCACCGGGCGCTCCGCCTTGCACACGGGGCTCGACTTCCAGGCCGAGCCGGGCACGCCGATCCTCGCCGCGGCGGGGGGCGTGGTGGTCACTGCAGAGGCACATCCCGCCTACGGCAACATGGTCGAGATCGACCACGGCAACAACCTCATCACGCGCTACGCCCATACCTCGCGCTTCTGGGTGAAAAAGGGCGACATCGTGAAGCGCGGCCAGCACATCGCGGATGTCGGCACCACCGGGCGCTCGACCGGCCCGCACCTGCATTTCGAGGTGCTGGTGCAGGGCGTGCCGCAGGACCCGCAGAAGTTCCTGGACGCGGGGCATGACCTGCCGGCGGTCGCCGAGGCGCAGCCGCGCACCCCGTCTCGACCGGCTGTCACCCTTCAGCCGGTGTCACACAGGTAAAATCCGCAGTTTCCCGGCGCCGGCGGGTTGCATTGCCCGCGGGCGGCCCTTACATCCTGCACAACGAAGGATTGCGCTGCCCTGCGGGTCCCCGATGGAGCCGCAGGGCAGAACCGCGTTCATGGCCAACAACATCCTCACCAAGATCTTCGGCTCCCGCAACGACCGCCTGCTCAAGCAGTACCGGCGCGTCGTCGAGAAAATCAACGCGCTGGAGCCGCAGCTGGAGCAGCTCGCCGACGACCAGTTGCGGGCGCGCACGCAGGAATTCCGCGAACGGCTGCAAAAGGGCGAAACGCTGGATGCCTTGCTGCCCGAAGCCTTCGCGACCGTGCGCGAAGCGTCCAAGCGCGTGATGAAGATGCGCCACTTCGACGTGCAGCTGATGGGCGGCATCTCGCTGCACCAGGGCAAGATTTCCGAGATGGGAACGGGCGAAGGCAAGACGCTCACCGCGACGCTTCCGGTGTACCTGAACGCGCTCGAAGGCCGGGGCGTGCACGTGGTGACGGTGAACGACTACCTCGCGCAGCGCGACGCGCAGTGGATGGGCAAGCTCTACAACTTCCTCGGCCTGTCGGTGGGCGTCAACCTGCCGCAGATGCCGCGCGAGGACAAGCAGGCCGCCTACAACGCCGACGTCACCTACGGCACCAACAACGAATTCGGCTTCGACTACCTGCGCGACAACATGGTGTACGAGCCGGCCGACCGCGTGCAGCGGCGCCTCAACTACGCGATCGTGGACGAGGTGGACTCGATCCTGATCGACGAGGCGCGCACCCCGCTCATCATCAGCGGCCAGGCCGAGGACCACACGGACCTCTACGTCGCGATGAACCGGGTCGTGCCCCTGCTCACCCGGCAGGAAGGCGAAGCGAACCCGGTGACGGGCGAAGGCGTCGTGAAGCCCGGCGACTTCACGGTCGACGAGAAGTCGCATCAGGTCTTCATGACCGAACAAGGCCACGAGAAGGCCGAGCGCGTGCTCTCCAACCTCGGCCTGATCCCCGAAGGCGCATCGCTCTACGACCCGGCCAACATCTCCTTGCTGCATCACCTGAACGCGGCGCTGCGGGCGAACCACCTGTTCCACCGCGACCAGCACTACGTCGTGCAGGAAGGCGAGATCATCATCGTCGATGAGTTCACGGGCCGCCTCATGACCGGACGCCGCTGGAGCGATGGCCTGCACCAGGCCGTGGAAGCCAAGGAAGGCGTAGCGATCCAGCCGGAAAACCAGACGCTCGCCTCGATCACGTTCCAGAACTACTTCCGCCTCTACGGCAAGCTCGCGGGCATGACGGGCACGGCGGATACGGAAGCGTACGAATTCCAGGAGATCTACGGCCTGGAAACCGTCGTGATCCCGCCGAACAAGCCGAGCCGCCGCGACGACCAGCTCGACCGCGTTTACAAAACCACGCGCGAAAAGTACGAAGCCGCGATCCAGGACATCAAGGAATGCCACGAGCGCGGCCAGCCCGTGCTGGTGGGCACGACCTCGATCGAGAATTCCGAGCTCATCTCGCAGCTGCTGCAAAAAGAGAACCTGCCGCACCAGGTGCTCAACGCCAAGCAGCACGCGCGCGAGGCCGAGATCGTGGCGCAGGCCGGCCACTCGAAGATGATCACGATCGCGACCAACATGGCCGGCCGCGGCACCGACATCGTGCTGGGCGGCAATGTCGAGAAGGCGGTCGAGATGGTCGAGGCGGACGACGCGCTCGACTCCTACGCGAAGCAAAAGAAGATCGCGCAGATGCGCGCCGCGTGGGCGGAGGATCACGAATTCGTCGTGGCGCAGGGGGGCCTGCGCATCATCGCGACCGAGCGCCACGAGTCGCGCCGCATCGACAACCAGCTGCGCGGCCGCTCGGGGCGCCAGGGCGACCCGGGCTCTTCGCGCTTCTACCTCTCGCTCGACGATCCGCTCATGCGCATCTTCGCGGGCGAGCGCGTGAAGGCGATCATGGAGCGGCTGAAGATGCCCGACGGCGAGGCCATCGAAGCGGGCATCGTGACGCGCAGCATCGAGAGCGCGCAAAGGAAGGTCGAGGGCCGCAACTTCGACATGCGCAAGCAGCTGCTCGAGTACGACGACGTCGCCAACGACCAGCGCAAGGTGATCTACCAGCAGCGCAACGACATCCTCGATGCGGGCGATCTCTCCGCGCAGATCGCGTCGCTGCGCGAAGGCTGCTTCACCGATCTCGTGCGGCAGTACGTGCCGCCGGAGTCCGTTGAAGAACAGTGGGACGTCCCCGGCCTCGAGAAGGCGCTGCAGGAAGACTGGGGCATCGAGCTGCCGCTGAAGCAGCTCGTGGAGGAGTCGAGCGCCATCACCGACGAGGACATCGTCGAGCGGGTCGTGGCCGCCGCGCATCAGGCATTCGCACTGAAGGTCGCCGAGATCGGCGAGCAGAACTTCACTCAGTTCGAGCGCATCGTGCTCTTGCAGACGCTCGACTCGCACTGGCGCGAGCACCTTGCCGCGCTCGACTACCTGCGCCAGGGCATCCACCTGCGCGGCTACGCGCAGAAGCAGCCGAAGCAGGAGTACAAGCGCGAAGCGTTCGAACTCTTCGGCCAGATGCTCGACGCCGTGAAGAACGAAGTGACGCGCATTCTCATGACGGTGAAGATTCAGTCGAGCGAGCAGCTCGAGCAGGCGGCCGAGGACATGGAAGAGCGCGCCGAGCAGATCTCCAACGTCACCTACATCGCGCCGACCGAGACCGGCGAAGTCGAGTCGAAACTCGACGAGGCGACCGCTCGGCTGCAGCAGACGCCGCTGGCCGCGGCCGCCTCGGCGGCCGTCGGCACCATGGCGCGAGTGGGACGCAACGACCCGTGCCCCTGCGGCAGCGGCAAGAAATACAAGCACTGTCACGGCCGGCTGACCTGACCGGCGCCGGGACCCGACCGGCCCGGCCGGCCCTTCGGCCGGCTGGCCGACCCGGCAACCGTCCGTAGCACCGAAGACTTTCGTATGAAAGCCTCGGGGCTAATACTTGCATTTGCGGCAGATCACAAGGTCCCCCTGTCAAGGTTGACAGGGGAAGCCGCGCAAGGGACTTGCCGAGACTCTTCAATGGGGGACTCGCCAGGAGTTTTTCATGGAAGCCGTCGTTGCCGATCGTCCCCTTCAGTCCCCATTCCCTGCCCAGGCTTTGCCTTCGGCGGGTTGCGAACCGCGCTTGTTGCCGCACCTCAGGCGGCGCATCGAGTCGCAGTTTCGCGCCCGCTGGGAAAACGAGTGGGGCGGAAAATTCGTCACGCACGGCCGGGCGGCGGGGCCGGATGCCGTGCGCCTGGACGGCAACGACTATCTGGGCGTCACCGGCCACGCGCGCATCGTGCAGGCGCAGCTCGATGCGCTCAAGCGCAACCAGGAATTCGTCGTGCAGTCGGGCGTGTTCCAGCTCGAGGGCAGCCCCGCTTCGCGTTTCGAGAAGGCGCTTTGCGACTGGATCGGCAAGGAAGGCGGCTTGCTCTGCCAGTCCGGCTATACGGCGAACCTGGGCCTGATCCAGGTCATCGCCGATCCCCAGACGCCGGTCTACGTCGACAGTCTCGCGCACATGTCGCTCTGGGAGGGCGTGCGCGCGGCCGGCGCGGTGGCGCACGCGTTTCGCCACAACGACCCGGACCACCTCGATCGCGTCGCGGCGAAGCACGGCCCGGGACTCGTGATCGTCGACTCCGTCTACAGCACCACGGGCGCGATGTGTCCGCTCGAAGCGATCGTGGAAGTCGCGGAACGCCACGGCTCGATGATCCTCGTGGACGAATCGCATTCGCTCGGCACGCACGGCCCGGAGGGCCGCGGCCTCGTCGCCGAACTCGGGCTCACGCATCGCGTGCACTTCATCACCGCCAGCCTCGCGAAGGCGTTCGCGGGCCGCGCGGGATTCTTCACCCTGCCCAACGAATTGCGTCCCTACCTCATGTGCCACAGCTTCCCGAGCATCTTCAGCTCGTGCCTGCTGCCGCACGAGATCGCCGGACTGCACGCGACGCTCGAGGTGCTGCGTGAAAGCGACGAGGCGCGGGCCAAGCTGCGCGAGAACACGTCGCGCCTGCGCGGCTCCCTCACGGAGCTCGGCTTTCCGATTCATCAGGGCACCGAGCAGATCATCTCGCTCGAGGCCGGGCCGGAAACCGACACCCTCGCCCTGCGCGATGCGCTGGAGTCGCGCGGCGTGTTCGGGGCGGTGTTCTGCGCGCCGGCGACCGCGCGCAATCGCTCGATGGTGCGCCTCACGCTGAATTCGGCGCTCACCGATGCGGAGATGTCGCACGTGGAAGTTGTCGCGCGCGAGATCGCGCCGGTCGTGAGGCCGTGGGACTGGCCGATCGCGCGAAGGCAGCGCGCGAGACAGTGACGTTCGCGAAGCTCGCGCGGGCCGATTCCGCCGCGCGGGCCGAAACGTCAGTCTTCCACGCGGCGCCTGTCCTGGCGCGCGAGCCAGCCGGCGTAGCTGTTGCCGACGTCGGGAGCATGCTCGGTGGGCACCGCAAACGCCGCGCCGAGGAGCTGGCCTTCGTCGCCGAGGCGAAACGCGGGCAGGACCTCCGGCGCCGTCTTCGCGCCGAGCGTCTGCCTCAACTCGATGTCCGCGAGCACGCGCCCCTGGCGGATGCCTTCCAGCGTGGCGGGCGGCATGCCTTCCACATCGGCGACTTCCGCGAGCGCGCCAAGCCCCGCGGGCGTCTCGAGCTGCAGCCAGCTCACCTGGCCCGCGGCATCCATGCCGAGCACGCCGAACGGCTCGCCGATCAGCACGTGCTCGGTCCAGCGCTTCGCGGCGAATGCGGCGAGGTCGCGCGCGACGGAAGGCTGGCGCAGGAGCGCGCCCTGGTCGGGCGTCAGCGTGGCGCGCCACGTCTGCGCGTGGCGCGAATGCGGCGTGGCAAGGAGGTGTTCGACCGATTCGACGAGGCGCTTGGAGATGTCGGGCGTCTGCTTGGGGATGAACTGGTCGATGAGTCCGCGATTGAAGGCGCGCACGGCGACCTGCTCGTCGGCCTGGCCCGTGAGCAGCACGCGCGAGCCGGGCCAGTCGCCGAGTTCGGCGAGCACCTGCAGTCCGTCCATGCCGGGCATCGAGAAATCCACCACGCACACGCGCGTGAGGGCGAAGCGCTCGGTGTATTTGGACCAGTAGGCGAGCACCTGCGGGATGAGCGGCTTGCCCGAGCGCCATTGCTCCACGATCTGCTGCTGGTTCCACGCATCCGCTTCCCAGAACGGCGGCTCCTGCTGCAGGTAGTGGATGCACTCGGCCGGCCGCAGGAACAGCTTCACGTGCCAATGGCGCGGCAGCACGAGTGCCAGCATTTCGAGGTAGTCGGGGTCGTCGTCGAGGAAGACGATGGTGCCGGGCCGGTGGAACAGGGGAAACGTCATTCAGTCCGCCAGCGGCAGTTCGACAGTGAAGATGGCGCCCTGGAAAGGAGCCGACTTGACGCGGATCGAACCGCGCGCACCGTGCACCACCCGCTGGCAGAAGGCGAGCCCCAGGCCGTGGCCCGTCCCGCGGTCGGTGGAGAAGAAGGGCTGGAAAATGCGTGCCTGCAGGTCCTCGGTCATGCCGATGCCGTTGTCGGTGAAGACGATGCGTCCGCGGTGGCCGACGATGCCGGCTTCGATCAGCAGGTCGCCCGGCCGCGGCGCCGTGCCGCCCGCGGCGAGCGAACGCAGAGCGTTCTTCATGAGGTTGTCCACCATCTGCGAGAAGAGCTGCCGCGAGCCGCGGAAGCGGAAGTCCTGGTGGATTCGCAGCACGACGCAGTCGCGTTCGCGCGAGCTGCGATAGGGGAAATCCGCCACCGCGCCGCGCAAGAGCGCGCCGGCCGTGATCACTTCGGGGCTGCCGGCCAGGTGCATGAGCCGCGCGTTGGCGATCTGCATGTCGATCTGGTGGTTCATGTTGCGCACGAGGTTGCCCACGCGGCCGGCGAGCAGTTCGAGCCGCTGCGCGGTCTCGGGCGGGCACGAGGGCGCTTCGTTGCGCACCGCTTCGCCGATCAGCTGCATGGTCGCGAGCGGCGTGCGCAGCTCGTGTGCCATGATGCCCATCGTGCCGAGCGTGTAATTGAGCTGCTCGCGCCGCAGGTTGGACGAGGAAAGCCCCAGCACGAGCGCCATGAACCAGCAGAATGCGAGCACGACCGAATTGGTGGCGGCCTGCGCGAAGGTCATCTCGGGCGTGGGCGGGCCGAACGCGCGGAACATCACCCACGCGGCCGCGATGCCCGTAACGCTTCCGATGGACGCGATGCGCCAATCGGTCAGATGGTAGTAGATCAGGAACATCGCGCCGAGCGTCGCGAGCCAGACGGTGTTGCCGTCGTTGCAGAAGTACATCCACGCGAAGCACCACGGCAGCGTGATCCAGAAGATGAGCGTGAAAGTGGCCGCGGCGAGCCGGCTCGGCGGCGTGGCGGTGAGGCCGGGAAAGAGCAGCAGGCACGCGCCGAGCACGCTCATCGCGATGCGAAGCGAGAGGTTCTCGTAAGGCTGCGGCAGCCACTTCGCCCAGATCACCCAGAAGAGCGGATGGCCCACGGTGGTCGAGAGGCCGAGCGCGCGGATGCGCCAGCGCGACGGATGCAAGATCGGCTCGACGAGGGGCCGCAGCACTTCGTTGGACGTCCATGTCCTCAGCCACCCGCGGGCGGCGTCGTAGGTCATGCGCGGCGGCGGCGATACCAGCCCGCGCCCGAGGTCCTCATTCATTTGTGCAGAGTCCAACGGTGATATTGTCACAGCCCCGCGCAGCAGGATTCGACAAGCCCATGGGGGTTCCTGTTAACTTTGACAGTGTCAGCCTCGATGGGCTGCTTTCCGATTGGGTCGGCGCGCTGCGCGAGTTCTCGGTCGAAGCGATCGTCGTGCTTGGCCCCGACCCGTTCGGCACCAGCGAAGACCGCCAGGTCGTCGCTGTGCATCCGCCCGTTCTCGCGGACGCCGCGCTCGCGCTGGCCGAGAGCCGCGACTTCGGCGCGCCCTGGCGCGACTCCGATGCGCCGCTCGTCGCCTGGCAGTACATCGCGAAGTCCGACCGGCTGAGCGCGAGCCGCTGGCGCACGCTCTGGCTCGCGCACGGCTTCCAGACCGTGGTGCGGGTGGAGTTCACGCTGCCCGCCGGCCGCGCGTTCGAATGCTTCATGTTCAGCCCGCGCGAGCTCACCGACCGGGCCGAGGCGGCCTCGCTCGTGTGGTCGGCGCTCAACATCTGGCCCGTCGTGAAGCGTTCGATCTCGGTCGCGCGTTCGACGCTGAGCCCGCGCGAGCGCGAATGCCTCACGCTCGCCTTCCAGGGACTCACCGCGCGCGAGAGCGCGCAGAGCCTCAACTGCACGGAGCGCACCGTCAACTACCACCTCGCCAATGCGATGAGCAAGCTGAAGGTGGACAACAAGCTCGCGGCGATTCAGCGGGCCTGCTGGCTCGGGGCGATTTAAGGCCGGAAGGTTTATATTGGCGGGATGTCGACCCCCGAGCCTGTCGCTGCCGAATGACCGACGACCCCGAACGCACCGCGTCGCTGATGACGCCGGCCAGGCTGGCGCAGATGAAGCCCAAGCCGCAGGCCAGTTCGGCGGCCTGGCTGGACCAGATGGCCACGGGCGCCGGCGACTCGCACGTCGGGCGGCTGCGCGAACTCGCCGCGCAGCTCGGGCAGCAGGCACAAAGCCGTGACTGCGGCGCGCTCGCCTCGGCGCTCGCGAAGTTCGATGAAGCGTTGCCGCAGCTCGATTTCGATCTGCTGCAGCCCAAGGGATGGCTCGCGCGGGCGACCGGCAAGGCGAGGACCGCGGGCGTGGAGTTCGCGGGCCAGTTCGATCGCATCGTGCAGGCCGCGCGCACGCTGCGCGACGAAGTGCAGCGGTTCGCGAGCCGCCAGCACGCCGAGGCCGCCGCGATGGAGCGCATGCTCGTGGAATTCGAAGTGGAGTGGCGCGGCATCGAGAAGATCCTCGATCAGGGTGCGCGCTGGCTGCAGGACATGCGCAACCAGCTGAAGACCCGCCAGGCCGAAGCGGGCACCGACGCGGAGGCGCTCGCGAAGATCAAGGAAGACACCGCCCGCTGCGAAATGCTGGTGGACCGCCTGAAGATGCTGCGCGGCGTGAGCACGGCCGCGCAGCAGGTGCACCAGCATGGCCACGCCGCGCTGGCGCGCTACGCCACGCTCTCGCAGACGGCGCAGCAGCTTGCCACGCAGCAATGGAAGGTGTGGGAAGGGCGGCTTTCCGCCATCGCCTCTTCGGCGGGCGAAGGCGGCCCCGCGCTGAATCTCGAAGAGCCGCGCGAGGCGCATCGCGACCTCGGGCGGCGCGTGCAACAGGCCATCGCGGATTGCGCCCAGCTCACCGAGCAGGACGCCGCGTTCGCGAGGCAGCTCGGCGCTTTCGGCGAAGAGCTGAAGAACGCCTCTTCCTGAAGGCCGATACCCGCATGCCGTTCCTGGCCATCGACGTCGGCAACACGCGGCTGAAGTGGGCTCTCTACGAAGCCGCGCGTCCGGCCGCGGCGGTGCTCGCGCATGGCGCCGAATTCCTCGAGAACATCGACCGCCTTTCGGACGGCCCGTGGACGAGCCTCACGAAGCCGCAGCGCATGCTGGGCTGCTCGGTCGCGGCCGACGCGGTGAAGCGGCGCGTCGAGGAGCAGATGGAAGAGCTCTGGGACATCCCCGCGCACTGGGTGGTGTCGAGCGCGGCGGAAGCGGGCATCGTGAACGGCTACGACCATCCGACGCGCCTCGGCGCGGACCGCTGGGTCGCGATGATCGGTGCGCGCCACCGCATGCTCGCTCGGGGAACGGCGAAACCGATGGTGGTCGTGATGGTCGGCACGGCCGTGACCGTGGAAGGCGTGACGGCCGACGGGCGCTTCCTGGGCGGGCTCATCCTGCCCGGACACGGCATCATGCTGCGCGCGCTGGAATCGGGCACGGCGGGGCTGCACGTGCCCACGGGCGAGGTGCGCGAATTTCCCACGAACACGAGCGACGCGCTCACGAGCGGCGGCACGTATGCGATCGCGGGGGCGATCGAGCGCATGGTGCAGCACGTGCGCAAGTCCTGCGGCGAGGAGCCGGCGTGCTTCATGACGGGGGGCGCGGGGTGGAAGATGTCGCCCTATCTCGTGGGCGACTTCGAGCTGGTGGAAAGCCTGATCTTCGACGGGCTGCTCGAGATCGCGTATCTGCGCAATCCGCTCTCGGCGTAGGGCGGGGCGATCCGAAGGGCGCCCCACCGAAGTCCCCTAAGCCGAAATTCCTTCCACCGCCTGCACCATCGCTTCGCGTCCCTGCGCGAGGACGGCTTCGCGCCACACGTCGCTATCCGTGTAGAACGCTTGCATCATCTGCTGCTTTATCTGCGCCGCGAGTTCGCGCGGCGCCTCCGGATGCAGGTGCAGCCAGTGTTCGGCACGCAAAGCTCCCAGCGTCTGCAGCACGGGCACGGTGCCGTATTCGAGCGCGAGGCCCGTGTACTCGGCCTGCGGGCATTCGTCGTACACCGCGCTGCACATGAGCCCGGTGAGGAAGGCCGAAGTCGACGAGCCGTCGTAGATCGAAGTGACCTTCGCGCTTTCCGTATCCCACCAGGCGCGAGCGCGCGCGAGCGCCGCTTCGTCGTTGCGCGTGGCAAGAATGCGTTCGCCGATGCCGGGCGGACCGAGCCCCGTGTGGAAGTCGATCCACGCGATGCGCGCGGCGCGGTGTCCGTGCGCGCGCAGCACTTCGCGAAACGTCCTGTTGCTCCAGGTGGGCGACGTGCCGCCGAAGAACATGCCGTCCTCGAACTCGTGCTGGCCGCGCGTGATGACCGCCTGCAGCGCGGCCTCGCCGCGCTGCGCGAGTATCGTGCCGATTGCCTGCTGGTTGGCCGCATCCGGCGGCCACGTCGGCGGCAGCAGCAGATCGTGCAGTTCCCGATACCCCTCGTTGGCCGGCAGCGGCCGCGAGAAGTCGTGGAAGTTGCGGTTGAGGTCGACGTTCTCGTGCGTCACGCGGCGGATGTGCGAGAAGCCGTACGGATTGAGCGCGTGCACGTAGAGCACGGCGACGCCGCGCTCGCGCGAGCGCTCGCGCCACGCCGCATCGCGCAGCGCCGCGATCTGGATGCCGCTGCCGCAATAGCCTTCCACGCCGTGGCAGCCGCTCGTGAGGATGAGAAGGCGAGCGGCGTTCGGGTGGCCGTCGCGCACGACGTCCATGGCGAGCGTCTCGCCATCGCGGCCCTTTTGCGGATGCACGAGCGACTCGGCCGCAAGACCCGCGGCCGCGCAGGCGTCGAGGAACTTGTCGCGCGCTTCGGCGTAGCTTTCGGAGAAAGGGCCCTTCATGCGGGGTCCCGCGCGAGCCAGGCCTCCGCGAGTTTCACCCAGTAGGTCGCTCCGAGCGGGATCAGGTCGTCGTTGAAGTCGTAGCTCGGGTTGTGCAGCATGCACGGGCCCATGCCGTGGCCCGCGTCGCGGTGCGCACCGTCGCCATTGGCGATAAAGCAGTACGCGCCCGGCTTCACCTGCAGCATGTACGCGAAGTCCTCGGCGCCCATCGTGGGCTCCTGCACGTCCACGTTCTCCTCGCCGACGATGGACGCCATCACCTTCCGGGCGAATTCCGCTTCGGCGGCGGAGTTGACGGTGGGCGGGTAGTTGCGCACGAACTCGAACTCACACCGCGCCTCGTGAGCGGCCGAGACGTGCTCGGCGATGTGCTTCATGCGCCGCTCGATCAGGTCGAGCACTTCGGTCGTGAAGGTGCGCACCGTGCCTTGCAGCTCGCAGCTGTCGGGCACGACGTTGGTCGCCTCGCCGGCGTGGATCATCGTCACCGAAACGACGCCCGCGTCGATCGGCTTCTTGTTGCGGCTCACGATGGTCTGGAAGGCCTGCACCATCTCGCAGGCGATCGGCACGGGATCGATGCCGTTTTGCGGCATCGCGGCGTGGCTGCCCTTGCCGCGGATCACGATGCGGAATTCGCTGGTCGAGGCCATCACGGGACCTGGAGCGACCGCGAAGCGCCCGACCTGCGCGCCCGGCCAGTTGTGCATGCCGAACACCGCTTCCATCGGAAAGCGCTCGAAGAGGCCTTCGCGGATCATTTCGCGCGCGCCGCCGCCGCCTTCCTCGGCCGGCTGGAAGATGAGGTAAACGGTGCCGTCGAAGTTGCGGTGCTTGGCGAAGTGCTGGGCCGCCGCGAGCAGCATCGCCGTGTGGCCGTCGTGGCCGCAGGCGTGCATCTTGCCCGCGTGCCGGCTCGCATGCTCGAACTTGTTGAATTCCTGGATGGGCAGGGCGTCCATGTCGGCCCTGAGACCCACCGCGCGCGAACTGGTGCCGTTCTTGAGGATGCCCACCACGCCCGTCTTGCCGAGGCCGCGGTGGATGGGGATGCCCCATTCGGTGAGCCGGGCAGCCACGAGGTCGGCGGTACGCACTTCCTCGAAGCAGAGTTCCGGGTGCGCGTGGATGTCCCGGCGCAGCGCGGCGAGGCTGGCGGCCTGGGTGACGATGGTGTCCAGAAGCTTCATCTTGCGGGTCCTGCGGGAAACGTCCAGTCTAGCCGCGCACGCGCAGTCGCGCATGAGGGACAATCCTTGTCGAAATGACGGCCCTTTCTGCCCGTACGCTCGAAATCGCGCAGTCGCTTGTGCGACTCGACACCGTGAGCCATCACTCGAACCTGGCGCTGATCCATTTCGTGCGCGACGAATTGGCCCGACTGGGCGTGGCAAGCCGCCTCACCTGGGACGACGCAAGGGCCAAGGCCAACCTGTTCGCGACGCTCGGCGAAGGCAAGCCCGCGGGAGTGATCCTCTCCGGCCACACCGACACGGTGCCTTGGGACGGGCAGGACTGGACGCTCGAGCCGCTGTCGGGGGCCGTGCGCGACGGGCGCCTTTATGGCCGGGGCTCGGCCGACATGAAGTCGTTCATCGCCGCCGCGCTCGCGCATGCGCCGCTGTTTCTCGAGAGCAAGGCGCCGTTCGCGGTCCACTTCGCCTTCAGCTACGACGAGGAAGTGGGCGCCTTCGGCGTGCGCGGGCTCATCGCCGACATGCGCGAAGCCGGCACCCGCCCGGTGGCATGCATCGTCGGCGAGCCGACCGGCATGGTGCCCGCCATCGCGCACAAGGGGGTGAACCGCTACCGCTGCTGTGTGCGCGGCAAGGAGGCGCATTCGTCGCTCACGCCGAAGTCGGTGAATGCGATCGAGATGGCCGCTCGGGTTGTCACTTTCGTTCGCGGCATGGCCGAAGGGTTCGAACGCGACGAGCCGCGCTACGAAGGGTTCGACGTGCCGTTTTCCACCTCGAGCGTGGGGCAGTTCCACGGCGGCATCGCCGACAACGTGGTGCCGCGCGACGCCGAGTTCCGCTACGAATTTCGCGACCTGCCCACGGCCGATGCGCGCGCGATGCAGGAGCGGGTGGTGGCGTATGCCCGCTCGCTCGAGCCGGCGATGAAGGAAGTGGCGCGCGAGAGCGGCTTCAGTTTCGAGACGATCTGCGAAGTGCCGAGCTTCCTCGGCTCCGAGGACGACGCCGTGACGAAGCTCGCGCACCGGCTCGCCGGCGAGCCGCGCACGACGCTGGTGGCCTTCGGCACGGAGGCGGGAATTTTCCAGCGCTCGGGCATTCCAACCGTCGTGTGCGGGCCGGGCCATATCGCGCAGGCGCATCAGCCGGACGAGTACGTCTCGCTCGATCAGATCGAGCGCTGCTGCGCGTTCATGCGGGGGTTGGCCGAGGCTCGCGAACTTTAGAGTGAAGCGATGCGAAGCACGACGACGAACGCCCCCGGCATCCTCGAGCTGCAGCACAGCGCCCAGGTGCTCGGGGCCTGTCCGCACGACTGTCCCGACACGTGCTCGCTCCTCACCACGGTGAAGGACGGCGTGGCCCTCAAGGTGCAGGGCAATCCCGCGCACCGCCACACCGACGGCGTGCTGTGCGCGAAGGTCTCGCGGTACACGGAACGCACCTATCACCCCGAGCGTGTGCTCACGCCGCTGAAGCGCACGGGGCCGAAGGGCTCCGGCCGCTTCGAGCCGATCGGCTGGGACGCGGCGCTGGACGACATCGCCTCGCGTCTGAAGTCCATCGCCGAGCGCGATCCGCAGGCCATCGTGCCGTACAGCTACGCGGGCACGATGGGCCTCGTGCAGGCCGAGAGCATGGCCGCGCGCTTCTTCAACAAGCTGGGCGCGTCGCTGCTCGATCGCACGATCTGCTCGGCCGCCGGCGGCGAAGGGGTCGCGCAGACGCTCGGCGGCAAGGTCGGCATGAAGGTGGAGTTCTTCGCCGAGGCGAAGCTCATCGTGATCTGGGGCAGCAACCCGATCACGAGCTCGGTGCATTTCTGGCGCGTCGCGCAGGAGGCCAAGCGCCGCGGCGCGAAGCTCGTGTGCATCGATCCGCGGCGCACCGAGACGGCGCGGAAGTGCCACGACCACCTGCAGCTGCTTCCCGGCACCGATGCGGCGCTCGCGCTTTCGCTGATGCACGAACTCATCGCGAACGACTGGCTCGATCACGACTACATCGCGCAGCACACGCTCGGCTGGGACGCGCTGCGAGAACGCGCGCTCGGATGGACGCCCGAACGCGCGGCGCAGCTGTGCGGGCTCGACGCGGGGCGGATTCGCTCGCTCGCGCGGGACTATGGCACGACGCGCCCGGCGGCGATCCGCCTGAACTACGGCATGCAGCGCGTGCGCGGCGGCGGCAACGCGGCGCGCGCCGTGTGCTGTCTACCCGCGCTTACGGGTGCATGGCGCGACCGCGCGGGCGGGGTGCTGCTCACGAGCTCGGGCCAGTTCCCCGTCGACCGCGCCGCGCTGCAGCGCCCGGACCTGCTCGCGGGCCGTGCGCCGCGCACGATCAACATGGTGACGATCGGCGACGACCTGCTGCGCCCGGCATCGCCCTCGTTCGGGCCGCGCATCGAGGCGCTCGTGGTCTACAACAGCAATCCGCTCGCGGTCGCGCCCGATTCGTCGAAAGTGGTGGCGGGGTTCTCGCGCGAGGACCTCTTCACCGTCGTCCTGGAGCATTTCCGCACCGACACGGCCGACTACGCCGACTACATCCTGCCCGCCACGACGCAGCTCGAACACTGGGACATCCACTCGGCATACGGCCACACCGACGTGCTGCTCAATCGCCCGGCGATCGCGCCGGTCGGCGAGTCGCGGCCCAATACGCAGGTATTTCGCGAGCTGGCGGCGCGCATGGGCTTCACCGAGCCGTGCTTTAGCGACGACGACCTTGCGCTCGTGCGCGCGGCGTATGGCGAGCGCGTCGACTTCGACGAACTGCTCGAGCGCGGCTTCTGCACGCTGAACATCCCGGACGCGCCGTTTGCCGAAGGCGGCTTTCCGACGCCGTCGGGCAAGTGCGAATTCTTCAGCGAACGGCTCGCGCGCCAGGGGCTGGACGGCTTGCCGGACCACGTGCCGAACTACGAGGTGCCGGGGTCGTCGGCGCACTATCCGCTTGCGATGATCTCTCCGCCCGCGCGCAATTTCCTGAATTCGAGCTTCGTGAATGTCGCCAGTCTGCGGGCGAGCGAAGGCGAGCCGGTGCTGGAGATGCATGCCACCGACGCGTTCGCCCGCGGGATCGCGAGCGGCAGCGTGGTGCGCGTCTTCAACGACCGCGGCGAGTATGTGTGCAAGGCCCAGGTGTCCTCCTGCGCGCGGCCCGGTGTCGTGAACGGCCTGGGCGTGTGGTGGCGCAAGTTCGGCCTGGCCGCAACCAACGTGAATCAGCTCACGAGCCAGCGCCTGACCGACCTCGGCCGCGGGCCGGTCTTCTACGATTGCCTGGTCGAAGTTGAAGTGATGTGAGCACAATCATGCGGTGGGGAATCGCGGCTGTTGCCGCCGTCGCGGCTGTCACGGTGCTGGCCCTGGCAGGCTGCTCCAACCTCGGCTACTACCTGCAGTCGGCCGAGGGCCACATGAAAATCCTGAGCGCGGCGCGGCCGGTGCCCGAATGGCTGAGCGACCCCGCGACACCCGAGCGCATCCGCAAGCGGCTCATCCTTACGCAGCGCATCCGGGCCTACGCCGTGAGCGAGCTCAAGCTGCCGGACAACGCGAGCTATCACCGCTACGCCGATTTGCATCGCAACGCCGCGATCTGGAACGTGGTGGCGGCGCCCGCGTTTTCGCTCACGCTCAAGACCTGGTGCTTCCCTGTCACGGGGTGCGTGGGCTATCACGGCTTTTACGACGAGAACCGCGCGAACCACGACGCTCAGGAGCTGCGCGCGCAAGGCTACGAAGTGAGCGTGTATCCGGTGCCGGCCTATTCCACGCTCGGCTGGAGCAACTGGATCGGCGGAGACCCGCTTCTCAACACCTTCATCAACTACCCGGAAGGCGAGCTTGCGCGCCTCATCTTTCACGAGCTCGCGCATCAGGTGCTCTACGTGCGCGACGACACGACCTTCAACGAATCGTTCGCGGTGTCGGTGGAGCGCATCGGCGGCCGGATGTGGCTGAACACGCAGGCGAGCGAGCAGGCGCGAAAGGAGTACGCGGACTACGACGGCCGACGCCGCCAGTTCAAGGCGCTGCAGCTCGCCACGCGCGAGAAGCTGAAGGCGATCTACGACCAGACGGCGCTTTCGCCTGCCGAACTCGCCTCGCGCAAGAAAGCCGCGATGCAGGAATTCCGCGAAGCGTACGTGAAGCTGAGGGACAGCTGGGGCGGCGATCCGGCGCGCTGGCGTGGCTACGACCGGTGGGTGGAGCAGGCGAACAACGCGGCGTTCGGCGCGCAGGCCGCCTACGACGAACTCGTGCCCGGCTTCGAGGCGCTCTTCCGGCGCGAGGGCGGCGACTGGAAGCGGTTTTATGATGCGGTGAAGGCGCTCGCGGCGTTGCCACGCGCCGAGCGGCGCAGACGTCTGGAGGAGATGACTTGAACCCGCCCGATCGCATTCATGTCCGGCCGCCCGGCTCCACGGGAGGCCCGCGTGGCTGACATTCACATCGAGCGCCGGCATGCGATGGGCCTCGCGCAGGCGCGCAAGCTGGCTTTCAAATGGGCCGAGACGGCCGAGGACAAGCTCGGCATGGAATGCACCTACGAGGAAGGCCGCACGACCGACGTGGTGACCTTCACGCGGGCCGGTGTGAACGGCGAGCTGACCGTCACGAAGGACAGCTTCGTGCTCGATGCGCGGCTCGGCTTTCTGCTCGGTGCGTTCAAGGAGAAGATCGAAGGCGAGATCGTGAAGAACCTGGACAAGCTCCTTGCGCACAAGGACCCGCACGACGCTTTCGAAAAGGGCCTCGCGAAACATCACGCGGCGGCCGAGAAGAAGGCCGCCGCCGCGAAGAAGCCGGCGACAGCCAGGAAGAAGGCGAAGTAGGTGACCAACGACGCTGCTCCGCTCGCTGGAATCAAGGTGCTCGAGCTCGGGCAGCTCATCGCGGGGCCGTTCGCCGCCAAGACGCTTGCCGACTTCGGCGCCGAAGTGATCAAGATCGAGCCGCCGGGAAGCGGCGACCCCTTGCGCAAGTGGCGCATGCTGAAAGACGGCACGTCGGTGTGGTGGCAGGTCCAGTCGCGCAACAAGCGCTCGCTCGCGCTCGACCTGCGCGCAAGCGAAGGCCAGGACATCGTGCGCGCGCTCGCGGGCGCGGCCGACGTGCTGGTCGAGAACTTCCGCCCCGGCGCGCTCGAAGGCTGGGGTCTCGCACCCGAAACGCTGATGCAGGCCAACCCACGCCTCGTCGTGCTGCGCATCAGCGGGTATGGTCAGACCGGGCCGTATCGCGACCGCCCGGGCTTCGGCCTCGTCGCGGAGGCGATGGGCGGCCTGCGTCATCTCACGGCGGAGCCCGGACGCGTGCCGGTGCGCGTGGGCGTGAGCATCGGCGACACGCTCGCCTCGCTGCACGGCGTGATCGGCATCCTCATCGCGCTGCACGAGCGGAAACGCTCCGGCCGGGGACAGGTGATCGACGTCGGCCTCTACGAGGCCGTCTTCAACTGCATGGAAAGCCTGCTGCCGGAGTACAGCGCCTTCGGCGCGGTGCGCGGACCGGGCGGGAGTGCCTTGCCCGGCATCGCGCCGACGAACGCGTACAAGTGCTCCGGCGGCCACTACGTGCTCGTGGCGGGCAATGGCGACAGCATCTTCAAGCGCCTGATGGCGGCGATCGGACGGCCCGACCTCGCGGCGGACCCCGAGCTCGCGGACAACACCGGCCGCGTCGCGCGGGTCGAGGAGCTCGACCGGGCGATCGGCGAATGGACGGCGGGCCGTTCGGTCGAAGAAGTGCTCGCCGTGCTCGACGGGGCTTCGGTGCCGGCGGGCCGGATCTACACGGTGGCCGACATCGCAGCCGACCCTCACTACCGCGCACGCGGCATGATCGAGTCGGTGCGGATGGACGACGGCAGCACGCTCGAAGTGCCCGGCATCGTGCCGAAGCTCTCGCGCACACCCGGCGCGCAGCGGCGCAACGCGCCGGCGCTCGGCCAGGATACGGATGCGGTGCTGCGCGAGATCGGCTTGACCGCAGAGCAGATCGCGGCGCTGAAGGCGCGCGGGATCGTCAGCTCAGGGACTTGATGAGGTCCACGTACTGCTGCATCGCGTCCTCGGTGGACGTGCCCATCATGCCGTTCCACGCGTCCCACTTCGCGCGGCCCACCATGTCGCCGAAGCCGGGCTTCTTCTCGGTGTTGTCGCCCGCGGTCGCCTGCTTGTACAGGGCGTAGATCTTCAGGAGCGTGGCGTTGTCGGGGCGCTCGCTCAACTTCTTCGAGTTGGCGACAGCGGCGTCGAAATCGGCTTGGAGGTCGGCCATGGATGATGTTTCCTCGGGATGGACGTCTACCGTTCGCATCGGCGAGCGGGTATCGTCGCGTTGATCTTAAGCCGCGTCCTCGCTCGCGAATAGGGGCGGCTCACCAACGAACCCACCCAGGAGACTCGCCCCATGGCCACACGCATTCTCGCGCAGCAGGCGGCGAACGACGCCGCACGGATGGCGCGGCGCGCCGCGCGCGGCGCGCGCAAGACGGTCACCCGTGCCGCGAAAGGCGTGCTGGGCCTCGCGGGCGAACGCATGTCCAAGGTCGACACGGCGTGGCTGCGGATGGACTCGCCCACGAACCTCATGATGATCGTGGGCGTCTGGACGCTGAAGCCCGGCATCGGCTACGACGAGCTGTGCCGCCGCATCGAAGACACGCTCGTCAAGTATTCGCGCTTTCATCAGCGTGTGGTCGAAGATGCGGCCGGCGCGAGCTGGGTCGAGCACCCGGTGAACGTGCGCGAGCACGTGCTGCGCGAGAAGCTGCCGCGGCACCGGAAGGACGAACTCCACACGGTCTTGCAGCAGCGCGTGGGCGAACTCGCGGTGCTGCCGCTCGATCGCAACAAGCCCCTCTGGGAAATCCATCTGATCGAGGACTACGACGGCGGCAGCGCGCTCGTCTTTCGCATCCACCACTGCATCGCCGACGGCATCGCGCTGATGTCGGTCACCATGTCCATCGTCGACGGCGGCCCGCCTCCGCCGGAACGCGGCGGGCGGCGCAAGCCTGAAGGCACCGAGGAGTGGATTGCGCAGGCGCTGGTGAAGCCGCTGGCGGGAATCCTCACGAAGGCGCTCGACTCCGCGGGGGACGGCGCGGCGAAGTCGTTCGCGCTGCTGCGCGGACCCGGCAAGGGCGTCTCGGAGACGCTCGAAATCGCGCGCGTCGGCTACCAGGTGCTCGCGGACGCGGCCTCGCTCATCCTGATGGATGACGACACGAAGACGCGCCTGAAGGGCAAGCCCGGCGGGGTGAAGCGGGTCGCGTGGTGTCCGCCGCTGCCGCTCGATGAAGTGAAGGCGATCGGCCGCGCACTCAACTGCTCGGTCAACGACGTGCTGCTCTCGTGCGTCGCCGGCGCCATCGGCGGCTACCTCCGGGCCTGCGGCGACGACACGCGCGGCGCCGAGATTCGCGCGATGGTGCCGGTCAACCTGAGGCCGCTGGAAGAAGCGCACAAGCTCGGCAACCGGTTCGGCCTCGCGCCGCTGGTGCTGCCGATCGGCATCGAAAATCCGGTGGAGCGCGTGTACGAAGTGCGCAGGCGCATGCGGGCCTTGAAGGACAGCACGCAGCCCTTCCTCGCATTCGTCGTGCTCGCTTTCGCGGGGCTCATGATCAAGCCGGTGCAGGATGCGATCCTCGACATGTTCGGCCGCAAGACCACGGCCGTGATGACGAACGTGCCTGGGCCGAGGCAGAAGCTGAAATTCCTCGGCTCGAACCTGGAGCAAAGCATGTTCTGGGTGCCGCAGTCCGGCGATGTCGGCATGGGCGTGTCGGTGCTGAGCTACGGGGACGGCGTGCAGTTCGGCCTCATCGCCGACATTTCGCTCTGCCCCGATCCGCAGGCGATCATCGACGGCTTCGAGCCGGAGTTCGCGAAGCTGTCGCTTGTCACTTTGATGCTGCCGTGGGGGGAAGGCCAGCTTTGATTCCGCTGCCTGCGCCAAGCGCCTTGCGAAGAGGCTCGTAGCGAGGGTGTCAGCCCATCACCTTCCCGTCGCCGGACTCTTGCGCCGCCTGCAGGCGGTCGTGCTCTTCGCGATACAGCGCGCCCAGCGCTTCCTGCTGGTCCTTGCCCAGCACCTTCTTCGCCTCGGGGAAGAATTTCTCCTCCTCCTCATCCAGATGGTGCTGCAGCTTGTGCAGGAGCTTGCCCATCTCCTCGAGCCATTCGGCCGAGCCCTCGTCGCGCTTGTCCAGGCATTCGGTCATCTCGTCCATCTCGTGGTGCTCCGACACGCCGTGGCGCGCCGCGTCGACGGTCTCGTCGTGCTCGAAGAGCGGCACGTAGAACGCGCGTTCCTCGGCGGTCTCGTGCGCCGCCATTTCCGTGCGCAGTTCACCGAAGATGCGCTCGCGCTCCTTCGGCTCGCCGACGCTGGCGAGAAGTTGCCGGGCGAGGCCGCGCTGGACCTCATGGCTCGCGATCAGGGCTTCGAAGATGTCCATGCGGCGCGATTGTGGCCGCGCACCGAAGCCCAGCCGTGTAGGCCGGCTGCCCGACGGACTGTCAGTCCTGCAATTCCGCCTTCGCGAGCTCCACGTCGAGCCGCTCGGTCGCATCCATCGGCTCGGTCGCCGCCGCCCGTTCGTACAGGCGCGTCGCCTCCTTCATGCGCTTGTCGCCCTCGAGCATCACGAGCCCGTTCGCGTACTCGATCATCGCGATCGGCGCTCCGGGGTTGAGTTCGAGCGCCTGCGCATAGAGGTTCAGCCCCGTTTCCTTCTTCGCGCCGTAGGTCATGCCGCCGATCAGCGAGCCCACTTTGTCGATCACCTCGGCATGGAACGCCGCGAGCGCGATGTGCGCATCGGCGTGCTTCGGCTGCAGCTTGATCGTCTTTTCCAGCGCGTCCTTCACGCGGGTGCCCAGGCCCTGCGCGAGCGCCTTCGCCACGCTGATGCCCTGGCTGTAGCGGCCGAGCGCATAGGCTTGCCAATACCACGCGTTGGCATTCTTCGGGTCGGCCGCGGCTTGTTGCTCGGCCCGCTGCGCGGCCTCGAGGAACAGATCGAGCCGCGTCTTCTCCTTCTTCTCGAGGTAGTTCGCGTAGATGCAGGCCGCCTTGTTCGCGCACGTGATGCCGTCCCCGCCGGCGTCGAGTCCGGCTTGCACCGCCTTCTGGAACTCGCCGTTGTGAAAGAGCGCCCAGGCGTCGAGCACCGCCTTGTCCCGCGGCAGCGGTTCGGCATCGCCCGCGTGCAGCCGCGCCCAGTGCTTCTTCAGCGTCGCGGCCGTATAGGCGTACTCGCCGAGGTGCGGGAAGGCCGTCCACTTGGCCATGCGGTCGTCTCCAGTTTCGTTCTATCCGCCCTGAGCGCCGGCTCGCGCCCCCGAGTCCGGGCCCGAATACGCGCCCGCCAGCCGCATCAGGTGCTCGCGCTGGTTTTCTTCCAGATAGGGTACCAGCAGATTGAGCACGTGGTGCGCGCCGCGCAGGAGCGCGAGCTGCGCGCTCTCGGGCTCCAGCGCATGGCGCGGGTCCCGCACGTACTCGTAGCTCAGCCAGTAGGTGATCACGACCACCATGCTGGTGGCCGTGGCCTCCACTTCGCGCGAATCGATCCTCACGCAGCCGCTGCGGCTCATGGCGTCCAGCATCGCGCGGACGGCGCGCGTCTTGTTCTTCAGCACCCACTGGAAATGCGTTTCCAGGCGGCGGTTCTTCGACAGCAGGTCGTTGAGATCGCGATAGAGGAAGCGGTACTGCCAGATCAGCTCGAAGAGCGTGTGCATGAAAAACCACGCATCCTCCACGTCGCGCACGCCGTCGGCCGCGTTCAGCAGCTCGGAGAGCGCGCGCTCGTAGCGGTCGAAGAGCGCGTTGATCAGCTCGTCCTTCGCGGGGTAGTGGTAGTAGAGGTTGCCCGGGCTGATGTTCAGTTCGGCGGAGATGAGCGTCGTGGAGACGTTCGGCTCGCCGAAGCGGTTGAAAAGCTCCAGCGACACCTCGAGGATGCGTTCGGCGGTGCGGCGCGGGGCCTTCTTGGCCATCGTCAGCGCCCGGCGGTGCCCTGCATCGAAAGCGTGCGATCGAGCGTGTCGAGCGAGCGGCGCAGGTCGTCGATCGCGCGTCCGATCGACGCTCGGCGTCCGCGCTGCGGCACCAGGCGCCGCGCCGTGTCGTCCAGCACGTCCGAACGCAGGGCGATACCGTGGCGCTCGAACTTCGCGGCCATCTGCGTGTGCTTCGCGCGCAGCATGCCGCGCGTCTGCTGGTAGGCGTGCTCGGCGAACTCGCGCCTCAACCGATAGCTGAACGTGTTGTGCAGGTAAAGCTGCGGGTCGCGCTGGTCCGGCTCGATCAGGATGATGTCGGTGCCCGGATAGCGGCCGTGATACTGGCGCATGCCGATTTCCGCGCGCGAATGGATCATCGTGCGGAAGGTCTGGCTGAGGACGGCGGGGAGCCCCCCTTCGACGATGCGCGGAATGCGGCGATCCTCCGGCCGCACGCCGGATGCGAGAGCTTCCTCGTGCGGCTCGAGCGCGTTGAACGGCACGAGCGGGTTGATGCACAGCATCAGGTCGGCGCCTTCTTCCAGCGCGATGGAAGCGTGCATGGTCTTCTTGAGCGCGCCGTCCACGTAGTAGTTGTCGTCGATCTCCACCGGGGGAAAGAGTCCCGGCAGCGCCGAGCTTGCCTGCACCGCCTTCGAGATCGGCACGTGGTCGAAGCCCGGCGCGCCGAACGGGGCGGCCTGCCCGGTGTCGAGGTTGGTAGCCACCAGCGTGAGCCGGGTGCGCAGCTTGCGAAAGTCGTTGGTGCGGCCCTCGCGCGAGAACGTCCCCGCGAGGCGCCTTTGAGCCTCGTCGCTGGAAAACAGGCCCGTGGGCAGGGCGCGCCCGAGCGGCTCGAGCGCGTGCGTGAGCGATCGGCGCATCCACGCGGCGCGCCAGAACGCGCCGAGCGCGAGGCCCGGCAGCATGATCGCGCGGCGCGCGAATTCGCCCCAGGCGGGCACCATGAGCCACGCGGGGTCGAACACTTCGGACGCGGGCGCGCCTTCCTCGATGAACGAGGCGCACAGCTCGCGCGGCGGCATGCCGTTGGCGAGCGCGGCGGCGATGAACGAGCCCGCGGAGACGCCCACGTAGTGATCGAGCCGCGTGAAGTCGAGGCCGTCCAGCGCCTCTTGCAGGGCGCACAGCGCGCCGATTTCGTAGATCGCGCCGAGCGGCCCGCCACCGGCGAGCGCCAATGCGATGCGGGGGCCGCGAGTTTCCTTCGTTCTCATGAGCGCGCAGTGTAGGTGGGTGAAAGGCATGCCCATGCTGCGTTGCAGCAGCGGGGCAAGTGGGTTCGCGCGTGCGGAACGTCATCCGCGCTTGGCCGTCATCCCCGCGCAGGCGGGGATGACGAGGCCGGAGAACGCCAGGCCGATCAGGCGGCCGGCGTCTTGCGCGCCGCGGCGCGCTTGCGCGGCGCGGGTTTGTCTTCGCTCGCGCTCGCCGCGTGCCCCGGCTGCTTCGCGCTCAGCTTGGCGACGCTGCGATTGAGTTCGTCGATCCGCTTCACGAGCGCTTCGATGTCCTTGGCCGACGGCACGCCCAGCTTGCCGAGCGCGCGCGAAACGCGCTCCTCGAAGATGCTCTCCAGCTTGTCCCACTGGCCCGATGCCTTGGAGGAAATGTCGGTCGCCATCGTGGCCATGCGGTTGGTCGCCTCGGACAGCCGTTCTTCGGCCACGGCCTGAGTCTTGCGCTGGATCGATATGCCTTCCTTCACGAGCGCCTCGAAGACCTTGCCGCCTTCCTCCTGCGCCTTGGCGAAGGCGCCCAGGCCCGCGAGCCAGATCTGCTGCGCCGACTCCTTGATCGTGCCGGCGAGCTGTGCGCCGGATTTCCTGTCGCCGGCGGGCGCCGATTCCCGGTTCCCGGCCTTTGCGGGCTTGCGCAATTTGGTGACCATTCATGAACTCCTGGTGACGAAGGTACGCAGCCACTCTACAAAATCGCACCGGCGGCGTTTAGGTGCGGCGTCCTAATCGGCTGGAGCGCGCGGCCCTTCACCGCGGCGGATTTGTGCGAGATCATCCTCGCGGCCCGGCGACGAGCGCACAATGCGCCGCGAGAAGAAGGCCCAAAAACGTTTGCCCTCGGAGACTTGTTTCATGCACTACTTCGTCACCGGCGCGACCGGTTTCATCGGCAGGCGACTCGTTCGCAAGCTGCTCGAGCGCAAGGGCGCGGTCGTCCACTTCCTGCTGCGCCGCGAAAGCGAGGACAAGGTCGCGGCGCTGCGCGAGTACTGGGGCGCGAGCGCGGCCAGGGCGATCCCGGTCTACGGCGACCTCACGGCGAAGAAGCTCGGCGTCTCGGCCGAGGACGTGAAGAAGCTGAAGGGCCAGATCGACCACTTCTACCACCTCGCGGCGGTCTACGACCTCGGCGCCGACGAGGACAGCCAGATCGCCGTGAACATCGACGGCACGCGCCACACGGTGGATTTCGCGAAGGCGATCGATGCGCGGCACTTCCATCACGTCTCCTCCATCGCCGCCGCGGGCCTGTACGAAGGCGTGTTCCGCGAGGACATGTTCGAGGAGGCGGAGAACTACGAGCACCCGTACTTCATGACCAAGCACGCGAGCGAGAAGATCGTGCGCACGGAATGCAAGGTGCCGTGGACGGTGTACCGCCCCGCGATGGTGGTGGGCGACAGCCACACGGGCGAGATGGACAAGATCGACGGGCCCTACTACTTCTTCAAGATCATCCAGCGCATGCGGCAGATCCTGCCGCCCTGGATGCCCTCGGTGGGACTCGAAGGCGGGCGCGTCAACATCGTGCCGGTGGACTACGTGGTGAACGCGCTCGACTGGATCAGCCACAAGGACGGCATCGGCGGCCGTGCGTTCCACCTGGTCGACCCCGAGGGTTACCGCGTGGGCGACGTGCTCGACATCTTCAGCCGCGCCGCGCATGCGCCGCGCATGAACCTCTTCATCAACGCGGCGCTGCTCGGCTTCGTGCCGAAGAGCGTGAAGAAAGGCCTGATGGCCGTGGCGCCGATTCGCCGCATCCGCCACGCGGTGATGAAGGACCTGGGGCTGCCCGACGACATCCTGCAGTTCGTGAACTATCCGACGCGCTTCGACAGCCGCGATGCGCAAGCCATGCTGAAGGGCTCCGGCATCGAGGTGCCGAACCTGAAGGACTACGCGTGGCGCCTGTGGGACTATTGGGAACGCCACCTCGATCCGGACCTGCACATCGACCGTTCGCTCAAAGGCACGGTGGGCGGCAAGGTCGTGCTGGTGACGGGCGGCTCCTCGGGCATCGGCCTGGCCGCCGCGCACAGATTCGCCGAGGCGGGTGCCACCACGATCATCTGCGGACGCGACCAGGAGAAGCTGGATGAAGCGTGCAAGGAGGCGAAGGCGAAGGGCTACGAGTTCGTCGCGTATCCGGTGGACCTGTCGGACATGGCGGACGTCGACCGCTTCGTGCAGGTGCTCGTCGACAAGCACGGCGGCGTCGACTTTCTCGTCAACAACGCGGGCCGTTCGATCCGCCGCGCGATCGAGTCGAGCTACGACCGCTTCCACGACTACGAACGCACGATGCAGCTCAACTACTTCGGCTGCCTGCGCGTGACGATGGGGCTCTTGCCTTCGATGGTCGCGAAGCACAAGGGACACGTCGTGAACATCAGCTCGATCGGCGTGCTCACGAATGCGCCGCGCTTTTCGGCCTACGTCGCATCGAAAGCGGCGCTCGACGCGTGGACGCGCTGCGCCGCGAGCGAGTTCCAGGACCAGGGCATCACCTTCACGACCATCAACATGCCGCTCGTGCGCACGCCGATGATCGCGCCCACCAAGATCTACAACAACGTGCCGACGCTCTCCCCCGAGGAAGCGGCGGGCATGATCGCCGATGCGTGCATCGGCAAGCCCGTGCGCATCGCAACACGGCTGGGCGTGTTCGGGCAGGTGCTGCACGCGCTCGTGCCGCGCATCGCGCAGGTCGTGATGAACACGAGCTTCCGGATGTTCCCCGATTCGTCCGCAGCCAAGGGCGAGAAGGGCGCGAAGCCGACGCTCTCGCCGGAGGCGATCGCCATGCAGCAGATGATGCGGGGCATTCACTTCTAGTTCGTTTTGGCGCACCGACGCCCCCACCCTCGAGGCGGTGTTCGGACTGCGCGGATCGAACGCAATCCAGGCGCAAAGCCTGAGCGCGCGCCGGTTCTAGTAGACTTCGCGCCGCGGGCTCGGTGGCGTTCGGCGCAGCGCGGCGCCGCCAGACGCACCGTTTCCCGCGATGACGAATCCTTCCCCGCCTGCCTTCGAGCGGCCCCTGGTCTCGGTCCTGATCCGGACCACGGGGCGCGCGAGCCTGGCCGAGACGCTGCGATCCCTCGAGGCGCAGGAACTGCGGGACTTCGAAACCGTGATCGCCAACGTCACGGGCCACGCGCTGCCGGCGCTTTCGCCGCCGCTTCCTTCGATGCCGATGCGCTGGCTCGAGCCGGGCACGCCGCTCTCGCGCAGCGACGCAGCCAACGCGCTGCTCGGCGCCGCGTGCGGAAAGTACCTGCTTTTCCTGGACGACGACGACCGGCTGCTGCCGGACCATCTCGCGAAACTCGCGCGCACGCTCGACACGCATCCCGAACTCGTCGCGGCTTACGGCGACGTGGAATGCGTGAGCGCGGATGGCGCTTTGCCACACCGGACCATCGCACGCTACGAACGCGAGTTCGATCCCGTGGCTTTGCAACTGCAGAACTATCTGCCCATCCACGCGGTGCTGTTTCGCGCCGGCGCGGCGAACGCGAGCCCGCCATGCCGCTTCGCACCGGAACTCGAGCTGTTCGAGGACTGGGACTTCTGGTTGCAGCTCGCCACGCGCGGGCCCTTCCAGCGCGCGCCAGGCGTCTCCGCGATCTATGCGCTCGATCCGCGCGCGGGCTCTCGCCACGGTGAGAGCGGCAACGCGCTGCGCGAATCGATGCTCGAACGCCTCGGCGCGCGGCAGCTGGCCCGCTGGAGTCCCTCATGCGTGGCGGCACTCGTCGAACGCGACTCGGCGTCAGCCACACGGCAGCGCGACCTCGAGCAAAGGCTCGCCGCGCGCGAAGCGGGCATCGCCGAATCCGGGCGCGTGCTCGAATCGCGCAACGTCCGCATCCGCGAGCTCGCCGCCGCGCTGGGCGAAGCGCAGGCTCATTCGCGGGCGCAGCAAGCCGAGATCGACAAGCTCTCGCAGGTGCGCCGGGAGATGCTCGATTCGCTCTCGTGGCGCGTCACGAAGCCGATGCGCGTGGCCTCCCGCATCTTCCATGCCGGTGCGCGCAGGGTGCTCGAGCCCTTTCGGCTCGCGCGCAACGTAGCGAGCGCCGTCGTGCAGGACATCGGCAAGCACGGCTTCGCGGGCTTCGCGCGGCGCCTGCCGTACTACCTGCGCAATCGCGGCATGTATCTGAAGCGGCTCGGCGGCGCCGCCCCCGGCAGCGATCCCTTGCAGTTTCACGCGAAGCCGCCGATCACGCGCGCGCTTCGCCTGCATCCCGATCTCGAACCCGCGAAGCCCGACATCCAGGCCACGGTGTCGGTCGTGATCCCGACGCTCAACGCCGGGGTGGAATTCAGCTGGCTCCTGCGCAAGCTTCGCGGGCAAGCCGGCCTCGCGGGGGTGGAAATCGTGGTCGTCGACTCGGGCTCGACGGACGACACCGTGCGGCTCGCCCGCGCGGCGGGCGCGAAAGTGATCGAGATCGCGCCGTCGGAGTTCTCGCACAGCCACGCGCGCAACCTCGGCGCGCGCAACGCGAGCGGCGACTACCTGCTCTTCACCGTGCAGGACGCCTACCCGATCGGCGAGAGATGGCTGCAGGGGCTCCTCGCGTTCCTGCGGGAGCATGAGGCCGAAAAGGTCGCGGCCGTCTCGTGCGCCGAATACGCGCGCAGCGACAGCGAGATGATGTACGACGCGATGATCGCGACGCACTATCGCTTCCTCGGCTGCCTCGATGCGGACCGCATCGGCGAATTCCGCGGCGGCGATCACATGGCCTTGCGCACGCAGGGCCAGCTGAGCGACGTGGCCTGCCTGATCGCGCGGCCGCTTTTCGAGCGCTACCGCTACCGCGGCAACTATGCGGAAGACCTGGACCTCGGCATCCGCCTGATCCGCGACGGCATGCGCGTGGCGATGCTGTCATCGATCAAGGCCGTGCATTCGCACAACCGGCCCGCCTACTACTACCTGAAGCGCACGTTCGTGGACGTGATCTTTCTCGTGGGACTCTTCGACGATTTCACGTATCCGCATTGCGACTCGCTGCCCGGCCTGCTCGCGGGCGTGCGCGGCGTCGCGGCGTACGTGAGCCGATGGCTCGCGACCGATGCGCAAGCAGACGCGGGCGGACTGCTCTGCGAGCAGCTCGCGCAATGGATCGCCGCCGCTCGCGCCGCGCTCGAAGCCGGGGTGACGCCGCAGCCCGCGGCGCTTGGCGACCGGCGACTCGACGATTTCGTCAATCGCGCGGCGGCGAGCCCGGTGCCGTGCACGCTCCCGGACACGACGGCGAGGCAGGAAGCGCGCCGCTTCCACGACATGTTCCTCGGCCGGCTCGAGCACTTCAACGAATTCGCGCGCGCGGTCTACGGCGAGCAGGACGCCCAACTGCGCAAGGAAGCGGCCGACGTGATCCGCAAGACTTTCGCGGCGGCAGCGGGCGCGGCGCTCGCGTTCTACTGCCTGGACCACGATGAGCCGGCCGCTGAGGCCCTGCGCAGCGAACTGGTGGCGGGGGTCTGATGCGCATCCTCTTCGTGATCCACCAGTTCTTTCCGGAATTCGCGGGCGGCACGGAGCACGTGGCGCTGAACCTCGCGCGCATGGCGCAGCGCGGCGGCCATCACGTGCAGGTGCTCGCGTGCGCCATGCAGCCCGCAACCATCGCGGGCCGCGCCTCGGACGCGCCGTGGCCCGGCTGCGTGCGGACGGTGTACCAGGGCCTGCCCGTCGTCTTCATCCCGCGCGAGGCGCTGCCCGATGCGGCGGAGACCGGGCTCGACGCGAGCGTCGACGTGGCGAAAGCGCTCGCGGCGTGGATGAACGAGGAGCGCTTCGACCTCGCGCACGTGATGCATACGATGCGCATGGGAAGCGCCGTGCTCGCCCTGCAGCGCGCGGGCGTCCCGTATGTCGCGACGCTCACGGACTTCTTCCTGCCGTGCGCGCGCATCAACCTCGTGAATCTCGCCGGCGAGTTGTGCGCGGGACCGGAGGAGGGTGCTCGCTGCGCCCGCGACTGCCCGATGGCGCCGTGGACGCCCGCCGGCTATGCGTCGCGCTACCGCCAGGCCGAGTCGCTCCTGGCCGCCGCGGCCGAGCGCTGCGCGCCTTCGGAGTTCGTCGCGAAGCGCTATCGCGCGGCGTTCCCGGGGCTCGCGTTTCGCGTGCTGCCCCACGGCGTGGACCTCCTGAAGCTCGGCAGCAGCGCGGACCCTCTCGAGGAACGCGCCGCGAGCGGTGAGCTCGCATCCGACGAGCCCGGCAACGGGCACTTGCGACTCGTCTACATCGGCTCCGTGATCCGGGCGAAGGGCCTCGACGTGCTGCTGAATGCGCTCGCGCGCCTGCCCGCTGCGCCGCTGAAGCTCACCGTGATCGGTGGCCACTGGGGCGACAGCGGCTATCACGCCGAAGTGCGAGCGGTCGCCGAGACCGATCCGCGCGTGGCGTTCACGGGGCGGCTCGCCGCGCAGGAAGTGTTCGAGAGGCTGCGTCGCTGCGACCTGCTGTGCCTGCCTTCGCGCGTGCCCGAGAGCTTCTCCCTCGTGCTGCACGAAAGCGCCGCGGCCGGCGTGCCCGCGCTCGTATCCGACCTCGGCGCACCGGCCGAGTACGTGACGGCGCACGGTTGCGGAGAGGCCGTCCCGTCCGAGGACGCGGACGCGTGGGCAAGCGCGATCGCGCGCGTGATCGAAGCACCCGCGCGGCTTGCCGAATGGCGAGCACGCCTGCCGCTGCCGCTGCGCGTGGAAGAAGAGGCGTTCTTCTACGAATCGCTCTACCGCAGGCTGCAACCCGCTGCGCGTCCAGAGTGACATGGCCGAAGTCGCCGTCGTCATCGTCAACTACAACGGCGGGCGGTGGCTCGACCAGTGCCTGCGCGCGCTGCAGGCGCAGACGTTCACCGACTTCGTCGCGCTCGTCGTCGACAACGGCAGCGTGGACGGCTCGGCGGCGCTCGTGAGCCGCATGAACGACGCGCGCTTTCGCCTCGTGGAGGCCGGACGCAACCTGGGCTTCGCGGCCGCTTCGAACCTCGGCGCCCGGCAGGCCGCGCGCACGCCGTTCATCGCCCTCCTGAACCCCGATGCGTTCCCGGAAGTCGCGTGGCTCGAGGCGCTGCTCGATGCGGCCAGGGCGAATCCGCGTGCGGCCGCCTTCGACTCGACGCTCATCGATGCCGCGCATCCCGAGCTGTGCGACGGCACGGGCGACCTCTATCACTTCACGGGGCGCGCGCGGCGGCGCGACCACGGCAGACCGCTCGCGCTCGGCGAGGCGCGGCCCGAAGCGCCGGTGTTCGCGGCGTGTGCCGCGGCCGCGCTCTATCGCAGAGAAGCGTGGGTCGAAGCGTGCGGACTCGACGAGGACTTCTTCTGCTACATGGAAGACGTCGACCTCGCGTTTCGCCTGCGCCTGAACGGATGGGAGTGCATGCATGTGCCCGCGGCGCGCTGCCGGCATGTCGGCTCCGCGACCACAGGTGTTCGCAGCGACTTCAGCGTCTACCAGGGGCAGCGCAACCTCGTCTGGGTGTTCGTGAAGAACATGCCCCCGCCCTTGTTCGGACTCTTGCTGCCGCTGCATGTCGTCCTCAATGCCGGTGCTTTGGTGGTGCTTCTCGCGCGCGGGCAGGGCGCGGTGGGCTGGCGGGCCAAGCGCGATGCGCTGCGCGGGCTTGGCAAGGCGTGGGCCAAGCGCCGCGCGATCCAGGCGAAGCGCCGCGTGGGGGCGCGCGCGATCTGGGCGCGGCTCGATCGCAGGCTCTGGCCCGGGTCCTGAGCGGCGGGTCGTGCCGCCTGGTTGCGACCTAGACTTGTTGCGACCTAGACTTCTTGCGACCCGACTTTCATCAGCGTTCCGGCTGCGCCCGCCCCGCTGCCATGTCCCGCAGGAAATCCGCGTCGTCCACGCGCAAGTCGGTGCCGTTGCGCTCCACGACGCCGCGGCCTTGCAGCAGCTGGAAGACGCGGGTCACGGTTTCGCGGCTCGCGTTGATCATGATCGCGAGCTCCTGGTGGGTTGGCGCGTTGCGCACCCAGAGCGTGCCGTCCTTCGATGTCGCCAGCAGCAGCTCCAGCTGCGCGCAGACGCGCTGGATCGGGTTGGACATGCCCAGAATCCGGCGCTGGCTCGTGTTTTGCCGCAAGCGCGTCGCGAGATTGCCGCACAGCGTCTCGGCCACGCGGGCGTTGCCGAAGAGAATCGGGCGGATCAGCTCGCGCGGCACGAACACCACCTGCGAACGCAGCACGGCCGTGACGAACACCGGCTGCGGCTGGCCGTCGATCACGGAGACGTCGCCGAAGTAGTCCCCCGGATCGACGAAGTACAGGCCGACCTCGCGGCCGTCCACCGTGAAATCCACCGCCTGCAGGCGGCCCTCCACGAGAAAGCAAAGCGCCGAGCCTTCGCCGCCCTTGTGCAGCACGACCTCGCGCTTGGAGAACGCGCGCGCACTGGCGTGATGCGCCAGATGTGCCGTCGTCACCTGCGGCAAGCTGGCGAGAAGCGGCAACTGCGCGAGGAGCGAGGCGGGAACGGGCATGGCACGCGGACGGCAAACGCATGATGATAAGCACAGGGTCGGCCGCGCAGCGGCTGTCGGCGAAGTCATGTGCGGATGTGATCACGCTCACACGCGGTGTGCAGCCTTAACTGTTAAATTGTCACGGCCCCGCATTGTGCGGGCGCATTCGCCATGACAAAGATGATCCACGCTGCCGGCCGCGCTGTCACCGTGCTTCCGCTCGTCGCCACGTTCCTCGCGGGACTGGCGACGGCGGCGCACGCCGAAGCGGCGCGCCCCGGCGAGCAGCCCGTCGGCGAGATCACGATGGCGGTGGGGCCGGTCATGCGAACGAGCGCGCAGGGTGTCGCCGAGCGGGTGACGCGCGGCAGCCGCATCCTGCCGGGCGACCGGCTCGATACCGCGGAGGGCGGCCACGTTCACATCCGCTTCGTCGACGGCGCGCTCGTGAGCGTGCGTCCCGGCAGCCGGCTCACGGTGGAGGACTACCGCTACGACCCGAAGCGGGTGGCGAGTTCGGTGGTGCGCTTCAAGCTCGAATACGGCGTGGCGCGCGCGATCTCCGGAGCCGCGGCAGAAGGCGCGAAGGACCGTTTCCGTCTCAACACGCCCCTCGTGGCGATCGGCGTTCGCGGCACGGACTTCGTGGTGCGCGCGGGCGATCACGGCAGCAGTGCCGCCGTGAACCAGGGCGCGATCATCATGGCGCCGCTCGGAGACGGCTGCAACGCGCAGGCGCTCGGGCCGTGCGCCTCGGCGCAGGCGCGACTGCTCTCGGCCGACATGGGGCGGCTGCTCGTCGAATTCCAGCCGCAGCTCGGGCACCCGGAGCTGAAGCCGCTGCAGGCCACCGCCTTCGCGACGCATGGCGATGCCGCGAACTTCGCGGGTCCGGGGCTCATGCCCAGGCCGCCCGCGCCAGGCGGCAACGCGGGCCCGGGGCCCGTGCTGGGCGCTTCGGACCCGAGCGAGCTCGCCTCCGCGGCGCTCGTGCAGGATGCCGTGCAGGCAGCGATCGGGTCGGCGCCTCCGCCGCCTCCGCCTCCCCCACCTCCGCCGCCTCCGCCACCTCCCCCGCCGCCTGCGGTGGCCGCGGCGCTGCAATGGGGCCGCTGGGGCGACCTGATGACGGGCGACACGGTATCGCAGGCGCGACCGGACGCGGCGGCGGGCCGCAAAGTGACGGTGGGCAATTCCGACTTCGCGCTCTATCGCACGGCGACCGTGGGCGAGGCGCAGCTGCAGGCGGGCCTCGGTACGTACAGCTTCCGCCTCGACAGCTCGTTCGCCCAGTACATCGCCAACGGCGAACGCACGCCCGCGACCGTGCAAGGCGGCACGCTTTCCATCAATTTCCCCGCGAGCAGCTTCGCGACGCAGCTGCAGGTCTCCAACATCTTCACGGGCATCGTGAACATCGCGGGCGGCGGGTACGTGCGCACCGACGGCATCTTCGTGGACCGTTCGCAGGCGGGCACGACGATCGCGGGCGCCACGACGGTGGACGGCAAGGGCGCCGGCTACTTCTTCGAAAAATTGCTGGGCAGCGGCACCCTCGCCGGCATCACCCTGTGGTCGCGCCCATGAACGCGCGGCGCTGGTGGCTCGAGCCCTGGCGCCTGCGCCTCTTGGCGCTCGCCGTGGCGCTCGGCACCTGGGCCGCGATCTCGCTGCTCGCCCCGGTGATGCTGGCCCAGCTCGACGAGCGGAGCACCGATCTCGTCTGGCAGCTCGGCGCGGACCACCGGAGCGAACGCCGGGTGGTGGTCGTGGACATCGACGATGCGAGCGTGCAGCGCATCGGGCCCTGGCCGTGGCCTCGCGAGACGCAGGCGAAACTCGTCGAAGCGTTGCGCGGCAGCGGCGCGTCACTGCAGATGCACGACATCGTGTTTCCCGACGAGCGTGCCGGCACGCAGAGGCTTGCCGAAGCGATCGCCGCGTCGCGGGCCGATTCCCCGGTGGTACTCGCGCAGGTGTTCGCGCTGGATCGCGACCATACGCAGACGGTGGGACGCATCGCGGGCGCATTGCCCGCGGCGCCCGGCACCGGTTGCATGCAGCCCTCGGCCGAAGCGACGGGCTACGTCGGCAACGCCCCGGGCCTGTCGGCGCTTGCGGGGCACGTGACACCGCGCCTCGACCCCGATGGCGCCGTGCGGCGGATGCCGGCGGTGGTCTGCTACGACGGGCGCAACTACCCGGCGATGGCGCTCGCGGGCCTTCTCGCGCTGGATGAGACCAGCGCGCGCGTGCCGCTGCGAGCACAGCCCGGCCGGGGCCCGTTCGATCCGGCGTGGACGCTCACGCTCGCGGGCATGCCCGAAGTCCGCGTGCCGCTCGACGCCGCGGGCGACATGCGCGTGCCCTATCGCAAGGCCCGCGACGCGATGGTGTCGATCCCCGCGGCCGACGTGCTGGAGGCCAAGACGGGCCGCCGCGAGCTGCTGCGCGGTGCATGGGTGCTGGTGGGCGCCTCGGCCTTCGGGCTGGGTGACACGGTGCCGACGGCGCTCGGCGGCGCGGTGAGTGGCGTCGAAGTGCACGCCCAACTGCTCACGGGCATGCTGGACGATGCGATTCCCTTCACGCCGCGCGCCGCGCCCGTCTTGCAGATCGCATGGGTCGCGATGGCGATCGCCTTGCTGCTGGCGCTCACGGGGCTGCGCTCGCAGGCCTTCGCGCGCCGCGCGTCGTTGCGCGTGCTGTGGGTGCCGCTTGCGGGGTTCGCGATCGCGGCAGTCGGGTTCGCGATGCACGGCGCTGCGCTGCTGGGGCTCGGCTGGTGGATCGGCTGGGCGCACCCCGCGCTCGCGATCGCGCTCGCGGGACTGTGCCTCGGTCTTGCCGAACACGGCCGAGGGCTGGTGGAGCAGGGCCGCCTCTTCAGGCACCTGTCGAGCTATCTGCCCGGACCGGTCGCGGAGAAGATCGCGCTTGCCGAGCCGAGCGGGGAAATCCAGGCACAGCGGCGCGACGTGACGATCGTGGTGGCCGACGTGCGCAACTTCTCCGCGTTCTGCGAAGCGCGCAGCCCGGAAGATGCCGCTCGCGTGCTCCATCGGTTCTACACGAGCGCGAGCGAAATCGTGGAAGCGCACGGCGGCGCCGTGGAAGAGATGGTGGGCGATACGCTCATCGCCGTCTTCAACGGCTCGAAGCCGTGCGAAGGGCATCCCCTCGCGGGCCTGGCGGCCGCGCGCGACATCTGGCTGCGCTGCACGGAGGAGTTGCCCAACCTCCACCAGCAGGACCTCGAGCCGCTGGGCCTCGGCGTCGGAGTCGAAAGCGGCACCGCGCTACTCGGCAGCTTCGGGCCGATGGGGCGGCGCGTGCATTCCGTGCTGGGGCAAACGCTCACGATCGCGCTCAGGCTTCAATCGATGACTGCCGATCTCGCATATCCGGTGCTCGTCGGCGCCGAAACGGCCGAACGCGTGGGCGTGCCGTTCGAGCACGGTGAACTTGCGCTGAAGCCGCTCGGGCAGTTCCTGCTCGCCGGGTTGCGGCACGGCATCAAGGTATTTACACTGCGCAGCTTGTTGCAGCCCGGCAGCGACGCCGAGCAGCAGACGCTGCGCTACCTCCGGCAGCAGACAAGCAACCAGGGCTGACGGCGGCGGGGTCCCGGCCGCAACTTCGCGGCCACGGGTGCGCGCCGCCCGCGAATTTCATAACGAGTGTCCGCCACAGTCCTTCCCAGCCGGCGCATCGCGAATCGACTCGGCCGGGGCCTGTGGCTCGCGGCACTTTTCGCCGGGTCGGTCCACGCGCAGCAAGCGCCGCCGCCGTCGCCGCCCTCGTCGCCGTCGCCGTCGCTGTCTACACGCGATCCTGCCCAGCCCGCAGCGCCGCCCGCCTGTCCTGAGCCGCCGCACTACCCGCTGCCCAATGCGCTCGGTGCGCTGCGCGACATCTCCACGCATCTCGAGGAACTGTCGCAGGACGCGCGCTGCCTGAAGGACGCGAACTACCACGCCTACCGCGGCGCGGTGCTGATGGCGCTCGGCCGACCGGTCGAGGCGATCGAGCCGCTCGAGCGGGCGCTCCTCACCGAGCCGGACCTGATCGGCGCGCAGCTCGACCTTGCACAGGCCCATGCGATGGAAGGCGATACGGCCTCGGCCGTGGCGCTGCTGGAAGACCTGCGCGGCCGCGCGGAGCTGCCCACGAGCGCGCTGCGGCAGATCGAACGTGAAATCGCGGCCCTGCGCGCGCCGGCCGCCCCCGCAGGCGAGGCGGCGTCGACACGCGAGGCACGCGCGGCCCAGGGGCGGTGGCAGTCGAGCTGGCAGGTTTCCGCGATGGGCGGAGTGGACAGCAACCTCAACAACGCGCCGAGCGCCACCGAGCTCACGCTCACGCTGCCGCAAGGCAACGTCACCCTGCCGCTGGATCCGGCTTCGCGTCCACGCGGAGGCGGCGCTGTCATCGCCTCGGCGCAGTGGCAGGGGCTGCGCGTCGATCGCGAGTCGGTGTGGGTGCTGCAGGCCGATGGCCGGACCCGCAACACGGGCGACCCGAGCGTGGACTACCAGCAGCTCGAACTCGCTGCCAACTGGCTGCAGGCGCCCCTCGCGCCCCGCCAATGGGTGGGGCGGGTGGGCGCGAGCTACTTCCGCTTCGCGGGCGTCACGCTGCTCTGGGCCACGCGCGCGAGTATTCAATATCAGTGGGAAGGCATCGCCACCGGGCTGGGCGGCATCGTGGCACACTGCCGCCCGACCGCCGGCGTCGAGCTCGAACGCCGGCTCTACCCGTCGAGCCGCAGCATCGATGGCTTCTACCGCGGCGCGGCGCTCGGGCTGCTGTGCCGCCCCGCGAGCGACCAGCCGGTGGCGCCGCCCGTCTTCACCGTGCAGGCGCGCTACGGGGAAGAACTGCCCGTGGACGACGCGCGCCCCGGCGGCACCTACCGCCGGGCGGAAGTGCGCGCGCAGTGGGAAGGCCGCATCCCCTGGATGGGGGGACAGTTCGCGCTGCGCTGGTCGTCGACCGAACAGGACGACTCCGCTCCCTACAGCGTGCTCCTGGGCAGCCTGCCCCGGCGCACCCTTCGCCACACGGGCCAGATCGAGACGAGCTGGCCGCTGAAGCGCGGGTTATCCCTGATCACGAGCATCGAAGGCACTCGGCAATCGAGCAATCTGGCAGCCTTCGCGAGCCGGCAGGCCGCCGCCTGGGTCGGCGTCAGATTCGAGTCTTTGTAAGAAAACAACGGCCCCGCGGGGCGTCTTGCCCTGTGACCCGAATCACAATGGATGGGTAGAGGCTTTGCTTATACTCTCGCCTGAATTGGGCGCAGCCGTGCCCGATCAACAAAATCCTTTTCCGACAACCGGAGATCTGAATGGCAATTACCACCACGGAACGCACCAAGCTGATCGAGCTGTTCGTCCTGATGTTCGATGCGGCACCCGGTGCCTCGTTCCTGTCGGCAATCACAGACGTCTTCGAGGCCACGGGCCACAGCTTCCAGCAGACGGCGAACGTGCTCGGCTCGACGCTGGCGTACCAGACGCTGCATCCCAACTTCGAGCAGCCCGACGAATTCGCCTACAAACTGCTTTCCGAGGTCGGCCTGCAA
>NZ_DASZSE010000003.1:0-75080 GCF_035548915.1 Ramlibacter sp. | reverse complement strand
CGCCACCGGCGCCACCACTACCGGCGCCGCCGCCGCCACCGCCGGCACCGCCACCACCGCCGCCGCCACCGCCGCCGCCGATGATTTCGGCGACGCCGCCTCCGCCTGCGGTTTCCGAACCATCGGCTGGCAGTTCGCTCGAGAAGCCGGCCGAGGCCCAATCCAAGGCTGCTACGGCGGCGCAAAGTGCATCGCCTGCCGCGCCGCAGGCGGCTGCGCCTGCCGCCACGTCGGTGGCGGCAGCCCAGCCGTCTGCGCCACCACCGCCACCGCCACCGCCACCGCCACCGCCACCGCCACCGCCACCGGCGGCAGCGGCAGCGAACGAGGCCGCGACAGCGTCCACGAACGTTGCATCGGTTCCGCCACCCGCGGCACCCGCGCCTCGGGCCGCGCCGCCCACGCTTGCGCGCGCGTCGCCTCCCGCCCCGGCCGCGGATGCCGGCGCACGCCGTCAGGTCCAGGTTCGGCGCGGCGACACGGCTTCGCGCCTCGCCATGGCCCAGAAGCCGCACGATGTCACGCTGGACCAGATGCTGATGGCCCTGGTAAAGGAAAACCCGCAGGCTTTCATCAACGGCAACGTGAACCTCCTGAAGGCCGGGGCGACCTTGCGCTTCCCGGGCGCGGAAGACGCCGCGGCGATCGCCCAGGCCGAAGCCGCCCGGGACATCGCGCAGCAGAATCGGGAATTCGACGAGTACCGCCGCCGCATCGCGCAGGTGGCGCCGTTCGCGACCGGCAGCACGGGGCGGCTCGGGCTGCCGAAATCGAAGACGGCCACATCGCAGCCGGCCGAACCTCGCAGCCGCCTCACGCTGTCGAACCAGGGCGCGGTCCTCGGCCAGAGGCAGATCACGCGCGACCTCGAAAAACAGGCGCAGCGCGCCGAGCAGGTGGCCGACGAGATCAAGGCACTGGCGGCCAGCGCCGTGTCATCCTCCCCGGCCTCCGCCGCGGCCGCTGCGGCTTCGGGCGCTTCGGCCGCGCGGGCGCGCCCCGGCTCGCAGCCCGCGCGCCGCGGCGCCTCGACGGCGGGACGTTGAGCATGAAACAAGTCCATGAGCCCGCGTCCCACGCCGATATGTAACTGCCCGCCGATGCGGCAACGGCGCGACAAACCAAACACTACAAACGATTCCCCGGCTTGACCGCATCTCGAAGCGACCACAGAATGTCCGCGTAACTGTTTACAGCCAAAGAAAAAAGTTACGCAACCCCGGCAATGGGCCGGCCTGAATCACCGCGGCGGTATGACGTACCGGTACCGCAAAGAGAGGGGATCAGAATGCGGCAGAAGCGACGAGACCGAACCACACTTCGGCCTGGATCAGCCAGCGCGGCCGCCTGTGCGGCCGTGTGCTTCCTGGCTTGGGCGGCGCCGGTGTTTGCCAACGGCATCGGCGAAAACGGCTCCTGGCAATTCGAAACCACGCAGGACCGCGTCAACAAGGGCGCGGTCGTGGACCTGATCGAGCGCAAGAAGGGCGGCTACTACGACTCGTTCAAGACCACGAACTACAACACCAGCTACACGTACGTCGACAAGCAGTTCAACTGCACGCTGTCGGCGGCGTCCGCGGGCAACACCGGGAACAATTCGACGAGCGCCGCGACTTCATCGCCCACCGTCAACACCTCCGGCAACACCAACGCGAGCACCACGGGCAACACGGCCTCCAACGGCACGAGCCAGAACGGCTTTCCGGGCGTCCTGAGCCAGAACTACGGGCCGGGCTACCCCTACAACGCCTCGCTCGGCAACAACCAGAGCAATTCGGGCGCGCTCAATTCCAGTGTGAGCGGCTCCTCGACCAGTGCCAACACCGGCCCGATCAGCGCGGGCGGCGGCTCCACGGACCAGATGCTCAATTCGAACCAGTCGAACAACGGCTCGCAGATGGCATCCGTCACCGGGAGCACCGCATGCAACGGGCCGCTGGTCGGCCCGGTGAATTCGGTGGTCGGTCCGATCAACTGACAACCCCGTCCAAGCCGTGAAAATAACAACGAAGGGGATGCTTTTCGCCGTTGCAGGCACCGCAGCGCTGCTCTCGGGCTGCGCGAACCTGCCGGCGCAGAAGATGGCACCCGATGAATTCCCGGTGATCACGGGCTCGATGTCGAGACGCAACTACACGCCCATCGAGCCCGCTTTCGCCTGCCTTGCCGACCTGATGCGCCTGAAGCGCCTGCCGCCCATCGGCATCGCCGTGGGCGACGTGAAGGACTACACCGGCAAATACAGCCAGAACGAGGGCAACGCCATCACGCAGGGTGGCGCGCTCATGATCTATTCGGCGCTCGGCAAGATGGGCGACGTGGTCCAGCTGCAGGAGCGCTTCGACACGCGCATCGCGGAGCTCGAGCTCGCCTACACCGACCGCCGGCAGCTCGGCGACGGCCGCCAGCACACCGTGGAGACCGGCAAGCCCGCCGTGCCCTGGGTGCCCTACTACGGCGGCACGATCCTCAAGTCGCAGTACTACATCGTCGGCGGCATCACCGAGCTGAACTACAACATCGCCTCGGGCGGCGCGGAGGTCTACGTGAACGGCGTGGGCGCGAAGAAGCGCACGTTCACGATGAACATCGGCGTGGACCTGCGCATCGTCGACACCCGCTCGCTGGTGGTCGTGCGCACGGCGAGCGTGCAAAAGCAGATCATCGGCGAGGAAGTGGGCGTCGGCGTCTACCGCTTCTTCGGCACCGAGCTCGTCGACGTGAACGGCGGCAACAAGAACCAGGAGCCGCTGCAGCTCGGCGTTCGCACGACCATCGAGCACGGCGTCGTGGAACTCGTCGCGGCCGTCTCCGGCATCGACCCGATGCAGTGCATCGACGCAACGGGCGTCGCGCGTGCCACGCCCGCGTCGCTGGAGTCGGAGCCGGCGGCGCTTCCCGCGCCGGTCGCGAACGGCAACGTGAACGTGAACGGCAACGGCCATGGAGCGCAGCCGGTCGCGGCGACGCCGCCGCCCGAGGGCCTCGCGCCGCAGAACGCCGCGCTCGCGCCGCCGGGGCCGAGCAACCTCGTGCCGTTCGAATTCGGCAGCGACGCGATCTCGGTGCAGGCCGCTTCCGTCCTGGAGAAGGTCGCCGCGGAAGCGGCGCAGGGACGGCAGGCCGTATTGCAGCTGCTCGCGCGCGACAACGAGGTCTGGGCGCCCAGCCAGCGGCGCGAGTTGACGAATGCACGGGTGAAGTCGGTCACCGACTTCCTCGTGAGCAAGGGCGTTGCATCGTCGCGCGTGGGTGTGACGTGGGTCCCCGCACCCACCGATCAGCAAATCACGCGCCACAGTGCAGGCTTCCAACTGGTCGCCACGATGGTCGTGGCGCAGTAGTCATTGTTTTGTAGTCATTGTTTGTTTGTGTGATCAACGGTTCACGCCACCTTGAGGAGAAGGCCATGAGAGGGAATCAACGCAATACCGGTATCCAGTCCCATGGAGCCGAGCAGTTCCGGCGCACCGCACTGGCTTCGGCCTGCGTGATCGTCCTGGGAGGCGCAGCGGCGGGTGGCGCCCACGCTCAACTGCTGAATTACCAGATCACGCCGGACCCGACCACCGGCCAGATCTTCAGTGCCCCGAGCTACGAAAAGCAGGTCACCAACAACCAGTGGGCGCAGAACCCGTCGATCTCCGCTTCGAACAGCATCGGCCTCTTCGGCACGCTGCTGCCCGTGGGCGGCCCGATCGTCGTGGACGGCAACAGCAGCCTCGTCACCGCGATCGGCAACGAGGTGTCGCCGCTCGTGGGGCTCGACCCCACGGTGATCAACCTGTTCGTGATGTCCTCCGGCGGCACGGCGGGCATCCTGTCGGGCCAGCTGCGCGGCGCCGCCGCGGCCGCGACGCCGGTGCAGACCACCGCGAACAACGACTCGCTGGTGATCGGCGTGCAGAACACCGCCCAAGCCGATGCGCAGATCACGGTCAGCAACAACAAGGTCGGCTCGACGGTCCTCGTGAACAGCGCCGACTCGCGCCTGAGCGGCCAGCTGCCGATCGGCTACAGCAACGCGCAGCTCGGAAGCATCGACGCGAGCACGGGGATCAACGGCACGGCGCAGGACGTGACGACCACGGGCAGCCTCAACATCAACGCCAACCAGACGGCCTACAACGCGTCCGGCCAGGCGTCCTCCGCCGCGACGATCACCAACAGCACGGTGACGATCGGCCTCACCGACAGCGGCACGCCGCTCACGAATCCGCTCACGCTCACGAGCAACTCGATGGCGACTTCGTTCGGCGTGAACGCGGCGAACAACCTCGTGTCGGTCACGAGCGGAGGCGCGGCGCAGCTGAGCGGCACGATCACCGTGAGCAACGCTCAGGTCAACCTCGAGGATGCCGGCGCCGGCGCGGTGCCCACCGCTTCGGTCGACAACAAGAGCAGCGTGAACGTGGACCTGAGCGCGAGCGCGGGCCAGAACACCGTGCTGCAGGCGCCGCTCGTCGTCACCAACAACAGCATCAGCGCGGCTTCGACCGGCAACTCGACCGGCGTACGCGGCGCGGGCAACAGCGTGGCGGCCAGCAACGCGATCACGCTCGCCACGGGAATGGACGCGGCCGGCAGCGGCTCGGGCACGGTGAACGACATCACCGCCAGCGCGACGAGCGTGCAGACGACGACGGTGAACCAGGCCGACCTCGGGCTGCTCAACCGGCAGATCAACAGCGGCACCTTCCTCAGCTCGGACGTGCAGGCGCCGATCACGACGAAGGTCGACACGCTCGATCCGGCGGCGAGCATCACCAACACGAGCAACAGCATCTCGAGCACGACGCGCGGCAACATCGCGGGCAACCTGATCAGCGCGAGCAACAGCAACTTCAGCGCTTCGACGGGCGTCGCGAACGCGCAGGTGAACAACCTGACGAGCACGAGCAACATCGGCCTGTCGTCCACCATCACGGGCGCGCCGATCTCGATCACCGTGGGCAACGCGGCATCAGGCGCCGTGGGCGGCACGATCACGTCGAACTCCAACACCATCGGCACCACGACCGAAGGCAACGTGGCGCAAAGCACGGTGAGCATCACGTCCTCCAACGTGACGTCGACGGCGACCGCCGGCGACGGGCAGTCGCTCGCCGATGCCAATACCGGGCACGCCGCGGTGAATGCCGGCAGCTCCGCCACCAACATCCAGTCCAACTTCGGGCCGAACGCGATCGTCTCGACGGTCGACTCGAGCGGGGTCACGGTCACCACGACCGACATCGACGGCGGCACCGGCCCGCTGGGCCTCGCGGCCGCGACCATCACGATGGACAAGAACGCCATCACGTCGAACGCCGCCGGCAACATCGGCACGACGTCGGTCCTGCTCGCGGGCAGCAACGCGACCGTGCACCAGGGCGTGGCGAGCGTTCAGCAAAACGGTGCGGCCGTCACCGCGGCAACCACCAATTCGGGGGTGATCGTTTCCTCCGGCTCCGGCGGCACGACCACCGTCGCGGCTTCCACCGTGGGCGTCACGAACAACACCGTCTCCTCGGCGGCGCAGGTGAACGACGCCACCAACACCGTGACGGCGAACTTCTCCAACCTCACGCCGGGCGCGGTCGGCACGAACCCGGCCTCCAACACGGGCGCGGTCTCGGACATCGCCAACATCACGGCCACGAGCAACGCGTCGCTCGGCATCGCGAACGCGCAGAGCAACACCGCCGACAGCAGCGCGAGCACGGTCAATACCGGCGGCTTCGCGGTCGCCAACATGCGCGACCCGGCCAACGACACCCCGGTGACGGGCAGCACGTTCACGATCTCGGGCAACACGGCGAGCGCATCCAACGGCAGCAACCGGGCGAGCAACGCCATCGCGATGCCCGCGAATTCGACGATCACGCCGCCCGGCGGCGTCGCCACGGATATCGCGAGCATCGCGAACGTGCAGTCGAACGCCGGCAACGCGTCGGTCGCGACGGTCGACAACACGAGCGCCGCGACGACCGGCTTCGGGCTCACCTACTTCCCGAGCCTGGATACGACCACGGCCACCGTGCAGAAGAACAGCGCGAGCGCGCTGTCCCTCGGCAACCAGGCGTCCAACAGCCTCACGTCCTCGGGCGGCAGCCTGACCACCGCGGCCCCGCTCGCCACCGGCGTGTCGACGGCCGACAGCGGCACATCGAACGTCTCGGCCAACGGCGAGTACGCGATCTCCAACTCGCAGAAGGACGACCTCACCACGGGCCGCACGGCACAGGTGCTGAACACCACCGCGGGCGTCTTCGCGTCGCCTTCCACGGCGTCGGCCGGCGCGGTCACGAATTCCACGCTCACCGTCGCGAACAACGCGCTCACGGCGGAAGCCCGCAACAACGACACGGCCAATACGCTCAGCCTCACCGGTTACGCCAACCTGAAGACGGCCGCGGGTATCGCGAACTCGCAGGTGAGCAGCAGCCCGGTGGCGGCCAACGTCACGGACGGCAGCACGGGGATCAAGACGATCAGCGGCAACGGCACGGACACCATCACCGGCTCGACGCTCGCCATCACCGACAACACGATCAGCGGCCTCGCGGTCGGCAGCTCCGGCAGCAACAAGCTGAAGATCGACGCGAGCACGCTGTCGGGCAATTCGACGGTGGCGGTCGCGGGCGTCACGGGCGGCGCGGCCCCGGTCGCATCGGCCGACTACACGATCGCGAGCGAGCAGGCACAGACGGGCGGCGCGGCCTCGGCGGTGACCGGCGTGGCGCGCCTGAGCGGCGCGCAGGACGCCGCAAACGGCGCCGACGTGACCGGCGGCTCGGTCGCGGTCGTGAACAACACGCTCAGCGCCTTCGCGCGCGGCACCGACGTGAGCAACACGCTCACCCTCAACGGAACGGGCACCGCCACGGTCCTCACGGGCGCCCTGGGCAGCGGCCAGACCGGCGACGGCAACATCACGGCTTCGGTCGCTCCGTCGGCCGGCTACAACGACGCCGTCGGCGCGGACGCGCTCTCGTTCACGACCACACCCGTGAACGTCACGAAGAACACCATCAGCGCCTCGGCGAGCCGCAACTTCGGCAGCAACACGCAGACGGTCACCGGCGCCACGGTGACCGGCATCGCTCCCGCGGCGGGCAACACCGATTTCACGGTGGTGAGCACGCAGAACCATACCGGCGGCGACGTCACGTCGAACGTGGACCCGGGGGTGGTCGGCGCCGTCGTCTACAACGCGCTCACGACGAACACCACGACCGTCACGCAGAACAAGGTGCAGTCGTTCGGCACGGAAAACATCGCCGGCAACGCGCTCACCATTACCGCCTCCAACGCCAACACGACGTCGGGCATGGTGAACAACACGCAGACGTCCGACCTGGGCGCGGTGGCCGCGAACGTCGGCTCCACGGTGCCCGCCGACATCGGCGTCACCAGCCCGACCACCGCGGGGCCCGTGCTCACGACGGCGAACATCATCGTGTCGGGCAACACGGTCAACGCGCAGGCCGGCCGCAACTCGGCGGGCAACAGCGTGGCGATCAGCGGCAGCACGATCACCGGCAACGGCGACGGCATCGCGCAGGACTACCGCACGATCAACACGCAAAGCGACAAGAGCGACGGCGCGACGGATTCGAGCGCGACGCTCGGCACGGTCGGCGCCAAGATCGCGACGGACACGGGCGCCAGCACGCTCACGGTCACGTCGAACAGCCTCACGTCCGGCACGACGGGCAACGCGGCGGCCAACACCCAGACGCTCACGGCCGCGGGGGCGCTCACGGCCTCCGGCCTCGTGTCGAACACGCAGGATTCCGGCACCGGCGCCACCGCGCCCGGCCACTCGAGCACGGTGGCCGTCACGACGGTCGGCGTGAACTCGGCCGGCGCCCTGGCCGCCGACACGGTGTCCACGATCAGCTCCAACACGCTCACCGCGCAGACACTGCGCAACTCGGCGGACAACGCGCTCACGGCCTCGGGCAGTTCCATCACCGGAACGATCCCCACGGGCGCGGCCGCCTCGTTCACGTCGAGCAACGTGCAGCACATCGCGGGCGACGTCACGGCCACGAACACCGCCACCACGCTCGGCGTGCAGACGGATTCGACCGTGACGACGACCACGGGCCAGGTGACCGTCACCGACAACACGCTGCTGGCGCGCGCGCGGGGCAACACCAGCGCCTCGACCGGCACCACGGTCGAGCTCACGGCGCCCAACACGATCACCGGCAGCGCGATGGCCACGAGCACGCAGGACTTCGCGGGCGGCACCAACGTCGGCGCGATCAATTCCACCGCGGGCGGCGGCGTGAACATCGGCCTCTCGGTCACCAACACGTCCGACACCATGCCGGTCACGGTGACCGGCAACATGGTGCAAAGCGAATCCAAGGTGAACAACGCGGTGACCGGCCTGAAGGTCACCGGCGGTACCGTCACGGGCGACGTCCCGACGGCGACGCTGCCGGCCGGCACGCCCGCGAGCTTCTCGGCGATCAACTCGCAGGACGAGAACGCGAACGGCGCGGTGAGCGGCGGCGTCAACGCCAACACGTCCACGGGCGTGATCGGCGCCACGGCCAACACGTTCGCCGGAACCAACGTGCTCACCGCGAGCAACAACAGCCTGCTCGCCACGGCCCGCGGCAACGAAGCGCAGACCAGCGCAGCCATCACGGCGACCAACTCGCTGAGCGGCATCGGCCTTGCGAGCAACACGCAGACGTCCACCAACAACACGGAGACGAATGCCAACGTGTCGACCGGGACGATCGGCCAGTTGTCGGCGACGAGCACCAACAACAACAACGTCACGGTCAACAGCAACCTGCTGCAAGGCGACGGCGTGCGCAACCAGGCGACGACCACCCTCACGGCCACGGGCGGCTCCGTCGCCGGCGCGGGCTTCGCCGACCTCACGACCACCACGACCCCGGCGAGCTTCACCGCGAGCAACAGCCAGACGGTCAACGTGGGAACCGACGGCAGCAATGCCAACGTGAGCCCCGGCAACGTGGGCATCGACGCCACGACGGGCGTGGTGACGGGGGTCAATACGGTGACCGCCAATGCCAACACGTTCACGGCGCTCGCGGGCGACAACGCCGGCACGACCAAGGCCACGGTGGCCGCCACCGGCGCGCTCACGGGCACGGCGATGGCCACGAGCACGCAGCAGAGCTTAGCGGGCCTCGCAAGCGTCAACAGCAACGGCGGCGTGAACGCGCTCCTGAACGAGCAGAACATCGGTCTCGTGTCGGGCACGGGCGCGAACTCCATCACGGTGACGACCAACGGCAATGCGTCCACGGCCCAGTCGATCCGTCAGGCGGCGACCACGACGCTCGACGTGTCCGGCGGCTCCGTCACGGGTGACCAGCCTCCGTTCAACGGCACGACGCAGGCCGCCTTCAGCGCGGTCAACAACCAGACCGACCTCGCGGGCGGCACGCTGCCGAGCGTCTACGCGCAGACGGCGCGCCAGGTGATCGGCGCGAGCCTGCTGAGCGGCGACCTCACGAGCGGCGCCGGCGCCAACACCGTGACCGTGACCAACAACACGGACACGGCGCTGGCCCGCGCCAACAGCGCGGCCACGAGTGCCAGCGTGACGGCAACGGGTGCCGTCACCGGTTCGGCGCTCACGGACAGCACGCAATCGTCGCTCACGCCCGCCATCGTGCAGGCCGACGCGATCGTCGACCTCTCCGGCGTGAGAATCCTGGCCGGCAATGCCAACGACCTCACCGTGACGGTGGGCGGCGGCGCGCAGAAGAACACGGTCACGGCGGAAGCCACGCGCAACGTCGCGCAGAACACTCTGACCGTGACCGGCGGCTCGGTGACGGGCGACGGCGCGGATCAGGGCACGGCGCTCGCCGGGGGCCAGCCGGCGAGCTTCACGGCGCGCAACAACCAGGGTGACGTGGGCTCGGGCGGTTCGTTTGCGAACGCCAACCTCGGCATGGGCTTCGGCCTGGACGTGGAAGCGGGCGATCTGCTGGGCACGAACCGGGTGACCGTGAGCGGCAATGCGGTGCAGGCGCAAGCGGGCGCCAACCTCGCCGTCACGAACGCCACGGTGACGGCCGGCGCGGCGGTGGTCGGAACGGCCCGGGCCGAGAGCACGCAGAACGCCACGGCGACGACCAACGCGTACACCGCGCTCGCGAACACGAGCCTGATCGGCCTGAACGCGAGCGGCCCGGGCAATGCCGGCAACGTGCCGGTGACGGTCACGGGCAACTCGCAGTCGGCGCAGGCGATCAGCAACTCGGCGACCAACGGACTCGTCGTGAGCGGCACCTCCGTCACGGGCGACGTCACGCTGGTGGGCGGCACCACGGCGAGCTTCACCACGAACAACCAGCAGTCGGACCTCTCCACGAACGGCGCACTCGCCACCAACACGTACGGCACGGTGGGTGCGACGGTTGGCAGCATCTCCGGCGCGGTGGTCACGGCCACGGGCAACGCGATGACGGCGCTCGCGCGCAACAACAGCGCCAACAACAGCGCGACGATCACGGGCAGCGGTGCCGTGAGCGGCTCGGCCGCCACGGAGAACACGCAGAGCGCGCTGGCCGGCGGCGTGAACATCACGCACACCGGCGGCACGGTCGGCCTGGTGGCCGCCACGCCGGCGGACAACGTGACGGTGACTTCGTCCGACAACACGCTCACCTCCGAGGGCATCCGCAACGTGGCGACGAACGGGCTCACCGTGACCGGCGCCGCGATCACCGGCACGGCCGCCGGGGCCCTCACCAACGCGAACGCGAGCTTCACGGCGAGCAACAACCAGACCGAGGCGGGCGCGGTCAACAGCGTCGTGGGCAACACGGTGACCACGGTCGGCGCGAACGTGACAGCCGGCGACTTCACGGGCACCAACACGATCACCGCGTCGAGCAACACGGTGTCGTCGATCGCTCGCGCGAACAGTGCCGGCACGACGCTGACGGTGCAGTCCGGCTCCACGCTTTCGGGCAGCGGCGTCTCGAGCAACGTGCAGACGGCAGGCTCGACGGCGGACCTCTCGGGAAGCTTCAGCGTGGGAACGGTGGGCGCGACAAACACCGGCGACATCACCGGGCCGATCACCGTGACCGCATCCGGCAACACGCTCACCGCGGAAGGCCGCCGCAACGTCTCGAGCAACAAGGTCGACGTGAACGGCGTGGCCATCGTGGGCGAGTCGGACCTGAGCCTGCAGGGCGCGAGCTTCGTCGGCAGCAACAACCAGACGGCGAGCAACGGCGCGAACACGACCAAGGCGAACGCGACGGTCGGCATCATCGGCCTGAACGTCGGCGACGACCTCACGACGAGCGGCAACATCACGGCCAGCAACAACGTGGTGCAGGCGCTCGGAGGCGGCAACTCCAGCACGAACACGGTCTCGGTGAAGGCGAGCGGCACGCTCACGGGCAGCGCCTTGAACACGAGCACGCAGGACGCCACGGCCGGCGACCACAGCTCCACCCTCACGGTGGGCACGGTGGGTGCGAACTTCACGAGCGACACGACGACGTCGCCGGTGACGGTCACGAACAACATCCTCGTGTCGCAGACGCTGCGCAACGCCGCGACCAACGCGCTTGCGGTGAGCGGCAGCACGGTCACGGGTGAAACCGGGGCCAACCTGGACGTGGCGGGCACGAAGGCGAGCTTCATGACCGACAACTTCCAGACGGGCAACGCCGACGCCACCGCGACCAGCACGGTGACGACGGTGGGCGCGACCGTGGGAGGCAACATCGACGCGGGCGTGGGCACGTCGTTCACCACCACCAACAACGCCATCACGGCGCGGGCGGGCACCAACACCGCGGCCAACAGCACGGACCTTGGGGGAGCGACGGTGTTCGCCGGAACGGCGCTCACGCAGAGCAACCAGGTCGCCGGCGCGGCGGCCACGGTCAACGCGACGGTCGCGGTGGGAACGGTGGGCGGCGCGATCGTCGGCGACATCGCCGACACCGCTTCCACGCACACGGTGAACAACAACCTGCTGGATGCGACCGCGGTGCAGAACGTGGCCTCCAACACGCTGACGCTGAGCGGCGCCACCGTGTCCGCCACGTCGCTCGCCACCGGCGCCAATTCCGCCTTCGCCGTGGACAACACGCAGACGGCGGGCGCGGCCGCCACCGCGACGAACGACGTCGTGACGCTCGGCGTCACAGCCGGCAGCGTGAGCGGCAACGTGACGGCGTACTCGATCACGAAGAACAACGTGTTCGCCAGGAGCGGCGCCAACTCGGCCGACAACAGCATCACGCTCACGCCGGCATCGGGCCTGGACAACACGACCACGTCGTCGATCGACAACAGCCAGACCTCGCTCGCGGGCACGATCTCCTCGTCGGTGAACGCCAACCAGGCGAGCAACATCGGCGTGGCGGTGACCGGCGACACGACGCCCACGGCCATCACGGTGGCCAACAACGCGCTGAACGCCCAGGCAACGCGCAACGCGGCCACGAGCATCCTGAATGCGTCGGGCCCGTCTATCGCGGGCGGCGACCTGCTGAGCGGCTCGCAGAGCTATGCGGTTCGCAGCACCCAGAACGGCACGGGCGACGTGACCTCGGTCACGTACACCGGGCTCCTGGGCGCGAACCTCGGCACGGCGGCCGGCGGCGGCGTGGTGTTCGGCGTCGTGGACAACAGCATGATCGCCATGGCCACGATGAACTCGGCGACGAACAAGGTTCTGCTGAATTCGGGCAGCGCCCTGAGCGGCAGCGCGACGAACGGCACGGCGAGCGTGAGCAACACGCAGAACGCGAACGCCGCGAGCACGATCAGCGCGACGGTCGGCGGCGCCTCCGCGGCGACGCCCACGGTGCCCACGATGCTCGGCGTGACGAGCGGCGCGGTCGGCAACGCGATCGCATCGCCGATCACCGTGACGGGCAACACGCTGGCTGCGCAAGGCGGCGGCAACACGGCGCTCAATGCGATCGAAGCCGGCGCCTCCTCCAGCATCGGCGGCAGCGCGCCGACGTACACCTACCAGGTGCTGAACAACCAGACCAACGACGCCACGGTGAACATGCGGGCGCAGTACGCCAACGTCGGCGCGGTCCTGACCGGCGCGTTGGGGGCGAGCTCCATCAACGTTTCGGGCAACACCGCGTCGGCGATCGGCTACGGCAACAACGCCGTCAACTCGATCAACATCAGCGGCCTGGCCGGTGGCGTGAATGCGAGTGCTTCGGTGGTGAACAACCAGCTCAACACGGCCAACGTGACCTCCGTCGCGACCAACCTCAACATTGGCGTCACGGGAACGGCGGCGGGTTCGAGCGCGGGCGGGTCGACCATCGTCACCAACAACAGCATCACCGCGCGCGCGGTCGGCAACTCCGCGCAGAACAGCATCAACACCAAGTAGGCGGGGCCGGATGCGCCTTCAGGAACAAGGGCCTGCGTGAGCAGGCCCTTTTCCATTCGTTACGCCCGTTGAGGAAGAACGGGTACATCGGGAGGAAGTTTTTCACCGTTTTCCGGGATTCATCCTCCACTTGGACGGGAAATGTAAGTAACGACCTGTAGCTTTTTTCACGATCAACGACTAGATTAGATTTTTCGCGCCGCAGCTGCCGTCAGAGCAAGCGGCGGCATCCCGTTCTGGAGGGGATCTCATGACCACAATCAATGGCACCAGCGGCAACGACTCGCTACTCGGTGGCAGCGGCAACGACTCGATCAGCGGCGGCGCGGGCAATGACACGCTCGATGGCGGCGGGGGCATCGACACCCTCGTCGGCGGCTCCGGCAACGACACCTACTACGTCGACAACAGCAACGACAGCATTTCGGAGACGGGCAGCGACAAGGCCGACCTTGTCATCGCCTCGGCGGACTACACGCAGCCGCTGAACGTCGAGACCCTGTCGCTCGCCGCGGGCAGCGGCGCGCTGAAGGCGACGGGCAACTCGCAGGCCAACACGATCTTCGGCAACCAGAACGACAACACGATCGACGCGCTGGGCGGCAACGACACGATCGATGGCGGCACCGGCAACGACACCATCATCGGCGGGCTGGGCGCCGACGTGATGACGGGCGGCAGCGGCAACGACACCTTTCTCTACAAGGACTGGACGGAGTCGCCTTCCACCAGCGGCTGGGACAAGATCACGGACGCGACGTGGACGACGGTCTCGGCGACGGGCGACCACATCGACTTGAGGCTGCTCGACGGCGACACGGTCGGCGGCTCCTTCAAGGCGGGGACGTGGGGCAATTTCGACACACGGCTCACGTGGATCGCCACCAGCACGTTCGATACCCTCAACGCCGCGGGGCAGGTGCGCTACGACGGCACGACGGGCCTGGTGCTGGCGAGCAACGACGCCGACAGCTCGGCCGAATTCGCGATCGACGTGGGCAAGGGCTGGGACGGCAGCACGCCGAACCACATGATCGACGACCTGAAGAACATCCTGCAGCTGGATGATTTCACGGCGCCGACGCTCCACTGGAAATACGTGGGGCCGAGCGGCCCGGTCGACAACCTGGTCGGCTCCATCAACGAGAACGCGACGGGCACGCTGGTGGTGGTCACGAGCGTGGACGACACGAACGTCGCCTACACGCTGCAGCAGACGGGCGACTACAAGTACTTCAACGTCAACTCGGCAACGGGCACGGTCACGCTCACTTCGGGGCTCGACTACGAGAACCTCACCCACTCGCCGACCTACACGTTCACGCTGCTCGTCGCCGACCACCTCGGCAATTCGACCGCGGAGACGTTCACGCTGAACGTCAACAACCTGAACGATCTCCCGATCGTGTTCGATTCGGGCACCACGGCGGCGGTCAACGACCAGAGCGGCGCGAACCAGAGCGTCTACACGGCGCAGGCGCACGACGGCGACCATCTCGCCACCGTCACCTATTCGCTGCAATCGTCGGGCGACTACACGCACTTCACGATCGACGGCAGCACGGGCGTCGTGACGCTCAAGGACAACCCCGACTACACGCACGGGCAAAAGAGCTACACGTTCACCGTGGTCGCCGCCGACGGCGGGGCCGACACGCCGGTGACGCGCACCGTGACGCTCGACGTCAACGCCAACCCCACGGCAAACAACGACACGGCAAACGCAACCGAGGCCGGCACGTCCGCGGGCGTCAATCCTTCCGGAAACGTCCTCACCAACGACAGCGACCCCAACCTCGGCACGCTCAGCGTGTCGCAGGTGAACGGCTCGTCGGGCAATGTGGGCACTTCCGTGAGCAACGGACCCGGCTACGGCTCGGTCACGATCCAGTCCGACGGCAGCTACACCTACACCGTCAACAATGCGAACGTCGACGCCCTGAATGGGAGCGAAACACTCGTCGACACGTTCACCTACCAGGTGACCGACGGGCAGGGGGGATATGCCACCGCCACGCTCACCGTGACGATTCAAGGTGCGAACGACGCGCCGACCATCACGAGCGGCACGCAGACGGGCAGCGTGACGGAAGACGGCTCGCTCACCGCGAGCGGCCAGGTGACGGGCAGCGACGTGGACCACGGCGCGGTGCTCACGTACGGCGGCGGCAGCACGGGCACGTACGGCAGCCTGAGCGTGAACGCGACGACGGGCGCGTGGAGCTACACGCTCGACAACGCGAATCATCAGGACCTCGCGCAGGGCCAGACCTACATCGATACCTTCACCGTGACGGTGATGGATGAAAACAGCGCGAGCGCCACGCAGACCGTGACGGTCACCGTCAACGGCGCGAACGACGCGCCGACGATCACGAGCGGTGCGCAGACCGGCAGCGTCACGGAAGACGGCACGCTCACGGCGAGCGGGCAGGTGACCGGCAGCGATGTCGACCTGGGCGCGACGCTCAGCTACAGCGGCGGCGGTGCGGGCAGCTACGGATCGCTCGCGGTCAGCTCCACCAGCGGCGCCTGGACTTACACGCTGGCCAATTCGAGCCACCAGGATCTGGCGCAGGGCGAGAGCTTCACCGAGACCTTCACGGTCACGGTGACGGACGACCACAGCGCGAGCGCAACGCAGACGGTGACGATCACCGTGAATGGCGCGAACGACGCGCCGACCATCACGAGCGGCACCCAGACCGGCAGCGTGACGGAAGACGGCACGCTCACGGCGAGCGGGCAGGTGACGGGCAGCGACGTCGACCATGGCGCGACGCTCAGCTACAGCGGCGGTGGCGGCGGCTCTTATGGCAACCTCGCGCTGGACGCGACGACGGGCGCGTGGACCTATACGCTGAACAACGCCGGCCACCAGGACCTGGCGCAAGGCGAGAGCTTCACCGAAGTCTTCACCGTCACGGTGACGGACGAGCACAGTGCGAGCGCGACGCAGACGGTGACGATCACTGTCAACGGCGTGAACGATGCGCCGACCATCACGAGCGGCACGCAGACGGGCAGCGTGACCGAAGACGGCACGCTCACCGCCAGCGGCCAGGTGACGGGTAGCGACGTCGATCACGGCGCGACGCTCAGCTACAGCGGCGGCGGCACCGGCACGTACGGCAGCCTGTCGCTGAGCGCGACCAGCGGCGCCTGGAGCTACACGCTGGACAACGCGAGCCACCAGGACCTGGCGCAGGGCGAGAGCTTCACCGAGACGTTCACCGTCACGGTGGCGGACGAGCACAGCGCGAGCGCGACGCAGACGGTGACGATCACCGTCAACGGCACGAACGACGCACCGACCATCACGACCGGCGCGCAGACGGGCAGCGTGACGGAAGACGGCACGCTCACGGCGAGCGGCCAGATCGCCGGCAGCGATGTCGATCACGGTGCGACGCTGAGTTACGGCGGCAGCAGCACGGGCGCGTACGGCAGCCTCGCCGTGGACGCGACGACGGGCGCGTGGAGCTACACGCTGAACAACGCCAGCCACCAGGATCTGGCGCAAGGCGAGAGCCACACCGAAGTGTTCACGGTGAGCGTCACCGACGAACATGGCGCGAGCGCGACGCAGACGGTGACCGTTACCGTGAACGGCACGAACGACGCGCCGACGATCACGAGCGGTGCGCAGACCGGCAGCGTGACGGAAGACGGCACGCTCACGGCGAGCGGGCAGGTGACGGGCAGCGATGTCGACCAGGGCGCGACGCTCAGCTACGGCGGCAGCGCCGGCGGCACGTACGGCAGCATCGTGGTGGACGCGAGCACGGGTGCCTGGAACTACACGCTGGACAACGCGAGCCACCAGGACCTGGCGCAGGGCGAGAGCTTCACCGAGACGTTCACCGTTACGGTGACGGACGAGCACAGCGCGAGCGCGACGCAGACGGTGACGATCACGGTCAACGGCGCGAACGATGCACCGACCATCACGAGCGGAACGCAGACGGGCAGCGTGACGGAAGACGTCACGCTCACCGCGAGCGGGCAGGTCACCGGCAGCGACGTCGATCACAACGCGACGCTCGCCTACAGCGGCGGCGGCACCGGCATTTATGGCAGCCTCGTCGTCGACGTGACCACGGGCGCGTGGACCTACACGCTGGACAACGCGAATCATCAGGATCTGGCGCAGGGCGCAAGCTTCACGGAGACGTTCACGGTCACCGTGACGGACGAGCACAGCGCGAGCGCGACGCAGACGGTGACGATCACCGTCAACGGCACGAACGACGCGCCGGTGGCGCAGGACGACGTCGGCACGGCGATTGCCGGCGGGTCCGGCAACGGCCTCGACGCCACGGGCAACGTGCTCGCGAACGACACGGACGTCGACACGTCCCACACGAGCCTCGCGGTCACGGAAGTGAATGAACTCGCGGGCAATGTGGGCGCGGATGTCGACGGCTCCTACGGCGCCGTGACGATCGCCTCCGACGGCTCCTTCACGTATGTCGTCGACAACCAGAACCCGGACGTGCAGGCGCTCGGTGCGACCGACACGCTGATCGAAACCTTCACCTACCAGGTAAGCGACGGAGTGGGTGGATTCGACAGCGCCACGCTGACGGTGACGGTCGAGGGCGCCAACGACGCGCCGGTCGCCGCGGACGACGCCGGCTCCGCGACCGAGGCCGGTGTGGTGCCGGGCGAAGACGCGATCGGCAACGTGCTGGACAACGACACCGATCCCGACACGCCGCACGGCAACCTGTCGGTGACCGAGGTCGACGGCGCGGGCGCCAACGTTGGAACGGGTCTCGATGGCTCCTACGGGCAGATCACGCTCGAGAGCGACGGGTCTTACACGTACGTCGTGGACAACCTCGACGCCACGGTCGATGCGCTCAACAGCAGCGAGACACTGACCGATTCGTTCACGTACAAGGTGAGCGACGGGGCGGGCGGATTCGACACGGCCACACTCACGGTGACGATTCATGGTGCGAACGATGCGCCGACGATCACGAGCGGCCCGCAGACGGGCAGCGTCACCGAGGATGGCACGCTCACCGCGAGCGGGCAGGTGACCGGCAGCGACGTGGACGACGGCGCGACGCTCAGCTACGGCGGCAGCGCGGGCGGCGTCTACGGCAACATCGCGATCGACGCGAGCACGGGGGCGTGGACCTACACGCTCGACAACGCGAACCACCAGGACCTCGCGCAAGGCGAGAGCTTCACCGAGTCATTCACGGTGACCGTGACGGACGAACATGGTGCGAGCGCGACGCAGACGGTGACCGTCACCGTGAACGGCGCGAACGATGCGCCGACGATCACGAGCGGCACGCAGATGGGCAGCGTGACGGAAGACCTCACGCTCACCGCGAGCGGGCAGGTGACCGGCAGCGACGTGGACCATGGAGCGACGCTCGGCTACAGCGGCACGGCGGCCGGTGCCTACGGCAGCTTCGCGGTGGACGCGAGCACGGGCGCGTGGAGCTACACCCTCGACAACGGCGTGAACGGCCAGTCCGTCCCGGTGCAGCAGCTCGCGGTGGACGAGACCGTGATCGAGACCTTCACGGTGACGGTGAGCGACGAGCACGGCGCGAGCACGACCGAGACGGTCACCGTGACCATCCATGGGACGAACGACGACCCGACGCTCACGGCCGACTCTTCCGGCACCGTGAGCGAAGGCGACGACAACCCGGGCGCGCGCACGACCTTCGGCGACGTGACTTATGGCGATGTCGACGCGACCGACGAGCCGACGGTAAGCGTGAGCGCGGCCACGTATGGCACCGCGAGCCTCGTGGGCAACGCTTCCGGCACGCTGCTCGTGCCCGTGGGCACGCAGAACGATTCCGGCCGCACGATGGTGACGGATGGCGACGGCCGCATGGTCGTGGCCGGATGGAGCAGCGTGGGCGGCACGAACGAATTCAGCGTCGTGCGCCTGCACTCGGACGGCAGCCTCGATACGACGTTCGGCGGCGGCACCGGCAAGGTGCTCTTGCCCGTGGGATCGGGCGACGCCGAGTCCTACGCACTCGCGATCCAGTCGGACGGCAGGATCGTGCTGGGCGGCCAGGCCTCCAACGGCACCAACGACGACTTCGTCGTCACGCGGCTCAATGCGGACGGGTCGGTGGACGACACGTTCGGCGTCAGCGGCACCGTGACCCTGCCGATGGGGAGCTCGGACGACGGCGTGAGCACGCTGGAAATCCAGTCGGACGGCAAGATCCTGCTCGGGGGCTACGACAACGGGCATGGCCACGCGCAGCTCGTGCGGCTGAACGGCGACGGCTCGATCGATGCGGACTTCGGCACGGGAGGCATCGTTTCGGTGGCGGCCACGAACATCGCGTCGCTGGTGCTGGTCGCCGGCGGCGACATCCTCGTGGGCGGCTACGCCGGCTACGGGCCAAGCCGCGATTTCACGGTGCTGCGCTACAACTCGGACGGGTCGCCCGACACGTCGCTCGGCGGCACCGGCCAGGTGACCGTGCCGGTGGGCTCGTCGGACGACGTGCTCTCATCGCTCGACGTCCAGACGAACGGCAAGCTCGTGCTGTCCGGGTATGCGTCCAACGGCGGCAACTACGACTTCGCCGTCGTGCGGCTCGATTCGAACGGCGCGCTCGACACCAGCTTCGGCGGCACGGGCAAGGTGATCGTGCCGATCGGTGGCGGCGACGACTTCGGCGCCAGCGCCGTGATCCAGCCGGACGGCAAGATCGTCGTCGCCGGCCATAGCTTCAACGGCACGGACTACGACATGGCCGTGATCCGCCTGAATTCGGACGGCACGCTCGACACGTCATTCAATGGCACGGGCAAGGTGCTGATCGACATCGGAAGCGGCAACGACTTCGTGTTCTCCGTCTCGCTGGACGGCGAAGGGCGGATCGTGCTCACCGGCTCCGGCGACGCCGGCGCCAACAACGACTTCGCGCTCGCGCGGCTCCATCCGGACGGCTCGCTCGACACCACGTTCGGTGTGGGCGGCGGCGTGTCGGACTGGGAGTACACCGTGAACGACAGCGGCGCCGTGGACGCGCTCGGTGTCGGCGAGACGCTCACCGACAGCTTCACGGTGACGGTGGACGACCACCATGGCGGTGAAGCCACGCAGGTGGTGACGATCACGATCAACGGCACGAACGACGAGCCGACGATCACGAGCGGGGCGCAATCGGGCCAGGTTCAGGAAGACACCACGCTCGTGGCGAGCGGCCAGGTGACGGCGAGCGACGTCGACAGCGACGACACGCTGGCCTATACCGGCAACGCGACCGGCAGCTACGGCATCTTCGCCGTCGACGACAGTACCGGCGCGTGGACCTATACCCTGCAAAACGGCACGGACAACACGAACAATCCGGTGCAGGTCCTCGCCGAGGGGGAGACCGTGAGCGAGACCTTCACGGTGACGGTGAGCGACGGCAACGGCGGCAACGCCACCCAGACGGTGACGGTCACGGTGGAAGGCCTCAACGACGCGCCGTGGATCAATCCGGACACGAGCGACATCGCCGGAACGGTCCAGGAGGACAACGGCGTGGTGGGAACGGGCACCGAGGGCGGCAGCGTCGGGACGCTGGGCACGCTCGTGTTCCGTGACGTGGACAACGGCGCGTCGCACACGGCGCACGTGGTGGGCGCGGAGCCGGTCGACTACGTGGGCACGTTCTCCCTGAACGGGACTGTCAGCGAAGACGAGGGCTACGGCGGCTCGCAAGTGTGGCATTTCGACGTCGACAACAGCGAGATCGAGCATCTGGGCCAGGGCGACACGCTGGTGCAGACGTACACGGTGGAGATCGACGACGAGTTGAGCGCGAGCGGAACCCAGACGGTCACGATCACGATCCAGGGGACCAACGACGCGCCGACGATCACGAGCGATCCGCAGACGGGCAGCGTGACGGAGGACGGGCCGATCACGGCGAGCGGCCAGGTGATGGGCAGCGACGTCGATGACGGCGCGGTGCTCGGCTACGCCGGCGGCGGCGCGGGTTCCTATGGCAGCCTGGCCGTCGATGCGACGACGGGTGCGTGGACCTATACGCTGGACAACGCGAACCACCAGGACCTGGCGCAGGGCCAGAGCTTCACCGAGACCTTCACCGTCACGGTGACGGACGAGCACAGCGCGAGCGCGACGCAGACGGTGACGATCACGGTCAACGGCACGAACGACGCGCCTGTGGCGCAGGACGACAGCGGCACGGCGCTTGCCAACGGGTCCGGCAATGGCTTCGACGCCACGGGCAACGTTCTTGCGAACGACACGGACGTCGACACGTCCCACGCGAGCCTCACGGTGACGGAAGTGAACGAGCTCGCGGGCAACGTAGGCGCGGCCGTCGACGGCTCCTACGGCGCCGTGACGATCGCATCCGACGGCTCGTACACGTACGTCGTCGACAACGACAACCCGGCCGTGCAGGGGCTCGGCACGTCCGACACGCTGATCGAATCGTTCACCTATCAGGTGAGCGATGGGTTGGGTGGATTCGACTCCGCGACGCTCACGGTGACGATCGAGGGTGCCAACGATGGGCCGGTGGCCGCGGACGACTCCGGCAGCGCTATCGAGGCTGGTGTGGTGCCCGGCGAAGACGCGATCGGCAACGTGCTGGACAACGATACCGATCCCGACACGCCGCATTCCGGTCTCTCGGTCACCGAAGTCGATGGCGTCTCGAACAATGTGGGATCTTCCGTCACGGCTGCCTATGGCAGCGTGACGGTCAACAGTGACGGGTCGTACACCTATGTCGTGGATGACGCCGATGCGGCGGTGGATGCGCTGCATCACAGCACCGACACGCTGACCGACACGTTCACCTACACGGTGGCCGATGCGGATGGAGCGAGCGACACGGCGCAGCTCACGATCACGATCCACGGTGCGAACGATGCACCGGTGGGCGTGGACGATAGCGGCAGCGCGACCGAAGACGGCGCGGTGGCGGGCGAAGACGCGATGGGCAACGTGTTGCTCAACGACACGGACGTGGACGCGGGCGACAGCCGCAGCGTGAGCGCAGTCAGTGGCTCCAGCGATGACGTCGGGGTGGAGGTCACGGGGTTGCACGGAACGCTGACCCTGAACAGCGACGGCAGCTACGACTACGCGGTAAACAACGCGGATGCGGCGGTGGATGCGCTGCATCACAGCACGGACACGCTGACCGACACCTTCACCTACACGGTGGCCGATGCGGATGGCGCGAGCGACACGGCGCAACTCACGATCACGATCCACGGTGCGAACGACGCGCCGGTGGGTGTGGACGACAGCGGAAGCGCGATCGAAGCGGGCGTGGTGCCTGGCGAAGACGCGATGGGCAACGTGCTGCTGAACGACACGGACGTGGACACGGGCGACACGCGCAGCGTGAGCGCGGTCACGGGCGGCACGCTTGGCACGGGCCTGGCGGGTACGCACGGAACGCTGACCCTGAACAGCGACGGCAGCTACGACTACGCGGTGAACAACGCGGATGCGGCGGTGGATGCGCTGCACCACTCCACGGACACGCTGACTGACACGTTCACCTACACGGTGGCCGATGCGGATGGCGCGAGCGACACGGCGCAACTCACGATCACGATCCACGGCGCGAACGATGCGCCGGTGGGTGTGGACGACAGCGGCAGCGCGACCGAAGCTGGGGCGGCGCCGGGTTCGGATGCGACCGGCAACGTGCTCGGTAACGACACCGATGTGGACGCGGGCGACAGCAAGAGCGTGAGCGCGGTCACGGGCGGCACGCTGGGCACGGGCCTGACGGGCTCGCACGGCACGCTGACCTTGAACAGCGACGGCAGCTACACCTACGTGGTGAACAACGCGGATGCCGCGGTGGATGCGCTGCACCACTCCACCGACACGCTGACCGACACCTTCACCTACACGGTGGCCGATGCCGATGGGGCGAGCGACACGGCGCAGCTGACGATCACGATCCATGGTGCCAACGATGCGCCGGTGGGCGTGGACGACAGCGGCAGCGCGACCGAAGACGGCGCGGTGGCGGGCGAAGACGCGATGGGCAACGTGTTGCTCAACGACACGGACGTGGACGCGGGCGACAGCCGCAGCGTGAGCGCAGTCAGCGGCTCCAGCGATGACGTCGGGGTGGAGGTCACGGGGTTGCACGGAACGCTGACCCTGAACAGCGACGGCAGCTACGACTACGCGGTGAACAACGCGGATGCGGCGGTGGATGCGCTGCACCACTCCACGGACACGCTGACCGACGCGTTCACCTACACGGTGGCCGATGCGGATGGCGCGAGCGACACGGCGCAACTCACGATCACGATCCATGGTGCGAACGACGCGCCGGTAGGTGTGGACGACAGCGGAAGCGCGATCGAAGCGGGCGTGGTGCCTGGCGAAGACGCGATGGGCAACGTGCTGCTGAACGACACCGATGTGGACACGGGCGACAGCAAGAGCGTGAGCGCGGTAAACGGCACTGGCGGCAACGTGGGCACCGGCGTGGCAGGCACGCACGGCACGCTGACCCTGAACAGCGACGGCAGCTACGACTACGTGGTGAACAACGCGGACACCGCGGTGGACGCGCTGCATCACAGCACCGATACGCTGACCGACACGTTCACCTACACGGTGGCCGATGCGGATGGCGCGAGCGACACGGCGCAGCTGACGATCACGATCCATGGTGCCAACGATGCACCGGTGGGCGTGGACGACAGCGGTAGCGCGACCGAAGCGGGTGTGGCGCCGGGCTCGAATGGGACCGGCAACGTGCTCGGTAACGACACCGATGTGGACACGGGCGACAGCAAGAGCGTGAGCGCGGTGGGGGGCTCCAGCGGCAACGTGGGCACGGGCCTGGCGGGCTCGCACGGCACGCTGACCTTGAACAGCGACGGCAGCTACACCTACGTGGTGAACAACGCCGATGCGGCGGTGGATGCGCTGCATCACAGCACGGACACGCTGACCGACACGTTCACCTACACGGTGGCCGATGCGGATGGCGCGAGCGACACGGCGCAACTCACGATCACCATCCACGGCGCGAACGACGCTCCGGTGGCGTTCGATGACGGCGCGTCGGCGTTCGAAGACGGAGTGAACGACGGCCAAGAAGCATCGGGCAACGTGCTCACCAACGACGACGACGTCGACAACAGCGCGAGCGAGCTGAGCGTGAGCGCGGTCAACGGCGCGGGCGGGAATGTGGGAAGCGAAGTCGCGGGCAGCTATGGCGTCGTGACGATCGGCGCCGACGGGACCTTTACCTACTCCGTCGACGACGAAAACCCGCTGGTGGATGCGCTCAATGCGGGCGATTCGCTGACCGACACGTTCACCTACACCGTGAGCGACGGCGACGGCGGCTTCGACAGCGCAACGCTCACGATCTCGATCTTCGGCGCCAACGACGCCCCGACCATCCTCACCGCCGACACCACCGGCTTCGTCCAGGAGGACCTCACCCTCACCGCCACCGGCTCGATCACCGGCCACGATGCCGACAGCGGCGGCCTTTCCTACCTGGGCGGCGGCGCGAGCTCCTACGGCACCTTCTCGATCGACTCGAGCACCGGCCACTGGACCTACACGCTCGCCAACGGCACCGACGGCGTGGACTCCATCGTCCAGGACCTCGCCGAAGGCGAAATCCACACGGAAATCTACACGGTGACCGTGAGCGACGGCGAAGGCGGCTTCGTCACGCAGTCCGTGACGATCACGATCGCGGGCCACAACGACGCGCCCGTCGGCGCGGACGACTTCAACGCCGTCACCGAAGGCAGCGCGACAGCCGTCACCGGCGACTTGCTTGTCAACGACAGCGACATCGACCACAGCCACACGCTGACCATCACCCTCGTGAACGACTCGTCCGTCCCGACCTCGACCAGCAGCGAGGTCGCCGGCGAATACGGCACGCTCTCGATCAACCAGGACGGCTCGTACAGCTACCTCCTCGACAACGGCAACGACATCGTGAAGTCGCTCACCTCGGGCGACTCGATCGAGGACCTGTTCCAGTACGTCGTGAGCGACGAGCACGGCGCCACCGGCATCGCGACGCTCACGATCACGATCAACGGCACCGACAGCGATCCGACGGCCGTCGCGGACGCGGGCGATGCCTACGAAGCCGGCACGCTCGCGGTGGGCATGGGCGCCATGGGCAACGTGCTCGACAACGACAGCGACCCCGACAACGGCGCCTCCGATCTCTTCGTGAGCGCCGTCGACGGCGACGACAGTCTCGTGGGCGCGGTCGTGGACGGCGCGTTCGGCACGATCCTGATCCACGCCGACGGCAGCTACGCCTACAGCGTCGACAACGACAACGAAACCGTCGATGCCCTGAACGTCGGAGACATGCTGACCGACACGTTCACGTACACCGTGGACGACGGCCACGGCGGCTCCGGCACGGCGTCGATCGTGATCACGATCCACGGCGCCGACGACGCGCCGACGCTCGCGACCATCGAGAGTGCGCCGACCTTCACGGACACGTCGGGCACCGACACGTTCGCGGATATCTCGGGCACGCTCGTGGGCACGGACGTCGACAACCCATCGCTCACCTACAGCGTCGCGGGCCAGTCGAGCGGCGATACGCTCGAGGGCTACGACGTGTCGGTGGCGAGCGCGTACGGCCGCCTGTACCTGAACACCGCCAACGGCGACTACCTCTTCGCCCCGGATTCGGCGGCGATCAACGCGCTGCACAACAGCGTCTTCGACACGGTGACCTTCAATGTCTCCGTGAGCGACGGCACGTTCAGCGATTCCAAGTCGATCGCCATCCACGTGGTCGGCGTGAACGACGCGCCGATCGTGGACACCGTCGAGGCGCTCGCCTACGGCGACACCGGCGCCTACGACGACTTCGACGACGCCAGGGGCACCATCACCGCGAGCGACGTCGACTCGACGATCCAGAGCTACTCCCTGAGCGGCGCGAGCGGCTCCAGCGGCAGCGACGTCTATCGCACGGGCACCTACGGCACGCTCCACGTGAACATGTCGACGGGCGCCTATTCGTACGTGGCGAACGACGACGCCATGAACGGCCTCGGCGAGGGCCAGTCCGCGAGCGAAACGTTCACGCTGTCCGCCTACGACGGCGCCATCGCGGCGTCGGCGACGCTCACCGTCACCATCACGGGCGCCAACGACGCGCCGGTGCTCACGGCACCCGCGTCCGCATCCCTGCACGACACGCCCGCCAACGATGTCTTCGGCATCGTGAGCGGCACGCTGGTGGCGAGCGACGCGGATGCGCTGCACGTCCTCAGCTACAGCGTCTCGGACGCGGACAACGACACCTTGCAGGGCTTCGACCAGGCCGTGGCGACGCCTTACGGCACGCTGCACCTGAACGCGTCCGACGGCAGCTACCAGTTCATCGCGGACGATGCCGCCATCAACGCGCTCAACGCAGGCGAGAACCCGGTGCTCGTGTTCGACATGACCGTGAGCGACGAGCACGGGGCGAGCGACACGAAGCAGCTCGTCATCGACATCACCGGCGCCAACGACTTCCCGACGCTTTCGGTGGGCGGTCCGCTCACCATTGCCGATACGTCCGACGGCGACGCGTTCGACAGCGGGGACTTCACGGGGACAGCCACCGCGGGGCCCGGCACGACATTCACCCTGCCCGATGGCGTCTTCACGGGCGATGAGGACTACGACTGGTCGCAGACGAGCGTCTACGGCACGCTGTACCTGAACTCGGGCACGGGCGCCTACATGTTCGACCCGAGCGACGCGACCATCAACGCGTTGCAGGCCGGCTCCAACCCGCAGGTGAGCTTCCCGATCCGGGCCGACAACGGCGCGACGAGCGAGACGCAGAACCTGGCCGTCCTCATCACCGGGGCGAACGACACGCCGATTCTCGCGGCGGTGCCGGGCGCCACGGTCTCCGACACGGCCGCCAACGACGCGTTCGCCAACGTGACCGGCTCGCTGCACGTGACCGACGTGGATTCGGGAACGCTCCACCACCAGATCGTCGGCGCCACGCCGGACAGCTTCCTGCCGGGCTACACGATGTCGTTCGCGGGAACGTACGGCCGGCTGTACCTGAACGAAATGTCCGGCGCGTATCTCTACGATCCCAACGAGATGACGATCAACGGCCTGCCGGCCGGGTCCGACCTCTCGGACGTTTTCAACCTGGTCGCCTCCGACGGGTCCAGCCAGTCCAGCCAGCAGACGCTCACGATCACGGTGCACCCGGTCGACGACGCGCCGATCGTTCTCACCCCGCCTGCGATCACCCCCTACGGCGTGTCGTTCGCGGTGGCGGACGTGGACACGTCCGGCCTCACCCTCACGGGCGCGTTCTCGTCGCATCCGGTCTCCAACGGCGGCACGACCAGCCTTTCGAATTCGGCGATCAGCGTCGAAAGCGGCCTGCTGCAGGTGACGGATGGCACCACCTCGACGTCGCTCGGGCTGTACCTCGCGTTCGGCACGCCCGGCGACGAGTCGATCGGCACGGCGGGCAGCATCCCGCAGGCGCTGTACGGCGCGGGCGGCAACGACACGCTCTCCGGCGGCTCGGGCAGCGACTTCATCGATGGCGGCAACGGCGCGGACATCCTCACCGGCAACGCGGGCATCGATACGTTCTACTTCTCGGCCGGCGACTCCACGCTCGCCCTCGGCGGCAGCGGCAACGCGGGAACCGTCACGGGCTACGACGTCATCACCGACTTCAAGCTCGGGGGCACCGACCGCATCGATCTGAGCGGCTCGATCACGCTCGCGGCGACGACGAGCGGGTTCAACGGAGCGGATTCGTCGCTCACGGTGGGCGGCCACCACATCATGAGCGACCGCGTGGCGGCCAACGGCGTGATGTCGTTCGACGACCAGAACACGTTCTCCGCCGCGCTTTCGCTCACCACGCCCGCGGCGGTGGCCGCCGCGGTGGACTACCTGCAGGCGAACGACATCGGCAATGCGGGAACGACCGTGGTGTTCCTCGCGAAGTTCGGGTCCACGAATCACACGTTCCTGTTCACACAGGGCACGGACGATGGCAGCGCCAACGGTCTGGATGTGCTCGTGGATCTGGTGGGGGTGAACGCGGTCAACGGCATCACGCTCGGTGGGGCGGTCCTGAACGCGGTGACGATCGTGTAGAGAAACCTTGGAAGTATCACGTGGCCGCTCTGCCCATCGGGGAGGGCGGCCACGGCAAAGGGCGCGCCGCGAGGCGCGGTTTGAAGTAACCGGCAACCTTGCGTTGCGGAGGAGCAGTGAATGGCCATCTATAACGGTTCCGATCTCAAGAATGACAATCTCACCGGCTCGTCGGGGGCGGACACCATCGACGGCAAGGCCGGCAACGACACGCTGTCGGGGGGCGCCGGTGACGACACCCTGATCGGAGGGACCGGCGTCGATTCGATGTCGGGCGGCTCCGGCAACGACACGTACTACGTCGACAATATCGCCGACAAGGTGGTGGAGACGGGTTCGGACACGAAGGACGTCGTCTTCACGACCGTGAGCTACACGCAGCCGCTGAACGTCGAGACGATGACGCTGCAGGACGCGGGCGGCGCCATCAGCGGCACCGGCAACTCGCTTGCCAACACGATGAACGGCAACGCGAGCGCCAACCTCCTCGACGGCCTGGCCGGCAACGACATCATCGACGGCAAGGGCGGCAACGACATGATCGTGGGCGGCCTGGGCGTGGACAGCCTGACCGGGGGCAGCGGCAACGACACGTTCACGTACTACTCGTACAACGAATCGCCCGCGACCAGCAACCAGTGGGACACGATCGTCGACCTGGGCGACGGCGCTTCCAAGAACGCGAACGACCGCATCGACGTGTCGCAGCTCGACCCGAACGTGGTCGACGGCAGCTACATCGTGGGCGGGCCGAACTTCTTCTCGGCCGGCAGCGGCGGCATCTACGACTACGGCGCGGGCGGGCCGCACACGGGCTTCTCGTGGATCGGCAGCAGCTCCTTCCATGCCAACATGCCCGGCGAGGCGCGCTACGACCCCGGCACCGGGCTCGTGCAACTCAGCAACGACAACGACGTGGAACCGGAGTTCGCGGTCTTCGTCGGCAAGGGGCTGAGCGTCGACTGGGTCTACCAGCACCTGATCATCCAGGACGACATCGGCCCGACCTTCACCACCCCCGGCCCGGCGACCAACCCCATCGTCGAGAACACCGGCAAGGGCGTGACGGTGTACGACGCGAACACCGACGACCCGAGGACGACCTTCGAGCTCGGAGGCGAGGACTCGGGCCTCTTCAACATCAATTCCGTGACCGGCGTGGTCACGCTGAAGGACAACGTCGACTACGAAGCGTCCGACGGCGGCAAGTATCACTTCACCGTGATCGCCATCGACCATGCGGGCAACCAGACCACGAGCGACGTGCTGGACCTGAACGTGATCGACGCGGACGAATTCCATCCCGTGTTCTCGCTGGGCGGGGAAGACACGTCGAGCGCCTCCCTGTGCGAAACGAACTCCGGCCTGAGCGCGAGCGGCACCGTGACGGTGACCGACGGCGATCCGACCGACGAAGTGCACGTGAGCGTCGAGTCGGTCACGCACGACGGTCCGAGCGGCGGGCTGTGCGACTACGACTTCCTGTCGTATTTCTCGGCCTCCGGCGGCTACGTCGATGCCGACGGCGAGCAGAGCAACATCGAATGGACCTTCGATTCGGGCTGCGAGGCGTTCGACTTCCTCGCGTGCGGCGAAACGCTGGAGCTCACGTACACGCTGCACGCGGTGGACAACGGCGTGATCGGCGGGCCGCTCGGATCGACCGAGGATCAGACCGTCACGGTCACGATCCACGGCAAGAACGACGCCCCCGAAATCACCTGCGGCCCCTACATCGACGCCCATGGTGTGCATTTCACCGTGGTGGACCCCGACGATGGCGCGGAGCTCTCGTACTCGGCGCCCTTCTGCGAGCTTCCCGGGCCGGACAACGGCTGCCCGACGACGCTTGCCCCCTGTGAGCAGGACGAGGTGCTTGCCGGGCAGCTCAGCGTGACGGACGGCTACACGTCCACGGACGTCGGCGTGTTCGTCGGCCTCGGAACGAGCGGGGGCGACACCATCGAAAGCGAAGGATGCGATCCGGCCGGCCTCTGGGGATTCGGCGGCAACGACCGGCTGACCGGCGGCGAGGATGACGACGTCCTGGTCGGCGGCACCGGGCGCGACACGATGTCGGGCGGCGATGGCTGCGACACCTTCTACCTCGCCGACGGCGACTTCTCGAACAACGAACGCATCGACGGCGGCGACGGCGAAGACCAGGTGGTGCTCACCGGCTACGGCGTCACCGTGGATTTCGACCACGGCGTTCTCTCCAACGTCGAGACGCTTGCGGGCAGCTGCGGCGAAGACGTGGTCACCGTGTCCGCGGACCAGTGGGAATCGTTGAACAAGATCGATCTCGCCGACGGCGAGGACACGCTGAACGTCTCCGTCGTCGGCATCGAAACGCTGAACGACACGCCTCAGGTCTGCAGCGTGGAAAACGGCAGTCTGCTGGGCTCGGTGATCACGGACGTGGTGACGCTCTCGGGCGAGCAGCTCGACTCGATCGTGCGCGGCGACGGCGTGATCAACCTGGACGGCGGGCTGCTCGACACACTGTTCATCACGTCGACCTCGGCGGCGCTGAACCAGCTCGGCTCGAGCTCCGATGCGGGCGTGAACGGCGTGGAAATCATCACCGCCGAGAACGCGAGCGCCGGCGTGACGATCGACCTGTCGGCCCAGACCGAAGGCTTCGTCGTCACGGGCAGCGACTATGCGGACCGGCTCATCCTCGGCAGCGGCGATGACTGGATCACGGGCGGAAAGGGCGCCGACACGATCACCGGCAGCAGCGGGGACGACAGGTTCTTCTACGATCACGGCGACACGGTGCTCAGCTACGGCGGCGGGGTGTTGTCCGGCTTCGACGTCATTCAGGACGGCTTCCAGCTCGGCACGTCCAACGACGTGATCGACTTCGAGGGGGTCGCCTACAAGGCGGCGAGCACGTCGGGCAAGAACGGCACGGATTCGACGCTCACGATCGCCGGCCAGACCGTGAAGAGCCACGCGATCGACGGCAACGGAGTGATCCACTTCGACGACGCGGACACGTATTCGGCGGGTCTGGCGCTCACCTCGGCATCGGACGTGGCGGCGGTCGTGCAGTATCTGCAGAACAACAACATCGACACGAACGTGATCTTCCTCGGCTACCAGAAGGGCGGCACGGTGATGTTCTCGGCCGACATCGACGCCGTGCATCACAGCTACGTCTACATCCAGGGCTCCAACACCGGCACCGACAACTCGGCCGATATCCTGATCGATCTCGAAGGCGTGAACGCGGCCGGCATCGTCTCGCTGATCGGGGACAACAGCTCGAAGATCGCGGTGGTCTAGCAGCCGCCCGAGTGCGCCCCGGACAACGCCCACTACCACGAATGGGCGTTTTCCGGGGCAACGCTATGTACGAGTGCGTGAGGTTTGGCTACAGTGCATTCTTGAGCGCGATCGGGGGCGCCCCGAGGCAGCCATTTCGGCGGGTGACGATTCCACTCAAACCAGGAGGCGAGCATGACGACCAAATTGCCTAACAACTCTTTCATCAATCTGGGCTCCGGTACGTTCACGTACGGGGATTCGGCGGGCGATCTGCAAGGCGCCTACATCGGCGGCGACGACGTGTTCCTGGGCGCGAAGAATGCGACAGGGTGGACCGCCGTCGGGGATGCGGCCGTCCTCGAGGACGGCGCGGTCGGGGGCAACGACAAGTTCGTGGGCGGCGACAACTCGAGCGGCGGCGAGCAGGTGTCGATCGCGTCGGAGCCGCTCGGCTTCTACGGTGAAGACTCGGTGGTCTTCTATGGCGACGGCGAGGACTTCTATGGCGGCGCCACCGGCGGCAAGGACGTGATGACGGGCGGAGCGAACGCCAACACGGTGTTTGTCGGGGATGCCGGAAACGCCTATGCCGACGACGCCCCGGACATCGGCGGCAACGACACGATGAAGGGCAGCAACGCGGCCGGCAGCGCGACGCTGTTCGAAACCGAGGCGAGCAACCTCATGTTCGGCGACTTCTCGTATGCCTACGGCTATGACTACGCCATTCGCGGCGGGGCCGACATCATGGTGGCCGGCAACGCGACGAGCACCAACGGCTACGCGGATGTCATGAACGAGGTTTTCGGCGACTTCGGCGAGGACCAGGGCGGCATCGGCGGCAACGACACGATCACCGGCGGCGGCGCGACCACGCAAGGCGGCGACGCGTCGACCACGAACGTGATCGGCGGCGACGGCGCCTACGACGGCTACGGCACCGGCGGCAACGACGTGGTGACGGGAGGCGCGGCGTCGGTCACGGCCAACGGCGGCTCCGCGTGCGTGCAAAACGCGATCGCGGGCGATTCCTTCTTCGAGTTCGCCACGGTCACGGGCGAGGCGCACAACGGCAACGATTCGCTCATCGGTGGCGCGGCCACGCTCGCGGTCGGCGTGACCTGCGGCTCGAGCGAGGCCTACAACTTCATGGCGGGCGACGCGTGGGCCTTCTCCGGCGACGGTGGCGGCGTCAGTTTCGGCAACGACGTGCTGGTGGGCGGCCGGGCGAGCGGAGACGGTGCCTACGTCGAGAACGACCTGTACGGCGACATCGGCGACGTCTATCTGCTCGAGGACGCGCTGAACGGCAGCGGCCCGGGCATCGGGTTCGGATCGAGCGGCAGTCACGACTGCCTGCACTACGGCAACGACACGCTCTCCGGCGGCGGCGTGAGCCTGGGCGGCGAAGTCGACAACTATCTCTACGGCGACGATGTCATCGTGGGCGTGTACTCGGTCGGCGGCAACGATTCGATGAAGGGCGGCGACGGCGACACCTGGAACATGATGGTGGGCGACGGCGAGGACATGGCCTACCACTCGCAAGGCGGCAACGACAGCATGATCGGCGGCGGCGCGGGCAGCGAAAACTACATGTATGGCGACGGCGAGGACATGTGGGAAGGCTCGCACGGCGGCAGCGATACCATGACCGGGGGCGGCGCCTCCAGCGAAAACGACATGTACGGCGATGCCTTCGACATGCACGAATCGTCCCAGGGCGGCGACGACAAGATGACGGGTGGCGGCACCGGCAGCGAAAACTGGATGTACGGTGACAGCTACTACATGTACGGCCTCTTCGGCGAGGACATCGGCTCCGGAGCGCACGGCGGCAACGACACCATGGCCGGCGGCAACGGCACCGGGACCCACAACTACCTGTATGGCGACGCCTACGAGTTCTCCAACTACAACCCGTCGAACGCGGACGCCGCGCACGGCGGCAACGACTCGATCACCGGCGGCGGCGCCGGAACGGTCAACTACCTGTACGGCGACGCCGAGTACCTGGACGACTACGGAGTGGGCGGCAACGATACCCTCGTGAGCGGCGCGGGCACCGACTACATGTGGGGCGACGCGGCCTACGGCGGCGAGGACATCGTCGGCGGCGCCGACCAGTTCGTGTTCAAGACCGGCAACGGCCACGACCTGATCTACGACTTCCACGGGCATGCCACGGACCACGACCAGGTGGTGCTGTCGGGCCTGAAGAGCTACATCGCCAACTACACGGCGCTTCAGAGCCGGATGGAGCAGGTCGGCAGCGACGTCGTGATCCACCTCGACAAGCTCGCGCCGCACGGCACGGCGAACACGGTGACGCTGCTGGGCGTCTCGCTCGGCGACCTGAATCCGACCGACTTCGTCATCACCTAGAGCGGTGCACGCGCGGTCTTGAGGGCACAATTGGCGCCCCGATGCTGCGCTTCCTGCTCACCCGCGCCTCGCTCGTCATCCCGACTTTCTTCGGGATGACGCTGCTCGCCTTCTTCCTGATCCGCCTCGTGCCGGGCGACCCGATCGAGACGATGGCGGGCGAGCGCGGGATCGACGCCGCGCGCCATGCCCAGCTCGTGCACGAGTACGGGTTCGACCAGCCGGTGATCACGCAGTACGGCATCTACATCTCGCGCGTGCTGCACGGCGACCTCGGCAAATCGATGATCACGCAGGCGCCCGTGATCAGCGAATTCGGTGCGCTCTTTCCCGCGACGATCGAGCTCGCGCTGTGCGCCATCGTCTTCGCGCTCGCGATCGGCATTCCCGCGGGCATCGTCGCGGCGGTGAAGCGCAACTCGGTCTTCGACCACGGCGTGATGGCGACGTCGCTCACCGGCTATTCGATGCCCATCTTCTGGTGGGGGCTGCTGCTCATCCTGCTCTTTTCGGTGCAGCTCGGCTGGACACCCGTGTCGGGCCGCATCGCGGTGCAGTACTTCATCGAGCCGAAGACCGGCTTCCTGCTCATCGACTCGCTCCTTGCCGACGACAAGGGCGCCTTCAAGTCGGCCGCGGCGCACCTCGTCTTGCCGGCCATCGTGCTCGGCACCAATCCGCTGGCGGTGGTGGCGCGCATGACGCGCTCGGCGATGCTCGAAGTGCTCGGCGAGGACTACATCCGCACCGCGCGCGCCAAAGGCCTCGCGCCCGTGCGCGTGGTGGGCGTGCACGCGCTGCGCAATGCGCTGATCCCGGTGGTGACGGTGATCGGCCTGCAGGTCGGCGTGCTCTTCACGGGGGCGATCCTCACCGAAACCATCTTCTCGTGGCCGGGCGTGGGCAAGTGGCTGATCGAGGCCATCAGCCGGCGCGACTATCCGGTGCTGCAAGGCGGCATGCTGCTGCTGGGCGGCATGGTGATGCTCGTGAACCTCGTCGTCGACGTGACGTACGGGCTCATCAACCCGCGCATCCGCCTGGGCGGCCATTGAATGCCATGAGCGCCGTTCCCATGACCGCCCCGAGCGCGCAGACGGCGCCGCCCGGGCCGCTGCGCGAGTTCTGGCTTTCGTTCTCGCAGAACCGCGGCGCGGTGATCGGGCTCGGCGTGGTCGTCTTCATGCTGCTGCTCGCGGTCTTCGCGCCGTGGGTCGCGCCGCATCATCCGGATGCGACCAACAGCGCCGCGTTCCTGAAGCCGCCCGCCTGGGCCGAAGGCGGCTCGGCGCAGTTCCTCCTCGGCACCGATGCGATCGGGCGGGACATCCTCTCGCGTCTCATTCACGGCTCGCGCCTGTCGCTTTCCATCGGTCTCGGGGTGGTGGCGATCTCCGTCACGGTGGGCGTCGCGCTCGGCCTCGTCGCCGGGTTCGCGCGCGGCGTCACCGAGATCGCGATCATGCGGCTCATGGACATCCTGCTCACGCTGCCGAGCCTCCTGCTTGCGATCGTGATCGTCGCGATCCTCGGGCCGGGACTCGTGAATGCGATGCTCGCCGTGTCGGTCGTGCTGCTGCCGCACTACGTGCGCATCACGCGCGCGTCGGTGATCACCGAAACGGCGAAGGATTACGTGACGGCCGCTCGCGTGAGCGGCGCGGGGACGCTTCGGCTCATGTTCTCGGAAGTCCTCCCCAACTGCGCGGCCCCGCTCATCGTGCAGGCGTCGCTCGGCATTTCCAGCGCCATTCTGGATGCGGCGGCGCTCGGCTTTCTCGGTCTCGGCGCGCAGCCGCCTTCGCCCGAGTGGGGCACGATGCTCGCGGACGCGCGCGAATTCGTGCTGCGCGCGTGGTGGGTCGTGACTTTCCCCGGTCTCATGATCCTCGCTGCGGTGCTCGCTTTCAACCTGCTCGGCGACGGCCTGCGCGATGCGCTCGACCCAAAGCTGAAGAGGTGAATGGACGCCTGAGGGCGCCAAGATTTTTCGTGGACGCAGAGGACGCAAAGGCTACGCAGAGGACGCAGAGAAACACAGAGACCGGCAAAATGATCCATGATTTCCTCTTTCGCGTTCTCTGCGTGATCTTTGCGTCCTCTGCGTCCAGAAGAAAGCCTGCGCCCTCGATATCCAGGGGGAACGCATGATGCCCCTCCTCGAAATCGAAGACCTGCACGTCGAATTCCCGACGCAAGGCAGCGTCATGCACGCGGTGGAGGGCGTGAGCCTCACGCTCGACGAAGGCGAAGTGCTCGGCATCGTCGGCGAATCGGGCTCGGGCAAGAGCGTGACGATGATGGCGCTCATGGGCCTCATCGCCTACCCCGGCCGTGTGCGCGCAAGGACGCTGCGCTTCGCCGGCCACGACCTGGCGGGCATCTCCGACAGGCAACGCCGCCGCCTCGTGGGCCGTGACATGGCGATGATCTTCCAGGAGCCCACGAGCAGCCTGAACCCCTGCTTCACCATCGGCTGGCAGCTCGTGGAGGCCTTGCGCCAGCATTCGCCGCTCGACCGGAAAAGCGCGTGGAAGCACGCCGTCGGCCTGCTGGAGCAGGTGGGCATCCCCGCGGCCGAGTCGCGCATGAACGACTATCCGCACCAGCTCTCGGGCGGCATGAACCAGCGCGTCATGATCGCGATGGCGATTTCGTGCAATCCGCGCCTTCTGATCGCCGACGAGCCGACCACCGCGCTCGACGTGACGATCCAGGCGCAGATCCTCGAGCTCCTGCGCACGCTCCAGCAGGAACGCGGCATGGCGCTCGTGCTCATCACGCACAACATGGGCGTGGTGAGCGAGATGGCGCAGCGCGTCGCCGTGATGTACGCGGGCCAGGTGATGGAGGAGCAGCCGGTCGCGTCGCTCTTCGCGCGGCCGCAGCATCCGTACACCGAGGCGCTGCTCGCGGCCTTGCCGGAGCAAGGCGAGGCCGGGCAGCGGCTCGCCACGATCGCCGGTGTGGTGCCGGGCGTGTTCGACCGGCCGGGCGGGTGCCTCTTCGCGCCGCGCTGCGCGTATGCGACGCAGCACTCGGCCACGGTGCGGCCGGAACTGCGCGAATGGATGGGCGCGCGCGTGCGGTGCCACTATCCGCTCGGAGACGCCTCGCGGCAGCGCGACATCGAGCGCGACGGGCCGATCCACGTCGAGGAGACGGCATGACGGCCGTGGTCGAGGCCCGGGACCTGCGCAAGGTCTATCCGATCCGCCGAGGGATGTTTCGCGAACCTGCGCAACTGCAGGCCGTGGGCGGCATCTCGTTCACGCTCGAGCAGGGCAGGACGCTCGCGGTCGTCGGCGAATCGGGTTGCGGCAAGTCCACGCTCGCCCGGATGGTGTCGCTCATCGAAAAGCCGAGCGCGGGCGAGCTCACGCTGGACGGCACCGACGCCGTGCACCCCGCCGCGAGCGAGTGGCGGCGCCTGCGCCAGGCCGTGCAGCTCGTGTTCCAGAACCCGTACGGCTCGCTCAATCCGCGCAAGAAGATCGCCAAGGTGCTGGAAGCGCCGCTTCAGATCAACACCGAGCTCGGCGCGAGCGAACGCGCCGAGCGCGCCCGCAAAATGCTGCAGCAGGTGGGCCTCAGGCCCGAATACGCCAACCGCTACCCGCACATGTTCTCCGGCGGCCAGCGGCAGCGCATCGCGATCGCGCGCGCGCTCATGCCGAATCCGAAGGTCGTCGTCGCCGACGAGCCCGTGTCGGCGCTCGACGTGTCCATCCAGGCGCAGGTACTCAATCTCCTTGCGGACCTGCAGCAGGAATTCAATCTCGCCTATCTCTTCATCTCGCACGACCTGGCGGTGGTGCGCCACATCGCGCACGACGTGCTCGTGATGTATCTCGGGCTCGCGATGGAGCAGGGGCCGAAGAAGCTCATCTTCGAGCAGCCGCTGCACCCCTACACGCACGCGCTGCTCGCCTCGACGCCGGGGATCGGCGCGGCGCGCAAGGGCAAGCGCATCGTGCTGCAAGGCGAGCTGCCGTCGCCGCTCGATCCGCCCGCGGCGTGCGTGTTTTGCACGCGCTGCCCGTACGCGGTCGAGCGGTGCCGCGCCGAAAGGCCGCCGCTGCGTCCCGTGGGCGACAGGCTGGTGGCCTGCCACCTCGCCGAGGACTGGTTAGCCCGGGGTTTTCCCGAAGAGCGGACTGCCGATAATGCGTCTCTCCCCGGTTAGCGCGGAACAATTGCGCCCCACCGGAACACCCCATCGCTCACAAGGAGTCCGCATGAAGAAACCGATGTTCGCGCGCAAGCACGTGGCCGTGGCCGCGTTCGCCGCACTGGCCCTCACGGCCGCGAGCGCGGGCGCCAAGACGCTCGTGTTCTGCTCCGAAGGCAGCCCCGAGAACTTCTACCCCGGCGTCAACACGACCGGCACTTCGTTCGACGGCAACGAGCCGATCTACGACCGCATCGTCAATTTCGAGCGCGGCGGCACGAAGGTGATCCCCGGCCTCGCCGAGAAATGGGAAATCACCCCCGACGGCCTCACCTACACGTTCCATCTGCGCAAGGGCGTGAAGTGGCACAGCCAGCGCGCCTTCAAGCCGTCGCGCGACTTCAACGCCGACGACGTGCTCTTCATGTTCGAGCGGCAGTGGAAGGAAAACGACCCGTACTTCAAGGTGACGAGCAGCAACCACTCGTACTTCAACGACATGGGCATGCCCAAGCTCCTGAAGTCGGTGGACAAGCTGGACGACTACACGGTGCGCATCGTGCTGAACAAGCCCGAGGCGCCGTTCCTCTCCGACCTCGCGATGCCCTATGCGGCGGTGCAGTCGAAGGAGTACGCGGTCGCGATGCTGAAGGCGGGCACCCCCGAGAAGCTCGACCAGGAGCCGATCGGCACCGGCCCCTTCTACCTCGTGCAGTACCAGAAGGACGCCGTGATCCGCTACAAGGCCTTCCCGCAATACTGGGGCGGCAAGGCGAAGATCGACGATCTCGTCTACTCGATCACGCCGGACGCCGCGGTGCGCTGGGCCAAGCTGCAAAAGGGCGAATGCCACGTGATGCCCTATCCGAATCCGGCGGACCTGGAGGCGATGAGGAAGGACCCGAACGTCAAGATCCTCGAGCAGCCGGGGCTCAACGTCGGCTATCTCGCCTACAACGTGACGAAGAAGCCGTTCGACGACGTGCGGGTTCGCAAGGCCATCAACATGGCGATCAACAAGAAGGCGATTCTGGACGCCGTGTACCTCGGCAGCGCGATCGCGGCGAAGAACCCGATCCCGCCCACGATGTCGGCCTACAACGACGCGATCAAGGACGACCCGTTCGACCCAGAAGCGGCGAAGAAGCTGCTCGCGCAGGCCGGCCACCCGAACGGCTTCGAGACCGATCTGTGGGCGATGCCGGTGCAGCGGCCCTACAACCCGAACGCCAAGCGCATCGCGGAGCTGATGCAGGCGGACCTCGCGAAGATCGGCGTGAAGGCGGAGATCAAGAGCTTCGAGTGGGGCGAGTACAGGAAACGCATGCAAAACGGCGAGCACCAGATGGGCATGCTCGGCTGGACCGGCGACAACGGCGACCCGGACAACTTCCTCGCGGTGCTGCTCGGCTGCGATTCGGCGAAGACCAACGGCTCCAACGTCTCGAAGTTCTGCTACAAGCCGTTCGAGGATCTGATCCAGAAAGCGAAGGTCGAGACCAAGCCCGCCGAGCGCGACAAGCTCTACAAGCAGGCGCAGGTGATCTTCAAGGAGCAGGCGCCGTGGTTCACCATCGCGCACGCGGTGCAGCTGAAGCCCGTGCGCAAGGAAGTGATCGACTTCAAGCTGTCGCCGTTCGGCCGCCACACGTTCTACGGCGTCGACATCAAGGAGTGATCGCTCTCCAGTGATCGCCCGGCGCCGCGCGGCGCCGGGGCTTTGCGAAATGGACAAGGTGCGGAGGAACACCATGCAGGAGTGGAATCAGGGCTACCTCACGGAAGTCGGCTACACGTACGGGTACTACGAGGAACTGAACCCGGTTCGCGCGGAACTGCCGCTGCTTTTTTCCGGCATCGAGCCGCCGGCGCGGTGGGAGACGGCATGCGAGCTCGCGTTCGGCCAGGGCGTGAGCATCAACGTCCATGCGGCCGCGGGGGAAGCGCAGTGGTGGGGCACCGACTTCAACCCCGACCAGGCCGCGTTCGCGAGCGACCTCGCGCGCGTCGGCGGCGCGGCGCCGAAGCTCTTCGACGAATCCTTCGAGCAATTCTGTTCGCGCGCGGATCTGCCGGAGTTCGATTTCATCGGCTTGCACGGCGTCTGGAGCTGGGTCTCCGACGAGAACCGCCGCGTGCTGGTGGACTTCATCCGCCGCAAGCTGAGGCTGGGCGGCCTTCTCTACATCAGCTACAACACGATGCCCGGGTGGGCCGGGATGGCGCCCATTCGCCATCTGCTCACCGAACACACGCGCCTGCTCGGCGCGCCGGGCCAGCAGCTGCCGGCCCGCATCGAGGCCGCGCTCGAGTTCTGCGGCAAGCTGCTCTCCGCCGGTTCCGCCTATCCGCGTGCCTACCCCGCCGTGATGGAGCGGCTGAGCCAGGTGCGCGGCATGAACCGGAACTATCTCGCGCACGAGTACTTCCACCGCGACTGGGAGCCCATGCCGTTCGCGGACATGGGACACTGGCTCGGCGAAGCGAAGCTTTCCTTCGCGTGTACCGCCACCTATCTGGGCCTGGTCGACACCCTGAACCTGAACAGCCAGGCCGCGGAGTTCCTGCGCGAAGTCGCGCATCCGGAATTCCGCGAGACGGTGCGCGACCTGCTCGTGAACCAGCAGTTCCGCCGCGACTACTGGGTGCGGGGCGCCCGCCGGCGTACCGCGATGGAAATCGAGGACAGCCTGCGCAAGAAGGTCTTCCGGCTCGTGCGGCCCGCGGACAAGGTGGCGATGACCCTCACGCCCGCGGGCTCGAACGCGCCGATCGCGCTCATGGAAAACATCTACCGGCCGCTCATCGAGGCGCTCGCCGACGGCCGCGAACGGTCGGTGAGCGAAATCGAATCCGCGGTGAAGGCGAGGGAGATCAACTTCGGGCAGCTGGCCCAGGCCATGCTCGTGCTCGCTTCGCGCGGGGACGTCGCGGCCGTTCAGCAAGAGAGCGTGCAGCGCGTCGCGGCGCCGCGGTGCAAGGCCCTGAACGAATGGATCATGCAGAAGGCCCGCTTCAGCAGCGACCTGAGCGTGCTGGCCAGCCCGGTCACCGGCGGTGGCGTGGGGGTGTCCCGCTGGAACCAGCTGTTCCTGGCAGCCCACGAGACGGGCAAGCGCAAGACGAAGGACCTGGCCGCCGCGTGCTGGCAGGTGCTCGCGCAGCAGCGGCAGGTGATCGTGAAGGACGGCAAGCCGCTGCAGACCGAGGCGGAAAACCTCGCCTACCTCGAACAGGAAGCGGCGCTGTTTCTCGAGCAGCAGCTGCCGATCCTGAAGGCTACCGGCATCGCGTGATGCGGCTTCGCAGGGGCGGCGCGCCGGTGGCGCGCGGCCTCGCTCCTGCAGCTTGCAGGTAACCGCTACTGCTCGATGATCTGGTTGTTCGCGCCGGTATTGTGAATCGTCGTCTTCGACGTATAGCCCGTCGGGATTCGCAGCACGATGTTGCTGCCGCCCAGGCCGATCGTCCCGACGTTCGCCGAGAACGACGTGATGGTGAGCAGGCCGTTGCTGCCAAGCATCTGGATTTCGTTGATCTGATCGTCCGCGCCCACATTCAGGATCGCGTTGGTGCCGAGCACGCTGATGGTCGGCACCGTGTCGTTGTTCGAGAGGTTGACGGTGTTGTTCGAGCCCGAGACCTCCATCGAGCGCACCAGCACGTTCGGCTCGATGTTGAGGATGTTGTTCGTGCCCGCCATCGTGACGAAGGTCACCGTGTTGTTGGACGCCACCGTGACGCGGTTGCCCGAGGTCGGAATCTGCAGCCCGTACTCCGTCGGGAAGTCGAGGCGGACGGTCTGGCCGCCCGGATCGATCACGACGGGGTTGGTGAAGCCGTCGCCGCTTCCGCAGGCGGTGAGCAGGATCGATGCGAAGATCGATGTGAGGAGGGCGAGCAGGTACTTCAAGTTCTTCTCCGTGCGCGGCCGATGCCGGTCCCGTGGCGGGGGTGAGCTTGCATGATATGCGGCGGGTTACGAATCGACAACCGTAGTCGCACTCTTGCGACACAATCGGGCGCCATGCGAACCGCCATCGTCTCCGCCATGCATGAGGAACTCGCCGCCGTGCTCGCCCTCATGCCCGACGAGACGCGGCAGCCGGCCGCGGGGCGCGACTTCCGGGTCGGCCACCTGCACGGGCACGACGCGGTCGCGGTGCTCTCGCGCATCGGCAAGGTCGCCGCGGCGACCACCGCCACCGTGCTCATCGAGCGCTTCGAAGTCGACCGCATTCTCTTCACGGGCGTCGCGGGCGGGCTCGCGCCGGGCGTGGAGCGCGGGCACGTCGTGCTGGCCGACGGCTTCCTGCAGCACGACCTCGACGCCTCGCCGATCTTTCCGAAGTACGAGGTCCCGCTTTACGGCACGAGCCGCTTCGACACCGACCGCGCCCTCACCGACCGGGTCGCGCAATCGGTGGCGCGGGCGTTGCCCGGCACGCGCGTGCACCGCGGGCTCGTGATTTCGGGCGACCGCTTCGTCGCCACGAGCGGCGAAAGCCGCTCGCTGCAGGCCGCGCTTCCCGAGGCGCTCGCGGTGGAGATGGAAGGCGCCGCAATCGCGCAGGTGTGCCGCGACTACGGCGTGCCGTTCGCGGCCGTGCGCACCGTGTCCGACCGCGCCGACGACGAGGCGCACGGCGACTTCGTCCAGTTCATCCGGGATGTGGCGAGCCGCCACTCGGCGGCGATCGTCGAGGCTTTCCTCGGGGATGAGGCCTCGTGAGGGCCGCGATCTTCTGCGGGCTGCTCGCAGCAGCCACCGGCGCGCTTGCGCAGCAGGCGGGCACGGCACTCGAGCCCGTGACCATCCAGAGCACGCGCGAGGACCTGCAGGGCACGGCCACGAGCGCGAGCGAAGGCATCGTCACCTCCAAGCAGCTTGCCACGCGGCCGCTGCTGCGCGCGGGCGACATCATGGAGTCGGTGCCGGGGCTGGTCGCGACGCAGCACGCGGGCGAGGGCAAGGCCAACCAGTATTTCCTGCGCGGCTTCAACCTCGATCACGGCACCGACTTCGCGACCTTCGTCGACGGCGTGCCGGTGAACTTCCCGACGCACGGGCACGGCCAGGGCTACACGGACCTGTATTTCCTGATTCCCGAGCTCGTGGAATCCGTGCAATACCGCAAAGGCCCTTACTACGCCCCCGACGGCGACTTCGCCACCGCGGGCAGCGCGCGCATCCGCACCGTGAGAAGCCTCGCGCGGCCGTTCGCGCTCGTGGCGGCGGGCGGCTTCGGCTTCCGGCGCGCGCTCGCGGCCGGCTCCTGGGAGGCGGGCGAAGGCGATCTGCTGCTGGCGGCGGAGCACTCGCGCGACGACGGCCCCTGGACCGTCCCGCAGAACCTGCGCAAGACCAATCTCACGGCGAAGTACTCGCACGGCACCGCCGCCGAGGGCTTCGGCATCGGGTTCACGCACTACGAGGCCTCATGGACTTCGACCGATCAGGTGCCCGAGCGCGCGATCGACTCGGGCCTGATCGGCCGGTTCGGCTCGCTCGATCCGACGTCGGGCGGCCGAACGCGCCGCACGGGCGCCAACGGAACGTGGAACGGCAGTGTCGCGGGCCTGGCGACAAGCGTCGGCATGTATGCGCTGCGCTATGGGTTCGACCTCTTTTCCGACTTCACCTACTACACGCGCGGCTGCGACGCACTGCCTCTCGCGCCCGCCTGCGACGGCACCGTCCCGCTCGATCAGTTCGAGCAGGTGGATCGCCGCACCGTGCTCGGCGCATCGGTGCGGCAGGAACGTTCCGCGCGGATTCGCGGTGTCGACACCGTGTGGAGCTGGGGTGCGGACGTGCGGCGCGACAACATCGGCGAGGTGGGTCTCTACGACACGCAGTCGCGCGTGCGCCTTGCGACAGTGCGGCGCGATCGCGTGATGCTCGACGCGATCGGTGCTTGGCTGCAGGCCGATGCGCAGTTCACCGCGCAGTGGCGCGGCGTCTTCGGGCTGCGCTGGGACCATCGCACGGCCGAGGTCGCGAGCTCGATCGCGGCCAACAGCGGAGCCGCGAATGCCGAGCGGCCGAGCCCGAAGGTCTCCCTCGCCTACACGCCGACAGAGCGGCTCGACTTCTATGCCAACTGGGGCCGCGGCTATCACAGCAACGACGCGCGCGGCGCGGTCATCCGCGTGGACCCGAACGACGGCGTGACGCCGGTGGACCGCTCGGCGCTGCTCGTGCCGGCGACGGGCTACGAAGCCGGCGCGCGGACGAAATGGAGCGACCGGCTCGTCACCACGGCGGCGCTCTGGTGGCTCAAGCTCGATTCCGAACTGGTGTTCGCGGGCGACGCCGGCACGACCGAAGCGTCGCGTCCCTCGTCGCGGCGCGGACTCGAACTCACCGCCAACTGGCGTCCCGCGCCCGCGTGGGAATTCGATGCGGACGCGTCGTTCACGCGCGCGCGCTATCGCGACTTCGACCCGGCCGGCGACCGCATTCCGGGCGCACTCGCGCGCGTGGGGACGCTCGGTGTCACGTATGCGCAGGGGCCGTGGACGCTCGGTGCGCGCGTGCGGCACTTCGGGCCGCATCCGCTCATCGAGGACAACTCGATCCGCGCGCCGGGCAGCACGCTCGCGAACCTTCGCGCCGCCTACCGGTTCGCGGCGCGAAACGAGGTGTCGATCGACGTGTTCAACGTCTTCGGCCGGAAGGTGAACGACATCGAATATGCGTACGCATCGCGGCTTCCGGGCGAGCCGGCGTTCGCCGATGGCGTGACGCCGGCGACGGTGCACTTGCATCCGTCGCTGCCGCGGGCAGTGCGAGTCGGCTGGAAGGTGGGATTCTGAGGGCGCACCTGCCAGCGCGCCTCGAACGTCACTTCAACCAGCCGCGCCGGCGGAAGTACCACATCGGGCCCAGGGCGCTTGCGGCCATCAGCGCCAGCACATACGGGTAGGCGGCCGTACCGAGCAGCTTCAGCTCCGGGAACTGCAGGTTCATGCCGTAGACGCTCGCCACCAGCGTCGGCGGCAGAAGCGCCACGCTCGCCACCGAGAAGATCTTGATGATCTTGTTCTGGTTGATGTTGATGAAGCCGACCGTCGCGTCCATCAGGAAGTTGATCTTGTCGAAGAGAAACGCCGTGTGGTTGTCGAGCGACTCGATGTCGCGCAGGATCTGGCGCGACTCCTCGAACTGCTCCGCAGTGAGCATGCGGCTGCGCATCATGAACGACAGCGCGCGGCGCGTGTCCATCACGTTGCGGCGGATGCGCCCGTTCATGTCCTCCTGGCGCGCGATCGCGCCCAGCACCTCGCCCGCGAGTTCGTCGGTCACGTCACCGGCCAGCACCTGCTTGCTCACCTTCTCCAGCTCGTCGTAGATGCCCTCCAGCGTGTCGGCGGAGTATTCGGCGTCCGCATCGAACAGCTTCAGGAGGACGTCCTTCGAATCCTCGATCAGTCCAGGCGCGCGGCGCGCGCGCAGGCGCAGCAGGCGAAACACCGGCACGTCCTCGTCGTGGATGGAAAACAGCACGCCGTGACTCTTGAGCGCGGTGTTGCGCAAGTTGAGGATGAAGGCCGCGCGCACCGTGCTCGGGGACTCGTCGTCGGCGATCAGGAAGTCGCTGCGGATGTGCAGGTCGCCGTTGTCTTCCTCGTAGAAGCGGGCGGACTCCTCGATGTCCTCGTCCATCGCGTCGGCCGGGATGGACAGGCCGTAGTACTGCTTCACCCAGCGCTTCTCCTCGATGGAGGGCGCCTCGAGGTCCACCCAGATCGGCTGGAAGCGGGAAAGCTCCTCGAGCGACTCGATCTCTTCCTGGACGAGCCTGCCGTTGGCGAGCGTGAAGATGTTGAGCATGCTGCTCCGTGACTCGTTGTCTATGGGGTCGGCGCGAAACGAGAGGCTCTCCGCTTTCGGCGCCGCGGGTCACGGGCGTCGAAAGCTACCGACTGGGGTAGGTTTCCAAGGATGTGTCTCGGCAGGGAAATGACGACGGCGCGATTATGCGCTCACCTTGGCCTGCGCACTCAGGAAGGCGAGCACTTCATCCTTCTTTGCATAGGCATCCTGCTGCCCGAGCGACATGAGCGCCTGCACGAAACCCGGCTCGAAAAGCAGGTAGCTTGCGATCGCTCCGCCGCCCGCGCGCAGCGCGCCGAGGCCGCCCAGCGCGCGGCGCACCGTCCTTGGCATTTCCCTGAGATGCGCCTGCGCCACCTCGTCCAGCGACTGCGTGGGCTGGATCGAGAGCACCTCGATCGGCCGGTACGGCAGCACGGCGGCCACTTCGCGCGGCAACTGCTTGAGCGTGCGCGCGATGCGCTGCGTCTGTTCCACGTCGGCTTGCAGCGTGTCGTGGAAGACGCTTGCCATCGCGTGGCCCGCGATGCCGCCCATGGTGGGCGCGCCCGCGCCGGCCTCGCCCAGCAGGCCGCTCCTCTGCGGCTGCCCGACGCCGACCACCAGCACCTTGTGCGCGCCCAGGTGCACGGCGGGCGAGAGCGGCGACACCTGCCGCATCGAGCCGTCGCCGAAGAACTCGCGGCGTCCGTCGACCCAGAGCGGCGTGGCGGGAAAGAGAAAGGGAATGGCGCTCGAAGCCATCAGGTGCTCGATCGTGAGCGGCTGGAATTCGGCGCGGCGGCCGGGCCGGTGCCAGCTTTCCTGCTTGGAGTCGCGCGCGGTGTGGCAAAACGTCCAGTGCACGCCCGTGGTGTAGCTGGAGGCCGTGACGGCGACCGCGTCGATCGCCCTCGCCTGCAGCGACTCTTCGATGCCCTGCAGCGAAATCGCGTGGTGCAGGGTGTCCACGAGCGGCATGTTGTCCAGGATCGCGCCGCGCCGCCGCGCGTGGCCCCAGAGCTTCACGGCCGCGAGCAGGCGCGAGAATCGCACCCACATCGGCGCTTCCAGGTCGTAGACCGAGCCGCAGTGCAGGCCGCCCCAGAACTTCGCGAGCGCGTCGAAGGACGCCATGCCCTGCGAGGCGCCGCTTGCCAGGTAGGCGACGTTGAGCGCGCCGGCGGAGGTTCCGACCAGCACCTGGAACGGAAACCGGTCCGGCCGCTCGGGCTGCAGCCTCAGCATGGCGGCGATCGCCTGCAGCACCCCCACCTGGTAGGCCGTGCGGGCTCCGCCGCCCATGAGGACGAGCGCCGTGATCATGCGGCTCGGGCGCACGAGCCCCGCGTTGATGACTGTCTCCAGGCTCATCTTTGATCCGGACCGACCGGCAAGGCCCGCCCGAGTTCCGTGGATTGCATGGTAGAGCTTGACGAATCGATTGCAAGCCTGCAGGCGGCACGCGGCCGGCTCGGCTGTAGGACGCGCAGGACATCTCCTACACAGCAGAGCCAGCCCGTCCGACAGCCGCGGCGGGCAGGCCCCTCTACATTGGTCCGAACCCACGAGGAGTACCGATGATCCAGCTGGCGTCCGACCCGAACGCAAGCCGCATGAGCCGGCGCCCCGAGTCGACCGACAAGGAGCCGGTGCAGCAGGCGCGGGCAGGCCGCACCGGCCACGCGTGGCCGTTCATCAGCCGCTACGCCGAAAAGCCGGGCGTGCCGCAGCTGTCCCCGGAGCCCGATGAAGGCGCCGCAGCTGAATTCGAAGGCTGAGTCCGAAAGCCTCGACCGCAAACAGCCCGACCACATACACACCAGACCGCACACAGCCAGACCGCACACAGCCAGACAGCATACGAGAGAGCTCACCATGTACACGGAACCCAAGACATCCAACCGCCACGCGGACACGCCGCGCGACAAGCCGCAAGCCGAACGCGTGGAGCATGCCAACCTGGAACGCCCGGGCGCGCAGGCGCATCCGAAGGCGGCCGGCTGGCGCACGGCAAGCGCCGCCGACGCATGGCGCATGCGCTGAGGCGCGCACGCCTTTTTCTCCCAGCTCGCAAGGCGGCCCTGGTGGCCGCCTTGCCACATTTGGCGGGCGGGCGAGCAAAAGCTGAGCCAGGTCAAACATGCAAACCGCGCCGTCACGCGGTTTCAATTTGCCTTGCCGCCGAGCCCGAATTCAATTGCATTTCGATGACGCCACGGGCATAGTGAATTCACGGACCAAAGAAACCTTACTTCCCTCTGGGGCGCCCGAAGCGCGGGGCGCTCTTGTCCAACCCGAGTGCAGCACAGGAGGCTACTCATGAATTTGACGATCAGCGGTCACCATCTCGAAGTTACTCCCGCCTTGCGCAACCACGTGACCACCAAGCTCGATCGCATCATCCGCCACTTCGACCAGGTCGTCGGCATCCACGTCCTGTTGACCGTCGAAAAGCAAAAGGAAAAGGAGCGACGACAGCGCGCCGAATGCAAGATTCACGTGAAGGGCAAGGACATCTTCGCGGAGTCCTCGCACGAAGACCTGTACGCGGCGTTCGATCAGCTGGTCGACAAGCTCGACGAGCAGGTCGTGAGCTACAAGAAGCGCATGAAGGACCACCACGCGGAGACTCCTCCCAAGCGCCAGGGGCTCATGTAGCCCGCGCGCTTGCGCTTTGCCCGGCCGGCCGCCTTCGGGGCGGCCTTTTCACGTGTGCTTCAGGCGCGCGCCGTCTTCAAGGCGCCGCGATTCCCAGGGCCTGCGCCTCCGCGATGACCTTCGCTTCGCCCTGATGGCCCAGGCCCAGCCGCAGGCCGGGGAAAGCATGGCGGTGCGACATGACGCCGGGCGTGCTGTAGAAGGGGTCGTGCACGAAGGCGAGCGAGCGCACGCGCGGCCACACCGCCGCGGCGAGGAATTGCTGGTCCTGCGTGTATTTGGCCGAAGTGCGGCCGCGAAACCACGCGATGACGAGCTCGCGCATGCGCAGCGCGTCCCATCCCGTTCCGCCCCACAGGCCCGCGAGCATCGGGTCGTCGTGGAGCACGTGGTCGCGGATCACGTGAAAGGGCAGGCCGCTCGCCTGCCAGGCGGCCACGAGCTGCGCTTCCTCGGCGCCGATGCGCGAGTCGGCATCGCGGCACATGTAGGTGCCCACGTCGGGGTCGTCCGCCACGAGGAAGCGCCAGACATATTCGGGCACGTCGGGAAAGTCGCGATCGGCGAGCACCACCTCCGCGCCGAGGCCGCGGTAGAGGTCGAGCCACGCCGGGCCGAGGCTCGATGCGCAGTAAAGCCGCACCGTCCAGCCTGGGAAATGCCGCTTCGCGAGCTGAATGTTGATGGCCGCGCCGAGCAGGTAGATCTTCCGGTCGCCGAAGACGGAGAACGCGATCACGCGCCCGGACGCCACGCGAGGCTTCCAGGGCGGCAGATCGGGCGGGGGCGGCCCGGCGGCGCGGTCCTTCGCGAGGAGCGCCTTTTGCCCGTGGAGCCGGGCCCCGGCGTCGTCGCCGAGGAAGTGGCAGCAGATCTTCGCGACGCCGAGCGCTTCGGCATCGCCCCCGTTGGTCTTCAGGAACGCGCGAATCGAGGCGAGCGCTTCCTTGTGCCGGCCCATGTTGCTGAGGATCTTGGCCTCCAGCCGCCGATGGAACGGCGCGATCGGCCCGCGCTTCACGCGCACCCGGAGCACGGCCAGCGCGCTCGTCCAGTCCCTCAGCTGGAAGTACGCGTCGCAGAGGTAGTCCATGCCCATCGGGGAGAGCGACTTGCGCGACGTGAGGAACGCGACGGCTTCGCGGTATTCGCCCCGGCGCAGCATCGCGGACGCGGTCTCGGAATCGGCATCGCGCACGGCGGTGGCATTCATGGACGGGATCGTAGCGGGACTGCACCCCCGGGCACCGCACGGGGCCCCCAAGGATCAGCTGCGGGAATATCCCGATGCATAATCGCCCTTGCCGACCATGAATCGCCTTGCGTCCATTCTTCCGCCTGCCCAGGTCCTGGTGGGCGTCGACGCCACGAGCAAGAAGCGTGCTTTCGAGGAAGCCGGTCTTTTGTTCGAGAACCTCCACGGACTGTCGCGTGCCCTCATCACGGACAGCCTGTTCGCGCGCGAGCGCCTGGGCTCCACCGGGCTCGGGCACGGTGTGGCGATCCCGCATGGCCGCATCAAGGGGCTCAAGGCACCGATGGCGGCGCTCTTCCAGCTCGCGCAGCCGATCGGCTTCGACGCGCCGGACGAACAGCCGGTGAACCTGCTCATCTTCCTGCTCGTGCCGGAAGCCGCGACGCAGAAGCACCTCGAGATACTGTCGGAGATCGCCGAGCTGCTGTCGGATGCGCCGCTGCGCGAGAAGATCAAAGGCAGCGCCGATGCGATCCAGCTGCACCGGCTGATCGCCGACTGGCAGTCCGCGCAGCCCTTGTAGCGCGTCACCCGATGGCGAAGTCCCGCGCTTGAAACCGACCGTCGTCAGTGCCGACGTCCTCTTCGAAGACCACCGCGCCACGCTCAAGTGGGAATGGGTGGCGGGCCTGGGCGCGTCCGAGCGCCGCTTCGACGAGGTCGCGGTGCGCGCGGCGCGCTCGGGCGCGGACCTGGTGGGCTACCTGAACTACATCCATCCGTATCGCGTGCAGATCCTGGGCGAGCGCGAGGTCGCCTATCTCACGAACGCCACGCATGAGGATTGCGCGAGGCGCATCGCGCGCATCGTGACGCTCGAGCCGCCGGTGCTCGTGCTCACCGATGGACAAAGCGCGCCCGAAGCGTTGCTGTCGATGTGCGAGCGCGCGCAGATTCCGATGTTCGCGACGCACGAGCCTTCGGCCTTCGTGATCGACGTGCTGCGCGCGTACCTGTCCAAGCATTTCGCCGAGCGCACGTCGATGCACGGCGTGTTCATGGACATCCTGGGGCTGGGTGTGCTGATCACGGGCGAATCGGGCCTCGGCAAGAGCGAGCTCGGGCTGGAGCTCATCACGCGCGGCAACGGCCTGGTGGCCGACGACGCGGTGGATCTCTATCGCGTGAACCAGACGACGATCGAGGGCCGCTGCCCGGAGCTGCTGCAGAACCTGCTGGAGGTGCGCGGCATCGGCTTGCTGGACATCCGTGCGATCTTCGGCGAGACGGCGGTGCGGCGGAAGATGCGGCTGCGGCTCATCGTGCATCTGGTGCGGCGCGAGACGATGGAGCGCGAGTACGAGCGGCTGCCCTATGAGCCGCTCACGCAGGACGTGCTGGGCGTGCCGGTGCGAAAGGCGGTGATTCCGGTGGTTGCCGGCCGCAACATCGCCGTGCTGGTGGAAGCCGCGGTGCGCAACACGATCCTGCAGTTGCGCGGGGTGGACACGTACCAGGAGTTCGTGGAGCGCCATCGGCGGGCGATGGAGCAGGGCGGTTGATCCTGTAGGCTGGGAAAGCCGAAGGGCACCCCGCCGCTTCAGTGGAGCGCACGCCCGCCTGCACGAGTGTCACTTGTGGCGTGCTCGGAAAAGGGAGGGGCGGGGGCAACTCCCTGGATTCCCGCCTTCGCGGGAATGACGGGGCGGGGGGGGCGGCTACTTCGGCCGATGCGGACAGGGATTTTTCGTGCAGTTCGCGTAGAGCGACAGCGCATGCTCGGCGATCTGGAAGCCCTTCGCCTGCGCCACCGCATGCTGGCGCTGCTCGATTTCGGCGTCGTAGAACTCCTCCACCCGCCCGCAGTCGAGGCACACCAGGTGATCGTGGTGCGTGCCCTCGTTCAGCTCGTACACCGCCTTGCCGCTTTCGAAGTGGCTGCGCGTGAGGATGCCCGCCTGCTCGAACTGCGTGAGCACGCGATACACCGTGGCCAGACCGATGTCCGTGTGGTCCTGCAGCAGCACGCGGAACACGTCCTCGGCCGTCATGTGCCGCTGCGCGCCCGTGTGAAACACGTCCAGGATCTTCAGGCGCGGCAGGGTGGCCTTCAGGCCTGTGTTCTTGAGTTCGTCGATGTTGGACATGGCAAGCGCGGAGCTGCTTCGGCAGGGCTGCCGCTACAATCATTCGATCATATCGCCACCCCTTCGGCCATGCCTCATTTCCCCTTGCGCCCGAGGCGCCTTGCACCGACTTTCGCCGTGTTCGCGTGCGCCGCCGCCCTGGCCGCCTGCGGCACGGTGGACAGCGTGAGCAACCGGCTCGTGAGCGGCATCACCCCCTACAAGGTCGAGGTGGTGCAGGGCAACTTCGTCTCGCGCGAACAGGTCGAACTGCTGAAGCCGGGCATCAGCCGCCAGCAGGTGCGGGACATCCTGGGCACCCCCCTCATCGCGGACCTGTTCCACGCCGCGCGCTGGGACTACGTCTTCACGCTCAAGCGCCACGGCGTTGCCCCTCAGGAGCGCCGGCTCACCGTCTTCTTCAAGGGCGAGGCGCTCGAGCGGGTGGAGGGCGACCCCATGCCCAGCGAATCGGAATTCGTCGCCACGCTGGAGCGGCGCCGCAAGATCGACAAGATCCCGCCGCTCGAAGCCACCGAGGAGCAGCTGAAGGCATTCCCGGCCAAGGCGGCACCCGCGACGCCCGCTTCGCCGCAGCCGGCGCCGCCGCCGGTGGCAAGCTACCCGCCGCTCGAACCCCCCACGCGGTAGGGCGCGCGATGGCCAGGACGCGAGAGACCCTGAAGAACGTGGCGGTCGAGGGCGCCACGCAGCCCGGCGTGGGCGGCGGCACGCCCACCCAGTACCGCGTCGCGGTGGCGGGCGCGTCCGGGCGCATGGGCCACATGCTGATCGAAGCGATCCGCGAGGCGCACGACTGCCGCCTTGCCGGCGCGCTCGACCTGCCGTCGAGCCCGTCGATCGGCAACGATGCGGCGGCCTTCCTCGGCCACGCGAGCGGCGTGCCCGTGACCGCCGACATCCGCACCGGCCTGCAGAACGCCGAAGTGCTGATCGACTTCACGCGGCCCGAGGGCACGCTGAATCACCTGAAGCTGTGCCGCGAACTGGGCGTGAAAGCCGTGATCGGCACCACGGGGTTCAGCGAGGCTCAGAAGGAGTTGATCGCCGACACGGCGCGCGACGTGGCGATCGTGCTCGCCCCCAACATGAGCGTGGGCGTGAACGTCACCTTCAAGCTGCTGGAGCTCGCCGCGAAGGTGCTGGACGACGGCTACGACATCGAAATCGTCGAGACGCACCACCGCCACAAGGTGGACGCGCCTTCGGGCACGGCGCTGAAGATGGGCGAAGTGATCGCGAAGGTTCTCGAGCGCGATCTGAAGAAGGTGGCCGTGTACGGCCGCGAAGGCGTGACGGGGGAGCGCGACGCACGCACGATCGGATTTTCCGCGGTGCGCGGCGGCGACATCGTCGGGGACCACACCGTGCTTTTCGCGGGCACCGGAGAACGCATCGAGATCACGCATCGAGCCGCGAACCGCGCGACTTACGCGCAGGGCAGTCTGCGCGCGGTGCGCTTCCTCGCGGACAAGGCGAGCGGCCTTTACGACATGTTCGACGTGCTCGGCCTGAAGTGAATGAGCGAGCCATCGTCATGCCCGAGCGAGGCTGCGGCACTCCCGAATCCGCCTCAGTCATCCACGAATCTTCTTCCGTCATTCCCGCGAAAGCGGCAATCCAGGGCGTCGGGAAGCCTGGGATCGCCCCCTTCGCGGGCATGACGGAGACACCGCCGCAATGAACCTCCTGCAGCTGCTGGCCCAGGGCGACGCGGTCACGGTGAGCGTGGCCGTGCTGCTGCTTGCAATGTCCGTATCGAGCTGGGTCGTGATCCTCTGGAAGGCGTGGCTGCTCCGGCGCGCGGCGCTCGACGTGGGGCGCAGCACCGCCGCCTTCTGGCAGGCGCCTTCGCTCGAGGCTGCGCAGCAGCACGTGACGGCCTTCGACCGCGAGGCGCTCGTGCTGCCGCTCATCGTCGCCACCCGCTTGCCCGAGCCCGGCTCGCTCGCCTCGGCGGGCGACAAGTCGCAGCAGCTCACGCGGCTCCTGCGCGACGCGCTGCACCGCGTGCTCGACAAGCTGCAGTTCGGTCAGGTGCTGCTCGCCACCGTGGGCTCGACGGCGCCTTTCGTGGGGCTTCTGGGCACCGTCTGGGGCATCTACCACGCGCTCACGGGCATCGCATCCGTCGGCCAGATCACCATCGACAAGGTCTCCGGGCCCGTGGGAGAGTCACTCATCATGACCGCGGCGGGCCTGGCCGTGGCGATTCCGGCCGTGCTCGGCTACAACATCTTCGGCCGCCTGATCGGGCGCATCGAAGCGGACCTCGAAGGCTTCGCGCGCGACCTGCGCGAACTACTCACGCACGGCGCGCCCGCGCCCGCGCAGGCGCTGGAAACGGAAGGCTGACCGTGCCCTTCGGACGGCTCGAGCGCACGCAGGGCCCCCAGCCCATGAGCGACATCAACGTCACGCCGCTCGTGGACGTGATGCTCGTGCTCGTGGTGATCTTCATCATCACCGCGCCTCTGCTCGCGAGCTCGATCCGGCTGGACCTGCCCCGCACCGACGCCGGCTCGCCGAGCGATTCGCCCCGTTTCGTGAGCGTGGCGGTGACCGCCGCCGGGCAGATGTACCTCGCCGACCGGCCGGTGAACCCGCCGCAACTGGCCGAAGCGCTGCTGCAGGCGGCCAAGCGCAACCCGGACACCGAAGTCCAGCTGCGCGCCGACGAGGGCGTGCCTTACGGACGGGTGGTCGAGGTGATGGGCCTGGTGCACGAGGCGGGGCTCAACCGCATCGGCTTCGTGACGCAGCCCCGGAAGAGATAATCCTTCGGATGCACGACAAGTACCAACACCTCGAAGTCGAGCGGGCCGCCCAGTCCGACTGGGCGGCGCGCGACGTCTACCGCGTGAGCGAGGACCCGAAGAAAAAGAAGTTCTACGCCTGCTCGATGCTGCCCTACCCTTCGGGCAAGCTCCACATGGGCCACGTGCGCAACTACACGATCAACGACATGTTGACGCGCTACCTGCGCATGAACGGCTACAACGTCCTCATGCCGATGGGGTGGGACGCGTTCGGCCTGCCCGCCGAGAACGCGGCGCTCAGGAACGGCGTGCCGCCCGCGAAGTGGACCTACGAGAACATCGCCTACATGAAGGGCCAGATGCAGGCGATGGGGCTGGCCATCGACTGGTCGCGCGAAGTCGCGACGTGCGATCCGGCCTACTACAAGTGGAACCAGTGGCTTTTCCTCAAGATGCTGGAAAAGGGCATCGCCTACCGCAAGACGCAGGTCGTGAACTGGGACCCGGTGGACCAGACCGTGCTCGCGAACGAACAGGTGATCGACGGCAAAGGCTGGCGCACCGGCGCCACGGTGGAAAAGCGCGAGATCCCCGGCTACTACCTGAAGATCACCGACTACGCCGACGAACTGCTGGACCATGTCCTTCACAAGCTCCCCGGCTGGCCCGAGCGCGTGAAGCTGATGCAGGAAAACTGGATCGGCAAGAGCGAAGGCGTGCGCTTCGCGTTCACGCACGACATCCGGGGCGACGACGGCCGGCCGATCGGCGACGGGCGCATGTACGTCTTCACGACGCGAGCCGACACGATCATGGGCGTGACGTTCGCGGCGGTGGCACCGGAGCATCCGCTCGCGCAGCACGCCGCGCGCTCCAACCCCGAGCTTGCCGCCTTCATCGAAGAGTGCAAGAAGGGCGGCACGACCGAGGCCGAACTCGCGTTGCGCGAGAAAGAAGGCATGGACACGGGCCTTGCGGTGATGCATCCGCTCACGCACGAGGAAGTGCCGCTGTGGGTCGGCAACTACGTGCTGATGCAGTACGGCGACGGCGCGGTGATGGGCGTGCCGGGCCACGACGAGCGCGATTTCGAGTTCGCGATGAAGTACCGCCTGCCGATCATGCAGGTGATCCACGTGGACGGCGAACACTACGACTACAAGCAGTGGCACGAGTGGTACGCCGACCGCGAAAACGGCGTCACGATCAACTCGGACATCTATAGCGGCTTCAGCTACCGGGAAGCCGTGGATGCCGTGGCGCACGCGCTGCAGCAAAAGGGCCTGGGCGGCAAGACCGTGCATTGGCGCCTGCGCGACTGGGGCGTGAGCCGCCAGCGCTACTGGGGCACGCCGATCCCGATCATCCACTGCGACGAACACGGCGCGGTGCCGGTGCCCTACGCGGACCTGCCCGTCATCCTGCCGCAGGACTGCGTGCCCGACGGCACGGGCAATCCGCTGAACAAGCGCGAGGATTTCCTCGCGTGCAAGTGCCCGGTCTGCGGCAAGGCGGCGCGGCGCGAGACCGACACGATGGACACGTTCGTGGATTCGTCGTGGTATTTCATGCGCTACTGCGACCCGCGCAACGAGGACGCGATGGTGGCCGCGGGCACGCAGTACTGGATGCCGATGGACCAGTACATCGGCGGCATCGAGCACGCGATCCTGCACCTGCTCTATGCACGATTCTGGACGAAGGTGATGCGCGACATGGGCCTCGTGAAGATCGACGAGCCCTTCACGCGCCTGCTCACGCAGGGCATGGTGCTGAACGAGGCGTTCTTCCGCCTGGATGGCGGCAAGCGCTACTACTGGGCCGAGGAACTCGACATCGAGCGCGACGAACACGCCAAGGTGATCTCGGCGAAGGCGAGGGACGACGGCCGGCCGGTCACGTACGAGGGCTGGACCACGATGTCCAAGTCCAAGAACAACGGCGTGGACCCGCAGGACCTGATCGAGCGCTACGGCGCCGACACGGCGCGTCTCTACACGATGTTCACCGCACCGCCGGAAGCGACGCTCGAATGGAACGACGCGGCGCTCGAAGGCTCCTACCGGTTCTTGCGCCGTGTATGGCTCTTCGGGCACAGGCTGAGCACGATCGCCGCGGCCGACCGCACGGCCGCGAGCTACGGCAGGCAGGCGCAGGCTTTGCGCCGCGAAATCCACACCGTGCTGCGCCAGGTCGACTACGACTACCAGCGGATGCAGTACAACACCGTCGTCTCCGGCGCGATGAAGATGCTGAACGCGCTGGAGGACTTCAGGGGGGTTGACGAAGCCGGTGCTTCGGCCGCGCTTTGCGAGGGCTTCGGGATTCTCCTGCGCGTGCTCTACCCCGTCACGCCGCACATCGCGCATCGGCTCTGGGGCGAGCTCGGATTCGCCGCGACGCTGGGCGACCTGCTCGATGCGCCGTGGCCGCGCGTGGACGAGGACGCGCTCAAGCAGGACGAGATCGAACTCGTGCTGCAGGTGAACGGCAAGCACCGCGGCTCGATCCTCGTTCCCGCGGCCGCGGACAAGTCGCAGATCGAGCAGATCGCGGTGGCGAGCGAGGCTTTCACGAAGCATGCGGGCGGGCACGCGCCGAAGAAGGTCATCGTGGTGCCCGGACGCCTCGTGAACCTCGTGGTGTGAGCATGGCCATGCGGCGGCGATCGATCTTTCCGGCCGCGGGTGCGGTGGCGTTGGCGTTGGCGTTGGCGTTGGCGATGTCGCTTGCGCTCGGAGGCTGCGGCTTTCAGCTGCGGCAGGCGCCGCATTTCGCTTTCGGCACGATCGTGGTCCAGGCGGCACCGGCCTCGACGATCGCGCAGGAACTGCGCCGCGACATGCAGTCGAGCGGGCAGGTGCAGGTGCTGTCCGAGGCGCAGCTCGCGAAAGCCGACGTGATCCTCGAGATCGCGACCGAGCTCAGGCAGAAGGTGGTGGTGGGGCTGAATGCGAGCGGGCAGGTGCGTGAATTCACGCTGCGTTCGCGGCTGCATTTCAAGCTGCGCACGCCCTCGGGCAAGGAGCTCATCCCCGATACGGAGCTGATCCAGGAGCGCGACATCAGCTTCAACGAATCGGCGGTGCTCTCGAAGGAGCAGGAGGAGAATCTTCTGTATCGCGACATGCAGTCCGACCTGGTGCAGCAGCTGATGCGGCGGCTCGCGGCGGTGAAGACGCTTTAGGGTTTTCCCACGCCTCACCTCCGTGCCGTTGCGGCAAGCCGTCTTTCCCCGAGAAAGCGGCGATCCACGCGCCCGTCCGTCATTCGCGCGAAAGCGGGAATTCACGCCCGCCCGTCATTCCCGCGAAAGCGGGAATCCACGCCCGTCCGTCATTCCCGCGAAAGCGGGAATCCAGTGGCTTTCCGTAAAGTCGCTGGATCCCCGCTTTCGCGGGGATGACGGTGGGAACCCACACGCCCGTCATTCGAGCGAAAGCGGGAACCCACGCCCGCCCGTCATTCCCGCGAAAGCGGGAATCCAGCGGCTTTCGGTAAAGTCGCTGGATCCCCGCTTTTCGCGAGGATGACTCCCGCGTGAACCCCGCATGCCCATGGACCTCGATCGCGCCGACCTCACCCTGCTGGACCTTCTGCAGAAGAACGGCCGCGCGACCGTGCAGTCGCTCTCCGAGGCGATCCACCTCTCCGCGCGCGCCACGCTCAACCGCGTGCGCCGGCTCGAAAAGGAAGGCCTCATCCGCGGCTATCGCGCACTCATCGACCGCGGCGCCCACGGCGAGCTCGTGTCGGTCTTCGCCGAGGTCGCACTGAAGGACCAGCGCCAGGCGAACGTGCAGCGCTTCGAGCGGCGCATGGCGCACCAGGCCGAAGTCGTCGCGTGCTGGGTCATCAGCGGCCGCTACGACTACCTGGTGCGGCTCGCCTGCCCCGGCCTCGACCACTACCACCGGCTCATCAGCGCGTGGCTCGACGACGCGAGTCTCGGCATCGAGAAGATCGTGACCAACATCGAACTGCAGACGATCAAGGAGTTCGCGGGCTTTCCGCTCCCGAAGTCCGGACGCCCGCCGTCAGGCGCCTGACGAGGCGTCCTACATCGCTTCCGATTCGGAAGTGCCATACCTCGGAAGTTGCCGTTGCCGCCGCGCGTCGAGGCGCGTTTTCGCGCTCACCGCACTGCCCGCGGCCGTAGACTTTTCGTATTCGCCGGAGCCTCACCATGGACGCATCGACCCACACGAACTCGCAGACTTTCATCGGCAAGGAAGCCCGTTTCGGCGCGCGCAACTATGCGCCCGTTGCGGTCGTCGTGGATCACGCGAAGGATTGCCTCGTGTGGGACGTCGAGGGCCGCGAGTACATCGACATGATGAGCGCCTACTCGGCCGTGAGCCACGGGCACCTGCACCCGCGCTTAGTCGCCGCGGCCGAACGGCAGCTGCGCAAGGTCGCCGTCACTTCGCGCGCGTACTACGGCACGACGCTCGGCCCCTTTCTCGAGAAGCTCTGCCAGCTCACCGGCATGCCGCGCGCGTTGCCGATGAATACCGGCGCGGAAGCCGCAGAAACCGCGATCAAGTGCGCGCGGCGCTGGGGCTGGAAGGCCAAGGGCATCGAGGACGGCAGGCAGGAAATCCTCGTGGCGCGCGGCAACTTCCACGGCCGCACCAGCACCATCATCAGCTTTTCGTCCGAGGCCGACTATCGGGCCGGCTTCGGGCCGCTCGCGACCGGCTTCGGGCACTTCGATTTCGGCGACATGGAAAGCGTGAAGGCCGCCGCGGGGCCGAACACGTGTGCCGTGTTCGTCGAGCCGATCCAGGGCGAGGCGGGCGTGATCGTGCCGCCGGCGGGCTTCTTCAAGGAACTGCGCGAATGGTGCACGGCCAACAATGTCCTTCTCATCATCGACGAGGTGCAGGCGGGGCTGGGCCGCACCGGCAAGTGGTTCGCGTTCGAGCACGAGGGCATCCGTCCCGACGGGCTCGTGCTCGGCAAGGCGCTGGGCGGCGGGCTGCTGCCCGTGTCCGCATTCCTCGCGCGCGAGGACGTGATGGAAGTGTTCAGTCCCGGCAGTCACGGTTCCACTTTCGGTGGAAACGCGCTCGCCGCCGCCGTGGCGCTGGAGGGCCTGAAGGTGCTGGAGGAAGAAGGGCTCGTGGCGCGCAGCGCGCAGATGGGCGAGTACCTCATCGCGCAGCTGCGTGACGTGCAGCGCGCCTCGCGCGGGCTCATTCGCGACGTGCGCGGGCGGGGGCTCTGGGTGGGGGTGGATGTGGAACCGTCGCTCGCGACGGCGCGAGAACTTGTGGAACGCCTCGCCAACGCCGGTGTTCTGTCGAAGGAAACGCACGAGACGGTGATCCGTTTCGCGCCGCCGCTCACGATCACGCGCGAGCTGATCGACAAGGCGGTCGCCGCGTTGCGCAAGGTGGTGGTGCAGAAGGCGGCGGAGCTCGGATTGCCCGAGCATCGGACGGATACGGCGCAAGCGTCCGCCTGAAGCGCGGCGTGGCGCGGTGGGGCACCCCGCGCGGCGTCGCGCGGTGGGGCACCCCGCGCGGCGTGGCGCGGTGGATCATCCTCGCGGCATCCCACCGGTACACTTGCCGGCATGCAGCTTTCGCCTGCCCAGCTCGCGGCGCACCTCGCCAAGGGCCTCAAGCCCCTCTACACCCTGCACGGTGACGAACCGCTTCTCGTCCAGGAAGCGGGCGACGCGATCCGCGCCGCGGCGCGCGAGCAGGGCTTCACCGAACGCACGGTGCACACCGTGGCCGGCGCGCATTTCGACTGGAGCGAAGTGCTCGCCGCGGGCGGCTCGCTCAGTCTCTTCGCGGACAAGCAGGTCGTGGAAGTGCGCATCCCCTCCGGCAAGCCCGGCAAGGACGGCGGCGCCGCACTGCAGCAGCTCGCGCAAGGTGCGCAGGGCAACGACTCGACGCTCACGCTGGTGCAGTTGCCGAAGCTCGATCGGATGACGAAGGACAGCGCGTGGTTCCGCGCGCTCGAAGGATCGGGCGTGACGCTGCAGCTCGATCCCGTCGAGCGCGCCGCACTGCCTCAGTGGATCGCGCAGCGTCTCGCCCGGCAGGGTCAGCGAGTGGCTCCGGGCGAGGAAGGGCAGCGCACGCTGCAGTTCTTCGCTGACCGCGTCGAAGGCAACCTGCTGGCCGCCCACCAGGAGATCCAGAAGCTCGCGCTGCTGTACGCACAGGGCGAGCTCGCCTTCGACCAGGTCGAAAGCGCCGTGCTGAACGTGGCGCGATACGACGTGTTCAAACTCTCCGAAGCCGTGCTGGCGGGCCAGGCGCAGCGCGTGCAGCGCATGCTCGACGGCCTTCAGGCCGAAGGCGAGGCGCCCGTGCTCGTGCACTTCACGCTCGCCGAGGACATCCGAGCCCTGAAGCGCGTGAAGGATGCGATGGCGCATGGCAAACCGCTGCCGGTGGCGTTGCGCGAGGCTCGCGTGTGGGGCGTGAAGGAGAGGCTCTACGAAAGGGTGCTGCCGCGCCTCACGGCCACCGCGGCGGAGAACCTGCTGCAGGCCGCGCATGCGGTCGACGGGGTCGTGAAGGGCCTGAAGGCGCCCGGATGGCCGGGGGATGCATGGCAGGCGCTGCATCGGCTCGCGATGGCGCTTTGCATGCAGGCCGCGGGGCTGGCCACCCCCCGCACGCGATAATGTCGCCATGAACGCGCTCAACGTCGCCGAATACGTGCAGGGTCTCGGGCTGCAGGCCCGGCAGGCCTCGGCGCGCATGGCGTCGGCGACCGCGGCCGAGAAGAACGCGGTGCTGCGCGGCATCGCGCGCCTCCTGCGCGAGAACGCGCAGGCGCTGCGTTCGGACAACGCGAAGGACCTCGAACGCGCGGCCGCCGGCGGCCTCGCCGCGCCGATGGTCGACCGCCTCACACTCACGCCGAAGATCATCGAAACGCTCGCGCAGGGCTGCGAGCAGCTCGCCGCGATGCCCGACATCATCGGCGAGATCGTCGGCATGCGCCAGCAGCCGTCGGGCATTCGCGTCGGGCAGATGCGCGTGCCGCTCGGCGTCTTCGGCATGATCTTCGAAAGCCGGCCGAACGTGACGATCGAAGCCGCGTCCCTCTCGATCAAGAGCGGCAACGCGTGCATCCTGCGCGGCGGCTCCGAAGCGATCGAATCGAACAAGGCGCTCGTGCGGCTCGTGCAGGAAGCGCTCGCGCAAGGGGGGCTGCCGACCGAGGCCGTGCAGCTTGTGCAGACGACCGATCGCGAAGCCGTGGGCCAGCTGATCGCGATGCCGCAGTTCGTGGACGTGATCATTCCGCGTGGCGGCAAGGGCCTGATCGAGCGCATCAGCCGCGAAGCGAAGGTCCCCGTCATCAAGCACCTGGACGGCAACTGCTACGTGTACGTCGACGACCCGTGCGACGTCGACATGGCGGTGCGGGTCGCGGACAACGCGAAGACGCAGAAGTACAGCCCCTGCAATGCCGCGGAGGGGCTCCTCGTCGCACGCGGTGTCGCGCGCGAGTTCCTGCCGAGGATCGGCGAGGTGTTCGCGGCCAAGGGGGTGGAGATGCGCTGCGACGCCGAGGCGAAGGCGATCCTCTCGACCTTCGCGAAGGTCGTCGATGCCACCGAGCAGGACTGGTACGAGGAATACCTCGCGCCGGTGATCGCGATCAAGATCGTGGACGGCGTAGACGCGGCGATCGCGCACATCAATCGCTACTCGTCGCATCACACCGACGCGATCCTCACGCGCGACCACGTGCACGCGCAGCGGTTCCTGCGCGAAGTCGATTCGGCGAGCGTCATGGTGAACGCGAGCACGCGCTTTGCCGACGGCTTCGAGTACGGGCTGGGCGCGGAAATCGGCATCAGCACCGACAAGTTCCACGCGCGCGGGCCGGTGGGCATCGAGGGCCTCACGTCGCTCAAGTGGGTGGTGCTGGGCAACGGGGAACTGCGGCAGTGACCTCGCACCGGTAGTGCTTGCAACCGGCTCGTCCGGCCCCAAATCCCTACAATTCACGTCCACCCCGATGGTCCCCCATCTCATCACCGCCCTCACCGGCCCCACCAACGAACTCGAGCAGCGCATCCTCGACTCGATGCCGGCCATCGAGCGCTGGTTCCGGCTCGAGTGGATGGAGCACACGCCGACCTTCTATGCGTCGGTGGACATCCGCAACGCGGGCTTCAAGCTCGCGCCGGTCGACACCAACCTCTACCCGGGCGGCTGGAACAACCTCACGCCCGAGATGCTGCCGCTCGCGGTGCAGGCGGCCATGGCGGCGATCGAAAAGATCTGCCCCGAGGCGAAGAACCTGCTCGTCATTCCCGAGAACCACACGCGCAACACGTTCTACCTGAGCAACGTGGTGCAGCTGCAGCGCATCTTCCACATGGCCGGGCTCAATGTGCGCGTGGGCTCCATCAACCCCGACATCAAGCAGCCGACGAAGATCGATCTGCCCAACGGCGAATCGGTGGTGCTGGAGCCGGTGGTGCGCAGCCGCCGCCGCCTGGGCCTCAAAGACTTCGACCCCTGCACGATCCTGCTGAACAACGACCTCTCCGCGGGGCCGCCCGGCATCCTCGAAGACCTGCACGAGCAGTACCTCCTGCCGCCGCTGCACGCGGGCTGGTCGGTGCGGCGCAAGAGCCGCCACTTCCAGAGCTACGAGGAAGTCGCCAAGCGCTTCGGCAAGATGCTCGGCATCGACCCGTGGCTCATCAATCCGATGTTCAACAAGTGCGGCGAGGTCGACTTCAACGAAGCGGCGGGCATGGATTGCCTGCAGACCAACGTCGACGCGCTGCTTGCCAAGATCCGCAAGAAGTACAAGGAATACGGCATCAACGAGAAGCCGTTCGCGGTGGTGAAGGCCGACAACGGCACCTACGGCATGGGCATCATGACCGTGCGCGACGTGAAGGACCTGGAGCAGGTGAGCCGCAAGACCAAGAACAAGATGTCGGTGGTGAAGGACGGCCAGCAGGTCTCGCAGGTCATCATCCAGGAAGGCGTGCTCACGGCCGAGCGGATCAACGAAGCCGTCGCGGAGCCCGTCGTGTACCTGATGGACCGCTACGTGGTGGGCGGCTTCTACCGCGTGCATGCGGAACGCGGCGATGACGAAAACCTGAATGCGCCCGGCGCGCATTACGTGCCGCTCGCTTTTGCGGAGAGTACGCGCTTACCCCAGCCGGGACAGAAACCGGGGGCGAGTGCGCCCAACCGCTTCTACATGTATGGCGTGATCGGCCGGCTGGCCATGCTCGCGGCCAGCTACGAGCTGGAAGCGACCGATCCGGATGCAGAGTCCTACGACTAGCGCGGCCGGCACGCTGGGCTGGAACCAGCGCGCGCAGGCCCAGTGGATGCGCGGCGAGCGGCAGGCCGCGATCGACAGCGTGCTGGCCGTCATCAACCAGTACCAGCGCCCGAAGCCGCTGAAGCTCGTGCTGCAGCTGGCCTACTACGTGTTCCTCTGCGGCGATCCGCGGGGCGCCGCGGTGTTCCTCGAGGACACGCGGCGGGACTATCCCGACGACGCGGACCTGCTCCTGAATCTCTCCGTCTGTCTCTCGCGAAGCGGCCAGTACGAGCCCGCGGTCGCGCGCATGCGCGAATGCCTGCGATCGCGCCCGGATGACCCCGTCGCTTACGACGGCCTCGCGGCCTCGCTCTACCAGCTCGGCCGTCACGAGGAGGCGGCGCAAGCGGGCACCCGCGCGCTCGTGCTGAAAGACAGCGCGATCGCCCCGCCGCCGCCCGACTGGCGCCTGCCCGCGGCGTCTCCCCGGCAGTGGCCCGGCCTCGCGGGCAAGCGCGACGTGGTCTCGTTCTCGCTCTGGGGCCGCAAGCAGCGCTACCTGCGCGGCGCGCTGGAAAACGCGCTCGCCGCGCCCACGCTCTATCCGGGATGGACTTTTGTCTTCTTCGTCGACGAAAGCGTACCGGAGGAGACGCGGCAGACGCTCTCGCGCCTGGGCGCCGAGCTGCGCCAGCAGCCCGCGGACCAGCCGATGCGCGATCGCCTGGCGTGGCGCTTCCAGGTGGCCAACGAGCCGGACGTTGGACGCTTCCTGGTACGCGACGTCGATTCCGTGGTGAGCGAACGCGAGCGCTCGGCGGTGGATGCATGGCTGCGGTCCGACTGCTGGTTCCACGCGATGCGCGACTGGTGGACCCACACCGACTTGCTCCTGGCAGGCATGTGGGGCGGCGTGGCCGGCGTGCTGCCGGACCTGCGCGACCTGCTTGCGAACTACCGCCCCGCGGCGATGGAGACTCCCAACGTCGACCAGTGGTTCCTGCGCGACCGCGTGTGGTCGTACGTGCGCACGAGCTGCCTCGTGCACGATCGCTGCTTTTCGCCGCCGGGCGCGGTGCCCTGGCCGCAGCCGCCCACGCAAGGGTTCCACGTGGGGCAAAACGAGTTCGCGGTGCGCAGGCACGAGCAAGAGCAGCGCATCGCGACGGTGCTCGGCACGAAAGGAAAGGTCCGCGCAGGTTGAACCCGGCACGCAGCTTGGCTGCAACGGACGGCCTCATGCCGGACCGGCCGGCCGGGCAAAATGGCGTTCCCCAAGACAAAAGAAGGGTCCCGGGTCCGGGAGAAGGGCCGCGGGACGCGTCGTGCAGAATTCGAAATCATCGCTGGCGCCCCTGACCCTTGCCGCACTCGGTGTCGTCTACGGCGACATCGGCACGAGCGTCCTCTACGCCGTGAAGGAAGTGTTCGGCCATGGCCACGTGGCGCTCACCCCGGACAACGTCTACGGCATCCTGTCCATCTTCTTCTGGACGCTCACCGTCATCGTCTCGATCAAGTACGTCGTGCTCGTGCTCAGAGCGGACAACAAGGGAGAAGGCGGTCTGGTCGCCATGCTTGCGCTTGCCTCGCAAGCCGTGAAGGAAAAGCCCCGGCTGCGCCGCCTGCTCCTGGCAGTGGGTGTGTTCGGAACGTCCCTTTTCTACGGCGACGGCGTGATCACCCCGGCGATCTCGGTGCTGTCTGCGGTGGAGGGCCTCGAGGTCGTGTCGCCGGAGCTCACGGAGTGGGTGATCCCGCTCACGCTCGTGATCCTGCTCGGGCTCTTTTCGTTCCAGAAGCGCGGCACGAGCGGCGTGGGCCGCTACTTCGGGCCGGTGACGCTCATCTGGTTCTTCACGATCGCGCTGCTCGGCATCTCCCACATCGTCGACCATCCGGAAATCCTCGCGGCGCTCAGCCCGCACCACGCGGTGCGGTTCATGTGGCACCACCCGAAGATCACGTTCTTCATCCTCGGCGCGGTGGTGCTGTGCGTGACGGGCGCGGAGGCGCTCTACGCGGACCTCGGCCACTTCGGCAAGCGGCCGATCCGCCTCGCGTGGTTCGGTGTCGTGATGCCCGCGCTCACGCTCAACTACTTCGGCCAGGGCGCGCTGCTGCTGGACCATCCGGAGGCGGTGAAGAACCCCTTTTTCCTGCTCGCGCCCGAATGGGTGACGCTGCCGCTCGTGGTGCTCGCGACGGCGGCCACGGTGATCGCGTCGCAGGCGCTCATCACCGGCGCGTACAGCGTGACCAAGCAGGTGATCCAGCTCGGCTACCTGCCGCGCCTGAACGTGCAGCACACGAGCGTGAAGGACATGGGGCAGATCTACATGCCGGCGGTGAACTGGGGGCTCTTCGTCGCGATCGTGCTCGCGGTCGTGATGTTCCGCTCCTCCAGCAACCTGGCGGCCGCCTACGGCATCGCGGTGACGCTGGACATGTCGATCACGACCACGCTCACGTTCTTCGTGATCCGCTACGCGTGGCGCTATCCCCTGTGGCTGTGCATTCTCGCCACGTCGTGGTTCTTCGTCGTCGATTTCACGTTCTTCGCGTCCAACCTGCTGAAGCTGCTGCAAGGCGGCTGGTTCCCGCTCGTGATCGGCGGCGGCGTGTTCACCCTCATGGTCACGTGGAAGCGCGGCCGGGAGCTGCTGAACGAGAAGCTTCGCTCGGACGCGATCCCGCTGAAGGAATTCCTCGAATCCGTCTTCCTGAGCCCGCCCACGCGCGTGCCGGGGACCGCGGTGTTCCTTACCGCAGAGACCGGCACCGTGCCCAACGCGCTGCTGCACAACCTGAAGCACAACAAGGTGCTGCACGAGAACAACCTCTTCGTCACCGTGCGCAACCACGAGACGCCCTGGATCGGCATGGACCGCCGGGTGGAAATCGAGCCGCTCGGCCACCACTGCTGGCAGGTGATCGTGCACTACGGCTTCAAGAACGACCCGGACCTGCCCCGAGCGCTCGAACACATCCGTGCGCGCGGCTGCGAGCTCGAGGCCATGACGACCAGCTACTTCCTTTCGCGCGACGTGGTCGTGCCCACCATCGGCAGCGGCATGGCGCCCTGGCGCGAGAAGCTCTTCGCCCAGATGCACCACAACGCGAGCGCGGCCTCCGAATTCCTGAACCTGCCGAACAATTCCGTGGTCGAGCTGGGCTCCAAGATCGAAATCTGATCGGCAGCCGCCGGGCGAAGTCCTACGCTGCCTCCCGCGCGAGGCCGATTGCCCGCGGTGCGGGGGCCTGGGAAGCTCGGCTTCATCGAACTCGAGGACTACCGACAATGCAAGGACACAAAGTCTGCGCCGCGAAGGCCTGCGCCATGATCGTGCTTGCGATCGGCATGAGCGGCGGCACGGTGCAAGCGATGGCGGCGAAGCATCCCGCCAAACCTGCCGCGAAGGCCGCGGCGCCTGCACACCCCCGCGCGGAAGCGGTGGTCGTGACCGTCCAGCCGCCCTCCGGCCAATGGGAACCCAAGCCGCCCGCAGCCCAGGGGTGGGTGTGGTCGTCCGGGTACTACGAGTGGAAGGACGGCCGCTTCGAATGGAAGAAGGGCGAGTGGGTCCAGGACCGCGAGGGCATGGACTACCGCCAGCACGAGTGGGTGGCCGCGGGCCCGGGCAAGTGGAAACTCGTGGGCGGCGACTGGGTGGCGGAGAACCACGCGTCCGCTGCGAAGTAGGCGTTCGGTAGGTTCTTCGGATTTGTGCAACAGTACGGGCGGACTCTCATTCGCCCGTTCCGATGCACGACCTTCTCTTCGTCGCCGACCCGCTGGAGGTCTTCAAGACCTACAAGGACACTACCTTTTCGATGATGCGGGAGGCCCAGCGGCGCGGCCACCGCATCGTCGCCTGCGAGCCGCGCGACATCAGCTGGCGCTCGGGCGAGCTCGTGCACGCGCAGGTGCGCGAAATCGTGCTCACCGGCTCGCAGGACGCCTGGTTTCGCGAAGAGCGTTCGGGCACGCGAGCGCTCGCGGACTTCGCCGCGGTGATCATGCGCAAGGACCCGCCGTTCGATTCCGAATACTTCTATGCCACGCATCTGCTCGAGCAGGCCGAGCGTGAAGGCGCGCGCGTCTTCAACAAGCCCGCGGCGCTGCGCGACCACCCCGAGAAACTCGCGATCCTCGAGTTCTCGCAGTACGTGAGCCCGACGCTCGTCACGCGCAATCCCGAGGAGGTGCGGCGCTTCCACGAAGAGCACGGCGAGATCATCCTGAAGCCGCTCGACGGCATGGGCGGCATGGGCATCTTCCGCGTGGGCGCGGACGGGCTCAACCTCGGCTCGATCATCGAGACTTTGAACCATCACGGCGCGACCACGATCATGGTGCAGCGCTTCGTGCCCGAGATCGCGCAGGGCGACAAGCGCGTGCTCGTGATCGGGGGCAAGGTCGTGCCGTACTGCCTCGCGCGCATCCCGCAGGGAAGCGAAATCCGCGGCAATCTCGCGGCGGGCGGCAAGGGCGTGGCGCAGCCGATCTCGGCGCGCGACCGCGAGATCGCCGAAGCGCTCGGGCCGGTGCTCCATGCGCGCGGGCTGCTTCTGATCGGGCTGGATGTGATCGGCGACTATCTGACCGAAATCAACGTGACGAGCCCGACGTGTTTCCAGGAGATCGCGCAGCAGTCGGGGTTCGACGTGCCGGGGATGTTCATCGATGCGCTGCAAGAGGCATTGAAGAAGGACGAGTGAAGGCGATGCCGCCGTGCTCGTCTCTCACCCCACCGCTTCCCCATCCACGAACACCTTCAACTCTCCCTCCCGCATCCGCATCCACTCCTCGTTCACGGTGAGCGGCGCGGTCACCACCACCGCCACCTTGTCCTTCGGCGTGGTATTGCGGGCGAAGTCGATCGACAGATCGTCGTCCGCGAGCTTCGCGTGCGCGAAGGGGTGCTTGCGCTCGACGTAATAGAGATTGGTCGAGCAGTGCGACCACAGCGCCTCGCCGTTGGACAGCATGAAGTTGAACGGCCCGTGCCTGGCGATCCGTGCGGCCAGCTCGCGCAGCGTGAGCGTGAGCTCCCCCACGCTCGGCACGCCCGCGTGCGACTTCTGCATCTCCTGCACGATCCAGCAGAAGGCGCGCTCGCTGTCGGTGCTGCCCACGGGCCTGAAGCTCGCGTGCAGGCGCGGATGGAAATTCTTCAGGTCTCCGTTGTGCGCGAACACCCAGTAGCGGCCCCACAGCTCGCGCACGAAGGGGTGGCAGTTCTCCAGCGCCACCCCACCCTGGGTTGCCTTGCGGATGTGGGCGATCACGTTGCGGCTCTTGATCGGGTAGCGCCGGATGAGATCGGCCACCGGTGACTCGGAGGCGGGCTGGTGATCGACGAAGTGGCGCAGGCCGCGGCCTTCGAAGAACGCGATGCCCCAGCCGTCGACGTGTTCGCCCGTGCGGCCGCCGCGCTGCGCGAAACCGGCAAAGCTGAACTGCACGTCGGTCGGCGTGTTGCAGTTCATCCCGAGCAGCTGGCACATGGGAGACGATTATTGGGCAGAGCGCGCGGCAGGGGATCGATCCTTCAGCTGCCAGGCCGCGAGCAGCGCGAGCCCGCAGAGGCCGGCCAGCATCCAGAAAGACTCATCGAAGGCGGCGAGCCGCGCCGCGCTGGTGGCGGGGTTGGCGAGCGAATCGCCATGCGCGGCGATGCGCCACTCCAGCACGATCGCGCACAGGCTCACCCCGGTCGCGCCGCCCAGCATGCGCAGGAAGTTGATGGCGCTCGCGCCGTGGGGAATCAGCGTCTTGTCGAGCGTTCGCATCGAGCCGATGTTGAGCGACGGCAGGATGAAGCCGAAACCCACGCGCCCGAGCGTGACCCAGGTGACGAGCAAGACGAGCGGGGCCTGCAGGGGCACGGTGGGCATGAGCACGAACGACGCGCCGAGCATCGCAAGCCCCACGCTCACCAGCACATGGGTCGGAACCCGGTGCGTGATGCGGCCGACCGCGCCGATGGTGAGCGCAAGCGCGATGCCCGAGGGCAGCATGATCGTGCCGACGTGCGCCGCGGGCAGCTCGAGCGCGAGCAGCATGTAGATGGGAAGCAGGTACGTCGAGCCGAAGAGCGCGGTGCCGTAGATGAAGGACACGATGGTGCCCATGGCATAAGTGCGGTGCGTGAAGAGCTTGAGATTCATGAGCGCGCTGCCGCCGCGCGCCTGTCGGCGTTTCTGCCACGCGATGAAGGCGACGACGGCCGCGGCCGCGCCCGCGAGCAGCGCGACGGCCGAACCGTGCGAAGTCCCGCGCAGCTGGATCAGCCCGTTCAGGAGGCAAAGCGTCCCCGCCGCGCCGAGCGCAAGGCCCGGCCAATCCAGTTGCGCGTCGCGCTGGGCCGCGCCGCCACCCGGTGACGTGACGGGCACGAAGCGGAAGGCGAGGTAGAGCGAAGCGATGCAAAACGGCACCACCATGAAGAAGATCGAGCGCCAGCCGAACCAGTCCACGAGCAGCCCGCCGATGCTCGGCCCGATGGCCGGTGCGAGCACCACCCCCATGCCGAAGAGGCTGCTCGCACGCCCCTGCTCGTGCGGCTCGAACGCGCGCAGCATGATGATGGCGGGGATGGGCTGCACGATGCCGGCGGAAAGGCCTTCGGCCACGCGCGCGGCGAGGATCAGCCAGAACTCGGACGCGACGCCGCCCGCGATGCCGCCTGCCATCAGCAGCAGCATCGTCATCACGTAGGTGCGCCGGTAGCCGAAGCGCGCCAGCATCCACGGCGTGGTGAGCATGCCGACAGTGGAGGCGACCATGAAGCCGGAGCTGACCCACTGCGCGCTTTCCTGGCCGAGCGCGAAATGGCGGCTCATGTCGGGAATGGCGACGTTGACGATGGTGGACGACATGATCGAGGCCATGGTGCCGACCATGACGGAGCCGAGCAGTATCCACCGGTAGCGCTCGCCGTACCGTTGCCGAAGCGCGGCGATGCCGCCTGCTTCAGGCGTGTCTGGATTTTCCTGGATGGGCGATTGCACGAGTATTGCCATCATAGAAGCTCGCGCCGCCCGCGAGCGATCGACACCGTGCCCGCCCAGGGCGTGGCGCGCTATGAAGCGCCGGGTTTTGCCGAGGCGCGGCTGCGAGCACTTTCCTGGCAGGCTGCGCAGATGCACGCGAGCCCGCGCGCGGCGAGCGGCACGGCATTCACGAGGTCATCGGAGAAATCCACCTTCGTGCACCAGCAAGGTGGCTGCTTCACGCCGGTCTGCTTCTCCACTTCCATGGCGCAGCGGTTGGGCTTGCCGCACAGGGGGCAGAGATCGGGATTCATGATGCGATCGTATCAACGGCACAGCCCGCGTTGTCGCGCCACTTGGGACGCGCGCGCGTAGACTGCGCGCCTGCGCTGCAGGCCCTTGAAGACTTCAGGCCGCGAGCGCCTGCGGCTCGGCGCGGGAGAGACGATCGATCGCATGCTGCACGACTTCGTGGCCTTCGATCGGGCGCAGCAGCCGGTTCATGACGAGCCGCTGCAGGCTGCGCCGCGTCATGGAGTGCGGCAGTCCGCCGTGGCTTTCGAACATGAAGAAGGCCGAATTCGTGCTCGTCCACGTGAGCCGCGCGCGCAGCCACTCCTGGCGCGAGAAGAGATCGACCCAGCTGCCCACCTGCAGCAGCGCGATGAGTGCGTCGGCGCGCTGCGTGTCGAGCGGGCCCGGCGCGACGTTCCTTGCGGGCTCGAGCGATGCGTGCGCCGGTTGCACCTGCGCTTCCGCCGGCAGCTGCGCGAAATCGCTCGGCAGCGTGTCTCCGAAGCCGACATTCTGCAGCTCGCCCCGGGTGAGCCATAGCCCGTCGCCCTGCCTCGGCGACGCCTGCGGCTCGCCGCAGGCCAATTCCGGCTCCGGCAGGATTTCGCTCGGGATCTCGAACGCCTGTTTGCGGTGCCGCGCACGCAGCTTCATCACCGGCCGATGCAGGCGCTCCAGCGCGGCGAAGAATTCGTCGTTGTCGCCCGGCGCTTCCCCAAGCAGGTCCAGCCCGGCACGCAGCTTCGCGAGCACGGGGGGGATCAGCTCGAAGGCCCGCGCGGGGTCCTTCAGCACGGTGTCGCGCTTCACGGTCCACAGCAGATCGGTGATGACCGCACCGAACCCGCCCGGATCGATCTCCTGGCCGCCCGCTTTCAGCCGCGCATGCGCCATCACGAGCGACCAGCGGTCGAAGAGGAAGTCCTGCACGGCCGCCGGTGCGCCCTCGAGGTCGCTGCGCTGCCCGAGCGTCCAGGCGATCTGGCCGGCCTCCTGCTGGCGCCTTTCCGCGAACTGGACGGCCTCGAGCAGTTTCGCGCGCTGCGCTTCCTGCTCGCGGTCCTGCGCGTCCCACGCCGTTTCGAGCGAACGCAGCTGATCGGCGAACGGCGTGTCGTCGGCGAGCGCCTCCAGTTCGTTCAGCGCGCGAAAGCTCGTGCTGATCTCGTCGAAGAACGTCTTGAACTGCGGCGAGAATTCGTCGTTGTAGTGAAAGCTGCGCTGCGCCACGCGCGCGACGAGCTTGCGCGCCGGGTGCTCCGCCGCACCGAAGAAGCGGGGCGACTTCAGCGCGAGGCGCGCGAGCGAGGGCTCGAGCGCGACGATCGCTTCGCGCACGGGCGCGAGCAGCCGATCGTCTCGGGCGACCTGATCGAGGAGCTGGTGGACGACTTCCAGCCCCAACACCTGTCCGACGTTGTTGGCCTGCTGCTTCAGGCGCGCTCGCACCAGCTTGCGTTGCCGCGGCGCGGCGAGGGCGCCCCAGACCTCGCGCGAAAGCGGGCTGTCGGTGCCGACTTCGCGCACGGGGCGCTCGACGGCGGGCAACGCCGCGCGGGCCTGCAGTGCGGCCGAGTCGGGCGGCGCCTCATCCCAGCTTCGTTCGAGCTCGGCCACCTCGTGCTCGACACGGTGGTAGTAGGAAGGCTCGAGCGCGTGCTGCTCCTGCGCGGAGCCACGGAACAGGAAGTCGGCGAAGAGCGGGCCGCGCAGGGCTTGTGTGATGAGCTCCACGAAGCCGGAGGCGGTGTACCGGCGCGCGGGCGAAGCGGCGCCCATTTGCGCGTCATGCCGGCTCTGTGAGGGCGCTGTCACCTGTCGCTGCGACTGCATCGGACCTCGATGCGGCTGCACATGCAAAGGCATCGGATGCGATTGCATGGGCGTCGGGTGCGAGCGCTCGGCCAGCGGCATCGGTTGCGAATGCATCGGCATCGGCTGCGAAGCCCGTGCGAGCGGCGCGGGCGCCGTCACGACGCGATACGCCGCGGCTTCCACGCGCGCCTGCTTCAGCCGCGCGGCGGCGCTGCGATAAAGCTCCACGAGGTGCGCGCCGATCGGCCGCGCCATGTGGCGCATCCAGATCGCGGGCCAGCGTGGCGGCGGCTGGCATTCGCCCAGCACCGTGCGCAGAGCTTGTGCGAACACTTCGGGACGCAGCGGATTTTCTTCCGGATGCACGCCCTCCAGGCCGAGCGCGCTACTCATGAGCGTGTCGAGTTCGCAGAGCGGCTGCTCCACGGCGGCCGCCAGTTGTTGCGTGAGCCGCGACGTTTCGATCGACTGCATCAGCTCGCCGTCGTCCACGAGGCTGAGGGAGGACGGCCGGATCGTCAACGTGGCGGGCGATTTGCGCGGGGGCTTCAGCAATGCGTCGCGCAGGACTTGCGGAAACCGCGCGCCCCAGCTCAGACGCTGCAGCGCAAGTTCATGCAGTGCGGCGGTGTACTCCTGTCGATCGAGGGGGTTGTCGAGGCGCCGGCGCTCTTCCTCCAGCGCGTTCTCGGCATGTTCGCTCGCCTGCTGCACCATGGCGAGCGCGCGCGCGACGGCGTCGTCGAAGCATGCGTGAAGGACGGCAGGCAATGGCATGGCGCAGCTCAGCGTGGACGCCATTAGGCCGAATGCTTGCGTGAAGCGCCGAGGTATTGCTGCACGGAAACCCGACCTGATGCGATTGGTTTCAGTCGTTACCCGCAACGGGCTAGGCGCGAAGCTCACTTTCCGCTCGCGCACAACCTTGGCCTGTGCTTGCTGCTGCAGCACTCGGCGCGTCTCGTTCGCAGCGATCCGCGCGCCGCCGCCGCCGCCGCCCTAGACCTTTGTCTCGCTGGCTGTTGGCCGAGGCGGTCTCGGCGGGTCTGGCACATGTGTGACGCGGATGAGTCATCGAGTGAGTGCAAACCCACGCGAGTCGATAACCCTACACATTGGAAGCCTACGCGGGCTTTTCGCTAAACAAATCCGCTGGCGTGGGGATGTATTGGTTATGAGCGGTGCCTATTCCGGGCGGCCGCCACAGACCCACAGGAAGAAGAACCCACATGGTTGCAATCGTCAGCGGCAACACGCTCGGCCTGGGCTTGACATCGCTTGCCACGCTCGGTGAGGCGGGCGTGACGGGGCAGGCGGCCTCGGGCTCGAGCAGCGAGCGGGCGTACGTGAACGTGGCCAACGGCAACCTCATCGTGCAGGACGAGGACGAGCGGCTGAAGGGGGTGGGGATCGACGGGGTTGCCTTGCGCACGTACAACAGCCTGGGGGCGCTGGATGACGACAACGCAGACAACTGGTCCACCGGCACGTACACGCGCAACCTCACAGCCGCCGGCCCCCCCAATACGGCAGGCAGCACGGTGATGCGCACCGCCCCCGACGGCGCGCAGGCGCTCTACGCGTGGGATGCGACAGCGCAGCTTTACCGCAGCACCGCTGGCGCAGGCGCCTACGACACGATCGCCTACGACGCGCCGAGCGCCACCTACAGCTGGAGCGACGGTGCGAGCGGCGCCACCGAGAAGTATCGTGCTGTGGACGGCCGGCTGCTGTGGGCCAGCGACGCGCGGGGCAACACC
>NZ_DASZSE010000002.1:0-3170 GCF_035548915.1 Ramlibacter sp. | reverse complement strand
AAAAGGGGTCGGTGAAATCAACCGGTCTTTGCAATCACCGCTTCTAGCGCCTCGGCGGGGCTGAGCCAGCCAAGGGTCTGGCGGGGCCGTCCGTTGAGGCGTGCTGCAACCGAGTTCAAATGGGCCTGGCTGAAGCCGGATACGTCCTTGCCCTTGGGGAAATACTGGCGCAGCAACCCGTTGGTGTTCTCGTTGCTGCCGCGCTGCCAGGGGCTACGCGGATCACAGAAGTAAACCTGAACCTCTGAGGCGACCGAGAAGTCCTTGTGAGCGGCCATCTCGGTGCCGCGATCCCATGTGAGTGAGCGGCGCAATTCGGCTGGCAGTTTGATGATCTTGCGGGCGAGCGCCGCGGCCACGGCATTGCACTCCTTGGTGTCGAGCTTCACCAGCATCACGAACCGGGTGCTTCGCTCGACGAGCGTGGCGATCTGACTGCTGTTGCCGCCCATCAGCAGGTCGCCTTCCCAATGGCCTGGGACCGCGCGATCCTCGGCTTCGGCGGGACGCTCTCGTATCGAGATCGCGTCCACGATCCGACCTTGACCGTTGGCGCTCGAGCCCTTTGCGTGGCGCACTCCCTTCGAGCGGCGCAGGTGCCCCACGAGCTCCTTCTTCAGGGCGGCGCGCGCCTGCACGAACAAGCTGCGATAGATGGTTTCGGCCGAGACTTGCATGTCTGGCCGTCCAGCATACCGGCGCTTGAGCCAAGCCGATATCTGCAATGGCGACCAGTCCAGCTGCAACTTGACTGCTACCACGCGGTTCAGCCTCTGATCGGCCGCCAAGCGCGCCCGCTTCGGCCGGCGAGCGCGATCCCACGCCGCACGGTCCGCATCCACGGCTCGATAACTGTCTCGACCGCCGTTTCGCTTGATCTCACGTCCGACGGTCGAGGCCGCCCGTCGCAGACCCTTGGCGATCTGGCGATCAGTCAGGCCCGCCGATATTCCTCGCGAAACCTCTTCACGCTCGGCCAATGAGAGGCTTCTTGCGGCGCGCGTTCGTTCGCGTGGCCCGATCCCACCGTGACGTTTTACAAAGTTGTAAACCGAAGACGATCGCTTCCCTAGCGCCGCAGCGATCGAGCTCAGCGCCTCACCCTGACGCCAGCGCGCCCAGATCTGCGCACGCTCGGCACCGGAATAACCCCTCTTCGAAACCACTGTCATTGAACACCTCCCTATTCAATTGAATCAGAAGGTGTTGCAATGACCGGTTGAAACCGACGACCCCCTTCTTTTTCAGGCGAGGAGCAGGCGCAGGTCGGCGGCGATGTCGTCGGACTTCGTGCCGGCGGGAATCATCAGGCGGAGCTTGCCTTGCGGGTCGAAGACGAAGACCTGCGAGGCGTGCTCCACCGCGTAGTTGCCGGAGCCGTCGGCGCCTTCGGCCTTCGCATACACGTGGAAGTCGCGCGTCGCGCGTTCGGTGGCCGCCTCGTCGCCGTGCAGCGCGAGGAAGCTCGGATCGAAGGCGTGCACGTACTCCTTCAGCACCGCCGGCGTATCGCGCTTCGGGTCCACGCTCACGAACAGCATCTGCACGCGCGATGCCTCGGGCCCCAGCTTCTTCATGGCGACCGCGTAGTCGTGCAACGTCGTGGGGCACACATCGGGGCAGTGCGTGTAGCCGAAGGTGACGAGCACCACCTTGCCGCGGAAATCGGCGAGCGTGCGCGGCTTCCCGTCGTAGTCCTCGAGCCGCAGGTTGCCGCCCGCCTCCGTTCCTGTCACGTCGACGCCGTGGAATTGCGGGCCGGAGCCGCCCCCGAGCTTGTCGCAGCCGGAGGCCGCCAGGACCAGCGCGGCGAGGGACGCGGCGACGAATGCCCGGCGCGCGTTCACCCGATCGCGAGCGGAAGGTAGTGGTCGATCATCAGCGCCGCGAAGAGCATCGCGAGGTAGAAGATCGAGTAGGCGAAGGTACGCCGGGCGAGCGCATCGCTGTAGCGCGCGTAGAGGAGCACCGCGTAGCCGAGGAACACCGCGTCGAGCACGCCCGCCGCGCCGAGGTAGAACCAGCCGGACATGTGCGTCGCGAACGGCAGCAGCGTCGCAGCGATCAGGATCAGCGTGTAGAGCAGGAGGTGCAGGCGCGTGAACTTCTCGCCGTGCGTCACCGGCAGCATCGGCAGGCCCGCGCGCGCGTAGTCGTTGCGGCGGTAGAGCGCGAGCGCCCAGAAGTGCGGCGGCGTCCACGCGAAGATGATGAGGAAGAGCAGCAGCGGCTGGTAGGTGACGTCGCCCGAGATCGCCGCCCAGCCGAGCACCGGCGGCATCGCGCCCGAGGCCCCGCCGATCACGATGTTCTGCGGCGTGTTGGGCTTGAGGAGCACGGTGTAGATGATGGCGTAGCCCACGAACGTGCCGAGCGTGAGCCACATGGTGAGCGGGTTCACCGCGTGCCAGAGGATCGCGAGCCCGAGCCCGCCCACGCCGCCCGCGAAGAGCAGCACCTGGGGCGAGGACACCGTGCCCGAGACCGTGGGGCGCGCGCGCGTGCGCGCCATCACCGCGTCGATCTTCTGCTCCACCAGGCAGTTGAACGCCGCGGCGGCCCCCGCCACGAGGGCGATGCCGATCGTCGCGAACGCCACGCGGTCGAGCGGCGGAAGCGCGGGCACGGCGAGGAACATCCCGATCACCGCCGTGAAGACGATGAGCGAGACGACGCGCGGCTTGGTGAGGCGCCAGAGCTGCACGCCGAGGCCGGGCTGGCCGGAGAGGGTTCGCTGGAGCATGGGATCCTGCAATTATACGGCGCTCAACCGATCTGCGAGGCGCGCAGCAGCCGCTCCAGGTCCTTGAGCATGCCCTTCGGATCGTCCCCCGCGCGCCATCGCATCATCACGTTGCCGTTCGGGTCCACGAGGTAGACGTGGACGCGGTCGCCCGCCGCCCGGGGCGCGAGCGCCGCGCCGGCAGGCGCGAGCGCCACCTCCATGCCCGGGAACGCGTCCATCTCCTTCGCCTCGGGCGCGCGCCCGTCCTCCACCACGAAGACCCGCGCGACCCGGCTCGCGTTGCGCCCGAGGGCGAGCCTCACCTGCCGCATCTCGACCAGCTTCGCGAGGCAGGGCGCGTCGCAGGTTCCGGCGTCCATCGCGACCAGAACCCAGCGGCCGCGCAGGTCGTTGAACGAGAACGGCGCGCCGTCGGGGCGGCGGA
>NZ_DASZSE010000001.1:0-74409 GCF_035548915.1 Ramlibacter sp. | reverse complement strand
AGGTGCGTCCGCAGATCGCATGACGCCCAAGAACGACGCCGAATCTCACGCAAAGACGCCTTGAACATGCAATCCTTCAAGTCCCGCAACACGCGCGCGCTCAAATCGTGCGCGTTTGCGCGTTGTTCAGACCTTCCCTAATCTAAAGTCGGTAGGCGCGACGAGAGGAAGCGGGCGTCAGCGGGCGTCCAGGTCGACCTGCCACTTCGAGCTCATTGCGGTTGATCTTTCTTTGGGAGGTACTCGCTCACTAGGGATTCATGCGCCTTGCCATGGCTCGGAAACGGACGATGAATGACTAGAAGGTATCCTTCCGGAGTTCGTCGCGCTCGTTCTGCAATATCATCCCGCCACTGCTGCGGAGCAGCAAGTAAGCGATCTTCGGCCCGGACCGTGATTTGAAACTTCGAACAGTTCGGGCACTTGAAGTACTTTCGCTGTTCGTAGTCCACAAAATAGTGGACGGCTTGGGAGCCGCACAAAGGACAGCACTGAACGATCTCTTGTCGCACTTCCGGCACTCCTCTCTCGCGCTCCCGACGTTGCCACTGCCTAGCCTGCTAAGGGAAGCGACGCCGACTATAGCGCGTCCGGTTGAGTTGCGGATCGGGCTTCGTACGGATTCGAGCGAGGACTTTCCCTGCGCCGAACAATAGGTAGTGCTCCCGCGGCCCGGAACGATGATGCCCTCGGCGACCTGCGCACGTCACCCTCATCATGTACGATCAGACGCGCTCCCGAATCCCGCGTCCGTGCACGCCATGCCGACCAGCATCTTTGGCACTCTGCCCCGTCAATTGCAGCGCGATCCCGCTTCGGGTGACGACGCGGGACCGGCGACGCCTTGGCCGCCCGCGCTCGCCCAGCGCCTGCACGCCCACCTCATCGAAACCCACATCTCCTGGGTCCTCCTCACCCGGAACGACGCGTACAAGTTCAAGAAGCCGATCCGCCTTCCCTTCCTCGACTACTCCACCCTCGACCGCCGCAAGCGCTGCTGCGAGGAAGAAGTCCGCCTCAATTCACGCCTTGCGCCTTCGCTCTATCTCGGCGTCTCGCGCATCACGGGAACACCCGATTCACCGGCCATCGACTCGGATGGGCCCGTCCTCGACTACGCCGTGCACATGCGCCGCTTTCCCTCGGGCGCGCTCTTCAGCGAGCGCGCCTCGGCGCGCACTCTCACCCCGCACGACGCCGACGCGCTCGGCACGATGCTCGCCCGCTTTCATGAGCACGCGCCGCGCGCCGGCACCGATACACCCACCGACCCCGCCGCCACCCACCACCGCGCCCGCGCGGCACTCGAAGGCGCGCGCCTCGAACTCACCGAATCCGAACACGCCGAGCTGCGCCGCTGGCTCGACGCGGGATCGGATGCGCTGCTGCCGCTTTGGATGGCGCGGCGCGCATCCGGCCACGTGCGCGAGTGCCACGGCGACTTGCATCTGGCCAACATCGTCGAAGTCGAAGGCAACGTGTGCGCCTTCGACAGCATCGAATTCGACCGCGCGCTGCGCTGCATCGACGCGATGGAAGACATCGCGTTCACGCTGATGGACTTCGTGGCACGCGGCCACGCACCGCTCGGCTGGCGATGCATCGATGCCTGGCTGCAGGCGACCGGCGACTACGAGGGCCTGCCCGTGCTGCGCTACGCGCTCGTGTATCGCGCCCTCGTGCGCGCGCAAGTCGAACACCTGCGCGAAGACGGCGGCGACGCGGCCGGGCGCTACGCCGCCACCGCGCTCTCGTTCGCCAGGCCGCGAACGCCACGCCTCGCCATCACGCACGGCCTGCCCGGCTCGGGCAAGACCTATCGATCGCAGTCGTGGCTGGAGCACGAAGGCGCGATCCGCATCCGCTCCGACGTCGAACGCAAGCGTCTCTTCGGCCTCGGCGCGCTGCAGGACTCCAAGGAAGCCGGCATCGATCTCTATTCGTCCGACGCGACGCAGCAAACCTATGCGCGCCTGCTGGACCTCGCGCGCATCGGCCTGCGCGCGGGCTTTCCCGTCGTGCTCGACGCGGCCTTTCTCAAAGAGGCCGAACGCCGCGCGGCCGCTTCGCTGGCGCGCGAATGCGATGCGCATTTCGCCATCCTCGACTGCAAGGCGCCCGACGCCGTCTTGCGCCAGCGCCTGCAAGCGCGCCGCGGCGACGCGTCGGAAGCCGATCCGCAGGTGCTCGACAGACTGCGCGAAAGCGCCGAGCCGCTCACGCCGGCGGAGTCCCGGCTCGCCATCGGCTAGGCTTCACCGCGCGGCCATCCGCCGCACTTCGCTCTGCTTCATGCGCAGGTAGTCCGCGCGATCCAGCTCGTGCAACTGCCGCGGATAGCGCTCGGTCGCATCGAACCACGCCTCGAGCCGCGCATCCAGCTGCCGCGGCGGCGGCGCGGCGAGCGAATGCAGATACGCCTCGATCGCGAGGTAGTAGCGCATCAGGTTGCGCTCGGCCACGCCGCGCATCCCGCCCACATAACTGCCTTCGCCCGTGCGGGAGAATCCCACCTTGTCGCGCCCGACCGTCGCCAGGTACAGATGCAGCGCGAAGTGGCTCGCGCCGCCGTAGCCGAACGCATAGCCCAGATGCAGAAAGGTGCGATCGCCCTCCAGCGGCACCGCCTCCACCAGGATCGCGTAGTCGCGCGTGTCGTAGGGTCCGTCGGCGGCGGTCATCCGCACGCGCAGGTAGTCGGTCTGCATCTTCGGCGGCTCCCAGACGAAGTGCAGTAGCGACGCATCGGCGACCGCCTGCTCCTGCTTCTTGCCCACGCGCAGGTCGATCGTGGTCGGGCCCTGCTGCAGAGACCGCCGGCAGTACTTGTTGTTCAGGTGCAGGATCAGGATGTCGCACCACTGGCCCGGGTCGCCGAGCACCTTGGCCGTCGTCGCGAACGGCTGGTCGACCACCGCGTACATGTCGCCTTCGATGCGCCTCGGCGCTTCGGCCGATTCCAGATGCAGCGGCGCGCCGAGCGCGTTTCGCGCGAGCTCACCGCGCAGCGCCGCAAAGCGCGCGCGCAGGCCCGCCGGGCCCAGCTCGGCGGCATGACCGGCCAGCGAGCCGAGCAGCGCGACTGTCGCGAACAGGATGATCCCCAGCCGCCGCATCGTCGAAGAGGTGCCCACGAGTCTATTGTGGCGCGAGCCCGCGCCGCGCGTGGCTCGCCGCCGGTACGCATTTTTGCGATTCGTCAACGGCAAGCGCGGCCCAGCCACCTAGATTGGGGGCTGCGACGCTGGGACTGGCGCCAGAGGAGATCATGAAAACCGACCTGCGGCTGAAAGCCGACGTCACGGCCGAACTCGCGTGGGACCCGGCCGTCAATCCCGCCCGCATCGGCATCTCGGTCAAGGACGGTGTCGTCACGCTCTCGGGCCAGGTCGACAGCTACCTCGGCAAGCTCGCGGCCGAGCGAGCCGTGCGCCGCATCGCGGGTGTTCGCGGCATCGCGCTCGACCTCGACGTCGATCTCCTGCCGCACTGCGCGCGCGACGATACGGCCGTCGCACAGGCCGCGGTGTCGGCGCTCGAGTGGCACGCGCTCGTGCCCCACGAAGCGATCCAGGTGGAAGTGGAGAACGGACGCGTCACGCTCACGGGCGCGGTCGCGAATGCCGCCGAGTTCGCGGCGGCCGAACAATGCGTGCGCCCGCTGTCGGGCGTGAAGGACGTCGTGAACCGCATCGAGATTCGTCCGGCCACGCTGACGGCGGACGTTGCCCGGCAGATCGAAAATGCCTTCGCGCGCCAGGCGCTGCTCGAGGCGCGGCGTGTCGTGGTGGAAGTCGAAGGCGGCGTCGCCACGCTGAGCGGCCGCGTCGATTCGATGGCGCAGCGCAAGGCGGCGATCGCCTCCGCATCGGCCGCGCCGGGCGTAACGCAAGTCGTGGACCGGCTGGAGGTCGTGAGCTAGAGTCGTGCCCATGGCACCGTACACACAGCTCACGACGGCGATCACCGGCGCATGCGGCAACCTCGGCCGCGCGGTCGCCGCCGCATTCGCCGCGCGCGGCGACAAGCTCGCGCTCTTCGACCACGGCGCGGAGAAGCTCGCGAACCTCTACGGCCCCGACACCGACATGCGCGTGTGCGTCGCCTGCGACCTCACCGATGCCGCCGCCACCCAGGCCGCCGTCCGCCGTGCGGTCGAGCGGCTCGGCCCGATCCGCGTTCTCTGCAACATCGCGGGCGGCTTCCGCATGGGAGAAGCCGTGCACGAAACGACGGACGCCACGTGGAACTTCCTCATGGATCTCAACGTGCGCACGATGCTCAACACCTCGCGCGCCGTGATCCCGGGCATGCTCGCGGCGAATGCGGGTGCCGTCGTCAACGTCGCGTCGAGCGCCGCACTCGAGGGTGCGGCGCGCATGGGCGCCTACAGCGCGTCGAAGGCCGCCGTCGCGCGGCTCACCGAGTCGATGTCCGCCGAGCTGCGCGACGCGGGCATCAACGTCAACTGCGTGCTGCCGAGCACGCTCGACACGCCCCAGAACCGCGCCGACATGCCGAAGGCGGACCCGTCGAGGTGGGTCGCGCCCGAGGACCTCGCCAACGTGATCGTGTTCCTCGCGTCACCCGCGGCCCGCGCCATCCACGGCGCATGCGTGCCGGTCAACGGGCGCGTGTGACGCTTCGCTCGCCTGCCCTTCAATCGGTGCAGGTGAAGGACGACGCGAGGTTCACGTCGCCCGAGCCGTTGTACTTCGGCCACTTCGGATAGTCGCACAGCGGGCGCGTGCGGCCCGGCACGCCCAAAGCGGACGAAGCCGTTCACGGTCGCGGAACCCATCCACGCCTGTAGGCGCTGGTAGTACTGCGCAACCGCAGCGCGTCGACGCTCCTCAGGTCGCTCGTGTCGCCGCGGCCCGAGGAAGCGTCGGTGCCGCTCGAAATCCACATCGCGCTGCGGCTGTGGAGCCTGAGCGGGCCGCGCGAGGAGGGCTTTGCCGATTGGGCCGGGCTTCAGGCCAGGGCGGGCATCACGGCGCGTTCGATTCGCAGGGGACGCCGCTTCAATCCTGCCCCAGCAGATTCTCCCGCAAGGTCGCGTGTTCGTACTCGCGCCGGAACACGCCGCGCTTTTGCAGGATCGGGATCACGTGGTCGACGAAGTCGTTCACGCTGTCCGGATTGGTCGTGGGGCTCAGGTTGAAGCCGAGGCAGCCGGTCTCGCGCCAGATGCTTTCGATCTCGTCGGCCACCATCTCCGGCGTGCCGACCACCTGCTTGATCGTGGGACCGAGCGCCCACTGCTCCGCCACGTCGCGCAGCGTCGCCTGTTCGCCCTTCTCGTTGGTCATCGCCGACGCCATGAGGCCGCGCGAGCCTTGCGACTCCTGAGCATCGCTCAACGGCCGATCCGGATCGAACTGGCTCAGGTCCAGGCCGAACACGCCCGACATGCGCGCGAGGTTCGCTTCGAGCGGCACGCGCTCGCGCAGTTCCTGCACGCGCCGGCGCGCTTGCGCTTCGGTGCTGCGCACGATGGGCTGCAGGCCGAAGATCACCCGCGGCTCGGGCGCACCGTGCTTGCGCGCTTGCGCCTGCAGTTGCGCCGTCGCCTTCTTCATGCCCGGCACGTGGTTCTGGATCGCGAAGATCACTTCGGCGTGCTTCATCGCGAATTCCATGCCGCGGCCGGACGAGCCCGCCTGGAACAGCACCGGGCGGCCATGCTTCGACGGAAGCACCGGGCCCATGCCCTTGCAGCGGTAGTACTTGCCGGTGTAGTCCACCTCGCGCACGAGCTGCGGATCGGCGAAGCGGCCCGCGGCCTTGTCGGCGAGGATGGCTTCCTGCGGCACGCCGTCCCAGAGCCGGTAGCAGACCTCCATGAATTCGTCCGCCATGTCGTAGCGTTCGTCATGCTCGACCTGCTTGCCGAGTCCGCAGGCCAGATGTTCGGCCCGGCTGAACCCCGACACGATGTTCCAGCCGACGCGGCCGCGGCTCAGGTAGTTGAGCGTGGAGATGCGCCGGCAGGCCAGATAAGGCGACGTGCCGTTGGTGGACATGGTCACGCACACGCCGAGGTGCTTCGTCGCGGCGCTCATCACCGCGATGAGCGGCATCGGATCGTGATTGGGCCAGATCACGCCGTATTCGACGCTGGGGCGCGCCGTCCCCTTGTACACGGCATGCGTGGCCGGGCTGTCGGCGAAGAACACGCCGTCGAAGCAGCCGCGTTCGAGCGTGCGGGCGATGTCCGTCCAGTAGCCGTAGTCCTCGAGGCCGTCGAGCTGGCCGTCGGCCGGGTCCGCCCACGCCATGAGCGTATGCGTGATGCTGGTGTGAAGCAGCATCTGGAAGAGGTGGATTCGCGGTGCGTTCGCCATGGCTTTCTCTCCTGCGCTCCCGCTCACTCCGGCTTGATGCCGGCGTCGCGCGCCGCGGCGCTCCAGAACTTCGACTGCGCGACGACGAAGTCCGTGAAGGAAGTCGAGCCGAGTTCGAGCGGGTCGAGCCCGAGCAGCTTGTACTTCTCCTGCATCGCGGGCTCGCTGCGCGCCTTGTGGATCTGCGCACGCAGCCACGCGGCTGCTTCGGGCGCCATGTTCTTGGGCCCGCAGACGCCGGCCCACGCGACCACGCTGATCGAGGGCTTGCCGAGTTCGCCGAGTGTCGGCACTTCGGGCAGGCTCGCGGAGCGCTGCGACGCAAGCACAGCAAGCGCCTTCACGCGGCCGCCGCGCACCATCGGCGCGGTCACGCCCATGTCGGTGATGCCGAAGGCGAGCCGGTTCTGCGAAATGTCCGTGAGGCTTTCCTGCGACGTCTTGTAAGGAACGGGCATGGCCTTCACATCGAGTTCTTTGGCGAGCGCGGCGGAAAGCACCTGCGCCGTCGCGTTCGCATAGGCGTAGCTGAGCGCGTTGGGCTTGGAAGCGGCGAGCTTCAGCAGGGCGTCCAGCGAATCGGTACCGACGCCCGGAGGCGCGACGATGACGTACGTGTAGGCGACCAGCGGCTCGATGAACGTGAAGTCGTGGACGGTGTCGTAGGGCACCGACTTCAGCACCGAAGGCGCGATGGAATTCACCGAGGAACTGCAGATGCCGATCGTGTAGCCGTCGGCGGGGCTGCGCACGAGCGCGCTCGCGCCGATCGTGCCCAGGGCGCCTGGCATGTTCTTCATGACGAAGGTGGCACCGGTGTTGCGGTTCACGGAGTCGGCGATCACGCGCGCGAGCTGATCGGCGCCGGAGCCGGCGGCGTACTCCACGATGAAGTTGACGGGCCGCGCCAGAAGCGCTTGCGAGAAGGCGGCAAGCGGAGCCAGCAGAAAGGGAAGCAGGAAGGCGAATTTGCGCATGATGATGTCTCCTTACTACGTTGGGATTCGGATTCGTGGATGTCGTTGCGAACGCGCGTTTGTATCGATGCAATGCGGCAGGCCCGACACGGGGGCTCAGCGGATGAGCGACTTCACCCAGTCCTCGCTCACGCCTTTGTCCCTGCAGTGTTTCATGTACCGCTCCAGCCGCAGGTACACGTCGTCGTAGCTCGTCACGTTGCCTTCCGGGTCGAGGTGGATCACCGGGCCGTACACATGGAAGAGTGCCGTCATGTGGCCGACCTCGGGGTCGATGAAGAGCGTGTGGATGTGGCCGGCGGGTTCGTAGACGAAGCTGCCGCCCTTCGCGAGCCAGTCGTGTTCGCGGTAGCCCCAGGAGCCGTCCATGGTCCACGCGGTCACGGCCGCGGCGTGGCGGTGCCGCTGGATCGTGCCCTTGCCTTTGGCCTTCAGGATGCTGATCCAGCCGCCGTTCGTCACGTCGAAGAGCAACGGCCGCACCCAGCCTTCGAGCGGATGGTCGTTGCCGCGATGCGGCAGCGGATACCAGCGCTCGTCGAGCGTCATCACGTCCGGCAGGAACATCTCCGGCCGGGTGAATGAGGAATCCGGAATGTTCAGCGGTGCGCCGGGTTCAGACAAGCCGTGCCTCCTTCCACTGGGCGATCTCCTGCTCTTCGAAGCCGGCCTGCGTGAGGCGCTTGCCGGTGTGTTCGCCAAGCGTGGGCGCCGCGCGGCGCACCGTCGCTTCGCCACCGCTGAAGCGGATCGGCGCGCGCAGTTCGCGCAGCTTGCCGAGCTTCGCGTGCTCCGTCTCGTAGACGAGCCCGTCGATGCGCTCGTCGAAGAAGGACATCGACTCCTTGATGCTCAGCACGGGCGCGGAGATCACCTCGTGCTTCGCGAAGAGCGCGAGCCACTCGTCGCGCGTGCGCTCGCGAAAGAGCGGCTCGAGGATCGCGACGAGCACTTCGCGGTTCTTCACGCGGTCCCAGTTCTCCTTGAAGCGCGCATCCTCCGTGAGGTCCTCGCGACCCAGCGCGGCACAGAGCTGCCGCCACGAGGCGCGATGGAACGCGCCCACCACGACGTGCTTGCCGTCGCGCGTCTCGAATGCCTGGTACGGCACGAGCTGCGGGTGTCCGCTGCCCTGCCGCGTGTAGTTGGGCTCGCCGTTGAGCACGCTCACGACGTAGTTGGGCATCAGTGCGTAAGCCGCTTCGAGCAGTGACACCTGCACGTGTTCGCCCACGCCCGTCGCATCGCGGCGGCGCAGCGCCGCGAGGACGCCGATGGTCGAAAGCATCGCGGCCGATGCGTCCACGACGGGCGTGCCCGTCTTGGAAGGCGGGCGGTCCGGCTCGCCGGTGACGTCCAGGAGGCCCGAATAGGCCTGGCCGATGATGTCGTTGCCGCCGTCTTCCTCCATCCCGCGCGCATCGCCGAACGCGGAGACCGAGCAGTACACGAGCCGCGGATTCACTTCGCGCAGCTGCTCGTAGGAGAGTCCCCATTCGGCCATGCGGTGCGAGCGGAAGTTTTCCAAGAGCACGTCGCATTCGGCGGCGAGCGCGCGGATGATGCGCTGGCCGACCGCCGTGCGGATGTCCGCCGTGACGCCGTCCTTGCCGCGATTGATGCCGAGGAAGTAGCCGCTTTCGCCCTTGCCCACGTAGTCGTCGGTGAAGCGGATCAGGTCGCCGCGGCCGGGCTTCTCGATCTTGATGACTTCGGCGCCCATCTCGCCGAGCAGCATGGCGGCGAAAGGCGCGGCGAGCGCGGAGCCGAGGTCCAGGACCCGAAGGCCCGCCAGAGGAGGAAGAGGTGTCGTCATGGAGCGGGGGAAAAGTGGCGCTCGGCCGCGGCGAGCGCGGCTTCGAGCCCGTGGTCGCGCATTTCGCGCAGGAAATTGAATTCGCCGGGACGGAAGTGCACGTTGCTCGCCCACGCGCCGACGGCGGCGGCCGTCGCGAAGCCGGTGCAGATCTGCATCTTGGCGAGCGATGCGAACACCACGTGCTTTTCCGCGGCGATGCCGTCGCGCATCACCTGCGTGCAGAAGGCCGCGAGGTTGCGCGCGGCCGCCTCGAGCCCCTGCGGTTCCACGACTTCGTCGATGAGGCCGTACTGCAGCGCCTGCCGTGCGTCCCATTGCGCGCCGAAGAGAAGAAGCTCCTTCGCGCGCTTCAGGCCCACGGCCGCGACGAGCATCGAGATGTCGCCGTCGACGCCGACGTGCTGCCAGCGCGGGTTGCCGAAGCGCGCCGTGTCGTCGGCGAGCACGAGGTCGCAGCAGAGCGCGAGATAGAGGCCGATTTCGAGGCACAGCCCGCGCGCGGCGAGCAGCGTGACCTTCGGGCAGTGCAGCACGCGCGTGTAGAGGCCGTCCGGTCCCCACCAGAGCGCGTCGTGCGCGGCCAGGCGGGCGCGCTGGCTCGGCACCTTCTTCACCGATCCGCCGGGCGCGTTCCTGTACATCGCCTCGGCCTCGCAAGCGTCGAAGCCGCGCGTGAGGTCCGAGCCTTCGGCGGCGATGAAGATCACTTTGATCGAATCGTCGGCGGCGAACCGCGCGAACGCATCGCGCAGCGCGGCGACCATGTCGGTCGTCACGGCGTTCGCGGCTTCCGGGCGCGCCACGACGATGCGGCCGATGTGCGGCACGGCGTCGCGTTCGCAGCGGATCGCGGGATGCGTCATGCGCCCGCTCCCGCCGCGCGCTCGGCGGCCTGCAGCGCCGTGGCGTGGAAGCCGGCCATGTCGAAGTCCTGCCCGACGCCTTGCGTGTCGAGGAACGCTTCGACCAGCAGCTTGCTCATCGCGACGCCGTCCAGCGGCATGCGCGCGGCGCACTCCGCCGCCGAGCGTGCGCGGGCGTCGACGCCGTCCGCCGCCACGGCGAGATTCACGAGACCCGCACGCAGCGCCATGTCGGCGTTCCAGGCGTCGCCGCCCAGCATCCACGACTTGGCGCGATTCAGGCGCATCGTGAGCGCCGCGAGCACGAGGCTGCTCTCCGGCAGGGCGGTGAAAGGCGCCTCGAAGCGGGAATCGTCCGCGCACACCGTGTGATCGGAGCACAGCACGAGCATGCTGCCCACGGCCGAGCAATGGCCGCGCACGGCCGTGACGACCGTCTTCTTGCAATAGGCCAGATTCTGGTAGAGGCCCGACGGCGCGCAGAAGGCCGCGTGCCACTTCGAACGCTCGGCTTCCCGAACCGCCGACGCGATGCGAAGGTCGGCCGCGGTCGGCGCGGGCGCGAAGTCGGCGCGGTCCGATCGCAGGACGATCGCCTTCACGTCGTCGCTGTCCGCGGCGTCGCGCGCGGCATCGCGCAACGCGAGCGCGAACCGTGTGTCCGCACGCGAAAGCGGCGAAGCGTCGGCGAACGTGATCAGAGCGACCCCGCCCACTTGCTCGATGCGGATCATGGCGCCTTCATCTCCACCGTGGAGGCGGCGAGCCGCGCCTTGTCGGCCTGCAGCGCGCCCGACACGCCCGACTCCTTCACCTTCGTCCAGAAATGCGCCTCGTCGTGGTCGGCCTGCAGGAAATGCGAGAAGAGCAGACCGCTCACTTCGCGCACGTTGGTCTGAAAGAGCGATTCGGCCGCGCGGATGCGCGACTTGCAGTATTCGACGATGGGCCCGGGCTGGCTCGCGAGGCGTCGCGCGATCCGCTCGACTTCCTCGTCCATTCGATCGTCGGGCACGCACGAGTGCGCGAGGCCGAGACGAAGCGCGTCTTCGCCCGACATCGCCGCGCCCGTGTAGCCGAAGCGCCGCGCGGCCTTCGTGCCGAGGATGCGGTTGATGTGCGTCGCGGATACGGCGCCGGCCGGGCCGAGGAAGCGCGCTTCCAGCGCGCCGATCTTCGAGCCCGGGCTCACCACGACCATGTCGCAGCGCGTGCCGATCATGAAGTACGCGGCGGCGGCGCAATAGCCGTGCAGCCGCAGCACGGTCGGCTTGCTGCAGCGAGTGATCGCCTGGCTGAAGCCCTGGCGCCCGTAGTTGAGATCGCTCGCGTAGCGGTTGGCCATCGAAAGCGACATGCGCTTCTGGCCGGGTGCGCGCTGGCCCCAGTCCTCGTTGATCTCGTTGCCGCTGCAAAACGACTTGCCGTTGCCCGCGATCACCACCACGCGCACGCCGGCGTCTTCTTCGCACGCGTGGATCAGCTCCATGAGGCGCGTGCGCATCGGCACGGTCATCGCGTTGTGCTTCTCCGGCCGGTTGAGCGTGATGCGCGCGATGCCGTCCGCGCGCCTTTCGAACAGCACCTGCTCGGGCGCGCGCGCGAGGCTCTCCGGATTGCCGTAGCGCTTCATGCGGCGACGGCTTCGTTCGTGCTCGGCGCGGATGCGGCGCGCACCGCGCCGGCGTCGGCCGAGACGATCGTGTCGCCGTCCACTTCGAACTGCGTCGCGATCTTCTGCGACGCCGTGATCTTGCGCATGTAGGCGAGCACGTCGGCGAATTCCGGCTCGCTCGCCTTCAGAAGGCGTGGTTGCGACTTCTGGTTGATCATCGTCGGCTGCCAGCGCACGCGGCTCACCTTGCCCTGCTCGATCTCGAGGAAGACGGCGAGTCCCTTTCGCGAATCCACCGGGAAGGGGAACGTGGGATACGCGGGGTCGTGCGTCCAGCCCGGATGCAGGCGCTGGCGGCGCTCGATGCGCTCCGGCTTTTCCAGTTCGCCGGGCTGGTAGTACATGTCGAACGCGAAGTTGGCCATGCCGTAGAAGATCGGCTTGCCCTTGTAGATCTCGACCGGCTTCAGGATGTGCTGGTGGTGGCCGAGGATCACGTCCGCGCCGGCGTCGATGCACTGCTTCGCGTACTTGATCTCGTAGGTCGCGAGTTCGCCTTCGCGGAAATGCAGGCCCCAGTGCATCGACACGATGACGACATCCACCTGCGACTTCAGCGCGCGGATGTCGGCGAGGATGTTGGCGAGGTCGTCGTCGTGCGGGTACGTGATGATGCGCGGCGGCGTGCCCGGCTGGTCGGGTTCCAGCGTTTCGTAGATCGTGCGGGCGCGCGCCGGCGCGCAGCCGGGGCGGTCCACGTCCGCCCAGTAGCGGATCGGCAGGATCGAGCAGTAGGCGAGAAAGCCGATGCGGTTGCCGTTGTGCTCCACGATCACGGGCTTGCGCGCCTCGGCGAGGTTGTCGCCGGCGCCGAAGAGATGCATGCCCGGTACCTTGCGGAAGTGCTCGATGGTCTCGCGGAACGCGCTGATGCCGTAGTCCATGCAGTGGTTGCTCGCGAACGACGCGAGGTTGAAGCCCGCGCGGCCGATGGCGTTGACGTTCTCCGGATCGCCGCGCAGAGGCGACGACGTGCCGCTCACGTTCACCTCGCCGGACTTCGCGTAGATGGCTTCGATCTGCGCGAACGCGAAGTCGGCTTCCTTGATGCGCTCGTGCACGAGCTCGAAGATGGTGTCGGGCTGGTCCCGGTTGACGGCGACGTCGCCGACGGCGAAGACACGGGTGGGCTGGCTCATTCTGTCGTTCGGGGTCTGAAGGGTGCTGTCAGGCAGCGGCCGCGGGAGCGGCCGCACGGCAATAGCGCGCGAGGATTTCGGCGGTGTGCTCGCCAAGCGCCGGCACGTGCGGACGCGGAAGCGCGTCCACGCCCGGCATCCGGAAGGGCGCATTCGGCACGAGGTACGAGCCGGCGGCGTCGCGGACCGCGGTCGTCGCGCCGCGCGCGCGCACCTGCTCGCTTTGCATGGCCTCCGCGACCGTGAGATAGCGCGTGCAAGGAACGCCCGCGGCCATGAGCTGCCGCTCGCCGTCGGCGGCGGTGCGCGTGCGCGTCCACTCCTCGATGAGCGACATCAGCTCGGCCCAGTTGCGCTCGCGCGCGACGGTGTTCCCGAAGCGCGCTTCGGTGAGCCATTCGGTCTTGCCGATCACGCCGCACAGCGCCTCGAAATTCTTCTGGCTCGTCGGTGCGATCACGATGAAGCCGTCCGTCGCCCGCAGCGGCGGATAGACGCGGCTTTTCGCCGGCGTGGGCGCCTGCCATTCCTGGCATTCGGCGACGAGGATGTTGAGCATGCCGTCGAGCAGCGCCACGTCGATGTACTGGCCTTCGCCCGTGCGTTCGCGGGCGAAGAGCGCGGACTGGATCGCGGCGAAGGCCGACATGCCGCCGAACACGTCGGCCGTGTACGTCGCGGTGTTGGGCGGCTTGCCGCCGCCTTGGTATTCCACCTGCGCGAGGTCGAAGCCGCTGGCCGCATGCACGATCGGCGCGTACGCCGGACGCCGCGAGTGCGGGCCCGCCTGGCCGAAGCCGGAGATGGAGCAATAGACGAGCTGCGGGCGCAATGCGCGCAGCGCTTCGTAGCCGAGCCCCAGGCGGTCGGCCACGCCGGGACGCCAGTTCTCGACGACGACGTCGCAGTCGGCCGCGATGGCGCGCGCGGTGGCGATGCCCTCGGGCGTCTTCAGGTCGAGCACGACGCTGTGCTTCCCGCAGTTGAGCTGGCCGAAGAAGCTGCTGCAGCCGTCGCGCACGGGACGGCGGCCGCGGTTGTGGTCGCCGTGCGGCGGCTCCACCTTGATCACTTCGGCGCCGAGGTCGGCGAGCAGCCGCGTGCAGTACGGCCCGGAAAGCATGTTCGTGAGGTCCAGCACGCGCACGGCGTCCAGCGGCCCGCGCCTCGAATTCGTCGTCATGGCCCGGACTATGGGGCCGCGCGGCGTTCGTGTAAACTGGGATTAATTTGATATTCATTCGGTTTTTTCGATGAATCAAAACCTCACCGGCCGCGCGATCGAAGCCTTCATCGCCCTCGAGGAAACGCGGCGCTTCGCGCTCGCGGCCAAGCGGTGCCACGTGTCGCCGTCGACCTTCAGCCAGATGATTTCTCGCCTCGAGGACCAGGTGGGCGCGCGCCTCTTCGACCGCGACACGCGCAACGTGTCGCTCACGCCGGAAGGCGAGGTGTTCTCGCACGGCGCGCATCGCATCGCGGCGGAGATTCGCGCGTCGATCGAAGAGCTGGTCGACCGCGCGAGCCATCGGAAGGGCCGCGTCACCGTGGCGGCGACGCCTTCGCTGTCGGCGGACTGGCTGCCGCAGCGGCTCGCGGAATTCCGCGACCGCTTCCCCGACATCGAGCTTCGCATGCACGACGTGACAACGGTGCGCTGCCTCGAGATGATCCGGCGCGGCGACGCGGACTTCAGCATCTGCGCGCAGCCGGGCCCCGAGGCCGAATTCGACAACGTACTGCTCTTCCAGGAGCGCTATCACATCCTCTGCGCTTCGTCCGACCCGCTCGCGAAGCAGAAGGAAGCGAAGATCGCGGATCTGCGCAACCGCAGCTTCGTGCACATGGTGCGCACGGGCAGCGTCCGGCAGCAGATGATGCCGCTGCTGGCCACCGCGCAGGTGAGCGACAGCGGCCTGGAGGTCGCGAATTTCGGCACGGTGGCGGGTCTGGTCGCCGCGGGCTTCGGCATCAGCATCGTCCCGGAACACGCGGTGCGGCTGTGCCACCGGCCCGGACTCGTCGCGATCCCGGTGCAGTCGCCCAAGGCCGTGCGGCCCGTCACGATGCTCCGGCGCAAGGGCCGCAGCATGTCGGTCGCGGCCGAGGCGCTCTGGTCCCAGCTGGAAGACCGCAAGCGCCGCAACGAACGCTGAGGCGCTCGCCGCGCGTGCGTGCGCGCCCCGCGGGCCGCCCTGCTATCTGCCCTACGAGCCGCCCTGCCCGGCCGCGTCGCGCTCGAGGTGCGACGTCTCGCGGAAATACTCGGTGATCTCCCGCTCGGCCCCGGCCACGTCGCGCGCGCGCAGCGCGGCCACGAGCCGCCGCCTCGCGGGCAGCAGCTCGGAGCGAAACCGAAGCGACGAGCCCACGGTCTTCAGCACCTGCCGCAGGATGCTCGTGAGGCTTTCCGACACCGCCATCAGCACCTCGTTGTGCGCCGCATGCGCGATGAGGCGGAAGAACTCGAGACCGTGGGCGAGCCGCGCTTCGACGTCGCCTCGTTGCGCCGCCTCTTCCAGCCGCTCGAGGTTCGCATCGAGCGCGGCGAAGTCGTTCTCCGTGCCGCGTGCGCACGCCAGTTCCACGAGCAGGCACGCGATGAGACGCCGCGCATGCTGCAGGTCCGATGCATTCACGGTGCAGCGCTCGACGAGTTCGCGCAGCGACTGCGCCACCATCATGTAGGCGCCCCGGTAGAAGAGGAGCGAGTCGTTGCGGCCGCCGTGCTCGAACCGCACGACCTTTCCGAGGAAGAGCACGTGATCGCCCGCGACGTGCGCCGCGAACTTCTCGCACTGGAAGCTCGCCACGCAGCCTTCGAGCACGGCCGCGCCGCCCAGTCCCTCACGCCAGGGCACGCCCGCGAACTTGTCGGCGATGTCCTTGCGGGCGAAGCGGGACGACAGCTCCGTCTGGTCTTCCGCGAGGATGTTCACGGTGAAGGCGTCCGAAGCGGTGAACGCCTGCAGGTTGGAGCTCGCGAGCCGCAGGCTCCAGGAGACGAGCGGCGGATCGAGGGAGACGGAGTTGAAGGAATTGCACGTGAGGCCGACCGGCCGACCGTCCGCGCCCTTCGTGGTCATGACGGCGACGCCGGTGGGAAACGTGCCGAGCGCGCTGCGCAGCATCTTGGGATCGATGGTTTCGTTGGGCAATGACATCGCGGAAGTCTCTCTCTTTTCGATCGCCGGCGCTGACACGCGGATAATTGCCGAATAGATTGTCAACCATCGATCATCGATCATCGATCATCGATCATTGATGATCCATGTGCCACCGCGACCGCGGCGCCGAACGAGGCGCGATCCTCGCGCGCTCAGAAACTCCTCGGCAACCCGAGCAGATGCTCCGCCACGTACGAATAGATGAGGTTCGTCGAGATCGGCGCGACCTGGTAGAGGCGCGTCTCGCGGAACTTGCGCTCCACGTCGTATTCGTGCGCGAAGCCGAAGCCGCCGTGCGTCTGCAGGCAGACGTTGGCCGCTTCCCACGACGCCTTGGCCGCCAGGTACTTGGCCATGTTGGCCTCGCCGCCGCACGGCTTGTGCGCATCGAAGAGAGAACACGCCTTGAAGCGCATCAGGTTGGCCGCCTCGGTTTCGATGTACGCATCGGCGATCGGAAAGGCCACGCCCTGGTTCTTGCCGATCGGCCGGTCGAAGACGACGCGCTCGCAGGCATAGTGGCGCGCCTTGTTCACGAACCAGTACGCGTCGCCGATGCACTCGGCGGCGATCAGCGTGCGCTCGGCATTGAGCCCGTCGAGGATGTATTTGAAGCCCTGCCCTTCGGTCCCGATGAGGTTCTCTTCGGGAATCTCGAGGTTGTCGAAAAACACCTCGTTGGTTTCGTGATTGACCATGTTGGGGATCGGGCGCACCGTCATGCCATGGCCGATCGCCTCGTGCAGGTCGACCATGAAGATGCTCATGCCCTCGCTTTTCTTCGTCACCTGCGCAAGCGGCGTCGTGCGCGCGAGGAGGATCATCAGGTCCGAGTGCTGGATGCGCGAGATCCACACCTTCTGGCCGTTCACGACGTAGCGGTCGCCCTTCTTCACCGCCGTGGTCTTCAGCTGCGTGGTGTCGGTGCCGGTCGTGGGCTCGGTGACGGCCATCGACTGCAGGCGCAGCTTGCCGCTCGCGATGCCGGGGAGGTACTGCTGCTTCTGCCGATCCGACCCGTGGCGCAGCACGGTGTTCATGTTGTACATCTGCCCGTGCAGCGCGCCCGAGTTGCCGCCGGAGAAGTTGATCTCCTCCATGATGACCGACGCTTCGGCGAGACCGAGGCCCGAGCCGCCGTATTCCTGCGGAATGAGCGCCGCCATCCAGCCGGCTTCGGTGAGCGCGTCGACGAAGGCTTCCGGGTAGCCGCGCTCCGCGTCGATCTTCTGCCAGTAGGCGGAGTCGTAATGTCCGCAGAGGTCGCGCAGGGCGTCGCGGAGCTCCTGATGGGCGTCGGGCGTCGGAATGGAAAGGTTCATGAGGGTCGATCGTGCCTCGCGCGGCCACCCGAGCGCAAGTCACGAATTCGAAAGAAGGCCTTCGACCTCCGGCAACCCGGCGGCGTGCAGCGTGCGCCGGGCGAGCTGGACGACGGGCGCATCGACCATGCGGCCGTCCAGGCTGAATGCCGCACCGCCGTGCACTTCGGCCCCCGCGATCACGCGGCGCGCCCATTCCACCTCCTGCGCGGAGGGAGAGAACGCCGTATTGACCGCCGTCACCTGCGACGGATGGATGCACAGCTTGGCGCCGAAGCCGAACGCGCGCGCCCGGCGGACGTCGGTCGCGAGGCGCGCTTCGTCGGTCGTCGTGACGGTCACGCCGTCGACCGGCGCGGGCAGCGCCGCGCGGCGCGACGCCGCCACGAGCGCGAAGCGCACGGATGCGAGCTCGGTCTCGTCGGGCTCGCATCGCATGCCGAGGTCCAGCTGGAAATCGAGATGCCCGAACGCAAGCCGCGCGACCTGCGGCGCGCGCGAGAGCGCATCCACGGCGTCGAGCCCGGCAAGGGATTCGATGAGCGGGAGCAGCAGCGCTCGCGGCCCGAGGGCGTTGCCGATGGCCTGCAGCGCGTCGGCGTGGCCGGCCTTGGGCACGACGACCGCGGCCAGGCCGCGCCGCGTCCACTCACCGAGCAAGCGCAGGTCTTCGGCATGCCACGGCGTATCGGCGCCGTTCACGCGCACGAGCGTGCGTGCGAGTTGCTCCGCGGTGAAAGCGGCGAAGCGATCGGCGAGCCGGTTGCGCGCCGCGGCCTTCTCGTCGGGCGCGACGGCGTCCTCGAGGTCGACGATCACGCAATCGGCGGCGCTGTCGAGCGCCTTGCCGAAGCGCTCGGGACGCGTGCCCGGCACGAAGAGAAAGCTGCGCGCTCGCGCGAGGCGGTGTTGCGTCGAATTCATGGTCATGTCACGCGCCTTAGTCGAAGCGGACGTCCGCCTGCATCGTGAGGAAGCCGTCGTGGTCGCACCCCCAGAGCCGCGCGCTCCTGTCGTCCTCGGCGAGCGCGCCGCACACGCGAAACGGGTGGATGTCCAGCGTGGGGCGGATCGCCTTGAAGCTGAACGACGCGAAGCGCACATCGGGTCGCTCCCGCCGCGCGAGGTCGGCCAGCAGCGTCGCGATGAGGGGCCCGTGCACCACGAGGCCTTCGTAGCCTTCCTCGCCGGTCGCATACGGCCGGTCGTAGTGGATGCGATGCGCGTTGAACGTGAGCGCCGAATAGCGGAACAGCAGCACGGGATCGGGGCGGATTTCGCGCGACCACGCGGCCGATTCGGGCGCGGGCCGCGGCGAGGGCGCGGCATCGCCCGGCCGGGTGGGCGCGCGATAGACGATGTCCTGCTCTTCGGTGAGCACGGCGCCGCGTTCGTTGCCGATCTCGTGGCGCACGGTGACGAACACGAGGTCGCCGGTGCGGCCGGCCTTGTGCGCGATCGACTGGATGGTGGAGACGCGGCGCAGCCGGTCTCCGAGCCGCAGCGGCGCATGCCACTGCAGCCGGCCGCCTGCCCACATGCGCCGCGGCAGCGGCACGGGCGGCATGAAGCCGCCGAGCTTCGGATGCCCGTCGCCGCGCAGCATGTGCTGCGCAGCCCGCGGCAGAAAGTAAAGCCAGTGCCACAGGGCGGGAAGCTCGCCCGCGGCGCCGAGCGGCGCAGGCTCGATGTCGAGCGTGGCGGCCAGGCCGCGCACGGGCGCTTCCGTCGCCTCGTCCTCGAGGACTTCGCTGCGGCCCTCCCAGCTCTCGAGCTCGGCCATGCGCTCGGGGGTGAGGGGCTCCTCTGCAGTCGTGTCGTCCATCGCGAGATGATGCCCGATGGGTGCCTGGGCCCGGTTGGAAAATTCCGAAGGCGGGCTTCGCCAAAATCGGACCGCGGCGAGGCGACGAGCACGTGGGCCCGTCGCCGATGCCGGGCCTATCTCGGCTAGAGCATGGCCGGCGCGCGTTGACGCTCAATGGCCGACTTGCCCTTTCGCGCCGCGGCCGAGGAGGCAATGACTGCGCTGGAACGGCTTCGCGCATCGCGCGCCGAGATCGCCTGGGAACGCGCCGCCGCATCCCGGATGCCTGCCGCGATGAAATGGATCAGCAACTGGTTGGCATCGACGGCCCCGGCAACCTTCTTGTCCTGGCACATGCGTTCGGCGCGCCCGTTCAGGGCTTGGGCCTGCATGCGCGCGCCGATGGCGAACAGGTAGCACCACACGGCAGTCCCCTTGTCCAGCGCCGGGATGGCGCGCCGGAATTCATCGACAAAGCGGTGGCCGATCGGGTCGAAGTACCGGGCGACGACCTTCCTGGAGCGTTCGTCGTTCGCGACGTCCACGGCCGCGACCATCTGGACGTACTCGGTGAGCTCGGCGCGGTCGCGTTTGGAGCCGCCCTCCACCGGGGTGAACAGGACCGCGAGCAGCTCCTCGAGCGAAGGGACCGGGTTCGTGGCAAGCAGTTCATCGAGCAGGTGCCCCCGATGCCCGACGCTCTTTTGCGAGCAGTACTCGAAGACCGCGTCGTAGAGGCCGTCCTTGCTCTTGAAGTGGTAGTGCAGCAGCCCCTGCGTCACGCCGGCCGCCTCGGCGATCTCGCGCATGGACGCGCCGGCGTAGCCGAGCGAGCTGAAGCAGTGGAGGGCGCCCCTCAGGATGAGTTCACGGGTTGAACTTGCCATGCGCGAGATTCCTCTGGTCGTCCGGGGCATTCTAGCCGCCACCCCCAAGGCGTTTGGTCGTTCGAGCAATTATGCTACGGTTCTTGATTGATCGACCAACCTGTTAACCCGAAGGAGCGCCGGCGATGGAAGGACTGATGCAGCAGCAGCCGTTGTTGATTTCAACCCTGCTCGAACACGCCTCGCGACACCACGGCGCGACGGCCGTGGTGTCCAGACGCACCGAAGGCGGGTTCTTCCGCACTACGTGGCGCGACACCGCGGTGCGGGCGCACCGTCTCGCACACGCGCTGGACGGCCTGCGGCTCGCGCCGGGCGAGCGGGTCGGAACTCTCGCATGGAACACCCACCGGCATCTCGAACTCTATTTCGGCGTGTCGGGCTCGGGCCGCGTGCTGCACACCATCAATCCGAGGCTCCACGCGCAACAGGTGGCGTGGATCGTCAACCATGCGCAAGACCGCGCCGTCTGCTTCGACCTCGCGTTTCTCGCGCTCGTGCGGGAAATCCTTCCACTGTGCCCGCACGTGCGCCACTGGATCGCGCTGTGCGAGGACGACCGGTTGCCCGCCGACACGGGCATCGCCGGCCTGGCGAGCTATGAAGCGCTGCTGGGCACGGGCACGGCCCGCTACCCCTGGCCGGCGCTCGACGAGAACAGCGCCTCGACGATCTGCTACACGAGCGGCACCACCGGGCCTCCGAAAGGGGTCCTGTACAGCCACCGGTCCGCCGTCCTCAATGCGTATGCGGCGGCGACCCCCGACGCGATGAACCTGAGCGCGCGCGACGCCGTGTTGCCGGTCGTTCCCATGTTCCACGTCAATGCGTGGGGCATGGTCTACGCCGCCGCGCTCGTCGGGGCGGTGCTGGTGCTGCCCGCGCAGGCGCTGGGCGGAGAGGCGCTGTACGAACTGATCGAGGCGGAGCAAGTGACGTTTGCGGCCGGCGTGCCCACGGTCTGGCAGGGCCTGCTCGATCACATGGCCTCGCGCGAGCTGCGCTTCACCGCCCTGGGGCGCGCCATGATCGGCGGCTCGACATGTCCGGAAAGCATGATCCGCGATCTTCAAGAGCGCCACGGCGTGCAGGTGATCCACGCATGGGGCATGACCGAAACGAGTCCGCTGGGCATCGTGTGCACGCCCAAGCGCGAGCACCTGGGCCTTGCCGCCGACGAGATGGTCGCGCTGTGCGCCAAGCAGGGGCGGGCGATCTTCGGGATCGACATGCGCATCGTCGGCGACGACGGCCATGAGCTTGCGTGGGACGGCAAGAGCTGCGGCGAGCTGCAGGTGAAGGGCCCCGCGATCGTCCGCGACTACTACGGCAACACGGAAGGCTCGCCGCTGCGGGATGGATGGTTTCCCACCGGGGACGTCGCGACCATCGATGCGCAGGGGTACGTGCAGATCACGGATCGCAGCAAGGACCTCATCAAGTCCGGCGGCGAATGGATCAGCTCGGTGGCGCTCGAAGCGGTGGCCTGCGCGCATCCGGCGGTGAAGTACGCCGCGTGCATCGGCGTCGCGCATCCCCGATGGGGCCAGCGCCCCGTGGTGGTTGCCGTGCTGAAACCCGGGGCCGCCCTCGGCCGCGACGAGCTGATCCGCTTCTACGAGGGCAAGGTTGCGAGGTGGCAGATCCCGGACGACGCGATCTTCCTGGACGACATGCCGCTCGGCCCGACGGGGAAGGTCCTCAAGTCGGCGCTGCGCGAGCTCGTGGCTTCGCGCGCGCCGCCTCGATCCCCGGGTTAACCCCGAAGCCGCACGGGACGCGGAGTGGGATCATCCGAAGCGGAAATTGACTGATCGACCGACCAAATATCAGGAGACAGGCATGCGCAGATCGATTCAATCCGGCCACGGTTTCATGCGCGCGGCCGCAGTGCTCATCGCCGCGGCCGCCCTCGCCGGCGCGTCGTTCCGCGCGGCGGCGGAACCCGGCGTCACCGACAAGGAAATCGTGATCGGCATGTTCGCGCCGATGTCAGGGCCGCTCGTTGCCTACGGTCTCGACCCGGCCCGCATCGCGCAGACGCTGTACGAAGAGGTCAACCAGAAGGGCGGCATCCACGGCCGGAAGATCCGCGTGGTGACTGAGGACGACAAGTGCCAGCCGAACCCGCTGGTGGCCGCAGTCAAGAAACTCGTCACCGTCGACAACGTCTTCATCCTCCATGGCGGCTCCTGCACTGCGGCGGTCACCGCGGCGCAGGAGTTCATCACGCGCGAGAAAGTCCCGCTCGTGATGCTCGCGGCATCCGGCGACAGCGGCGTCTTTCCTCCCACACGCTACATGTTCGGCTCGTTCATGGGCACGCAGCGCGCGCATGCGGCAGGGCTCACCGAGTTCGCCGCGAAGACGCTCAAGGCGAAGCGCCTGGGCGTCATCGTGCACGACGACGAATACGGCAACTCCAGCCTGGCCACCATCCGCTCGGCGGCGGAGCGCTTCGGGATGGAGGTGGTCGCGGTCGAGCGGATCCCGCTCAACATCAGCGACGTCACCGCGCCGATGCTCAACCTGCGCGCCGCGAAGCCCGATGCCATCCTCTCGGGCGGCTACCCGGCACCCTCGGTGCTCATCGTGCAGAAGTACGCCGAGTTCGGCATGTCCGCCACGCCCATCATGCTGATGATGCAAGGCGTGCCGACGCCCTCGGTGTTCGCCAAGAACGTGGGCAACGAAGCGGCCTTTCGCAATCTCTATCTCTCCTGGGGCCCGAACGACCTCGGCGACGAGGCGCTGCACCAGAAGTGGATCAACCTCTACAAGAGCAAGTACACCGACCGCGAGCCGGGCGGCTTCATGATCGTCGGCGTTCCACCCGCGCAGGCCATCATCGCCGCGCTGGAAAAAGCCGGCCCCAACCTGACGCGCGAGCGTTTCGTCGAGGCGATGGAGTCGCTCGAACTGAACTCCGAGCTCATGCCCGGCCCCATCAAGTTCGCGCCCGGCCGCCGCGACGCGACGCGCCACGAGAACGTCGTGAAGTTCGACGGCGTGAAGGTCACGCGCATGCCCGGCGTGTATTCGTGGAACGGCATGGACGGCAACAAGTAGGCGGGCGGTCCGCGCATCCCATGTTCCTCGCGGTCCTCCAGGCGCTCGTGAGCGGCCTCGTCACGGGCTGCGTCTACGCCCTCGTCGCGCTGTCGATCTGCATCGTCTACAAGTCGTCCGACCTGCTCAATTTCGCGGGCGGGGAGTTCGTGATGGCCGGCGGATACCTGGCCCTGCTGGGGTCCGTCGCCTTTGGCCTGGGCTATGCGGCGATCTTCCCGCTGGTGATCCTGGGCGCGTTCCTGATCGGCGCCGCGTTCGACCGCGTCACGCTCCACAAGGTTCGCTCGCTGTCGCGCACGGATCACGCGGCGCACGTGCCGATGATCGTCGCCACGCTCGGGCTGTCCTATATGCTCAAGGGCGCGGCGCGGGTCATCCCGTACACCGAGGAGCCGCGGCGGCTCGCGCCGCTTTGGAGCGGCGATGCGATCTTCATCGGGAGCGTGGTGCTGCAGCGCCAGGACGTCGTCATCGTCGGCGTGACCGCCGCGATCATGATGGGCCTGCTCGTCTTCTTTCGCTACACGATGGCCGGCAAGGGCCTGCGCGCCATCAGCCAAAGCCCGCGCGCCGCGGCCCTCGCCGGCATGCCGGTCTCGCGTTTCAGGATGGGCGCATGGGGGCTTGCTTCGGCCATCGCGGGCATCGCCGGCATCCTGCTCGCGTCCAAGCTGCTCGTGACGCCCGACATCGGGTCCATCGTGATGATGGCGTTCGCGGCGGCGGTGGTCGGCGGCATGACGTCGCTGCCCGGCTGCGTGGTCGGCGGCATGCTCATCGGCGTGCTGCAGAACCTGGTCGGTTTCCTCATCGCGCCGCAGGCCATCGCGATCACGCCGTTCTTCATCATCATGGCCGTGCTGCTCCTGCGTCCGCAGGGGCTCTTCGGCGACGGCCAGGCGCCGAAGAAGGTCTGAGCGTGTTCGGCAGCCCCTCCCCCAGGCAACTGGCTCCGGCCTTCGCCCTCATCCTCCTCGGGCTCATCCTTCCTCACCTGCTGCCCCAGTACTTCCTCTATGCGGGCAACCTCTTGATGATGTATGCGGTGCTCGCCCTGGGGTTCGACATCCTCATCGGCTGGTCGGGGCAATTCGCGTTCGCGCACATCGCCTTCTTCAGCGTGGGCATCTACGGCACGACCCTCCTGCACACCCGGCTCGGAATCCCGTTCGTCGTCGGCATGCCAATGGCCGCTCTCGCTGCGGGAGTGATCGGCTTGGTCATCGGCATCCCCGCGGCGCGCTTGCGCAGCGTCTACCTGGCCCTCGCCACGTTCGCGTTCGCGGAAAGCGCCTCCTGGGTGCTGCGCTCCTGGGATTCCGTGACGAACGGAACGGATGGCGTGAAGATCGTGCCCGCGAGCGTGTTCGGCTACATGGTGGGAACCGATCGCAACGCGTTCCCCGTGGCCGCGACGATCCTCGCTCTCGTTCTCGTCGCCACCAAGTTCCTCGCGCGCTCGGCATTCGCTCGCAGCCTGGCGGCCGTTCGCGAAAGCGAGCACGTGGCCACGGCGTCGGGCATCGACGTGGCGCGTACGAAGGTGCTGGCATTCGCCATCTCCGCGGTCTACGCGGGCATCGCGGGCGGCATGTACACACTGTTCCAGTCGTTCGTGAATCCCGACTCGCTCGATGCGACGCTCCTGATCCTGCTGCTGTCGATGCTCGTCGTGGGCGGCACCGGCTCCATCGCGGGCGTCCTCGTGGGTGTGGTCTCGATGGGCGTCTTGCCGGAGGCGCTGCGCTATGCGCCGCGCAACATGCTCGTGTGGCAGGAGTTCATCTACGGCCTCATCCTCGTCCTGTGCATGATGTTCATGCCGCGTGGCGTGTGGGGCATCATCCTGGCCCGACGCCAGCGCCGCGCTTCCTCGGCAGCCCGGCAGCCGGCCGCGCCCGCATCGCCGCCACCCCGGGAAGCCGCATGACGGCGTTCCTCTCGATCCGCGACCTTTCGATCCGTTTCGGCGGCTTGCAGGCGCTCGACCGCTTCTCGATGGACGTCGAGCGCGGTGCGATCCATGCGCTGATCGGCCCGAACGGCGCGGGGAAGTCCACGGTGTTCAACTGCATCTCGGGTTTTTGCAGCCGGTTCGACGGTGAAATCCTGTTCGACGGCGCGCCGCTCGAAGCCCGGCCCCACCGGCTTGTTCATGCAGGTCTTGCGCGCACCTTTCAGCACGTGGACCTGCTGCGCCAGCTCACCGTGCTCGAGAACGTGCTGGTGGGGATGACGTCGCGCGTGCGAAGGTACTGCGCCTTCACGCCGGGATTCGGGCGGGCCGCCGCCGAGCGCGACGCGATTGCGCAGGCGGACGAGGTGCTCGAGCGCACGGGGCTTGCGAGGTACCGCAACTTGCTCGCGGGGGAACTCGACTTCGGCCACCAGAAGCTGGTCGACCTCGCGCGCGCCGTGGCGGCGCGCCCGCGGCTGCTGCTGCTCGACGAGCCGGCGGCCGGGCTGCGCAACCGCGAGATTTCAGAAGTGGTGGAACTGCTGGGCGATCTCGCGCGCGGGCAGGGCATGACCATCGTGCTGGTCGAACACGTGATGCAGCTCGTGATGTCGGTGGCCGACCGGATCACCGTGCTCAGCTTCGGCCAGAAGATCGCCGAGGGCGAACCGCACGAGGTGAGGTCGAACCCGTCTGTCATCGAGGCCTACCTGGGACGCGAGCACCATGCTTGAAGTCGTGGACCTGCACGCCTCGTATGCCAACGTGGACGCGCTGGAGCGCGTCGCGCTGCAAGTGCACGCGGGCCAGATCGTCTGCCTGCTCGGTGCGAACGGCGCGGGCAAGTCCACCACGCTCAATTGCATCTCGGGCATGGTGCCGGCGACGCGCGGCCGCATCCGGTTCGAAGGCGAGGACATCACCAACCAGGCGGTGAACCGGATCGTCGCGCGGGGCATCGTCCAGGTGCCCGAAGGCCGGGAGATTTTCCCCAGCCTGAGCGTGGAGGAAAACGTCCGGCTCGGCGGTTGGCTCTATCGCCGCGACCGGCGGTTCGGCGCGGACGTGGACCGCGTGTACGGGCTCTTTCCCCGCCTGGCCCAGCGCGCGCGCCAATTCGCCGGCACGCTGTCCGGCGGCGAACAGCAGATGCTCATGATCGGGCGGGCGTTGATGGCGCGGCCCCGGCTCCTGATGCTCGACGAGCCGAGTCTCGGCCTGTCCCCGGTGCTGGTCGACCAGGTGTTCGACATCATCCAGCGCATCAACGCCGACGGCATTTCCATTCTGCTGGTCGAGCAGAACGCGCGCATCGCATTGCGCACGAGTTCGTACGGCTACATCCTGGACAACGGCGAGGTGAGGCTGCACGGCGAAGCGTCCAGCCTGGCCGGCAATCCGCGCGTGCAGGAAGCATACCTGGGGGGTTCTTGAATGACTCGAGTTGGCTGGAGTACCCATGGCAAGGAATGATCACGAGGCAACGGTCGAAGTCAGGCTGCGCGTGAACGGCATCGACCACGAACTGGAGGTGCCTCCCCGCTACGCGTTGTCCGACGTGCTGCGCGACCGGTTGCGCCTCACCGGGCTGCACACCGGCTGCGAGCAGGGGGTGTGCGGCGCGTGCATGGTGCTGGTCGACGGCGAGCCCACGGTGAGCTGCCTCACGCTCGCGGTCGAGGCGCAGGGCGTGGAGATCCACACCGTCGAACATCTCACCGGCCCCTCGTCGAACCCGGGGCGGCTGGAGCGCAGCTTCATGGAATGCGGCGCTTTCCAGTGCGGGTTCTGCACGCCCGGGTTCCTGGTCATCGGCCATCACATCCTGCGGCAGGCGTGGCGCGGCGACCGCGCGGCGATTCGCGAGTGCCTGAGCGGCAACGTCTGTCGCTGCACCGGCTATGAGCCCATCATCGACGCGATCGCCGCGGCCGCGCACGACGGAGAAGAGCCATGAGCGCGCGCGAGGAAATCGGCGGTGCGCCGTTCGTGTACCACGCCGACGGCGCGGCCCTCGTCACCGGTGAGGGCGCCTACATCGCGGACATCGCGCTGCCGGGCATGGTCGAAGTCGCGTTCGCGCGCAGTTCGATCGCGCGCGGGCGCATCTCCATCGACACCGAAGCGGCTTCGCGGATGCCGGGCGTGTTGCGCGTAGCCACCGGCAGGGAGATCGCCGCATCGGTCCCGAACCGCCTGCCGCGCGCATCGATGGTGCTGCATGCGAGCGAGGATGCGCCGGAAACCTTCAACCTGCCCGCCTACCCTCTGCTGCCCGTCGATGACGTGCATTTCGAGGGCGAGGCCGTCGCCATCGTCGCCGCGGAAACACGCTACCTCGCGGAGGATGCCGTCGAGGCGCTCGAAATCGACTACCAGCCCCTTGCACCGGTCCTCGATCCGGAAGCCTCGCTGGCGCCGGGCTGCGACCAGCTGTTCGAGGACGTCGCCGGCAACCTCGCACTGGAGGGCCGCTACGGCTCGACGCAGGAGCCCGGGACGGTGTTCGACGACGCGGCCCTGGTGCTGCGCCGCCGCTACCGCATGAACCGCAGCGGCAATCCGCCGCTGGAAACGCTGGGGGTCATCGCGCATTTCGAGAACCGGCGCCTGACGGTGTGGTCCACCATCCAGCGGCCGCACATCCTGCGCATCGCGCTGGCCGACATTCTGGGAATCCCCGCGTCGCGGGTGCGCGTCATCGCGCCGCAGAACATCGGAGGCGGCTTCGGCTGGAAGTCGCCGATGCACCGCGAGACGGCGGCCATCGCCTGGCTCGCGATGCAGCTCGAGCGCCCGGTGCGCTGGATCGAGGACCGCACCGAAGCGCTGAAGAAAGGCATTCACGAGCGCGACCAGATCTGGGACATGGAGGCGGCGTTCGATGCCGCCGGGCGCCTGCTGGCCTTGAAATCCGAAGTGATCGCCGACGTGGGAAGCGTGCTGGTCGACATGTACGGGCTCGTGCCGTCGCGCATCTCGGCGACCTTGCCGTTCCCCTACGACATCCCCTGGGTGCGGACGCACTTGCGGTGCGCCATCACGAACAAGGCGCCGATGGGACTCAACCGGCCCGCCGGCCGCATGCCCGCCGTGTGGGCGATCGAGCGGCTGATGGACGACGCGGCGCGCGAACTGAAAATCTCGCCCGCGCAGATCCGCCTCGACAACTTCGTGCGCAGCTTTCCCTATGCGTCGCCGATCGCGGGCGCGCTGGGCGGACGCCTCACCGATTCGGACTACGCCGGGACCCTGGGCAAGCTGCTGGACCAGTGGCGCTATGGCGAGCGCATGGAAGAGGCGAAGCGGCTGCGAGCGAGCGGGCGCTGGGTCGGCATCGGGCTTGCGGCGTGTGTGGAAATCTGCAGGCCGGTGTGCTCGATCGGCGGGGTGCTGTTCTACAACCAGCCGCAGTTCGCGGCCGTGACCTTGCGCATGTATCCCGACGGGTCCCTGTCCATCATGTCCGGCGACGCGCCGCAGGGGCAGATGCGGCACACGACGATGGCCAAGGTGGCGGCCGAGGAACTGGGCATCGACCCCGAGGTCATCGAAGTCCACACGGGCGACACGCTCCTCAGCCCGATCACCAACTCCAACACCGATGTCGCTTCGGTGTGCGCCGTGGCGGCCCGCAAGCTGCGCGCCCGGATCATCGGGATCGCGGCCCACCTCATGCGCGTCCCCGCCGACGAGGCGAACTTCAGCTGCGCCCACGGTGTCGTCACGCATTCGCCCGACGGACGCGTGCTGACGTACCGCGAAATCGCCTGGACGACGATCATGCGGCCCTTCCTGCTGCCTGCGGGCAGCACGCCGGACCTGATGGAGTCGGCCTACGTGGAAGCGCCGTACTCGCCGACCAGCTTCGCCGCGCATGCGGCCATGGTGGAGGTCGATCCGCACCTGGGCAAGGTGCGAATCCTCTCGTACGGATTCGTGGGGGACAGCGGCAAGAAGCTCAACCCGCGCGGGCTGCGCACCGCAATCATCGCCGGCATCGCCACCGGCATCAGCAACACGACGCACGAGGCCTACATCTACGACGAACAGGGCCAGCTCGTCACGTCCAACATGAAGGACTACGCGATGCTGACGGCGGACGAGATGCCGCTGGAGCTGGTCATCGGCCACAACGACACGCCGACCGCCGCGACGATCTACGGTCACAAGCGGATGATCTCCGAGGGCGTGCCCACCGGCGTGCCGCCCGCCATGGCCAACGCCATCATCGACGCATTCGGCGGGGCCGTGGACATCACCACCATCCCGTTTTCGCCCGGTGACCTGTGGGCCACCGTGAACGAAGCGGCGAGCGCAGCGAAAGGCCGGCGATGAAACCGGGTCCCTTCATCTACCACACGCCCCGGGCCATGGGCGAGCTGCTCGCGCTGCTGGCCAGCCACCAGGACGACGCCGCGATCATCGCGGGCGGCCAGAGCCTCGTGCCGCTGCTGCGCTTCCGGCTCGCGCAGCCGCAGCACGTGATCTCCCTCCGCGGCATGGCAAGCGAGTTCCCGGCGGTCGTCGTGGACAACGGCAAGCTGGTGATCGGCGCTTGCGTCACCTACGCCGCGCTCCAGCGCAGCGAGGCCGCGGCGCAGGCGTGCCCGGCGTTGCCCGCCGCGATACGGCTGGTGGCCACGCCCGCGGTGCGTTCGCGCGGAACCTTGTGCGGCAACCTTTGCCAGGCGGATCCCGCGTCGGAGCTGCCGGCCGTATGCCTCGCGATGGATGCACAGCTGCGGCTGCGAAGCGCCGGCGGCGAGCGGGTGCTTCCCGCGCGCGAGTTTTTCATCGGGCCCTACACCACGGCGCGGCGGCCCGACGAAGTGCTGGTGGCGGTCGAGATCGCCCGGCGCCCCGCGGCCGAGCGCTTTTCGATCAAGGAAGTCACGCGGCTGCGCGGCGGGTTCCCCATGGCCGGCGTCGCGGTGGCGCTGATCCCGGGCGCCGGCGATGCGGTGCAGTCGGTGGCCATCGCGTGCTTCGGCGTGCATGCCGTCCAGCTGCGCATCCCCGAGGCCGAAGCGAGCCTGAGGCGCAATGGATGCACGCCGCGGGGCGTCGCGCAGGCAGCCGATGCGATCGACGCCGCGGTCCATCCGCACGGCGATGCGTTCGCGTCCCCCGCTTACCGGCGCGCGGCGCTGCGCGAACTGTTCGCGCGGGCCATGGGTGAGGTGCGTGGACCGGCGCCGGAGCACGCATGATCCTCAAGAACGAATTCACCGTGCAAGCACCCGTCGACCGGGTGTGGGCGCTGCTGGACGACCTCGAAAGGGTCGTGCCGTCCATGCCGGGCGCGTCGTACCTCGGACGGGAGGCCGGTGACGAGCACCGCGTGGCGATCAAGCTCAAGGTCGGCGTGATCGCCACGCATTTCCAGGGGCGCGTGCGTTTCGCGCAGAAGGATCCCGTGCGCCACACGGCGCGCATCGAAGGCAGCGGCAAAGACACCGGCGGCAAGGCGTCGGCCTCGGCGGCGATCCTCGTCAACCTCGAGGACTTCGCGGGGCAGGCCACGCGCGTCCTGCTGGAGACGGACCTCGCGCTGACGGGCAAGCTCGCGCAGTTCGGCAGCGGCGTCATCGAAGACATTTCGGCGCGGATCATTTCGCAGTTCGCCGAGAACCTCCACCGTGCGGTCGAGGTCTCGCCGCCGCAGGCCGCGCCCCCTGCATCGCCACCGCCGACCCCGCAACCCGCGGCATTCGACGTGGGGCACGCGATGGCGCCGATCGCGCGGAAGCTGGCCTGGCGGTACCTGCTCGTGCCCGCGATCGCCTTCATCGCCGGCTGGCTCGCCTGCCGCTTCTTTCACTGACCCTCGACCCTTCATTTCCTCAACAAGAGAGAGCACTCGACACCCATGATCATCGATACCCATCAGCACTTCTGGCGCGTCGGCGAGCCGACCGAGAAATCCCCCGAGGACTACCGCATTCTCGCGACCCCCGTCGGCATCACGGGCGTCATCCTGCGATGGATGGAAACGCAATGGTCGCTGGACCTGGCGGCCGCCGAGCCCTGGATCGTCGGCGTGTGCGGGCAGATCGCGAGCGGCCCGCGGTTCGAGGAGGAGCTGGAGAAGTTCTCTGCCAACCCGCTGTTGCGGGGCATCTGCCTCATGGGCCAGGACATCGAGGACGTCGAGAGCGGCAGCCTGCTCTCCGACATGAAGAAGCTCGCGGCCAAGGACCTGCAGCTCGACCTCTTGCGCGTGTGCCCCGGGTTCTTCGGCGGGCCGAAGGCGATGCAGGCGATCTACAAGGGCACGCCCAGGAGCCTGGAGGGCATGTTCAGGATCGCGGAGAAAGTGCCGGACCTGCGCATCGTCCTGGAGCACACCGGCGGCATGGCGATCGACGGCCAGCCGATCAACAAGGAGTGGGAGAAGATCTTCCGCAGGCTGGAGGCGCATCCGCAGATCTTCGTGAAGATCTCCGGCCTGATGGAGCGGGTCGAGCGCGCGCCCGGCGAGCGCGCGACCGAGCGCCTGAGCTTCTATCGCCCGGCGCTCGAGGCGGTGTGGGACATCTTCGGAGAAGACCGCCTGATCTACGGCAGCGACTGGCCGGTGTGCGAGCACGCCGGGGATTTCATCGCCAACGGCCTGAAGATCCTCACCCCTTTCTTTGCCGAGAAGGGCTCGCAGGCAAGCGAGAAATTCTTCTGGAAGAACTCGCAGAAAGCCTACAAGTGGAAGGCCCGGCTGCCTTCCCAGCAGTAACGGCAAACGGAGACGAAGCCATGGAACAGCAAGACAACGAAAGCAAGAAGGCGCAACTGCTCGACGGCATGGCGAAGGAGCGGGGCTACATGCATCCCTCCTTCCTTTATCTGGCGGACAAGGATCTGAACTTCCTGGCCGCCTACAACGCGCTTTATGGCTGCGCCTTGAACGAAGGCAAGGCCCTTCCCGTCAAGACGCGCGAATTCATCGCCATGGGAATCCTCGCCTACCGCGGCCTGGCCGACGGCGTCTTCGAGCATGCCAAACGCGCGATCCAATACGGCGCCAGCGAGCAGGAGCTGCTGGAGGCATTCGAGACCATGGTCATCCCCGGCGGCACGCCCACCTTCGCGACCGGCCTCACGGCGTTGATGAGGATCCAGGCGGCGGGCAAATCATGAGCGGCGTACGCACCGAAAGCGTCACCTTCTTCTCAGGGCCGGGGGAGAAGATGGCCGGCACGCTGTATCGGCCCGATCCGGCGGACGACCGGCACGCGGGCGTCGTCTTCTGTCACGGCTTCAGCACCGTCAAGGAAGGCGTGCCGCCCGGACTGGGCGCCTACCTCGCCGCGGATGGCTACACCATGCTCGCCTTCGATTACCGCGGATTCGGCGGCAGCGGCGGCGCGCGGGGACTGCTGTCGCCGCAATACCAGGTCGAGGACACGGTGCATGCGCTGGAGTTTCTCGCGCAATGTCCCGGCGTGGACCCGCAGCGGATCGGCCTGTACGGAACGAGTTTCGGCGGCGGCGTGGCGGCCATCGCGGCCACGCTCAGCGACCGGCCCAAGGCGCTCGTCATCTCGGTCCCCGTGGTGTCGGGCAGCCGATGGCTCGGCAGCCTCACGCGACACTACGAATGGATGGAACTCATCCGGCGCTCGAAGGCAGCGTTCGCCCGGAAGGTGATGTCCGGCGACATCGAACTGGTCGATCGCTTCGAGATCATGCTGCCGAGTCCGCAGGCCGCAGCGCGCTACCCGGACAAGGTAATGATCTCCCTGGAAACAGCTTGCCACCTGATGTGCCATGAACCGGTGCTCATCGCGGCCGATATCCGGGTGCCGACCCTCATGATCTGTGTGCGGGACGACACGCTCACGCCCTACGACCAGATGGAGGACTTCCATGCCCGGCTCTCGTGCAAGAAGGCGCTCAAGACCTTCGAGCATGGAGACCATTGGGCCGTCTACGACACGGTGCTTCCCGACGTGGCCGCGGCGACCCTGGCCTGGTTCGGCACGCAACTTTGCGCCAGCGATTAGCAGACGAAGGAGAAAAAGATGATCCACGAACTGCGAATCTACAACTGCGTGCCGGGACGCATGCCCGACGTGCTGGCCCGTCTGGAGACCGCGGGCCGGCACTTCTTCAGGAAGCATGGCATCGAGCCGGTCGGGTTCTGGACGGTGATGGTCGGCGAATCGAGCCAGCAGATTTACTACATGCTGCGCTGGCAATCGCTGGCCGATCGCGAAGCGAAATGGGCCGCTCTGGTGAGCGACGAAGAGTGGCTCGTGAAGCGCCGGGAAACTGAAAGCAACGGCCCGATCGTGGCGTCCGTGTCCAACACCTTGCTCTCGCTCACCGCGTTTTCCCGACCTGTCTGACAGGCGTAGCGCTCCGGTACGCGAGCACCTCGTGGCGAACAGCGAAAACGCAGGCGATGGTGTGCTCACTACGCAGGTGACGAGCCTCGAGGATATCCGGCTCAGAGACGCCGCAAAGCGTGGCGACGCCCAGGCTTGCCTGGCGATGGCAGAGCGCCTCTTCAGCGGAAGCAAGCGGCTTTCCCGCAACTACCTCCTCGGGTTGGCATACCTCCAGCAGGAGCTGAACAGGAAGAGCAAGGCGGCCATCTTGCTTCTGGCGAACTCGGTTCCGCTCGATATCCTTCTGGCTCAGCAGTTGCACCCCTACCTGCGCGAGGCGGCGGCCCTCGGGTCGTGCCTGGCCACGCTCAAATTGGGCACGCTGCTTGCCCTGCGGAGTGAAAGTCGTGGCGAAGGCACACGATTGATCAAGAGATCCGGAATCTGTGAGGGCGTCATCGGCGATCTCGAGTTCGATGATCCCTGCGCGGTTGCGCGATTCCTGAAGCAGCTGCCGCCTCGAGTTGCCAATGGGCCCGAGTTGGCCTTGTGGGGAGCGCGCGCGGCTCTGAATGAGCAGAGCGTCGAGCACGCATGCTATTTCGTCGCGGTCGCAGCCAATTCAATGCCTCTCGACTACAGGCTTGCGAAGATCGTGTCGTCAACGGTGCATCTCGCCGCGGCTTCGCAGCGCACCCGTCTCGACTTGCCGGTCGACCTCGTGGAGCACAGCCTGCTCGCGTGCAGTGCCCGCGGTGAGATCGACGCCCAGTTCGTCCTGGGATGCGCTTTTGCGGGCATGCCGTATGGGCAACTGATGCCGCAGCGGATCGTACGAACCCGAAACTTCGAGAAGGCGGCCGCCTTGCTGCTCAGGGCTGCCGATGCCGGGGAATGCCAGGCTTGGTTGAAGCTGTCGCAGATGACCCCGAGTTTCCGCGGCGCAATCTCCAGCAAGGGAATTGCCAGGTTCTTTCTGGAAAAAGCGGCCCTCGCCGGCGTGCTGGAAGCTCAGACGAAACTGGGCGCGGCGCTCTTGAAGGAGGCAACCACGCTCGAGCGTGCCGAAGAAGGCATAGCGTGGCTCGGTCTTGCGGCGCGGAAGTCGTGCCCGATGGCTCGCGAACTGCTTCGGACACTTGTCCTTCCCATCCACGAGCTTGCGCCCGACTACGAGAAATCAATGGTTGAACGGATCAGGGCAATCGACCCGGAACTGGGCGTGCGCGTATCGCTGGCGCGAGCGTTGCACCTCACAAGACGCGAAGCCATGACCTTCAACGCCAGGCGCGACATCAGGCCATGGGGGCTTCGCATCCCGGGCGCGTCCCATGAAAACCCCAAAGGCCGACTCGCGCCTGTCGTGTCACCGGAGATGGAATCGGAGCTTCAACGGGCATCGGAATTCTTCGCCGCCTCCAGCTCGATCGAGGACATGCTGTTTGTGCAGAGAAGCCGCGCGCAGCGCCGCATCTTCAAACTGCTCTCCATCCCCGAATCGATTTTCTTCGCCGACGAGATCGGCAGATCTCTCTCGCACTACGGATATGGCCGCCATTGGGCATGCCGCTCGGCTCCTGTGCTGGCGAAGTTGTTTGGCGATACGCCTTATCCTGGACAAATCGACATGACAAGTACTAGAGGCGTTGACGGCTAATTCTCTTGTTATGTCGAGGAAGGAGTAGTTGTTTTGCGACGGTATGACAGCAGGCAAAGCGATTTGAACGTGAAATGGTTTTGCGACCGAGCACGGTGTCTGGTGCAATGAATTGCAAGTTCCGAAGACGGAATTTGCCTTCGCTCCACGGCGCGCGATGACGCAGGTTCCCGTCGGCGCGCCCGAAGCTCAATGTCCAAAACCTGGAGATAACCTTTCAATGAAAAAGTCCCTGATGGCATTCGCCGGACTTGCCGCGCTGAACGCCGGTCCGGCGCTCGCGCAGTCCTCGGTCACCCTGTTCGGCGTCGTTGACGCCACCCTGGCTCATGGCTCGGGCAGCGCCAGCAGCAAAACCTTTTTGACCAATTCGGGCTTCAGCAGCTCGCGTGTGGGTTTCCGTGGGACGGAAGACCTCGGCGGCGGCATGTCGGCCTCGTTCTGGCTCGAAGCCGGCGTGAACAATGACAATGGTGCTGGTGGCACAACCAACACCAACAATCAGTCGACAGGTGCGGCTCCCCCAGCCGCCGGTGGCCAAGGACTGACATTCAACCGCCGCGCGACGGTCAGCCTGGCCGGCAATTGGGGCGAATTACGCCTGGGCCGCGACTACACCCCGCAATACTGGACGCTGGGCTTGATGGATCCGTTCGGCAGCAACGGTGTCGGTACGAGTCAGACCGTCAACTCCCTCACCGTCCTGACAGCGGTCCGTGCATCCAACACGATCGGCTATCTTCTGCCCCGCAATCTGGGCGGCTTCTACGGCCAAGCCCAGTACTACCTCGGTGAGAACAATTCCAATGCGGGCACGCCCGCCGGCTCGACGAAGAATGACGGCAGTGGCTACGGCTTGCGCCTTGGCTTCGCGAGTGGCCCCTTCGATGTCGTTCTGGCACATGGCCTCACTCGGTACGCTGTCGGTGACTTTCACCAGAACAACATTGGCGCCGCGTACGACTTCGGCGTTGTCAAGCTGGTGGCGCATTTCAGTTTCGACAAGAACGACATAGCGACCAGCGGCAAGGGCCGTGGTTATCTGGTTGGCGGCCTGATCCCGGTTGGCGCCGGTCAAATCCGACTGTCCTACTCGCGCTACCAGATCGAATTGGCTGCCGCGAAGCCGACCGCAACGAAGTTCGCGATCGGCTACAACTACAACCTGTCCAAGCGCACGGCTCTCTACGCAACATTCGCGCACGTGAGCAATAGCGGTGGCTCGGGCCAAACCCTGAACGGCGCGACATTGGCGAGCCCCAACGACTCGTCGAGCGGCTACGACTTCGGCATTCGCCATTCCTTCTAGCAATCGGCAGCGAGCGCAACAGCCATTTCGCGTGATTCGCAACTCGATTCTCCCGGCGAAATCACGCCTACCTGTTGACCGGATGAAATTGCAAGTTTCTCCACGGTCAAATTTCGACCCGAACGCTTGCGCCGACGGGTCTTCTTTTTTTTGGTTCTTCGCCAAGCGCGCGCGGACCGCTCACTCGATCGGATAGCGCTTGGCCAGCGCGCCGAAGCGATCGCTTTCGGCGCGAACTTGTGCCGCAAATTCAGCGGTGGTATTGGCCACGGGCTCCGCGCCCGCTGCCGCGAACGCCGATTTGACTGCGGGTTCCTTCACCGCTTCGCGCACAGCGGCGACGATGCCCTGGATGACCGCGGGAGGCGTTCCCTTCGGCGCAAAGAGTCCGAACCAGGTGACGATACGGAATTGCGGAAACCCGGCTTCCGCCGAAGTCGGGACATCTGGCAGCGCGGTCGCGCGTTTGACGTCCAGGGTGGCTATTGCCCGCAGTGTTCCTGCCTTGTGGTAGGGCAGCGAAGCCGATATCCCCATGAAGGACATGTCGACTGCGTTGGAGATCATGTCGTTGATGAATGCGGAATTGCCGCGGTAGTTGGCGACGATGAGGTTCGGCAGTCCCGCCTCCTCCGCGAGCTGCCGGGCCATGAGGCGCGAGGTTGTCTCTCCCGATGCCAGCGAGCAGGGCTTGACCGAGACCTTGCAATAGTGGATGAACTCGGCGAGTGTCCTGGCCGGAACCTTGGCACTGATGACCGCCATGCCCGGCGATTGCGCAACGGACGTGATCGGCTCCAACCGCTCCAGCGGGTCGACGCCCTGCACGCCGGGCATGTATTTGGTCAGCACAATGCTCTGGACCTGCATCAGCAGGGTGTAGCCGTCCGGTCTGGCTTCGATGACTCGGCGCGTCCCGATGAGGCCGTCGGCGCCGGGCATGTTTTCCACTGTGACGGGTTGCCCCCACACCCGCGAGAGTTGTTGCGCCACCGCGCGAGCATTGGCATCCGTGCCTCCGCCTGCCGAATACGGCACCACGAGGGCGACGGGCCGCTCTGGCTTCCATGGCGCATTCTGCGCAGCCGATGGCACTGCTGCCATCGCAATCCATATCGCGCCCAAAGCCGCGGTGACGCGGCGGGTGATCGATTCCGGGTTCATGATTTCTCCTTCGGTTGTCGGCTACCTGGATGGCGGGTCGTTTCCCGTTTCCTCGACGGCCCAAGCCCAGGGGCGTTGCCGCCTGTCGTTTGCCTGCCAATGCGCTATGCGTTCAGCCGCACGCAATGTCAGGCCGATGCCATCCAGCCCCCGCAGCAGGAATTCCTTGCGCACGGGGTCGACGCTGAACGGGACAATGCAGCTTGAAATGCGGATTTGCTGGCGCGGCAGATCGACCTGGAAAATGCGCTCGCTTGCCGCGTCGTCCAGCAGAGTCGCCACGACCGGCGCTGGCAGGGCGATGGCCAGCATGCCGTTGTGGAAGCAGTTGTTGAAGAAGATCTCGCCGAAACTCGGTGCGATCACGCAGCGAATCCCGAGGTCCATCAAGGCCCAGACAGCGCCCTCGCGCGATGACCCGCAACCGAAATTCTCTCCCGCGACAAGGATCTTCGCCTCTCGGAAGGGAGCCCGGTTCAGGATGAAACCCGGGTCTTCGGTTCCATCGGCGCGATATCGCAAGGCCTCGAACGCGTAGGGGCCGAGCTCGGTGCGCTGAAGCGATGTCAGGCGTTCGACCCGGACGATGACGTCCGTATTGAGATTGGGAATGGGAAGAGGGACTGCAACGCTGCCGAGGAAATCGAAGACCTCCATGGTCAGAAACTCCTTGCATCGACGATGGCACCGGCCATGGCTGCCGCGGCGGCCATGGCCGGACTCGCCAGATGCGTGCGGGCCCGCGGGCCTTGTCGTCCCATGAAGTTCCGGTTCGAGGTCGAGATGCAACGTTGTCCGGGCGGGACGGTCTCGCCATTCGACCCGGCGCACATGCTGCAGCCGGGGCTGCGCCACGCAAAGCCCGCGCGCAGGAAGATCCTGTCCAGGCCGAGGCGCTCCGCCTCCTGCTTCACCGACTCGGAGCCCGGAACGATCCATGCCGTGACACCGGGCGCTACGTGCCTGCCTCGGACCACGTCGGCTGCCGCTTCGAGGTCCGACAGTCGCGCGTTGTTGCACGACCCGATAAACACCCAATCCACCGGTGTGCCGATCAAGCGGTGACCTGGCTCGAGCCCCATGTACTTGTAGGCCGCCACCGCGGCGCTGCGGTCGACAGGGTCCTCGAAGGAAGACAGTTCCGGCATCACTCCATCGATGGGGATGGCTTGTGCCGGACTGGTTCCCCAGGTGACTGTCGGTGCGACGCCGGTCACGTCGATGGTCACGTCGACGTCGAACCGCGCATCGTCGTCGCTGTGGAGCTCGCGCCAGTCGATGACGGCCTGCTCGAGCTGGGCGCCGGCAGGTGCATGGCGCCGGCCCCGCACGTACTCGATGGTTTTCGTGTCCGGCGCGATGACTCCGAAGCGCGCTCCCATCTCCACAGCCAGGTTGCAAACCGTGAGCCGACCCTCGACCGGCATCGCCCGAATGGCGGAGCCCGCGAATTCGATCGCGTGCCCCGTGCCGGCGGCGGCGCCCAGTGTTTGAATGATGTGCAAGGCGACATCCTTTGGCGTGACCCCCGCGCCGATCCTCCCCTGGAGGTCGATTCGCATATTCCCCGGCTTCTTCAGCCGCAATGTCTGCGTCGCCATCACATGCGCGCAGTCGGTCGACCCGATGCCGATCGCCAGTGCGCCCAATGCTCCGTTGGTGCACGTGTGGCTGTCGGCACAGGCGACACTCAGGCCGGGCAGCACGATCCCCAATTCGGGGCCGACGACGTGGACAATGCCCTGGCTGCCGGAGTTCACGTCCAGCAAGCGGATTCCGGCGGCGGCCGTATCCCGTTTCAGCGCGGCGTAGTGAGTACGCCCGGCGAGCGACGTGAGGCCGGTCCGTCCGGGAGCGCTGGAAACACCGTGATCCGGAGTCGCAAACGCGAGTCCGGGGTTGAACGGCCGCACGCCGCGACTTTCAATTTCGCGCATCGCATCCGGACCCGAGAAGTCATGGAGCAGGTGCCGGTCCACATGGATCAACGCCCAACCGTCTCCCAATTCCTCGATGACGTGGATGTCCCAGAGCTTGTCAAACAATGTTCGACTCATGGCTTCCTCAGGGCATCCTCAGGGCGTCCCACTCGTCGGAGCCGAAGCGCCGGTGCAAGTCTGCGATCGTCATGCCCGCGCCTTCGTGACCCGGATACCGGTGGCTTGCGAGTCGCTGGAGCGCGGCATCGCAGGATTCGATGATCGCCGTCACCAGAAGGCCGGGGACGAGGGCCAGTCTGTAGCCCATTTCTTCGGCGTCCTCGAGCCCGATCACGGGGCCGTTCCCGCCGGGAGCGATGCAATGCAGGCAAGGTCCCCGGATGAGGTTCGGAATGGCAGCGATCTCGTCGACGGACTGGGGTGCTTCCACGAAAGCCACGTCGGCCCCGATCTCGAGCGCGCCGTTTGCCCGCGCCACTGCTTCGTCGAAGCCCGCGACAGTGCGCGCATCCGTTCGCGCAATGATCAAGAAGTCAGGCGTGGTCCTTGCGCGCACCGCAGCGCGAATCTTGCTCAGATACTCCTCGCGTCCGACGATCTCCTTTCCCTCCATATGGCCGCATCTCTTGGGGGACACCTGGTCCTCCAGGTGAATTCCCGCCACGCCGCGCCGCTCGTATTCGCGCACCGTTCGTGTGACATTGAGTTCGTTTCCATAGCCGGTATCGGCGTCGGCCAGCACCGGGATGGCAACCGATCGAGCGATCACGCCTGCGTTCTCGACCATCTCGCTCATGGTGAGCAGCCCGAGATCGGGAAAGCCCCGCGACAAGGAAGTGCCCGCGCCCGTCATGTAGACCATGGGGAAACCGGCCTGCTCGATGAGTTTCGCCGTCAGTCCATCAATGGCTCCGGGACCGACCATCATGGGCCCTTTTTGAATGAGGTCGCGCAATCGTCCCGGACGCGTTTGCATTGGAAAGAGCTCCATGACAGATTGTCCTAAAAGATTGTAGGGCAATCGTGTCTGCAAAGCAAATGCGAGAATGGTTCGGGGGCCAGATCAAGACAATGCCTACGCCGCTCAATGAACACGGTCTGACGGTTGCCGCAACACAGAGGGGCGGCAAGGTGAATCAGCTTCACCTGTTGATTCGAAACGCGATTCAGGATGGGCAGTTCGCCCCGGGTCAGCGCCTGGTTGAATCCGACCTCACGGAAGAATTCGGCGTCAGCCGCGGTCCGCTTCGCGAAGCGCTTCGATTGCTTGCGAAAGAGGGGTTCGTCGACATCGTGCCGAACCGTGGCGCCGTCGTGCGGCGGCTCACGCTGGACGAGATTGCAAATACGATGGTGGTCCGAGAGGCTCTGGAGGGTCTTGCTGCCGCTCTAGCGGCCAAGAGGATTGGCGTCGAGGGGCATCGAGCGAAGCTCGAGCGATTGATCGCACAGCACTCTCTTGGGGAGCTCAAGCCGCTTGAAGAGTTCCTCAAGGAGAACAAGGCGCTTCATCAGGTTCTTGTCGAATTCGCTGACAACCCTCGATTGTCCGAGCTGATCGATCAGATGCATTTGAATTCCTTCCCGCGGCGCGTGGCCAGAGGTGCCGGCGACGAGGCGTATCGCCTTGCCTCGACGAAAGAGCATCTGGCCATTGCCCGGGCCGTCCTCAAGGGCGATGAGGACAAGGCAAGATTGGCGATGCAGAAGCACTTGCACAATGCGCAGCAACGCATCCTGCGTTTTCCGCCTTGACGGGAGGCGCTTTCCGACCCGATGAAAAACGCCGTCCACTGGATTCAGTTGGACGGCGCTGGAGGGATAGTTGGTGGAGCTGGCGGGAATCGAACCCGCGTCCGCAAGCCTTCTACGAACAGTTCTACATGCTTAGCGATCTGATTTGAGTCTCGCCGCCCGCGTCGCGCAGTCGCACGCTACGCAGGAAGCCAGTGCCCTATTTTCTCGCCAGGACCCAAGGCACCCGGGTCCAGGCCAGCCGATGTGAATGACCTCGCTGCTCGGGGCTTACGCCCTTTGCCCAGCCCATCGACAAGCTGGTGCGAGGAAGACGCGATTAGGTACCGTACTTAAGTTCGGGCACGAAATCGTCGTCGTTGGCTGCTACTTGGTTCGCAGTTGGTTTGTTTCAGCGGATTAACGAGGTGACTGAACCTCGGCATGCCCTGCTGCGTGTCCGAACCCACGTCGAGACCAGTGCAGCCCCAGGGAAGTACGTAGTTTACGCCGGAACGCCCGTTTTCAAGAGCGCGAGCAAATCGAGCGGACGCTGGATGTGGGCATCCGCACCCCAACTCGCGGTCTCGCCCTTCGCGCCGAGATACCCATAGCCCGCCACCACCGTGCCCATGCCCGCCGCGCGCCCGGCCATCACGTCGCGCTCGTCGTCGCCCACGTAGACACAGCAGTGCGCAGGCACGCCCAGACGCCGCGCGCCCTCGAGCAGCGGCTCAGGATGAGGCTTCGTGTGCGGCGTCGTGTCGCCCCCGATCACGGCACGCGCGCTGCGAAACAACGGCATCGCCTGCGTGAGGGGCCCCGCGAAGCGCATCGACTTGTTGGTCACCACACCCCACGCGACGCCGAGCTCCACCAGCGCATCCACAAGTTGCGCCACCCCGTCGAATTCGCGCGTGCGCTCTGTCAGGCAGGCCTCATAGTTGCGGAAGAACTCCTCGCGGTACACGGGGAACTCGGGATGATCCGGCGTCATCTCGAAAGCAACGCCCAGCATGCCCCGCGCGCCCGCACCGCACATCGGGCGATAGCGCTCGAACGGGATCGAGGGCAAGCCGCGGTCCGTGCGCAGCTTGTCGGCGGCGGCGCCCAGGTCGGGGGCGCTGTCGATCAGAGTGCCGTCGAGGTCGAACAGCACGGCTTGGAGATTGGCGAACATCAGGTCTTCCGCGCTGCGACGAGGTAATTCACGCTCGTGTCGCCGGACAGGCGATAGCGCCGCGTGAGTGGGTTGTATTCGAGACCGCGAGCCTGCTCCCAGTCGAGGCCGGCTCCCCGGCACCAGGCCGCGAGTTCGCTCGGCCGGATGAACTTCAGGTATTCGTGCGTGCCCCTGGGCAGCATGTTCAGCACGTACTCCGCGCCGACGATCGCCAGAAGGAACGCGCGGCCGTTGCGGTTGAGCGTCGAGAAGAAGGCTCGGCCGCCGGGCTTCAGCAGCGCCGAACACGCCCGCACGACGCTCGCGGGATCGGGCACGTGCTCGAGCATTTCCATGCACGTCACCACGTCGAAACTTCCGGGCTGCTCAGCGGCGAGTGCCTCCGCGCTCACTTCCCGGTATTCCACGTTGGGCGTGCCCGCTTCCAGCGCATGCAGCTGCGCCACGCGCAGCGCCTTCTTCGACAGATCGATGCCCAGCACCTGAGCGCCCTTGCGCGCCATCGAGTCCGAGAGGATCCCGCCGCCGCAGCCGATGTCCACGACGCGCTGTCCCGCGAGCGGCGCGAGCGAGTCGATCCAGCCGAGCCGAAGCGGATTGATCTGGTGCAGCGGACGGAACTCGCTCGCCGGGTCCCACCAGCGATGCGCCAGTTCGGAGAACTTGGCCAGCTCGCTCGGGTCGGCGTTCAGGGCGGCATCGGTCATGGCGCGCCATTGTCGCCGCAGCGGCTCAGCTTTGGAAACGGTGGAGGTGTAAAAAAGAAAAAGGCCCCGCAGTGCGAGGCCTTTCGTTGAGACGCAGAGCGTCGCTTACTGGCTCGAACGCGTGCCGACCACTTCGATTTCCACGCGGCGGTTCTTCGCGCGGCCTTCGGCGGTCTTGTTGTCGGCGACGGGCTGCTTCTCGCCCTTGCCTTCGGTGTACACGCGGTTCTTCTCGATGCCCTTGGACACGAGATAGGCCTTCACGGCTTCGGCGCGGCGAACCGACAGCCTCTGGTTGTAGGCGTCCGTGCCCACCGCGTCGGTGTGGCCGACGGCGATGATCACTTCGAGGTTGATCGCCTTCACCTTGTCGACCAGGTCGTCCAGCTTGGCGCGGCCCTCGGGCTTCAGCACGGACTTGTCGAAGTCGAAGAAAGCGTCGGCAGCGTACGTCACCTTGGTCGCGGCGGCCGGGGCCGGGGCCGGAGCCGGCGGCGGGGGCGGCGGCGGGGGCGGCGTCATGGCAGGCGGCGGCGCCATCGGAGGAGGCGGAGGAGCCGCGACCACGAGAGCACCATCGCAGCCTACAGCTGCCGTGGCGGGCGTCCAGTTGGCGTCACGCCAGCACAGTTCGTTGGTTCCGTTCTTCCAGACCAACTGGCCAGTACCGTTCTGCCAATTGTCCACGCGGTTGCCGCCGTCGGCCGCCCGCACCTGGGCGCCGGCCGACGTCGCCAACGCAGCGGCGGCGAACAGCAGCGCCACTTTGTTCAGTTTCTTCATGGTTCTCCTCTTGGGGGGAAAAAGCCGCAGCCGCGCTGCGTGAGCACTACGTGTTCAGTGACCAATTCACCAAATACGTCCAAACTATTGTGCCATACGGCCTTGGACAATCAACGGTTCAGGCTGGCACCCCACGTAGGACAAAACCTGAATCCGACCGCCTGTTGCTGCGCAGCGACATGGCCCGCGGAAGTAAAATGTCCGGCTTCGCACGCGTTCCAGCGAGCATCTCCTCCCCTTCATGACCCAATTCGCCAAAGAGACCCTGCCCGTCAGCCTCGAAGAGGAGATGCGGCGCAGCTACCTCGACTACGCCATGAGCGTGATCGTGGGCCGCGCGCTGCCCGACGCGCGCGACGGCTTGAAGCCCGTGCACCGCCGCGTGCTCTTCGCGATGCACGAGCTGAACAACGACTGGAACCGGCCGTACAAGAAGTCCGCGCGCATCGTGGGCGACGTCATCGGCAAATACCACCCGCACGGCGACCAGTCGGTCTACGACACGATCGTGCGCCTCGCGCAGGACTTTTCCATGCGCCACATGCTGGTGGACGGCCAGGGCAACTTCGGCTCGGTCGACGGCGACAACGCCGCGGCCATGCGCTACACCGAGATTCGCCTTGCCAAGATCGCGCACGAGATGCTTGCCGACATCGACAAGGAAACGGTCGACTTCGGCCCCAACTACGACGGCAGCGAGAAGGAGCCGCTCGTCCTGCCGAGCCGCCTGCCCAACCTGCTCGTGAACGGCTCGGGCGGCATCGCGGTCGGCATGGCCACGAACATCCCGCCGCACAACCTGAACGAGGTGGTCGACGCCTGCCTGCACCTGCTCGGAAACCCCGAGGCCTCCATCGACGAGCTGATGGAAATCGTGCCCGCCCCCGATTTCCCGACCGCCGGGATCATCTACGGCATCTCGGGCGTGCGCGAAGGCTACCGCACGGGCCGCGGGCGCGTGGTGATGCGCGCGAAGTGCCACTTCGAGGAAATCGACCGCGGCCAGCGCACCGCGATCATCGTGGACGAGCTGCCCTACCAGGTCAACAAGAAGACCCTGCAGGAGCGCATGGCCGAGCTCGTGAACGAAAAGAAGCTCGAGGGCATCAGCCACATCCAGGACGAAAGCGACAAGTCCGGCATGCGGCTCGTGATCGAACTGAAGCGCGGCGAGGTCCCCGAGGTCGTGCTGAACAACCTCTACAAGCAGACCCAGCTGCAGGACACCTTCGGCATCAACATGGTGGCCCTCGTGGACGGCCAGCCGAAGCTGTGCAACCTGAAGGACATGATCGACATCTTCCTGCAGCACCGCCGCGAGGTGGTGACGCGCAGGACGGTCTTCGCGCTGCGCAAGGCCCGCGAACGCGGCCACGTGCTGGAGGGCCTGGCGGTCGCGCTCGCCAACATCGACGAATTCATCCGCATCATCCGCGAGTCGCCCACGCCGCCCGTCGCGAAAGCCGAGCTGATGCTGCGCCCGTGGGATTCGTCTCTCGTGCGCGAAATGCTCACGCGCGCCCGCGAGGACGGCTCGGTGGTGAACGCCGACGACTACCGCCCCGACGGGCTCGAGAAGCAGTACGGCCTGGGCGCGGACGGCCTCTACCGCCTGTCGGACACGCAGGCGCAGGAAATCCTGCAGATGCGGCTGCAGCGCCTCACCGGGCTCGAGCAGGACAAGATCGTCGCCGAATACCGCGAGGTGATGGCCGAAATCGAGAACCTGCTGGACATCCTCGCGAAGCCGGCGCGCGTCTCCTCCATCATCGGCGAGGAGCTCGGCGCGCTCAAGCACGAGTTCGGCCAGACGAAGGCGGGCGCGCGCCGCAGCGTGATCGAGCAGAACGCGCAGGACCTCGCCACCGAGGACCTCATCACCCCGCAGGACATGGTGGTGACGCTCTCGCACTCGGGCTACATCAAGAGCCAGCCGCTGTCCGAATACCGCGCGCAGCGGCGCGGCGGCCGCGGCAAGCAGGCCGCCGTGACGAAGGAAGACGACTGGATCGAGCAGCTCTTCATCGCCAACACGCACGACTGGATCCTCTGCTTTTCCGACCGCGGCCGCATGTACTGGCTGAAGGTGTGGGAAGTGCCGGCGAGCTCGCGCGGCTCGCGCGGCAAGCCGATCGTCAACATGTTCCCGCTCGCCGAGGCCGAGAAGATCACGGTGGTGCTTGCGCTCACCGGCGAATTCAGGAGCTTCCCGGCCGATCACTACGTCTTCATGGCCACCTCGATGGGCACGGTGAAGAAGACCGCGCTCGACGAATTCAGCAACCCCCGCAAGGCGGGCCTGATCGCGGTGGACCTCGACGAAGGCGACTACCTGATCGGCGCGGCGCTCACCGACGGCCATCACGACGTGATGCTGTTTTCCGACGGCGGCAAGGCGGTGCGGTTCGACGAGGAGGACGTGCGGCCGATGGGCCGCAACGCGCGCGGCGTGCGCGGCATGGCGCTCGACCCGGGCCAGAGCGTGATCGCGATGCTCGTGGCCGAGGACGAGGAGCAAAGCGTGCTCGCCGCCACCGAGAACGGCTTCGGCAAGCGCACGCCCATCGCCGAATACACGCGCCACGGCCGCGGCACCAAAGGCATGATCGCGATCCAGCAGAGCGAGCGCAACGGCAAGGTCGTGGCCGCGACGCTCGTGCACACCGACGACGAGATCATGCTGATCACCGACCGCGGCGTGCTCGTGCGCACGCGCGTGAGCGAGATCCGCGAGATGGGCCGCGCGACGCAGGGCGTGACGCTCATCAGCCTCGACGACGGCTCCAAGCTCACCGGGCTGCAGCGCATCGTGGAAAACGACGCGGCCGACGCGGCCGGCGCCGAGGGCGAGGAGCCCGCGGCCGGCAGCGGCAAGTAGGCCTTCGCCCATGACGAGCCAGCCCACGCGAACCCTCGCCGAACTGCGCGGCGCCATCGACTCGGTCGATCGCGAACTGCTCGAGGCGCTCAATCGCCGCGCGGCGCTTGCCAACGAGGTCGGCGACCTGAAGCGCGCCGAAGGCTCGCACGTGTTCCGGCCCGAGCGCGAGGCCGAGGTGATCAACGGCCTGCAGTCGGCCAACCGGGGGCCCCTGAAGGACGGCAACGTCGCGAGCATCTGGCGCGAGATCATGTCGGCCTGCCGGGCGCTGGAGGCGCCGCAGCGGGTCGCCTATCTGGGGCCGGCGGGCACCTTCAGCGAACAGGCCGCGGTCCACTTCTTCGGCTCCAGCATCGAGCACATCCCCTGCGCCAATTTCGACGAGGTGTTCCACGCGGCCACGTCGGGCGCGGCGGATTACGGCGTCGTGCCGGTGGAGAACAACACCGAAGGCGTGGTCACGCGCTCGCTGGACCTCTTTCTCAATTCACCGCTGCACATCGTGGGCGAGGTGAGCCTGCTCGTGCGGCACCACCTCCTGCGCCGCACGAATTCGCTGGAGGGCGTCGAAGTGGTGCTCGCCCACCCGCAGGCGCTCGCGCAATGCCAGGGCTGGCTCACGTCGCACTTGCCGCGGGCCGAGCGGCGCGCCGTCTCGAGCAACGCGGAAGGCGCGCGGCTCGCGGCCACGAATCCCGCATGGGCCGGCATCGCGAGCGAACGCGCGGCCTCGCAGTTCGGGCTGCACATCGCCGCGCACGCGATCCAGGACGACGCCTTCAACCGCACGCGCTTCGCCGTCGTCTGTCTGCCGCAGACGCTGCCCGCGCCGGAAGCCTCGGGCAAGGACTGCGTGAGCCTGATCGTGTCGGTGCCGAATCGTCCCGGTGCGGTGCACGACATCCTCGTGCCGCTCAAGCAGCACGGCGTGTCGATGACGCGCTTCGAATCGCGTCCGGCGCGTTCGGGCCAGTGGGAATATTATTTCTACATCGACATCGCGGGCCATCCCTCCCAGCCGCACGTGGCCGCCGCGCTCCAGGACCTTCAATCGCTGTGCGCGTACTACAAGGTGCTCGGCACCTATCCGGTCGGAGATTGATGAAGCAGCCAAGTGTCATCCCGTCGAGACAACCAGCCGTCATGTCGCCGGGACAGCCCGCCGTCATGTTGTCGAGACAACCCACCGTCATCCCGCCGACACAGCCAGCCGTCATGTCGCCGAGACAGCCCGCCGTCATCCCGTCGAGACAGCCAGCCGTCTTGTCGCCGAGACAACCAGCCGTCATTCCCGCGAACGCGGGAATCCAGCGTCTTTCCAGGCGCAGTCACCGGCTCCCCGCATCCGCGGGGATGACGCCGAGTGTTTGAGCAACTCGGCCTCATCGGCTGCGGCCTCATGGGCGGCTCGTTCGCGCTCGCGATGAAGCGCGCGGGCCTCGTGAAGCGCGTGGTCGGCTACAGCAAGTCGCCCTCCACCACCGAACGCGCGCGACAGATGGGCGTGATCGACGTCGAGGCGCCTTCGGCGCTGCTGGCCGTCTCCGGCGCCGACATCGTGCTGCTCGCCGTGCCCGTGGCAGCGAGCGAGGCGACCTTCAAGGCCATCCGTCACCTGGTCACCAACGAGATGCTGGTGATGGACGTCGGCTCCACCAAGCGCGACGTCGTCGATTCGGCGCGCCGCGTGCTGCGCGACCAGCTAGGCTGCTTCGTCCCCTGCCATCCGATCGCGGGCAAGGAAGTCTCCGGCGTCGAACACGCCGACCCCGACCTGTACGCGGGCCGGCAGGTCATTCTCACGCCGATCGAACGCACGCTCGTGGCGCAGCTCGGCCGCGCGACGCAGCTGTGGGACGCGCTCGGCGCCAAGGTGAAGCAGATGTCGCCCGAAGCGCACGACGCCGCCTTCGCCGCCGTGAGCCATCTGCCGCACCTCGTGGCCTTCGCGCTCATGAACGGCATCGCGGGCCAGGCGCAGGGCCGCGAATTCCTTTCGCTCGCCGGACCTGGCTTTCGCGACTTCAGCCGCATCGCCGCGAGCGACCCGAAGATGTGGCGCGACATTCTGCTCGCCAACCGGCAGGAACTGCTCGCGCAGCTCGAAATCTTCGAGCACGGCGTGGCCGACATCCGCCGCGCGATGATCGACGGCGACGCGGACACGCTCGAGACGCTGATCGACCGCGCGAGCGCCGCGCGCGCCCATTGGCGCATGACGCAGGCGAGGAAGTAGGCGCGAACCGCGCAAGCCGGACCCCGCGCAGATGTACGACACGGCCTTTCTCGACATTCCGCCGCTCGCGGGCGCGGGCGGCACCGTGGTGCTGCCGGGCTCCAAGAGCATCTCCAACCGCGTGCTGCTGCTCGCGGCGCTGAGCGAAGGCGCGACGCGCATCCACGACCTGCTCGATTCCGACGACACGCGCGTGATGCTCGATGCGCTGCGCGCGCTCGGCTGCAGCGTCGTGCACCGTGCGGACGTCGTCGAAGTGACGGGCCTCGGAGCGAAGCCGCCCGCATCGCCCGCGCGGCTCTTTCTCGGCAACGCCGGCACCGCCATGCGCCCGCTCACGGCGGCGCTCGCGCTTCTGGGCGGCGAATTCGAGCTGAGCGGCGTCGCGCGCATGCACGAGCGACCGATCGGCGACCTGGTCGATGCGCTGCGCGCGCTCGGCTGCCGGATCGACTGGGAAGGCGCGCAAGGCTATCCCCCGCTGCGAATCCATCCGCACGCCGGGCTCGCCCTCGATCGGCCGATCCGCGTGCGAGGCGACGTGTCGAGCCAGTTCCTCACCGCGCTGCTGCTCGCCTTGCCGCTCGTCGCCCGCAGGGACGTCGTCGTGGAGGTGGTGGGCGAACTCATCTCCCGTCCCTACGTCGAAATCACGCTGAACATGCTCGGGCGTTTCGGCATCGACGTGCGGCGCGAAGGCTGGCAGCGGTTCACCATTCCGGGCGGCAGCCGCTACACCTCGCCCGGCGAAATCCACGTCGAAGCGGATGCGTCGTCGGCCAGCTATTTCGTTGCGCTGGGTGCGATCGGAGCGGGCACGCCGGCTTCGGTGCGGATCGTCGGCGTCGGCGCGGACTCGATCCAGGGCGACATCCGTTTCGTCGACGCCGCGCGTTCGATGGGCGCGGCGGTGGCGAGCGGCGCGAACTGGCTCGAAGTCTCGCGCGGCGCGTGGCCGCTGAAGGCGATCGACCTCGACTGCAACCACATCCCCGACGCGGCGATGACGCTCGCGGTCATGGCGCTCTATGCCGACGGGCCGACGACGCTGCGCAACATCGCGAGCTGGCGCGTGAAGGAAACGGACCGGCTCGCGGCCATGGCGGCCGAGCTGCGCAAGCTGGGCGCGCAAGTCGACGAAGGCGCGGACTCCCTGCGCGTCACGCCGCCGAAGGCGTGGCGGCCGGCCGCGATCCACACCTACGACGACCACCGCATGGCGATGAGCTTTTCGCTGGCCGCGCTCAATTCGCAGGGCTTGCCGGTGCGCATCCTCGACCCGAAGTGCGTGGCCAAGACCTTCCCGGACTATTTCGAGACGATGTTTCGCGTCGCGCGCGCCGAAACCGAGCGCGTGCCGGTGATCTGCGTGGACGGGCCGACCGCTTCGGGCAAGGGCACGCTCGCCGCCGAGGTCGCCAAAAGGCTGGGCTTCCACTACCTCGACTCGGGCGCGCTCTACCGTGTGACGGGCTACGCCGCTTCGCGGGCGGGCCTCGCGCTGGACCTCGCGCACGAGCGCGAGATCGCGCAGCTCGCGCAGACGCTGCCCGTGCGCTTCGACGCAAGCGCCGTCTTCCTCGGCAACGAGGAAGTGACGCACGAGATCCGCACGGAAGAAGCCGGCATGAACGCCTCGCGCGTCTCGGCGCTGCCGGCCGTGCGCACGGCGCTGGTGGCCCTGCAGCACTCGTTTCGCACGCTCCCGGGGCTCGTGGCCGACGGGCGCGACATGGGCACCGTCATCTTTCCCGGCGCGGCGCTGAAGGTCTACCTCACCGCCAGCGCCGCACGCCGCGCCGAGCGGCGGCATAAGCAATTGATTTCAAAAGGGATTTCAACTACAATCGAGACCCTTCGCGCCGACCTCGAGGCGCGCGACCTGCGGGACTCGTCCCGCGCGGTCGCGCCCTTGAAGCCCGCGCAGGACGCCCTCCTTCTCGACAACTCGGGGCAGACCGTCGAAGAATCGGTCGCGCGAGTCATCGAATGGTGGGAAGCCAGGCAGCCTTTCGAGAAGGCGGCCTGACGCCCAAGAGGCCCACACGGCTCCCTCCGCGCAGCAGCGCATCGGCCGTGTGGATCATCAACCTGACCCGTGGTCCGAAAGGATCACAAAAAGCCAACTCAATGTCTGAATCTTTTGCCGCCCTGTTCGAAGAATCGCTGAAGCGCTCGGAAATGCGCGCCGGCGAGGTGATCACCGCCGAAGTGGTTCGCGTCGAACACAGCTACGTGGTCGTGAACGCCGGCCTCAAGTCCGAGGCGTACATCCCCATCGACGAATTCAAGAACGACCAGGGCGAAGTGGAAGTGCAGGAGGGCGACTTCGTGTCCGTCGCCATCGACGCACTCGAAAACGGCTACGGCGACACGATCCTGTCGCGCGACAAGGCCAAGCGCCTCGCCTCCTGGATGAGCCTCGAGAAGGCGCTCGAATCCGGCGACTTCGTGACCGGCACCACCACCGGCAAGGTGAAGGGCGGCCTCACGGTGCTCGTGAACGGCATCCGCGCCTTCCTGCCCGGCTCCCTTATCGACACGCGCCCCATCAAGGACCTCTCCCCGTTCGAGAACAAGACGATGGAGTTCAAGGTCATCAAGCTCGATCGCAAGCGCAACAACGTGGTGCTGTCGCGCCGCGCGGTGGTCGAGGCGTCGATGGGCGAGGAACGCGCGAAGCTGATGGAAACCCTGAAGGAAGGCTCCATCGTCCGCGGCGTGGTGAAGAACATCACCGAGTACGGCGCGTTCGTGGATCTGGGCGGCATCGACGGCCTGCTGCACATCACCGACATGGCGTGGCGCCGCGTGCGCCACCCGAGCGAGGTGGTGCAGGCCGGCCAGGAGATCACGGCCAAGATCCTCAAGTTCGACACCGAGAAAAACCGCGTGTCGCTCGGCCTGAAGCAGATGGGCGACGACCCGTGGCTCGGCGTTTCGCGCCGCTACCCGCCCGGCACGCGCATGTTCGGCAAGGTCACGAACATCGCCGACTACGGCGCCTTCGTCGAACTCGAGCCCGGCATCGAAGGCCTGGTGCACGTCTCCGAAATGGACTGGACCAACAAGAACGTCGCCCCCTCCAAGGTGGTGTCGCTCGGCGACGAAGTCGAAGTGATGGTGCTCGAGATCGACGAGGACAAGCGCCGCATCAGCCTCGGCATGAAGCAGTGCAAGGCCAACCCGTGGCAGGAGTTCGCGCAGAACACCAAGCGCGGCGACCGCGTGAAGGGCCCGATCAAGTCGATCACCGACTTCGGCGTGTTCGTGGGCCTCGCCTCGGGCATCGACGGCCTCGTGCACCTCTCCGACCTCTCGTGGAACGAGCCGGGCGAGCAGGCCGTGCGCAACTACAAGAAGGGCCAGGAAGTGGATGCCGTGGTGCTGGGCGTGGACGTGGACCGCGAGCGCATCAGCCTGGGCATCAAGCAGCTCGACGCCGACCCGTTCACCACGTTCACTTCGGTGCACGACAAGGGCTCCATCGTGAGCGGCAAGGTGAAGACGGTGGATGCCAAGGGCGCCGAGATCGACCTGGGCCACGACATCATGGGCTACCTGCGCGCCTCCGAGATCGGCCGCGACCGCGTGGAAGACGCGCGCAACGTGCTGAAGGAAGGCGACGAGGTCTCCGCGATCGTCACCAACATCGACCGCAAGACCCGCAACATCCAGCTGTCGATCAAGCAGAAGGACATGGCCGACGAGCAAGGCGCGATGGCGGCGCTCTCGCAGCAGTCGCAGCGCGAGCAGGCCGGCACCACGAGCCTGGGCGCCTTGCTGCGCGCGAAGCTGAACGATCAGGACAAGTCGTAAGGCGGTTCACCGCAAAGACGCGAAAGGACATCGAGTGCCGCTTCCGGATTGTCCGGACCCCTCTTCGCGGCCCTCTGCGTCCTGCGCGCCTCTGCGGTGAAATCAACATGACCCGAAGCGACCTCGTCGAAGAACTGGCCGCGCGTTTCAGCCAGCTCACCCATCGCGACGCCGAATACGCCGTGAAGACGATTCTCGACGCGATGAGCGAGGCGCTCGTGCGCGGCCACCGCATCGAGATTCGCGGCTTCGGCAGCTTTTCGATCAACCGCAGGCCGCCGCGCATGGGGCGCAATCCGCGCTCCGGCGAGAGCGTGCAGATTCCCGAGAAGCGCGTGCCCCACTTCAAGCCGGGCAAGGCGCTGCGCGAATCGGTGGACCAGCGCACCAAGGAAATGGGTCATTAGAATCCTCGGCATCGAGGACAGCCCCGATGAAATACCTCACATGGCTGCTCAAGGCAGCCATTTTTTTTACCTTGTTCGCCTTCGCGCTGAACAACCAGCAGGACGCCACGGTGCACTTCTTCTTCGGCACCGAGTGGCGCGCGCCGCTCGTGCTGGTGGTCCTGGCCGCATTCGCGACGGGGCTCGTCGTGGGCGCGCTCGGCATGGTGCCGCGCTGGTGGCGGCACCGCCGCGAGGCCTACCGGGCCCGCCGCGAGGCGCCGATCGTCCCCGAGACACCGCCGCCCGCGTCGCCGCATGGACTTTGACCTTTCCTGGCTGTTCTGGGGCCTGCCGCTCGCCTTCGCGCTCGGCTGGATCGCCTCGCGACTGGACCTGCGGCAGCTGCGCATCGAAAACCGGCAGGCGCCCAAGGCGTATTTCCGCGGGCTCAACTTCCTTTTGAACGAACAGCAGGACCAGGCGATCGACGCCTTCATCGAGGCGGTGCAGAACGACCCGGACACGTCCGAGCTGCACTTCGCGCTCGGCAACCTCTTTCGCCGCCGGGGCGAATACGAGCGCGCCGTGCGCGTGCACGAGCATCTGCTCTCACGAGCCGACCTCGACCGTGAGGAGCGGCATCGCGCGCAGCACGCGCTCGCGCTCGACTTCCTGAAGGCGGGCCTGCTCGATCGCGCCGAGGAGGCGTTGCGCAAGCTCGAAGGCACGCAGTACGAAGGCCAGGCGCTCCTCGCCCTGCTCGGGCTCTACGAGCGCGCGCGCGACTGGCTGCTCGCGGCCGAGACGGCCGAAAAACTGGAGAAGACGGGCCAGGGCAATTTCAGCGGGCGGCGGGCGCACTTCCTGTGCGAGCTCGCGGCCGCCGCACCGCCGGCGGAAGCCGAGATGCTGCTCGCCGAGGCAGCGCGCATCGCGCCCGCGGCGCCGCGCCCGGCGATCGAGCGCGCGGCCCTCGAGCGCACCGCGGGCAATGTGACCGCTGCGTTCGAGACGCTCGCCCAGCTCGCCAACGCCGCGCCCGCGACCATCCCGCTGCTCGCGAAGCCGCTCACCGAAGCCGCGATCGCATGCGGGCGGCGGGAGGAGACCTCGGCCATCCTTCGCGGAAGCTACGAGCTCACGGGCTCGCTCGACGTGCTCGAGGGGCTCGCCGCGCTGGAGGCCAACGCCGAGGCCGCGCGCGGCTGGTATGCGAAGCACGTGCATCGCGAGCCGTCGCTCGTGGCGGCGTCGCGCTGGCTCGCGGGCGAGAAGCTCGAGCACGAGCAGTACCATCCGGACGTGCAGCGTGCGCTGGATCATGCGGCCAAGCCGCTGATGCGCTACCGCTGCGCGGCCTGCGGCTTCGAGGCGAAGCAGCATTTCTGGCAATGCCCCGGCTGTCTCGCGTGGGACAGCTACCCCGCGCGCCGTGTCGAGGAACTATGAATCCGACCAAGGAACAACTCGCGAAGGCTCGCGTGCTCGTGGTGGGCGACGCGATGCTCGACCGCTATTGGCACGGCGCGGTGGAGCGCATCTCGCCCGAGGCGCCCGTGCCGGTCGTGAAAGTCGCGCGGCAGGAAGAGCGCATCGGCGCCGCGGCGAACGTCGCGTACAACGTGGCGACGCTCGGCGCTCAGGCGAGCTTTCTCGGCGTGGTCGGCAACGACGAGGCGGGCCACACCCTCGAAGCGCTCCTGAAGGAAACCGGCATCCGCGCGCACCTGAAGCGCGACGAAAATCTGCGCACGACCGTGAAGCTGCGCGTGATCGGCCGGCAGCAGCAGCTCTTGCGCATGGATTTCGAAAACGAGCCCGATCACGAGGTGCTCGCGCTGCAGACCGAGAAATTCGCCGAGCTCGCGCCTCGGCAGGACGCGGTCCTCTTCTCCGACTACGGCAAGGGCGGGCTCACGCACATCCGCTCGATGATCGAAGCCGCGCGCGCGCTCGGCAAGCCCGTGCTCGTGGACCCGAAGGGAGACGACTATTCGCGCTATCGCGGCGCGACGGTCATCACGCCCAACCGGGCGGAGCTGCAGGAAGTCGTGGGCCGCTGGCACGGCGAGGACGATCTGCGCGGGCGCACGCAGGAGCTGCGCGCCTCGCTCGGACTGGATGCGATCCTCGTCACGCTGAGCGACGCGGGCATGACGCTTTTCGACGCCGAGGGCGAGCTGCACGTGAAGGCGCAGGCGCGCGAGGTATTCGACGTGACGGGCGCGGGCGACACCGTGATCGCCACGCTCGCATCGATGGTCGCCGCGGGGCTCAGCCTGCGGGAGGCCGTGCCCATTGCGAACAAGGCGGGGGGCATCGTCGTGGGCAAATTCGGAACGGCGACGGTGGCCTACGAAGAATTGTTCGGGGGCTAGGGGCTCTTTGTTCACCGCAGAGGCGCAGAGAGCCGCAGAGGGCCGCAGAGGATTCCTTTATTTCATTTCTCTGCGGCCCTCTGCGCCCTCTGCGCCTCTGCGGTGAATCCAAACGGAAGATTTGTACATCCATGTCGAGATCGAAACCATGCGAATCGTAGTGACCGGCGCCGCCGGCTTCATCGGCAGCAACATCGTCCGCGGCCTGAACGCCCGCGGCATCGACAACATCATCGCCGTCGACGACCTGACGCAGGGCGACAAGTTCCGCAACCTTGCGGACCTCTCCATCGACGACTACATCGACGCCGACGAGTTCTACGGCGCGTTCCAGGACGGCGCCTTCGGCAAGGTCGAGGCCGTGTTCCACGAAGGCGCCTGCAGCGACACGATGGAGACCGACGGCAAGTTCATGATGGATAACAACTACGGCGTGTCCTGCGCGCTCTTCGAGACCTGCCGCGAACGCGGCACGCGCCTGCTCTATGCCTCGTCGGCCGCGGTGTACGGGGGCTCGGACGCCTTCCGCGAATCGCCGGAGTTCGAGCGGCCGCTCAACGTCTACGGCTACTCCAAGCTGCTGTTCGACCAGCGCATGCGGCGCGAGCTCGGCGCGGACTTCCGCAAGGGCCGCACCGGCAAGGGGCGGCAGGTCGTGGGCTTTCGCTACTTCAACGTCTATGGGCCGCGCGAACAGCACAAGGGCCGGATGGCGAGCGTGGCGTTCCACCAGTTCAACCAGTTCCGGGCCGAAGGCCGGGTGAAGCTCTTCGGCGAGTACGGCGGCTACGCGCCGGGCGAGCAGAAGCGCGACTTCGTGTTCGTGGATGACGTGGTGGCGGTGAACCTCTGGTTCTTCGATCGCCCCGAGAAGTCGGGCATCTACAACCTGGGCACCGGACGGGCGCAGCCGTTCAACGACGTGGCGGCGGCGGTCGTGGGCACGCTCACGGGCAAGGCGTGCGACACCGCGTCGGCGGTCGCCGCGGGGCTCGTCGAGTACATCCCATTTCCGGATGCGCTGCGCGGAAAGTACCAGTGCCACACCGAAGCCGACCTGTCGGCGCTGCGCGCGGCGGGGTGCGAGCATGCCTTTGCCGATGTGGCGACGGGGGTGGCGAAGTACATGGGGGCGCTGTCGCAGCAGGATTGATCGGGCGGCGGGCCGCCTCGTCAACCTGAGCGCATCACGGCCGTTAGAGTGAAGCCGGCCGGGGGGCCGAGCCATCCAACCAGGAGAAATTCCATGCTCAAGAAACTGCTAGTGATCTTCGCCCTGCTCTGGGCATCCGTCAGCGCATTCGCCGCCGTCGACGTGAACAAGGCGAGCGCCGCCGAACTGGACGGCATCAAGGGCATCGGCCCCGCCAAGTCCAAGGCCATTCTCGACGAGCGCAAGAAAGGCGGCGACTTCAAGAGCTGGGAAGACCTCATCAAGCGCGTGAAGGGCATCGGCGAAGCCACGGCCGCCAAATTCTCCGCCGACGGGCTGACGGTGGGCGGCGAGTCCTACAAGAAGGCAGCCGGCGCCAAGAAGGACGACAAGGCGGCGAAGAAGGAAGACAAGATGGAAGAGAAGGCCGCGAAGAAAGACGAGAAGAAGGACGAAAAGAAGGACGAGAAGAAGGACGACATGGCGGGCAAGAAGGGCGCCGCCAAGTCGCCTGCCAGCGCCGCGAAGAAGTGACGCCGCGAAGTCGCGGAAACCGCGGAAACCGCTGAAACACTGCGATCCCCGAGGGCGGGGATTCGGAGCAGGACCCGCCGAGGCGGGTCTTTCCTATTTCGGCGGAGCCATCGCTAGCAGATCCGTCACGCCCGGATCCACCCCGGCTTGCATGAGCAGCGTGCTCACCTGGCCCCGGTGATGCGTCTCGTGGTTGAAGAAGTGCGTGAGCGCCATCCACATCGGGTGCTCGCGCTCGATGCCTTGCGTGTTGGCGTAGCGCATCGTGCGCTCGGGAAAGTCCTCGGGCATCGCATCCACCCAGAGGACGATCGCGTCGTCCAGCCGGTGGCGCATGTCTTTGAGCGCCTGCCAATCTTCATGCAGGAGCGTAGCGTGCTTCGCATGGGCCGGCAACGCGAGGAGCTCGGGCGTGAGGGACGCGAATTCGACGCCTTGCGCCGCGAAGCGCTTCAGCCAGAGCTTGTCGGCCCAGACGAGGTGATTGAAGGTGCCATGGATGGAGCGGAAGAACGCGCCGCGATCGGCCTTGCGCTGCGCATCCGTGAGCTTCTCGCTTGCCGCGTAGAGGCGCTCGTTGATCCAGCGGTTGTAGACAGCGAGGAAGCGGTAGTTCGCGGCAAAGGGGTTCATGGCCGCATTTTTACCGGCGCGGGACGCAACCCGCTAGTCCAGTCGTCCGCGGATTCGACCCGTTCAGCTTCCGACCCCAAACCCTCCACCGCCCGGCGTGTGGATTTCGAAGACGTCACCCGCTTGCATCTGCGCCTGCCCGATGTGTTCGAGCTCTTCGACGCGCCCATCCGCGCGCACGACCCGGTTGATGCCGACCTGCCCCGCTTCGCCGCCTGCCACGCCGAACGGGCCGTGCCTGCGGCTGTTCGACAGGATGCTCGCCGTCATCGGTTCCAGGAAGCAAACGCGTCGAATGCCGCCGTCGCCGCCCTTCCAGCGTCCCTGACCGCCCGAGCCCTCGCGGATCTCGAAGCTCGCAAGCCGCACCGGAAAGCGGAATTCGAGCACCTCCGGGTCGGTGAGTCGCGAGTTGGTCATGTGTGTCTGCACGACGCTCGTGCCGTCGAAGCCGCCCGTGAGGTGCCCCTCATCGTCGAATTCGCCGCCCGCGCCGCTGCCGCCTGAAATCGTTTCGTAGTACTGGTAGCGGTCGTTGCCGAAGGTGAAGTTGTTCATCGTGCACTGGCTCGCGGCCATCACGCCGAGCGCGCCGAAAAGCGCGTTGGTGATGCACATCGAGGTCTCCACGTTGCCGGCCACGACCGATGCCGGCGGGTTCGGGTTCAGCATCGAGCCCGCCGGGATGACGACCTTCAGCGGCTTCAGGCAGCCGGCGTTCAGCGGGATCTCGTCGTCGACCAGCGTGCGGAACACGTACAGCACCGCGGCCATGCACACCGCCCGCGGCGCGTTGAAGTTGTTGGTCTGTTGTGCGCTCGTGCCGGTGAAGTCGATCTCGGCGCTTCGGCTGGCTGCGTCCACGCGGATCGACACGCGGATTTGCGCTCCGTTGTCCAGCGGCAGCGTGAACTCGCCGTCCTTCAGCCGCGTGATGACGCGGCGCACGGACTCTTCGGCGTTGTCCTGCACGTGCCCCATGTAGGCCTGCACGACGTCGAGCCCGAACTGGTCCACCATCCGGCGCAGTTCCTGCACGCCCTTCTCGTTGGCCGCGATCTGTGCCTGCAGGTCGGCCATGTTCTGCGCGGGATTGCGCGAGGGGTACTTGCCGCTTCGCAGGAGCGCGAGCATTTCCGCTTCGCGCAGCACGCCGCGATCGACCAGCTTGAAGTTGTCGATCTCCACGCCCTCTTCTTCGATGCGCGTGGAAAAGGGCGGCATCGAGCCGGGCGTCACCCCGCCGATGTCGGCATGGTGGCCGCGCGAGCCTACGTAGAAGAGGGGGCGCATGCCGCCGCCCTCACCCCCGCCCTCTCCCGCCAGAGCGAAATGGGGGTCAGATTCCAATTTCCCCAGATAGACCGGCGTGATCACCGTCACGTCCGGCAGATGCGTCCCGCCGTGATACGGATCGTTCAGCACGTACACGTCGCCCGGCGACATCTTCCCCGCGTTCTCGCGGATCACGGTCTTGATGCTCTCCCCCATCGAGCCGAGGTGCACCGGCATGTGCGGCGCATTCGCGATCAGGTTGCCCTCGGCGTCGAAGAGCGCGCACGAGAAGTCGAGCCGCTCCTTGATGTTGACCGAGTACGCCGTGTTCTGCAGCTGCAGCCCCATCTGCTCGGCGATGTTCATGAAGAGGTTGTTGAAGACCTCCAGCAGCACAGGATCGACCTGCGTGCCCGCCGCGAACTTCACCTCGCGCGGCACGCGCCGCTCCATCAGGATGTGATCGAGCGCGGTGATCCGCGCCTCCCATCCCGGCTCGACGATGGTGGTCGCGTTCTTCTCGGCGACGATCGCGGGGCCCGCGATCGCGTCGCCCGGGCGGAGGTCTTCGCGCACGACGAGCGCGGCGTCGTGCCACCGGCCGCCGGAATACATGCGCACCGTTTCGCGCCTTGGCGCCTGCCGCGCTTCGCGCAACGCGTGGCGCGGCTCGGACGGCGCATCGCCCGCCACCACCGCCTCCACCGACACGGCCTCGACGATGAGACGCTTGCCCAGCATCAGGAAAGAGAAGCGCTGGCGATACGCCGCTTCGAATGCCGCCTGAACCTCCGCCAGCGTCCCGAAGGGCACGATGAGCGCCGAGTCGGTGCCCTCGTAGCGCACGTGCACGCGGCGCCGCACGCTCACCGCGTTCGCGCCGACCTGCTGGCGCTGCAGTTCGGCCCCCGCGGCCGCGGCCAGCGCATCGAGCGACGCGGCCACCTGCGGCAGCGACGACGCGAGCAGCGGCAGCTCGATCGCCTGTTCGCGGATCGCGTTCTGATCCGCGAGCCCCATGCCGTACGCGGACAGCACCCCGGCGAGCGGATGGACGAAGACGCGGCTCATCCCGAGCGCATCCGCGACGAGGCATGCATGCTGCCCGCCCGCGCCGCCGAAGCATTGCAGCGTGTAGCGCGTGACGTCGTAGCCGCGCGCGACCGAGATCTTCTTGATGGCATTGGCCATCTGCTGCACGGCGATGTCGATGAACCCCTCGGCCACGGCCTGCGCCGTGCGGCCCGTCCTGCGCGCCAGTTCGTCGAACCTGTCGCGCACCACGTCGAACGCGAGCGGCTCGTCACCGTGCGGCCCGAACACCTTCGGGAAGTAGCGCGGCTGGATCTTGCCCACCATCACGTTCGCATCGGTCACGGCCAGCGGGCCGCCTCGCCGGTAGCTCGCGGGCCCCGGATTCGCGCCCGCGCTTCGCGGCCCCACGCGAAAGCGCGCGCCGTCGAACTCGAGGATCGAGCCGCCGCCTGCCGCCACGGTGTGGATGCTCATCATCGGCGCGCGCATTCGCACGCCGGCCACCTGCGTTTCGAATTCACGCTCGAACTCGCCCGCGAAGTGCGACACGTCGGTGGAGGTGCCGCCCATGTCGAAGCCGATGACCTTCACGTGACCGCCGGCCGCATCCGAAGGGTCGCCGAGCGCGAGCTGCGCGGTGCGCGCCATGCCGACGATGCCGCCCGCGGGCCCCGAAAGAATCGCGTCCTTGCCCTGGAACGCGTGCGCGTCCGTCAAGCCTCCGGAAGACTGCATGAAAAACAGCTTCACACCGGGCATCTCGCCCGCGACCTGCTCGACGTAGCGCCGCAGGATCGGCGACAGATACGCATCCACCACCGTCGTGTCGCCGCGGCTCACGAACTTCATCATCGGACTCGTTTCGTGCGACGTGCTGATCTGCGTGAAGCCGACTTCACGCGCGATCGCGGCGGCTTTCTTCTCGTGCGCATGAAACCGCCAGCCGTGCATGAAGACGATGGCGACGCTGCCGAGGCCGCGCGCGAGCGCCGACTGCAGTTGCCGCCGCAGATCGTCCTCGTCGAGCGGCTGCACGACTTCGCCACCGGCGCCGACACGCTCCGCGGCTTCGATCACTTCGCGATACAGCAGCTCGGGCAGCACGATGTGCCGCTCGAAAAGCCGCGGCCGGTTCTGGTAGGCGATGCGCAGCGCGTCGCGAAAGCCCCGCGTCGTGACGAGCAGCGTCGGCTCGCCTTTGCGTTCGAGGAGAGCGTTGGTGGCAACCGTCGTCCCCATCTTCACGCATTCCACGCGCTCGGGCGTGATCGGCTCGCCGGGTTTCAGCCCCAGAAGATGGCGGATGCCCGCGACGGCGGCGTCCCGGTACTGCTCGGGATTTTCGGAGAGCAGCTTGTGGGTGGCGAGCGTGCCGTCCGGCCTGCGCGCCACCACGTCGGTGAAGGTGCCGCCGCGGTCGATCCAGAACTGCCAGCGGCGCGCGACAGCGCCGGAAGATGAGTCTTGCATGGTCCGAGGTGCTTCCTGCTCCAGGAACGCAATAATGCCCCATCCTCGACAACGACCAAGGAAGCGGGAATGAGGCGCTTGCTCGACCGGCTCTACGACGCCGCCGCCTGGCTCGCGGCGCTTGCCATGATCGGCGTGCTCGCGATGGTGCTGCTGTCCATCGTGAGCCGGCAGCTCGGGTTCAACGTCCCCGGCACCGACGCCTACGCCGGCTACTGCATGGCCGCCGCGGGCTTTCTCGCGCTCGCGCACACGCTCAAGAAAAACGAACACATCCGCGTGACGCTCTTCCTCGGCCGGCTGCACGGCGGCGCGCGCCATGCGCTCGAGATGTGGGCGCTCTCCGCCGGCGTCGTGCTGGGGGGCCTCTTCGCCTTCTACTCCGTGCGGCTCGCGTGGGTCTCGCACAGGATCAACGACATTTCCACCGCGAACGACGCCACGCCGCTCTGGCTGCCGCAGATCGCCATGGCGCTCGGCACGCTCGTGCTGCTGATCGCCCTGGCCGACGAGTGGGTGCTCGAGCTGCGCGGACAGCGGCGCACGATCGATTCCGAGGAGGCTCTGCACAATGAGTGACGTCGCGATCACCACCCTCCTCATCGTTTCGCTCTTCGCGCTGCTCGCGAGCAGCGTCTGGATCGGGCTCACGCTCGCGGGCGTCGCGTGGATCGGCATGCAGCTGTTCTCGTCGCGCCCCGCGGGCGACGCGATGGCGGTGACGGTCTGGGGCTCCGCGTCGAGCTGGACGCTCACCGCACTGCCGCTTTTCATCTGGATGGGCGAGATCCTCTTTCGCACGAAGCTGAGCGAAAGCATGTTCCGCGGCCTCGCACCGTGGGTCTCGCGCCTGCCGGGGCGGCTCCTGCACACGAACGTGATCGGCTGCACGATCTTCGCGGCCGTGTCGGGCTCGTCCGCAGCCACCTGCGCGACCATCGGCAAGATGACGTTGCCCGAGCTCGCGAAGCGCGGCTACCCGGAGGAAATCACCATCGGCTCGCTCGCGGGCGCGGGCACGCTGGGCCTGCTCATTCCGCCTTCCATCATCATGATCGTGTACGGCGTGACGGCCGACGTGTCGATCGCCAAGCTCTTCATCGCCGGCATCTTTCCCGGCATCCTGCTCGCGTCGCTTTTTTCCGCCTATCTCGCCGTGTGGGCGGGGCTCAACCGCCACAAGGTGCCCACGCCGACCGACTCGCTCACGTTGCAGGAAAGGCTCTACGAGTCGCGGCATCTCATCCCGGTCGTCGCGCTCATCGCCGCCGTGCTGGGCTCGATCTACAGCGGCGTCGCGACCGCGACCGAGGCGGCGGCCGTCGGCGTCGTCGGATCGATCATCCTCTCGGCGGTGCAGGGGTCGCTGTCGTGGGCGACCTTTCGCGATTCGCTCATGGGCGCCACGCGCCTTTACTGCATGATCGCGCTGATTCTCTCGGGCGCCTCGTTCCTGACACTGTCGATGGGCTACATCGGCTTGCCGCGGCACCTGGCGGAATGGGTCGCGACGCTCGGCCTCACGCCCTTCATGCTGATCGTCGCGCTCGCGGTCTTCTACATCGTCCTGGGCTGCTTCCTCGACGGCATCTCGATGGTGGTGCTCACCATGGGCGTGATCCTGCCCACCGTGCAGTCCGCGGGCATCGACCTGCTCTGGTTCGGCATCTTCATCGTGATCGTGGTGGAGATGGCGCAGATCACGCCGCCCGTGGGCTTCAACCTCTTCGTGCTGCAGGGCATGACGGGCAAGGAGATCACCTGGATCGCGCGCGTGACGCTGCCCTTCTTCATCCTCATGTGCGCGATGGTGCTGATCCTGTGGTGGGTGCCGCAGCTCGCGACCTGGCTGCCGGGTCATATGTAGCGAGTGAGGTAGCGAGCGCGTCGCGCAGATCGAAGAGTTCGAAGCCCGTCTCGTCTCGCACAGCCTGCGCGTAAGGCGGCATGTTGGTGCATTCGAGGACGACGCTGCGCACGTCGGGTGCGCGCGATTTCAGAAGAAGCGCCGCGGCCACGACGTCGTCACGCGCCCGGCCGAGGTCCATCGTCGCGCGGTTGCCGAGAATCGCGCGAGCGAACTCGCCCTCACCATCGACACCTTGCACCACCACGTCCGCGAGCCGCGGCCCGGTGACGCCGGCGCAGCGCAGATAGTCCGCCGTGAGATGAACAGCGCTGATCGTGAGCACGCCCACACGCCCTTCGCGTTCGAGGAGCGACGGCAACAGCAGCAGGCTCGAACTCACCACCGGCACGCGCGCCGCGCCCTGCAGTTCGCGTTGCAGCAGGACGAGAAATCCGCAGCTCGTCGTGATGGCGAATGCGCCTTCATCCTCGAATTCATGCAGCGCATCGACGAAGCGGGTGGGCAGCGTGCTCGCCTTCAGCGTCTCGGCCGACGTCACCACCGCGCGCGGCCATGCCCCGTCGATCACCTTGTAGCGCACATCCGCTGCGAAGGTGGCGGGATGCCCCACGTCCCCCGGTGGCCGGGGAAAACGCGTGTCGAGCATCAGCACGCCGAGGAAGCCACCCGCCGCTTCGGGTAACACCGCATCGGCAGGCCCGGGAATTGCACTTATTCTGGTCGGGTCCATCGAACCCGCATTCTCCCGGAGCCGCAATGAAACTCAAGCTCGCACTCGCCGTGGCCGCTTTCGCGCTCGCCACGCAGGTTTCCGCCCAGACGAAATGGGATCTCCCCGCCGCGTATCCGGCGAGCAATTTCCACACGGAAAACCTCGTTCAGTTCGCGAGCGACGTGGACAAGGCCACCGGCGGCAAGCTCAAGATCACGGTGCACGCGAACGCCTCGCTCTTCAAGGCGCCCGAAATCAAGCGCGCCGTGCAGGGCGGGCAGGCGCAGATCGGCGAGATCCTGCTCGTGAACTTCGAAAACGAGTGGAAGATCTTCGGCGCCGACGGCATCCCCTTCCTCGCCGACAGCTACGACGAATCGATGAAGCTGTACAAGGCGCAGAAGCCGCTTCTGGACAAGAAGCTCGGCGAGCAGGGCATGATGCTCCTCTACGCCGTGCCATGGCCGCCGCAGGGCATCTACACCAAGCGCACGCTCAATTCGGCGGCCGACATGAAGGGCCTCAAGTGGCGCGCCTACAGCCCAGCCACCGCGCGCATCGCCGAACTGGTCGGCGCTCAGCCCGTCACCGTGCAGGCGGCCGAACTCTCGCAGGCCATGGCGACCGGCGTCGTCGACTCGTACATGTCCTCGGGCTCCACCGGCTACGACACGAAGACGTACGAGCACATCAAGAACTGGTACGACACGCAGGCCTGGCTGCCGAAGAACGCCGTGATCGTGAACAAGGCCGCTTTCGACGCGCTGGACAAGGCGGCGCAGGCGGCCGTGCTCAAGGCGGGCGCCGAGGCCGAAGCGCGCGGCTGGGTCATGAGCAAGAAGGTCAACACGGACATGATCGACAAGCTCAAGGCCAACGGCATGAACATCATTACCCCTTCGGCGCAGCTGAAGACCGACATGAAGAAAGTCGGCGACACGATGCTGAAGGAATGGCTGGAGAAGGCCGGGCCCGAGGGGCAGCAGATGGTGGATGCGTATCGCAAGATGTAGGGTCGCGGGAAGCCACTGGATCCCCGCGTGCGCGGGGATGACGGTTCCTTCCCGGCTGGACGGTTCCTTCCCGGCTGGGTCCCCTCGTACGCGGGATTGACGGTTCCTTTCCAATTGGATCCCCCGCACGCGCGGGGATGATGGTTCCTTTCCAGAGGTGACGCCCGCGAGCGGCGATGACGACGAGCCCAAACCATGTACCTTCTCCACGGCTTCAGCCAGTCCGGCAACACGTTCAAAGTCGCCTTCATGCTGCGCGCGCTGGGCGTGCCGTGGGAGGCGGTGTTCGTCGACTACATGCGCAGCGGCCAGACGCGCGACCCGCAATGGCGCGAAAGCGTCAACGAGATGGGCGAGGCGCCCGTGCTCGAAGCCGACGGCAAGCGCCTGTCGCAGTCCGGCGCGATCCTCACCTGGCTCGCGGACCGGCACTGCCGCTTCGGCGGCCGCGATGCCGACGAGAAGTACGAAGTGCTGCGCTGGCTCCTCTACGACAACCACAAGTTCACGAGCTACTTCGCGACGTGGCGTTTCATGAAGTCGTTCGCGCCGTCACCGCCGGACCCGGCCGTCGCCGCCTTCCTGAAGGCGCGCATCGAGACCTGCTTCGGCATCGTCGACAGGCACCTGGAGCGCGGGCCGTTCATCGTGGGCGACGAGCCCACCATCGCGGACATGTCGCTTTCGGGCTATCTCTTCTTTCCGCCGGAGGAAAGCGGATACGACGTCGCGGGGCAGTATCCGCAGATCGGCGCATGGCTCGCGAGGCTGCGGGAGATTCCGGGCTGGGCCGATCCCTATGCGGTCTTGCCGGGGGAGCGCATCGCGCCGAAGTGGTAGCGCCTAGCGCTCGATCTTCAGACACCCCGGCCAGAGCCGCTCGACTTTCCGGGCCGACTTTCGCACACGCTCGGCCACCCGTTCCTCGATGTCGTGGTGATACCTCGGCGTCACGCCATCGAACCACTGGAACTGCTGCCACTCGCGCGACGGCTTGAAGCTGAGCGCGAGCTGCGTGGCGAGCAGCTCCGCATAGAACGGATCGACGTCGCGCCAGCGGTCCAGCGCATCCGATATGCGCGCCGTGATCGAGTGCGCCGAGTCCGGCGGCAGGCCTCGCAGATAGAAGCTGATGTTTCTGCGCCAGGCGAAAGCCGGCGGATAGACGTAGATGAGAATCGTGCCGCGCGGCTTCGTGACCCGCAGGAGCTCGTCGAGCGCGCGGTCCGGATCGTCCATGTGGTGCAGCGCGCCCCAGCAGATCGTCGCGTCGCTCATGCGGTCCGCGAGCGGCAGGTCCGTGCCCGAGGCGCGAACGAGCACGAACTCGCGCGGGCGGCGGATGTATTTCGGAAACGCGTAGATCGCCTCCGACAGGTCGACGCCCACGTAGCGCTCGCACTGCGGCGCGACGATCCGGCCGATGCGTCCGTTGCCGCATCCCACGTCCACGACCGACTTGCCGCGGAAGAAGTCGCGCGGCAGCAGGAAGCGGCCGAAGAGATGGCCGTGCGCGAGCACTTCCCGATCGGCGAAGCCGTCGATGCGGGTCCACTCGTACCCGAAGCTTTCCACGTACGACGCATCGCCCAGGCGCGGGTCCGCCAGCACGTCGGCGTCGGTCTCGCTTTCGCGCATTTCTCGCGTGAACATGCCTTCAGCCCTCCGCTTCGCGCACGAGCCGCATCGCGAGCTGGTCGCCCGCTTCGCGGACTTCGATGCCGATGGGCCGGTCGGGCGTGGCGAGCATCTCGTGGCCCGCCGCGAACGCCTCGGGAAACATCCGCCGGTCGATGAGAAGCTCCCTCGAATTGAAATCGAACGAACTGCGGGCCGGCCCGGCATCGATCACGATGCGTCCGAGCGCCTCCATTCCCACGACCTCGATCGCGAGGCCGTTGGCGGCGCGCACCGTGGCGGCATCGTGCGACTGCTCGACGTCGGCGCCGATGCCCTCCCGGGCGAGCATGAAGCGCAGGCATTCGGCGACCTGGTCCGCCACGGAATCCTCCGCGTCGAATGCCGCGGATTCTCCGAGGAAGCGGAACCAGGGAAAGTACGTGAGCGCGAAGGTGCTGCTCGCAAGCCGCGAGGCGATGGCGCGGAAATCGAACGTGCAGCGCGTCACGTCCTTGTCCTTGCGAACCTGCTGCGGCAGCGCGAGATCCGCGACGCGCGACACGAGCTCGCCGCCGGCCACCGTCAGCACCGAAAACGGCACCGGAAACCATGGGGCGACCGTGACGGTGCCGATGCCCTCGACGATGGTGCCGCGCGCGACCACGGGCGAGCGCAGCAGGTCGAGCGGCGCGTCGTTGCGCGTCGCCGCCGAGCCGATGAGCACGCCCGCGGCGAGCACGGCCCAATGCGAAAGGCGTGCGCAGATATTCCTGGCCGAAGGCGGCTGCATGGGCCTTGTGTCTTCCTTCCTCTTCATGCAGTTGCGGCGGCGGGCTGGGACACAGCGTCGGGGCGCGGCTCGAGATGATGCACCACCCGCTTCGGCTCTTCAAGTAGCCGGTCCAGCGCGAAGTTGAGCATCTGCATGAGCACCTGCTCGCCCACCCCGCTCGACGGCGCCGCCTCGGCGGAGGCGTCGGGCACCCAGGCCGACACGGCGCGAAAGCGCAGGGCGAGATCGGGCGGCAGCTGCGCAACGCGTTCGAGTCCGCGCGCCACGATGTGCTGGGCGAGCGCGCGGCGCGACGCCTGCGGCTGCGGACCTTCCACGAGGATCGCGAAGCGCGCGTTCGCGATGCGGCAGACCGTGTCGACTTCGCGCACCACCGACGACAGCCGCGAGGCCGCGACGACGAGCGAGCGGTCCCCCGCCTCGCGGCCTTCCTTCGACACGATCTCGGCGTGATTCGCGAGCTCCACGAGCAGCAGCGAGCAGCGGTGGTCCGCGCGGCGCGCGCGCCTGAGCGCATCCCGCAGGCGCAGCATCAGGACGGGCGTGGCCGTGAGGCCGGTGAGCGGATCGGTGCTGTCCAGGGCACGCATGCGCGCGCGATTTTCGCTGAAGTCCTTCGCGCGCGCGTGCAGGATCCACAGCAGAAGCGGAATCTCGATCGCCGAGCCGATCAGCACCGCGTACTGCGTGGCCCAGCTGTCGGGCAGCACGCCGGCGGCGCGCAGCGCGGGGAACGGGTAGGCCAGGTGCACCGGCAGGAAGCCGAGGAAGAGCCAGAACGAATAGCGCTCGCCGCGCCGCCAGGTCCAGAGGCACAGCGAAATGCTGAGGATCACCGACAGCAGCCCGTACACGTTCAGGATCGCGTAGACGAGCGGCCCGTTGAAAAGCACGTAGAAGACCGGAAACACGAAGCCGAAGCTGAAGAAGGCGACCACCGCGCGATCGAGTTTGCGGCTGTGCCGCTGCAGGGCCGTCGATTCGCGGATGAACCAGATGCCCGAGCCCACCATCACGAGCATGAAGAGCGCGGGCGCGGCGTCGTTGAACCACCACCACTGCGGCCAGAGAAAGACACCGCCCAGCCCCGTGAACGAGAGCTGGAAGAGGAGCATGCACGCGACGTAGATGCAGTAGACGTCGAACACGGCCTCGCGGTAGAGCCTGCCGTGCATCAGGCCCACGATGAAGACGAGCAGGCCGAAGCCGAGATAGCCGCCCACGAGCAGATCGGTCCACTGGCGCGTCTTCTGCAGGCCGTCGTCGCTCAGCAGCTGCACGAAGGGACTCGTCGGCGCGGGCCGGTTCTCGAGCCGCAGCCACACGGTGCCGCCCTGCGGCGGCGCGAGGAAGAGCGGCGTGAAATTCGGGTGGTCCCATTGCGCCACGGCGACGTGGTCACCGGCGCGCTGTTCCTGCCAGCGGCCGTCGGCCGCGCGCGTGAAGAGGCTCGCGCGGTTGATGAACGCGGCCCCCGTGAGCATCAGGTACCAGCGCTGCGCGGGGTCGTGCGCGCCCAGGTCGAAGCGCATCCACAAGGCGCCATTGCCGAGCGCGAAAGCGCGGTGGCGGTCCATCGATTCGAGCTTCACGCCGCCGCCCGACGCCTGCTCGATCGAGGCCCGACCCGTCTCGTCGATCCAGTAGCGGCCCTGGAGTGTGATCTCGCCCTCGCCGCCGCCACCGCCCTCGCCCCCGCCCTCGCCTTCGGCCGCGCGCGCGGCCTGCGCCGCGCCGAAGAGCATCGTCACCGCGACCACGGCCAGGCACGCCAGCGCGCGCAGCGCGCTCACTCCGCCGTCCTCCATTCGCCGTGGGTCGTGAGGCGATCCTCCAGCCGGTTCATCCACCGCGGCGCGCGCGGGTGGTCGTGCCAGGTGGCGACCGTCTCGCGCATCGGCTTCAGCACTTCCTCGGGCAAGGCGAGCGGGCGCGTCTGGTCCAGCAGGAACTGCGTCATGAAGTGGTAGCCCACCACGCGCGTGAACATGCGCGTGAGAGAGAAGTCCGGCACCACGAGGCGCGCGAGCGCATCGAAGACGCGCACCGATACCATCGCGAAGGCGAAGAGAAGACGCGTGAGAACGCCCACCCGTTCGTTCACGCCGATCTCGCGCGCGGTCGCGCGGCCCACGAGCCAGCGCGTGAGCGGCACCGGCAGTCCGCGGATCACGGGCAGCGTGAGCGACTTTTCCATCGTGGCCATCAGCGCGCCGCCCAGCGCGGGGCGAACGTCGGGCTCGATCGCCTCCTCGCGCGCCAGCTCCTGGATGCTTTCGAACATCGCTTCGGCTTCGGCCATGCTGTGCGCCATCAGGTCGCTGCGGATGCCGAGCACGTGGCCCGCGACGTTCCAGGCGTGCAGATACGCGATCTCCTGCGGGTTCGTGAGGCGCATGCCCAGCGTGCGCAGCCCCCTCAGGAACACGTAGCTGAAGGTGAGGAGCGTGTAGGCGAGTTCCAGCTGGTTGCAGGGCAGGCCCTGCGTGCGGACGTCCCAGCCGCAGGCGAGCAATGCGCGGTGCAGGCTGCGCCCGCCCGGCACCTGCGGCAGCGCCTCGATGCGGCCCGCCGCGAGCTCGGGTGGGCCGCGCAGGATCAGGTGGCGGATCGTCGCGTGGATGAGGCGCACCTTCAGCACCTGCGCGACGCCGCCGCCGTCGCCCGCCGTGAGGCCGCCTTTCATCATCACCGGGAACACCATTGCCGCCGTCTGGCGGATGCGGTGTTCGGTGTGCGCCTCCAGCTGGCCCGCCACGTGCAGCACCTGCGCGAGGTGCGGCAGCACGTAGCATTCCGGCAGGCTCGCGCAGAAAAGCAGCACGCACGAGAGCGGGCCGTAGTCCATGAAGAGCGCCTCGGCGCCTTCGATGTCCGCGGTGCGCGCCCACTCGGGCAGGCCGCGCGCCTCGTCGAGATAGGTGCGCAACGCGGCGACGATCGCCGGGTCGGCATCGGCGGGCGACCAGCTGTCCAGGCTGCCATTGGTGGTCCAGGCCGCCATCAGCTTGGTCGCGTCCGCGAGCCGCGCGAGCGCGCGGCCGTTGTCCGCGGACACGGAGTCGTTGCCGACGATCGCGGCCACGGCGCGGTCCGCCACGGGGTCGGCCACGCGCGTCATCGCAAGCCAGTGCGTCGCGCGACCCCGCGTGGTCTGTTCGCGCTCGCCGCACCAGCGCGCCCAGCCCGCGGCTGCGACGAGCGAGGGAATGCCCATCGCGAAGAAGGCGACCGCGCGCAGTTCGGGCTGCGCGAGGAAGAGCATCTGGAACACCATGAGGCCGGCGAACATCGCCACCGGCAGCAGGCCCGCGATGCGGTCGGTCTTCGTCTTCGGCGAGGCGGCGCGAGGCGCGACGTTCGCGAGGAAGAGCGCGACGATCGCGAAGCCCACGATCATCCAACCTTCGAAGCCTTGCACCGGCTCGCCGAACCAGTCGCCGTGGGTTTCGGCCATGATCCAGGCCTTCAGCTGGTACACGAAGTACGGATCGGCGCCGAGATCGAACGCGGTGACGAGCATCGCCGCGAGCAAAGCCGTGAGCGTGACGTCTTTCCAGCCGAAGCGGCGCGGCGACGCGTCGCGCCAGAGCGCGAAGGACGCGACGACGAGCGTCATGTGCGCGAGCCCGAACCACATGAGCGGGATCACGAGCGGGACGGAGCCCAGTTTCGGGCCGAGCACGTCGGTGTAGAAGTAGCTGCCGAAGAGCCAGCCTTTGGTCGAGCCGAGCTCCTCGGCCACCCAGCCGAGGGGCACGGCGATGACGAGAAAGAGGGTGGCCGCCTGCGCACCGAAGAGGCGCCGGCAAGACCAGAGGCTTGCGCCGCTCATGGCGAGCGATGCGAGGACGAGGGCGGCGGTCTGGCGTGGATACGAGGCGAGCGTCCACAGCAGCCAGGCGGCGCCTGCTGCAACGAACGTCAAGACATCGCGATTCGAGTGCGTTCGCGCCCCTTCCTGCATGGGCCCGTTTGTAGCATCAAATCATGGGCGTGAAGGTGCGTGCAGTCCCGCGGCCTTCAAGTGGCGTTCATGCGGGCCATGTCGTGGAGGACTTCGGCGGAGGTCTTGCGGCGGGCGCGGCGCAGCACGCGTTCGTTTTCGCGGCGCAGCCACTCGGTGCGGTCCATGAAGTGGCGGCGGAAGTAACTTTCGGCGTAGCTGGCTTCGCGGGTGCGGTCGTCGAGCGGTTCGATCACGACGCGGCGCTGCCCGTCGTCGCCGACCTGGATGTCGGAGATGATCCATTGATTCTGCGGAAACGCTCTTTCCACCCAGACCCGTTCCCGCCGCAATCCTCCGCGTCTGAGCGCGGATAAATAGAGGACAGTCATTGTTCGTTTCCCAAGCTGATGGGGAGAATTTACACGGGTTGGGTTACCGGTTCTTGAAGATGGGGAATTAGAACTTTTTGGCGATACGAGCGAGCATCGCGCCGCTTGCCGCCTGTGTGCCTCCGACGGCAATCCGATCGCTCCCGGCGATGGCTTCGGCTGAGGGAAGCCCTTCGGCTTCGTCAGTGCCGAGCCGATAGATCAAGCTGCGAAGCAGAATTGGAAGTATGAAGTGTCAACCATCTACCTAAGGGTCTCAACCTTCAAGTTATAAATCGACCAAGCGGCCTTGCGTCCCTTGTCTTTCTCACCCGACTCGAACGCCGCGAACATTTCTTGCAACTTCTGGTCGATGAATCGCACCTTCTCAACATCGCTAGTGATCTGTCGCCGAATTTCGGACCACAGCTCCTTGAGATCGGCCATGTGGGATTCGTACGTCATGTGGCCCCACTCCGGGTATTCGTCCGGTGCTCTCGTGGCTGCACCGCCGACAGATCCTGCGAAGTCTTCCAGCTGTTCTTTTAACGACATCAGATGGCCCTTCCCACAGGTCTGAACTGAGGGATCGACATCCGCGGTATGACATACGGTCCACCAAGGGCCGAAGGGCGGATGATCAGAAAGTTGCCAGCGCGGATTTCGTTCCACTTCATGATTTGCGGTGTGGTCGCGTTCTTCCGGGCTAACGTGGTATCCGCATACAGGTTGAAGCCAAGCCGGCTATCTGGAATTCCGATGTCGTATTCGTTCGCGATGCGCCGATTGACTGCCCAGAGTTTCGACATAGAGCTATCGTTGATTCCCTCGGCCTTGGCGAAGAATCGAAGGTCAAGCCGAACCTGGCGGTCAATGAAGGTACCAAGTTCCTTTGCATACTCACCGGCCTTGACCGCCAAGTCGCCCTTTGCAATGGACTCCACACCCGCCGCGTATGCACTGTCAGTCGACTTCATGTGGATGTCGAGTACTTTGTTTTCGAACTCCTGTACTGTCATCTGCGATTTCCCGATGCGCAGGTCCCGGTAATTGTCTCCCCAGGTCTCGCGCAAGCGCTGGTCGCGCACATAGTCCTCGTAAACAGATTTCATCTGGTCCAACGTGGCGGCATAGTCCTTCACCACTACACCCGCGCCGTCAGAGCTGGCAACCATTGATTGCACATAGCTACTTGGCACGTTTGAGGCGCCGGATTCGAGCATCATGCCACGCATGCCCTCGATGCGCTGTTCGATCTGTGCGCGGTCGAGCCGCGCGAGGTCCGCTTGCAAGCCAGGGATTTCGCCGAGCAGCCCCAGGGGATCGGCTCCAAGGTTGAGTGCCGCGTCCCAATTGCCGTTGCGCACCATTTCAAAGCCGCCGCTGCCGATACCCCCGCGCATCGGTGCGCGTGCGGCCCCGCCCGTCAGGAACGCCTGCGCGCCTTGGACGGAATCTTCGCGCGCCTCCTGGCCAAGGATTTCCCTGCGCACCTGCTGCTCCACGTTGAGCTTTCTACGAGCAAGCTCGCCGGGCGAGGGGTACTCGTCGCTCTGTATGTCCATCGCGTTGCGATAGGTGTACTCGCTCGCAGGCGTGTAGTTCTCGCTTTGGATATCGACCGCGTTGTCGTACGCGGCGGCATTGTTCCGACTCGAGTCTTGGCCTCCTTGCCCTGCGTGCGGCGACGTTCCACTACTCAACACCGCCTGCACCATGCTCGCCCAGTTGAACGACTGCTGCAGCCCGGTGGCCATCGCGAGCCCTTGGGTGAGCGCACTGCCCACGATCCCGTGCGCAAGCGCATTGCCTGCGGTGCCCGGCGCGCCCCCGAGCCCTTCGGGCAGCAACTGCCCGAATGCAGCCGAGGCCACGCTGAGCGCGAGCTGCCCGATGTCGAAGCCGCGCTGATTGCCAAAGGCCATCTGCACGCCCTGTCCCGCGACGGAGCCGGCTGCCGCCGCGACGGTGGCCGCTGCGAATTGCGCCGTGGCCGTGGCCGTGGTGCTCGCTGCCGTGGCCGTGGCAGCGGTCGTAGCCGCAGCGGCAGTGCTGGGCCCCATGATCGCCCCGAACACTTCCGGCCCCGCAAGCGTCGCCACCAGCGCCGCGACGAACGCCGACAGGAACTCCCCGAACAGGTTGTCGGGCCGCTTGACCTGCAACAGCGCCGGATCGGTGGGCCCCACCACTCTGCTCGGGTCGTAGGGCGTGAAGGTCCCCGCGCCGTTGTGCGAATGCTGCAGGTTCGGCAGCGTGAGCGTCATCCCCACCCGCACATCCGCATCGCCCTCGATGCCGTTGGCCCGCGCCACCTGGTACCACAGGTTTGCATCGCCATAGGCCGCCTGCGCGATGGAGCGCAGGCTGTCGGTGCGCTGCACCGTGTAGCCGCCCAGCTGCGCGGTGGCCGCATAGGCCGCCGCCACCGCCGCATAGCCG